>NZ_NOKT01000010.1 GCF_002237655.1 Streptomyces sp. XY006
GGTTACATTCCGAACCCGGAAGCTAAGCCTTACAGCGCCGATGGTACTGCAGGGGGGACCCTGTGGGAGAGTAGGACGCCGCCGAACAATCATTGAAAGGGTCGGACCCGGAACTTTGTTTCCGGGTCCGACCCTTTTTTGTTGTGCGTCACTTGAAGTTCACGTTGCGCAATCACGATGCACAGCATGGGTACTGCTGCAATGCTCAGGGCCGCCGGTGTCGGACTCGGTAACGAGGTCGTCGTGCCGGCCTTCGGGAACGTCGAGGTCGCGGAGGCCGTGGCCATGGCTGGGGCGTTGCCGGTGTTCGCCGACATAGATCCCGTCACCTACTGCCTTGATGCCTCCGCGGTGGAAGCGGCGGTGACTCCGCGGACCGCGGCCGTCGTCGTCGTGCACCGCTTCGGCCGGCTCGCCGACATCGCCCGGCTGCACGGCGTGGGTCAGCGGCACGGACTGCTCGTCCTGGAGCAGGGCGAGTCCGAGGCGCCCTATGACGAGATAGCCCAGCGTCGGGAGCGCGCGGCGTATCTCGACGCGAAACTGCGGGGCGTGCGGACGCCGGACGACGGGGACGGGCACACGTATCAGCAGTACGTCGTGCGGGTGCCGGGCAATGGGCGGCCCGACCGGGACGCCTTCGCTCGGGCCGTGCGCGCCAGGGGAGTTGAGGCCCGGGTGCCGGTGAAGACACCGGTGCACCGGCTGCCCGAGTTCCGGCGTTGTGTGTCCCTGCCGGAGACGGAGCGAGCCGCCGACGAGACGCTCGCGCTGCCGGTGCACGCCGCACTCACCAAGCGGGACATGCAGCGGATCGTGTCCGCGTGCAATGCCCTCGGAGGACTGCTCCAGCCCGCCTTCTGACGTGGTTGGGAGCACGGGTCCGTTCGGGGTATGATCTATTCCGTTGCCGCGGGGCAAATCCGCAGAGCAACAGGCCCCTATAGCTCAGTCGGCAGAGCGTCTCCATGGTAAGGAGAAGGTCAACGGTTCGATTCCGTTTGGGGGCTCCAGTAGAAAAGGCCCCACCCGTCAGGGTGGGGCCTTTTTCGTTGTCCCAGTCCTTGTGGCCCTAGTCGGCCCTAGTCCTTGTGGGGGCCCGGGACGCGCATCGCGAGGATCGCCATGTCGTCGGACGGGGCGTCCGACGCGAAGCGTTCCACCGCGCGCATGATGCGGGCCGCGACCGCGCCGGCCGTGAGGCCCGTGCAGGTCGTCAGGACGTCGGCGAGTCCGTCGTCGCCGAGCATGCGGGTGCCCTCGCGGCGTTCGGTGACGCCGTCCGTGACGCACAGCAGGACATCGCCCGGGTCGAGCGTGACCGTCTGCTCGTAGAGCTCCAGGTCCTCGATGACGCCGAGGAGCGGCTGGGGTTCGGCGGCCGGTTCGACCGTGCCGTCCTGGCGCAGGCGCAGCGGCAGGGGGTGGCCGGCGCAGACGACCTTCAGCTCGGCGCTGCCGTCCTCCTGGGGCCGCATCTCGCCGTAGAGGAGGGTGAGGAAGCGGCTGCGGGCGCCTTCGTCGAGGATGGCGGAGTTGAGGCGTTCCAGGACCGTGGGGCCGCTGAGGCCCTCGCGGGCGAGGAGGCGCAGGGCGTGCCGGGCCAGGCCGGTCACCGCGGCCGCGTTCGGGCCCGTGCCGCAGACGTCGCCGATGGCGAAGCCGTAGGCGCCGTCGCGGATGGGGAAGACGTCGTAGAAGTCGCCGCCGACCTCGTTGCCCTCGCCGGCGGCGCGGTAGATGACCTCGACCTCGACGCCCTCGATCGTGGGGAGCTCCGGGGGGAGGAGGCTGCGCTGGAGGGACTGGCTGATGGCCGTGCGCTCGGAGTAGAGGCGGGCGTTGTCCAGGGCCAGGGCGGCTCGGCGGGAGAGGTCCTCGGCGAGTTCCAGGATCTCCTGGCGGAAGTGCTCGTCGGTGGGCTTGCCGAGGGTGAGCATGCCGATGACGCGGTTGCGGGCGACCAGGGGCAGGACGACCGTCTCGCCGCCGACGGCTGAGGCGGTGGCGAGGGTGGGGCCGATGCCGGGGGTGATCTGGTGGCTGGGCCCGCCGCTGAGGCCGAGGCTGCGCATGGAGGTGCGCAGGGCGGCCTGGTGCGCGACCTCGGCGGGGGCCGTCCAGACGCGGGCGCCCGGGGTGGGGACCGGGTCGGGCGGGGGGACCTTCGACAGCAGGGACTTGATGCCGTCGATGAGTTCCTCGTCCTCGTGCAGGACGTAGGAGAGGTACGGCTCGGAGGCCTGGTCGGCGATCGTGTAGACGGCGCACCAGGTGGCGAGGGTCGGGACGGTCATCTGGGCCATCAGGGCCAGCGTCTGGTCGCGGTCCAGGGTGCCGGCGAGCAGGTCGGAGGCCTCGACCAGGAAGCTGAGGGAGCCGCGGCGCAGGCGTTCCAGTTCGCCGAGGCGGGCCGATTCGACGGCCAGGGCGATGCGGTCGGCGGCGAACTGCAGGCGCAGGGCCTCTTCGTTGGAGTAGCGGCCGGGGGCCTCGGCGGCGACGCCGAGGGAGCCGGTGAGGCGGCCCTCGACCTTGAGCGGGACCGTGACGACCGAGCGCATGCCCGTGCCGTTGAGCAGGGGGACCGCGCCGGAGACCGCCGTGAGGTCGTCGTGGACGGCGGGCATGCGGGCGGAGCCGTAGCGGCCGGTGCCCGCCTCGACGGGGACGCGGGCGAAGCGCTGGCGGGCCGAGGGGAGGCCGGTGGAGGCGCGGACCTCCAGTTCCGTCTCGTCGTCCGTGGCGAGCAGCAGGAAGGCGGAGTCGCCGTCGAGCATGTCGCGGGCGCGTTCGACCGTGCGCTGGAGGAGGCCGTCGAGGTCGTCGGGGGCGGGGGAGCCGATGAACACCTCGAAGGGGTCGGTGCTCTGGCCCTCGGAGCCGCTGGAGGTGTCGGAGGCGGGGACGCGCAGGGGGGTCTGCAGAACGGCCCGTTCGTGGTCCCTCACCAGCAGGCACACGGTTGACGGCTCTCCGCCGGTGTCGCGGACGCGCAGGTGGGAGGCGTAGACGGGGGCGACGCGGCCGGCGGCGTCGCGGATGCCGTAGCTGCCCTCCCAGCGGGAGAGCTGGAGGGCCTCGGCGATGCCCGTGCTGGTGCCGGGGGTATGCGGCCAGGCGGCGAGGTCGGTGAGCGGCTTGCCGGTGACCTGCTCGGCCGGGTAGCCGAAGAGTTCCTCGGCGTCCTCGTTCCAGGCGCTGATGTGGCCGGTGCGGTCGACCTGGACGACGGCCACGCGGACCCGGCTGTCGGCGAGGGGGAGGAGGTCGGCCGGGAGGGCGGGGCCGGCGGCGCGGGTGCCGACCGTGCGGGCGGGGAGGTCGAGCCGGAACCAGACGGTCTTGTGGGTGGGCGTGTACTCGACGCCCCAGCGGCCGGCGAGGGCCGCGCAGAGCTGGAGGCCGCGGCCGCCCTCGCGGTCGGGGTTGCCCATGTTGACCGCCGCGCCCTGCAGCGGGATCTCGCGCTCGGGGTACCGGTCGGCGACCTCGATGCGTACGCCCTCGTCGCTGCGCAGGCACAGCACGTCGGCGGAGGTGCCGGCGTGGACCACGGCGTTGGTCACCAGTTCGCTGGTGAGAACCACGGCGTCGTCGACGATGTCGGCGAAGCCCCAGCCCTGGAGTGTGTCGCGGACGAAGGAGCGGGCGCTCGCGACCGAGCGCCCGACGGGCTCGAAACTGGCGGCCGCGCGCGCGGTGATCACAGAACTCCTCGACCGGTTCTCGACGTGCTGGGCTGCGTGGCCGTCCGGCTCACGCCGCTGTTGCGGCAGGCTGTCCGTCGGCCGGGGGTCCGGGGGCTGTCCCCCCGGGATCAGTCCGGTGGTCATGTGTGCGGCCGCCCCTCCGATGCCCGCTCGTCTTCGTGCCACCGCCCAGGCCGGACGGACCGGCGTGGCTGGACAGCCGGATGCAAGGTTACTTACCTTCGCGGTCCGTGCGGATGCCGGTCTGCAGTGTTTCCGTCCGGAGGGTGTGCGGACGATGTGCGAAGCTGCCGAACTGTTATGGCCTGGTTCGGCCGGGGTGAAACACTGGGCAAGCTTCTTGTGAAGGTCCGGGCAGGCTGAGTGCACAAGGCGTACGGCGGGCAGCAGCCCCCTGGGACGGGCCCGGTGTGCAGGGCAGAGAATACGCAGTAGTAACTGGTACGCCTGGCGGTACCGCGAGCACAGAGTGACGGTCGACCCCTGCGGGAGGGACACAGTGGAGTCTGGCGCAGCGACGCGTGGCACGAAGACGCGCGCGAAGGGCGGACAGTCCCCGAGCCACCAGGGAAAAACGCGCAACGGCACGACCGAGGTGGACACGGCGGCCCTGAACCGGCTGATGGCGGCCCTGGTGTCCATGCGGGACGGCAACTTCCGCAAGCGGCTCACGGTGTCCGGCGACGGCGTGATGGCCGAGATCGCGGCGGTCTTCAACGAGGTGGCCGACCGCAATCTGCATCTGACGGGTGAGCTGTCCCGGGTGCGGCGCATGGTGGGCCGTGAGGGCAAGCTGACCGAGCGGCTGGAGACGGGTGCCTGCGAGGGCTCCTGGGCGACCGCGATCGACAACTCGAACGCCCTGGTGGACGACCTGGTGCGGCCGGTCTCCGAGGTCGGCCGGGTGCTGTCGGCGGTGGCCGAGGGTGATCTGTCGCCGCGCATGGAGCTGCGCACGCAGGCGACGGACGGGAACAGCCAGCCGCTGCGGGGCGAGTTCCTGAAGGTCGGGCGGACCGTCAACAACCTGGTCGACCAGCTGTCGACGTTCACCGACGAGGTCACGCGCGTGGCCAGTGAGGTGGGCACCGAGGGCAAGCTGGGCGGGCAGGCACGCGTGCGTGGCATGTCGGGTTCGTGGCGTGACCTCACCGACTCCGTCAACACGATGGCGAACCGGCTGACCGCTCAGGTGAGGGACATCGCGCTGGTGACGACGGCGGTCGCCAAGGGTGATCTGTCGCGGAAGGTCACCGTGCAGGTGGCCGGTGAGATGCTGGAGCTGAAGAACACCGTCAACACGATGGTGGACCAGCTGTCGGCGTTCTCCTCCGAGGTGACCCGGGTGGCCCGTGAGGTGGGCACCGAGGGCGCGCTGGGCGGTCAGGCGCAGGTGCCCGGGGTCGACGGGGTGTGGAAAGAACTGACGGATTCGGTGAACACCATGGCCGGGAACCTCACGGCCCAGGTGCGCGGGATCGCGGAGGTGACGACGGCGGTCGCCAACGGTGACCTGTCGCGCAAGGTGACCGTGCCCGCGCGTGGCGAGGTCGCGCAGCTCGCCGACACGATCAACCAGATGACCGAGACGCTGCGGATCTTCGCGGACGAGGTCACGCGCGTGGCCAACGAGGTCGGTGCCGAGGGGCGGCTCGGGGGTCAGGCGAACGTGCCGGGCGCGGCGGGGACGTGGAAGGACCTCACCGATTCGGTGAACACGGTCTTCCGGAACCTGACCACCCAGGTGCGGGACATCGCGGCCGTGACGACGGCGGTGGCCAACGGTGATCTGTCGCAGAAGGTCACCGTCGACGTGGCCGGCGAGATGCTGGAGCTGAAGAACACCGTCAACACGATGGTGGACCAGCTGTCCTCCTTCGGTGCCGAAGTGACGCGCGTGGCGCGGGAGATCGGTGTCGAGGGTGAGCTGGGCGGTCAGGCGCAGGTGCCGGGCGCGGCGGGGACGTGGAAGGACCTGACGGACTCAGTCAACACGGCGTTCCGCAACCTCACCGGTCAGGTGCGCAACATCGCCCAGGTGACGACGGCGGTGGCCAACGGCGACCTGTCGCAGAAGGTCACGGTCGACGTCTCCGGCGAGATGCTCAAGCTGAAGAACACCGTGAACACGATGGTGGACCAGCTGTCGAGCTTCGCCGACCAGGTGACGCGGATGGCCCGGGACGTGGGCACGGAGGGCCGGCTCGGCGGTCAGGCCCGGGTCGACGGCGTGTCGGGCACCTGGAAGGAGCTCACCGACTCCGTCAACTCGATGGCCGGCAACCTCACTTCCCAGGTGCGCAACATCGCGCAGGTGACGACGGCCGTGGCCCGGGGTGACCTGTCGCAGAAGATCGACGTGGACGCCCGCGGGGAGATCCTGGAGCTGAAGAACACCATCAACACGATGGTCGACCAGCTCTCGGCCTTCGCCGACCAGGTGACCCGGGTGGCCCGCGAGGTGGGCACGGACGGGCGGCTGGGCGGTCAGGCGCAGGTGCCCGGCGTGGCCGGTGTGTGGCGCGATCTGACCGACTCGGTGAACGGCATGGCCGGCAACCTCACCGCGCAGGTGCGCAACATCGCCCAGGTGGCGACCGCGGTGGCCCGGGGTGACCTGTCCCAGAAGATCACCGTGGACGCGCGCGGGGAGATCCTGGAGCTGAAGAACACCCTGAACACGATGGTGGACCAGCTGTCGTCGTTCGCCCAGGAGGTCACGCGAGTGGCCCGTGAGGTGGGTACGGAGGGCATCCTGGGCGGTCAGGCCGAGGTGCAGGGCGTCTCCGGCACCTGGAAGGACCTCACCCAGTCCGTGAACGGCATGGCGAACAACCTGACCATCCAGGTGCGCAACATCGCCGAGGTCACCACCGCGGTGGCCCGGGGCGATCTGTCGAAGAAGATCACGGTCGACGCCAAGGGCGAGATCCTGGAGCTGGTGACGACCGTCAACACGATGGTCGACCAGCTGTCCTCCTTCGCCGAGCAGGTGACCCGGGTGGCCCGTGAGGTGGGCACCGAGGGCATCCTGGGCGGCCAGGCGCACGTGCCGGGTGTCACGGGCATCTGGAAGGACCTGAGCGACAACGTCAACCTGATGGCCAAGAACCTCACCACTCAGGTGCGCAACATCTCCCAGGTCTCGGCGGCGGTCGCCAACGGTGACCTGACGCGGCAGGTCACCATCGAGGCCCGCGGTGAGGTCGCTCAGCTCGCCGACACGATCAACACGATGGTGAAGACGCTGAGTTCGTTCGCCGAGCAGGTCACCAAGGTGGCCCGCGAGGTGGGCACGGACGGCATCCTCGGCGGGCAGGCGCACGTGCCGGGTGTGGCCGGCACGTGGAAGGACCTGACCGAGTCCGTGAACCAGATGGCGTCCAACCTGACCGGGCAGGTGCGCAACATCGCCCTGGTCACCACGGCGATCGCCAAGGGCGACCTGAGCAAGAAGATCGACATCGACGCCCGGGGCGAGATCCTGGAACTGAAGACGACCATCAACACGATGGTCGACCAGCTGTCCTCCTTCGCCGAGGAGGTCACCCGGGTGGCCCGCGAGGTGGGTACGGAAGGCCAGCTGGGCGGCCAGGCGCGGGTGCGGGACGTGGACGGCACCTGGCGGGACCTGACCGAGTCCGTGAACGAGATGGCCGGGAACCTCACCCGGCAGGTGCGGGCCATCGCGCGCGTGGCGACGGCGGTGACCCGGGGCGATCTGAACCTGAAGATCGACGTGGACGCGTCCGGGGAGATCCAGGAACTCCAGGACTACATCAACAAGATGATCGCCAACCTGCGCGACACCACGATCGCCAACAAGGAGCAGGACTGGCTCAAGGGCAACCTGGCCCGCATCTCGGCGCTGATGCAGGGCCGGCGGGACCTGGAGGACGTGGCCTCGCTGATCATGAGCGAGCTGACGCCGGTGGTCTCGGCCCAGCACGGCGCGTTCTTCCTGGCCATGCCGCTGGTCGACGGCGAGGACGTGAATGCCGCGGACGAGGACCAGTACGAGCTGCGCATGCTGGGCTCCTACGGCTACTCGATGGGCTCCATGCCGACGTCGTTCCGGCCCGGTGAGGCGCTGATCGGGACGGCCGCCACGGAGAAGCGCACGATCCTGGTGGAGAACGCGCCCAGTGGCTATCTGAAGATCTCCTCGGGGCTCGGCGAGGCGCCGCCCGCGCAGGTGATCGTGCTGCCGGTGCTGTTCGAGGGGAAGGTCCTCGGCGTCATCGAGCTGGCGTCGTTCACGCCGTTCACGCAGATCCAGAAGGACTTCCTGAACCAGATCGCGGAGATGATCGCGACCAGCGTCAACACCATCTCCGTCAACACCAAGACGGAGCTGCTGCTGGCGCAGTCGCAGGAGCTGACCGAGCAACTGCGTGAGCGCTCGGCCGAGTTGGAGCAGCGGCAGAAGGCCCTGCAGGCGTCCAACGCCGAACTGGAGGAGAAGGCCGAGCTGCTGGCCCAGCAGAACCGCGACATCGAGGTGAAGAACACCGAGATCGAGGAGGCGCGGCAGGTCCTGGAGGAGCGCGCCGAGCAGCTCGCGGTGTCGATGCGCTACAAGAGCGAGTTCCTCGCGAACATGTCGCACGAGCTGCGCACGCCGCTGAACTCGCTGCTGATCCTGGCCAAGCTGCTCGCGGACAACGCCGAGGGGAACCTCTCCCCGAAGCAGGTGGAGTTCGCCGAGACGATCCACGGGGCCGGTTCGGACCTGCTCCAGCTCATCAACGACATCCTCGACCTGTCGAAGGTCGAGGCGGGCAAGATGGACGTCTCCCCGACGCGGATCGCGCTCGTCCAGCTCGTGGACTACGTGGAGGCGACGTTCCGGCCGCTGACCGCGGAGAAGGGCCTGGACCTGTCCGTGCGGGTCTCGCCGGAGCTGCCCGCCACGCTGCACACCGACGAGCAGCGGCTGCTGCAGGTGCTGCGCAACCTGCTGTCCAACGCGGTGAAGTTCACCGATTCGGGTTCGGTGGAGCTGGTCATCAGGCCGGCGCGGGACGACGTGCCGCAGAAGATCCGGGAGCAGCTGCTGGAGACGGGGTCGCTGACCGACCCGGACGCCGGGCTGATCGCGTTCTCCGTGACCGACACCGGCATCGGCATCGCCTCCAGCAAGATGCGGGTGATCTTCGAGGCGTTCAAGCAGGCCGACGGCACGACCAGCCGCAAGTACGGCGGTACGGGTCTGGGGCTGTCCATCTCGCGGGAGATCGCGCAGCTGCTGGGCGGTGAGATCCACGCCCAGAGCGAGCCGGGCCGCGGCTCGACGTTCACGCTGTACCTGCCGCTGCACCCGAGCGAGCTGCCGCCGCAGGGCTACCAGCAGCAGCTCCCCGCCCTGGAGGCCGGCGACCTGGTGGCGTCGAAGGCCGAGCTGTCGGACGCGGAGGTCGAGACGCCGGCCGAGGTGAAGTCGTACCGCGAGACGCAGAACGGGCCGGCGGCCCTGTTCCGGCGGCGGCGCCGGATGCCCGAGCTGCAGGCGCGCCCGGCGCAGCCCGAGCAGTGGGTGCCCGCCGAGCAGGAGGCGGCGCCGCGACCGCGGCGGGGCATCCGGTTCGGCGGTGAGAAGGTCCTGATCGTCGACGACGACATCCGCAACGTCTTCGCGCTGACCAGCGTGCTGGAGCAGCACGGCCTGTCCGTGCTGTACGCCGAGAACGGGCGTGAGGGCATCGAGGTCCTGGAGCAGCACGACGACGTGGCGGTCGTGCTGATGGACATCATGATGCCCGAGATGGACGGGTACGCGACGACCACGGCGATCCGCAGGATGCCGCAATTCGCCGGGCTGCCGATCATCGCGCTGACGGCCAAGGCGATGAAGGGCGACCGCGAGAAGGCGATCGAGTCGGGGGCCTCCGACTACGTCACGAAGCCGGTCGACCCCGATCACCTGCTGACGGTGATGGAACAGTGGATGCGCGCGGAATGAGGGGATCCGTGGACCGTTGCGCGACCGTGCCGGGAAGGTTCGGTGTGCACTCGCAGTTGCCGACTCGGTGTGCGCATAGTCGTGTAGAAGTACGAGTTCCGGGGAACCTTCTGGTCTCCTGCTGCGTTTCTGCTATGTGCACAGTGACATCACGGTGACAGGGTGTGGCGACGGGCGGGGTGCGGCTACGATGACCGGCACAAGGACGGACGGCGCCAGGGAGTCGTCCGCTGAGGTGGCACCCACCGGTGCATCCTCAGGTCCTGCGGACAGGGGAGGCCCCAAGCCGGGGCGAGGAGGGCGGGCCATGGTGCAGAAGGCCAAGATCCTCCTGGTCGATGACCGGCCGGAGAATCTGCTTGCGCTGGAGGCGATCCTCTCTGCGCTCGATCAGACGCTGGTGCGGGCATCGTCCGGGGAGGAAGCGCTCAAAGCGCTGCTCACGGACGACTTCGCGGTGATCCTGCTGGACGTCCAGATGCCGGGCATGGACGGCTTCGAGACAGCCGCGCACATCAAGCGGCGCGAGCGGACCCGGGACATCCCGATCATCTTCCTCACGGCGATCAACCACGGCCCGCACCACACCTTCCGGGGCTATGCGGCGGGCGCGGTCGACTACATCTCCAAGCCGTTCGACCCGTGGGTGCTGCGCGCGAAGGTCTCCGTCTTCGTCGAGCTGTACATGAAGAACTGCCAGCTGCGTGAGCAGGCGTCGCTGCTGCGGCTGCAGTTGGAGGGCGGCGGCAAGGACGCGGACGGCGAGGCCAAGGAGTCGGCCGGGCTGCTCGCGGAGCTCTCCGCGCGGCTGGCCGCCGTCGAGGAGCAGGCCGAAGCACTGACCAAGCAGCTCAACGACGATTCGACGGACGCCGCCGCGGTGGCCACGGCGGCTCATCTGGAGCGCAAGCTCACGGGGTTGCGGCGGGCGCTGGACGCGCTGGAGCCCGGCACCGGCAGCACCTCCCACGTCTCCTCGCAGAACTGACGCACGCGGACGCGGCGTTGCCCGTCCATGACCGCGCGTCAGTTTCGCGCCTCTCCCGGAGCGACACGAACGGGTGAAGCGGCAGGCACACGTGTCCCCCGTCGTCTCCCCCGGTAACCTCACACCCATGGCCTCACGTCCCTCCGCAGCCAAGAAGCCGCCGGCGAAGAAGGCGGCCGCTTCCGCGAAGGCCCCGGCGAAGAAGGCCGCTGCCAAAAAGGCTCCCGCGAAGAAGGCGCCCGCCAGGAAGGCCGCGGCCAGGAAAGTCGCGCCCCGGCCGGCACCCAGCCCCACCGGGGGCGTCTACCGGCTCGTGCGCGCCGTGTGGCTCGGCGTGGCCCACGCCGTCGGTGCCGTCTTCCGCGGCATAGGGCAAGGCGCCAAGAACCTCGACCCGGCCCACCGCAAGGACGGCGTCGCCCTGCTGCTGCTCGCCATCGCGCTGATCGTCGCCGCCGGCACCTGGGCCGACCTGAAGGGTCCCGTCGGCGACCTGGTCGAGATCCTGGTGACCGGTGCCTTCGGCCGGCTCGACCTGCTGGTGCCGATCCTGCTCGCCGTCATCGCCGTCCGCTTCATCCGCCACCCGGAGAAGCCCGAGGCCAACGGGCGCATCGTCATCGGCCTGTCCGCGCTCGTCATCGGCGTGCTCGGCCAGGTCCACATCGCCTGCGGCTCACCCGCGCGCGCCGACGGCATGCAGGCCATAAGGGACGCCGGCGGTCTGATCGGCTGGGCCATGGCGACCCCGCTGTCGTACACCATGGGCGATGTGCTGGCCGTGCCGCTGCTGGTGCTGCTGACGGTCTTCGGACTGCTGGTCGTCACGGCCACGCCGGTCAACGCCATCCCGCAGCGGCTGCGGCTGCTCGGCGTGCGCCTCGGCATCCTGCGCGACCCGGCCGAGGACGCGTACGGCTACGGGGAGGACGACGACGAGCGCTACGAGGAGCAGTGGCGCGGGGCGCTGCCCGCACGCCCGCGCGGCAGGCGCGCGCCGGCGCCCGCGGCGTACGACCCCGAGAGCGCCGAGGAGGAGGCCCTCACGCGGCGCCGGGGCCGTCCCCGGCGCTCGGCCGTGCCGCAGCCCGACATGGACCGGCCCAGGGACGCCGTGGACGTCGCCGCCGCGGCCGCGGCGGCGCTCGACGGCGCCGTGCTGCACGGCATGCCGCCCTCCCCGGTCGTCGCCGACCTCACCCAGGGCGTGCGGGCGGGCGACCAGGAGCCGACCACGCCGACGCCGGTCCCGGCCGCCCGGCCCCAGCAGGACCCGCCCCGGCCGGACCGGCCGCAGCAGGACGAGCCCGCGCCGCAGAAGCCCCGGGCGGGCGTCCGGGACCTCACCAAGGCCCCACCGTCCAAGCCCCGCGACCTGCCCCCGCGCGCCGAGCAGCTGCAGCTCTCCGGCGACATCACGTACGCGCTGCCCTCGCTGGACCTGCTGGAGCGCGGCGGCCCGGGCAAGGCCCGCAGCGCCGCCAACGACGCCATAGTCGCCGCGCTGACCACCGTCTTCACCGAGTTCAAGGTCGACGCCCGGGTCACCGGCTTCACGCGCGGGCCGACGGTCACGCGCTACGAGGTCGAACTCGGCCCCGCCGTGAAGGTCGAGCGGATCACCGCGCTGGCCAAGAACATCGCCTACGCCGTCGCCAGCCCGGACGTGCGGATCATCAGCCCCATCCCCGGCAAGTCCGCGGTCGGCATCGAGATCCCGAACACCGACCGGGAGATGGTCAACCTCGGTGACGTGCTGCGTCTGGCGGAGTCCGCGGAGGACGACGACCCGATGCTGGTCGCGTTCGGCAAGGACGTCGAGGGCGGCTACGTCATGCACTCGCTGGCGAAGATGCCGCACATGCTGGTCGCCGGTGCCACCGGCTCCGGCAAGTCCTCCTGCATCAACTGCCTGATCACCTCGATCATGATGCGGGCGACCCCGGAGGACGTCCGGATGATCCTCGTCGACCCCAAGCGGGTCGAGCTGACCGCCTACGAGGGCATCCCGCACCTGATCACGCCGATCATCACCAACCCCAAGCGCGCCGCCGAGGCGCTCCAGTGGGTCGTACGCGAGATGGACCTGCGCTACGACGACCTGGCCGCCTACGGCTACCGGCACATCGACGACTTCAACAAGGCCGTGCGCGAGGGCAAGGTCAAGCCCCCCGAGGGCAGCGAGCGCGAGCTCCAGCCGTACCCCTACCTGCTGGTGATCGTGGACGAGCTGGCCGACCTGATGATGGTGGCGCCCCGGGACGTCGAGGACGCCATCGTGCGCATCACGCAGCTCGCGCGCGCGGCCGGCATCCACCTGGTGCTCGCCACACAGCGGCCCTCGGTGGACGTCGTCACCGGCCTGATCAAGGCGAACGTGCCCTCCCGGCTCGCCTTCGCCACCTCCTCGCTCGCCGACTCGCGGGTCATCCTCGACCAGCCCGGCGCCGAGAAGCTCATCGGCAAGGGCGACGGGCTGTTCCTGCCGATGGGGGCCAACAAGCCCACCCGTATGCAGGGCGCCTTCGTCACCGAGGCGGAGATCGCGGGCGTCGTGCGGCACTGCAAGGAGCAGATGACGCCCGTCTTCCGGGACGACGTCGTCGTCGGCACCAAGCAGAAGAAGGAGATCGACGAGGACATCGGTGACGACCTCGACCTGCTGTGCCAGGCGGCCGAACTGGTCGTCTCCACGCAGTTCGGCTCGACGTCCATGCTCCAGCGCAAGCTGCGCGTCGGCTTCGCCAAGGCCGGGCGGCTGATGGACCTCATGGAGTCCCGGAACATCGTCGGGCCGAGCGAGGGTTCGAAGGCTCGTGACGTTCTTGTGAAGCCTGATGAGCTGGATGGCGTGCTCGCCCTGATCCGGGGGGAGTCTGATGGGTAGGGAAGCGGGACACGGCGGTCGACTCGCCTGGCGTGTACGGCAATCGGGTGTCCTGATCGTGACTCTTCCGTAAGGGATCATTGAGCAACCGTTTCCCTTCGGCGTACGTCAAGTTGAGCGAAGCGAAAAGCAGTGACCCCACCATCGGAATGTCGGGCCATTCCGATGGCGTACAAAGTGACACCGCCCGGTTGCCCCACCCTTTTGTACCCCCCCTAGACTGAACCTCCAGCACAGGCGGCTATACGCTCGAAAGGCGCCCCCGTGTCCATCGGCAACTCCCCTGAAGACGAGCGTCCGTTCGAAGACGAGCGCGTCGAAGCAGACCGCGAGGAAGCCCGCCCCTCCATCGGCCGTGCCCTGCAGCAGGCTCGTATCGCCGCCGGGCTGACCGTCGACGACGTCAGCAGCGCCACCCGGGTCCGCATGAACATCGTGCACGCCATCGAGGCGGACGACTTCACCCCCTGCGGCGGTGACGTCTACGCCCGTGGGCACATCCGGACCCTCGCCAAGGCCGTCCACCTCGACCCGGAGCCCCTGCTCGCCCAGTACGGCGAGGAGCACGGCGGGCGCCCGGCACCGACCCCTGCGGCTCCCCTGTTCGAGGCGGAGCGCATCCGTCCCGAGCGGCGGGGGCCCAACTGGACCGCGGCGATGGTCGCCGCGATCGTCGCCGTGATCGGCTTCGTCGGCTTCACCATGTTCCAGGGCGGTGACGACGGCGGCAGCGAGGCGAACGTCGCCGAGGGCTCCACGCCCAGCGACTCCGCCTCCCCGACCACCAAGACCAAGAAGCCCGCCGATCCCGAGCCCGAACCGTCCGACAGCGCCATCGCTGCCGCGCCGCAGGACAAGGTGACGGTCCAGGTGGCCGCCGTCGACGGCCGCAGCTGGATCGCCGCCCGGGACCACAACAACCGCATGCTGTTCGACGGAGTCCTCAAGCAGGGCGACTCCAAGACCTTCCAGGACAGCTCCAAGATCCACCTCGTCCTCGGGGACGCGGGTGCGATCGACCTCTTCGTCAACGGCAAGAAGATCGAGGACGACTTCCAGCCCGGCGCCGTCGAACGCCTGACGTACACCAAGGGCGACCCCGAGGCCGGGTGACCAGCCCGAAGGAGTGCGGCGAGTACGGGGTTGGCCGTGATCGGCCAACCCCGTCGACGTGGGGTGTCAGCGAGACGAAGTACTCTTGAGCCCATGCCTGAACGCCGTACCGTCGCACTCGTCACCCTTGGCTGCGCCCGTAACGAGGTGGACTCGGAGGAGCTCGCAGGCCGTTTGGAGGCGGACGGCTGGCAGCTCGTGGAGGACGCCGAGGAAGCCGACGTCGCCGTCGTGAACACCTGCGGCTTCGTCGAGGCCGCCAAGAAGGACTCCGTCGACGCCCTCCTGGAGGCCAATGACCTCAAGGGGCACGGCAGAACCCAGGCCGTCGTGGCGGTGGGCTGCATGGCCGAGCGGTACGGCAAGGAACTCGCCGAGGCCCTGCCCGAAGCCGACGGCGTGCTCGGCTTCGACGACTACGCCGACATCTCCGACCGCCTCCAGACCATCCTCAACGGCGGCATCCACGCCTCGCACACCCCGCGCGACCGGCGCAAGCTGCTGCCGATCAGCCCGGCAGAGCGGCAGGAGTCCGCCACGGAGGTCGCGCTGCCCGGGCACGCCCCGGCCGACCTCCCGGAGGGCCTCGCCCCGGCCTCCGGCCCGCGCGCGCCCCTGCGCCGCCGTCTGGACGGCTCCCCGGTGGCCTCCGTGAAGCTGGCCTCCGGCTGCGACCGGCGCTGCACCTTCTGCGCCATCCCGTCCTTCCGTGGCTCCTTCATCTCGCGCCGGCCCTCCGACGTCCTGAACGAGACGCGGTGGCTCGCCGAGCAGGGCGTGAAGGAGGTGATGCTGGTCTCCGAGAACAACACCTCCTACGGCAAGGACCTGGGCGACATCCGCCTGCTGGAGTCGCTGCTGCCGGAGCTCGCCGAGGTCGACGGCATCGAGCGCGTGCGCGTCAGCTACCTCCAGCCGGCCGAGATGCGCCCCGGCCTCATCGACGTGCTGACCTCGACCCCGAAGGTCGCGCCCTACTTCGACCTGTCCTTCCAGCACTCCGCGCCCGGCGTGCTGCGCGCGATGCGCCGCTTCGGCGACACCGACCGCTTCCTGGAACTGCTCGACACCATCCGCGCCAAGGCCCCTCAGGCCGGTGTGCGCTCCAACTTCATCGTCGGCTTCCCCGGGGAGAGTGAGGCCGATCTCGCCGAGCTGGAGCGCTTCCTGAACGGCGCCCGCCTGGACGCCATCGGCGTCTTCGGCTACTCCGACGAGGAGGGCACGGAAGCGGCCGGCTACGACAACAAGCTCGACGAGGACGTCGTCGCCGAGCGCCTGGCCCGCGTCTCGCGGCTCGCCGAGGAACTCGTCTCGCAGCGCGCCGAGGAGCGGGTCGGCGAGACGGTCCACGTCCTGGTCGAGTCCGTCGACGAGGAGGACGGCGTCCACGGCCGTGCGGCCCACCAGGCGCCCGAGACGGACGGCCAGGTGCTCCTCACGAGCGGCGCGGGGCTGACCGTCGGCCGTATGGTCGAGGCGAAGGTGGTCGGTACGGAAGGTGTCGACCTGGTGGCCGAGCCGCTCCCCGGCTCGTTCGCGTCGCCTTCGTCGAGTGAGGAGGCGGGCAGATGACCGGTGTCCCGGCATCCGCGGCGGGAGGCTCCTCCGGCGCGAGGAGAGCCGCCGCCGGTGCGGCGTCCAAGGCCGCCCAGAAGGCTCCCGGAGCGGTGGCGGGACACGCGCCCGTGCCGTCGGCCGAGACCGCGGCACCCGGAGCCGTCGCGGGTGAGGCCCTCGTCCGCGAGGACGCGGCGGGGGCGGCGGGGACCGGTGCCGACGCCCAGGACGACGACCGGCCCGCGCGGGGCGCGAAACTGGCCGCCGCGGCCGTGAACCAGGCCAGCGTCTGGAACATCGCCAACCTGCTGACCATGCTCCGGCTGATCCTCGTGCCGGCGTTCGTCGCGCTGATGCTCGCGGACGGCGGCTACGACCCGGCGTGGCGCTCCCTGGCCTGGGCCGCCTTCGCCATCGCCATGATCACCGACCTCTTCGACGGTCACCTGGCGCGCACCTACAACCTGGTCACGGACTTTGGGAAGATCGCCGACCCCATCGCCGACAAGGCGATCATGGGAGCGGCGCTGATCTGTCTGTCCGCCCTCGGCGATCTGCCGTGGTGGGTGACCGGCGTGATCCTCGGCCGGGAACTGGGCGTCACCCTGCTGCGTTTCCTCGTCATCCGGTACGGCGTCATCCCGGCCAGCCGCGGAGGCAAGCTCAAGACGCTCACCCAGGGCGTGGCCGTGGGCATGTACGTGCTGGCGCTGACGGGGTGGCTGGCCACCCTGCGGTGGTGGGTGATGGCCGCGGCGGTCGTGCTGACCGTGGTGACCGGGCTGGACTATGTGAAACAGGCCATTGTGCTGCGCAGGCAGGGAATCGCCGAGCGCAAGGCCGCGTTGGAGGAGAAGGAAGCGTGAGTTCCACGGCCACCGACGTGGTGCGACTACTCACAGTGAAGGGCGAGACGCTCGCCGTCGCGGAGTCGCTGACCGGTGGCCTCGTTGCGGCGGACATCACATCGGTGCCCGGGGCGTCCAAGGTCTTCCGGGGCTCGGTGACGGCCTACGCCACCGAACTGAAGCAGGAGCTGCTCGGCGTCGACGCCACCTTGCTGGCGGCGCAGGGAGCGGTGGACCCGCAGGTCGCGGCCCAGATGGCGGTCGGCGTCCGCAAGGCGCTCGGCGCGGACTGGGGCATCGCGACCACCGGTGTGGCGGGTCCCGACCCGCAGGACGGACAGGCCGTCGGGACGGTCTTCGTCGCCGTGGACGGCCCGTTCGCACCGGATTCCGGTTCTGCCGGCGGCGGAAAAGTGGAGGGTCTGCGGTTGAACGGCGACCGCGCGGAAATTCGTAGAGAGAGTGTACGGAGCGTACTCGCACTGCTCCTGAAGGAGCTTGCGGGCGAACAGACTGGGAATGAGCGGGCACAGGATACGGAACGGAACGGGGGGTTTTGATGTTTGCAGCCCTGAGTGAACACGACATCGCTCCCCGCACGGCCGCGGCGCAAGGCGGTACGGTGGGGCGTAATGGATGCGGCTACGCGGTCCGAGGAGGGAGCCACCGATGATTCTGCTCCGTCGCCTGCTGGGTGACGTGCTGCGTCGGCAGCGCCAGCGCCAGGGCCGTACTCTGCGCGAAGTCTCCTCGTCCGCCCGAGTCTCACTCGGCTATCTCTCCGAGGTGGAGCGGGGGCAGAAGGAGGCTTCCTCCGAGCTGCTCTCCGCCATCTGCGACGCGCTGGACGTACGGATGTCCGAGCTCATGCGGGAAGTGAGCGACGAGCTCGCCCTCGCCGAATTGGCCCAGTCTGCTGCGGCCACCCCCAGCGAGCCCGTGCCCACGCCGGTGCGACCGATGCTGGGCTCCGTTTCGGTGACCGGTGTGCCACCGGAACGGGTGACGATCAAGGCGCCCGCCGAAGCGGTGGACGTCGTCGCCGCGTGACGCTCCGCGCGTACGTGGCATGAACGAGCGGCGCTGATCGGGCGCCGGGATGTGGTGAGGCCCCGGCCGGGGTTCTCCGGGAGATCCGGAGGAGAGTCGGTCGGGGTTTTCGCTTGTCCCGGTACGGGTTTGGTGGTCGGGTGCGGTTGTTGGGTGCGGTCGTTGGCTTTGGTGGTCGGGCTCGGTAGTCGCGTTCAGTCGTATGGTTCGGTTGTCGGGTCCGTCGTCTCGTCCGGTTTGCGTGCGTTTGCCCGTGCGGCGTGCGGCCGTCATCGTTGAGGGGATGGCCGGGGAACAGTCCACGGAGGTGCGGATGTACGTCGTGAAGAGCCCGTTGTCGGACGCGAGCCTGAAGACCGTGTCCGAGGCGCTGCAGGGCGCGCTCGTCGATCTGGTGGACCTCGCCCTCGTGGCGAAGCAGATCCACTGGAACGTGGTGGGGCCGCGCTTCCGGTCCGTGCATCTCCAGCTCGACGAGGTCGTCGACACCGCGCGGACGTATTCCGACACCGTGGCCGAGCGTGCCGCGGCCCTGGGCGTCCCGCCGGACGGGCGGGCCGCGACGGTGGCCGTCGGCAGCGGCATCGGCGTGACGCCCGAGGGGTGGGTCGACGACACGACCGCCGTGAGCGCGCTCGTCGAGGCACTGGGCGCGGTGATCGCGCGGATGCGGGAGCGGGTCGAGGCGACCGGGGAGCCGGACCCGGTGAGCCAGGACATATTCATCCAGATCACGGCGGCCCTGGAGAAGCATCACTGGATGTTCCAGGCCGAGAACGGGTGATCACCGTCCCGGCGCGCGCGGGCGCGGGCGCGGTAGCGGGCTATGGGCCGGGCGGCCTCGCCGCTCGGCGGTGCGGGCTGCGCTGTGCGGGTACGGGTGCGGGTGCGGGTGCGGGTGAGCGGGGCGTGGGCGAGCGGGGCGGGGGTGGCTGTGCGTCTGTGTGCCGGTGGTGCGCCCTGTGCGCCGGCGCGGGCGCCCGAATAGCGTCGGGCCGGAGGTGGCGGCCATGGCGTCGATAGGGCGCCCCGAGGTCCTCCAGGGCCGGAGGGCTTGGGGCTGGGGATCGCGGGGGGCTGCGCTGGGGCTCGGGGTGTTGTGGTGGTGGGCCGTGGTGCGGCTGGTGGTGACGCCCGGCGCGGGGGCGCTGGAGGCGACGGTGGCCGCCGGGGGGTGGGGGCTGAGCGTGCTGCCGGTGCACTGTGTCCCGAAGGGGCGGGCCGGCGGGGTGGTGGTCGGTGCGGGGCGGTTGCGGAAGGCTTTGGGGGTGGGGGTGCGGGGGGTGCTTCGACGGGGATGATCTTTGCCTGTTGCCTGTTGCCTGTTGCCTGTTGCCTGTTGCCTGTTGCCTGTTGCCTGTTGCCTGTTGCCTGTCGCCTGTCGCCTGTCGGCTGATGGCTGTTGGCTGTTGTGGTGTGGGGCGCAGCGCTTGCGTGTCACCACGGCATTGCCACACCCCCGTTCGGGCGAATGATCTGGCCCGTGATGAAGGCCGACGCATCGGACGCCAGGTACAGGACCGCGTGGGAGACGTCCTCGGGCGAGCCGACCCGGCGCAGCGGTGACATACGGGTCATGGCGGACTCCGTACGGGCCTGGGTCTCGCCGTCGTGGCGGTCGGTCATCGGCGTACGGATCCAGCCCGGCGCGACCGCGTTGACGCGGATGCCGTGCCGGCCGACCTCCGTCGCGAGGGTCTTCGTCAGCTGGACCACCGCCGCCTTGGCCGCGCCGTAGCAGAGCAGCCCGGGGGCGCCGGTGTCGACGGCGCCCGACGCCATGGTGACGATGCTGCCCGGGGTGCCGCGCGCGATCATCAGGCGGGCCGCCTCCTGGCAGGCGTACAGCACGCCCTTGAAATTCACGGCGAGCACCCGGTCGAGGTCCTCGTCCCGGGTCTCCAGCACAGGGCTGCTGTGCATGATGCCGGCGACCGCGGCCAGGACGTCCAGGCGCGCGCAGGAGGTGACGGCCTGCCGCAGCCGGGCGCGGTCGGTGACGTCCAGGAGGTGGGTGCGGGCCGTGCCGCCGGTGTCCTCGATGAGGGTCGCCGTGGTGTGCAGGCCCTCGGCGTCGCGGTCCGCGCAGTGCACGGTGGCGCCCGCCTCGGCCAGCAGAACGGCGCTGGCGCGGCCGATGCCGCTCGCGGCGCCGGTGACGAACGCGGTGCGGCCGGTGAGGTCGTACGCCGTGACGGGCATACGGGGACCGTACGAGCGTTTCTGACGGGTCGTCAATTGGTCGTGTAGCGGCTGGGGCGCCGGGCGGGTGCCGGGGCCGGGCCCGGCTGGCAGACGGGGCACCAGTACGTGGGGCGCTCGCGGGAGCCGTCGCCCTGCTCGGCGACCCGGATCGGGGTACGGCAGCGCAGGCAGGGGCGGCGGGCCCGCCCGTACACGAAGAGGTCCTGGCCGCGGAGGCCCGTCGTGATGCGGACCGGGCGCTCGCGGTTGGCCTCCAGCAGCTTCTTGGCGAGCGCGGGCAGCTTGGCGGCGCGGTCGGCGGGCAGCTCACCCGCGGGGAGCCACGGGGTGACGCCCAGCAGGAAGCAGAGCTCGCTCTTGTAGACATTGCCGATGCCGGCGAGGTTGCGCTGGTCGAGCAGGGCCTCGCCGAGTTCGCGGGCCGGGTCCTTGAGGACGTTGGCGAGGGCCCGGTCGGGATCCCAGTTCGGGCCGAGGAGGTCGGGTCCGAGGTGGCCGACCGCGCGGTCCTCGTCGGTGGTGCGCAGGAGTTCCAGGACGGGGAGGCGATAGCCGACGGCCGTGCGGTGGGTGGTGCCGAGGATCGCGCGGATCTGGTGTCCGGGGCCGCCGCTCCAGCGCTGGCCGTTCGCGTACACCTTCCAGGAGCCGTCCATCCGCAGGTGGGAGTGGAGCGTCAGACCGCCCTCGATGCGGGTGAGGAGGTGTTTGCCGCGCGGGGTGACGTCCAGGACCGTGCGGCCCGTGAGGTCGGCCGTGGCGAAGCGCGGCACCCTGAGGTCGCTGCGGGTCAGCACGTGGCCCGCGAGGGCGTCGTGCAACCGCTTCGCCGCCTGCCAGACCGTGTCTCCTTCGGGCATGGGTCAAGGGTGGCACGTCGGGCGGGCACACGGACGTGGGCCTTCCGGGGGCCGGCCCGCGAGGGTGCCGCATCCGGTGCGGCGGACGTCAGGCACGCAGGCGGAGACCTCGGGGTGTCGCGATGAAGCCCGCTCCTTCCAGGAGGGTGCCGATGGGGGAGGTGAGCGCCTGGGCGCCGTTGACGCGCTCCACCGTGACTGTGCCGAGGGAGCCCGCGCGGGCGGCCGAGGCCAGGGCCTCCGCCGCGGTGCGCAGGCGGGGATCGTCGCCCGGGTCGCCGTCCGGGTCGGCGGGCCAGGCCAGCAGGGTCTTGCCGCCGCGCTCCATGTAGAGCGTGAGCTCACCGTCGACGAGCACCACCAGGGAGCCCGCCTTGCGGCCCGGCTTGTGCCCCGCACCGGCCGGCGGCTCGGGCCAGGGCAGGGCCGCGCCGTACGCGTTCGCCGGATCGGCGGCGGCGAGTACGACGGCCCGGGACGCGTCCGTGCGGGTACGGCGGCCGGCGAAGCCGGAGTCGTGGGCCGCGCGTCCGCCGTTCTGCCAGGGCGGGGGGCTCTGCGGCGGGTAGTCGCGGGGCGAGATCCACTCGCCAGGGCGCGGCTTGGGCGGCTCGTACGGGGAGCCCGGTCCGGGGAAGCCGTCGTGGCCCGGGTCGTCCGTGTGGTCGGTGGAGGGCCCGGAGTCGTCCGGGCCGGCGAAGTCGTGAGCCGGGAAGGCGTCGGGGTCGGCGCCCGGGAAGGGGGCGAGGCCGGAGCTTGCGAACGGGTCGGTGCCGGGGCCGCTGTTTGCGAACGGGTCGGGACCTTGACCCGTGTCTGCGAACGGGTCGGCACCTTGACCGGTACCCGCGAAGGGATCGGCACCTGGGCCGGTGCCTGTGAACGGATCGGGGCCGGGGCCCGGGGGCGGTCCCGGCAGGGTCTCGCCGCGGTCGCGGGCGTTGGACACCGCCCGCAGCCGGTCCACGGCGCCGTCCATCGCGAACTGCGCCGCGCCGAGTCCCTCCACCACATAGCCGCGGCGGGCCTGGCCGCTCTCCTCGAAGACGGACAGGACACGGTACGTCGCCGAAAAGCCGCCCTCGACGCCCTCCGCCGAGACCGCGCCCCTGGTGACCACGCCGTGCCGGTCCAGGAGCGTGTGGGCCAGGGCGTGGGCCCGCACGGTCGGGTCGGCCTCGTGGGGCGGGAGCAGGGACCAGCGGCCCGCGACGGTCGGCGGGCCCGAGCGGGACGCCGTCCGGGCCGCGGCCGTCAGGGAGCCGTAGCGGCCGCGCGGGACGGCCCGCTTGGCGCGGTGGGCCGTGGAACCGGCGGTGCGTCCCGAGCCGAGCAGGGAGCGCAGGGGGCTGAGCGTGTCGTTGGTCAGACGGCCCGACCAGGCCAGATCCCACAGGGCGTCGGCCAGCTGGGGATCGGTGGCCTCGGGGTGGGTGGTGGCGCGCACCTGGTCGGCGATCTGGCGGAAGAACAGGCCGTAACCGCCGGAGAGCGTGTCCAGGACGGACTGGTGCAGGGCGGTCAGCTCCAGAGGGTGAGGGGGCGGCAGCAACAGAGGAGCGGCGTCCGCCAGGTAGAGGGAGACCCAGCCGTCCTTGCCGGGCAGGGAGCCGGCCCCGGCCCAGATCACTTCCCCAGCGGCCGTGAGCTCGTCCAGCATCGCCGGGTTGTAGTTCGCGATCCGCGACGGCAGGACCAGCTTCTCCAGGGCGGAGGCCGGCACGGAGGCGCCCTGCAACTGCTCGATCGCGCGCACCAGTCCGTCGACGCCGCGCAGGGAATGCCCCCTGCCGATGTGCTGCCACTGGGGCAAAAACTGGGCCAGCGCGGCCGGGGGCACCGGCTCCAGCTCGTGCCGCAGGGCGGCCAGGGAGCGGCGGCGCAACCGGCGCAGCACGGCCGCGTCGCACCACTCCTGGCCGATCCCGGCCGGGTGGAACTCGCCCTGCACGACCCGCTGCGCCGCGGCCAGCCGCTGGAGGGCGCCCTCGGTGACGGCCACGCCCAGGCCGAAGCGGGCGGCGGCCGTGGCCGAGGTGAACGGGCCGTGGGTGCGGGCGTAGCGGGCGAGGAGGTCGCCGAGCGGGTCCTTGACGGGCTCCGTGAAGGCTTCCGGGACGCCGACCGGCAGGGCCGTGCCCAGCGCGTCGCGGAGCCGGCCGGCGTCCTCGATGGCCGCCCAGTGGTCGGCGCCTGCGATGCGGACCCGGATGGCGCGGCGGGCACCGGCCAGCTCCTCGGCCCACCGCGGCTCGGCGCCCCGCTCGGCGAGCTCCGCGTCCGTCAGCGGGCCGAGCAGGCGCAGGAGGTCCGCGACGCCCTCGGCGTCCTTGACGCGGCGGTCCTCGGTGAGCCACTGCAGCTCCCGCTCCAGCTCGGTCAGCACCTCCGCGTCCAGCAGCTCGCGCAGCTCCGCCTGACCCAGCAGCTCGGCCAGCAGCCGGGAGTCCAGCGACAGGGCGGCGGCGCGGCGCTCGGCGAGGGGGGAGTCGCCCTCGTACAGGAACTGGGCGACGTAGCCGAACAGCAGGGAGCGGGCGAAGGGGGACGGCTCGGGGGTGGTCACCTCGACGAGACGGACCTTGCGGGACTCCAGGTCGCCCATGAGCTCGACCAGCCCGGGGACGTCGAAGACGTCCTGGAGGCACTCGCGGATCGCTTCCAGGACGATCGGGAACGAGCCGAACTCGCTCGCCACCTGAAGCAGCTGGGAGGCGCGCTGCCGCTGCTGCCACAACGGCGTGCGCCGGCCCGGGTTGCGGCGGGGCAGCAGCAGCGCGCGGGCGGCGCACTCGCGGAACCGGGCGGCGAACAGGGCCGAGCTGCCCACCTGGTCGGTGACGACCTGGTCGACCTCGCCCTTGTCGAAGACGACGTCGGCGGCGCCCACGGGGGCCTGCTCGACGTCGTACTCCCGGCCCGCCTTCACCGGCTCCTGGTCCAGCAGGTCCAGGCCCATCAGGTCGGCGTCCGGCAGGCGCAGCACGATCCCGTCGTCGGCGTGCATGACCTGCGCGTCCATGCCGTACCGCTCGGAGAGCTTGGCCCCGAGCGCGAGCGCCCAGGGGGCGTGCACCTGCGCGCCGAAGGGGGAGTGCACGACCACGCGCCAGTCGCCCAGCTCGTCGCGGAAGCGCTCGACGACGATCGTCCGGTCGTCCGGGATGTGGCCGCAGGCCTCGCGCTGCTCGTCCAGGTACGACAGCACGTTGTCCGCCGCCCAGGCGTCCAGCCCGGCCGCGACCAGGCGCAGACGGGCGTCGTCCTTGGACAGCGAGCCGACCTCGCGCAGGAACGCGCCCACCGCCCGGCCCAGCTCGAGCGGGCGGCCCAGCTGGTCGCCCTTCCAGAAGGGCAGCCGGCCCGGCACGCCCGGGGCGGGGGAGACCAGGACGCGGTCGCGGGTGATGTCCTCGATACGCCACGAGCTCGTGCCCAGCGTGAAGACGTCGCCCACCCGGGACTCGTAGACCATCTCCTCGTCGAGCTCGCCGACCCGGCCGCCGCCCTTCTTGGGGTCCGAACCGGCGAGGAAGACCCCGAACAGGCCGCGGTCGGGGATCGTGCCGCCGGAGGTGACGGCGAGGCGCTGCGCGCCGGGGCGGCCGGTGATCTCGCCGGTGACGCGGTCCCACACCACGCGCGGCCGCAGCTCGGCGAAGGCGTCGGACGGGTAGCGGCCGGCCAGCATGTCCAGGACCGCCGTGAACGCCGACTCCGGGAGGGAGGCGAAGGGGGCGGCCCGGCGGACCGCGGCGAGAAGGTCGTCGAACTGCCAGGTGTCCATCGCCGTCATCGCGACGAGCTGCTGCGCCAGGACGTCCAGGGGGTTGGCGGGGACCTTGAGGGACTCGATGGCGCCCGTGCGCATGCGTTCGGTGACCACGGCCGCCTGGACCAGGTCGCCGCGGTACTTCGGGAAGACCACGCCGGTGGAGACCGCGCCCACCTGGTGCCCCGCGCGGCCCACGCGCTGCAGCCCGGAGGCCACCGAAGGGGGCGACTCCACCTGGACGACGAGATCGACCGCACCCATGTCGATGCCCAGTTCCAGACTGGACGTGGCCACGACCGCGGGGAGGCGGCCCGCCTTGAGGTCCTCCTCGACCAGGGCGCGCTGCTCCTTGGACACCGAGCCGTGGTGAGCGCGGGCGATGACCTGGGGCGCGCCCTGGGCGGCCCCCGAACCGCCCATGAGCTCGGCAGGGGAGTGGTGCTCGGCCAGGGGCTCGCCCGTGGCCCGCTCGTACGCGATCTCGTTCAGGCGGTTGCACAGGCGCTCCGCGAGGCGGCGGGAGTTCGCGAAGACGATCGTGGAGCGGTGGGACTGGACGAGGTCGGTGATCCGCTCCTCGACGTGCGGCCAGATCGACGGGCGCTCGGCGCCCTCCGAACCGTCCGAAACCGGGGAGCCGCCCAGCTCGCCCAGGTCCTCGACCGGGACGACCACGGAGAGGTCGAACTCCTTGCCCGACTCCGGCTGGACGATCTCCACCCTGCGGCGCGGGGAGAGGAAACGGGCCACCTCGTCGACCGGACGGACCGTCGCCGACAGGCCGATACGGCGGGCGGGCTTCGGAAGGAGGTCGTCCAGCCGCTCCAGGGAGAGCGCGAGGTGGGCGCCGCGCTTGGTGCCGGCGACCGCGTGCACCTCGTCCAGGATCACCGTCTCCACCCCGGTCAGCGCCTCGCGCGTGGCCGACGTCAGCATCAGGAACAGCGACTCCGGGGTCGTGATCAGGATGTCCGGCGGGCGGGTGGACAGGGCGCGGCGCTCCGCCGCGGGCGTGTCTCCCGAACGGATGCCCACCTTGACCTCGGGCTCGGGCAGCCCCAGCCGCACGGACTCCTGGCGGATGCCCGTCAGAGGGCTGCGGAGGTTGCGCTCGACGTCCACGGCCAGGGCCTTGAGCGGAGAGACGTACAGGACGCGGCAGCGCTTCTTGGGGTCGGCGGGAGGCGGGCTCGACGCCAGCTGGTCCAGCGCGGCCAGGAAGGCGGCCAGGGTCTTGCCGGAGCCGGTCGGGGCCACGACCAGCACGTCCGAGCCCTCGTGGATGGCCTGCCACGCGCCGGCCTGGGCCGTGGTGGGCGCGGGAAAGGCACCCGTGAACCAGGCGCGGGTCGCGGGGGAGAAGCCGTCGAGGGGGCCGGACGCGTTGCTGACCATGCGTCCATCGTGCACCCCGGCACTGACAACGGGGGATCGCGGCAGGCCGGGCCCCCGTCCGGCACGCAGGCGGAGGCCGGACAATGGAGGGATGAGTGAGCGCGCGCGGCACTGGCAGTACGAGGAACTGCCCGGAGTGGATCTGCTGCGAGCCCGGTACGTGCGCAAGACCTTTGTGCGGCACACGCACGAGAACTTCGTGATCGCCGCCATCGCGGACGGCGTGGAGGTCTTCCACCACGGCGGGGGCGACCAGTACGCCGGGGCGGGGGCCCTCGCGCTGGTGAACCCGGACACCCCGCACACCGGGCGGGCCGGCGTCCCCGAGGGGTGGCGCTACGGGGCCGTGTATCCGCCGGTGGACGTGGTGGCGGAGATCGCGGCCGAGACGACGGCCCTGCGCGGGACGCCTGCGTTCGTCAGCCCGGTGGTGGACGACCCGTACGCCGTCGGGCTGGTGCACCAGGTGCTGCGGGCCGCCGACGAGGGCAACGCGCTGGCCGCCGACACCCTGCTGCGGGTCGCCGTGACCAGGCTGCTCCGGCTGAACGGCGGACCCATGCCCAGGCGGGCGGTGCGGACGGCCGGAGCCGGGATCGCGGCACGCGCGCGTGGTGTGCTGGAGGAGCGGATGGCACGGCCCCCGAGCCTGGAGCAGCTGGCGACCGACCTCGGGACCAGCCCCTTCGCGCTGCTGCGGGCCTTCCGGGACACCTACGGGATGCCGCCGCACGCCTGGCTCACGGACGCCCGGGTGCGCAGGGCGCGGCGGCTGCTCGACGCGGGGACGCCGCCCTCGGAGGTGGCTCTGACCGTGGGATTCACCGACCAGCCGCACCTCAACCGGCACTTCAGCCGGATCGTCGGAGTGCCTCCGGGCGCGTACCAGCGGGAGCGCAAGAACGTACAAGACCCGGCGTAGCGGCCGGCCGTAGTTTTCAGGGTGTGGCAGAAACGACAGCTCTCAAGGATGCAGGGACCGGCGGGAAACCGGACCGGGCCGTCATACGGGACGCCCTGGGGGTCGGGGTGGCCGTCGGGCTCTCCGGGTTCGCCTTCGGGGTGACGTCCGCCGGGAGCGGACTCACGCTGTGGCAGACCTGCGCGCTCAGTCTCCTCGTGTTCACCGGTGCCTCGCAGTTCGCCCTGGTCGGGGCCCTGGCGGGCGGGGGCAGTCCGTTCACGGCCGCCGCGGGGGCGTTCTTCCTGGGCGTGCGGAACGCCTTCTACGGCCTGCGGCTGTCGCAGGTGCTGGCCCTCCCGCGCGCGGTGCGGCCGTTCGCCGCCCAGTGGGTGATCGACGAGACGGCCGCCGTTGCCCTGGCCCAGCCCACGCGCCGCACCGCCCGGATCGGCTTCTGGGTGACCGGACTGACCCTGTACGTGCTGTGGAACCTCACCACGCTGCTCGGTGCCCTGGGCGCCGAGGCCATCGGGGACACCGACGCCTGGGGCCTGGACGCCGCGGGACCCGCCGTGTTCCTCGCACTGCTCGCGCCCATGCTGAAGACCGGCACCGAGCGGGCCGCCGCCGGGCTCGCCGTGCTGCTGGGGCTCGGCCTGCTGCCCGTCCTGCCCGCCGGGGTGCCGGTGCTGCTGGCGGCGCTGGCGGCACCCGTCGTGCTGTGGGCCGAGGGCCGGCGCCGGGGACAGGGGGCCGGACGATGAACGTCTGGATCGCCATCGGGGTGACCGTCCTCGGCTGCTACGCCGTCAAGCTGGCCGGGCTGCTGGTGCCCGCGGGCGCCCTGGAGCGGCCCGTCGTCAAGCGCCTGGCCGCGCTGCTGCCGGTGGCGCTGCTCGCGGCGCTCACGGCCCAGCAGACCTTCGCCGACGGACAGACGCTGGTGCTGGACGCGCGGGCCGCCGGGCTCGGTGCGGCCGCCGTGGCGCTGCTGCTGCGGGCACCCTTCCTGCTCGTCGTCGCGGCGGCCGTGGTGGTCACCGCGGGAGTGCGGGCCCTGGGGGCGTGATCAGCCGATGGCCCGGTCGTACGCGCCGAGGGTGCGCAGGGCCTCGATCGTCACCATCGGACGGGCCTCCAGCGCGGGCGCCGGGGCCCACCGGCGCCACCGGACCGGCCAGCCGCCGTCCTCCTCCTGCTGGGCCGCGAGGTGGTCCAGGGAGCGGGCCATCTCGTCGTCCGTGAACCACGCGCGCGCGAGGGAGCCCGGTGTCCGCGCGTAGTCGTACGGGAAGTGGTGCTCTCCCGGGGCGTAGCCGGGGGAGACCGGGTACGCGTCCAGACGGTCGGGGTCGAGCGCGGCGAGGCCCTGCGCGCGCACCAGACGGCCCAGGCGGTCGGCGGCGGCCTCCGCGCGCGGGCGGTCGGGAACGGCGTCCAGGAAGGCCACGGCCGCCTCGATCTCGTACGGGTGCGACTTCTCCAGGGACTCGACCGCCTGCCAGCAGAAGTCCGTGGCCCGGAACATCCACGCGTGCCACACCTCGTTGCGGTGCAGCAGCCCCACCACCGGACCGGTGGCCAGCAGCTCGCTGGGCGGGTCGGCAACGACCGGCACGAACGGGGCCGTGGGGTAGCCGCGCTGCTCGGGACGGACCGCCGGCAGCGCGCCGTCCGCCGTCGAGACGGACGTCAGGTAGCGGCACATGCGCTCCACCCGCTGCCCCGCGCACCGCCCGACGGCGTCCAGGACGCCCAGGGCGCGGGCGGTGTGCAGCGGCTGGCTGACCGGACCGCGCAGGTCGGGCTCCAGGGCGTGGCCGTAACCGCCGTCCGGGTTGCGATAGGCGTCCAGGGCCGTCTCCACCGGGTCGGCGGGACCGCCGCGGAAGTGGTGGGCGAAGAGGTGTTGCTCCAGCACGCGCGCGGTGAGCCAGACGAAGTGTTCGGCGCGCGCCACCGGAGTGTGCGGCGGCGGGGGCGTCGGGGGCTGTGCGGATGCTCCTGTTTCGGCCATGGCACCGACCGTAGGGCGCGAAGGGGTGCGCGCAGGCGGTCCCGGCTCAGGCCCACCCCCAGGGGCGGGATACTGGAGTCATGCGGTTGACGGTCTTCTGGCAGCGGATGGCGGAGTACTTCGGTCCGGGGTACGCCGACACCTTCGCGCGCGACCACGTGATGTCGGAGCTCGGCGGGCGCACGGTGAACGAGGCGCTGGACTCCGGCTGGGACGCCAAGGACGTCTGGCAGGTGGTCTGCTCGGTGATGGACGTGCCCCGGGAGAAGCGCTGACCCCTGCCGGCGGGCTCCGGGTTCGCCGGCCGGTCACGAAGATCGCAGGCGGGCAGACGGCTGTCGGTGGCGTGGGCGAGACTTGGTCCGTGGCACCCACTGACGAGACCGGGCAGGCAGCCCAGCAGGCACCCCCGTTCGGTACGACGCCGCCCGCCCGGCCCCCCGCCGGCGGGGCCGCCGGACCGAACGGCCGCATGCCGCGCTGGCTGCCGCGCGCCATGGTGCTCGCGCTCGCCCTCGTCGCCGTCTTCCAGCTCGGCAGCTGGGCGTTCCACCAGCTCACCGGGCTGCTGATCAACGTTCTCATCGCGTTCTTCCTGGCCCTCGCCATCGAGCCCGCGGTGAGCTGGATGGCCTCGCGCGGCCTGCGCCGGGGCTTCGCCGCGTTCATCGTCTTCATCGGCGTGCTGATCGTGGCCGCGGGCTTCGTCACGCTCCTCGGGTCCATGCTCGCCGGACAGATCATCAAGATGGTCGAGGGGTTCCCGGACTACCTCGACTCCGTCATCAACTGGGTCAACGCCCACTTCAAGACCGACCTCAAGCGCGTCGACATACAGGAAGGACTGCTCCGCTCCGACTGGCTGCGCAACTACGTGCAGAACAGCGCCACGGGCGTCCTCGACGTCTCCGCGCAGGTCATCGGCGGCCTGTTCCAGCTGCTGACGGTCGCGCTGTTCTCGTTCTACTTCGCCGCCGACGGCCCCCGGCTGCGCCGCACCATCTGCTCCGTCCTGCCGCCCGCCCGGCAGGCCGAGGTGCTGCGCGCGTGGGAGATCGCCGTGAACAAGACCGGCGGCTACCTGTACTCGCGCGGCCTGATGGCGCTGATCTCCGGCGTGGCCCACTTCGTGCTGCTCCAGATACTCGGCGTGCCCTACGCGCCCGTGCTCGCCGTGTGGGTGGGCCTGGTGTCGCAGTTCATTCCCACCATCGGCACGTATCTCGCGGGTGCGCTGCCCATGCTGATCGCGTTCACCGTCGACCCCTGGTACGCGCTGTGGGTGCTGATCTTCGTCGTCGTCTACCAGCAGTTCGAGAACTACGTGCTGCAGCCCAAGCTCACCTCGAAGACCGTCGACATCCACCCCGCGGTCGCCTTCGGCTCGGTCATCGCGGGCACCGCGCTCCTCGGCGCCGTCGGCGCGCTGATCGCCATCCCCGCCATCGCCACCCTCCAGGCGTTCCTGGGGGCGTACGTGAAGCGTTACGCCGTCACGGACGACCCCCGGGTCCACGGGCACCGACGGGGCGACGGCCCGAGCCTGCTCACCCGCGCGCGGGGACTGTGGGCGGCGCGACGGCCGGCGGAGCGGCGGCCCACGGACGAGGGCCCCGGGCAGGACGGCACCTGAGCCACCGGATGCCGTCGGTCCCGCCGGTCCCTGCCGGGCCGCGGCCCGGCAGCCCGGAGCAGGCTCTCCCGTTCGTCGGAACGGAGCGGTCCGTCGAGCGGCGTCCCTACGGGGGGATGGTCCTCCGGCTCGGCCGGCTCGGCCAGCTCGGCCCTGGATCGTGAGCCGTGGGTGCCGCGTGGTGCGCTTGACACGAAAATCGAACATCCATTCTCATGGGGGCACCGGCCAGGCTCAACGGCGGGCGTTTCGACGTAGTTTGGGTGGAGAAGTGCCCGAGTTATCCACAGGCCGGACGTGCGTCGAGGCGCATTGTCAGTGGCAGGCGTTAGCGTCTTTGACGTGAAGCGATCGACTCAAGCAAATCGGGTGGAACCCATGGCAGGAACCGACCGCGAGAAGGCCCTGGATGCCGCGCTCGCACAGATTGAACGGCAATTCGGCAAGGGCGCGGTCATGCGCATGGGCGACCGGACCCAGGAGCCCATCGAGGTCATCTCGACCGGATCCACCGCCCTGGACGTGGCCCTCGGCGTGGGCGGCCTGCCCCGCGGCCGCGTCGTGGAGATCTACGGACCGGAGTCCTCCGGTAAGACCACCCTGACCCTCCACGCGGTGGCGAACGCGCAGAAGGCCGGCGGCCAGGTCGCCTTCGTCGACGCGGAGCACGCCCTCGACCCCGAGTACGCGAAGAAGCTCGGCGTCGACATCGACAACCTCATCCTCTCCCAGCCGGACAACGGCGAGCAGGCCCTGGAGATCGTGGACATGCTGGTCCGCTCCGGCGCCCTCGACCTCATCGTGATCGACTCCGTCGCCGCGCTCGTCCCGCGCGCGGAGATCGAGGGCGAGATGGGCGACAGCCACGTGGGTCTGCAGGCCCGTCTGATGAGCCAGGCCCTGCGGAAGATCACCAGCGCGCTCAACCAGTCCAAGACCACCGCCATCTTCATCAACCAGCTCCGCGAGAAGATCGGTGTGATGTTCGGCTCCCCGGAGACCACGACCGGTGGCCGGGCCCTGAAGTTCTACGCCTCGGTGCGCATCGACATCCGCCGCATCGAGACCCTGAAGGACGGCACGGAGGCGGTCGGCAACCGCACCCGCTGCAAGGTCGTCAAGAACAAGGTCGCGCCGCCCTTCAAGCAGGCCGAGTTCGACATCCTCTACGGCCAGGGCATCAGCCGCGAGGGCGGCCTGATCGACATGGGCGTGGAGCACGGCTTCGTCCGCAAGGCCGGCGCCTGGTACACGTACGAGGGCGACCAGCTCGGCCAGGGCAAGGAGAACGCGCGCAACTTCCTCAAGGACAACCCCGACCTGGCCAACGAGATCGAGAAGAAGATCAAGGAGAAGCTGGGCGTCGGCGTGCGTCCGGAGGAGCCGGCCGCCCCGTCGGGCACGGACGCCGCGGCCTCCGCTCCCACCGACGCGGCCCCGGCCGTCCCCGCCCCGGCAGCGGCCAAGGCCACCAAGTCCAAGGCCGCCGCAGCCAAGAGCTGACCCGTGACACGACGAACCGACTGGGCGGAGTACGAGTACACCGCCTCCGGTGCCCCACGGGGGAGGGGCACCGGAGGAGCGACGGACTCGGCCGTGGGCGGGGAGGACACGCACCGGGAATCCGCGCTGTACGGGGACGACCGGCTGCACGGGGGCAGCGGTCAGCGCGGGGGCGACGGCCTGTACGAGGACGAGCACGAGGACGAAGGACCGTACGGGGGAGGCACTCCCAGGACTCCCAGGGGCGACTCGCGTGGCGGCGGGACGCGCCGGGGGCGTGGGCGGCGTCGGCGCGGCTTCGGTGAGCCGGCCGACGCCCAGGACGGAGGCGACCTTCCCTCGTCGAGGGCCGAGCAGGAGGCGCCTCCGGGGGACCCGGTCGAGCAGGCTCGGGCGATCTGCCTGCGCCTGCTGACCGGGACCCCGCGGACGCGCAAACAGCTCGCCGACGCCCTGCGCAAGCGGCAGATCCCGGACGAGGCGGCGGAAGAGGTGCTGTCGCGCTTCGAAGAGGTCGGCCTCATCAACGACAGCGCGTTCGCCGACGCCTGGGTGGAGTCCCGTCACCACGGGCGAGGACTGGCCCGGCGGGCCCTCGCCCAGGAGCTGCGCACGAAGGGCGTCGACTCCACGCTGATCGACGCGGCCGTCTCCCAGCTCGACTCCGAGCAGGAGGAGGCGACCGCGCGCGAGCTCGTCGACCGCAAGCTGCGCTCCACCCGGGGGCTCGACCGCGACAAGCGGCTGCGCCGCCTCGCGGGCATGCTCGCCCGCAAGGGCTACCCGGAGGGCATGGCGCTGCGCGTGGTCCGGCAGGCGCTGGAAGAGGAGGGCGAGGACACGGACTTCCCGGTGGGCGAGGACTTCTGAGCCGAAAGCCGGAGCTTGCACCCCACCGGCCTTCGGCCCGGCTCACTCCACGGGGTTCCGGCTCGTCACTCAGGCCTCCGGCTCACTCACTGGCCTCCAGCTCATTCACTGGCCTCCGGCTCACTCCACCGGGAGTCCCGCTTCCCGCCACGCCTGGAACCCGCCGATCAGATCGGTGGCCCGGTGCAGTCCCAACTGCTGCAGGGACTGCACGGCCAGGCTGGAGGCGTATCCCTCGTTGCAGATCACGACCACGCGCAGGGCGTGACTCGTGGCCTCGGGCAGACGGTGGCTCCCCTGCGGGTCCAGGCGCCACTCCAGCTCGTTGCGCTCGACGACGACGGCACCGGGGATGAGGCCGTCCCGTTCGCGCAGGGCGGCGTAACGGATGTCCACCAGCAGCGCGTCACCGGCCCGGGCGGCCTCGTACGCCTCCCGCGGCCCGATCCGTTCGTAGCCCGCGCGGACGCGCTCCAGCAGTGCGTCGATCCCCAGGGGAGGCCGGACCTCACCGTTCGTGGTGTCGGGAGTGCTCACTGCCAGTCCTCCGGTCGCTCCACCTGCTCCAGGCGCAGGATCGGCCCGCTGCGGCTGTAGCGGCGGATCTGCGGCAGGGGAGGGTAGTAGGCGTGGACCGAGACGGCGTGCTGGTCGCGGGACTCGTTGAGCACCTCGTGGACGTGGTGGCGTCCGAAGGCACGGCCCTGACCGGCCGGCAGCCGCCGCTCCCGGTCCACGCCCTCGGTGAGTTCGAGCGTCTTCCAGCCGTCGGTGGGCAGCCGCGCGGCCAGTGAGTTCTCCTTGAGCTCGCCCGACGCGGTCAGGAAGGCACCGACGGAGTCGGCGTGGTCGTGCCAGCCGGTGCCCGTGCCGGGCGGCCAGCCGATCAGCCAGGCCTCGCTGCCGCCGGGGCCGTCCAGCCGCACCCAGGTGCGGCCCTCCGGGTCGAGCGGCAGGGAGGCGATCAGCTCGCTGTCGGCGGCCGTGCGCCGGACGAAGTCGTAGAGGTCGGCCTGGGTGGGAGCCGAACGGGCGGGCGAAACAGAGGGGAGCGCGGAAGGAGATGCGGAAGGGGACGAGGAAGGAGATACAGACACGGGTGCCGTCCTGAAGTCCTGATGAGGGTTCGCGAGATGCGCGGCAGCCCACGCGGACAGGGCGTGGGGCGCGCGAAGGAAGAAGGATGCGAAGTCAGCAGGACGGGCGACACACGCAGCCCGCATAGCGGACGAGGTCCATATGGACCCTCCGCCACAGGCGCACACAGGTGTCGGTCACGCACCGGAGTACACCATGGCCGCCCGGACCGGTCAACTCACTGTCACCATGCGGACGCACCGTGACAGTGAGGCCGTCACTCCCCGTGCCGCATCAGGGCGAGCCGGCCGAAGCACCGGCGCCGGCCTGCGCTTTCGCCGGTCCGCCGAGCGTGGCCTCGGCCGCCGCGTACAGCTCCTCGGGGCGCACACCGCCGAACGCGGTGACGAGGTGCCCGTCGGGGCGTACCAGGAGCACGGTGTGGGCGGCCGCGCCCGGATAGCTCTCGGCGACCAGCAGCTCCGCGGGGTGCGGCAGGGCCGTCACGGCGGCGGCGAGCCGGGGCATGATGCCCGCCCGGGCCCAGTGCTTGCGCTCCCACACGCCCGTGCCCGGCGCGATCAGCACCACGAGCAGGGCGCCCCGGCCGAGCCGGTCACTCAGCCGTACGAAGGTGCCGTCCTCGGCGGTGACCCGGACGTCGGCGACCGGAGAACCGGGCGGGGTGTCGACCGGCACCTCTCCTTCGAGGGGCCCGGGCGCGAGCGGCGACTCGGCGTACGCCCCCGGCGCGCCGAGCTGGCCCTGCCCCAGGTGACCGTCCGTGAGGAGCGTGTCGTGGCCACGGGACGAGCCGGGCACGTAGGAGCGCAGCCCTCCGCCGCCGCGCAGCAGCGGCAGCGCCTGGTCGGCGGCGCGCAGCCGGGCGGCGACGACCGCACGGCGCTCGGCCTGGTAGCTGTCGAGAAGCGCCTCGTGCGGCCCGTGGTGCCAGGCCAGGGCCAGCTTCCAGGCGAGGTTGTCGGCGTCCCGCAGGCCCTCGTCCAGCCCGTGCGTGCCGAGGGCACCGAGCAGGTGGGCCGCGTCCCCGGCGAGGAAGACGCGTTCGGCGCGCCAGCGACGGGCCAGCCGGTGGTGCACCGTGTGGACGCCGGTGTCGAGCAGCTCGTACGGCGGGGTCGTGCCGCCCGACCAGCCGGCCAGGGTCTCCCGGATGCGGGTCAGCAGCAGTTCGGGGGTGACCAGGTCCTTGCCGGGCGGCAGGAGCCAGTCCAGGCGCCAGACGCCGTCCGGCAGGGGCCGTGCGGTGATCTCGCCGGCCGAGGGGCCCGACATGCGCCAGGGCGGCATGCGGTGCAGCAATGCTTCGTTGTGCCAGGGCAGTTCCGTGCGCAGGGCCGCGACGGCGTGACGTTCCACCGCCGTACGGCCCGGGAAGCGGATGTCCTGGAGCTTGCGCACGGTGGAGCGGGGGCCGTCGCAGCCGACCAGGTAACTGCCGCGCCACCAGGTGCCCTTGGGGCCGCGCGTGTGGGCCGTGACGCCCGAGGGTTCCTGCTCGATGCCGTCGAGGCGGCTGTCCACGGCGATCTTGACGAGCCGTTCGCCGGCGAGGGCCGAACGCAGGAGGCCGGTCAGCACGTGCTGGGCGATGTGCAGCGGGATGGGTTCGCTGCCGTCGAAAAAGACCTCGCGCATCACCTGCTTGCGCCGCACCGACCGCCATCCGGCCCACTGGGCACCGACCTCGTCCAGGGGAACACCGGTCAGGCGCTCGACGAGAGCGGCGGTGTCCTCGCGCAGGACGACGGTGCGTGCCGCGCGGGGCTCGTCCTTGCCCGGGCCCTCGTCGAGGACGACGCACGGCACTTCCTGGCGGGCCAGCGCCAGGGCGAGCGTGAGCCCCACGGGCCCCGCTCCGACGATGATCACCGGGTCCACGGCGCGGCGCCCCCTGCCCGCGGTGTTGTCCTGAGAGACGTAGGTGAACACGAAGGTGGAGCAGGGTGCACGATCACAGAACGTATGCAACCTATTGCCGGTGCTTGCGTCAAGTGACCAGGGGCAGTGGCGATCATGCCACTGCCCCTTTGTGTGTCACACGAGGTGAGAGAGCGTCAGGCGCCCCTCGATGAGTACAGGCCGACCGTCAGCGAGTTGCGCCGCCGGCGTCGGTTCCACCGCCGAGCTCGGCCGCGTTGAGGTCGTCGACCTTCTCGGCGCCCAGAACGGCACCCGTGCTCCGCTTGCTGCGCCGCAGCCTGCCCTCCAGCCAGGAGGCGAAGGAGGTGAGGATGAAGTTCAGCACGATGAAGATGACCGCCACCACGATGAAGCTGGGGATGACGTTCGCGTAGTTGGCCGCGAGGGTGCTCCGCGTGTTGAGCAGCTCGGTGAACCCGAGCATCACGCCGCCCAGCGCGGTGTCCTTCACGATGACGACCAGCTGGCTGACGATGGCCGGCAGCATGGCCGTGACGGCCTGCGGCAGCAGGATGCTGGTCATCGTCTGGTTCTTGCGCAGACCGATCGCCATGGCCGCCTCCGACTGCCCCTTGGGCAGGGAGAGGATGCCCGCGCGGACGACCTCGGCGAGGACCGACGCGTTGTAGAGCACCAGGCCCGTGACGACCGCGTACAGCGGACGCTCATCGCTCGGGATGCCCGTGGAACGGACGTAGAACTCGTTGGCGAAGAGCATCAGCAGCAGCACCGGGATGGCCCGGAAGAACTCGACCACGGCGCCGGCCGGGATGCGCACCCAGCGGTGGTCGGACAGGCGCAGGATGCCGAGGACGGCGCCCAGCGGCAGGGCGATGACCATGGAGAGCGCCGCGGCCTTCAGCGTGTCGGCCAAGCCGGGCAGCAGATAGGTCGTCCATGCCTCAGACGTGGTGAACGGCTTCCACAGAGCCCACTCCAGTTGGCCCTTCTCGTCCATCGTCTCCCAGACCCACCACAGGAGCAGGGCGAGCAGGACGAAGAAAACCACCGAGAAGAGCACGTTGCGCCGCTTGGCCTTGGGGCCGGGGGCGTCGTAAAGAACGGACGTCATCGCTTCACCGCCAGTCGCTTGCTCAGCCAGCCGAGGAACAGGCCGGTGGGCAGGGTCAGTACCACGAACCCGAAGGCGAAGACGGCGCCGATGAGCAGCGTCTGTGCCTCGTTCTCGATCATTTCCTTCATCAGGAGGGCGGCCTCCGCCACGCCGATCGTGGCCGCCACGGTCGTGTTCTTGGTCAGTGCGATGAGGACGTTGGCCAAGGGTCCGATGACCGACCGGAAGGCCTGCGGCAGAACGACCAGCCACAGGACCTGGGTGAAGCTGAGACCGATGGCGCGTGCCGCCTCGGCCTGCCCGACGGGCACGGTGTTGATACCCGAACGAATGGCCTCGCAGACGAAGGCCGCGGTGTAGGCGACGAGGCCGAGGACCGCGAGCCGGAAGGCCTTGGCCTTGAAATCGTCGGGGGCGCCCATCGTCACGCCGAAGATGTTGGCGAGTCCCAGCGAGGTGAAGACGATGATGACAGTCAGGGGGATGTTACGGACGATGTTCACGTAGGCGGTGCCGAAACCGCGCATCAGCGGAACCGGGCTGACCCGCATGGCCGCCAGCAGGGTGCCCCAGATCAGGGAGCCGATGGCCGAGAAGACGGTGAGTTGCACCGTGACCCAGAAGGCACCCAGCAGGGTCGGGTCGTCATAGTCAGAAAGGAAGTCGAACACGATCTCCCGCGCTTCCGGGTGTGTGGCTGAGGGGGGCGGACGGGCCGCGCCGCCGCCGAAAGCCGGCGGCGGCGCGCCTGCGGACCCCCACGGGGAGCGTGGGGATCCTGCGTCGGCGGAGTCCCGCGTTACTGGACGATCTGGCCGATCTTCGGGGCTTCCTCGTTCTTGTAGTTGGCCGGGCCGAAGTTGTCCTTGACCGCCTTCTCCCAGGCGCCGTCGCTGACCATCTTCTCGAGGGCGTCATTGATCTTGTTCAGGGTCTCGGTGTCGCCCTTCTTGACGCCGATGCCGTAGTTCTCGTTGCTCAGCTTCAGTCCGGTGAGCTTGAACTGACCCTTGTACTGGTCCTGCGCTGCGAAGCCGGCGAGGATCGCGTCGTCCGTGGTCACGGCGTCAAGAGCGCCGCTCTGCAGACCCGCGATGCACTCCGAGTAACCGCCGAGCTCCTGCAGCTGGGCCTTCGGCGCGATCTCCTTCTTCACGTTCTGGGCCGAGGTGGAGCCGGTCACCGAACACAGCTTCTTGCCGTTGAGGTCGGTGCCTTCCTTGATGTCCGAGTCGGCCTTGACCAGCAGATCCTGGTGAGCCAGCAGGTAAGGACCGGCGAAGTCGACCTTCTGCTTGCGCTCGTCGGTGATCGAGTACGTCGCCGCGATCATCTTGACATCACCACGGGACAGCGCGTTCTCACGGTCGGCGCTCTTGGTCTCGACCCACTCGATCTGGTCGGGCTTGTAGCCAAGTTCCTTGGCCACGTAGGTCGCCACGTCCACGTCGAAGCCGGAGAAGGAACCGTCGGGCTCCTTCAGGCCCAGACCGGGCTGGTCGTACTTGATGCCGATCTTGATCTTGTCGCCGCCGCCGGAGCCGGAGCCGTTCGAGTCTCCGCCGTCGTCGCCTCCACAGGCCGTGGCGGTCAGAGCGAGGACGAGAGCGGTGGCGGCCGCGGCGGAGACCTTGCGGAGCTTCATTGGGAACATCCTTTGCCGTGAAGAGAAAACCGTCGTTGCGGGGGGCGCGGACCGTCGCGGGCGCGACGTGCGCCGTCAGTGGTGCAGGATCTTCGACAGGAAGTCCTTGGCGCGGTCGCTGCGCGGATTGCTGAAGAACTGGTCGGGCGCAGCCTCCTCGACGATTCGGCCGTCCGCCATGAACACCACGCGGTTTGCCGCCGATCGTGCGAAACCCATCTCGTGGGTGACGACGATCATGGTCATACCGTCGCGGGCGAGCTGCTGCATGACCTCCAGCACCTCGTTGATCATCTCGGGGTCGAGCGCGGAGGTGGGCTCGTCGAAGAGCATCACCTTCGGCTCCATGGCCAGCGCCCGCGCGATCGCGACGCGCTGCTGCTGGCCGCCGGAGAGCTGTGCCGGGTACTTCTCGGCCTGCGCGCCCACGCCGACCCGGTCGAGCAGGGCACGGGCCCGTTCCTCGGCCGCCTGCTTGTCCTTCTTGCGGACCTTGATCTGGCCGAGCATCACGTTCTCGAGCACGGTCTTGTGCGCGAAGAGGTTGAAGGACTGGAAGACCATGCCGACGTCGGCGCGCAGCTTCGCCAGGGCCTTGCCCTCGGCGGGCAGCGGCTTGCCGTCGATCGTGATCGAGCCGGAGTCGATCGTCTCCAGGCGGTTGATGGTGCGGCACAGGGTGGACTTGCCGGACCCGGAGGGTCCGATGACCACGACGACTTCACCGCGGGCGATCGTCAGGTCGATGTCCTGGAGTACGTGCAACGCGCCGAAATGCTTGTTGACGCTCTTCAGGACGACCAGTTCTCCGGTCGCGGCCACATCTTCCTTGGCCACCGATACTTCGGTCATCGCTCTCAGGCTCCGTCCTCCTCGGTTTCGGAGGACAGTAGTTACCCTCCACGACCTGCGTCATTACATCTGAGGGGAATCTGAGCATCACGATCCGATAGCAATCGGACACATGTCGTAGCACTTATGAGCAGCGCTCATACCAGCCGGGTAACGGAAGCGCTCAGCAACCGGAACCCTCTTGACGCCGTCGTCATCCATCGGCGTGACTGCACAAGGTGCACGCGCGCGCGTGCACGCGTTTTTGTACACATCCAGATCGTACGGCCAGTGAACCGAAGGGGGCCCGGGTGAGACTGCTGCTCGTCGAGGACGACAACCACGTCGCCGCCGCCCTGTCGGCGGTCCTGGCACGGCACGGCTTCGACGTCACGCACGCGCGCAGCGGCGAGGAGGCTCTCCAGGCCCTGGTCCCCGAGGGCGACGGCTTCGGCGTGGTCCTGCTCGACCTGGGCCTGCCCGACCAGGACGGATACGAGGTCTGCGGCAAGATCCGCAAGCGCACCAGCACCCCCGTGATCATGGTGACGGCCCGCTCCGACGTACGCTCCCGCATCCACGGCCTCAACCTCGGCGCCGACGACTACGTCGTCAAGCCCTACGACACCGGCGAGCTGCTCGCCCGGATCCACGCGGTCAGCCGGCGCACCTCGCACGAGGACACCTCCAGCGGCATCGAGACCGAGCTGCGGCTCGGCCCCGTGCACATCGAGCTGCCCACGCGCCGGGTCAGCGTCGACGGGGCGGTGATCCAGCTGACCCGCAAGGAGTTCGACCTGCTGGCCCTCCTCGCGCAACGGCCCGGTGTGGTCTTCCGCCGGGAGCAGATCATCAGCGAGGTGTGGCGGACCAGCTGGGAGGGGACCGGGCGCACCCTGGAGGTGCACGTCGCGTCCCTGCGCGCCAAGCTGCGCATGCCCGCGCTCATCGAGACCGTACGCGGCGTCGGCTACCGGCTCGTCGCCCCTGCCGGATAGCGGGGCCGGGTGCGCACTCGTCTCCTCCCGCTGCTCATCGTCCTGATGGCGGCCGTGCTGCTCGCGCTCGGCGTGCCGCTCGCCGTCAGCCTGGCGGGCGCCCAGCAGCAGAAGGTCGTCGTCGACCGCATCGACGACACCGCGCGGTTCGCGGCCCTCGCACAGTTCGTCACCGACTCGCCCGACGCCACCACCGGCGCGTTCGAGAACGAGCGCCTGGCCACGCTCAGCAGTGAGCTCCGCAGCTACCACGAGGTCTACGGCATCCGCGCCGGCGTCTTCTACCGCAGCGGCAGGGCCATGGCCCACGCACCCGCCAAGTGGGCCCTGCCCAAGGACGGCGAGGTGCGCGCGGCCTTCGACGAGGCGCTGCTCAGCCGCCGCAGCCACGACCCGAAGCAGGTGTGGCCCTGGCAGCGCGGCAATCTCGTGGTCGCCTCGCCGGTCATCCGCGACGGCGACGTCGTCGCGGTGGTCGTCACCGACTCGCCGACCGGGCAGATGCGCTCCCGGACGCTGCAGGGCTGGCTGATCATCGGCGCGGGCGAGTTCGCCGCGATGCTGCTGGCCGTCGGCGCCGCCCTGCGGCTGACCGGCTGGGTGCTCAAGCCCGTGCGGATCCTGGACGCCACCACCCACGACATCGCCACGGGACGGCTGAAGTCCCGGGTCGCCGCGGCCGGAGGCCCGCCGGAACTGCGCCGCCTGGCCCGGTCGTTCAACGAGATGGCGGACAACGTCGAGGACGTCCTGGAGCAGCAGCGCGCCTTCGTCGCCGACGCCTCCCACCAGCTGCGCAACCCCCTCGCGGCACTGCTGCTGCGCATCGAGCTGCTCGCCTTCGAGCTGCCCGAGGGCAACAAGGAGATCGCCTCCGTGCAGGCGGAGGGCAAGCGCCTCGCGCAGGTCCTGGACGACCTGCTGGACCTGGCGCTGGCCGAGCACACCGAGGCGGACCTGAGGGTCACGGACATCGGCGAGCTGGCCGCCGAACGCGTCGCGGCCTGGGCCCCCACCGCCGGGGCCAAGGGCGTCCGCCTGGTCGGCGACTGCCCGCCGACGACCGCCTGGGCCGACCCGGTCGCCCTGTCCAGCGCCCTGGACGCGGTCATCGACAACGCGGTCAAGTTCACGCCCGAGGGCGAGACCGTCGAGGTGACCGTCGCTCCCGACGGCGACACCTCCACCGTCGTCGTCACCGACCGCGGCCCCGGCCTCACCGACGAGGAGCTGGCCCGCATCGGCGACCGCTTCTGGCGCAGCGGCCGGCACCAGAACATCAAGGGCTCGGGCCTCGGACTGTCCATCTCGCGGGCGCTGCTCGCGGCGGGCGGCGGCTCGATCGCCTACGACCACAACCAGCCGCACGGTCTGCGGGTGACCGTGCGCGTGCCCAGGTCGGGGCCTACGGCTTGACCGACTGGTAGTAGCGCTGCGCCCCGGCGTGCAGTTGCAGCGGGTCGGTGTAGATCGCCGTGCGGACGTCGACCAGCTGGGCGGAGTGGACGGTCGCGCCGATGCCGTCACGGCTGTCGATCACCGTCCGGGTCAGCCACTCGGTGAGCCGCGGATCGACGTCGCTGCGCGTCACCAGGATGTTGGACACCGCCAGCGTCGGCACCGGGTCGCCCCGCTGGATCGTGGGGTAGGCCGACTCGGGCATCTTGGTGGCGCGGTAGTACCGCGTGGCGCCGCCCTGGTCGTGCAGCTTGGCCACCAGTGCGGCGTCGATCGGCACGAACCGGAACGCCGACGCCGACTTCTTCGCCAGCCGGCTGAGTCCGTCCGTGGGTAGCCCGCCCGACCAGAAGAACGCGTCCAGCCCGTGCCCCAGCCGCTTGGGCCCGGTGTCGATGCCGTCCGACGAGGGCACGATGTCCTTCTCCGGGTCGATGCCGGCCGCCTTGAGCACGCCGTTGGCGATCAGCCGCACGCCGGAGTCGGGGAGCCCTATGGCCACGCGCTTGCCCCGCAGGTCCGCGACGGAGCGGATGTCCGAGTCCGGCGGCACGACCAGCTGGAGGTAGTCGTCGTACAGGCGAGCGACTCCGCGCAGCCGGTCGGCGCCCGTGCTGTTGTCGAGCTTGTACGTGGCGACGGCGTCGGCCGCGGCGATCGCGAAGTCGGCCTCGCCGGTCGCCACGTCCGCGACGTTCTCCTGCGAACCGGCGCTGGTCAGCAGCCGCACGCGCAGGTCGGGCATGTCCTTGTCGATCTCGTTGCGCAGGAGTTCGCCGTACTCGTGGTAGACCCCGGCGCGCGTGCCGGTGCTGAACTCGATCTCCCCGCCCGGCGGCTGCTCGGCCCAGGGGCGCAGCCACCACAGCAGCAGCCCGAGGACCACGAGGGCGGCGGCACCGCCCTGCAGGGTCCGCTGCCTGCCGATACGGGGGAACGTCCTGGACATGCGGGCGATCCTGCCAGCCGGGGCGCACCCCTGACCAGGGCAGGGGTCACAGGACGGGGCGGGGAGTGTCAGTGGCGGCCACTACAGTCGCCCCCATGAGCTCCTCGCCCGCCGACCTGGTCCGTGCGTTCCACCATGCCTTCGGCCTGGACGCCCGCAGCACCCCGGCGGAGGTCTCCCCGGAACTCGCCGCCCACCGCGGCGAGCTTCTCGCGGAGGAGGCCGCGGAAGTGGCCGAGGTCGCGGTGACGGGCCCGCTGGACCGGCTCGCGCACGAACTGGCGGACGTGGTCTACGTCGCGTACGGCACGGCCCTGGTCCACGGCATCGACCTCGACGCGGTGCTCGCCGAGATCCACCGGTCCAACATGACCAAGCTCGGCCCGGACGGTTCGGTCTCCCGCCGCGCCGACGGCAAGGTCCTCAAGGGGGAGCACTACGAGGCACCGGATGTGGCGGGGGTGCTGCGTAAGCAGGGGTGGACGCCGGGCGGGGGCGCCTGACCTCGGCACCTCGCCCGTCGGCACATCGCCCCTCGGCACATCGCCCTGCAGCTCCCCCTTCGCCCTCCGGGGACCCTCAGTCGGCGACCGGCGCGTCCGCCTCCGTCGCCCTGGGCGTCGGCTCAGGCTTCGGCTCAGGCTCAGGCTCCGGCTTCGGCTCCGGCCGACCGCGCTCGCGGCGCCGCCCCCACCATGTCGCCACGGGCTCGGTGTACCGCGCGGTGAGCGGCCCCAGGACGACCAGGATCAGGACGTACGCCGTGGCCAGCGGGCCGAGGGACGGCTCGATACCGGCGGCGACCGCGAGGCCCGCGATGACAATCGAGAACTCGCCGCGGGCGACGAGCGCGCCGCCCGCCCGCCAGCGGCCCTTGACGGAGATCCCGGCCCGCCGGGCCGCCCAGTAGCCGGTGGCGATCTTCGTCAGCGCGGTGACGACGGCCAGGCCCAGGGCCGGCAGCAGCACGGGCGGGATGCTCGACGGGTCGGTGTGCAGCCCGAAGAAGACGAAGAAGACCGCCGCGAACAGGTCGCGCAGGGGGCTGAGCAGCGTGTGCGCGCCCTCCGCCACCTCCCCGGACAGCGCGATGCCCACCAGGAAGGCACCCACCGCCGCCGACACCTGCAACTGCTGCGCCACGCCCGCGACCAGGATCGTCAGGCCCAGCACGACCAGCAGCAGCTTCTCCGGGTCGTCGCTGGAGACGAACCGCGAGATGACCCGGCCGTAGCGCACGGCCAGGAACAGCACCAGCCCCGCCGCGCCCAGCGCGATCGCCAGGGTCACGCTCCCGGCCAGCAGCCCGGCGCCCGCCACCAGCGCCGTGACGATCGGCAGGTACACCGCCATCGCCAGGTCCTCCAGCACCAGCACGCTGAGGATCACCGGCGTCTCACGGTTGCCGACCCGGCCCAGGTCGCCGAGCACCTTGGCGATCACGCCGGACGACGAGATCCAGGTGACACCGGCCAGGACGACCGCGGCCACCGGGCCCCAGCCCAGCAGCAACGCCACCGCCGCACCGGGCAGGGCGTTCAGCGCGCAGTCGACCAGACCGGACGGATAGTGCGTCTTGAGATTGGAGACCAGGTCGCTCGCCGTGTACTCCAGGCCCAGCATCAGCAGCAACAGGATGACGCCGATCTCCGCGCCCGTGGCGACGAACTCCTCGCTCGCCCCCAGCGGCAGCAGACCGCCCTCGCCGAAGGCCAGACCGGCGAGGAGGTACAGCGGTATCGGCGAGAGCTGGAAACGGGCGGCGAACCGGCCGAGCAGGCCGAGGCCGAGAATGATGGAACCGAACTCGATCAGCAGAACCGCGGAGTGCACCGGCTCACTCCCGCTCGAGTATCATCGCGGCCGCGTCGACGCCCTCGCGCGTGCCGACGACGATCAGCGTGTCACCGCCCGCCAGCCGGAAGTCCGGCGCCGGCGACGGGATGGCCTCGGCCCGGCGCAGCACCGCCACCACCGACGCGCCCGTGTCCGTCCGCATCCGGGTGTCGCCCAGCACCCGCCCGTTCCAGCGCGAGGTCGCGGCCACCTCGATCCGCTCGGCGACGAGCCCCAGGTCCGTGGTGTACAGCAGGCTGGGGCTGTGGTGGGACGGCTTCAGCGCGTCGATCAGCGAACCCGCCTCGGAACTGGTCAGCCGCAGGGACTGCGCGCAGGAATCGGGGTCGTCGGAGCGGTACACGTTCACCGTGCGCGTCCCGTCGCGGTGCGCGACCACCGACAGATGACGGTGTTCGCGGGTCTCCAGGTCGTACTGGACCCCGATGCCCGGCAGCGGCGTCGCCCTCAGGCGCGGAGCTGACACGTTTCTTCCCCTTGTTCGTCCGGTGGTTCTTGCCTGTGTCCGTGTCCTGAGCGGTGCCGTGAGCGGTGTCGATCAACGGACGGGCCACCTCCGCATGCTGCCATCCGGCCGTACGGTGGCGATATGGGTGTCGTGACGGATATACGCAGCGGCCGGTCGCCGGAGAGACTCGACGGGGAGCTGTCGGAGGCGAGCGCCGGGGAGCTGTCGGACGCGAGCGCCGGAAGGAGCGGAGCCAGGAACGTGTCGCTGTTCTGGCGGATCTTCTCGCTCAACGCGGCCGGCCTGGTCGTGGCCACCGCGCTGCTGCTCGGCCCGGTCACCGTCTCCACCCCCGTCCTGGCCGGAGAGGCGCTCGTCCTGCTCGGCGGCCTGGTGCTGCTGCTCGCCGGCAACGCGCTCGTGCTGCGCTTCGGCCTGGCCCCCCTGCAGCGGCTGGACCGCGCCATGGCCACCGCGGACCTGCTGCGCCCCGGCTCCCGCCCGGTGGTCGGCGGTCCGGCGGAGACGGCCGGGCTGATCACGACGTACAACACGATGCTCGACCGGCTGGAGGCCGAGCGGGCCACGGGCGCCGCCCGCGCGCTGTCCGCGCAGGAGAGCGAACGCCACCGCATCGCGCGGGAGCTGCACGACGAGGTCGGGCAGACCCTGACCGCCGTCCTGCTCCAGCTCAAGCGCGTCGCCGACCGGGCGCCGGGGGAGCTGCGCGACGAGGTCGGCCAGGCGCAGGAGGCGACCCGGGCCGGCCTGGACGAGATCCGCCGGATCGCCCGGCGGCTGCGCCCGGGTGTCCTGGAGGAACTGGGCCTGGCCAGCGCCCTGCGCGCACTCGCCGGCGAGTTCACGACACACGGGCTGACGGTGCGCCACCACGTCACCGGCGACCTCCCCGCCCTGACACCCGAAGCGGAACTCGTCGTCTACCGGGTGGCCCAGGAGGGCCTGACCAACACCGCCCGGCACGCCGGCGCCGACCGCGCCGAACTCCGCCTCCGGCCCGTCCCGGGCGGCGTCGAACTCCTCGTCCGCGACAACGGCACCGGCGTCGGCACCGCCCCCGAGGGCGCCGGCATCACCGGCATGCGCGAACGCGCCCTGCTGATCGGGGCCGCCCTCACCGTCGGACCGGCCCCGGACGGCGGCACCGACGTACGGCTGCGCCTGCCCGTGCCGGACGGAGCACGCCGATGACCACCCGGACGAGCCGTCCGATTCGCGTCCTGCTCGCCGACGACCACACGCTGGTGCGCCGGGGCGTGCGCCTCATCCTGGACGGTGAACCGGACCTGACGGTCGTCGCCGAGGCCGGAGACGGCGCCGAGGCCGTCGCGAAGGCCCGGGAGACCCCCGTCGACCTGGCCGTCCTCGACGTGGCCATGCCCCGCATGACCGGCCTCCAGGCGGCCAGGGAACTCTCCCGCCGGCTGCCCGACCTGCACATCCTCATCCTGACCATGTACGACAACGAGGAGTACTTCTTCGAGGCGCTCAGGGCCGGGGCCAGCGGCTACGTCCTCAAGTCGGTCGCCGACCGCGACCTGGTCGAGGCGTGCCGGGCGGCCGTGCGGGACGAGCCGTTCATCTACCCGGGCGCCGAGCGGGCCCTGGTCCGCTCCTACCTGGAGCGCCTCCACCGCGGCGACGGCCTGCCGGAACGGGCCATCACCGAACGCGAGGAGGAGATCCTCAAGCTGGTCGCCGAGGGCCACACCTCCAAGGAGATCGGCGAACTCCTCTTCATCAGCGCCAAGACCGTCGAACGCCACCGCGCCAACCTCCTGCAGAAGCTCGGCATGCGCGACCGCCTGGAGCTGACCCGGTACGCCATCAGGGCCGGGCTCATCGAGCCGTGAGCCCGGGCCCCGGTTGTCCACAGGCGACCGAGTCACTTTCGCCGACCGCCTACCCTTGTCCCTATGAGCAGCATCGACCGGAGCCAGTCAGTGGGCGGCACGCGCACCTATGAAGTACGCACCTACGGGTGCCAGATGAACGTCCACGACTCCGAGCGATTGGCCGGCCTGCTGGAGGACGCGGGCTACGTCCGCGCCCCCGAGGGCTCCGACGGCGAGGCGGACGTCGTCGTCTTCAACACCTGCGCCGTCCGGGAGAACGCCGACAACAAGCTGTACGGCAACCTCGGCCACCTGGCGCCGAAGAAGGCAGCGCGCCCCGGGATGCAGATCGCGGTCGGCGGCTGCCTGGCCCAGAAGGACCGCGACACCATCGTGAAGAAGGCGCCCTGGGTGGACGTCGTCTTCGGCACGCACAACATCGGCAAGCTGCCCGTCCTGCTGGAGCGCGCCCGCGTGCAGGAGGAGGCGCAGGTCGAGATCGCCGAGTCCCTGGAAGCATTCCCCTCGACCCTGCCGACCCGCCGCGAGAGCGCCTACGCGGCCTGGGTCTCCATCTCCGTCGGCTGCAACAACACCTGCACCTTCTGCATCGTCCCGGCCCTGCGCGGCAAGGAGAAGGACCGCCGCCCCGGCGACATCCTCGCCGAGATCGAGGCCCTGGTCTCCGAGGGCGTCTCCGAGATCACCCTCCTCGGGCAGAACGTCAACGCGTACGGCTCGGACATCGGCGACCGCGAGGCCTTCAGCAAGCTGCTGCGCGCCTGCGGGAAGATCGACGGGCTGGAGCGCGTCCGCTTCACCTCGCCGCACCCGCGCGACTTCACCGACGACGTCATCGCCGCCATGGCCGAGACGCCGAACGTGATGCCGCAGCTGCACATGCCGCTGCAGTCCGGCTCCGACGCGGTCCTGAAGGCGATGCGCCGCTCCTACCGCCAGGAGCGCTTCCTCGGGATCATCGAGAAGGTCCGCGCCGCCATCCCGCACGCCGCGATCAGCACGGACATCATCGTGGGCTTCCCCGGCGAGACCGAGGAGGACTTCGAGCAGACGCTGCACGTGGTCCGCGAGGCCCGCTTCGCTCAGGCCTTCACCTTCCAGTACTCCAAGCGGCCCGGCACCCCGGCCGCCGAGATGGACGGCCAGATCCCCAAGAAGGTCGTCCAGGAGCGCTACGAGCGGCTGGTCGCCCTCCAGGAGGAGATCTCCTGGGAGGAGAACAAGAAGCAGGTCGGCCGCACGCTGGAGCTGATGGTCGCCGAGGGCGAGGGCCGCAAGGACGACACCACCCACCGCCTGTCCGGCCGCGCCCCCGACAACCGCCTGGTGCACTTCACCAAGCCGGACCAGGAGGTCCGCCCGGGCGACGTCGTCACGGTCGAGATCACCTACGCCGCCCCGCACCACCTGCTCGCCGAGGGCCCCGTCCTCGACGTGCGGCGCACGCGCGCGGGCGACGCCTGGGAGAAGCGCACGGCGGAGAAGGCGGCGAAGGCGTCCCAGCCGACGGGCGTCCTGCTCGGCCTCCCCAAGATCGGCGTCCCGGAGCCGCTGCCGGTCGCGGCAAGCGGCTGCGGCTGCGACTGAGCCGGGGGTGACTTCCGAGGGGGCGTGACTTCCGGGGGAGTGTGACCTTCGGGACTTACCACGGGGTGCGACCTCCGACTGGGTGTGACCTCCGGCGGGGCGGGGGCTGCGACTGGGCGTGGCCTCACGCGGGGCGTGACCTCCGGCGGGGTGGGGCCGGGTGGCGGTCGCCCCGTGCGGAATCGCGTCCGCCGAGGGTTACCCTGCCGATCATGCTTGTCGCCGCCGCTGTCTGTCCCTGCCCGCCCCTGCTGATTCCCGAGGTCGCCGCGGGTGCCGCCCCGGAGCTGGACGCCGCGCGAGCCGCCTGCACGGACGCGCTGGGCGTGCTCGCCGCAGCCCGTCCCGACCGGCTGGTGGTCGTCGGGCCGGTGGACGTCCCCGGGCCCGAGAGGTACCCGGAGGGCAGCCGGGGGTCGTTCCGGGGCTTCGGTGTCGATCTCGACGTACGGCTCGGACGGGCCAGGGCTGGCGACGCGGGCCCGGAACGGCGGCTGCCGTACGGGCTCGCGGTGGCCGCCTGGCTGCTGGAGCGGACCGGGTGGTCCGACGCCCCGGTCGAGGGGGTCGGCGTGGGGGAGCGGCTCACGCCGGGGGACTGCGCCCGGGTCGGACGAGACCTCGCCGCCGGTGCCGAGCGGGTCGCGCTGCTGGTGATGGGCGACGCCAGCGCGTGCCGGACGCTCAAGGCCCCGGGCTACCTCGACGAGCGGGCGGCCCCCTTCGACGCCGAGGTGGGGCGCGCGCTCGGCACGGCGGACCTTCCGGCCCTCCTCGCGCTGGACGTCGGCCTCGCCCGCGAGCTGAAGGTGTCCGGCCGGGCCCCCTGGCAGGTCCTTGCGGGCGCGGCCGAGGGCGCGGACCTCGGGGGATCACTGCTGTTCGAGGACGCGCCGTACGGGGTGGGGTACGCCGTCGCCACCTGGTCGTAGCCCGCGTCGCCGCGGAAGCGCGAGGTGCGCGACGGCGCGCGGGGACGCGCGGGGACGCGCTGCCGGTCCGCGGCGGGTGCGGGAAACGCCGGACGGCCGGGAGCTCCTGCTCCACGGCCGTCCGGCGATGTGCCCTTTCGGTGTGCCGGTGCCAGGTCAGGAGACCGGCGGTGGTGCGTTGTCCGGCGGTGTGCCGCCGGCCGCGTCGCGCGGCGGTGCCGTACGGTCCGCGTCCGCCGGAGGAGTCGCCCCGCCCTGAGGCGCGGTCGCCGCACCCCGAGGCGGAGTCGCCCCACCCTGGGACGGGGTGGCCGCGTCCGGCGTCGGTGTCGCGCCGCCCGTGTGCGGTCCGCCGTCGTCCTTGTGCGCGAGTCGGCCCATGGCGCCCTTGGCCTTGCCCGTGCCCGAGTGGATCCTGTCGCTGTACTTGCCCTTGGTCCTCTTGTCGACGACCTGCGCGGCTCTGTCGAGACCGTGCTGGATCCTGTCCTCGTGCCGCTGCGCGAGGTGCGAGACCTTGCCCTTCGCGGGGCCCAGCTTGGCCTTCACGTTCTCCAGGAGACCCATGGCTCACCTTCCCTCGCGCGGGGCGGTCACGTACGGGCGCCCTCACCGGCCTCGTTGTCGGCCGCTTTGTCGGTGGACTGCTGCTTGGGGATGTCGACGCCTTCGCCCTCGGTGCTCTCGGCGGCCTCGGCCTTCGGCTCGGCGGTGTCCGCCGCTCCCTCGGCCGCCTTCGCCTCGGCGGTCGCCGTCTCCTCCTCCGTCTCGGACCCGGCCTGCGCCGCGTCGCTGCCGGCCTCGGCGGCAGGCGCCTCCGTGGCCTTGGACCGTCGGAGAATGCGTGCAAAAACGCCCATATCCACTCCATACGTTACTCGTGCGGGCGAAATCCCGCGTCGCCCGGTGCGTCCGTTTGCACGGCCCGGGCCACCGCCTCTGTGATCCGGCGGCAGGAACCTCGCAACGGGCAACGACCCCGGGGCCGTGGCGTCACGTAACTCGTTCGAGAGCGGTGTGCGAGGTTTGCGAGACTGGGTCGGTGAGCAGCGCACCCCCCGCCCCCCGCGTCATCGCCGTCGTCGGTCCCACTGCGGCCGGAAAGTCCGATCTGGGCGTCTTCCTGGCCCAGCGGCTCGGCGGTGAGGTCGTCAACGCCGACTCCATGCAGCTCTACCGAGGGATGGACATCGGCACCGCCAAGCTGACGCCCGAGGAGCGCGGCGGAGTCCCGCACCACCTCCTGGACATCTGGGACGTCACCGTCACGGCGTCCGTCGCCGAGTACCAGCGTCTGGCCCGTGCGCGCATCGACGCGCTGCTCGCCGAGGGCCGCTGGCCGATCCTGGTCGGGGGCTCGGGGCTGTACGTCCGAGGTGCCGTCGACAACCTGGAGTTCCCCGGTACCGACCCCGAGGTGCGCGCCCGTCTGGAGGAGGAACTCACCCTCCGCGGCTCGGGCGCACTGCACGCCCGCCTGGCCGCCGCCGACCCCGAGGCGGCCCGCGCCATCCTGCCGAGCAACGGACGCCGGGTCGTACGGGCCCTTGAGGTCATCGAGATCACCGGCAAGCCCTTCACCGCCAACCTCCCCGGCCACGACTCGGTCTACGACACGCTCCAGATCGGCGTCGACGTGGCCCGCCCCGAGCTGGACGAGCGCATCGCGCGCCGGGTCGACCGGATGTGGGACGCCGGACTCGTGGACGAAGTGCGGGCGCTGGAGGCGCAGGGGTTGCGCGAAGGGCGTACGGCATCGCGCGCGCTCGGCTACCAGCAGGTCCTCGCGGCGCTCGCCGGGGAGTGCACCCTGGAGGAAGCGCGGTCCGAGACCGTGCGTGCCACCAAGCGCTTCGCGCGCCGTCAGGATTCATGGTTCAGGCGCGATCCGCGGGTGCACTGGTTGAGTGGGGCTGCGGCCGATCTCACAGAACTTCCGCAGCTCGCGCTGTCCTTGGTCGAACGACCGGTTACAGCCTGATCACGTCATGGCATCGGGACGCCCAGGCCGTCATCCGGTCCTTCGGCGGCGTGCCATCATCGAGCTTCGATCGACCGAGTTGAGTCCTAGTTGGGAGGGCGCGTGGCGATGGAGGCCGGCCCTCGCGACACCGCACAAGGCACCGATCACATCACCGCGGAGCGGGATGGGCAGGAGCACGAGCGGGACGTGCCGGAGCACGAGGACGGACCGGAGCAGGACACGGACCGCCTCAGCTCCGACGGCCCCGACGAGACGCCGAGCGTGACGGACGACGGCCCCGAGCCCGACGAGATGTTCGCGGACGAGGTCGAGGTGGAGCTGCGCCCGCAGCGCCGGCTGCGCATCTGGCAGCTCGCCCCGATCGTCGGACTCGCGGCCCTCGGCTCCCTGATGTTCGCCTTCCCGCTCGCCTTCGACTTCGGCGACAGCGGGGCCGTCATCGCCATGCTCGGCCTGCTGATCTGCTCCTGCGCGGCCGGCTGGGGCATGATGGCCGCCCGCCGCGTCGGATACACCTGGCCCGGCCTCCCGGCCAAGGGCTCCGGCCGCAGAGCGGACTGGCGGGTCGTCCTCGGGTACGCGGTGATGGTGGCCGCGGTGGTCGTCCTGGCCGTGTGGCGGGTGGCCCGGCTCCGCTGAAGCCGCGCGCGGGCCGTCCCCGCGCAGCGCGCCGTACGATCGGGGCATGAGCACGCCGATCGCCTTCCTCAAGGGCCACGGGACCGAGAACGACTTCGTGATCGTCCCGGACCCCGAGAACACCATCGACCTGCCCCCGGCTGCCGTCGCCGCCCTGTGCGACCGCCGCGCGGGCATCGGCGGTGACGGACTGCTGCACGTCGTGCGGTCCGCCGCGCATCCCGAGGCCAGGAGCATGGCGGCCGAGGCGGAGTGGTTCATGGACTACCGCAACGGCGACGGTTCGGTCGCGGAGATGTGCGGCAACGGCGTGCGGGTCTTCGCGCGCTACCTCCAGCGCGCCGGGCACGTCACCGAGGGGGACCTCGCGGTCGCCACCCGCGGAGGCGTGAAGACCGTGCACATCGCCAAGGACGGCGACATCACCGTCGGCATGGGCAAGGCGCTGCTCCCCGAGGACGGCGTCACCGTGAGCGTCGGCGAGCGCAGCTGGCCCGCGCGGAACGTGAACATGGGCAACCCGCACGCCGTCGCCTTCGTCGAGGACCTGGCGCACGCCGGCGACCTGTACGCCCCGCCGCCCTTCAGCCCGGCCTCCGTCTACCCGGACGGGGTCAACGTCGAGTTCGTCGTCGACCGCGGCCCCCGGCACGTCGCGCTGCGCGTGCACGAGCGCGGCTCCGGCGAGACCCGCTCGTGCGGCACGGGCGCGTGCGCGGTCGCCGTGGCCGCCGCCCGCCGCGACGGCGCCGACCCCGCCACCACCGGAACGCCGGTGACCTACACCGTGGACGTCCCCGGCGGCACCCTCGTGATCACCGAGCGGCCCGACGGCGAGATCGAGATGACCGGCCCGGCCGTGATCGTGGCCGAGGGCGAGATCGACGCGGACTGGCTGCAGGCCGTTCCGCGGGGCTGAGCCGGCACCGCCGTCCTGGCGACCTCGACCCGAAACCGGCGTACGGAACCGGCCAGTTGGCGGGAACACGACCACTCTGGTCAGCCTGCATGAGGGTACAAACCTCACATTCGTCCCTCGAATGGGTGATCAGTTTCACGCTCGGCGAGAGGCGGTCAGCCACGCGTGGTGGGCTCGATAGCATCAAGCACCGGCCCGGACGGGGGACCGAAGCCGCCCCCTGAGCCGTGTCCGCCCTGGGGCACCCCGTCCGCCGGTTGACGCAGCCGGAGGTGCCCATGAGTGCGGAGGCCACGAATCCCGTGACCCCAGGCCCGATGCCGGGCGCGGCGTCGGGGCCGGTGACACCGACCGCGCCGCGCAGAAAGACCCGCCCCCGGATCGACCTGCGCCGCCTCGGCAGAGCCGCGCTGCTCGGACCCGCCGCCCGCGACCGGCTGCCCGACGCCATCAGCCACGTCGTCGAGGCCCACCGCGCCCACCACCCCGAGGCCGACCTCGATCCCCTGCGCCGCGCCTACGTCCTGGCCGAGTCCTCGCACCGCGGCCAGATGCGCAAGAGCGGCGAGCCGTACATCACGCACCCGCTGGCCGTGACCCTGATCCTCGCCGAACTCGGCGCGGAGACCACCACGTTGACCGCCTCGCTGCTCCACGACACCGTCGAGGACACGGATGTGACGCTCGACCAGGTGGGTGAGCAGTTCGGCGAGGAGGTCCGCTACCTCGTCGACGGCGTCACCAAGCTGGAGAAGGTCGACTACGGCGCCGCCGCCGAGCCCGAGACCTTCCGCAAGATGCTCGTCGCCACCGGCAACGACGTCCGCGTCATGTCGATCAAACTCGCCGACCGGCTGCACAACATGCGCACCCTCGGCGTCATGCGTCCCGAGAAACAGGAGCGCATCGCGAAGGTGACACGTGACGTGCTCATCCCGCTCGCCGAACGGCTCGGCGTCCAGGCGCTCAAGACCGAACTCGAGGACCTGGTCTTCGCGATCCTGCACCCCGAGGAGTACGCGCACACCAGGGAACTGATCGTCCGCAACGCCGACCGTGCCGACGACCCGCTCGCCGAGGTCGCCGACGAGGTGCGCTCGGTGCTGCGCGAGGCGGGCATCCCGGCCGAAGTCCTCATCCGCCCCCGCCACTTCGTCTCCGTGCACCGCGTCTCCCGCAAACGCGGCCGGCTGCGCGGCTCCGACTTCGGCCGCCTGCTGGTCCTGGTGGGCGAGGACGCCGACTGTTACGGCGTCCTCGGCGAACTGCACACCTGTATGACCCCGGTGGTCTCGGAGTTCAAGGACTTCATCGCCGTACCGAAGTTCAACCTGTACCAGTCGCTGCACACGGCCGTCGCCCGTGCGGACGGCCAGGTCGTCGAAGTCCTCATCCGCACCCACCAGATGCACAAGGTCGCCGAGGCGGGGGTCGTCGCCCTCGGCAACCCGTACGCCCCCGCCCCCGACGACCCGGCCGACGGCGAGCGTGTCGATCCCACCCGCCCCGGCTGGCTCTCCCGGCTCCTCGACTGGCAGGAGGCCGCGCCCGATCCCGACCACTTCTGGTCGACCCTGCGCGAGGACCTCGCCCAGGACCGCGAGATCACCGTCTTCCGGCCCGACGGCGGCACACTCGGGCTGCCCGAGGGGGCGACCTGCGTGGACGCCGCGTACGCGCAGTACGGCGAGGACGCGCACGCCTGCATCGGCGCCCGGGTCAACGGCCGGCTGGCGACGCTGTCCACCGTGCTGAGGGACGGCGACACCGTCCAGCTCCTCATGGGCCAGGACCCGGCCTCCGAGCCCTCCCGGGAGTGGCTGGAGCACGCGCACACGCCCGCGGCCCGGATCGCCATCCAGCGCTGGCTGGCCGCCCATCCGGCGCAGGCCGAGGCCCAGGAGCACGAGGCCCGCACCACCGGGACGGACCGGCCCTCCGGCGGCGGCGACCGGTCCGACCGGGTCTCCGGGACCGACCGGTTCTCTAGGGCCGACCGGTTCTCCGGGACCGAACAGCCCTCCGGGACCGAACGGCCCTCGGGTGACCGTACGGCCACGCCCCGGCCCGGCTCGGATGCGCCGGCGGCCTCCGCCCCCGAGCAGCCCGGCGCCCGCCCCGCCGGCGGCGACGTCCTCGCGGACCGGCCGGGCGCGACCGTACGGCTCGCCCGGTGCTGCACGCCCGTACCGCCCGACGAGATCACCGGTTTCGCCGTACGCGGGGGAGCGGTCACGGTGCACCGGGTGCAGTGCCCGGCGGTGGCGCGCATGAAGGACGGGGGGCGTGAGGACGTCGGCGTGCGCTGGGGCGAGGCCACCGAGTGCCGGGTCACCCTGGTCGCCGAATCGTTCGTCCGTCCCCATCTGCTCGCCGACCTCACCGAGGCCATGGCCCTGGAAGGCGCCGAGATCGTCTCCGCGACCGTCGAACCCCCGACCCAGCAGCAGGTGCGGCACACCTACACCGTGCAGCTCCCGGACGCGGCCCACCTGCCCGCCCTGATGCGCGCCATGCGGAACGTGGCCGGGGTGTACGACGTGAGCCGCGCGCAGCCGCAGACGCAGGGCACCTGAGGCGGCAGGCGGCGCAGGCCCCGGTCCCCGGTTCGGGTGGGCCGGACGCGCGTCTGCCGTGCCGCGCCCGCGCGCGCTGATAGCCGTGAGGCATGCCCCTCACGCCCGCTTCCCCCACCCGCCGGCGGACGTCCGCCGCCCTGCTCGCCTCGGCCGTCTCCGTGTGCCTCGTCGCCGCGAGCGCCCCCGCCGTCCCGCTCGGCGTCGGCGACCGCCTCTTCCCGCACCTGGGCAACCCCGGCTACGACGTCGCCTCGTACGACCTGTCCTTCACCTACCCCGGCACCAACAGCGAGCCGCTGCGGGCCGTCACCACCATCGACGCCTGGGCCACCGCGGACCTGGACCGGATCAACCTCGACTTCGCGCACGGCAAGGTCGACTCGGTCGAGGTCGACGGCGACCCCGCGAAATTCCGCACCGCCGGCGAGGACCTGGTGATCACGCCCGAGGACGCGGTGTCGGACGACACGTGGATGCGCATCACCGTGCGCCACACCAGCGACCCCGTGCCCGCCGAGGGGCGCGAGGGCGGCTGGGTGCGCACCGGGGACGGCCTCGCCATGGCCAACCAGGCCGACGCCGCGCACCTGGTCTTCCCGTGCAACGACCACCCCTCCGACAAGGCCATGTTCACCATCCGGGTCACCGCGCCCGACGGCCACACGGCCGTGGCCAACGGTCTGCCCGCCGGTGTCGAGCGGGCCGGAGGGCAGACCACGTGGACGTACCGCACCCGGCACCCCATGGCCACCGAGCTCACCCAGGTGTCCATCGGCCGCTCCACGGTGCTGCACCGCACCGGCCCGCACGGCCTGCCCGTACGGGACGTCGTCCCCACCCGGTACCGCGAGGCGCTGGAGCCCTGGCTGGAGAAGACACCCGCGCAGATCGCCTGGATGGAGAACAAGGTCGGCCGCTACCCCTTCGAGACCTACGGCGTCCTCGCGGCCGACGCCTCCACCGGCTTCGAACTGGAGACCCAGACGCTCTCCCTCTTCGAGCGGGAGCTGTTCACCGAGCCCGTCTACCCCGCCTGGTACGTCGAGTCGATCATGGTGCACGAGCTGGCGCACCAGTGGTTCGGCGACAGCGTCACCCCCCGCACCTGGTCCGACCTGTGGCTCAACGAGGGACACGCCACCTGGTACGAGGCGCTCTACGCCGAGGAACAGGCCGGAAAGCCCATGCGGGACCGGATGAAGCTCGCCTACGGCGCCTCCGACCGCTGGCGCGCCGCCGGCGGACCGCCCGCCGCGCCCAAGGCACCCGAGCCCGGCCACAAGACCGACATCTTCCGGCCCAACGTCTACGACGGCGCCGCGCTCGTCCTGTACGCCCTGCGCCAGGAGATCGGCGGCCCGGCGTTCGAGCGCCTCCAGCGTGAATGGGTCGGCCGCCACCAGGACGGCACGGCCGGCACGCAGGACTTCGTCCGGCTCGCCGCCGAGATCTCCGGCCGCGACCTGGACGGCTTCTTCCAGGGCTGGCTGTACGGCGAGAAGACCCCGCCGATGCCGGGGCATCCGGACTGGAAGCCGGAGGACCCCGGGAAGCCCGGGAACCCTGCGAAGCCCGTGGCGGCCGCCGTTTCCGGCGGGGGAGGCGCGCGATAACACGGTGACGAGACGCCCCGTGCCGTGCGACCATCTTCAGGTCGGCGCGGCACGGCGCGGGACGCCGGGAATCTCCCGGAGTGCCCATGCGTTGTGCACGGTGACGGACCAGCCCCGGCTCTCCGTCGCCGACATCGGTTTCCCACCTACGTAAGGATCCAATGACCTCCTCTTCTTCCCCTTCCCAGGACACCAAGCGCTTCGCGCACAGCCACCCCGAGGGTCTTCGGGCCGATGCCCTGATGGAAGAGGACGTCGCCTGGAGCCACGAGATCGACGGAGAGCGGGACGGCGACCAGTTCGACCGCTCCGAGCGCGCGGCTCTGCGCCGCGTGGCGGGCCTGTCCACCGAGCTCGAGGACGTCACCGAGGTCGAGTACCGCCAGCTCCGCCTGGAGCGGGTCGTGCTCGTCGGCGTCTGGACCTCGGGAACCGCCCAGGACGCGGAGAACTCCCTCGCGGAGCTCGCCGCCCTCGCCGAGACGGCGGGCGCGCTCGTGCTCGACGGCGTGATCCAGCGCCGCGACAAGCCCGACGCGGCCACGTACATCGGCTCCGGCAAGGCCGAGGAGCTGCGGGACATCGTCCTCGAGTCCGGCGCGGACACCGTCATCTGCGACGGTGAGCTCAGCCCGGGCCAGCTCATCCACCTCGAAGACGTCGTCAAGGTCAAGGTCATCGACCGTACGGCCCTGATCCTGGACATCTTCGCCCAGCACGCCAAGTCCCGAGAGGGCAAGGCGCAGGTCGCGCTCGCGCAGATGCAGTACATGCTGCCGCGACTGCGCGGCTGGGGTCAGTCGCTGTCCCGGCAGATGGGCGGCGGCAAGGGCGGCGGCCTCGCCACCCGTGGTCCCGGTGAGACCAAGATCGAGACGGACCGGCGACGGATCCGCGAGAAGATGGCGAAGATGCGCCGTGAGATCGCGGAGATGAAGACCGGCCGCGAGATCAAGCGCCAGGAGCGCAAGCGCCACAAGGTGCCGTCCGTGGCCATCGCGGGCTACACCAACGCCGGAAAGTCCTCGCTGCTCAACCGCCTCACGGGCGCGGGCGTCCTGGTCGAGAACGCCCTGTTCGCGACCCTCGACCCGACCGTGCGCCGGGCCGAGACGCCGAGCGGCCGGCTGTACACGCTCGCGGACACCGTCGGATTCGTCCGGCACCTGCCCCACCACCTGGTCGAGGCGTTCCGCTCCACGATGGAGGAGGTCGGCGAGTCCGACCTGATCCTGCACGTGGTGGACGGTTCGCACCCGAACCCGGAGGAGCAGCTGGCCGCCGTGCGCGAGGTGATCAGGGACGTCGGCGCCACCGACGTACCCGAGATCGTCGTGATCAACAAGGCGGACGCGGCCGACCCGCTGACGCTGCAGCGCCTGCTGCGCGTCGAGAAGCGGTCCATGGCCGTCTCGGCCCGCACCGGCCAGGGCATCGAGGAACTGCTCGCGCTCATCGACAACGAGCTGCCGCGTCCCTCGGTCGAGATCGAGGCGCTCGTGCCGTACACGCACGGCAAGCTCGTCGCCCGCGCCCACGACGAGGGCGATGTGATCTCCGAGGAGCACACCCCGGAGGGCACGCTGCTCAAGGTCCGGGTGCACGAGGAACTGGCGGCGGAGCTCACGCCGTACGTCCCGGCGCCGCTCGCCTGAACCGGCCTGGTCCCGGCCTGACGCCGCCGGCCTGGTCCCGGCCTGACGCCGCCGGCTGACCGGCCGGCCGAAGTCGGATGGCCTGACCGGCCGAACCGAAAAGGCCCGCCCCCGAGTCGATGAGTCGATCGGGGGCGGGCCTTCTTCGTGTGCGCGGGTCAGCGGCCGCCGTAGGTCTTGCTCATGTTCTCGTAGAGCGCCTCGGCGTCACGGCCCAGCTGCGGGCCCGCCAGCCAGGTGTTGTCGGCCGGACCGATCGAGGTGTTGGAGACCAGCACGGACTTGCCGTCCAGCACCCGGAACCAGCCCCCGCCGGACGACCCGCCGGTCATGGTGCAGCCGATGCGGTACATCGTCGGCAGGCTCGTGCTGAGCGAGAAACGGCCCGGGACGTCGACACACTTGAACATCTTCAGGCCGTTGTAAGGCGGCGCGGCCGGGTAGCCCCAGGCGCCCATCTTGGCCGCCTCCGCCGCGGACGGGGCGGAGAAGTCCACGTCCAGCGCTGCGCCGACCGTCTCCTCGAGGGACTTCGCACCCTGCTCGGGCTTCACGTGCAGCACCGCGTAGTCGTACGCGGCCCCGTCACCGCCCGTCTCCGAACCGCCCTGGATCCACTGGTTCGACGTCGAGGCCCAGTCCGCCCACCAGTTGCCGTACGGGGCGATCTCCGTCGGGTTCGCGTTGCTCAGTTCCGCCTCGGACTTGCCGAGGTCGTTGTAGGCCGGGACGAACACGATGTTGCGGTACCAGCCGCCGTTGCCGCCCGCGTGCACGCAGTGGCCCGCCGTCCACACCAGGTTGGACTTGCCCGGGTGGTTGACGTCCTTGATCACCGTGCCGGAGCAGACCGCCGGGCCGTCGGGGGAGTCGAAGAAGACCTTGCCGACCGGCGCGGCGTTGCGGTGGTACGGCGTCTTCTCGGCCTGGGCCGCGACGGGCGCCGGGTCCGGGTCGCTGATGCCCTGCCCGGCCGACGCGTCCTTCGTCGTGACCGTCTTGTTGGCCTCCTCGGCGGACTGCATCCGCTCGGGCTTCCAGAGACCCTCGATCACCGGGTTGACGAAGTCCTTGGCCTCACTGAGCCACTGGTCCCGGTCCCAGTCCTTCCAGCCGCCGTTCTTCCACTTGTCGACGTCGATCCCGTGCTCCTTGAGCTTGCCCGCGAGATCGGCCGGGATCTTGACCTTGCCGCCGGTGTCCCCCGCCTGAGTGGGGGTGGCGTCGGGCTTGTCACTCGCCGAGTCCGCCGAGCCGCCACAAGCGGTGGCGGTGAGCGCCAGGACGGCGACGAGCCCGGTGGCGGCGAGAACGGTGCGCCGCCCGCGCCTCGATGCGGGCGTACGTGTGGAACGCATGGTGCGATGACCCCCGTTGATGCGTACGTATGTGCTGCTGCTGCTGCTGTGTGTGTGGTGTGGTGTGGTCTCGTCTGGTGTGGTGCTGCCGAGCGTCCTGGCCGGTGGTGCGCTGCCCGGCGCGACACCCCACTATGCCGGGGCAGTTGAGGGCGAACCGGGGTGGGGCGGTGAAGGTTTCCGTGAACCGGCGGCGCCGTGCGCCGGGCGCTCCGCCGGTGCGCCGGCCGGCCCGCCCCCGCGCCGGGCCCACCACCCCCGCCACGGGCCGGACTACCGGCCCGCGTACTTCTCGCTGACCGAGTCGAACACGCCCTTGGCGACCTCACCCAGACGCGGTCCGGCCAGCCAGCCCGACGTCACCGGGCCGATCGAGGTGTTGGACACCAGCGCCGGCCGGCCGTCCGAGCCCGTCGCGACCCAACCGCCGCCCGACGAACCACCCGTCATCGTGCAGCCGATCCGGTACATCGTCGGGTCCGACGCCGTGAGCGACAGCCGACCCGGCCGGTCCTGGCACCGGTACAGCTTCTGCCCGTCGTACGGCGGCGCCGCCGGGTAGCCGATCGCCGTGACGCTCTCGACCTGCGGTACGGCGGGCGCCTTGAAGTCGACCGGCAGCGCCGAACCGACCGTCTCCTCCAGCGACTTGCCGCCGCTGCCCTTCTCCGGCGTCACATGGATGACGGCGAAGTCGTACGGTGCGCCGTCGCCGCCCGTCGAACCGCCCTGCTCGATCCACTGGTCCGAGGTCTGCGCCCAGTCGCCCCACCAGACGCCGTAGGGAGCGACGTCCTCGCGGGTGGCGTTCTCCAGCTCCTGGACCGGCTTGCCGTCGTCGTTGTACGAGGGCACGAACGCGATGTTGCGGTACCAGCCGCCCTTCTTGCCCGCGTGCACGCAGTGGCCCGCCGTCCACACCAGGTTGGACTTGCCCGGGTGCGCCGGGTCCTTCACCACCGTCGCCGAGCAGACCGCCGAACCCTTGGGGGAGTCGAAGAACACCTTCCCGGCCGTGGGCGCGGCGGCGTGGTACGACGGCGGCACGGCCTGCGCCCGGACCGGCGCCGGCGTGGGATCGGTGACGCCCTGGTCACCGGAGAGGTCGCTCTCGTCGACGCCCTGGTCGGGCTCCTCCGCCTCCCGCATCCGGTCCGGGTTCCAGAGCCCCTCGATGATCGGGTTGATGTACTCGTGGGCCTCGCGCAGCCAGTCGTCCCGGTCCCAGTTCTTCCAGGCGCCGTTCTTCCACTTGTCGATGTCGATCCCGTGCTCGCGGAGCCGGTCCCTGATGTCGTCCGGTATCCGGAGCTTGCCGTCGTCCGAGGCGGTGGCGGACGCGGAGGCCTCCCCGCCCGCCGCGGCGTCACCCGACTCGCAGGCGGTGGCGGTCAGCGCGAGCGCCGACGCGAGGGCCACGGCGCCCAGCACGGGGGAGTTCCTGCGGTGCGCCCTCCCCTCTCGGCGTGTGGTGAACGACGGCCGGATGGATCGCATGATGTGACTCCCCCTGATGGTGACGAACATGGACGAAACCGGTGCTCGGCCGTGGTTTTCCGCTGCTGCATGGGGACTTCGGGCCGACACACCGCGTCCGGGAACGGCACCACACACTATGCGGTGGCTGTGGGGGAGGCCCGACGGAACAGCAACAGTTCCGTCACGGAAAGGATCTTGAGGCAACCCGTAACCCGGTGAGCGATCCGGGGTTGGTAGCGGTGGGGGGTCTGCTGTCTGTGCGCGGTCCCTGGTGCCCGTGCCCAGTAGGAGGTCAGGAAAGTCGTGGCGGAATCCGTCCTTGGGGGTTGTGCGTCAGAGGAGGCCGCTGTGGGGCATGCGCCGGTGAAAACCCTCTCCGGTGATCCCGCCGACGACACCGCGGTGGAAGCGGGCGACGGCTCCATAAGAGCGGATGACGGTGCCCCGGGGGGTACGGAGGCCGGGGTTTCCGGGAGGGTTGCGGAAGCCAGCGCCAACCGGGGCCTACACGAGGACGCCGCCGAGACCTTGGACGATGACCCCGCTGAGGCTCTGGATGAGGGTGCCCGGGGAGCGCGTGGCGCGCGAGAGGGGTTTCCGCGCCGCCAGTCCGCTCGCGAGGCGGCGGCCCGGACCTACGCCCGGGCCCTGCCCATCGTGCCGGTGCGCGCGCGAGGCATGACGATCGAGGGCGCGGACGGCCGCCGCTACCTCGACTGCCTCTCGGGCGCCGGGGCCCTCGCCCTCGGACACAACCACCCCGTCGTCCTGGAAGCCATCCGCAAGGTCCTCGACTCCGGCGCCCCTCTGAACGCCCTCGACCTCGCGACCCCCGTCAAGGACGCCTTCGTCACCGAACTCTTCCGCACCCTGCCTCCCGGACTCGCCGACCGCGCCCGCGTCCGCTTCTGCGGCCCGACCGGCAACGACGCGGTAAGGACGGCAAACGAGCTGGTCCGAGCGGCGGCCGGGCGAGCCCCTGGCCTTCTTTCCGGTGACGAGGCAGCGATCGTTCGTGTGGCGTATCCGCAGGACTGCACCGACCTGTTGCGCGCCGGTGCTGCCGCGCCCCCTGCCGGGGTGATCGTCGAACCCGTTCAGGGCGAGGGCGGCGTGTTCCCCGTGCCGGACAGCTGGTTGCGGCGAGTACGGCAGCTCACGGCCGACCGGTCCGTCCCGCTGATCGCCGACGAGATCCAGACGGGCGTCGGGCGCACCGGCGCCTTCTGGGCAGTGGAGCACAGCGGCGTGACCCCGGACGTGATGGTCCTCTCCGAGGCCATCGGCGGCAGCCTGCCTTTGGCCGTCGTCGTCTACCGCGACGACCTCGACGACCTCGACCCCGGGGAACCCGGTACCCCTACCGGCACCTTCCGTGGCAACCAGCTCGCCATGGCCGCTGGCACGGCGACACTCGCCCACGTCCGTGAGAACCGCCTGGCCGAACGCGTCTCGTCCCTCGGCGCGCGGATGCTGCACCAACTGCGGTCGTTCTCCGGTGATGTCGCGTGCGTGGGTGAGGTCCGGGGGAGAGGGCTGATGATCGGGGTCGAGTTGGTGGATTCATCGGGGGAGACGGAACCAGCGCTCGAACTGGCCGCCGTGGTCCAGCGCGAGTGCCTGCGGCGCGGTCTCATCGTCGGGCTCGGCGGCCGCCACGCCCGTGTCGTACGACTGCTGCCACCCCTGACGATCACCGACGAGCAGGCGGCCGCCGTACTGGACCGCCTGACCGACGCGATCCAGGCAGCGGCGCAGCGCCGACAGGACACGACACGGCAGGGCACGACACGGCAGGGCACGACATGGCAGGGCACGACACGGCAGCGGGGCGGCACATCGCGCACGCGTCGTGCCCCTTGACGTCGCAGGTCCTCGCGCTCGCTCTCCCGACCGTTCGCGGGGAATCACCCTTGCCGTCCCCGTCCCCGTCCCCGGCCCAGACGGTCCGAACCACCCCCCCACCGAGGTGCCATCCTTGAACGCCATCCCCACGCCCGACATCCCCGCCACGGCAGGATCTTCCGCCGGCTCTCCGCCGCCCGGGACGTCGGTGGCATCGGCATCGGCTCTGCCCGAGCAGCGACTTGAGGCGATGGAGCCCGACCCGGCGGGGCACGGCGGTCAGTCCGCGCCCGACCCCCTGCGCCAACCCGACCCTCACCTCGTCGCCCACAAGGCAACCGTGGAGACCCTGCTGCGCTGCTGGGTTCGGGAGACCGGCCAGGCTGCCCCCTTCGACGGCGTCCTCCGCGTCCCCCTGCCCGCCAGCGGCACGGCCCTTCTCGTCCCCGTCCGCTACTGGTCCCCGACGGGCTGGCACCGCTTCGGCCTCCCGCGCCTGGCCGACGCACCCGTTGACGCCCCTCCGGTCGACGCCGTGACGGCCGCCGCCTTGCTCACCAGGGAAAGCCCGACCGGGGGTTGGGCCTCAGGCGATGTCCCTGCCCACAAGGCAGACGCTGCCGTGCCGGGCGACAACGACGGCATCGCTCTTGTCGCGGGCGTCGCCGACTCCCTCCGTCGCATCACCACCTTCGTCAGCGAGCGCCAGGAACACCCTGTCGACACCCCCGACCTCTTCTTGGCCGCAGAACAGGCACTCCTCCTCGGTCACCCCCTGCACCCGACACCGAAGAGCCGTGAAGGTCTCTCCGAGGCCGAAGCCCGGCGGTACTCACCCGAACTCCGCGGATCCTTCCCCCTGCACTGGATGGCTGTCGCCCCCTCTCTTCTCGCCACCGACTCCTGCTGGACCGAACGCGGCCGTCCTGTCCCGGCCCCCGCTCTGACCGGCCTTCTGGCCGGACCCGGACTGCCGCTGCCGGACGGCCACGCCCTGCTGCCCCTGCACCCGTGGCAGGCACGCGAGATCCGACACCGTCCGCGGATCGCCGCCCTGATGGACGACGGACAGCTCCGCGACCTCGGCCCCCACGGGGAGCCCTGGCATCCCACCTCCTCCGTACGCACCGTCTACCGGTCCGGCGCCCCCGCCATGTTCAAGCTGTCCCTGGGGCTGCGCATCACCAACTCCCGTCGAGAGAACCTCCGCAAGGAACTCCACCGCGGCGTAGAGGTCCACCGCCTCCTCCGCAGCGGTCTCGGGCACCAGTGGCGGGCCGCCCATCCAGGCTTCGACATCGTGCGCGACCCGGCCTGGCTCGCCGTCGACGGGCCGGCCGGCACCCCGCTGCCCGGGCTGGACGTGGTCATCCGCCACAACCCGTTCAGCCCCTCGGACGATGTCTCCTGCGTCGCCGGACTCGTCTCACCGCGCCCGTGCCCACCGACCCTTCCGGGCACCGCTTCGGACCGCTCCGAGGGCGAAGGCCCGGTCCTTCGCTCACGGTTGGCCGAACTCGTCACCGGAATCGCCCGACGGACCGGCCGGCCTCGCGGAGCCGTTGCCGCCGAGTGGTTCCTGCGCTACCTGGAACACGTGGTGCGTCCCATCCTGTGGCTGGACGGCGAGGCCGGTGTCGCCCTGGAGGCGCACCAGCAGAACACGCTGCTCCTACTGGACGCCGAAGGCTGGCCCACGGGCGGCCGGTACCGCGACAACCAGGGCTACTACTTCCGCGAGTCCCGGCGCGCGGAGCTCGACGCCCGGCTGCCCGGAATCGGGGAGCGGAGCGACACCTTCGTCCGCGACGAGGTCGCCGACGAACGCCTCGCGTACTACCTGGGCGTCAACAACGTGCTCGGTCTCGTCGGCGCGTTGGGTTCTCAAGGGCTCGCCGATGAGCGGCTGTTGCTCGCCGCCCTCCGTCGCTTCCTCAGGACCGTCGCCTCCGGCCCGGCCCGACTGCGCTCCTCACTTCCTGCCCGGTTGCTCGACTCACCCGTACTGCGCTGCAAGGCCAACCTGCTCACCCGCCTGCACGGCCTCGACGAACTCGTCGGCCCGGTCGACACCCAGTCCGTCTACGTCACCATCGCCAACCCCCTGCACTGCTGATCACTCCGGCTTCCTCCGACCATGACCGACCTCCTTCATCGCTGAGGACATGCCCCATCCGCCTTTCTGAGAGGAGCGTTTGGTGCCTTCCGTCGATCCGTCCGTCCCGACGGCCACCCCTGTCTCTGCCGGGGCCGCTTGTCCGACTGGGCTCGCTGCCGACACCGACAGCGAGCCCACCGAGCCCGGATCGGAACACGAGCCGGGGCGTGGTTCCGTGTCCGGCGTCGAAGGCGAGCCGGACTTCGACGCGGGCGCCGCCGAGGACGCGGACGGCACCGAGGATGCGGACGGCTCTGAGGACGCCGACGGCACCGAGGACACCATGGACCTTCGGCTCCCCGACGAACTCCTCGCCCTGATCGCGGAGGAGAAGACCGAGCCCAGCGGGTCAAGGCGGACTGCCGACCAGGGCTCGGCAGTGTCCCTCGCTCCCCCGACCGCGACACCCCGGGCCGACCTCCGCATGCCGTACGACGACCTGCTCGACGACGTGGCCGAGTGGGGCCCGGCGGCCACCCCCAGGGGACTGTTCCACCTCGTGCCCGTGCGCATGGAACGCGATCTTCCGCTCATCAGCCGCTGGATGAACGACCCTGCCGCTGCGGCGTTCTGGGAGTTGTCAGGGCCGGCGAGCGTGACCGAGGACCACGTGCGGGACCAGCTCGCGGGCGACGGGCGCAGCGTGCCGTGCGTCGGTGTGCTGGACGGAACACCGATGAGCTACTGGGAGATCTACCGGGCCGACCTGGATCCGCTGGCCCGCCACTATGCGGCCCGGCCCCATGACACGGGCGTTCACCTTCTGGTCGGTGCCGTCGCGGACCGCGGGCGCGGTCTGGGCAGCACGCTCCTCCGAGCCGTGGCCGATCTCGTTCTCGCGCGGCGCCCCTCCTGCGCACGCGTCATCGCGGAACCCGACATTCGCAACACCCCCTCCGTCGCCGCTTTCCTGACCGCCGGCTTCCGGTTCTCCGCCGAGGTCGACCTGCCCGACAAGCGGGCCGCCCTCATGGTCCGAGACCGATCCCTCCGGCATCTGCTGTAGCGCTGTGTCACCACGCCATCACTCATCGAACGTGCCGCGTGCCGCCGCGGTTCCCACCCACCGCAGAAAATTTCCGAACCGGTCCGCGGGCCACACCGCTGGTGCCTGCCGCGCCGCTGGGGCCTGCCACACGGCTGGTGCCTGCCGCGCCGCTCGTGCCTGCCGCGCCGCTTGTGCCTGCCGCGCCGCTTGTGCCTGCCACACCGTTGGGGGTGCCTGCGGCACCGCCAACGCCGGGCGCTCCACACCTGTACCCAGCCCTGCATCCATCCCCATATCCAGCTCATCCGCCCCACTCCCCACCGAGGAGTCCACGGTCTTGATCCCACCCCCCTTCCTCGTCTTGATCACCCGTTTGTCAGTGCTGGGTCGTAGGGTGGTCGCGCTATGACGAAGCCCTCACTCCCCGAACTCCTCCATGCCGCCGTCACTGCCGTCGGTGGCACGGAGCGCCCTGGCCAGGTGGCCATGGCCGAAGCCGTCGCGGAAGCGATCGACGACGGTTCGCACCTGCTGGTCCAGGCCGGCACCGGTACCGGTAAGTCCCTGGGCTACCTGGTGCCCGCGCTCGCGCACGGGGAGCGAGTGGTCGTCGCGACCGCCACCCTGGCCCTGCAGCGCCAGCTCGTGGAGCGCGACCTGCCGAGAACGGTCGAGTCGCTGCACCCGCTGCTGCGCCGCCGCCCCGAGTTCGCCATGCTCAAGGGCCGGTCGAACTACCTCTGTCTGCACCGTCTCCACGAGGGCGTCCCGCAGGACGAGGAGGACGCCCTCTTCGACCAGTTCGAGGCGGCCGCGCCCACCAGCAAGCTGGGGCAGGACCTGCTGCGGGTGCGCGACTGGGCCGACGAGACCGAGACCGGCGACCGGGACAACCTCACTCCCGGTATCTCCGACCGCGCCTGGGCCCAGGTGTCGGTGTCGTCGAGGGAGTGCCTGGGTGCCTCGAAGTGCGCCTACGGCGCGGAGTGCTTCGCCGAGATGGCTCGCGAGCGGGCCAAGCTCGCCGATGTCGTCGTCACCAACCACGCCCTGCTCGCGATCGACGCCATCGAGGGCGCGCCGGTCCTCCCGCAGCACGAGGTGCTGATCGTCGACGAGGCGCACGAGCTGGTGTCGAGGGTCACCGGCGCCGCCACCGGCGAACTCACCCCGGGCCAGGTCAACCGCGCGGTGCGCCGCGCCGCGAAGCTCGCCAACGAGAAGGCCGCCGACCAGCTCCAGACGGCCGCCGAGGGTTTCGAGCGGCTCATGGAGCTGGCGCTGCCGGGCCGCCTGGAGGAGATCCCCGAGGACCTCGGCTACGCACTGATGGCGCTGCGCGACGCGTGCCGCGCGGTCATCTCCGCGATCGGGACGACCCGCGACAAGTCGGTCCAGGACGAGGACGCGGTGCGCAAGCAGGCCCTGGCCGCCGTGGAGAACGTCCACGACGTCGCGGAGCGGATCACCAACGGTTCCGAATGGGACGTGGTCTGGTACGAGCGCCACGACCGGTTCGGTGCCTCCCTGCGCGTCGCGCCCATGTCCGTCTCGGGGCTGCTGCGCGAGAAGCTCTTCGCGGACCGCTCCGTGGTCCTGACATCGGCGACGCTGAAGCTGGGCGGCGACTTCAACGGCGTGGGAGCCTCCCTGGGCCTCGCCCCGGAAGGCACGGAGGGCGACGACCTCCCGCAGTGGAAGGGCATCGACGTCGGCTCGCCCTTCGACTACCGCAAGCAGGGCATCCTCTACGTTGCCAAACACCTGGCGCGTCCCGCCCGCGACGGCGACCGTGCGGACATGCTCGACGAACTGACCGAGCTGATCCAGGCAGCCGGTGGCCGCACGCTGGGGTTGTTCTCCTCCATGAGGGGCGCCCAGCTGGCCGCTGAGGAGCTGCGCGCGCGGATCCCCGAGTTCCCCATCCTCCTCCAGGGCGAGGAGACGCTCGGCGAGCTCATCAAGAACTTCGCGGCCGACCCCAAGACCTGCCTGTTCGGCACGCTGTCCCTGTGGCAGGGCGTGGACGTCCCGGGCCCCAGCTGCCAGCTCGTCGTGATGGACAAGATCCCGTTCCCGCGTCCGGACGACCCGTTGATGAGCGCCCGCCAGAAGGCCGTGGAGGACGCCGGCGGCAATGGTTTCATGGCGGTCGCCGCCACCCACGCCGCCCTCCTCATGGCGCAGGGCGCGGGACGTCTCGTACGGGCGTCGGGCGACCGCGGTGTGGTCGCGGTGCTCGACCAGCGGCTGGCCACGGCACGGTACGGCGGGTATCTGAAGGCGTCGCTGCCCGACTTCTGGTACACGACGGACCGCAACCAGGTGCGGAAGTCGCTGGCGGCAATCGACGCGGCGGCGAAACAGACGGAAGCGGCCGAATGATCACAGGTCCGGCCTGCGGCCCGTGGGTCGTAGGCCGACCACCTGGCTGAGCGCACCGCCGAGCCGGAACGCCCCATCCGCGGCACCACAGCAACGCGGACCGGCCCCGATCAGCGCAGGACCCCAGACAGCGCAGGGCGCGAACAGCGCAGGGCCGGGACAGCGCAGGGCGGGGACAGCGCAGGGCGGGGACAGCGCAGGACCCCGGAACCGGCGCAGGGGTTCCGGGGCCCGGTCAGAGGGCGGCCGTGCGCGGCCCGCCCGACGCGGTGCGCGCTTGTCAGACGCGGCGCAGTACGGCCACCACCTTGCCGAGGATGGTCGCGTCGTCACCGGGGATGGGCTCGTACGCCGCGTTGTGCGGCAGGAGCCAGACGTGGCCGTCCTCGCGCTTGAAGCGCTTGACCGTGGCCTCGCCGTCGAGCATCGCGGCGACGATGTCGCCGTTCTCGGCGACCGGCTGGCGCCGGACCGTGACCCAGTCGCCGTCGCAGATCGCGGCCTCGATCATCGAGTCACCGACGACCTTGAGAACGAACAGCTCACCGTCGCCGACGAGCTGGCGGGGCAGGGGGAAGACGTCCTCGACGGACTCCTCGGCGAGGATCGGCCCACCGGCGGCGATGCGGCCGACCAGCGGGACGTACGACGCGGCCGGCTTGCCCGCGGTGTCCGTGGGCTGCACCGAGGCGGCCTGGTCCGAGCCGCGCACCTCGTAGGCGCGCGGGCGGTGCGGATCGCGGCGCAGGAAACCCTTGCGCTCCAGCGCCATCAGCTGGTGCGCGACCGAGGAGGTGCTGGAAAGGCCGACCGCCTGGCCGATCTCACGCATCGACGGCGGATAGCCGCGCCGCTGCACGGAGTCCCTGATGACCTCGATCACGCGACGCTGGCGGTCGGTGAGGCCCGAGCTGTCGGCCCGGATGCCGGGAGGTCGCCCTGGCAGGGAGCGCTTGTGCCCCTCAGGGTTCGTGGCTTCGTTCATCGCATGCACCGGCTCCAGTCGGCCCTGGGAGCGGTCCTGGGCAGTGATGGCGGCACTGTCTGCGGTGGTGGTCACGTCGGCCCCTCTCGATGGTCTCCCTGCTGGACAACGGTAGTTGCTTTCGAAAGGTTGCGCCAAACACACGTTCGAGTGAAAAAACGCGAATTACCGGACGCGATCATGTGTCCGGGTGTATTGGCGGCCGGGCCACCTGGCGGGCAAAAGGGCCCATTGCTGTACTCTTCACCGCCGGGGTGATCGCCTCGTGGACTGCTGCCCCAGTCTGCCATCCGGCATTCCCCTGCCCTGGGACCAGCCCTCTTCTGTGCGGGAGTCCCACGTCCCCTCCTCGCGGCGCCCACCGTATCTCCGCATGTGCCGCAGCGATACGGCCGTGCACGAACGGATGCGGTCGTGTCGCGCGAACGGACGCGGCCGTGTCGCGTGAAGGGATGCGGTCGTGTCGCGCGAACGGACGCGGTCGTGCCGCGTCAACGGATGCGGTCGTGCCCTGGGCGGGCAGCCGCTCCGAGGTGTGATCGGCGGTCTCGTGGGGACACGCGGGTCCGGTGGGGTCAGCCCGTCGTACGCCACCTGCGGCTACGCGTGCGACACGCGCGTACGGCCTGGATGTATGAGCCAATCCCCACATCTAGTGGTTGGATTGCAGCAGCAGCCCACAAGTTGTGGTCCCCCCGGTCTTCGCGGCCATGGTCATCGCCTATGCTTGGGGCTGCTTCGTGGGGCGCGAGACGTCCAGCGAGGCTATTGAGTCTGCTGTGAGGAGGGTTGGGAGATCATGCACTGCCCCTTCTGCAGGCACCCCGACAGCCGGGTCGTCGACAGCCGTACGACGGATGACGGCACGTCGATCCGCAGGCGCCGCCAGTGTCCTGACTGCTCCCGTCGTTTCACGACCGTGGAGACGTGCTCGCTCATGGTGGTCAAGCGATCCGGCGTCACCGAACCCTTCAGTCGCACGAAGATCATCAATGGTGTGCGCAAGGCGTGCCAGGGACGGCCCGTCACCGAGGACGCGCTCGCCCAGCTCGGCCAGCGCGTCGAGGAGGCGGTGCGGGCCACCGGAAGCGCCGAGCTGACCACCCACGACGTGGGGCTGGCCATACTCGGCCCGTTGCAGGAGCTCGATCTCGTCGCCTACCTGCGCTTCGCCTCCGTCTACCGGGCCTTCGACTCGCTCGAGGACTTCGAGGCGGCCATCGCGGAGCTCAGGGAAGAGACGGGACGCCCCGACGCGGACGACGGCGACCGCGAGCACACGGGTGCGGGGAGCCAGGAAGACGACCGCGGGCCCGGAGGGGCGGCACAGGTCCCCGAGCCCGCAGGCGCCGCCGACTGACCGGCGGGCCGGATCCGGACGGCAGCTCCGGGACCGGCCGGGCGGCGGCGATGTGAAGACCTGTTGCGGGCGGCGTGAGTGGGCGCCCGCAGCGTCAGACAGAACACCGTGCACCGGGAACATCGGGGCACTTCAGGGCGTTTTCGCCCGTACAGGGAGGCGGCATGACAGAGACGGCGAGCGGTCCGGCACGGAGTTCCCGCGCCAAGAGCCCCAAGGCGAGCAAGGGCCTGCGTATCGAGCGCATCCACACCACCCCTGGGGTCCACCCCTACGACGAGGTGGCCTGGGAGAGCCGTGACGTCGTCATGACCAACTGGCGCGACGGCTCGGTCAACTTCGAGCAGCGCGGCGTCGAGTTCCCCGACTTCTGGTCGGTGAACGCGGTCAACATCGTCACCAGCAAGTACTTCCGGGGTGCCGTCGGCACCCCGCAGCGCGAGGTGAGCCTGAGGCAGCTCATCGACCGCATCGTGAAGACGTACCGGAAGGCCGGTGAGGACTACAAGTACTTCGCCTCGCCCGCCGACGCCGAAATCTTCGAGCACGAGCTGGCGTACGCCCTCCTGCACCAGATCTTCAGCTTCAACAGCCCCGTGTGGTTCAACGTGGGCACGCCGCAGCCCCAGCAGGTCTCCGCCTGCTTCATCCTGTCCGTCGACGACTCCATGGAGTCGATCCTCGACTGGTACAAGGAAGAGGGCATGATCTTCAAGGGCGGCTCCGGCGCCGGCCTGAACCTCTCCCGCATCCGCTCCTCCAAGGAGCTGCTGTCCTCCGGCGGCAACGCCTCCGGCCCGGTCTCCTTCATGCGTGGCGCCGACGCCTCCGCAGGAACGATCAAGTCGGGTGGCGCCACCCGCCGCGCCGCCAAGATGGTCGTCCTCGACGTCGACCACCCGGACATCGAGGACTTCATCGAGACCAAGGTCAAGGAAGAGGAGAAGATCCGCGTCCTGCGCGACGCCGGCTTCGACATGGACCTGGGCGGCGACGACATCACGTCCGTCCAGTACCAGAATGCCAACAACTCCGTCCGCGTGAACGACGAGTTCATGAAGGCGGTCGACGAGGGCGGCAAGTTCGGCCTGCGTGCCCGTATGACCGGCGAGGTCATCGAGGAGGTCGACGCCAAGGCGCTCTTCCGCAAGATCGCCGAGGCCGCCTGGGCCTGTGCCGACCCCGGCATCCAGTACGACGACACCATCAACAACTGGCACACCTGCCCCGAGTCCGGCCGGATCACCGCGTCGAACCCGTGCAGCGAGTACATGCACCTGGACAACACGTCCTGCAACCTTGCCTCGCTGAACCTGATGAAGTTCCTCAAGGACGACGGCAAGGGCAACCAGTCCTTCGAGGCCGAGCGCTTCCAGAAGGTCGTCGAGCTGGTCATCACCGCGATGGACATCTCGATCTGCTTCGCGGACTTCCCGACCCAGAAGATCGGCGAGAACACGCGCGCGTTCCGCCAGCTCGGCATCGGCTACGCCAACCTCGGCGCCCTGCTGATGGCCACCGGCCACGCCTACGACTCCGACGGCGGCCGCGCCCTCGCCGGCGCCATCACCTCCCTGATGACCGGCACGGCCTACCGCCGCTCCGCCGAGCTCGCCTCGGTGGTCGGCCCGTACGACGGCTACGCCCGCAACGCCGACGCCCACAAGCGCGTCATGAAGCAGCACTCCGACGCCAACGACAAGGCCGTCCGCATGGACGACCTGGACACCCCGGTGTGGGCCGCCGCCAGCGAGGCCTGGGGCGACGTCCTGCGCCTGGGCGAGAAGAACGGGTTCCGTAACTCGCAGGCGTCCGTGCTCGCCCCGACCGGCACCATCGGTCTCGCGATGTCCTGCGACACCACCGGTGTCGAGCCCGACCTCGCGCTGGTCAAGTTCAAGAAGCTGGTCGGCGGCGGCTCGATGCAGATCGTCAACGGCACCGTGCCGCAGGCCCTGCGCCGTCTCGGCTACCTCGAGGAGCAGATCGAGGCGATCGTCGCCCACATCGCCGAGAACGGCAACGTGATCGACGCCCCGGGCCTCAAGCCCGAGCACTACGAGGTCTTCGACTGCGCCATGGGCGAGCGGGCCATCTCCCCGATGGGCCACGTCCGCATGATGGCCGCGATCCAGCCGTGGATCTCCGGCGCCATCTCCAAGACGGTCAACATGCCGGAGACGGCGACCGTCGAGGAGGTCGAGGAGATCTACTTCGAGGCCTGGAAGCTGGGCGTCAAGGCGCTCGCGATCTACCGCGACAACTGCAAGGTCGGCCAGCCCCTCTCCGCCAAGACCAAGGAGAAGGAGAAGGCGGAGATCACCGAGAAGACCGAGGAGACGATCCGTACCGCGGTCGAGAAGGTCGTCGAGTACCGCCCGGTCCGCAAGCGCCTGCCGAAGGGACGCCCCGGCATCACCACGTCCTTCACCGTCGGCGGTGCCGAGGGCTACATGACGGCCAACTCCTACCCGGACGACGGTCTCGGCGAGGTCTTCCTGAAGATGTCCAAGCAGGGCTCGACCCTCGCGGGCATGATGGACGCCTTCTCCATCGCCGTCTCGGTCGGCCTCCAGTACGGCGTGCCGCTGGAGACATACGTCTCGAAGTTCACGAACATGCGCTTCGAGCCGGCCGGTATGACGGACGACCCGGACGTGCGGATGGCGCAGTCGATCGTCGACTACATCTTCCGCCGCCTGGCGCTGGACTTCCTGCCCTTCGAGACGCGCTCCGCGCTCGGCATCCACTCCGCCGAGGAGCGCCAGCGTCACCTGGAGACCGGTTCCTACGAGCCGTCCGAGGACGAGGTCGACGTCGAGGGCCTGGCCCAGTCGGCGCCGCGCGCCCAGGAGCTGAAGGCCGTCTCCGCCCCGAAGGTGGAAGAGGCTGCCAAGCCCGCCCCGCAGCAGGCCCACACCAGTGCGGAACTGGTCGAGATGCAGCTGGGCATCCAGGCCGACGCCCCGCTCTGCTTCTCCTGCGGGACGAAGATGCAGCGCGCCGGTTCCTGCTACATCTGCGAGGGCTGCGGCTCGACCAGCGGCTGCAGCTGACGCCGGGCGCCTGAGCCGATGACAGAGGGGCACCGCCTTCGGGCGGTGCCCCTCTCGTCGTCACTGCTCTCCGCGGGCGCCGGAACGAGCCGCGCGGGCCGGCGCGGTCAGGGCCGGCCCGCCGCGCCCATCGTCCTGGTGAACGTCACGGGGTCGCCCTCGAAACCGCGCAGGCCGGGACGGAAGCGCCAGGGGCCGGATCCTTCCCGGACGAACTCCGCGACCGTGGCCGCCGTGGCTCCGAGGACTCCACCGAAGTCGTCCTCGGCGAGCACGTCGTACCCCTCCCGAATCCGCAGGCCGGGGTTGACGACGCTGACGAAGGTGCGTTCCGCCGGGCGCTGCTGGATGACGACACCGACCACCACGCGCGCGTACCGGGGGTCGAGCCGCTCCAGCTCCAGCGTCATGACCTCGTCGAAGCCGAAGCCCTGACCGTCCTTGCTGTCCCGGTTGAGATAGATGGTGCCGTCGGGGGAGCGGCTGTCGAAGTGCACCACGTAGGCGGGGTCGCCGTGCGGATCGTCCGCCGGATACGTCGCCGCGACGAGATCCAGGTCCGTGGAGGGCTGCCCCGCCGGACTGGGATCCCACCGCACCGCGATCTCGACCTTGCGCAGCCCCTTGTTGAGCCCGTCCACCGGCGTCCCCTTCTCCGTACCGACCCGCCCGTTCACCCCAACTGCCGGGCGCTCACGACTGTTTGTCCATCCTGCCACGCGCGCGCGTGCCACCGGGGAGGAGTGGTCCAGCCGAGAGTGACCGGCGCCACGCTCCCTGGCCTTACCATGGCGCGGTGCTGGTCAAGTGGATTCGCTGCACCGTGGTGGACCGCCGTGGGTTCGAGCGGGGGCAGCGGAAGTGGGCGGGGCTTCTGGGGGAGCCGGGGTTTCGCGGGCAGGGGGGTGGCTGGAGCCGGGGGCGACCGGACGTGGCGCACATCTTCGCGTTCTGGGAGAGCCGTGCCTTCTACGACTCGTTCATGGCGCGGTCCCACGACCGGCTCGCAACGGCCCAGTCGGGCACCTTCAAGGACGCCCGGGTCAGGCTCTTCGACTACCGGTTCGACGTGAAGACCGGCTTCGAGCCGCGCTTCACGGACGCCGACCTGCTGCGCGTCGCGCTCTGCCGGGTCCACGAGGAACGGGCCGAGCACTTCGTGCTGATGCAGGAGAAGGTCTGGAATCCTGCGATGGCCGGCTCGCCCGGCATGGTGCGCGGGCTGTTCGGCGAGGCGCCGGGCCACGAGTACCTGGTGCTGTCGATGTGGCGGTCGGCCGCCGAGCACGGCAAGTACCGCACCGAACGGGTGGAACGGCTCGCCCTGCGGGCCCAGACGGAGGCGGACGTGGCGGCGCTGACCGGTGCAGTCGTGGACATGGAGCCGAGCTGGACCGTGTGACCAGGGCCGTCGCGGATCACGGTGGACCCGGGAACCCGGCGGATCAGGGAACTGTAGGGCTCGTCCTGCGGGCGCCCCGGGGTGGGGAATCCGTGTGACCTACGCTGTATGGGCACCGTCCGGGTGCTCTGCGGGCCCTCACCCGATCTAGGGTTTTGGCATGGCACGACCACGGCGCATCGTCCTTGTCCGGCACGGCGAGTCAACGGGCAATGTTGATGACTCCGTGTACGAGCGTGAACCCGACCACGCCCTGGCCCTGACCGACCGCGGTCGACGGCAGGCGGAGGCGACGGGTGAGCAGCTGCGCGAACTGTTCGGCGACGAACGCGTCAGCGTCTACGTCTCCCCGTACCGGCGCACCCACGAGACACTGCGCGCCTTCCGTCTCGACCCCGGTCGCATACGCGTACGCGAGGAGCCCCGGCTGCGCGAGCAGGACTGGGGAAACTGGCAGGACCGGGACGAGGTCCGCCTCCAGAAGGCCTACCGGGACGCGTACGGCCACTTCTTCTACCGCTTCGCCCAGGGGGAGTCCGGCGCCGACGTCTACGACCGGGTCGGCGGCTTCCTGGAGAGTCTGTTCCGCAGTTTCGAGGACCCCGGCCACCCGCCGAACGTGCTCATCGTGACCCACGGGCTGGCCATGCGGCTGTTCTGCATGCGGTGGTTCCACTGGACGGTCGCGGAGTTCGAGTCGCTGTCGAATCCGGGGAACGGCGAGGTGAGGATGCTCGTTCTGGGAGACGACGGCAAGTACACGCTGGACCGGCCGTTCGATCGCTGGCGGGAGCCAGAGCCGTACGGGATCTCCGGATAGAGTGGCAGGGCGATGACCGCTGACTTCTCCCCCGACGTGCGCCTGGACCGCGCCCTGGCCGCCCTGCGCGGACTGTCCGTCGGGGACGCCCTCGGCTCCCAGTACTTCGTGCCGGTGCACTACCCGCTGCTCAAGCGCCGCGAGCTCCCGCCCGGGCCCTGGCAGTGGACCGACGACACGGAGATGGCGGCTTCCGTCGTCGCCGTGCTGGCCGCTCACCACCGCATCGACCAGGATGCGCTGGCCTGGTCCTTCGCCGAGCACCACGACTTCGACCGGGGGTACGGCCCCGCGGTCAATCGCCTCCTGCGGCTCGTCCGTGAAGGTGGCGACTGGCGTGAGCTCGCCGCCGCGCTCTTCAACGGCCAGGGGTCCTGGGGCAACGGCGCGGCGATGCGGATCGCCCCGCTGGGCGCCTGGTACGCGGACGATCCCGAGCAGGCGACTCACCAGGCGGAGATCTCCGCGTACACCACCCACCAGCACCGCGAGGCCGTCGTCGGCGCCATGGCCGTCGCCGCTGCCGCCGCGTTCGCCGCGGCGCCGGGCGGACCGCCGAGCGCTGAGGCGCTCCTCGACGGGGTGATCGCTCTGGTCCCCAAGAGCGCGGTCGGCGCGGGGCTGCGCCGGGCCCGGGACATGCTCGACTACGGCGACGCCGCCACGGTCGCGGCGGTGCTGGGCTGCGGCCGGCGTACGACGGCCCACGACACTGTCCCCTTCGCCCTCTGGTCGGCCGCGAGAGGTCTCGGCGACTTCGAGAAGGCGTTCTGGACGACCGCGCAGGTCGGCGGTGACGTCGACACGACGTGCGCCATCGTCGGTGGCGTGATCGCCTCCGGCAAGGCGGGGGCGCCCCCTGCCGCGTGGGCGGAGAGGACCGAGCCGCTTCCGGACTGGGTGCCCGCGTCGGCCTAGAGCCCGGCGACCGGGGCGCCGGCCGCGCGAGCGAGAGTGCTGCCGTGTGGGCGCCGGGGGTTTGCCTTGCCGCCGACTTCTGCGAGCCCTGCGTATGTCTCGGGAACTCTCCGTACACCTCGGGAACTCTCCGTGACCGTCCGCGCGTTCTTCTGACAACTGCTGCGCGTCGTGTTCAGGGCGGGCGCACAGTCCACGGTCCCGGAGGCTCAGTGTCGGCGTGCAGGGGGTGATGATGAAGGCGTTGCTCGCGTTGTTCCTGGTCCTGCTCCATTGCTGGGGCGCTGTCGTACGCCGCCGCGCGGCGGGACCGGTCGCGAGCCGGCCCGACAGTCGCCGACAGGCCCGTGTCGGGGCTGCCGGCGAGCCGCCGAGGCCGGCTCGTGAAGGACTCGCGTCAGCCGACTCCAGGCCCGGCCGATCCCGCCAGTGCCTCCAGGTCGCTCTTGCGGACCTGGATGACAAGCCAGGCCGTGACGACGGCCAGGACGGCCATCGCGGCAGCCGGGACGAAGGCCGCGGAGATGCCTTGGGCCAGTACCTCGTGCCCCCACGGCGCGGGCAGCTGATGGGTGCTGGCGAACTCCGCCTTCTGCTGGGCGGAGCCCTCGGCCATGAACTGCGGAAGCTGCTTCTCCGCCTCGTTCTTGGTCGCCGTGCCGAAGACCGTCGTCAGAATGGACAGACCCAGCGCCCCGCCCACCTGCTGCGTGGCGTTGAGGAGGCCGGACGCGGCGCCCGCCTCGTGCTGGGCGACGCCGGAGACGGCGGTGAGCGTCAGCGTGACGAAGTTCAGCCCCATGCCGAAGCCGAACACCAGCATCGGACCGAGGACACCTCCGGCGTACGAGCTGTCCGAGGTGATGAGTGCCTGCCAGGCCAGTCCGATCATCGCGAGCGCCGAGCCCACGACCATGAACGGCTTGGGACCCAGCACCGGCAGGAACCGCTGGGACAGACCCGCGCCCAGGGCGATCACGACCGTCACGGGCAGGAAGGCCAGCCCGGCCTCGATCGGGGTGTAGCCGAGCACGTTCTGCACGAACAGCACGATGTAGAAGAACATCCCGAACATCGCCGCGGCCAGGCTCAGCATGATCACGTACGTGCCCGAGCGGTTGCGGTCGGCGAACATCCGCAGCGGGGTGATCGGCTCCTTGGCCCGCGACTCGATGACCGCGAACGCCACCAGCAGGACGACCGCGGCCCCGAACGACCCGATGGTGAGGCTGTCCTTCCAGCCCTCGTCCGCCGCGCGTATGAAGCCGTAGACGAGGGAGGCCATACCTGCGGTCGAGGTCACCGCGCCCGCGATGTCGAAGCGGCCGGAGTGCCGCTCGGACTCGCCGATGTAGAGCGGGGTGAGCACGGCGATCAGGACGCCGATCGGCACGTTCACGAAGAGCACCCAGCGCCAGTCGAGCCACTCGGTGAGCATGCCGCCCGCGAGCAGGCCGATGGCGCCGCCGCCCGCCGAGACGGCAGCGAAGACGCCGAAGGCCCGGTTGCGCTCCGGCCCCTCGGGGAACGTGGTGGTGATGAGCGCCAGCGAGGTGGGCGACGCGATCGCGCCTCCCACGCCCTGCAGGACGCGTGCGGCCAGCAGCTGCCAGGGTTCCTGGGCGAACCCGCCGAGCAGCGAGGCAAGGGTGAACAGCAGGATGCCGGTCATGAAGACCCGGCGGCGGCCGAGAATGTCACCGGCGCGGCCGCCGAGGAGCAGCAGACCGCCGAAGGTGAGTGTGTAGGAGCTGACGACCCAGGTGAGGTCGGTGGTGCTGAACTCGAGCGCGTCTTGAATGTGCGGCAGCGCGATGTTCACAATCGTCGCGTCGAGTACCACCATGAGTTGGCAGGCCGCGATGACCGCGAGCGCGATGCCGGGATGTCCTTCCCGGCGGGCCGCACCTGGCTTCTTCTGGTCCTTGAGCAATGGAGAGGTTGTCACTATGGGTCCCCCACGAGTGCCTTAGTGAACGCTCGCGTTCACTGTCGCGTCAAAGGTAGTGAGTCCCAGACAGTGAACGCAAGCGTTCACTTACGGCGGCGTCGCTCGGCACATCCCCCTGTGGTGCCGTCCGGCGCGCCCCCCATCCCCGGAATCCCCGCTTCCTCTGCTCGTTGGAGAGAGTCCGATGGTTACCCCGAGCTGGGCGGATGCCCCCGCTCAGACGGCCCGCCGCCGCGGCGCCGTGCTCGAACGCGCGATCCTCGACGCCGCGCTGGACCAACTCAGCACCGTCGGCTGGAACGGCCTGACGATGGAGGGCGTCGCCGCCGGCGCCCAGACCGGTAAGGCGGCCGTCTACCGGCGCTGGCCCTCAAAGGAGGACCTTGTCGCCGACGCCCTGCGCGCCGGCCTGCCGGAGTTCGACGAGGCGCCCGACGAGGGTGGCGTGCGTGAGGACCTCCTCGCCCTGTGCCTGCGGGCCCGCGACGCGATGTTCTCCCGTCCCGGTTTCGCCCTTCGCTCGGTGATTCACGAGTGCGACACCACTCAGGCCGAGCGCTTCCATGCGGTCATCTTCGAGGGTGTCGTGGAGCCCACCATCAAGATGCTCCGGGAAGTGATCGAGCGCGGCATCACGCGTGGCGAGGTGCGGCCCGACGCTGCGAACGGGTATGTCTTCGACGCCCTCCCGGCCATGATGATGTACCGCTCCAAGATGTGCGGCTGCGAATGGCAGGACAATGAAGTCGAGGAGATGATCGACCAGTTGATGGTTCCCCTGCTGCGGCCGGACGGCTCCTGACACGAGTCGGCGAGGGCCAGGGCGCCGAGAGGCGGGCCAGGGTGTCGCAGGCGGTTCGGGGCGGCGTAATCTAGGGGCGCCATGCCGTACGAACCGCCTACTCACACCGTCGAGCGCTCCCTTCGAGCCACGACCGGAGCGAAGATCGTTGCAGGTGTCGACGAGGTGGGGCGCGGCGCGTGGGCCGGTCCCGTCACCGTCTGCGCGGCGATCACCGGACTGCGCCGCCCACCCGAGGGCCTGACGGACTCGAAACTGCTCACCATCAAACGACGCACCGAACTCGCCGAGACGCTGCGCACCTGGGTGTCGTCGTACGCCCTGGGGCACGCCTCTCCGGAGGAGATAGACGAGCTGGGCATGACCGCCGCCCTGCGGCTCGCGGCCGAGCGCGCTCTGAACGCCCTGCCGGTCCGACCCGACGCCGTCATCCTCGACGGCAAGCACGACTACCTCGGCGCCCCCTGGCGGGTCCGCACGGTGATCAAGGGCGACCAGTCGTGCGTGGCGGTCGCCGCGGCCTCGGTGATCGCCAAGGTTCAGCGCGACAAAATGATGGCCGAACTGGGTATCGACCATGCAGACTTCGGTTTTGCGGACAACGCCGGGTATCCGTCACCCGTGCACAAGGCCGCACTGGCGGAGCGGGGCCCCACCCCCTACCACCGTTTGTCGTGGGCGTATCTTGATGCGCTGCCCCAGTGGCGGCACCTCAAGAAGGTCCGCAGCTGGGCGGACGGAAGTGTTCCGGAAATCGAGGGTCAGCTGGGCTTCGATTTCTGACGGTTTCGTTCGCACTCATGTGCCACCCGCTGACGCGGGCCATACCAACGTTTGATAAATATCAACCCATGCCTCTCATTCCCGAGGAGCCTCAGATTCACGAGAGTGCCCAGGGTCCCCGCGCCACTCCGGCCAGCGGCCGTACCGCGCCGACCCCCCGTCCCGTACCCGGCCCCCGTCCCGCGGCTCCGTCCCGTCCCGGTCGTCCCGGGCCTCTCAGGCCCGCACCGCCGGTGCAGCGAACCCCGCGTGACGTGGCCGCCAAGCCCGCTCCGTCGGGCCCCGACGCCGGTGCCGCCGCCCCGGCCACGCCCCAGATCCAGCTGATCCCGGCTTCCGTGGACGGCGCGCTCGACGCCGCCGAGGAGGCCGTGGACCTGCTGCTGGACTCCGGTCGTGCCCCCGGCGACATCCTGGTGATCACGACCGGTGAGCAGCACCCGTGGGCCACCCACGAGCTGTCCTTCGGTGAAGCCTCCTACTGGGCCCAGCACGACGCCCGCGACGACGTCTTCTACACGGACGCCACCGTCGCGGCCCGCGCCGCGTCGCGCCCGGTGGTCGTCGTCGCCGTCAACGGCGGTTCCGAGGCCGCGGCCGCGAGCGCGCTGGCGCTGGCCCACTCCCGGGCCAACGCCCTGCTGATCGTCTGCGGAGACCCGCAGCGCATCAACGCGGTCCTCGGCGCGGGCGTCTGAGCAGGCGCCGCGGCACCCGCCAGGGCGCCGGCGACTGATCCGGACGCCGATTCGGCGGCTTCGCACAGCGGGCACTTCAGCCTGCCTTGAGCACGGAACACCCGGCCGTCGCGGACGAGCGCTGTCGCGCTGACCGGGGATCGCACAGCCGTGCCGCCGGTTCGCCGTACCCCGGTTTCGGCGTGTCGTCCGGGGCCGTCTGCTCTCGGGCGCCGTACAGGCACAGAAGACGTCCTCCGGGAGTCATGCAGGGGCAGCAGACGTGGTGAGCCGCGCCGTAGGGCGCGGCCCCCGGGTCCGGGAGTACGCGCTCGGGTCCGGGAGTGTGCGCTCGGCCGGGGCCTCAGCGAGCCGCCGCCGCGCGGCGCAGTATCTCGGAGGCTGCGCCGCCGGTACGCGGCTGCGGTGGCGGCGCCTCCGACGTGGCGAACGGCTCCGGCGCCGAGGCCGAGTGCGGGCGGCGTCCGCCGCGGTCCTCGCCCAGGACCTGCCAGCCGTCACGGGTCAGCGTGATGTACGCCCCGCACCGCAGCCCGTGCAGGGTGCACGCGTCACGCAGACCCCACATCCACGCACCGTCCTCCTCCGTCCAACGCGCGTCTCCCTCACGGCAGTAGAGCAGCACCGCCGTGCGCACCGGTGTCCGTCGCCGCAGGTCGTGCGGGATGATGCGGCGCAACTGCGCCAGCAGCACGTTGCGGAACATCCAGCCGTCGGCCGGCGCCGGACGGCGGACGAACGAGGCGCTCGCCCGCAGCCGCTCGTCCGAGTCGAGCACGGCGATGACGGCGGTCGCCGGCTGCGGATGGTGCCGGGCGTGCAGTCCGCTGACCACCTCGCGGGGGCTGCGCAGCAGGGGGATCCCGGCGGCGGCCCATTCCGCGGGTTCGAGCAGGCGGTTGGCGGAAGCGGCGGATGTCGACGCCGCTGCCGAGGCCGGAGCGAATCCGAAGGTCACGGTCCTCCCTTCGGCTACGCGCCCACACTGCGGGCGGGGTCGGATTCCTGGGAGCGCGCACCGCAGGGAAGCCCTACCGGGCGGCGGACGAACCGTGCGGGGAGCGGACCTCAATTCTTCCTGTCGAACTTGAATGCGGCAACGAGCAATTGAGGCAGCCGACCGTTATCAGATGATGCGCGGCTAATATCCCCACCGCGTGTGTCGTGGAGCCACCCATGGGGCGTTCGAGCACAACACGTTCGTACGCCACGGGGGCGCGCCACGTCCAGAGGGCGTGCGCCAGGAGGCACGGGGCCGCCTCGCACGCGGGCCCACACAGGCGGATGGCCGGGGAAGGCCGTCAGCCCTGCACGGCCAGCACCAGCGGCAACACCCCCTGCGCCCCGGACCGTCGGAGCAGACGGGCGGCGACCGCGAGGGTCCAGCCGGTCTCCGTGTAGTCGTCCACCAGGAGGACCGGGCCCTGGGCCTGGGCGAGGACGGCAGCCAGAGCCTCCGGCACGGTCAGGGTCCCGTCGAGCGCCTTCAGCCGCTGGGCGCTGTTGCTGCGGGGACCGGGATGCGTTTCACCTGTGTACTCGACAGCACCCAGGAGCGGCAGCCGGCCGACCTCCGCGATGCGGGCTCCCAGGGAGTGGATCAGCCGGGGCCGGGTGCGGGACGCCACGGTGACCACGCCGACCGGGCGCGGCGGGGCGTCCGAGGATCCGGAGGCCCAGCCGCCGGGGCCTCTGGCCCAGTCGGCCAGGACGTCCACCACGGCCTTCGCCACGTCGTCCGGTACCGGCTCGTCGGGTGCCTGGGGTGCGAGCAGGGGCCGGAGCCGGTTGCCCCAGCCGATGTCCGACAGGCGCCCCAAGGCCCGCCCCGGTGCGGCTTGTTCGCCGGCCGGGATGCGTCCCTTGAGGTCCACTCCGATCGCCGGCAGGCCGGTCGGCCACATCCGGCGGGGTTCCACCTCCACACCCGCGCGTCCCAGGTCCACGCGCGCGGCGTCCAGGGCCTCCACGGACGTGTCGGCGGTGAAGCGTGGGCCCGCGCAGTTGTCACAGCGGCCGCACGGCTTCGCGGCCTCGTCGTCCAGCTGGCGCTGCAGGAACTCCATGCGGCAGTCGGTCGTCGACGCGTACGCGCGCATGGCCTGCTGCTCGGCCTCGCGCTGCCGCGCCACCCACGCGTACCGCTCGGCGTCGTACGTCCACGGCTGCCCCGTCGCGATCCAGCCGCCCTTGACCCGCTTGACCGCACCGTCCACATCCAGGACCTTGAGCATCGTCTCCAGGCGGGAACGGCGCAGTTCCACCAGAGGCTCCAGGGCCGGCAGCGACAGCGGCTTCTCCGCGCGGGCGAGCACGTCGAGGGTGCGGCGCACCAGATCCTCCGAGGGGAAGGCGAGCGACGCGAAGTACTTCCAGATCGCCTCGTCCTCCTTCCCCGGCAGCAGGAGCACCTCGGCGTGCTCGACACCGCGTCCCGCGCGCCCCACCTGCTGGTAGTAGGCGATGGGGGAGGAGGGCGAGCCGAGGTGGACCACGAAGCCCAGGTCGGGCTTGTCGAAGCCCATGCCGAGCGCGGAGGTGGCGACCAGCGCCTTCACCTTGTTGGCGAGGAGATCCTCTTCGGCCTGCTGGCGATCGGCGTTCTCCGTCTTGCCCGTGTAGGACGCGACCGTGTGCCCGCGCTGCCGGAGGAAGGCGCTCACCTCCTCGGCGGCGGCCACCGTGAGCGTGTAGATGATCCCCGACCCCGGCAGGTCGTCGAGATGCTCGGCGAGCCACGCCATCCGGTGCGCGGCGTCCGGCAGCCGCAGCACGCTCAGGCTCAGGCTGTCCCGGTCCAGCGGCCCCCGCAGCACGAGGGCGTCCGAGCCGCCACCGGTGCCGAGCTGCTCCGCGACATCGGCCGTCACGCGCGCGTTGGCCGTGGCGGTGGTCGCGAGCACCGGCACCCCGGGCGGCAGGTCGGCGAGCATCGTGCGCAGCCGGCGGTAGTCCGGCCGGAAGTCGTGGCCCCAGTCGGAGATGCAGTGCGCCTCGTCCACCACCAGCAGCCCGGTGGCGGCCGCGAGCCTGGGCAGCACCTGGTCACGGAAGTCCGGGTTGTTGAGCCGCTCGGGACTGACCAGCAGGACGTCGACCTCGCCCGCGGCGATCTCTGCCTGGACGGCCTCCCACTCCTCCGTGTTGGAGGAGTTGATGGTGCGGGCGTGGATGCCGGCGCGGGCCGCCGCCTCGACCTGGTTCCGCATGAGCGCGAGCAGCGGGGACACGATCACCGTCGGGCCACTGCCCCGCGCACGCAGCAGCGAGGTCGCCACGAAGTACACCGCGGACTTGCCCCAGCCCGTCCGCTGGACGACCAGGGCGCGGCGTCTGTCGGCGACCAGCGCCTCGATCGCCCGCCACTGGTCCTCGCGCAGCCGGGCCGCTCCCGATTCGCCCCCGACGAGACGGGTGAGGACGGCGTCGGCCGCCGCCCGGAGATCCGCGTTGTTCGTGTGCTCCATGCGTTCCATACAACAGGACGGCAGTGTCAGCCGCCGCGGCGCCTGTGGACAGCGGCCGTTCCGGGTGACGTGTCCCTGCTTGAAGTTATCCACAGGGCAAAGCGGAGCTCTGAATTCCGCGAGATCGTCTTCGCATGACGAACCACGGCGAAACCACTGGATCCTCCGAAAACGGCGACATCGACGCGTCCGGGGCACACCGCGCCCACGCAGCGGGCGGACGGGGAAGCGGACAGGACAAGCGGACGGGCGACGGGGCCGGACCGCTCGTCCCCGGCCAGGCATACGGAGGTCACGGCGGAGAACACCAGGTCACCTTGCGCACACCGGCGGAACTGGCCGACGCCCTGCCCTACCTGCTCGGATACCGGCCGGAGGACAGCATCGTCCTCGTCGCCCTGCACGACAAGGACGGCCACGGACGGTTCGGGGGCCGGGCCCGGCTCGGTATCCCCGCCCATGAGGACGACTGGCCGTCCGCCGCCCGGCAGCTGGCCCACGGCCTGGTGAAGGGCAGCGAACGCAGAGGAGCCCGCCCCGAGGCGATGGTGGCCTTCCTGTGCCAGGAGCCGGAGAAGGGCCGAACCGGCCGCCAGGTCATGGAGCGGCTGAGGCCACTGGCCCAGAGGCTGCGCGTCGAATGCGGTTCCCTCGACGTGGTGGTGGTCGAGGCCCTGTGCATCTCGGAAGGGCGCTACTGGTCGTACTGCTGTGACAACCCGGTCTGCTGCTCGCCCGAGGGAGCGCCCATGGGCCTGCTGGGTACCTCCGTGCTCGCCGCCGCTGCCGCCTATGCCGGGATCCAGGTCCGCGGCACGCTGAAGGAACTGCGGGCCCGGCTGCAGCCCTGGGAGACCGCGAGCGCCCTGCAGCAGGAGGCCGCGCTGGACGCCGCGAGCATGGCGCTCGTCCCGCGCATCCTGGACGAGGCCGGCCGCGCCGAGGTCGCCGACGAGACGCTCGACCTCGCCGAGCGGATGCTGGGCCGCCTGGCCGGGGCGGAGCCCGTCTCCGGCATGCTCCTGGCGGACCTTCGCGACGACGAACTGATCGGGCACGACGAGGCCGCCCGGCTGATCCTCGGTCTCCAGGACCGCTCGACCCGTGACCGGGCGGCCGAATGGATGGAGGGCGACGAGGCCGCACGCGCCCTGCGCCTGTGGCGGACCCTCGCCCGCCGCTGCGTCGGGCCCTACGGCGAACACGCCGCCGCACCGCTCACCCTCGCCGGCTGGGTCGCATGGTCCACCGGCGACGAACTGGAGGCACGGGAAGCCCTCGCCATGGCCCTGGCCGCGGATCCCGACTATCTCTTCGCCCGACTCCTGCACCAGGCCTGCAATGAAGGGCTGGAACCGGAGTCCATCCGCCGCTGCCTGCGAGCGGAGCGCACCGGGCGGGGGCGGGCGGTGGCCGCCGGGGCCGGTGTTCGGGCAGAGGGCATGCAAGGGCGGGAGCAAAGCTCGGGATCTTCCGCGGTCGAGCCGCCTGCCTCGGAGTCGGTGGAGATGCCGCAACGGGCCAACCCCGAACCTTCGCCTGCCACGGCCACCACCCGCCGACGCCGCCGGCCCCGGCCCGCGGGAGCCGGAGCGGTCCCTGGCCGTACGCGCGCAAACGACCGTGACCCGAGCCCGCGGACGTCCCACGGGCGTACGCCCGCCGACTCCGCACGCCCTGCCGGTGCTGCCGACGCCGCCACGCGCCCGGGCCGCGCGGCATCACCGAACTCCGGGCGACCCGGGACCGCGCGCACACGCCTCGCACGTGTGCGTGGGGCGCACAAGGCGGTCCTGCCCAGCCAGGACACGAGCCAGGACGGCGCCCGTCCCGGCGTACCAGTGGAGGGAGAAGAGTGAGTGCCCGGGTTGCCCGGGTTGCCCGGGCGGCCCAGGCGGGGAAGGGGCTGGGGCCGGGGCGTGACTCCCACGACGTCCCCACCGTTCACCTGAGTGGCGGAACGCCCGGACCGGCTGTGACGCCGTACTGCCCCTGCCCCGTCGGAGCCCTCCGGCGCCGAACCCGATCGAGGCGCACAGAGCGCAGAGGAAGCCCTCCCATGCACCAGCCGACTCCGCCCTCCGCCGCCGACGACCGTCCCTTCGTGGACGTGCCCTCGATTTCCTCTGAGCCTGAGCCCGAGGTCGAGCCCGAGCGTGAGCCTGAGCCTGCGCCCGAGCCCGAATCTGAGTCGGCGCGTGCGTCGGCGGGGCTTCCCCGGCCAGGGCCAGGGTCTGGACGAGGGCCAGGGCCCGGACCAGGGACCGGGCCAGGGCCAGGGCCAGAGCTCAGGCCGGGGGCAGGACCCGGGCCGGGGCAGGGGCCGGGCGCGCCCTCGCCGGGCGACGCTGGCACACCTCCGCGCGCAGCGGCCGCGCTCGACGGCTTCGGGCCCCGATTCCCGGGCGGCGTCGACACCGGCTCACCCCTCACGGGGCGGGAGCCGCGCCGGTCCTCCACCCTGGGCCCAGGTCGGCCGTCCTCCGCCGAATGGGTGGTGCAGAACCGTCGGCCCGGTCCCGGTCCCGCTCCCGGGTACGGCTCACCCTCGCCCTCCTCACTCCCCGGACCACCCCCCTCCCACGGCCGGGCCCAGACCCCCACGGGGCAGGCGCCCCCACCTCCTCCCCGTGGCGCCACGATTCCCGGGCTGCGCTGGTCCGCCGATCTGCCGCCCGCCCACACGGTCATGATTTGTGTCGCCCTTCCGGGCCTCGCCATCTCGTCCAGGGATGAAGGGCAGCTGACCGGGCGGGGACTGGAGGGCTTCTACCGAGCCGGCCGACGCGTGCTCTCCCGGTGTGAGATCCGTGTGGCCGGACGGAAGCCGCTCGCGGTTCAGGCTCAGATGATCGCCGCCGACCGTGCCCGCTTCGTGGGCACACTCCGCACGTCTCCACAGGCGGGCCCGGACCCGGATGTGGTCGTGGAACGCAACCGCTACGCGGACGGCACCGAGCGGATCACTCTGCACAGCGCGGCTTCCCGTCCGCTGCGGCTGCCGGTCGAGGTGGCCCTCGGCACGGACCTCGCCGATCTCGGGGCGATCGCCTCAGGCAACGCCGGTCCCGAACTTCCCGCCAGCGTCCATGGCTCCGGCCTGCGCTGGTCCTGCGCTACCGGCGACGCGTCCGTCACGGCCGAACCGCCTCCCGCGGACGCCCTCGCCTCCGCCGGGCTGCTGCGCTGGGAGCTGAACCTGCCGCCGGGCGGCAGCAGAAGTGTGGAACTGCGGGTGCGGCCGGACGGTGCCGGCCCCCTCCGGGCCGTGGGCCGCGCGGCGACCAGCCCCCTGGCCGCGGCCCGCGCGGAAGGCGACGATCCGACGGCTGCCGCCCTGCTGCGGACGAGCATCGAGGACCTGCAGGCTCTCCTGTTGCGGGATGCCGTCCATCCCGCCGACACCCATCTCGCGGCAGGGGCTCCCTGGCGCTGCGGTCTGGCCCCGGCCGACGCGCTAGTAGCCGCCCGCATGGCCCTGCCCCTCGGCACCGGTCTGGCCGCGGGGACGCTGCGGATCCTTGCCCGCACCCAACTCACCGGCCCGGGACCGCAGTCCGGGATGATCCCCGGCCCGCGACGGGACGCCGGCCCGCTCCTGCCGCCGCAGTGCACCGGCACGGAGGCCACGCTGCTCTTCCCGGCCTTGCTCGCCGAGGCCCGCCGCTGGGGCCTCCCCGAGCAGGAGACGGAGGCCCTGCTGCCAGCCGCCGAGCGGTGCCTGACCTGGCTGCTAGCCACCGCGGGCGACGACCCGTACCTGCGCGACCCGCACTCCGGCGGTCTCACCCGCTGCGAGACCCAGGCACACGCTCACCGTGCCGCCCTGCTCGGCGCCGACCTGCTCGACGCCTGCGGACGCGCGGGTGGGGACGGACTGCGGCAGTGGGCACAGGCTTCACGAACCGCGTTCCGGAGGGACTTCTGGGTGGACGACCTGGGAGGCGGAAGGCCTGCGGTGGCCCGTGCTCCGGACGGCAGACCCGTGCCGCATCTGAGCTCGGCCGCAGCCCACCTTCTCGACACCGGACTGCTGGGTGGGGGAGCCATGGCCCCGGGACTGCTCGACAAGGTGCAGACCGAGCACCTCGCCCGGCTGCTCGGCAGCCCGGTCATGGACTCGGGCTGGGGTCTGCGCGGGCTCGGCGTGAAGGAACCGGGGTTCAACCCGTTCGGGCACCGAGCGGGAGCCGTGCGGGTCCAGGAGACAGCACTCGCTGTGGCGGGGCTGGCCGCAGCCGGCTTCGAGAAGGAGGCGAGTTCGCTGCTGCGGGGCGTCCTAGCGGCAGCCGCGTACTTCGAGCACCGTCTGCCCGAGATGTACGCGGGGGAGCAGCGCACGGAAGGCAGCACCCCGCTCCCGCACCCGGCGGCCTGCCGCCCCGCGGCCACCGCCGCGGCCGCGGTGGTCCTGCTGCTGACCACTCTTGCCGGCATCCGCCCCGACGCTCCGGCCGGGACGGTCACCCTGAGACCCGTGCGCAGCGCCCCTCTCGGCGAGATCGGCTTCACCGGCCTGCGCGTGGCTGGTGCACCGTTCTCCGTGCGGGTGAGCCGGCTGGGCCTCGCCATGGTCGAAGAGGCGGCCGACGGACTGCAACTGGGTGCGTGACCTGGCACGACCGGTCGTCTTCGGACGGGCGGGCACAGACACTCGAGCCCATTACGGACCCAGGTGGATCAGTAATGGATCAGTAGTGGATCAGGAAGCGAAGCGATCGGCGAAGGGAGTGTTTATCGTCAGGCAGACGACTATGATCGCGGCATGCCCTACGACCCGTCAGCGTTTCCGCCCTTCGCCGTCACCGTGGACCTGGTCGTGCTGACCGTGCGCCGCCATGCCCTGTGTGCGCTGGCGGTACGCAGGGGCGAACCGCCGTTCCAGGGGCGGTGGGCGCTCCCCGGCGGTTTCGTGCGGGCCGACGAGGACCTGGCGCAGGCGGCGGCACGCGAGCTGGCCGAGGAGACCGGGCTGCGTGTCCACGACCCGGCCGTCCCCGCTCAGGACAACGGCGCTCATCTGGAGCAGCTCGCCACCTACGGCGACCCCAAGCGCGACCCCCGGATGCGGGTCGTCAGCGTCGCGCACCTCGCCCTGGCGCCGGACCTGCCCGCGCCGAGGGCGGGCGGTGACGCCAGCAACGCGCGCTGGGCCCCGGTCGAGGAGTTGCTGCAGCAGGGTGGATACGGACGGGACGCCGAGCCGTTCGCGCCGCTGGCCTTCGACCACGCGCAGATCCTGGCGGACGGGGTTGAGCGTGCCCGCTCCAAGATCGAGTACTCGTCGCTGGCCACGGCGTTCTGCCCGCCCGAGTTCACGGTCGGAGAGCTGCGCCGGGTCTATGAGGCGGTGTGGGGCGTGGCACTCGACCCGCGCAACTTCCACCGCAAGGTGACGGGCACACCGGGCTTCCTCGTCCCCACCGGCGGGACGACCACCCGCCAGGGCGGCCGTCCCGCGCAACTGTTCCGCGCGGGAGGGGCGACTCTGCTCAACCCCCCGATGCTGCGCCCCGAGGTGTGATCGGTGGCGCGGCCCGCGCCGCGCCACCGACAGAGAGCCGTTCGTGGCCCGGGCGAAGTCGCGCGTCGTGGCGGGCGTACTTGCGAGCGGGCCCGGGCGAAGTCGGGCGTAGTGCCGGGTCCGGCCGTGCGAGGGGCCGCCGGGATGCCCGAAAAACCGGACATAGCGCGCTATCTTGCTGCGGGTGATCGAGGCCTACGGACTGACCAGCAACCCCCGCAAAGAGCTCCCGCCCGCGGCCGACGACGTCTCCTTCCAGGCGCGAGCGGGCCGCGTCACCGCGCTGCTCGGTGCGCCGGGCGCCGGGAAGACAACGGTCCTCAGACTCATGCTCGAACTCCAACAGGGCCGTGGAATCACCTACTTCCGGGGCCGGCCGCTGCATCGCATCGCGCACCCGTCACGTGAAGTCGGCGTCCTGCTCGGGGATGTACCGGGTCACCCGGCCCGGACGGTCCGCGGTCATCTGCGCATGCTGTGCGCCGCGGCGGGGGTGCCGGTGCGGCGTGCCGACGAAGTCCTCGAAGCGGTCGGGCTCGTGAGCCTGCGGGAGGAACGTCTCGGCACCCTCTCGCGCGGCATGGACCGCCGACTCGGCCTGGCCTGCGTCCTCCTGGCCGACCCGCACACCCTCGTCCTCGACGACCCCGCCGACGGGCTCTCCGCGCGGGAGAGCAACTGGCTGCACGGCATGCTGCGGGCCCATGCCGCCCAGGGCGGCACGGTCCTGTTCACCACGGCCGACCCCAAAGAGGCCGCCCGCACCGCCGACCGCGTCGTCACCCTGGAGCAGGGCAGGATCGTCGCCGACCAGGAGGCAGCGGAGTTCTCCCGGACCCGCCTGCGTCCCCGGGTCGCCGTGCGCAGTCCGCACGCGGCGCGTCTCGCCGCCCTCCTGACCAAGCAGGCCCGCACCGCCCAACGCTCCGTCGAAGTCGTACGCGAGGGCGGCAACCGCCTGTCCGTGTACGGCAGTACCTGCGCGGACGTGGGGGAGATCGCGTTCCGCCACGGCATCGTCGTGCACCAACTCGCGGACGAGATTGGGGACATGGGGCCTGGCGCCGGTTCCGTCCCGGCGGTGCCGAGCCCGACCGCCACGCAGCCCGTGGCCGTCGCCGCCTCCGTCGTCACCGAGCGGCCTCCCACGCTCGACCCGCTCCCCGCCATCGAGGACGAGGCCTTGGAGTCAGCGGCTGAGGAGCGGCCGCCGCCGGTTCCTGCCGGGTCGGATCAGCACGCCGACGAGTCCGAGGAGTACTCGGACGCTGTTCCGGCCGACCGTCCGCGCGACGGAGCGCCGTCGGCCTGGACGGCCCCGTCCTCGTCGTCTTCGCACGAGGGTGCGGACACGCCGGTGGACGGCCCCGGTGTTCCGGCGCAGTCACTTGCCGGCATGGATGTCCTGATCGGTGACGCCGGTGTCCTGCCGCCGTCGGTCGTCGTCGACAAGTGCATCTCGGCCGACGAGACAGCAGTCGCGCCGCTCGCGCCCGCCGGTATGGAACCCCCGGCCGGCGGCTCCCACCCTCGGCCACCGAGCCCCACCGGAGCCGACGTGCTCGATTCCAGCACGACCCACCCGCTGGACGCCGGCACCTTCGACCTCCGCGCGCCCCGCACTACCCCCACGCCGGACGCCGACACCGCCGGAACGCTCGACGAACAAACCTCCCGGGCCCTCGACGCCCGAGCCACCCGCGTCCCCGACACCCAGACCCCCCGCACGCTCCACACCCCAACCGCCGGCACGCCCGAGGCCCGCACCGCCCGCGCCGCACGCACCCTCGATGCCCTGCCCCCGCTGCCGCCCCCCATCTCCGTCCGTCCCGCCCCCAGTCCTCTTCGCCCTCTCCGCTATGAGATCCGGCGCGCCGCCGGGATCGGCACCGGGTTTCTCACGGGGGCCGTCGTGCTCGTCATGTCGGCCGTGACCGCCGTCGTGCTCGCCCGCATCGGGCACACCCCGCAGCCGCGCCTGCTGGCCGCCTGGCCGCAGGAGCTGCCGCTGCCGCCGGCGGCGCTCGGCGCGGGCCTGCTCGGCGCGCTGGCCTTCGGGGACGAGTTCCGCCACCCCGCCCTGGCGGCGTATCGCGGCACCGTGCCCCGTCGGCTGGGGCTGCTGGTCGCCAAACTGCTCGTCGCCTCGGCCACCGCGCTGACCCTGGCCGTGCTCACCGTCGGCTGCAACGCCGAGGTGCTCTATCTCGTCTACGGACGGGAGCTCGCCCAGGTTCCCGCCGACTGGCTGCCGCTCACCGCGAGTTGGATCGGGCTGGTGGTCGGCTGCGCCTGGGCCGGGGTGCTGGCCGCGGGAGTCTTCCGGTCCACCACGGCCGGTCTCGCCGCCGTGGCCGCCGTGCCCCTGCTCGTCGTCCCCGTCGTACACCAGCTCCTGAACGGGCCGTCCGTGCGGACCGCGGCCGGGCTGCCCATGCGGCTGCGCGAGGCCCTGCTGCCGCGGTGGCCCTTCGGGGGAGAGCGCTATCTGGAGGCAGCGCTGCGGGTGATCTCCCAACCCGTGGGCGGCGCACTGACGTTGTCGCTGGCCACGCTGCTCTGCGCCTACCTGCTCACCGGCCTGCGCAGCCGGTCCCGGTGACGACTGTCCGTAACCCTTAGTTCGGCCATGCGCACAACTCCCCGCAGAACGCCCATTTCTTTCCGATAAGGCGTCAATTGCGACGGGGTGAGCGATCACCCTTTCGTGTGCTTTTCACCAAAGACCTCAAGGGAGTTGGAGACGACGCCGACAAAGGATGCGTGAGTACCCTTGCGCACACCATGATGACCGCCGCCCGCTCCGCTGACACCGGCCTCACGAGCCCGGGCGAACTCGACCGCTACCCCTACGCCGAGGCGCCCCCCGTCGACCGGGTCGGGGCCCCTGTCTGGGACGGCGGGGACCCGGAGCTGGGCCGTGTCGGCCGGCGCGCCGCGGGCAGCCGCGGGCGCGGGCTGCACGGCCAACTCGTTCAGCAGCTGGGTCAGATGATCGTCTCCGGGGACCTGGGCGCCGACCGTCCGCTGGTGCCCGAGGAGATCGGCCAGCGCTTCGAGGTCTCCCGCACCGTCGTCCGCGAGTCGCTCCGCGTCCTGGAGGCCAAGGGCCTGGTCAGCGCCCGGCCGAACGTCGGCACGCGCGTGCGCCCCGTCAGCGACTGGAACCTGCTCGACCCGGACATCATCGAGTGGCGGGCCTTCGGGCCGCAGCGCGACGACCAGCGCCGTGAGCTGAGCGAGCTGCGCTGGACGATCGAGCCGCTCGCCGCCCGCCTCGCCGCGGGACACGGACGCGAGGACGTCCAGCAGCGCCTCGTGGACATGGTCGAGATCATGGGGCACGCGATGGCCCAGGGTGATGCGCTCACCTTCTCCCGCGCCGACTCCGAGTTCCACTCGCTGCTCATCCAGATCGCGGGCAACCGCATGCTGGAGCACCTCTCCGGGATCGTCTCCGCGGCCCTCCAGGTCTCCGGCGGCCCGGTCACCGGCTGTGACCGGCCGAACGAGGCGTCGCTGGCGCACCACGGCCGCATCTGCGACGCCCTCGCGACCGGCGACGGAGCCGGCGCCGAGGCGGCGATGCGGCAACTGCTCACGGTCCACCCCGAGGTGGAACGCGTGGTGCCCGCCCCTCGCGAGCACTGACCGCGTTCCACGGGCGGCGCGGCCGGGTGTGCCACCCCCCTCCTGTGGCACCACCCGCTCGGTGACCCGCCTCCCGTCGGACCCCGTGGGATCCTTGGTGATCCTGCGGGGTCCGACGGCGCGAAAGGGCCCTGTTCCGCCGGAGCGGCCGGGCCGCTGCCAGAGGTGACACCCTCTGGCGGCATCTGTCCGCGTTTGACCGCTTTTGTTCGCTTACGGGGTGTGACTCGGGCCACGCAGATTGGGCGTAACGCTCGTGGGAAGAACGCGATGACCTAAGAGGTGACAGCCGCGGAGGGAATACGGACGCCGTCGAAGGCGCTGTGCATCTTCCCGGCCCCCGCCCGCGCCGTCGGCCCATCCCCAAGCCGGCGGTCGGCTCCTGTCCCTGTGGACGGGGCCGGAAGCCGTTTTCCAACGTTCCGAGAGGTTGTTCGTGTCGGCCAGCACATCCCGTACGCTCCCGCCGGAGATCGCCGAGTCCGTCTCTGTCATGGCGCTCATTGAGCGGGGAAAGGCTGAGGGGCAGATCGCCGGCGATGACGTGCGTCGGGCCTTCGAAGCTGACCAGATTCCGGCCACTCAGTGGAAGAACGTACTGCGCAGCCTCAACCAGATCCTCGAGGAAGAGGGTGTGACGCTGATGGTCAGTGCCGCAGAGCCCAAGCGCACCCGAAAGAGCGTCGCAGCGAAGACTCCCGCCAAGCGCACCGCGACCAAGACGGTCGCGGCCAAGGCGGTGACCACGAGGAAGGCCACCGCCACCGCCACGCCGGCGGCGCCCGCCGCCGAGCCCGCAGCCGAGGAAGAGACGCCCGCCAAGAAGGCGGCCGCCAAGAAGACCACCGCCAAGAAGGCGGCGGCGAAGAAGGCTCCCGCCGCCAAGAAGACGGCGGCCAAGAAGACCAGCGCCAAGAAGGACGACGCCGAGCTCCTCGAAGAGGAGGTGCTCGAGGAAGCAGCCCCCGGCAAGGCCGGCGAGGAGCCCGAGGGCACCGAGGCCGCGGGCTTCGTGCTGTCCGACGAGGACGAGGACGACGCGCCCGCGCAGCAGGTCGCCGCCGCCGGTGCCACCGCCGACCCGGTCAAGGACTACCTCAAGCAGATCGGCAAGGTCCCCCTGCTCAACGCCGAGCAGGAGGTCGAGCTCGCCAAGCGCATCGAGGCGGGTCTGTTCGCCGAGGACAAGCTGGCCAACGCGGACAAGCTGGCGCCCAAGCTCAAGCGCGAGCTGGAGATCATCGCCGAGGACGGCCGCCGCGCCAAGAACCACCTGCTGGAGGCCAACCTCCGTCTGGTGGTCTCCCTGGCCAAGCGCTACACCGGCCGCGGCATGCTCTTCCTGGACCTCATCCAGGAGGGCAACCTCGGTCTGATCCGCGCGGTCGAGAAGTTCGACTACACCAAGGGCTACAAGTTCTCCACGTACGCCACCTGGTGGATCCGTCAGGCGATCACCCGCGCCATGGCCGACCAGGCCCGCACCATCCGTATCCCGGTGCACATGGTCGAGGTCATCAACAAGCTCGCGCGTGTGCAGCGCCAGATGCTCCAGGACCTGGGCCGCGAGCCCACCCCGGAGGAGCTGGCCAAGGAGCTCGACATGACCCCCGAGAAGGTCATCGAGGTCCAGAAGTACGGTCGCGAGCCCATCTCGCTGCACACCCCGCTCGGCGAGGACGGCGACAGCGAGTTCGGTGACCTCATCGAGGACTCCGAGGCGGTCGTCCCGGCCGACGCGGTCAGCTTCACGCTCCTCCAGGAGCAGCTGCACTCCGTCCTGGACACCCTGTCCGAGCGCGAGGCGGGCGTCGTCTCGATGCGCTTCGGTCTCACCGACGGTCAGCCGAAGACCCTCGACGAGATCGGCAAGGTCTACGGCGTCACGCGTGAGCGGATCCGCCAGATCGAGTCCAAGACGATGTCGAAGCTGCGCCACCCGTCCCGTTCGCAGGTGCTGCGCGACTACCTCGACTGATCGAGTCGAGTCACAAGACGCGGAAGGCCCGGCCCCCACAGGGAGCCGGGCCTTCGCCGTGTCCGCCGTACGCGGGGCTGGCGTACCCATGCGTGAGGCCGGCGGGTCTGCCGTGCCGCGGGTGCGGGGCCGGCGGGTCTGCCGTACCGCGGGTGCAGGACTGGCGGGTCTGCCGCACCGCGGGTGTGCGCGCGTCGGCGCCGCGCGGGTGCGGGGTGTCGGCGGTTGGATCACTCTGGGTGTCTCGCCGACGTCACGGAGTGAGGAGTGCGTATGCGCCGTCGTCTGGTCCGCGCCCTGGTCCGGCCCCTGGCTCTGGCCGCCGCGGTCACCGCCCTGTCAGCGGGTTCCACCGCGTCCGTGGCCGCCGACCGGGCCGTCATAGGTGGATTCCCGGTCGACGCGTCGCAGAGTCCCTGGACGGTGGCCCTGTCCAGTCGTGACCGGTTCGGGGGTACGCGCTCGGGGCAGTTCTGTGGAGGCGCGGCCGTCGGCCGGACGACCGTGCTCACGGCGGCGCACTGCATGGACCGCGACGTCCTGGGCGGGCCGCCGGAGCGGGTGAAGGACCTCAAGGTCATAACGGGCCGGACGGACCTGCTCGCGGACCGCGGGGGCCAGGAGATCGCCGTGCGGTCCGCCTGGGTGAACCCGGCCTACGACGGCGTGAGCAACATCGGGGACTTCGCCGTGCTCACCCTGGCCCGGCCCCTTCCCGCCGGCTCGGTCATCGGCATGGCGGCCGACGGGGATCCGGCGTACGCGCCGGGAGGGGCCGCGACGGTGTACGGGTGGGGTGACATCTCGGGTGCGGGGGAGTACCCCAACGATCTGCGGGCGGCGCGTGTGCGCGTGCTGCCCGACGCCTCGTGCGAGGAGGCGTATCCGGGCGGCGGGGCCGACGGCACCTACGACGCCAGGAGCATGCTGTGTGCCGGAGAGATGGACGGGGGCCGGGACGCCTGCCAGGGCGACAGCGGGGGGCCGCTGGTCGCTCAGGGGCGGCTGATCGGCCTCGTGTCCTGGGGGATCGGCTGCGGGCGGGCCGGCAGCCCCGGCGTGTACATGCGGGTCTCCGACATCATGCGGACGCTCGGCTGGAGGTGAGCGTTCCGCACGGGCGGAGCGTTCCGCAGGGGCGGCAGCGGTGTGTGAGGCGTCCGACGCGGTGCGTGCGGCTCTGTCGGCACGAGGACGGGCGGCTGCCTCTGGGAGAGGCAGCCGCCCGTCCTCCGGCCTGTGCCGGGCTGGCTCGTCGTCGGACGCGAGGTGTCAGCGCTCTTCTTCGGAGGCGGTCGCGGGAGCGGCCGTGAGTCGCTCCGTCTCGTCCTGTATCTCAGCGGCGATCTTCTTGAGTTCCGGCTCGAACTTGCGCCCGTGGTGGGCACAGAAGAGCAGCTCTCCGCCGCTGAGCAGGACGACGCGCAGGTACGCCTGGGCGCCGCAGCGGTCGCAGCGATCAGCGGCCGTCAACTGGCTCGCAGGGGTCAGAACAGTAGTCACGTCGCCTCTTCTCTAGCTCGACGAGCTGTCGTACCAGGGTCAACATCCAACCAGCCCCAAAACGTTCCCGCTCGTGGCTTTTCCTCGAAAAAATCTTTCGAGGCGGCTGTCTGCTGCCGGTTGGCGGCGAATGTGCCGTATTGCGTGTCTATGTGTCTTACGGGGCTTCGCGTTGTATCGGTGGTCGGTCCTCCCGGCTGGGTTGCCGGTTGTTCATGAGGACGTGCCCGGAGCCTAAATGGTTCATGCCTGGAAGGGAACGTGATGTGGACTTCACTCCATCGAGGGATCGAACAGGCATGCGACTGTGGACTAGTCTGAGTTTCCGGCGAGGGTGGCGTTACAAGGGCTCTACCAGGCCTGGGTACCCTCTCACCGGTGACTGAAGCCGCGCCCTTACCCATGAGGGCCCCATCTGAAATTCAGCGAGGAGCGAACCGCGTGACCGCCGAGACGTCCGTGCCGTCCACAGCTCTGCTGGCAGGAGCAGACCGGGACGGTTCCAACTACACCGCGCGGCACCTGCTCGTCCTCGAGGGGCTCGAGGCCGTGCGCAAGCGCCCTGGCATGTACATCGGCTCGACCGACAGCCGCGGTCTGATGCACTGCCTCTGGGAGATCATCGACAACTCCGTCGACGAGGCCCTCGGTGGTTACTGCGACCACATCGAGGTCATCCTCCACGACGACGGCTCGGTCGAGGTCCGGGACAACGGCCGGGGCATCCCGGTCGACGTCGAGCCCAAGACCGGCCTCTCCGGCGTCGAGGTCGTCATGACCAAGCTGCACGCCGGCGGCAAGTTCGGCGGCGGCTCGTACGCCGCCTCCGGCGGTCTGCACGGCGTCGGCGCCTCCGTGGTGAACGCCCTGTCGGCCCGGCTGGACGTCGAGGTGGACCGCGGTGGGCACACCCACGCGATCAGCTTCCGGCGCGGGGTCCCCGGTGCCTTCGCCGGGAACGGCCAGGACGCGAAGTTCGAGGCGAAGAGCGGCCTGCGCAAGGCGAAGAAGATCCCGAAGACCCGCACCGGCACGCGCGTGCGGTACTGGGCCGACCGTCAGATCTTCCTCAAGGACGCCAAGCTCAACCTGGAGACGCTGCACCAGCGCGCCCGCCAGACCGCGTTCCTGGTGCCCGGCCTGACCATCGTCGTCCGGGACGAGTACGGGCTCGGCGAGGGCGGCAGCAAGGGCGAGGAGTCCTTCCGCTTCGACGGCGGCATCAGCGAGTTCTGCGAGTACCTGGCCACCGACAAGCCGGTCTGCGACGTCCTCCGGTTCTCCGGGCAGGGCACGTTCAGGGAGACCGTCCCGGTGCTGGACGAGCACGGCCAGATGACCCCGACCCAGGTCACCCGCGAGCTGGACGTCGACGTCGCCATGCGCTGGGGCACCGGGTACGACACGACCCTCAAGTCGTTCGTGAACATCATCGCCACCCCCAAGGGCGGCACCCACGTCGCCGGCTTCGAGCAGGCCGTGGCGGCCACGATGAACGAGGTGCTGCGCGCCAAGAAGCTGCTGCGCGTCGCCGAGGACGACATCGTCAAGGACGACGCCCTGGAGGGCCTGACCGCGGTCGTCACCGTGCGTCTCGCCGAGCCGCAGTTCGAGGGCCAGACCAAGGAGGTCCTCGGCACCTCGGCGGCCCGCCGCATCGTGAACAGCGTCATCAGCAAGGAACTCAAGGCGTTCCTGACGTCCACGAAGCGTGACGCCGCCCAGCAGGCCCGTGTCGTCATGGAGAAGGCCGTCGCCGCGGCCCGTACGCGCATCGCGGCCCGGCAGCACAAGGACGCGCAGCGCCGCAAGACGGCCCTGGAGTCCTCCTCCCTGCCGGCCAAGCTCGCCGACTGCCGCAGCGACGACGTCGACCGCAGTGAGCTGTTCATCGTCGAGGGCGACTCCGCGCTCGGCACGGCCAAGCTTGCCCGGAACTCCGAGTTCCAGGCGCTGCTGCCGATCCGCGGCAAGATCCTCAACGTCCAGAAGTCGTCCGTCACGGACATGCTGAAGAACGCCGAGTGCGGCGCGATCATCCAGGTCATAGGAGCCGGCTCCGGTCGGACCTTCGACATCGACGCGGCGCGCTACGGCAAGATCATCATGATGACCGACGCCGACGTCGACGGCTCCCACATCCGCACGCTGCTGCTGACCCTCTTCCACCGCTACATGCGGCCCATGGTCGAGGCCGGCCGGGTGTTCGCCGCCGTGCCGCCGCTGCACCGGATCGAGATCGTCCAGCCCAAGAAGGGCCAGGACAAGTACGTGTACACGTACTCGGACCGGGAACTGCGCGACAAGCTCATGGAGTTCCAGACCAAGGGCATCCGGTACAAGGACTCGATCCAGCGCTACAAGGGACTCGGCGAGATGGACGCCGACCAACTGGCCGAGACGACCATGGACCCGCGCCACCGCACGCTGCGGCGGATCAACCTCTCCGACCTGGAGGCGGCCGAGCAGGTCTTCGACCTGCTGATGGGCAACGACGTCGCGCCGCGCAAGGAGTTCATCTCCAACTCGGCGGCGACGCTGGACCGCTCACGGATCGACGCGTAGCGGCTGCACAGGGTCCCGCGCGGACCGACGCGTAGCGGCATCGCAGGGCTCCGCGCCCGCCGGGAGTGCTTATGCTCCCGGCGGGCGTTCGGCGTTCCAGGGGGCTCCGGTGCGGTCCCCGCGCGGGTGGGTCACCTGATGGGGTGAAGCGCGGGGGGAAGAAGAGTCGGGGATCTTCCCGTTCTGTCCATCCTTGGACATGCAGTCAAGCAAGGGCCGTCCCCGCGGAGTCGGGGCCGGTCGGGAGAGTACGGTCGAGCGGCTCGACGGTCATGCCCCGGACCCGGCCGAGGAGGCCGTACGGCCGAGGTACGACGACCCCTGGTACGACGCCCTGGCGTCCGGATGGGGTGAGTCGGAGGGTGCCGGAGCGCCTGCACCGTCGACGGTGCCCCCGGCGCGTGGGGCGGGCGAGGGCGGCGTCGCGGCGGCCGAGGTGTACCTGGAGGTGCAGCGCAGCGCGGCCTTCCAGGAGGTGCGGCGGCGCTACCGCGGGTTCGTGGTACCGGCCTTCGCGGCGTTCTTCGCCTGGTACGTGGGGTACGTCGTGGCGGCCACGACGGTGCCGGAGCTCATGGCCCGGCCCGTGGCGGGCGCCGTGAACGTGGCGCTGGTGGCGGGGCTCGGCCAGTTCCTGACCACGTTCCTGCTCACCTGGGCGTACGCGCGGCACGCGCGGCTGCGCCGGGACCGCGCGGCGCTGGAACTGCGCTGGGACACCCAGGAACTGACCCGCGGCGTGAGCGGCGGTGCCTCATGACGGACGAGCACCAGACCCTGGCTCTGCTGCTGTTCAGCGCGTTCGTCGCGGTCACGCTGGGCATCACCACGTGGGTGGGCCGCAACCGGCGTGGTTCCGCGGAGGAGTTCTACGCGGGCGGACGGCTCTTCACGCCCATGGAGAATGGTTTTGCCATCGCGGGTGACTACATGTCGGCCGCCTCCTTCCTGGGAGTCACCGGTCTCATCGCGCTGTTCGGGTACGACGGGCTGCTGTATGTCGTCGGATTCCTGGTGGCCTGGCTGGTGGTGCTGTTCTTCGTCGCCGAACTGGTCCGCAACTGCGGTCGCTTCACCCTCGCCGACGTCGTGGCGGCGCGGATGCGGGAGCGGCCGGTGCGCATCGCGGCGGGAACCTCCTCGGTCACCGTGTCCGTTCTGTATCTGGTGGCGCAGATGGTCGGCGCGGGCAGCCTGGTGGCGCTGCTCCTCGGAGGCACGAGCGGGGCGGCGCGGGCCTGGACCGTCATCGGCGTCGGGGCACTCATGGTGATCTACGTGTCGTGGGGAGGGATGCGGGCGACCACCTGGATCCAGATCGTCAAGGCCGTCCTGCTGCTGGCCGGCACCATCGCGCTGACCGCGCTGGTCCTCGTGCGCTTCCACGGTGACCTCAACCGGCTGCTGCTCACGGCGGCCGAGCGCAGCGGGCACGGCGAGGCGTTCCTGGCGCCCGGGCTGAAGTTCGGCGGCGACTGGGCCGCACGGTTCGACCTCATCAGCCTGGGACTGGCCCTGGTCCTGGGCACGGCGGGGCTGCCGCACATCCTGTCCCGCTTCTACACCGTGCCAACCGCGCGCGCCGCACGCCGTTCGGTCGTCTGGGCGGTCGGGCTCATCGGCGGCTTCTATCTGATGACGATCGTGCTCGGGTTCGGAGCGGCCGCGATCGTGGGTCCGGACGCCGTGCGCGGGTCCAACGCGGCCGGGAACACGGCCGTTCCGCTGCTGGCGCTCGATCTGGGCGGCGGCGCCGGAAGCACCGGGGGAACGGTTCTCTTCGCGATCGTCGCCGCGGTCGCCTTCGCCACGATCCTCGCCGTGGTCGCCGGGATCACGCTCGCGTCCTCGGCGTCCGTGGCCCACGACCTGTACGCCTCCCTGCGCCGCAAGGGCGGCAAGCCGCGCAGCGAGGTGGCCGTGGCCCGGGTCGCCGCCGTCGGGGTCGGCGTGGTGGCGATCGCCCTCGGCCTGCTGGCCCGCGACCTCAACGTCGCGTTCCTGGTGGGCCTCGCCTTCGCCGTCGCCGCGTCGGCGAACCTGCCCGTGCTGGTCTACTCCCTGTTCTGGCGCGGCTTCACGACCCGAGGCGCCGTGTGGGCCGTCTACGGCGGTCTGGTCCCGGCCGTGGTGCTGGTGGTGCTGTCCCCCGTCGTCTCGGGGAGCCCCGACTCGCTCTTCCCCGGCGCGGATTTCCAGTACTTCCCGCTGCAGAACCCGGGGCTGGTCTCGATCCCGCTGGGCTTCCTCGCGGGCTGGCTGGGCACGGTCACGTCGGCGGAGATCCCGGACGAGGCCCGGCACGCGGAGACCGAGGTGCGGTCGCTGACGGGTGCGGGAGCGGCGTAACGGCCCTGCCCGGGCCGTGACGGCTGCTCTCCGGCCGTAGCGGCCGCTGCCGGGCCCCGTAGGCCGCTGCCGGGCCCCGCAGCGCTGCTTCCTCGCCGTAGCGGCCCCTCCCTGGCCGCAACGCCCCTACGAGCGGGTCGCCCACACGTAACGGTGCTCCGGGCGGCCCGCGTCGCCGTACTTGAGGGTGAGCCGGGCCCGGCCCGTGCGCTCCAGGAGCTTGAGGTAGCGCTGCGCGGTCTGGCGGCTCACGCCGGTCCGTTCGGCGAGCTCCTGGGCGGACAGCGGGCCGTCGGCGTTCATCAGTGACTGCCGGACCAGCTCGGCGGTCGTGGGGGAGTGCCCCTTCGGCAGGGCGGGCTCCGCCCCGGCCGACAGGGCGCCGAAGATGCGGTCCACCTCCGCCTGTTCCGCCTCGCCGCCCCCGTCGAGGGTGCGGCGCAGCTCCGCGTACGCCTCCAGCTTCGCGCGCAGGCCCGCGAAGGCGAACGGCTTGACCAGGTACTGCAGGGCTCCGTGCCGCATCGCCGCCTGCACGGTGGACACGTCCCGGGCCGCCGTCACCATGATCACGTCGGTCTGGTGGCCGCGCCTGCGCATCTCCTGGACGACCGCCAGCCCCGTGTCGTCGGGCAGGTAGTGGTCCAGCAGCACCAGGTCCAGCCGGGGCAGCGTCTCCACCTGGCGCAGCGCGTCCGCCGCGCTGTGGGCCTCGCCGGCGACGTGGAAACCCGGCACCTTCTCGACGTAGGCGGCGTTGACCCGGGCGACCCGGCTGTCGTCGTCCACGACCAGGACCTCGATCATCACGACCCCTCCTCGGCGTGCTGCGGAACGGACGGCGCAGTCAGCGCCGGCTCGGGGCGCGGCTCGGTCAGCGCCTCGGGCAGCACGACGGTGAACTCCGCGCCCCCGCCGCGCGCCTCGCCGACGGTCGCGCTGCCGCCCTGCCGTTCCGCGAGCCTGCGCACCAGGGACAGCCCGATGCCCCGCTCCCGGTGGGCGGGGGGCTTCTTCGTGGACCAGCCCTCGGTGAAGATCAACTCCCGGTGCTCCGGCGGGACTCCGGGCCCGGTGTCGCGCACCCGCAGGGTCACCGTACGGCCCTCGGCGCGCAGTTCCACCTCCACGCGCGCGTGCGGCGTGCCCGCAGCCGCGTCGAGGGCGTTGTCCACCAGATTGCCGACGACCGTGACGAGCCCTTGCGGGTCGACCAGCCGGTCGGGCAGCCGGGTCGGGTCCGAGACCCCCAGGCCCACACCCCGCTCGGCTGCCACCGTCGCCTTGCCGACCAGCAGGGCGGCGAGCAGCGGGTCCTCGATCCGCTCGGTGATCTGCTCGGAGGTGGCACGGTGGTCGCCGACCACCTCGCCGACGAAGTCGACGGCGTCGTCGTACATCTCCAGCTCCAGCAGCCCCAGGAGTGTGTGCATCCGGTTGGCGTGCTCGTGGTCCTGGGCGCGCAGGGCGTCGATCAGCCCGCGGGTGGAGTCGAGTTCGCGGCCCAGCTGCTCCAGCTCGGTGCGGTCGCGCAGGGTGGCCACGGCGCCGCCGTCGTCGGTGGGCATCCGGTTGGCGACCAGGACGCGCTGGCCCCGCACGGTGAGCAGGTCCGTGCCGGTCACGCGTCCGGCCAGGACATCGGCCGTACGGCCCGCGCCCAGCGCCTCGTCGGGCGTGCGGCCCACCACGGTGTCCCCGAGGCCCAGCAGGCGCTGCGCCTCGTCGTTGACGAGCCGGATGCGGCCGGTTCGGTCCAGGGCGACGACGCCCTCCCGGATGCCGTGCAGCATCGCCTCCCGCTCCGACAGCAGCGCGGCGATGTCCGAGAAGGCCAGGTCCCTGGTCTGCCGGTGCACGCGCCGCGAGATCAGCCACGCCGCCAGCGCGCCCACGGCGAGGGCGCCTCCGGCGTACGCGAGCAGCCCCGGGATCGCGTGGATGAGCCGGCTGCGGACGCTGTCGTAGGCGATGCCGACCGACACCGCGCCGACGACCGTGCCGTCAGCGTCGCGCAGCGGCACCTTGCCCCGGGCGGAACGGCCGAGGGTGCCGTCGTCGATCTCCATGACCTCGTGACCGGCCAGGGCCTGGCCCGGGTCGGTCGAGACGATCCCGCCGATCTGCTTCGGGTCGGTGTGCGACCAGCGCACGCCCCGCCAGTCCATCACCACGATGTACTCGGCCTGGGTGGCCTTCCGGATGCGCTCCGCCTCCCGCTGCACCGGGCCGTTCGGCGACGGCGGCGTGTCCCGCAGGTCCCGCGCGAGCCCCGGCCGCTGCGCGGTGGTCTGCGCGATCGCCAGCGCGCGGCGCATGGCCTGGTCGTCCAGCTGGTCACCCAGGGGGGCGAGGAACAGCCCGGTCGCGAGGACCGCGACTCCGGCGGCGATGGCCACCTGCATCAGCAGCACCTGCGAGAACACCCGCCGCGGCAGGCCGAGGCGCAGGCGACGTGCGGGGGGAGTGGGGCTCATACCGAAGACGGTACGTGCGGCTGCCCGGCTCCCGTAACGGGTGTGGCATGGATCTCTTGATCAATGGTGCAGCGGTCGCCGGCGTCAGCTCGCGAGGGCCGTCGTCACCCTCGACTCGCGCACCGCCACCACGTCCATCCGCGCGGGTGAGCCCAGGACCGACGCCCCGCAGCTCTCCGCACGGGGCGGCAGGGCCGCGCTCTGCGCCACCTCCACCTGCCAGCGGCGTCCGTCGGCGTGGGCGACCGTCACCTCCCAGTGCGGGGCGGCGCCGGCCGTCCGTACGACGCTCAGCGCCTCCGCCGCGTACTCGCCGATGCCGGTGCGTACGGCGAGCTCGGCGGCCTGGCCCGGCCGCTCCCAGGCCGACCTGCCCCGGCAGCCCTCCACGACGACGCGTCCCTCGCGCGCCCCCTGCAGGACCTCCTTGAGCAGGTGTGCCTCGGCCCGCCCGTAGGCGTATCCGTACGGCAGCACCAGCACGGTCGGAGAGAAACGGTGACCACCCAGATGGGTGACCTCCCAGACGCCCTCGACCCCGGAGGTGGCGAGCTCGGCCGCGAGGGGGCGGCCCAGCAGGGCGCAGCAGCGGTCGCGCTTGCCGTTGGTGCAGACGAGCGCCAGCGGGTCGCCCTGGTGCGGCCGCGCGCCGAGCACCGCGTCGAAGGAGTGGTGGTCGCCCCGGCCCAGTGCGGCGAAGTCGAGGTCGAGCAGCCGCGCGGGGTCGGAGGTCGTGGCGGAGTGCAGCCACACGTTGCCCGGCGTGGTGTGCGCCGCGTACACCCGGCGCGTGGCGGGCATCCGGCGGTCGGCGTGACGTCCGGGGCGGCGGATGAGCACGATGCGTACGCCCGTGTCCTTCGCGGCCGCCTCCAGGGCACGCCCGAGGGCGGGGTCCAGGTGGCTCGAGGTGAGCGCCTTGGCACCCCACGGACCGGGCTGCTCCAGCAGCAGCCAGGTCCTCGCGGTGGCCGCGGTTCCCGAAACGGGCTCGTCGGAGTCCCGGGAGACGCTTGAGCACGTACTCACAGAGGTGAGCCTAACCTGACTTGGCCCGGCTCTCCTCCCGGGGGCGCCCCGGCCTACTCCGGTAGTGGCTGCGGCGGCTTCGGACCGGCGTACTGACCGCTCGGGCGCATCCGCAGCGGGCGTTCGCCGTACTCCTCCAGGGCGTGGGCGATCCAGCCCGCCGTACGGGCCACGGCGAAGATCGTCTCGCCCGCGGTCGCGGGCATGCCGCAGGACGCGGTGAGCACGGCGAGGGCGAGGTCGACGTTGGCGTGCAGCGGGGCGTGGCGGGCGGCGGTGTCGACGATGTCCCGGGCCGCGAGAAGGGCGGGCTCGGCGCGAGGGATGCTCTCCAGAAGGGAGAACAGTGCACGCGCGCGTGGATCCTCGCCGTGGTACAGCCGGTGCCCCAGTCCCGGGATACGGCGGCCTGCGCGCAGCTCGTCCGCGATCACCGGCCCGGCGTCGCCCTGGTCGAGCACGTCCTGGAGCATCCGGTGGGCGAGCCCGCTGGCCGCGCCGTGCAGGGGGCCCTCGATCACGCCGAGTCCGGCGGAGACGGCCGCGTAGGCGTGCGCGCGCGCCGAGGCGGCGACCCGCACGGCGAGGGTGGAGGCGGCCAGGTCGTGGTCGACGAGGAGGGCGAGCGCCGTGTCCAGCACGCGCAGGGACGCCTCGTCGGCCTCCCGCGGGGACAGCCGGGTCCACAGGCGGTGGGCCAGCGGAGCCTGGTCGCGGCGGTCGTCACGGTCGTTGCCGCGGCCGTCGCCACGGCCTGGGGCACTGCGGTCATCACGGCGGTCGTCGCGGCGATCGCGCCCGGCGGGCGGCAGGGCCGCGACGAGCGTCGGGATGAGGGTGCGGGCCGTGCCGAGCACGGCGTCCTCGGACAGGTCGAAGCGCAGCGGGTCCGCGGTCGCGGCGGCGACCGTCGCGACGCGGAGCAGATCGGCGGGCGCGGCGTGTTCGGGCAGGGAGTCGACGGCGCGGCGGGCGACGGCCACGGCTCCGGCGGGCGCCGCGAACGTGCTGCCCGGGCGCAACCGGCCCGTCCACAGCCATTCGGCGACCTCCTCGTAGCTGTGCCGCGTGGCCAGGTCGACGGCGTCGACGCCGCGGAAGTAGTACCGGTCGCTCTCGATGAGGGTGAGGCGGGTGCGCACGGACAGCTCGCCGCCGGCCGCCGAAGGGCCCGCGCTCTCGCGCCTGTTGCGCCGGGCGAGGGCCTCGACCTCCCGGGCGTCGAAGGTGCTGCCCCGGCCGCCGCTGCCACGCCGGCTGCTGAGCTGGCCGCGGCTGACGTAGGCGTAGACCGTCTCCGGCTTCACGCCGAGCAGCTCGGCGGCCTCCTTGGTGCTCAGCCGCCGCCCCGGGTCGAGAGGGGCGGGTTCTTGATCGCGCATGGGGCTCACCGTATCCGTCTAGCGGATCATTGACTTCTGTATTGACTGGATCAATGTTGACACGCCTCAAGTCAAGCATGGACAGTCGAATCAAGTCCAGGGAGGAAGACATGTCCGTCAACAGGTCCACAGCCACTCTTGTCGAGGTACCGCGGGGGCTCGCCGGTGTCGTCGTCACCGACACCCGGATCGGTGACGTCCGCGGTCTGGAGGGCTTCTACCACTACCGCCAGTACTCGGCCGTCGAGCTCGCGCAGACCCGCGGCTTCGAGGACGTCTGGCACCTGCTCGTGCACGGCGAGCTGCCCGACGCCGCCCGCGGCGCGGCCTTCACGAGGGAGACCGCCGCGCTGCGGCGACTGCCCGACGAGGTGCGTGCCGCGCTGCCCGCCATCGCCGCGGCCGGCGGACGCTCCGGCCCCCTCGCCGGGATGCGCACGGCACTGTCGCTGCTGGGCGCCGCGAAGGGCTTCCGGCCGGTGTACGACATCGACACCGACCAGCGCCGACGCGACGCGCTCGAAGCGGCGGCGGCCGTGCCCACCCTGCTGACCGCCCTGCACCGGCTGGGCCGGGGACTCGATCCGGTGGAGCCGCGGGAGGACCTGTCCTACGCGGCGAACTACCTGTACATGCTGACCGGCTCGGTACCGGACGACGGGCACGCCCGGGCCGTCGAGCAGTACCTCATCTCCACCATTGACCACGGATTCAATGCGTCAACATTCACGGCCCGGGTGATCGCCTCGACGGGCGCGGACGTGGCGGCGTGCCTGGCCGGTGCGGTGGCGGCGCTGTCGGGGCCCCTGCACGGAGGCGCGCCCAGCCGCGCCCTGGACACCCTGGACGCGATCGGCAGCCCGGACCGCATCGACGCCTGGGTGCGCGAGAGGGTGCTCGCCGGTGAGCGCATCATGGGCTTCGGGCACGCGATCTACCGCACGGAGGACCCGCGGTCGCGGATGCTGCGCGAGGTCGCCCAGAAGTTCGGCGGACCGCGGGTGGACTTCGCCGTGGAGGTCGAACGGCACGTCGAGGCGATCCTGGCGGAGCTCAAGCCCGGCCGCGAACTCCACACCAACGTCGAGTACTACGCGGGCGTCGTCATGGAACTCTGCGGCCTGCCCCGCGAGATGTTCACCCCGACCTTCGCCGCGGCGCGGGTGGTGGGCTGGAGCGCCAACATCCTGGAACAGGCGGAGGACACGAAGATCATCCGCCCGGTGGCCCGCTACGTGGGCCCGAAGGCCCCGGCCCCGGTACCGGCGGTGTGAGGGGTCGCCTCTGCGTCACGGCGGGCGGGGGGTGCCGCGGCCCTGCAGGTCGCGAATGGCTTGCTCGAAGATGCGGAACAGACGTCCTTCGTGGCTGTCCGGGGAGAGGCCCTCCTTCGCTCCTCGCGAAGCCTCCCAGTAGCGCTGGAAAAGAGGGCTCCTGAGCAGTGTGCGGGCGTATTCGAGCAACTCCTCTTCAGATATCTCACCCCACTCATAGAATAGGAGGTAGTGGCCGAACACGAGGTTGGCGAACAAGTGCTGGCGGACTACCTCGTGTGGCTCGTCGGGATAGTCGTTCCACACGGCGGCCAGTGTGGGGTCGTCCATCGCCATCTCGGTCAGCTGGACGTGCAGTGCTCGCAGATCGGCTCTCGCGCTGCGGCGCAGTTCCTGGCGGGAAAAGATGAGTTCCTGTCGTTGCAAGCGGAGTTCTTCACGTTGTAGGCGCAACTCTCGCTGCTGGAACAGCAGGGTGAACACCAGTAACAGGAGAGCCAGGCCGGAAAACACGGCGCTTATACCGCCGAAGTAATCCCCCACCGCGCTGCGTTCCGCTGCCTCTCGGCGCCCGCCGTTCGCCTCCTCGACACCGGTCAGGAGCCAACCGCTGATCACCACGGACGCGGCACCCACCAGAGCCACTCCGAGCAAGGCGGCCACACCCCACAGCAGGGCACGCCCGAAGCGTCGATGATCCATCCGCCCTCCCGGCATCTGCGTGATGCTTCCCCGGTGGGGGGCCGGGAAACGGGTTCTCCCGGCAGTGCAGGAGAACCCGATGGGGATCAGGCGTCCGGGATATCCGCCTTGGCTTTGACCAGGGTCTCCCGGGTGATCATGACGATCCGTTCGTAGTCCGCCCGATAGGCATCCGCGGGGAGTTCGTCGTCCAGCGCGTCAGTGACGTCTGTGCCGATGACGGCGAAATTCCCGTCGTTCAGTTCGAAGATGTCGGGACAATGGGCGCCGGATATGCTTCCTCGTTCACGCGGTGAAGCGCCGATCCGGCGGATGATTCGACTCAATGAAGAATCCTAAGAGCTTGCGCAGGGCTGGTGCACACGGAACCACGAGACGAGCACTGCACGGTAGGGGGGCTCGTTCTCGGCGGAGCGAACGACGCTTGTGGCGTGGCTCGGGACGGCAGAGTATTGCGTACTCACTACCGACCGGGTGACATTGTGTCGTCTTTGCATGTTCCCACGGCAGCAGCGAAGGAGCGCTGCCCCCACGAGTCGACGATGATGCCCCCTCGGGTCGGGCCTCCCCGGCTCGTATCCTGGCCCCGCATCCCAGCTCGTACGTGTGCCGGTCGCGCAGGCCGGTGCGCGCGTCGGTGTGAGAGAGGTCGTACGTGCGTCAGCCGAGTCCGGAACCGCGGCAGATCCCGGTCGTGGTCCTGGCCGGATTCCTAGGATCCGGCAAGACCACCCTGCTCAACCACCTCCTCCACCACAGTGGGGGAAGCCGGATCGGCGCCATCGTCAACGACTTCGGGGCCATCGAGATCGACGCGATGGCCGTAGCCGGTGCGCTCGGCGACTCGACGGTCTCCCTCGGCAACGGGTGCCTGTGCTGCGCGGTCGACGCGAGCGAGCTCGACCAGTACCTGGAGAAGCTCGCCGAACCCTCCCTCGGCATCGACGTCATCGTCATCGAGGCGAGCGGGCTGGCCGAGCCGCAGGAGCTCGTGCGGATGCTGCTCGCCAGCGAGCTCCCGGGCATCGTGTACGGCGGGCTCGTCGAGGTCGTGGACGCCGCCGAGTTCGACGCCACCCGGGCCCGGCACCCCGAGATCGACCGGCATCTCGCGCTGGCCGACCTCGTCGTGGTCAACAAGGTGGACCGGGCGGCGGACGGCGAGCGCGTCCTCGGGCTCGTCCGGTCCCTCGTCGACCGCGCCGCCGTCGTGCCGGCCGCCTACGGGCGGATCGACCCCGAGTTCCTCTTCGACTGCCGGCCGAGCGAGGAACGCATCGGGCAGCTGTCCTTCGACGACCTGCACGACCACGGTGCACACCACGAACATGACGAACACGGCGAGCACGCCGACCACACCGGGCACCTGCACAGCGCCTACGACAGCCTGTCGTTCACCTCGGCGCGGCCCCTCGATCCGCGGCGGCTGATGGAGTTCCTCGACAGCCGTCCCGAGGGGCTGTACCGGATCAAGGGGTACGTCGACTTCGGCCCGTACGACGTCCGCAACCGCTACGCCGTCCACGCCGTCGGGCGGTTCCTGCGCTTCTACCCGGAGCCCTGGCCGACCGGTGAAGAGCACCTTACGCAGCTGGTGCTCATCGGCTCAGGAATCGACGCCCCCGCCCTGGAGCTGCAGCTCGACGCCTGCCGGAGCGACGCCCCGCACGCCGACGAGCACGGCATGTGGGGCGTCCTGCGATACGTACGCGGCCGGGACGAGGATCCCGCCGAACCGGCCTAGACCGGCCCGGCCACCACCGCGACGGTCTTGGCCAGCGACACGCCCGAGCCGTCCCGGCGGGGGTCGATCTCCGGCAGCGTGGCCGGGCCGCCGTTCTTCTGGGCGGCCAGCGCCGGGCTGGGACCCGCCCAGGCGAGGGACAGGCAGTCCTCGCCCTTCAGGAACCGCTGGCAGCGGACGCCGCCGGTGGCCCGGCCCTTGCGCGGGTACTGGTCGAACGGCGTCAGCTTGGCCGTCGTCTGCACGGAGTCGTCCAGCGTGCCGCGCGAGCCCGCGACCGTGAAGACGACCGCGTCGGCGGCCGGGTCCACCGCCGTGAAGGAGATGACCTTCGCGCCCTCGGAGAGCTTGATGCCCGCCACACCGCCGGCCGGGCGGCCCTGCGGGCGCACCTGGGCGGCCTGGAAGCGCAGCAGCTGGGCGTCGTCGGTGATGAAGACCAGATCCTCCTCGCCCGTGCGCAGCTCGACCGCGCCGACGATCCGGTCACCCTCCTTGAGGGTGATCACCTCCAGCTCTTCCTTGTTGGCCGGATAGTCCGGCACGACACGCTTCACGACACCCTGGGCCGTGCCGAGCGCCAGGCCGGGGGAGGACTCGTCGAGCGTCGTCAGGCAGACCACCGTCTCGTCGTCCTCCAGGGAGACGAACTCCGCCAGCGGGGCGCCGCCCGCGAGGTTCGGCGTCGGCATCGACTCGGGGAGCGTGGGCAGGTCGACCACGTTCAGCCGCAGCAGCCGGCCCGCCGAGGTGACCACGCCGACCTCGCCGCGCGCGGTGGCCGGCACCGCCGAGACGATCACGTCGTGCTTGACGCGCTTGGCGCCGGCGTCCTCCGGGAACGGCTCGCCGTTCGCCGTACGCGCCAGCAGCCCCGTCGAGGACAGCAGCACCCGGCACGGGTCGTCGGCCACCTGCAGCGGCACGGCCGCGACCGGGGCACCGCCCGACTCCAGCAGGACCGTGCGCCGGTCGGTGCCGAACTTCTTCGCCACCGTGGCCAGTTCGGAGGAGACCAGCTTGCGCAGCTCCGCGTCCGAGTCGAGGATCCGGGTCAGCTCCTCGATCTCCGCGGTGAGCCGCTCCTTCTCCGTCTCCAGTTCGATGCGGTCGTACTTGGTCAGGCGGCGCAGCGGCGTGTCGAGGATGTACTGCGTCTGCACCTCGCTCAGCGAGAACTGCTCCATCAGGCGCTGCTTGGCCTGCGCGGAGTTCTCGCTGGAGCGGATCAGCCGGATGACCTCGTCGATGTCCAGCAGGGCCGTCAGCAGACCCTCGACCAGGTGGAGACGATCGCGCTTCTTGCCACGGCGGAACTCCGAGCGCCGCCGCACGACGTTGAACCGGTGGTCGAGGTAGACCTCCAGCAGCTCCTTCAGGCCCAGCGTGAGCGGCTGGCCGTCCACCAGGGCGACGTTGTTGATGCCGAAGGACTCCTCCATCGGCGTCAGCTTGTACAGCTGCTCCAGCACCGCCTCCGGCACGAAGCCGTTCTTGATCTCGATGACCAGGCGCAGGCCGTGCTCGCGGTCGGTGAGGTCCTTGACGTCGGCGATGCCCTGGAGCTTCTTCGAACCGACCAGGTCCTTGATCTTGGCGATGACCTTCTCCGGGCCGACCGCGAAGGGCAGCTCGGTGACGATCAGGCCCTTGCGGCGGGCCGTCACCTGCTCGACGGAGACGGTCGCCCGGATCTTGAACGTGCCGCGGCCCGTCTCGTAGGCGTCCCGGATGCCGGAGAGGCCGACGATGCGGCCGCCGGTGGGCAGGTCGGGGCCCGGGACGTGCTTCATCAGGGCGTCGAGGTCCGCGTTCGGGTGCCTGATCAGGTGGCGGGCCGCGGCGATGACCTCGCGCAGGTTGTGCGGCGGCATGTTCGTGGCCATGCCGACCGCGATGCCCGAGGCGCCGTTGACCAGCAGGTTCGGGAAGGCGGCCGGCAGGGCGGCCGGTTCCTGCTCCTGGCCGTCGTAGTTGGGGTTGAAGTCGACGGTGTCCTCGTCGATCGACTCCGTCATCAGGCTGGTGGCCTCGGCCATCCGGCACTCGGTGTACCGCATGGCGGCCGGCGGGTCGTCGTTGCCCAGCGAGCCGAAGTTGCCGTGGCCGTCGACCAGGGGGACCCGCATCGAGAAGGGCTGGGCCATGCGCACGAGCGCGTCGTAGATCGACGCGTCGCCGTGCGGATGCAGCTTGCCCATCACCTCGCCGACGACACGGGCGCACTTGACGTACCCGCGCTCGGGGCGCAGGCCCATCTCGCTCATCTGGTAGACGATGCGGCGGTGCACCGGCTTCAGGCCGTCGCGGGCGTCCGGCAGGGCCCGGGAGTAGATGACCGAGTACGCGTACTCGAGGAAGGAGCCCTGCATCTCGTCGACGACGTCGATGTCGAGGATCCGCTCCTCGTACGAGTCGTCGGGCGGCGGGGTCTTCGTGCTGCGGCGGGCCATCGCTGCCGGCTCCTTGCTGCTGCGATCCGGATCTGACGCCGACCATTGTGGACCGCCGCACTGACAAGCGGGACCAGGACCCGGTCCACAAGCCCTTTCCGGCTCCCGGGACCAGGTCGGCGCCGGGAACTTCACCAGCGCTTCGCACGCTTGCATACAGTGGCAGGACCGGCAGGAATCCGCGGTTGTGAAGACCGCTCCGCGATCGAAGGGACGTACATGCCCATGGGTCACACGGCCACAGCCCAGGCAGGCTCCGGGGGCCTGACAGCGACCGAGCACCGCCTGGCCAACGGTCTGCGCGTGGTGCTCTCCGAGGACCACCTGACCCCCGTCGCGGCGGTGTGCCTCTGGTACGACGTCGGCTCACGCCACGAAGTCAAGGGCCGTACCGGCCTGGCTCACCTTTTCGAGCACTTGATGTTCCAGGGTTCCGCCCAGGTCAAGGGCAACGGCCACTTCGAGCTCGTCCAGGGCGCGGGCGGCTCGCTGAACGGCACCACCAGCTTCGAGCGGACCAACTACTTCGAGACCATGCCCGCCCACCAGCTGGAGCTCGCCCTCTGGCTGGAGGCCGACCGCATGGGCTCCCTGCTCGCCGCCCTCGACGAGGAGTCGATGGAGAACCAGCGGGACGTCGTGAAGAACGAGCGCCGCCAGCGCTACGACAACGTCCCCTACGGCACCGCCTTCGAGAAGCTCACCGCCCTCGCCTACCCCGAGGGCCACCCCTACCACCACACGCCCATCGGCTCCATGGCCGACCTGGACGCGGCCACCCTGGAGGACGCGCGCGCGTTCTTCCGCACGTACTACGCGCCGAACAACGCCGTCCTCTCCGTGGTCGGCGACATCGACCCGGAGCAGACCCTGGCCTGGATCGAGAAGTACTTCGGCTCCATCCCCGGTCACGACGGCAAGCCGGCGCCGCGTGACGGCTCGCTGCCCGAGATCATCGGCGAGCAGCTGCGCGAGGTCGTCGAGGAGGACGTCCCGGCGCGCGCCCTGATGGCCGCCTACCGCCTGCCCGAGGACGGCACGCGCGCGTGCGACGCGGCCGACCTGGCCCTCACGGTCCTCGGCGGCGGCGAGTCCTCCCGCCTGTACAACCGCCTGGTGCGGCGCGACCGTACGGCCGTCGCGGCGGGCTTCGGCCTGCTGCGGCTCGCCGGGGCGCCCTCCCTGGGCTGGCTGGACGTGAAGACGTCCGGTGACGTGGAGGTGCCGGTCATCGAGGCCGCCATCGACGAGGAGCTCGCCCGGTTCGCCGAGCAGGGCCCGACGGCCGAGGAGATGGAGCGCGCCCAGGCCCAGCTGGAGCGCGAATGGCTGGACCGGCTCGGCACGGTCGCGGGCCGCGCCGACGAACTGTGCCGGTACGCGGTGCTGTTCGGCGACCCGCAGCTGGCGCTGACCGCCGTGCAGCGCGTGCTGGAGGTGACGGCGGAGGAGGTGCAGGAGGTCGCCAAGGCCCGCCTGCGCCCCGACAACCGCGCGGTGCTCGTCTACGAGCCGGTCGCCGACGAGACAGCCGACGAGACCGCCGAGACCGCCGAGACCGACGACGCCGACACAGCCGGGGACACCGCAGCCGCGGCCGGCGACGAGAACGAGGAGGCGGCCAAGTGACCGAGCTCGCCACGATGGACTTCCACCCCCGGCCGCAGGCGGGCGAGGCCCGGCCCTGGGCCTTCCCGGCCCCCGAGCGCGGCACGCTGGACAACGGCCTGACGCTGCTGCGCTGCCACCGCCCGGGCCAGCAGGTCGTCGCCGTGGAGGTGCTGCTGGACGCCCCCCTGGAGGCCGAGCCGGCCGGCCTGGACGGCGTGGCCACGATCATGGCGCGGGCCTTCTCGGAGGGCACCGACAAGCACTCCGCCGAGGAGTTCGCCGCCGAGCTGGAGCGCGCCGGCGCCACCCTCGACGCGCACGCCGACCACCCCGGTGTCCGGATCAGCCTGGAGGTCCCGGCCTCCCGGCTCGCCAAGGGACTCGGTCTGCTCGCCGACGCCCTCAGGGCGCCCGCGTTCGCCGACAGCGAGGTCGAGCGGCTGGTGCGCAACCGCCTCGACGAGATCCCGCACGAGCTGGCCAACCCCTCCCGCCGCGCCGCCAAGGAACTCTCCAAGGAGCTGTTCCCGGCGGACTCGCGCATGTCGCGGCCCCGGCAGGGCACCGAGGAGACGGTCGCAGCGATCGACTCCGCGGCCGTGCGCGCCTTCTACGAGAAGCACGTCCGCCCCGCCACGGCCACGGCCGTCGTGGTCGGCGACCTGACCGGCATCGACCTGGACGCCCTGCTCGGCGACACCCTGGGCTCCTGGACCGGCTCCACGGCCGAGCCGCGCCCGGTGCCGCCCGTGACCGCCGACGACACCGGCCGGGTCGTCATCGTGGACCGCCCGGGCGCCGTCCAGACGCAGCTGCTCATCGGCCGGATCGGCCCGGACCGGCACGACCGCGTCTGGCCCGCCCAGGTCCTCGGCACGTACTGCCTCGGCGGCACCCTCACCTCCCGCCTGGACCGCGTCCTGCGCGAGGAGAAGGGCTACACCTACGGCGTACGGTCCTTCGCCCAGGTGCTGCGCTCCGCGCCCGACGGGTCCGGTGCCTCGATGCTCGCCATCAGCGGGTCCGTGGACACGCCCAACACCGGCCCGGCCCTGCAGGACTTGTGGACGGTGCTGCGCACCCTCGCCGCCGAGGGCCTGACCGACGCCGAGCGGGACGTGGCCGTGCAGAACCTGGTCGGGGTCGCACCGCTGAAGTACGAGACCGCCGCGGCCGTCGCGAGCACGCTGGCCGACCAGGTCGAGCAGCACCTGCCCGACGACTACCAGGCCACGCTGTACCGCCAGCTCGCCGCGACGGGCACGGTGGAGGCGACGGCGGCGGCCGTCAGCGCCTTCCCGGTGGACCGTCTGGTGACCGTCCTCGTGGGCGACGCGGCGCAGATCAAGGCCCCTGTGGAGGCCCTGGGCATCGGCGACGTCACGGTCGTGGCCGCCGAGTAACGGCACGCGCGCGCAGGAGCCCTGGTTGTCTTCTAAGGCACCAGGGCTCCTTAATGTCCGAATTGGGGCGGGAGTTGCCTGTCTGCCCTGTGGGATGCGCTACAAAAGGCCCGATCCGTTTGGGAATTGAAAGTGGCCCCGCTTAGCTTCGTGCGGGCTGTTCGTCAGGCAGTGCGCCGCACCCGCGGCACCGGACAGTCATCGCCGAGTCCCCGTACGGCGCGAGCCAGGGGAGCCGGGGACCCAACCGCAGTCCCTGGGGTGAATCGGACGCCCGCGCGCGAGTCGCGAGGGGGTCCGTAGGAGACCTTCCTGCTCCGAACCCGTCAGCTAACCCGGTAGGCGAGAGGGAAGGAAAGGACCAGCCACTTCATGGCGTTCACGCGCGCCACCGGCAAGCATCGCCGTCCCAGCAGGATCCAGCGCGGCACGGCCCGCGCGGCGGGCGTCGCGGCGCTCGCCACCACCGGAGTGATCGGTAGTGTGGCCGCCCCGGCCTTCGCCGCCTCCGAGCCGGCGGTCGAGCAGACCGGCCTCACCCCGGTCGTCACCATGGGTGACACCGTGGCCCAGCAGATCGACGCCCAGGCCGTCGCGCAGAAGCAGGCGGCCGAGATGGCCGCCGCCAAGGAGAAGGCCGAACAGGCCGCTCGCGAGCGCGCCGCCGAGGCGGCGAAGAAGGCCAAGGAGGCCGCCGAGAAGGCCCGCGAGGCCAAGGAGCGCGCCGCCCGCGAGGCCGAGCGCAAGCGCCTCAACAGCTACGTGTCCCCGATCCCGGGTTCCTACGTCTCCACCGGCTACAAGGCCGGCGGCGCCGTCTGGTCCTCCGGCAGCCACACCGGCATCGACTTCCACGCCGCCACCGGCACGTCCGTCCACGCGGTCGGCGCGGGCACGGTCGTCGAGGCCGGCTGGGGCGGTGCCTACGGCAACCAGGTCGTGATCAAGATGAACGACGGGACGTACACCCAGTACGGCCACCTGTCGTCCGTCGGCGTCTCGGTGGGCCAGCAGGTCACCCCGGGCCAGCAGATCGGCCTGTCCGGCGCGACCGGCAACGTCACCGGTGCGCACCTGCACTTCGAGGCCCGGACGAGCCCGGAGTACGGCTCGGACATCGACCCCCTCGCCTACCTCCGCTCGCACGGCGTGAACCTCTGACGCCACCCCTTCAGTGCCCGAAAGGCCCCGGCTCACCGAGCCGGGGCCTTTCGGCATTCACCGGGCCTCTGTCCAAAAAATATCCATGGATTCGGGGCTGCCGTCGGAAATTCCGGCTGGTTGCAATAGAGTCACGGAACACACGTCACTCATCGACGTTTCACGGGGATTAAGCGGAGGTCGGGTCATGCGTATTCCCGCGCACTCGGTGTGCACGGCCATCCGGGACGACATCGTCGCGGGTGTCCACGAGCGCGGCAGCCGGCTCACCGAGGAACTCCTCGCGCGCCGCTACGGCGTCTCGCGCGTCCCCGTCCGGGAGGCCCTGCGCACGCTGGAGGCCGAGGGCTTCGTGGTGACCCGGCGGCACGCGGGCGCCTGCGTGGCCGAACCCACCGAGCAGGAGGCCGCCGACCTGCTGGAGATGCGGGCGCTGCTGGAGCCGCTCGGCGCCGCCCGGGCCGCCCAGCGGCGCACCGAGGCCCATCTGAAGGTGCTGCGCGGCCTGGTCCGGCTGGGTCAGGAGCGCGCCCGCCGGGGTACCAGCGACGACCTGCGTTCCCTGGGCAGCTGGTTCCACGAGACGCTGGCCCAGGCCTCCGGCAGCCCCGCCCTGATCGCGATGCTCACCCAGCTGCGCCACAAGATCGCCTGGATGTACGCGGTGGAGGCGCCGGCCGATCCGGGCGAGTCCTGGGCCGAGCACGGCGCGATCGTGGACGCGGTGGCGCGCGGTGACAGCGAGCGCGCCCGGGCGGTCACGGCGCTGCACACCGAGCGCTCGACGGCCGCGCACCGGCTGCGCCTCGGCGGGCCGCGGGAGCGCGGCGAGCGTGTGAGGAATCCGCAACATGCCGTAAACACGGCGAGCCCGCGGCATTAACACGTGAGCCGTATACAAAGAGTGGTGAATTCGCGGGGAATTATTTCTGCTGCCATTTTACGGCCGGCCGTGCGGACGAACCGCGTGAATTCTTGGCGACCGGACCCCGGAAATGAGTGATGCCGCGCCGGCCATGCGGGCCGGCGCGGCTTCACCCGTGGAAAACCGCTCGAACGACTCAGACGGTCTCGGGCAGTTCCTCAAGGCCCTCGGAGACCAGCTTCGCCAGCCGGTCCAGGGCGGCGTCGGCGCCCTCGGCGTCGGAGGCGAGGACGATCTCCTCGCCACCCTGGGCGCCGAGGCCCAGGACGGCGAGCATGGAGGCCGCGTTGACGGGGTTGCCGTCTGCCTTGGCGATCGTCACCGGGACGCCTGCGGCCGTGGCGGCTCGGACGAAGATGGAGGCGGGGCGGGCGTGGAGACCCTCGGCCCAGCCGACGTTGACGCGGCGCTCAGCCATGTGTTGCTGCCCTTCGCTGTTCAGGGTTGTCTAGACCAGTTTCCCATACGTGAGGCCCGGGGCGGACCTGTCGTTCCGCCCCGCCGGTGCCGTCGGATCGCGGCCTCGACCCGACTGACGCCCTCCACAGACTGCCTCGCGCCGTTGTCAGGCGCTAGCCGTACTCTGGGGCCCATGCAGACCTCGCCGGACCGGCACGAGTATCCCGCCCACTGGGAAGCCGACGTGGTGCTGCGCGACGGGGGCACCGCGCGCATCCGGCCCATCACCGTCGATGACGCCGAGCGTCTCGTCAGCTTCTACGAGCAGGTCTCCGACGAGTCGAAGTACTACCGCTTCTTCGCGCCGTACCCTCGCCTGTCCGCCAAGGACGTCCACCGCTTCACGCACCACGACTTTGTGGACCGGGTGGGACTCGCGGCCACGGTCGGCGGCGAGTTCATCGCCACCGTACGCTACGACCGGATCGGCCCGGACGGGACGCCCGCCTCCGTGCCCGCCGACGAGGCCGAGGTCGCCTTCCTGGTCCAGGACGCCCACCAGGGCCGCGGGGTCGCCTCCGCCCTGCTCGAACACATCGCCGCCGTCGCCCGGGAGCGCGGCATCCGCCGCTTCGCCGCCGAGGTGCTGCCCGCCAACACCAAGATGATCAAGGTGTTCACGGACGCCGGGTACACCCAGAAGCGCAGCTTCGAGGACGGCGTGGTCCGCCTGGAGTTCGACCTGGAGCCCACCGACCGCTCCCTCGCCGTGCAGTACGCGCGCGAACACCGCGCCGAGGCCCGGTCCGTGCAGCGGCTGCTCGCCCCCGGCTCGGTCGCCGTCATCGGCGCGGGGCGCTCCCCGGGCGGGGTGGGCCGCAGCGTCCTCGGCAACATCCGGGACGCCGGCTTCACCGGCCGCCTCCACGCCGTGAACAAGGCCCTGCCCGAGGAGCAGAAGGAGCTCGACGGGGTGCCCGCTCACCGCTCCGTGCGGGACATCGACGGCCCCGTGGACCTCGCGGTCGTCGCCGTGCCGGCCGAACAGGTCCCGGAGGTCGTCACCGAGTGCGGCGAACACGGCGTGCAGGGACTCGTCGTCGTCTCCGCGGGGTACGCCGAGAGCGGGCCAGAGGGACGCGAACGCCAGCGCGCCCTCGTGCGCCAGGCGCGCACGTACGGCATGCGCATCATCGGCCCGAACGCCTTCGGCATCATCAACACCTCCCCCCGGGTGCGGCTCAACGCCTCCCTCGCCCCCGAGGTGCCCCGCCCGGGCCGGATCGGCCTGTTCGCCCAGTCCGGCGCCATCGGCATCGCCCTGCTGTCCCGGCTGCACCGGCGCGGCGGCGGTGTCACGGGCGTCACCGGCGTCTCCACGTTCGTCTCCTCCGGCAACCGCGCCGACGTCTCCGGCAACGACGTCCTGCAGTACTGGTACGAGGACCCCGACACCGATGTCGTCCTCATGTACCTGGAGTCCATCGGCAACCCCCGCAAGTTCACCCGCCTCGCCCGCCGGACCGCCGCGGCGAAGCCCCTGGTCGTGGTCCAGGGCGCCCGGCACGGAGCTGCTCCCCAGGGACACGCCGTACGGGCGACGCGGCTGCCGCACGCCACCGTCTCCGCCCTGCTGCGGCAGGCCGGCGTGATCCGGGTCGACACGATCACCGAGCTGGTGGACGCCGGCCTGCTCCTCGCCCGCCAGCCCCTGCCCGCCGGACCCCGGGTGGCGATCCTCGGCAACTCCGAGTCGCTCGGCCTGCTCACCTACGACGCCTGCCTGGCCGAGGGACTGCGGCCGCACCCTCCGCAGGACCTGACCACGGCCGCCTCCGCCGCGGACTTCCACGCGGCCCTGTCGCGCGCACTGGCCGACGACCGGTGCGACGCGGTGGTCGTCACCGCGATCCCGGCGGTGGGGGAGGGCTCGGTCGGGGACGCCGCCCTCGCCGAGGCCCTGCGCTCGGCCGCGGCCGCCGCGCCGGCCAAGCCGGTCCTGGTGGTCCACGTCGAGCTCGGCGGTCTGGCCGAGGCCCTGTCGGCCGCGGCGAGCACGGCACCCCAGCCCGAGACGGACAAGTCCCCGCTGCCCGCTCCCGACCCGGCGTCCGCCGCGGCACGGCCCGCCGCCGACGCCCCCGAGGGCACCCACCTCATCCCCGCCTATCCCGCCGCCGAACGCGCCGTCCGCGCGCTCGGCCAGGCCTTCTCGTACGCCCAGTGGCGGCGCGAGGCCGCCGACCCCGGCAAGGTGCCCGAGTACGACGACGTCGACCAGAAGGGCGCCGCCGCCCTGATCGACGGGCTGCTCTCGAGCGGGCAGGGCCTCACCCTGAGCACGGACGCGACCTGCGACCTGCTCGGCCACTACGGCGTCGACGTCCACCGCGCCCTGCCCGCCCCGACCGCGGACGCCGCCGCTGACGCCGCCCGCGCCCTCGGCTACCCCGTGGCCCTGAAGGCCACCGCCCCCCACCTGAGGCACCGCTCCGACCTGGGCGGCGTTCGCCTCGACCTCGCGGACGAGGAGCAACTGCGCCGGTCGTACGCCGAATTGACCGAGCTGTTCGGCGCGCCCGACGAGCTGCGCCCCGTGGTGCAGCGGATGGCGCCGCGCGGCGTCGACGTCGTCGTACGGGCGGTCATCGACCCGGCGGCCGGCGCGGTGCTCTCCTTCGGGCTGGCCGGGGCCGCCTCGCAGCTGCTCGGGGACACGGCGCACCGGCTGATCCCCGTCACCGACCGCGAGGCGAGCACGCTGGTGCGCTCCATCCGCACGGCCCCCCTGCTCTTCGGCTGGCGCGGCTCCGCTCCGGCCGACACCCGTGCCCTGGAGGAGCTGCTGCTGCGGGTCTCCCGGCTGGTCGACGACCACCCCGAGGTCGTGGCGGTCACCCTGGAGCCGGTCGTCGTCGCCTCGCACGGTCTGAGCGTCCTGGGCGCCTCCGTCCGCCTCGCGCCGCCCCCCGCCCGCGACGACCTCGGCCCGCGGACCCTCCCCGCGTACTGAGCGGTCCGCCCCGCGTACTGAGCGACCCTCCCCGCGTACTGAAGGGACCCTCCCCGCACTGAAGGGACCCCCGAGCCCTGAGGGGAGCCCCGCCCTCGCACGGACAGGGGGCGAGCGGTGCCTCGCAGTCAGTGGTCCCCCGTAGGATGGGCGTCATGGCCAAGACCAGTACGACGACCCAGGGGCTGCGGGCGGCGATCGAGCGCAGCGGCTACTACCCGGCCCTCGTGGCCGAGGCGGTGGAGGCCGCCGTGGGCGGCGAGCCCATCCGGTCGTACCTGGTCCACCAGGAGACGACGTTCGACCAGAACGAGGTGCGCCGGCACGTGACGGTGCTCGTCCTCACGGACCACCGTTTCATCGTCAGCCACACCGACGAGCAGGCCGCCGACAGCACGTCCCCGACGCCGTACGCCACGACGTCCACGGAGTCCGTGAAGATCGGCCGCATCTCCTCGATCGTGGTCAGCCGCGTGGTCGCCAACCCGGAGTCGTACAAGCCGGGCACCCTGCCCCGCGAGGTGGTGCTCACCATCGGCTGGGGCGCCGTCTCCCGCATCGATCTGGAGCCGGCCGCCTGCGGCGACCCCAACTGCGAAGCGGACCACGGCTACACCGGCAACTCCACGGCCGACGACCTCAGCCTGCGCGTCAGCGAGGCCGGCGACGGACCGGAGACGGTGCGCCAGGCGCTCGACTTCGCGCAGGCCCTCTCCGAGGCGACCGCGGACAGCGCCCGCTGATGGCACAGCCGAAGACGGCCTGGGACCACCACCCCGAACCGCTCGCCGTGGCCTCCGCACCGACCCCCGAGTACGGCAGCGGCTCCCTCGCCGACCTGCTGCCCACGCTGGCCGCCGGGCTGGGCGTGCCCGGCATGACCGCCGCGATCCCCGAGCTGACCCCGGCCGACCGGAACTGCGTGTTCCTGATCGACGGCCTCGGCTGGGAGCAGCTGAAGGCGCATCCCGAGGACGCCCCGTTCATGACGTCCCTGCTCGCGACCTCGCGCGGCGGCACCGGACGTCCGCTCACCGCCGGCTACCCGGCGACCACGGCGACCTCCCTGGCCTCCGTCGGCACCGGCCTGCCGCCCGGCGCGCACGGCCTGCCCGGCTACACCGTGCGCAACCCCGACACCGGCGAGCTGATGAACCAGCTGCGCTGGCAGCCCTGGACCCCGCCCGGCCCCTGGCAGCCGTACCCGACTGTCTTCCAGCTGGCCCACGAGGCCGGTGTGCACGCCGCGCAGGTGTCCTCCCCGACCTTCGAGAACACCCCGCTCACCCGGGTGGCGCTCAGTGGCGGAACGTTCCTGGGGCGGCTGACCGGCGAGGAGCGGATGGACCTGGCGGCCGGGCAACTGGCCGCCGGCGACCGCTCCCTGGTCTACACGTACTTCGCCGAGGTCGACGGCGCCGGCCACCGCTTCGGCGTCGACTCCGACGCCTGGCGCGGCCAGCTCATGTACGCCGACCGCCTGGTCCAGCGCCTCGCGGAGCAACTGCCCCCGCGCAGCGCCCTCTACGTCACCGCCGACCACGGCATGATCGACGTGCCCTTCGGCGAGCAGCACCGCATCGACTTCGACGAGGACTGGGAGCTCAGCGCCGGCGTCGCCCTGCTCGGCGGCGAGGGCCGCGCCCGGCACGTCTACGCGGTACCGGGCGCCGCGAACGACGTGCTGACCTGCTGGCGCGAGGTGCTCGGCGAGCAGTTCTGGGTCGCCTCCCGCGACCAGGCCATCGAGGCGGGCTGGTTCGGCCCGCACATCGACGCCCGGGTCTACGACCGGATCGGGGACGTGGTCGCCGCCGCGCGCGACGACGTCCTGCTCATCGCCTCCGAGCGGGAGCCCAAGGAGTCGGCGATGGTCGGCAACCACGGTTCGATGACCCCCGCCGAGCAGCTGGTCCCCCTGCTCGAAGTACGCTCCTGAGACCGCACGCCGATCCCTTCCGCCGAAAGGTGCTCAACCCCCCATGCCCGAGCTGGTGTTCTTCTCCGGAACGATGGACTGCGGGAAGTCGACGCTGGCTCTCCAGATCGAGCACAACCGCTCGGCGCGCGGACTGCAGGGCATGATCTTCTCCCGGGATGACCGCGCCGGCCACGGCAAGCTGTCCTCACGGCTCGGCCTGGTCACGGACGCCGTGGAGGTCGAGGACGGGCAGGACCTGTACGCCTACCTCGTCGACCACCTCTCCCAGGGCGGCCGGGCCGACTACGTCATCGCCGACGAGGCGCAGTTCCTCGCCCCCGAGCAGATCGACCAACTCGCCCGCGTGGTCGACGACCTGGGCCTGGACGTGTACGCCTTCGGCATCACGACCGACTTCCGCTCCAAGCTGTTCCCGGGCTCCCAGCGGCTGGTGGAGCTGGCCGACCGGGTCGAGGTGCTCCAGGTCGAGGCCCTGTGCTGGTGCGGCGCACGCGCCACGCACAACGCCCGCACGATAGGCGGCGTCATGGTCGTCGAGGGCGCCCAGGTGGTCGTCGGCGACGTCACCCGCTCCGCCGACGAGGTCGGCTACGAGGTGCTGTGCCGCCGCCACCACCGCCGCCGCATGACCGCGGCGACGGCCCGCGCGGCGGCCCTGTCCCCGGACGTCCTGCCGGTCACGTCCGCCTGACCGCCTGACTGCTTGACCGCTTGACCGTCCGACCGCCCTGCCGGGCAGCGGCCCGGTGGCAGGGTCCCGGTGGCGGTGTCCCGGTGGCGGGGTCCCGGTGGCAGGGGCCTGGCGGCGTCCGTCAGTCCGGCCGCTGCAGCAGCGCGAACCGCGCTCCCTCCGGATCCGCCACCGCCGCCACGCGCCCCTGCGGGGTGTCGCGCACCGGCTTCAGGACGGTCCCGCCCAGGTGGACGAGGTGGTCCAGGGCGTCCCCGACGTCGTCGACCTGGAAGTACGTCACCCAGTGCGGCCCCCGGTCGCGGGGCAGCGACTGTCCCATTCCGTGCACGCCCGCGACGGGCCGGCCGCCGAGCTGCAGGGTGACGTAGTCGAAGTCGGCGGAGACGACCGGCTCCTCCTCGTAGCCGAACACCGTCCGGTAGAACTTGGCGACGGTGGCCGACTCGAAGGTCAGCAGCTCGTTCCAGGCGGGGGTGCCGGCGACGTCCGAGACGGCCGTGCCCAGGTGCGCGGCGGGCTGCCACACGCCGAAGACCGCGCCGGACGGGTCGGAGCCGATCGCCAGCCGGCCGGCGTCGGCGGCGTCCAGCGGGCCCACCCCGATGGTGCCGCCGCAGCTGCGCACCGTCTCGGCCGTCAGATCGGCGTTGCGCGAGGCGAAGTAGGGGGTCCACGCGATGGGCAGGTGCCGGTCCGGCGGCAGTTGGCCGATGCCGGCCACCTCGTGCCCGTCCAGCAGCGCGCGCACATACGGGCCGAGCTGCTGGGGGCCGGGCCGGAACTCCCAGCCGAACAGCGCCCCGTAGAACTCCTCGGTCGCGGCCAGGCCGTGCACCATCAGGCTCACCCAGCAGGGTGTGCCGGGCGCGTGCCGAGCGGGTGTTTTGCCGCTCGGGCCGGCGGACGCCGGTGCGTCGCTCATCGTCACTCTCTTCTCGGCCTGGCGGTGGCCGTGCTCTCCGCAGCCCTCGTAGGGCTCGCCCCGCGGGACGACCTTTGTCCGGGAGAATGCCCGATGTGCGGGGCGCTGTCCCTTGCGGCGCGCTTATCGACAGGTGTCGTTCAGCTGTACAGCATGTGCTTGTTCCCGTACACCGAGTGATCGACCCGGCTCGGCGGAGCAGAGTAGCCGGACCGCGACGGCTCGGCCACCCGGTGCGCGAGGATGGGGAGCATGAACGCCATCATCTCCGCATCCGACCTCGCGCACGCTCTGACGGGCCCGACCCCGCCGGTCCTGCTCGACGTCCGCTGGCAGCTCACCGCGGCCAAGGCGTCCGGCGAACCGCCGTTCGACGGCCGGGCCGCGTACGAGGCAGGGCACCTGCCGGGGGCCGTCTACGTCGACCTGGACCGGGAGTTGGCCTCGGCTCCGGGCACGGGCGGCCGGCATCCGCTGCCCGACCTGGCGCGCTTCGGCGCGGCGATGCGCGCGGCGGGCGTGTCGTCCCGGACGCCGGTGGTCGTCTACGACGGCGGCCAGGGCTGGGCGGCGGCCCGGGCATGGTGGCTGCTGCGCTGGACGGGTCACCCGGACGTGCGGGTCCTCGACGGCGGGTTGCCGGCCTGGGAGGGGCCGCTGGAGACGGCCGTGCCGGATCCGGCGGAGGGCGACTTCGCGCCCGAGCCGGGGGCGGCGGGACTGCTCGACGCGGACGCGGCGGCGGAGCTGGCGCGGTCCGGGGTGCTGCTGGACGCGCGGGCGGGGGAGCGGTACCGGGGCGAGGTCGAGCCGATCGACCCGGTGGCCGGGCACATCCCGGGCGCGGTGTCCGCGCCCACGACGGAGAACGTGGGCGCGGACGGCCGTTTCCTGCCCGCCGATGAGCTCCGGGAACGCTTCAAGAACCTCGGTGTGTCGCAGAGTTCACCCGTGGGCGTGTACTGCGGGTCGGGCGTGTCGGCGGCGCACCAGGTGCTGGCGCTCGCGGTCGCGGGCATCCCGGCACACCTGTACGTGGGCTCGTGGTCGGAGTGGTCGGCGGACCCGGCCCGCCCGGTCGCGGTGGGCCCCGACCCCCAGTGACCGGCTGCGCACGGCCCGAGCGCTTGAGACGCGCACGGCCCTGAGCACCCGGGACGCGTGCGTCGATGAACGCCCGGGACGCGCACGGCCCTGAGCGCTCGGACGTGCGCGGCCGCCCTGGGTGATCAGACGCGCATGAGGGCCGCACCCGGTACGGCGCGGCCCTCAGGCGTAGTCACATGGACGACGACCGACCCGGCCGGCTACTCCTGCTTCTTGCGCCGGGTCCCGAACACGATCTCGTCCCAGCTCGGCACGGCCGCTCGGCGGCCCGGGCGGACGCCGTCGGCCTCCGCCTGACGGTCGGTGGCGCCGATGAGACGGTCGCGGTGGCTGCCCACGGAACGCGGCATGAGCACGTCCGCGTACGCGGAACCGGCCGAGGCGGCGGGAGCCGGCGGCTCCTCCTCCTCGGACTCGACGACGGGCTCCTCCTCGGGCTCCGGCGCGGGGCGCTCGGGAACCACCAGGTCGCCGCGGAAGCTCGGCACCGCCTCCAGGAGGCTGGTCAGCGAGTCCCGTTCGGTCGAGGCCGTGATGGCCAGGGTCTCCTCGTCGGGCTCGGAGGCCGGCGCGGGCAGGCTCGGCCGCTCGCGGTCGCCGGGCCGGTCCAGCGGCCTGTCGCGCGGCAGCCGTGCGATCCGCGGCACGAACGGGAAGCTGGGCTCGGGCGCGGCCAGGTCGTCGGACTCGCCGATCAGTGAGCGGGCCTCGTCGTCGACTGCCTGGACGAGCCGCCGCGGCGGGTCGTACGTCCAGCTCGCCGAGTGTGGTTCGCCCGCGACGCGGTAGACCAGCAGGACCTCCCACGTGCCGTCGTCACGACGCCACGAGTCCCACTGGACGGTGTCCTTGTCGGCCCCGCGCAGCAGCAGCCGCTCCTGCACGGCCTCGCCCAGCGGCGGACCGGAGTTCTCGCCGGGGCGGCGGACCGGAGTCTTGCGGGCCCGCTCGGCCATGAACGCGCGCTCGGCGAGCACCGGACCCTCGAAGCGGCGGACCCGGTCGACGGGGATGCCGGCCATCTGCGCGACCTCTTCCGCGGTCGCGCCGGCACGTATACGCGCCTGGATGTCGCGGGGGCGGAGGTGGCTCTCCACCTCGATCTCGATCTGGCCGAGGCGGGGACGGTCGCCGCGCACGGCGGCGCGGAGCCGTTCGTCGATCGGAAGCGTGTACTCCGTGCTGTCCGCAGCCTTCAGCACCAGCCGTGTGCCGTCATTCGAGACGGCCACGACACGCAGTTCGGGCATGGGGACCTCCCGGGTGGTGCCTGCCGACGTCACGTGCGTCGCTGCTTCCGCTAGTCGAGTGTGGCCTGCCCGGGTGCAGCCTGCCACAACCTTGCCGAGTTGCCCGGCGTGTCGGGCGCGGGCCCTGGATCGCCGTTATGGCACGGTTACCTATTCGCAACGCTAAGTGACGAACTTCATCACCCTGTGCAACTAGCCCCCTCCCGGCGGTCCTTAAAGGTCCCGTGCACCCTGAAGGGAGACCGGACCCAGGGCTCGCAACAGTACTCCATTCGGGCCACGTGCGTGGATTGGCACGCCGCCCAACTTCTGGCAAGAGGGGGGACTTGGCCGCCCCATGCCCCCGTTCCGCGATCTTGAACGTGGGGAACTTCACGTAATCGCCGGAATCGGAACTAAGGGTTTCGGTCGCACGTCCCCTTCTTGTGCAGTTGATCGACCATGTACGGGAAAGGCAGGCAAGGTCCGGGGATGCGTGAAAGGCCCGATGGTGTCGGCGAGATGGGCGAACCCGAGACGGGGACGTCCAGGAGGATCGATCTGAACGTGTCGCAGGTCGCCGGTGGCGCCCTGGCGGCGGTGCTCGCGGCCAAACTGGCCTCGTACTTCGGGGTGTACGGCACGATCGTGGGCGCCGGCGTGGTCAGTGTCGTCGCCACCTGCGGCGGTTCCCTCTTCCAGCACTTCTTCAAGCGCACCGGCGAACAACTCCGCGGTGCGACGGCCACGACCCCGGGGCCGGCGGCCGCGTCGGCGCCGCAATCGCCTCCGCCGCCCGGCGAGTTCACCACCGGCACCGTCTACCGCGCCCGGGCCCGGGGCTGGAAGCGGCCGGTGCTCGCGGCGGCCCTCGTCTTCGGTGTCGCGATGGCCGGAATCACCACCTACGAGCTGGCGTCCGGCCACAACCTCGGCGGCGGTCGCAGCACCACCGTCGGTGACGCCTTCTCCGGCGGCGGCGACTCCTCGCGGGACTCCGGCGGTTCGGAGAAGTCGGGCACCTCGGGCGACTCCAGGACGCCCGGGGGTTCCGACGCGGGTTCGGAAGGTGACGGCGGCGCCTCGGATGTTCCGTCCACCGGCTCCGCACCGGGCGGGGGTGCCTCGCCTTCCCCGCGTGGCTCCGCTGACTCGGGCGATTCCGGTGACTCCGGCGGTACGGCGTCCCCTTCCACGCCGGCGCCGGACACCACCGGAGGCGAGGACCCGGAGCGCACCACCCCCAGCGCGTCGCCTACGCCCCCAGCACCCTCCGCAAGTAGTCGTTCCGGAACAGCCGATCGGGATCCAGACGGTCCCGCAGCGCCGTGAACTCGCCGAAGCGCGGATACACCCGGGAGAAGTACTCCGCGTCCCGGGTGTGGATCTTGCCCCAGTGCGGACGGCCCTCGTGGGCGGTGAAGATGCGCTCGGCCGCGGTGAAGTAGCGGTGGTAGGGCGTGCCCCGGAACATGTGCACGGCGACATAGGCGCTGTCGCGGCCGGAGGCGGTGGAGAGGGTGATGTCGTCGGCGGGCGCGGTGCGCACCTCAACGGGGAAGCTGACCTTGAGGCCCGAGCGGTCCACCATGGTCCTCAGTTCGCGCAGCACCTCGACGACGGCGGCGCGCGGGACGGCGTACTCCATCTCCACGAAGCGCACCCGGCGCGGGGAGGTGAAGACCTTGTAGGGGATGTCGGTGTAGGTCCGCGCGGACAGGGCCTTGCTGGAGATGCGGGCGATCGAGGGGATCGTCGCGGGCACCGCCCGGCCCACCCAGTTGGCCACCTGGAACACCCCGTTGGAGAGGAACTCGTCCTCGATCCAGCCCGTGACCTGCGGCACCGGCTGCTCCGGGCCCGCGCTGCGGTTGTTGCGCTTGGTGTTGGTGCTGCCGGTGTGCGGGAACCAGTAGAACTCGAAGTGCTCGTTCTCGGCCCAGAGTTCCTCGAAGTCCGCCAGGACCCGGTCGAACGGCATCGGTTCCTCGCGGGCCGTGAGCAGGAAGATCGGCTCCACGGCGAACGTGAGCGCGGTGACGATGCCCAGGGCGCCCAGGCCGATGCGGGCGGCCGCGAAGACCTCCGGGTTCTCCTTCTCGGAGCAGGTGAGGACCGAGCCGTCGGCCGTGACCAGTTCCAGGCCCTTGATCTGCGCGGCGATCGAACCGGAGTCGCGGCCCGTGCCGTGCGTGCCCGTGCCGGTGGCGCCGGAGACGGTCTGCTCCATGATGTCGCCCATGTTGGTCAGCGACAGGCCCTCGCGCGCCAGCGCGACATTGAGTCTCTTGAGCGGGGTGCCGGCCTCCACCGTGACCGTCATGTTCTCGCGGTCGATCCGGCGTATGCCGGTCAACAGTTGAGGGCGGATCAACACACCGTCGGTCGCGGCTATGGACGTGAAGGAGTGGCCCGAGCCGACGGCCTTCACCGTCAGGCCGTCCTCGGCGGCCTGACGCACGGCGTCGGCCAGCTCGTCGACGGAGGCCGGGGTGACCTCCCGCGCGGGGCGCGCCGAGACGTTGCCGCCCCAGTTACGCCACGTGCCGTTCTTTCCGTTCGCTGTGCTGCTCAACGGAGCCTCCCCGACCCGGAGCCGGCCGCGTGAGCCGGCGGTAACCGAGGAAACCCACCGCGACCGCGACGGCACCGGACACCGCCGGAACCCCGTACCCGGCGCGCGCGCCGGCGGCGTCGATCACCCAGCCGGCCGCGGAGGAGCCGAGCGCGACCCCCACCGCGAGACCGGTGCTCACCCAGGTCATGCCCTCGGTGAGCTGCGCGCGTGGTACGTGCTCTTCGATGAGGGACATCGTCGTGATCATCGTCGGCGCGATGGACAGACCCGCAACGAACAGCGCCACGGCCAGGAACGGCAAGTTTCCGACCAGTAGAAGTGGGATCATACTCACGGCCATGGCGCACACGCCCAGCAACCACCGACGTTCCGGTGCCCCGGCGAAGTGCATCAACCCGTAGACCATGCCCGCCACACAGGAACCCGCCGCGTACAGCGCGAGGACGACGCTCGCGGCCGCCTTGTGCCCCTCCTCGTCGGCGAAGGCCACGGTCACCACGTCGACCGCGCCGAAGATCGCCCCGGTGGCGACGAAGGTGGCCACCAGGACCTGCAGCCCGGGTGCGCGCAGCGCGCTGCCACCGCCCTTGCGCTCGCGCGGATGCGGCTCGGGCTCGGTGGCGCGCTGCGCGGTCAGCCAGAACACGCCCACCGCGAGGAAGCAGGCGGCGAGCAGCGGACCGGCCTCCGGGAACCAGGCCGTGGACAGGCCGATGGAGATGATCGGCCCGAAGATGAAGCACACCTCGTCCACCACGGACTCGAACGAGTACGCGGTGTGCAGCTGCGGCGTGCCCCGGTACAGGGTCGCCCAGCGGGCCCGGATCATCGCGCCGACGCTCGGCACGCAGCCGATGCCGACGCAGGCCACGTACAGGACCCAGTCCGGCCACCCGTAGTGCGCGGCGAGCAGCAGCAGGGCCGCCGCCGCGAGCGAGACCAGCGTCGCCGGGCGCAGCACCCGCCGCTGCCCGTACTGGTCCACCAGGCGCGAGACCTGCGGTCCGGCCACCGCCGCGGCCAGCGCGATCGTCGCCGACAGGGCACCGGCCAGGCCGTACCGCCCGGTGAGCTGGGAGACCATCGTGACCACGCCGATGCCCATCATCGACAGCGGCATCCGGCCGAGGAAGCCCGCGGCGGAGAAGCCCTTGGTGCCGGGGGCGGCGAACAGGGCGCGGTAAGGGCTGGGCAACGGGGACTCCGAAAGGCTCAGTAAGCTGCGAACGCAGTCGACACAGCTTACGGCTCCGCGCGTCTCTGGCGCACCTGTTCGACCATCCCCGAGGCCGGCCCGCCAGCGCGCCGCGCGGGTGCCACCCCGCCGTTTCCCGGCTGTCAGTGCAGGGTGGCAGGATCGGAGTCATGCCAGACGCGCGTGATGTCACCCCCTACGACGCCCTGCTCCTGCTCTCCTTCGGCGGCCCGGAGGGCCCGGACGACGTGGTCCCGTTCCTGGAGAACGTGACCCGCGGGCGCGGCATCCCCACCGAGCGCCTCAAGGAGGTCGGCCGGCACTACTTCCTCTTCGGCGGGGTCAGCCCGATCAACGACCAGAACCGCGCCCTGCTGGACGCCCTGCGCAAGGACTTCGCCGAGCACGGCCTGGACCTGCCGGTCTACTGGGGCAACCGCAACTGGGCGCCGTACCTCACCGACACCCTGCGCGAGATGGTCCGCGACGGCCGCCGCCGCATCCTGGTCCTGGCCACCAGCGCCTACGCCTCGTACTCGGGCTGCCGCCAGTACCGCGAGAACCTCGCCGACGCGCTCGCCGCCCTGGAGAGCGAGGGCCTGGACCTTCCGAAGATCGACAAGCTGCGGCACTACTTCAACCACCCGGGCTTCCTGGAGCCCATGATCGACGGGGTCATCCGCTCCCTGGAGGAGCTGCCCGAGGACGTCCGCGACGGGGCGCACCTCGCCTTCTCGACGCACTCGATCCCCACGTCCGCCGCCGACACCTCCGGGCCCGTGGAGGGCCACGGCGACGGCGGCGCGTACGTGCGGCAGCACCTGGACATGGCGAAGCTGATCGCCGAGGCCGTCCGGGAGCGCACCGGCGTCGACCACCCCTGGCAGCTCGTCTACCAGTCCCGCTCCGGCGCCCCGCACATCCCGTGGCTGGAGCCCGACATCTGCGACCACCTGGAGGAGCGGCACGCGGCCGGCGTCCCGGCCGTCGTGATCGCCCCCATCGGCTTCGTCTCCGACCACATGGAGGTCCTCTACGACCTCGACACGGAGGCCGAGGCCAAGGCGGAGGAGCTGGGGCTGCCGATGCGCCGCTCGGCCACCGTCGGGGACGACCCGAGGTTCGCCGCCGCGGTCCGCGAGCTCGTCCTGGAACGCGCCGCCGCCGAGCGCGGGCAGGAGGTCACGCCGTGCGCCCTGGGCGCGCTCGGCGCGAGCCACAACCTCTGCCCGGTCGGCTGCTGCCCGGCCCGCGCCCCCCGGCCCGCCGCCGCGGGCGCCGACAGCCCCTACGCGTGAGGAGCCCCGTGACCGACCCCCTGCACTCGGATCTGCTCGCACTCGCCCAGGAGGCCGCCCGCCGCGCCGGCGCGCTGCTGCGGGACGGCCGCCCGGCCGACCTGGCGGTCGCCGCGACGAAGTCCAGCCCCATCGACGTCGTCACGGAGATGGACATCGCGGCGGAGAAGCTGATCACGGGACTGATCGCAGAGCACCGCCCGGACGACGGCATCCTCGGCGAGGAGGGCGCCTCCACCGAGGGCACCAGCGGCGTCCGCTGGGTGATCGACCCCCTCGACGGCACGGTCAACTACCTCTACGGACTGCCCACCTGGTCCGTCTCCGTCGCCGCCGAACAGGACGGCGAGACCGTGGTCGGAGTCGTCACGGCCCCGATGCGCGGCGAGACGTTCCACGCGGTGCGCGGGCACGGCGCCTGGGCCACCGGCGCCTGGGACGGCGAACGCCGGCTGGCCTGCCGCCCCGCGCCGCCCCTGGACCAGGCCCTGGTCTCCACCGGCTTCAACTACGTCGCCGAGGTCCGCGCCCACCAAGCGGAGGTCGCCCGGCGGCTGATCCCGCTGCTGCGCGACATCCGGCGCGGCGGTTCGGCGGCGGTCGACCTGTGCGACTTGGCCGCGGGACGCCTCGACGGCTACTACGAGCGCGGACTGCACGCCTGGGACCTCGCGGCGGGCGACCTGATCGCCCGGGAAGCGGGCGCGCTGACCGGTGGACGCCCCGGAGAGCGCCCCTCGGGCGACCTGACGGTCGCCGGGACCCCGGGCGTCTTCGAGCCCCTCCAGCGCCTCCTGGAGGACTTCGGCGCCTGGCACGACTGAGAGGCCCCCCGCCGGCCGGCGGAACGGCGGCAGCGCCACGGCGAACGACGGCCGGCGGAAGGCAGCAGCACCGCAAGGCCCGGCGAACGACGGCCGGCGGTACCTCGAACACCCCGTGAACACCGCCGAGGGCACCGTCGTGAACACCGCCGTGAGACAAAGCGGCGGGCTCCGGCGCTGGATTCGCCGGGGCCCGCCGTACAAGCCTTGAGTCAGACGCTCGTCGCGCCGACCTCCACACCGTGCTCGGCGGCGAGACGGCGCAGGTCATCGAGCTCACCCTGCTCCACCTCGACGAGGAACTCGTCGCCCTCGTCGCGAGCCCGGGACAGATCGGACTCGGTCGCCCTTATGCGCTGCAGAAGTCCTGCGGTGAATGCGTCCATGCTGCGCCCCCTCGTCCTGGGTCGTGGATAGATGGCACGGGGGTGTGCCGATCGGAAGGGACGATCACGTCTCCTGCGGATGCCCAGCGCCGCTCGGCTGGGCGGCGGCGGTGCCGGACACCCACGCCCGCTCTGCGGAAAAGCGGATGGTGCGCACCGCATGGTGGTGCGGTACCTGCAGAGAGTGATCGTGGGATGTAAAGCCGTCCTCCCCAAGCTCCCTTCCGTGGAAACCTAACCGGGGGAGAAAATCTCTTATTCCCCGCCGCCTCCACGGCCCCGCACCCGCCTTACCTCCGACTTATGGCCGAAAAGGGCAGGATGGAGGGCAACACACCGACACCGTCGAACCCCCTGCCCGCGTGCGCCCGAAGAGCGCTGTGCGGGCGGACATCAGGAAGGACAAGGGACGTGCGCGTACTCGTCGTCGAGGACGAGCAACTGCTCGCCGATGCGGTGGCCACCGGACTGCGCCGGGAGGCCATGGCGGTCGACGTCGTCTACGACGGTGCGGCCGCCCTGGAACGCATCGGCGTGAACGACTACGACGTGGTCGTCCTCGACCGCGACCTCCCGCTGGTGCACGGCGACGACGTCTGCCGCAAGATCGTCGAACTCGGCATGCCCACGCGCGTGCTGATGCTCACGGCCTCCGGCGACGTCAGCGACCGTGTGGAGGGTCTGGAGATCGGCGCCGACGACTACCTGCCCAAGCCGTTCGCCTTCAGCGAGCTCATCGCCCGCGTCCGCGCCCTGGGCCGGCGCACCAGCGTGCCCCTGCCGCCCGTGCTGGAGCGCGCCGGCATCAAGCTCGACCCCAACCGCCGCGAGGTCTTCCGCGACGGCAAGGAGGTCCAGCTCGCGCCGAAGGAGTTCGCCGTCCTGGAGGTGCTGATGCGCAGCGAGGGCGCCGTCGTCTCGGCGGAGCAGCTCCTGGAGAAGGCGTGGGACGAGAACACCGACCCGTTCACCAACGTCGTGCGCGTGACGGTCATGACCCTGCGCCGCAAGCTCGGCGAGCCGCCCGTCATCGTCACCGTCCCCGGCTCCGGCTACCGGATCTGATCCCCCGTGGCAGCGACCCCCGCGCCTCCGCAGGCGCCCCCGAAGCCCACCTGGGATCCCAGAAGGCCCGTACCGCCCTTCCCCTGGCTGCGCCCCACCATCCGCATACGGCTCACGCTGCTGTACGGCGGCATGTTCCTGATCGCCGGCATCCTGCTGCTGTCGATCATCTACCTGCTCGCGGCGCAGGCGCTGAACGTGGGCAGTGACCTGCCGTTCAAGATCGTCGAGGGCAAGGTCACCAGCGACATCTGCAACCTGCCCGACCAGGCCTCGCCCAGCGAGTTCAACAACGCGATGAACCACTGCGTCAACGAGCAGCGGCAGAACGCCCTGGACAACCTGCTCAGCCGCTCGCTGCTGGCGCTGCTGGGCCTGGCGGTCATCGCCTTCGCCTTCGGCTACGCCATGGCGGGGCGCGTCCTGTCGCCGCTGGGCCGGATCACCCGCACCGCCCGCGCGGTGGCGGGCTCGGACCTCTCCCGCCGGATCGAGCTGGACGGCCCGGACGACGAGCTGAAGGAGCTGGCGGACACCTTCGACGACATGCTGGAGCGGCTCCAGCGCGCCTTCACCGCCCAGCAGCGCTTCGTCGGCAACGCCTCGCACGAGCTGCGAACGCCGCTGGCGATCAACCGCACCCTGCTGGAGGTGCACCTGTCCGACCCGGGCGCCCCGGTGGAGCTCCAGCAGCTCGGCAAGACCCTGCTGGCCACCAACGAGCGCAGCGAGCAGCTGGTGGAAGGGCTGCTGCTGCTCGCCCGCAGCGACAACCAGATCGTCGAGCGGGGCCCGGTGGACCTGGCCGAGGTCGCCGGGCAGGCCATCGACCAGGTCCACGGCGAGGCCGAGGCCAAGGGCGTGACCATCCGCGGCGAACAGAAGCCCGCAGTCGTCCAGGGCAACGGCGTGCTGCTGGAGCGGATCGCGCTGAACCTGCTGCAGAACGCCGTGCGCTACAACGTGCCCGAGGGCGGCTGGGTCGAGGTCACCACCGACGTCCAGCACGGCCAGGCGGTCCTGATCGTGTCCAACACGGGCCCGGTGGTGCCGGCGTACGAGATCGACAACCTCTTCGAGCCGTTCCGGCGGCTGCGCACCGAGCGCACGGGCAGCGACAAGGGCGTCGGGCTCGGTCTGTCGATCGTCCGCTCCGTGGCCCGGGCACACGGCGGGCACATCTACGCCCAGCCTCGTGATGGAGGGGGGCTCGTGATGCGAGTCACGCTGCCCATCTGAGATCATGGCGCCGATCAACTCGGCGACACACGGGGATGTTCGCTTTGCGCGGAATTTCGCAAGGTTCGCCGCACCAGCCCCGTGTGTGATCGATCACAGGGGCGCCTTTCCGGCCATCTACTCTCCGTGATCATGCACCCTGTCGGAAAGCCGGGAAAATCCCGGTTTTCGAGGGTCTTGATCACGGGAAGTACACGGTGAGACGCCTTTGAAGTGCGGCATTCGGACCGTGTACGGTCCCCATCGCCATCCAAGCCGATCACTCGTGAGGAGTCCGGTTGGGTGTCGATTGAGTAACAGACCTTGATGTGAGGCAAAATCTCCGCCTCAGGTCGGGCACAAGTCCGGCCTCTCACGCGTTACGTGCGCTGGAGACACCGCAGACACCCAGAGGGGGAGAGCGACATGGCAACCGATTACGACACTCCACGCAAGACCGACGACGACGTCGACTCGGACAGTCTCGAAGAACTGAAGGCCCGGAGGAACGACAAGTCGGCCTCCGCCGTGGACGTCGACGAGTTCGAGGCCGCGGAAGGCCTCGAGCTGCCCGGGGCGGACCTCTCGAACGAGGAGCTGGCCGTCCGGGTGCTTCCGAAGCAGCAGGACGAGTTCACGTGCATGAGCTGCTTCCTGGTGCACCACCGCAGCCAGCTGGCCCGGGAGAAGAACGGTCAGCCGATCTGCCGCGACTGCGACTGAGGGCGGGTCGGCCGTGACTGGCTCGACCCCTCCCTGGAAGCGCCGCTTCTCCAAGCGGAAGGCGGACGAAGGGCCGATCGACGACGGCCCGCAGTACGGCGCGCGTGACGACGGGCGAGGCTCCACCGGTACGGGGGCGGCCTCGCTCGAACCGGCAGCGGACCGGGGTGACCTCCCGGCGTCCGTGGACGTCCCCGCACCCGTCGCCAGGCGGCGGGCGGGGGCGATCCGGGAGCGGGCCAGGCAGAGCGCCCTCAAGGGCGGCGAGAGGGCCCGTGCGGGCCTCGCCTATCTCGCCGACCGGATCATCGAACTGGCCCCGCGGGTCCCCGTACGGGACCTGGCGACGCTGCGCAGGCAGTTCCCCGGCCTCGGGCCCGAGGAGCTGGCGGACAAGCTCGTCGCGGGCGCCGCGAAGGCGACGGCGACGGTCGGAGCCGGCGTCGGCGCGGCGGCCATGCTGCCCGTGCCGCCCGCGATGCCGACGGAACTGGCCGCCGAGGTCACCGGCGTCGCCGCGATCGAGCTCAAGCTGATCGCCGAACTCCACGAGGTCTACGGCGTACGACCGCCCGGCAACCTCAAGCAGCGCAGCACCGCGTACCTCGACTCGTGGTCGGGGGAGCGCGGCATCGACGCGACCAAGCCGTCGACCTTCAACACGGCGCTGAACAGCCGCATGAAGCGCGAGCTGCGCCAGCGGATCATGAAGCGGATGGTCCGCAACATGCCCAACCTGATCCCGTTCATGGTGGGAGCCGCCGTCGGCGCGGCCATGAACCGCAGCGAGACGAGAAAGCTCGCCGGACGGATCCGTGCGGACCTGCGCAAGGTCCAGGTGCCCTGGGACGCCCTGGAGGCGCTGCCCACCCTGGAGCAGCCGGCGGACGCCCTTCCGATGGGCGAGATCACCCACGACCCCCTGGGCCACCACGACGACCGCGAGCACCGCGGAAGAGACGCCGGACAGCAGGACGGCGGGCACTGAGGCCCGTCGTCCGCCGGGTGTCCTCCGGGGAGATCCGCCTTGCGGGGGAGGCCCCGAGCGGCTGTGCTACTGCGCCTTCGCGGCGCGCAGCGCCTGCGCCAGCCGCTCCGGCTCGCGCGTCGACAGGTACAGGTAGGGCGTCGGGTCCTGCGGGTCCGTGACCTCCACGCGCAGGGCCGTGGGGATGTAGGCGCGCAGCAGCAGGAAGGCACGCGGGTCGGCCTTGTGCGTGCGCCAGGCGCGGGCCTCCTCCGCGTCCAGCACCTCCGCCTCGCCCAGGGCCGCCACCGGGATCCGCGCCTCGCCGGCGATCAGGGCGTCGCCCACGACACGGATGCGGACCGCACCGTACGAACTCGCGGCGACGGCCGCGACCGCGGTGCCCCCGGCCAGCCCGCCGAGCATCGGCAGCGTGCCGAACGGGAGCAGGACCAGGGCCATGGAGACGCCCACGAGGAACGAGATCAGCCACCAGGTCCGCGGGGCGGTGAGGCGTTCTTCGTAGGGGGCGGCGGAGAGCTGCATGGAGCCAAGCTTGGCACGGTGTCCGCGGCGGGCCGACGCGCGGGTAAGGTCTGCGCCTGTGAGTGGTACTTCCGCAGCTCTTCAGCCCCCGGCCGACGCCGTGCCGCCCGTACGTCATCCGGACGCCCCGGCACCGGGAGAACTCCTCGGCGCGCACTACGGCCAGTGTTTCGGCTGCGGCGGTGACCAGCCGCACGGGCTGCACCTGGAGGCCCGGGCCGGCGAGGGCGTCTCCCTCACCGCCGAGTTCACCGTGCAGCCCGCGCACCAGGGGGCGCCGGGCCTGGCGCACGGCGGTGTGCTCGCCAGTGCCCTGGACGAGACGCTCGGCTCGCTGAACTGGCTGCTGCGCACGATCGCCGTGACCGGCCGGCTGGAGACCGACTTCGTGCGGCCCGTGCCCGTCGGCACCACGCTGCACCTGGAGGCCGAGGTGACGGCCGTGGCCGGGCGGAAGATCTACTCGACCGCCACCGGCCGGGTCGGCGGCCCCGAGGGCCCCGTCGCCGTGCGCGCCGACGCGCTCTTCATCGAGGTGAAGGTCGACCACTTCGTCGACCACGGCCGCCAGGAGGAGATCCAGGCGGCCATGAACGACCCGGACCAGGTCCGGCGCGCCCGTGCCTTCGAGGTGAACCCGTGAGCCGCCGGCCCGTGGACGTGCTGATCCGCCGCGTCGACCCGGACGTACCGCTCCCGTCGTACGCGCATCCCGGTGACGCGGGGGCCGATCTGCGCACCACCGAGGCGTGCGAACTGGCGCCCGGGGAGCGGGCCGTGCTGCCCACGGGGGTGTCTGTGGCGCTGCCGGAGGGGTACGCGGCCTTCGTGCACCCGCGATCCGGCCTGGCCGCGCGCTGCGGCGTCGCCCTGGTGAATGCCCCGGGGACGGTTGATGCCGGGTACCGTGGGGAGATCAAGGTGATCGTGGTGAATCTCGACCCGCGCGAGGCCGTGCGGTTCGAGCGCTTCGACCGGATTGCCCAACTGGTCGTCCAGCAGGTCGAGAGGGTCCGCTTCCAGGAGGTGGCGGAGCTTTCCGGCTCCGCGCGGGCCGAGGGGGGCTTCGGGTCCACCGGAGGCCACGCGGCGGTGGACGGGACGAGCGGCACAAGCGGTCAGGCCGCCCTGGGCGGTCAGGCGGGTGGGAATCGATACGCTTCGGTCGTATCCGACCGGGAAGGACAGTGACGTGTTCGGACGTCGCAAGAAGAGGGATGCCGCCGAGGACGCGGCCGGCGAGGCCGAGCAGGTCGTCGACGGTGTCGACACTGAGGCGGACGAAGAGGGCGGGCGCCTGAGGCTCGAACCGGCGCCGCGCCCCGACGGACCCTGGGACAGCTCCGAGGTGCGCGACCCGGCCGAGGGCCGGGTCGACCTGGGAGGCATGTTCGTGCCGGGCGTCGACGGCATGGAGCTCAGGGTCGAGGTCGCGGGCGACGCGATCGTCGCGGCGACGGTCGTGCTGCGCGACAGCGCCATCCAGCTGCAGGCCTTCGCCGCACCCAAGCGCGAGGGCATCTGGGGCGAGGTGCGCGAGGAGATCGGCACCGGCATCACCCAGCAGGGCGGCATCGTCGACGAGGTCGAGGGTCCGCTCGGCTGGGAGCTGCGCGCCCAGGTCCCGGTCCAGCTGCCGGACGGCACCGGCGGCTTCCAGGTCGTGCGGTTCGTCGGCGTGGACGGCCCCCGCTGGTTCCTGCGCGGCGTGATCTCGGGCCAGGGCGCGGTGCAGCCGCAGGCCGCCGGGCTGCTGGAGCAGATCTTCCGGGACACGGTCGTGGTGCGCGGCGAGGGCCCGATGGCGCCCCGCGACCCGATCGTCCTGAAGCTGCCGAACGACGCCCAGATGGTTCCCGAGGGCGTGCAGCAGGAGGAGGGCTCCCGTTTCGCGGGCGGAATGGGCCAGCTCCAGCGCGGACCGGAGATCACCGAGGTCCGCTGACCGACGAGGACACCAGGGCCGCATCCCAGCAGGGGTGCGGCCCTTTCTCGTGCGCGGAACCTTGACGGCGCATTGGTCTGTACCTACCGTCTCCGACCAACGCGCCCGTTCATAAAGGCGCTTCACGTTCACATACGAGAACGGAAGGCCCCCCACACATGCGCAGAACCGCTCTCTTCGCGGCCGCGGCCGCCCTCGTCGCCGGTGTCCTCGCCTGGCCCGCCGGCGCCGCACCCAGTGCCCCCGCCGCCCCCGCGGCCTTCGTCCACCCCGGAGTCACCGTCTCCAAGGGGCAGTTGGACTTCGCCCGGTCCCAGGTCAACGCCGGCGCCCAGCCCTGGAAGGGCGCCTTCGACCGGATGATGGCGAGCAAGTACGCCGACCTGAACCGCACGCCCAAGCCCCGGGCGGTCGTCGAGTGCGGCTCGTACTCCAACCCCAACTACGGCTGCACCGACGAACGCGAGGACGCGATCGCCGCGTACACCCAGGCCCTGGCCTGGTACATCACGCGCGACGAACGGCACGCGCGCAAGGCCATCGAGCTGATGGACGCCTGGTCCGCCGTGATCCGCGACCACACCAACAGCAACGCGCCCCTGCAGACCGGCTGGGCCGGATCCTCCTGGCCCCGGGCCGCCGAGATCATCAAGCACACGTACACCGGGACCTGGGCAAACTCCGGCCGCTTCGCCACCATGCTCCGCACGGTCTACCTGCCGGAGATCATCAACGGCTCCAACTCCAACGGCAACTGGGAGCTGTCGATGATGGAGGCCGCCGTCGGCATCTCCGTCTTCCTGGAGGACAAGGCCTCCTACGACAAGGCCATGGCGAAGTTCCGCACCCGCACGGCCGCCTACATCTACCTGGAGTCCGACGGCGCGCTGCCCAGGACCGTGCCCAGCCAGAACCTGGACACCCGGGACAAGATCGTCAAGTACTGGCAGGGGCAGTCGACCTTCGTCAACGGGCTCAGCCAGGAGACCTGCCGCGACTTCACCCACACCGGCTACGGCCTCTCGGCCATCTCGCACGTCGCCGAGACCAGCCGGATCCAGGGCCAGGACCTCTACGGCACGGACGTCGGGGAGCGGCTGCGCCACGGCCTCGGCTTCCACGCCAAGTACGAGCTCGGCGGCGCCGTCCCGAGCTGGCTGTGCGGCGGCTCGCTCAAGCCCGGACTCGGCCCGATCACCGAGGTCGGCCACAACGCCCTCGCCAACCGCCTCGGGCACGCCATGACCAACACCGAGACGCTGACCCTGCGCGGCCGCCCCGCCGGCAGCAACAACCTCTTCGTCGCCTGGGAGACCCTCACCCACGGCGACAACCCCGCCTGAGGCCCCCGACCGGCCGGGCGCGTCAGGGTTCCGTCAAAGACGGCCCCGCGGACCCGCCCGGCACCGGCACGCCGCCCCGGCCGGCCGTAAGGTCGACGCTGCGCAGGCAGCAGACCGGAAGACAATGGGGCCATGGCACGCGGCAAGCTACGGATCTACCTCGGTGCGGCACCGGGCGTCGGCAAGACGTACGCGATGCTGTCCGAGGCGCACCGCCGCGTGGAGCGGGGCACGGACTGCGTGGTCGCCTTCGTCGAGCACCACGACCGGCCCCGCACCGAGGTGATGCTGCACAGTCTGGAGCAGGTGCCGCGCCGGGAGCTGGAGTACCGCGGCGGCGTCTTCCCCGAGATGGACCTCGACGCCGTGCTCGCCCGCCGCCCCCGGGTCGCCCTCGTGGACGAACTCGCCCACACCAACGTCCCCGGCTCCCGCAACGCCAAGCGCTGGCAGGACGTGGAGGAACTGCTGGCGGCCGGCATCGACGTGGTCTCGACCGTCAACATCCAGCACCTGGAGTCCCTCGGCGACGTCGTCGAGTCGATCACCGGCGTACGGCAGCAGGAGACCGTGCCGGACGAGGTGGTACGGCGGGCCGACCAGGTCGAGCTGGTCGACATGTCGCCCGAGGCGCTGCGGCGCCGGATGGCGCACGGCAACATCTACCAGCCCGACAAGGTCGACGCGGCCCTGTCGAACTACTTCCGCCCCGGCAACCTCACCGCCCTGCGCGAGCTGGCCCTGCTGTGGGTGGCCGACCGGGTCGACGCCCACCTCACCCGGTACCGCAGCGAGCACCGGGTGTCGCGGATCTGGGGCTCACGCGAGCGGATCGTGGTCGGCCTGACCGGCGGCCCCGAGGGCCGCACCCTCATCCGCCGCGCCGCCCGGCTGGCCGAGAAGGGCGCCGGCGGCGAGGTGCTCGCCGTCTACATAGCGCGCAGCGACGGGCTGACCTCCGCCTCGCCCAAGGAACTGGCCCTCCAGCGCACCCTGGCCGAGGACCTCGGCGGCACCTTCCACCACGTGGTCGGCGACGACATACCGGCCGCGCTGCTCTCCTTCGCCCGCGGGGTGAACGCCACCCAGATCGTGCTCGGCTCCTCCCGCCGCAAGACCTGGCAGTACGTCTTCGGACCCGGCGTCGGCGCCACCGTCGCGCGGGAGTCGGGACCCGACCTCGACGTGCACATCGTCACCCACGACGAGGTCGCCAAGGGCCGCGGCCTGCCGGTGGCCCGGGGCGCGCGCCTCGGGCGGTCCCGGCGGGTGTGGGGGTGGATCACCGGTGTCGCCGGGCCCCCGGTGCTGACGGCGCTGCTGAGCACCGTCGACCTCGGCCTCGCCAACGACATGCTGCTGTTCCTGGCCCTGACGGTGGCGGCGGCCCTGCTCGGCGGGCTGCTGCCCGCCCTGGCCTCGGCGGCCGTCGGGTCGCTGCTGCTGAACTACTTCTACACACCGCCCCTGCACCGGTGGACCATCGCCGACCCGAAGAACATCGTCGCCATCGTGATCTTCGTGGCGGTCGGCGCGGCCGTGGCCTCCGTGGTCGACCTCGCCGCCCGCCGCACCCATCAGGCGGCCCGGCTGCGCGCCGAGTCGGAGATCCTGTCGTTCCTCGCCGGCAACGTCCTGCGCGGCGAGACCGGCCTGGAGGAACTGCTGGAACGGGTCCGGGAGACCTTCGGCATGGAGTCCGCCGCCCTGCTGGAACGCGAGAGCGACGTCGAGCCGTGGACCTGCGCGGGCCGCGTCGGCCAGGGGCGCCCCGTCGAGCGGCCCGACCAGGCGGACGTGGACATGCCGGTCGGGGACCACATGGCCCTCGCGCTGACCGGCCGGGTCCTGCCCGCCGAGGACCGCCGCGTGCTGGCCGCCTTCGCCGCCCAGGCCGCCGTCGTACTGGACCGGCGCAGGCTGCGGGAGGAGGCCGACCGGGCCCGGGCGCTCGCCGAGGGCAACCGGATCCGCACGGCGCTGCTGGCCGCCGTCAGCCACGACCTGCGCACGCCGCTGGCCGGGATCAAGGCGGCGGTCTCCTCGCTGCGCTCCGAGGACGTGGAGTGGTCCGAGGAGGACCGGGCCGAATTGCTGGAGGGCATCGAGGAGGGCGCCGACCGGCTCGACCACCTCGTCGGCAACCTGCTCGACATGTCCCGCCTGCAGACCGGCACCGTCACCCCGCTGATCCGCGAGATCGACCTCGACGAGGTGGCGCCGATGGCGCTCGGCGGGGTGCCCGAGGGCAGCGTCGAACTGGACGTGCCGGAGAGCCTGCCCATGGTCGAGGTGGATCCGGGACTGCTGGAGCGGGCCATGGCCAACCTCGTCGAGAACGCCGTCAAGTACGGTCCGCCGGGCGTGCCCGTGCTGGTCGCCGCCAGCGCGCTCGCCGACCGGGTGGAGGTGCGCGTGGCCGACCGGGGGCCGGGCGTCCCGGACACGGCCAAGGACCGCATCTTTGAACCCTTCCAGCGCTACGGCGACGCCCCGCGCGGCGCCGGCGTGGGGCTGGGACTCGCGGTCGCCCGCGGCTTCGCCGAGGCCATGGGCGGCACCCTCAACGCCGAGGACACCCCGGGCGGCGGACTCACCATGGTCCTCACCCTCCGCGCGTCGGGAACGCGCCCGGGCGCCCTCCCCCTGGCAGAACCCGAAAGGCAGGTGTCATGACCCGCGTCCTGGTGGTCGACGACGAGCCGCAGATCGTGCGCGCCCTCGTGATCAACCTCAAGGCACGCACGTACGAGGTCGACGCGGCCCACGACGGTGCCACGGCCCTCCAGCTCGCCGCGGCCCGCCACCCCGACGTGGTCGTCCTCGACCTCGGGCTGCCCGACATGGACGGCGTCGACGTGATCCGGGGCCTGCGCGGCTGGACGCGGGTGCCGATCCTGGTGCTGTCCGCGCGGCACTCCTCCGACGAGAAGGTCGAGGCGCTGGACGCCGGTGCCGACGACTACGTGACCAAGCCCTTCGGCATGGACGAGCTGCTGGCGCGGCTGCGGGCCGCCGTGCGCCGGGCCGAGCCGGCCGGTACCGGTGAGGGCGACGTGATCGTGGAGACCGGCGAGTTCACGGTCGATCTGGCCGCCAAGAAGGTCCAGCGCGCAGGCAGGGACGTCCGGCTGACCCCCACCGAGTGGCACCTGCTGGAGGTCCTGGTGCGCAACAGCGGCCGCCTGGTGGGGCAGAAGCAGCTGCTGCAGGAGGTGTGGGGGCCGTCGTACGGGACGGAGACCAACTATCTGCGCGTGTACATGGCGCAGCTGCGCAGGAAGCTGGAGGCGGATCCGTCCCATCCCAAGCACTTCGTCACCGAGCCGGGGATGGGCTACCGGTTCGAGAAATAGGGTCCTCACCACAGCGCTACGGAGATGTCGGCAGGCCCCGGTACGCTTCAGATATGAGTGCTGTTCCTCGTTCCGAAAAGCCGGCGGGCCGGTTCCGGCGCATGCTTGACCGGCTCTCCTCGTCGCAGGAGGACCTGGAGTCCGAGGAACTGCGGGAGGACACCGCGACGGCCGGCTGCACCCGGATCGGAGACTGCCAGGACCGCCAGATAGTGACGGTTACTGGTACCTTGCGCACGGTCACCCTGCGGCCGCGGGCCGGAGTCCCGGCGCTGGAGGCCGAGCTGTTCGACGGCTCGGCGGCGCTGGACGTGGTGTGGCTCGGCCGGCGCTCCATCGTCGGCATAGAGCCGGGCCGCAAGCTGATCGCATCGGGCCGGATCTCCATGAGCCGGGGCCGCCGGGTGCTGTTCAATCCCAAGTACGAACTGAGACCCCTCGGACGGGAGTAGCCGGTGACGTCGCTCGACAAGCCGACCGAAGAGAATTCTGCGGACGACGCCCGGGCGGTGACCGAGGCCGCCCTGTTCGAGGCGTTCGGCGGCGTGCGGGGCATGGTCGAGACGGTGGTGCCCGGCCTGCTCTTCGTCACCATCTACACGATCAACAAGGACCTGCACCTGTCGGCGATCGCGGCGCTGGCCGTGTCGCTGGTGCTGGTCGTGGTCCGGCTGGTGATGAAGGACACCGTCAAGCACGCCTTCAGCGGTGTCTTCGGCGTGGCCTTCGGTGTCGTCTTTGCGATGATGACCGGCAACGCCAAGGACTTCTACCTGCCCGGCATGCTCTACACGCTGGGCCTCGGCCTCGCCTACGTGATCACCGCCCTGTGCGGGGTGCCGCTGATCGGGCTGATCCTCGGGCCGGTGTTCAAGGAGAACCTCTCCTGGCGCACGCGGAATCCGGGGCGCAAGAAGGCGTACACCAAGGCCAGTTACGCCTGGGGCGCGATCCTGCTCGCCAAGTGCGCGATCCTCTTCCCGCTGTACTGGTGGGCGGACACCACGCAGCTGGGCTGGGTCCTGGTCGCTTTGAAGATCCCGCCCTTCCTGCTCGCGGTATGGCTGACCTGGGTCTTCCTGGCGAAGGCGCCCGCGCCCATCGACGTGTTCGCGGAGATGGAGGCGGAGGAGAAGGCCGCCGAGGAGAGGGAGCGGCAGTCCGCCGCCCGGTCCGCCGAGCAGTGATCGCGGACAGCTGAGCGAAAGGGGAGGGGCGTCCCGACTGGTTCGGGACGCCCCTTCCGTCTGCCCGGCCCGCGGTCAGCTCGCCGCGTTGTCCCGGCGTACCGACAGCAGGTCCTCCAGCTGCTCCTCACGGGCCTGCGCGGCCACGAAGAGGAGTTCGTCGCCCGCCTCCAGCGAGTCCTCCCGGGAGGGCGTCAGGACGCGCGTGCCGCGGATGATCGTGACCAGGGACGTGTCCTCGGGCCAGTCGACGTCGCCCACCTGCGTGCCGGCCAGGGCCGACTCCTCCGGCAGGGTCAGCTCGACGAGGTTGGCGTCGCCGTGGCTGAAGCGGAGCAGGCGGACCAGGTCGCCCACGCTCACCGCCTCCTCGACCAGGGCCGACATCAGACGTGGCGTGGAGACGGCGACGTCCACGCCCCAGGACTCGTTGAACAGCCACTCGTTCTTCGGGTTGTTCACCCGGGCGACGACGCGCGGGACGCCGTACTCCGTCTTGGCCAGCAGCGAGACGACCAGGTTGACCTTGTCGTCGCCCGTCGCGGCGATCACGACGTTGCAGCGCTGGAGCGCCGCCTCGTCCAGGGACGTGATCTCGCACGCGTCGGCCAGCAGCCACTCGGCCTGCGGGACGCGCTCGACCGAGATGGCGGTCGGCGCCTTGTCGATCAGCAGGACCTCGTGGCCGTTCTCCAGCAGTTCGCCCGCGATCGAGCGGCCGACCGCGCCGGCTCCGGCAATGGCGACCCTCATCAGTGACCGCCCTCCTCTTCGGGACCCTTGGCGAACGCCGCCTCGACCTTGTCGACCTCGTCGGTGCGCATCATCACGTGCACCAGGTCGCCCTCCTGGAGAACCGTCTGCGAGGTGGGCAGGACCGCCTCGCCGAGCCGGGTCAGGAACGCCACGCGCACGCCGGTCTCCTCCTGGATCCGGCTGATCTTGTGGCCGACCCAGGCGGTGGAGGTGTGCACCTCGGCGAGCTGGACACCGCCGGTCGGGTCGCGCCACAGCGGCTCGGCGCCGGAGGGGAGCAGCCGGCGCAGCATCTGGTCGGCCGTCCAGCGCACGGTTGCGACGGTGGGGATGCCCAGGCGCTGGTAGACCTCGGCGCGGCGCGGGTCGTAGATGCGCGCGGCGACGTTCTCGATGCCGAACATCTCGCGGGCCACGCGAGCGGCGATGATGTTGGAGTTGTCACCGCTGGAAACGGCGGCGAAGGCGCCGGCCTCCTCGATGCCCGCCTCCCTCAGGGTGTCCTGGTCGAAACCGACCCCGGTGACGCGGCGGCCGCCGAAGGAGGACCCCAGGCGGCGGAAGGCGGTGGGGTCCTGGTCGACCACGGCGACGGTGTGGCCCTGCTGCTCCAGGTTCTGGGCGAGGGCGGAACCGACCCTTCCGCAACCCATGATGACAATATGCATCGCGTCACACCGCGCTTCCTGCAGGCCCTCTGACCTTCATGAATGTCGTGCTCATGTCTCTCTTTCGGCTGGCCGGGCAACACGTCGCGGCCTGAGTGCGGGCCGCCAGGCAACATCATGCCGGTGAAATCACGCCATGATGCCCTCCGGGGGCGGTGCCGCGTCCGGCTGCCCGACTCCAACGTATCGGCAAAGGCGGGGGCGTTGCCGGGGCCCCGGTGAGGGCCCGGCGGGGGAGGAGACTGTCATGACCATCGAGATCGACGTGCTGGTGCTGGGCGGCGCGGGTGTGGACACGATCGTGCACGTGCCCGCACTGCCCGTGCCCTACGCGGACAGCCACATGATCCGGCCCGGGATCGTGACCCGCGCGGGCCAGAGCGGGGACTTCGTCGCCCTCGCGGCGCACGCGCTGGGGCTGCGCACGCACCACCTCGACCTGCTCGGCGACGACCCCGAGGGCGACCTCGTCCGGGCGCTCCACCGCGACCGGGGCATCCCCCTCACCGCCGTCCCGCAGCCTCTCGGCACCAAGCGGGCCGTCAACCTCGTGGACCCCGACGGCAGGCGCCTGTCCCTCTACGACGCCACGCGCGCCGCCGACACCGACCGGCTGCCCGAGGCCACGGTGCGGGAGCTGGCGGCCGTGAGCCGGCACGCCCATGTCGTCATCACCCAGCCGTGCGCCCACGCGCTGCCGGTCCTGCGCGCGGCGGGCGTCACGATCTCCACCGACCTGCACGACTGGGACGGGGTGAACCCGTATCACGAGCCGTTCGCCCACCAGGCCGACCTGGTCTTCCTCTCCAGCGCCGCCCTGGCCGACCCGGAGGCGACCATGCGGCGGATCGCCGGGCGGGGCCGCGCCCGGGCCGTCGTCGCCACCGCCGGGGCGGACGGGGCGTACCTGCTGGCCGACGGCGAGCTGACCCACGTACCCGCCGCCGCGCCCCCGGCCCCGGTCGTCGACTCCAACGGCGCCGGTGACGCCTTCGCGGCCGCGTTCCTGCACGCCTGGCTCGCCGGCGCACCACCCCGCGACTGCGCCCTGCACGGCACGGTGGCCGGCGCCTACGCCTGCACGGTGCCGTCGACCCGCACGGACAGCATCGGCCGGGAGGAACTGGCGGCGGGGGTGGCGGCGCTGCTCACCGGCGGCTGATGGTCACCGGTGCCTGATGCGGCGGCTGATGCCCACCGGCGCGTGATGGTCACCGGCGGCTGATGCTCCGCACGCTCGCCATTGTGAGGATTCCGAGGACGACGAGTGTGGCTGCGGCGCCGAGCAGTTCCGCGGACGCGTGCATGGGGCCTCCTGAGGCGGTGTCGGGCCAGGTCGGGGACGGGGTAAGTCATATAGGCATGGAAGTGGCGTGACCTGCGGAATCCGCAGCCGCACGAGCCTCTGAATTCACTCGGAGAGCAGAGGGAACGCCGATGAGGGGTGGCGGGTGGGCGGCCCCGCGTTCGAACGCTTACGATCCTCTGTTGTGTCCAAACTGACCGACGTGCCCAAACGGATCCTGATCGGGCGCGCACTGCGCAGCGACCGGCTGGGCGAAACGCTCCTGCCGAAGCGCATCGCACTCCCCGTCTTCGCCTCCGACCCGCTGTCCTCCGTGGCGTACGCGCCCGGCGAGGTGCTGCTGGTCCTGTCGATCGCGGGCGTGACGGCGTACCACTTCAGTCCGTGGATCGCGGTCGCGGTCGTCGTCCTGATGTTCACCGTCGTGGCCTCGTACCGGCAGAACGTGCACGCCTACCCCAGCGGCGGCGGCGACTACGAGGTGGCCAACACCAACCTCGGCCCCAAGGCGGGTCTCACGGTCGCCAGCGCTCTGCTCGTGGACTACGTCCTCACCGTCGCCGTCTCGATCTCCTCCGGCATCGAGAACCTCGGCTCCGCGGTCCCCTTCGTCGTCGAGCACAAGGTGGCCTGCGCGATCGGCGTCATCGTGCTGCTGACGCTGATGAACCTGCGCGGCGTGCGCGAGTCGGGCACCCTGTTCGCGATCCCCACCTACGTCTTCGTCGCCGGTGTCTTCACCATGCTCGCGTGGGGCGCCTTCCGCGCACTCGTCCTGGACGACACCATGCGGGCACCGACCGCGGACTACGTCATCAAGCCCGAGCACCAGGGCCTGGCCGGGTTCGCCCTGGTCTTCCTGCTGCTGCGCGCGTTCTCCTCCGGCTGCGCCGCCCTCACCGGCGTCGAGGCGATCTCCAACGGCGTCCCGGCCTTCCGCAAGCCGAAGTCGAAGAACGCCGCGACCACCCTGGCGATGATGGGCCTGCTGGCCGTCACCATGTTCTGCGGCATCATCGCGCTGGCCGCCGCCACCGATGTCCGCATGGCCGAGGACCCGGCCAAGGACCTCGTCCACAACGGCGTCCCGCTCGGCCCGGACTACGTCCAGAACCCGGTGATCTCCCAGGTCGCCGAGGCCGTCTTCGGCGCGGGCAGCTTCCTGTTCATCGTGCTGGCCGCGGCCACCGCGCTGGTGCTGTTCCTCGCCGCCAACACCGCCTACAACGGCTTCCCGCTGCTCGGCTCGATCCTCGCCCAGGACCGCTACCTGCCGCGTCAGCTGCACACCCGCGGCGACCGGCTGGCCTTCTCCAACGGCATCGTGCTCCTCGCCGGCGCCGCCGCCCTGCTGGTCGGGATCTACGGCGCCGACTCCACCCGCCTGATCCAGCTGTACATCGTCGGCGTGTTCGTGTCGTTCACGCTCAGCCAGACCGGCATGGTCCGGCACTGGAACCGGCACCTGGCCACCGAGAAGGACCAGGCCAAGCGCCGCCACATGGTCCGCTCGCGCGCCATCAACGCCTTCGGCGCGTTCTTCACCGGCCTGGTGCTGGTGGTCGTCCTCGTCACCAAGTTCACCCACGGCGCCTGGGTCGCCCTGCTCGGCATGGTGATCTTCTTCGCGACGATGACGGCCATCCGCAAGCACTACGACCGCGTCGCCGCCGAGATCGCCGCCCCCGAGGGCCCGAGCGACGACAGCGTCCGGCCCTCCCGCGTCCACTCGGTCGTCCTGATCTCCAAGATCCACCGCCCGACGCTGCGCGCCCTGGCCTACGCCAAGCTGATGCGTTCGGACACGCTGGAGGCCCTCAGCGTCAACGTCGACCCGGCCGAGACCAAGGCGCTCCAGGAGGAGTGGAACCGGCGCGGCATCGACGTACCGCTGAAGGTCCTCGACTCGCCCTACCGCGAGATCACGCGCCCGATCATCGAGTACGTCAAGAGCCTGCGCAAGGAGTCGCCGCGCGACGCGGTCTCCGTGATCATCCCCGAGTACGTCGTCGGCCACTGGTACGAGCACCTGCTGCACAACCAGAGCGCCCTGCGGCTGAAGGGCCGGCTGCTGTTCACGCCCGGGATCATGGTGACCTCCGTGCCGTACCAGCTGCAGTCCTCCGAGGCGGCCAAGCGGCGGGCCCGCAGGCAGCAGGAGTGGAACGCGCCCGGATCGGTGCGCCGCGGCCCCGCCCAGGTGCGGTCGAAGGAGAACACCGACCACAAGGCATGAGCCGACGGCTCGTGTGAATCGGCCGGGCGGCAGCCACGTAGACTGGTGGGCTGTTGTCCGGCCGCTTCGCTGCGGCCGTTCGGCCGGCCTTTCCCTTCACGCGTTTTGGAGTCACCCCGCCATGCAGGCAGAACCGAGGAAGTCGCTGGTGGGGGAGGAGTACGAGGTCGAGGTCGGCCCCGTCGCCCACGGCGGCCACTGCATCGCCCGTACGTCCGAGGGCCAGGTGCTGTTCGTCCGGCACGCCCTGCCCGGTGAGCGGGTCGTGGCCCGGGTGACCGAGGGCGAGGAGGGCGCGCGCTTCCTGCGGGCCGACGCGGTGCGCGTGCTCGACGCCTCCAAGGACCGGATCGACGAGCCCTGCCCGTACGCCGGGCCGGGCCGCTGCGGCGGCTGCGACTGGCAGCACGCCAAGCCCGGAGCGCAGCGGCGCCTGAAGGCCGACGTGATCGCCGAGCAGCTGCAGCGGCTCGCCGGGCTCACCCCGGAGGAGGCCGGCTGGGACGGCACGGTCGTACCCGCCGAGGGCGACAAGGTGCCCGCGGGCCAGGTCCCGGCCTGGCGCACACGGGTCCAGTACGCCGTCACGGCCGACGGGCGGGCCGGTCTGCGCCGGCACCGGTCGCACGAGGTCGAGCCGATCGACCACTGCATGATCGCCGCGGAGGGCGTCAGCGAGCTCGGCATCGAGAAGCGCGACTGGACCGGCATGGACTCCGTCGAGGCGATCGCGGCGACCGGCTCCCAGGACCGGCAGGTGATCCTCACGCCGAAGCCGGGCGCGCGTCTGCCGCTGGTCGAGCTGGACCGCCCGGTGTCCGTGCTGCGCGTCGACGAGCGCTCCGGCGGCGTCCACCGCGTCCACGGCCGCCCGTTCGTCCGCGAGCGCGCGGACGGCCGGACCCACCGCGTGGCCAACGGCGGCTTCTGGCAGGTCCACCCCATGGCGGCGGACACCCTGGTGAAGGCGGTAATGCAGGGCCTGCTGCCGCGCAAGGGCGACATGGCCCTCGACCTCTACTGCGGCGTCGGCCTCTTCGCGGGCGCCCTCGCCGACCGGGTCGGCGACCAGGGCGCGGTGCTCGGCATCGAGTCCGGCAAGCGCGCGGTGGAGGACGCCCGCCACAACCTCGCCGAGTTCGAGCGGGTGCGGATCGAGCAGGGCAAGGTCGAGAGCGTGCTGCCGCGGACCGGCATCACCGAGGTCGACCTGATCGTCCTGGACCCGCCGCGGGCGGGAGCCGGCCGCAAGACGGTCCAGCACCTGTCGTCGCTGGGAGCCCGCCGGATCGCGTACGTGGCCTGCGACCCGGCCGCGCTGGCGCGGGACCTGGCGTACTTCCGCGACGGCGGCTACCGGGTGCGGACGCTGCGGGCGTTCGATCTGTTCCCGATGACGCATCACGTGGAGTGCGTGGCGATTCTGGAGCCTGCCTCCAAGGGTGCCTGACCTGCTGGTTCCGCAAGCGCGGGCAGGAAAGGACTTTGGAGCGCTACGGGCCCACGTGGACGTAGCAGGCCCAGTTCAGGCGTGCGGCGTGTGCGGGGTCCCGGCGGAGTCGCTGGACGGCGTCGTGGAGAGCCCGGGCACTGCCGCCCGCGCCCTGGTCCGAGGTTCTCAGGGCCCGGTAGAAATCGCGGGTGATGTCAGGGGCCGGGCCGTCGGCGAGGCTCCAGAGGGTGCCGACGACGTGCTGGAAGCCGGCGAGTTGGAAAGCGGCGGCCAGGTGGATCGCCTCGTCGGCGAGGGCGCTGGTGCCTCGGGCGGTGTGGCACGCGGAGAGGAAGGCGAGTTCCGCACCGGAGAGGTCCTGTTCGGCGATGGTCGTCACCGAGAGGGGGCCGTCGTGCAGGACCAGATGACTGGCGGCGGGGTCGTCCGGGTCGTGCATGCCGTGGCAGGCGAAGTGGACCCATGGGTGCGAGGGCAGGGCGGACAGGACGGCGGGCATGACAGCCTGCTCCTCGGCCCGCAGGGTGTGCCCGTCGCCGAAGAGTTCGCCCAGCACGGACAGTTCGCTGCGGACGCCGGGCAGGGCAGCCGGGGGCGCGGAGGTTCCGTCGTTTCCCGGTACGTCGGCCACCCCTACCGCGAGCAACTGCGGCCGCCGGGACGGGCGGTGCGCTCTGGCCCTGACGAGTGAGTCCAGGGTGGGGGTATAGGAGGAGATCACCCGGTCGATGACCCGCGAGCCGTTCGTCCCGGCGGCGTGCAAGGGGAGAAGGGCCAGGGGGCCGGTGGGGCACCACCACATGCGGGGCATCACCGCACGCGGCTGGTCCAGGCCCAGTTCGGCGAGGACGGGCTCGGCGATGTCCTCCCAGAGCCGGTGCAGTGTGTCCGTGATCCGGGTTCCCAGAGCGTGGGCCTCGATGGGGCCGAGAGCGAGCCCGGGCTCGTTCAGCCGGCTGACGGCGTCGAGGAAGCCGGCGGCGCTGCGCTCGATGTCCTCGGCGGTGACGCCGGGCAACTCGACCAGCCTGACCGGGTCTTCGCCCGGGGTGGAGGTGAGCAGGAGGGCGTCACAGCGGTGGCTGCTGATGTTGATGATCGCGACCGGGCCGTCGTCGGCGGCGCGGTGCAGATCCTCGAAGGACAGCGGCTCCAGGAAGTCGGCGAAGCCGGGGAGACCGCGGATCCGGGCCAGGACGTCGTCGAACCGTTCGCTGAGCCCCCAGCGCCGCGAACCGCCCCCGGGCACTTCGGTGTGATTGCCGTCCGGACCGGGCCCACCGCCTTCCAGCTCGGCGCAGATCGCGTCGAACTCCTCGGCCAGCAGGCGATGCCTGGCACGCAGCGCGTTCCGGTCGGCGCGGGTCTGCATCAGTTGGGACCAGATCACCGAGCGCCCCTGCTCCAACAGCCGGACGGCGCCGCGCAGGTCGTCCGCGGCGATCGCGGCCGCTGCGGCATCGCTGGCCAGCAAGGGCAGTTGCGCGATCTGCGCCAGCCGCGACGTCCGGGGGATGCCTCGGTCCGCCAGCCGGGGCAGCAACTGCTCGATCGCCGTGCGGTAGTCGGCGAGCGCGCCCCTGGTGTCGCCGGTCAGCATGCCCAGTCTGCCCGAGTGGAAGGCCGAGAACAGGCGGGTTCGCGTCGAGGCGTTCACGCTCGCGGTGGAGGCCCGGAAGGACGCCAGGGCAGTGTGGACGTCCTCGGCCGGACCGCCGCCCTTGGACCATCGCCTCAGGAGGGTTGCTCCCAGCTCCGACTGCAGGTGCGCGAGCTGGGGGTCGCCGGGACTGCGGGCGGCGAGATCCCGTGCCGTCCGGCGGAGGATGAGCACCGAGGCGTCGAGGTCGTCCCGGTCGCCGCTGTCGCGCAGAGCCACGGCGAGTTTGAGCCGCATGACGGGGTGGTCCACGTGGGTGGACGGGGTGGCGGAGATCGCCGTGCGGAGGGCCGTGATCGCACGGTCCAGGTCCTCTCGCTGGTCGAGGGCGTGGTAGCGGGCGTGCAGGGCGGCGGCCAGGTGGGTCAGCGCGCGGCCGGTCTCCGGGCCGGGCGGCGCGCTGTCCACTGCCTTGTGGCCGGCGGCGATCGCCTGGTCGATGTCCCCGCGGCGGCGCAGCGTGACGAACCGGGCGAGCAGGAGGCCGCTGAGGACGGCCGGCGCCGTGTGCTCGGGGGCACCCAGGCGGTCGGCAAGGCCGACAGCGGCCTCGGCCGCCTCGATCGCGGCGGTGAGGTCCTCCAGGTCGCCCACGGTCTCGAACCGGATCCGCAGGACGAACGCGAGGGCGGCCAGGCGGTCGACACGGACGGGAGCGTCGTCGGGAGTGGCGGCCAGTGCCGCGGAGGCGGAGTCGAACGCGTCGGCGAGATCGGCCGGCTCGGCCCTGAGACGAAAGCGGTGGAACAGCGCGGCGGACTCCGTGGACAGGGCTGGGGCATGGCCGGGGAGCGCGGCGAGCGCGTCCCGGGAGAGCCGCAGCGCCGCCTCCACATCCGCCGAGTCGCCGCATCGGATGAACTGGCCGAGCAGACTCCTGGCGAGCGTCACGAGGACATCCGGTTCCGGCGGTTCGAGGCCCAACCCGGTAGGTCCATCCGGGGGTTGACCGCTCAGGGCCGACGCGTAGCGCTGTCGCAAGGCATCCGTGTTCCGGTGCAGCGCCGCGCGTTGCGGATGCTCCGGTGGCGCGAGCCGCTCGCCTGCGGCCGTGGCGGCCAGAGCGGCCTTCAGGTCGTCCAGGTCGCCGGTGGCGGCGTGGCGGGCGAGCAGCATGTTCCCGAGGCTGCCCAGCACTCCGGGCAGGACCGGGTGCTCGCCGGGCATGATCCCGGTCTCGCGAGCGACCGCGTCGATGGCCTCGTTCAGATATCTCTCGACCCGGGTGTACTGGTACCGCTTCCACAGCAGGACCCCGAGCTGGAACCACTGACCGGCCTCGGGAAGGACCTCTTTCACCATCGCCCGTCGGGCGCCGATCGCCCGGTCGAGGTCGGCGACGTCGTGGTGGTGGTCGAACAGGGCGTCCAGCACTGTCGCGAGGCCGTCCCACATCCGCGGCCTCTCCGGATTCCCTTCGGCCGCGCCGGCCGCCTGGTCCATGTGGTGGGCGGCCACTTTGAGCAGGTCGGGTTCGCCGAGGACCTCGGCCAGTTCCCTCCAGGAACTGCCCAGGTTGCCCCGGATCGCAGGCTGCTCCTCCTCGGGAGCGGACTCCAGCGCGGCCTCCCACAAGGAGATGGCGGTGCCCGAGAGCTTGGCGTCCTTGGTCCGTCCGCATGCCTGGAGCAGGACCATGCCCATCGCGCTCAGCAGCGTGTGCCGTTCCGGCACAGGGGGAGGTGCGTCGGCGAACGCCTCGGCGAGGTCTTCGGGAACGACCTGCGGAGCGATCGCGTGCAGGAGCCCGAACACGGACAGCCAGGCGTGATGGTCCAAGGGGGTCTGTTCCTCGCCGAGAGCCTGGAGACGGGTGCCGAGCAGGGCACCCACCAGGAGGGCGAGTTCCACGTCGTCCTCGGTCACGGAATCCTGGTACAGCCGCTCGCTGATCTCGTGGATCAGCGCGCCCGCGGCCCACAACGGCGCTGCCGCGAGCGCGGTCCGGGGGTCGTTCGTGCCGGAGTACGCCCGGATGTGGTGAAGCACCAGACCGACGAGGTCCACCGCACCATCGCTCGGTGAACCCTGCGCGGATTCCTCGATCCCCTTCAGCGGTCCCCCCTCTCGCGCGGCTGCGTCGTCCGGCCCAGGCTAGGGGGTGGAAGGGTTTTCGGGGCAATTGCCCTCCGTGGGAAGGGATTTGGTGGGACCATGCTCCGGCTGGGGACGGGGAGGGTCGGGGTGTCGGGCAGGGACGCGGCGGGTCTGGCGTATGTGTGCGCCCATTTCGAGGAGTTGCGGGAGCTGCTCGGCGACGACGGCACCGATCCGACGACGCCCTTGGCGCGGTTGCGGGCGGTCTGCGGTGCCGACGCGACGCAGGCCGCACGGCTGTTGGCCGAGGTCGACGCGGCGCTCAGGGCCGCGACCGACGGCTTCGTGAGCATCCACGGTGCCGGTCAGGGCCGTGCCCGGGAACCGAGCGGTCTGGAGCCGCTGCAGATCGTCTTCCGCTGTCCACTGCGGCAGTGCACGGGGCGGCACGGCAGCGAGGTGGCCGTCGCCCGGCCGGTCTGCTCGATCAGCCGTCGGGAACTCATCCGGGAACGGCTGGTCTGAAGTGGGCGGGTTGTGGGGCGAGCTGGGCAAGAAGCTTGCCGACCGGTGGCTGTCCCTGCTGGTCCTGCCGGGGGTGCTCTACCTCGCCACGGCCGCTGCCGCGCACACCCTGGGGCAGCGGCACGCCCTGGACGCCGCAAGGCTGATCCAGGAGGTGACGACCGTCGCCAAGCAGCCGGCCGTGACCGGGGTCGGCGGGCAGATCGTGCTGGTGGGAGCGATTCTGATCGCCTCGGCCGCGGCCGGGATCGTCGCCGAGGCAGCGGGTGCGCTGGTCGAACGCCTGGTTCTGGCAGTCGGCTGGAAGGAGTGGCCGCTCGGGCTGCCGGTGCCGGCCGGCTGGTGGGTACGGCGCAGGCAGCGTCGCTGGGACGACGCCCACAGGGTCTACCACGAGCAGCGACGGCTCACCCTCGCGCCCGACCCTGCCGACCGGCCCGATCCCGCGGTGGGGCGCGCAGCTCTCGCACGGCGCACCCGCATCGCCCTGGAACGGCCCGAGCGGCCGACCTGGAGTGGGGACCGCGTCCAGGCCGTCGCGCTGCGCCTGGACCGGGACCACAGCCTGGACCTCGCCACCCTGTGGCCCTACCTCGAACCCGTCCTTCCCGAGGCGCTGGGCGCCCGGATCTCCGAGGCCCGAGCCGCGCTGGCCCGCGCCACGACCCTGGCCGGCTGGGCCGTGCTGTACGCACCGCTCGCTTGGTGGTGGTGGCCGGCCGCCCCGGTGGCCCTGGTCCTGGCGGCGACCGCCAGGCACCGCACCCGCAGTTGTGCGGACACCTACGCTCGGCTCCTCGACGTGGCCGCCCGCCTCCACCTCCCCGACCTGGCTGCTCAGCTCGGGTTCGACCACGCCGGCCCCCTCACCCCCGACCTCGGCGCCCGCCTCACCCACCACCTCCGCAGCGAGCCTCTGCCTCCTCCTGCCTCGGCAGACGGCTGACAGGCGCTGCCACGCCGGGGCAGTCATCCGGGTCGGCCGGGGTGGCGAGATGGGCGTCGGGATGCGGGTGCCGCGTCCCGGGGCGGTGTGGCCGGGGCCGTGGCGTCGGGTCTACAGGCTGCGTACCACGCGGGCGGGGTTGCCCAGGGCGACGACCCCGGCGGGCACATCCTTGGTGACGACCGCGCCGGCACCGATCACGGAGTCGGCGCCGATGGTCACCCCCGGGCACACGATCACCCCGCCGCCGAGCCAGACGTTGTCGCCGATGGTGATCGGCCGGGCCGCCTCCAGCTTGTCGCGGCGGGGCCCCGGTTCCAGGGGGTGGGTGGGGGTGAGCAACTGGACGTTCGGTCCGATCTGGCAGTCCTCGCCGATCGTGATGGCGGCGACGTCCAGGGCGGTGAGGTTGAAGTTGACGAAGGTCCGGGCGCCGATGGTGATGTTGCTGCCGTAGTCGACGTACAGCGGCGGGCGGACGTGCGCCCCGGCCGCGACGGAGCCGAGCAGTTCGGCCAGCACCGGCTGGGCCGCCTCGGCGTCCTCGGCGTACACGGCCTGGTAGCGGGCGGCCAGACGGACGGCCCGCTGCTGCCGGTGGGCGATCTCCGGGTCGTCGGCGATGTACAGATCGCCGGCCTCCATGCGCTCCAGGTTGGTGCGCGGGTCGTTCGCGAAGTGGTCCGTCGGCATGCGGGGAGCGTAATCGGTGCAGTGTATGAACGTGCGTTCACCGGGCGGTGCCTACTTCCGCCACCGCGCCTGACACGATTTCCCTGGCGCACCGTTCGGAGTGCGCGGCGACACGGAGGTGCAGACGATGACGGATCGCGACGTCCCGGCCCTCGACGACCCGGTGGGCGGGTCCCTCGGTGGCCGGCACGCGCATCTCGCCCGCCGGCTCGGCCGGGCCGTGAGTTTCCAGCCGGAGGTCGCGTCGTTCTCCGCGGTCTCCTCCGACCCGGACGCGGCCGAGTGGAACGACCTGGCGAAGCTGCTCGGGCCGGGCGAGCTCGCCGACCTGTTCAGCGCTCCGGCCACTCCACCGCGTGACTGGGAACTCGTCTTCGGCATGGCGGGCCGGCAGCTGGTGTGGTCCGGCGCCGTCCCGGCCGAGCGGGAGGAGGCCGGGCCCGCCGTCGTCGAACTGGGGCCGCACGACGTGCCCGAGATGCTCGACCTCGTCGCGCGGACCCAGCCGGGGCCGTTCCGGCAGCGGACCCGGGAACTCGGCACGTACCTCGGCATCCGTGAGCACGGTGAGCTGGTGGCGATGGCCGGGGAACGGCTGCGGCCCCCGGGCTGGACCGAGATCAGTGCCGTCTGCACCGCCCCCGAGGCACGCGGGCGCGGCTACGCCGCACGGCTGATCACCGCGGTCGCCGCGCGCGTCACGGCCCGCGGTGAACGCCCCTTCCTGCACGTGGCCGAGGCGAACACCGGCGCGCTCGCCCTGTACGAGCGCCTCGGCTTCACCACCCGCAAGCGGGTGACCTTCCGGGGCTTCCGCGTCCCCTGAGACGTGTTTCCCTGAGACGTGTTTCCCTGAGACGTGTCCCCTGAGACGTGCCCCCTGAGACGTGTCCCCTGAGAGGGACCGTCCTCCCGGTGGGGGCGTCAGTCGGCCAGCCGGTCCTCGATGAGGGCCTTGAACTCCTCGTAGGAGGCGGGGACCCGGATCATCTCCCCGTCGACGAAGAACGTCGGGGTGCCCTGGACGCCCAGGCCCAGTCCGTCGCGCTGGTCGTCCAGGACGCGGCCGGCCACCTCGGGGTCGGCGAGGGCGGCGTCGAACTTCGCCAGGTCCAGGCCCAGATCCTCGGCATAACCGCGGAAGACGTCCTGCTTCCAGTCCTGCGACTCGCCCCACTCGCGCTGGGTGGTGAAGAGTTTGACGTACATCTTCTCGAACTTGCCCTGCCGGGCAGCGGCCTCGGCGGTGCGGGCGGCGAGTTCGCCGTTGCGGTGGCCGGGCATGGGGAAGTAGCGCGCGACGAAGGTGACCCGGTCGCCGTACTCCTCGCGCAGTCTCTCCACGACCGGGTACATCGCGCCGCATCCCTCGCACTCGAAGTCGAGGAACTCCACGACGGTCAGTTCGCTCTCGGCGGGCGCGCTCAGCCGGTGGCTGTCGGGGCGTACCGGCAGCGCCTCGGCGGCGGGCCGCACATCCGGGCCGCCGCTGCCGCGATCGTCCGGGGAGAGCAGCAGGAACGAGGCCAGGGCGGCGGCGAAGCCGGCGACGAGCACGGCGGCGACGTACAGGTGCTTCTTGAACTTGCTCATGGTTCCTTCCACGCGGGAAGCCGGGATGCTCCGGCGTCACCGGCCCGCGGGGAAGGCGCCTGGGGGCGCAGAGGTGCGGGTGCCGGGGGTGGGTCAGCCGGAGAAGGACGGGGCGGAGGCGATCCCGGGGCGCGGCGGGGCCCGCCCTTCGTGCAGCCGTGCCAGGAGGGCCGACCTCAGGGGCGAGGCGCTCTCCCGGACGGTGATCCGGGGTCCCGGCCCGTGGACCCGGCCGAGCAGGGGCCAGGCGAGGAGCAGCAGCCGGCGGACGGCGGTGAGCAGCGGCCTGCCCTGCCGCAGCAGCCGCTTTGTGACGCCGAGCAGGCGCGCCGCGACGACGGCGGTGATCAGGTGGCCGGCCAGCAGTGCGCCCGCCGGGGGCGTGGCGTGCCCGGCCGCCCGGCAGACGCCCGCCAGCGCGTACGCGGCGTGCGCCGCTGCCTGGGCGGCCAGCAGGGCGCCCAGCACCTGCGCGTCCGACAGCCGGCGGCGCGTCAGGAACAGGCACCCGGGCAGCGCCACGGCGGCGATCGTCGCGACGACGGTCCAGCGCGGCGCGTGGCACCGGTCCAGGACGTGACAGGCCGACGGCAGCAGCACGCACAGGACCGCGAGGAACCCGGCGCGCAGTCCGCGCAGCGCACCGGAGGTCGGGGAGGCGGGGCCGGTCGGCCACAGCGATCGCATCTGGTCGGGCTTTCGGGAGCGGTTCGGGCGCGTGGTGTGCGGGGGAGCAGGTCGCAGGGGCAGGGGCAGGGGCAGGGGCAGGTGGGCAGGGGCAGGGGCAGGTGGCTGTGGCGCCCCCGGGGCCCCGGGTCCCCGGGTCCCCGGCAGCGTACCGACCGCCGGTGTGCCGGTCGCCGGCGGGCATCCCGGGGGCACCCCCTGTGGGCGGGGCACGCGAGTGGTGTGCCCTCGGCGGCACCGGGAAGACGGACGGCTGGGCACCCCGCGGGACACCGTCCCTCCCCTGACACCCGGTCAGGCGGGGCCTGGCAGCGGCTTCTTCGTGCCGGTGCGGCAGGGGCGTATTCCCGCCGAATTCATGGAAGGGGCGTACGGCGAGGTGAGTGACGGCACGCACGGCGCGAGAATGGTGAGGGCCCGGCGCGCTCACGCGGTCCCTCCGGCGCGACGATCCGCGCTGAGCGCCCCCACCCCGCGCGAACCGCCCCGCACGCTCCACCCCCACACTTCGCGACCCCCTGAGCTGCGCCGGGAACGCCCCGGCCCCCCCACAACCCGCCCCCCCACAACCCGCTCCCACGCCCCGCCCGGCCCCGGCCCCGCCCCCCCACGAACCGCCCCGGACATCCGCCTCGCGCGCGCCGAAACGGAGGACCGAACCATGGCCACACCGCTCACCGCCGCCCGGCTCGTCGCCGCGCTGCGCGCCGAGGGCTGCTCCGTGCGCGAGGTCGCCGGCTGGCGCACCAACAACCGCAACCACGTGGGACCTTGGGGGCCCGTGCACGGCGTGATGATCCACCACACCGTGACCGGACCGGGCACGGACGTCGTCGGCCTCATCTACCACGGCCACAGCGCCCTGCCCGGCCCGCTTGCCACCGGCTGCATCACCAAGGACGGGGTGGTCCACCTGACCGGCAACGGCCGGGCCAACCACGCCGGCGGCGGCGACGGTGACGTCCTGAACGCCGTGATCGGCGAGTCGTACGGCACGTACCCGCCCCCGACGCACGAGCACGACGGTTCGGGCGGCGCGGTCGACGGCAACGCCCGTTTCTACGGCTGGGAGTGCGAGAACCGGGGCGACGGCAGGGACCCGTGGCCGCCGGCGCAGTACCTCGCCATGGTCAAGGCCACCGCCGCGGTCTGCCGCGCGCACGGCTGGGGCCACAAGAGCGCGATAGGCCACCTGGAATGGAGCGACTGGAAGGTCGACCCGCGCGGGTTCGACATGGCCGACTTCCGCCGTGACGTCGCCGACGCCCTGGCCCTCCCGGCGGGCGTGTGGGAAGGAGAGGACATGCCCCAGTACGTCAACCTCGGTATCGCCGGGCCGTATCAACTCGCGCCCGGCGCCTGGGACTCGGTCGAGTTCGCCGAGGAGTGGACCGACGAGACCGGCGACCACGCCACCGGCGGCAGCGTCTTCGCGCGCGGTCCGGCCCGGTTCAGCGGCACCTTCAGCGTGCACATCGACGGTCTGCCGGCGGGCGCGGTCGTGCAGGCACGGATGTCGGAGTACCAGGGTGAGGAGCTGCGCGCCGACCATCCGATCCACGAGGTGGCCGGGACCGGCGGCGGCACCTTCGTGGTCCTGCCGGTCACCAAGCGACTGGCGTCGGGCCGCGGCATGCGGGTGCGGCTGCTGAACCAGGCCGCCGTCCCGGTCACCGTCGCGAGCGCCGTGCTGACCGTGCTGGTGTGGAAGGAGTCCTGACCGTCCCCGCCGGTGCCCCGGACGGACCGCGCCTGGTTGCTTCACGCCGACAGCACCCGGGAACCGGGAGCCCCGGATGGTGTGGGCGTTCGTCGGGAGCGACCCGGGTGCCGTCCGCCGGGCTGCGGGGTGGACGCCGAGCCCGCAGGCTGGAGGGACAGCACACTTCTGCGCGAGGGAGCACCGGCATGGCGAATGACCGCAGCAAGGGCGGCAAGCCGAAGAAGGGCGACAAGGTCACCTGGAGCAGTCACGGCAGCCGCACCGAGGGCACCGTGGAGCGGGAGATCACCGAGCGGACGGAGGCGGCCGGCCGCACGGTCGACGCCTCCGAGGACGAACCGCAGTACGAGGTGCGCAGCGACAAGTCGGGACGGAACGCGGTGCACAAGCCGTCCGCGCTCAAGAAGAAGAAGTGAGGCGGCGTGGACGGCGAGGAGCGCGAGGAGACCTGGAACGACTTCCGGAAGCTGGTGAACATGACACCGGCCGAACTGGAGAAGTGGCTGGAGTCGGACGACTCCCGCGACGCCGGCCAGCACCAGGACGGGGGTGAGTCCACCGGGCACGCCTCCGGCCGCCGCATCGTGACGATCCTGCGGACCAAGAAGGGCGACCTCTCGGACGACGACTACCGGCACATGCGCAAGGTCGTCGGTTACGTCCGCCGTCACCTCGCCCAGCGGCCCTCCGGGGACGTGCGGGACACGCGGTGGCGGTACTCGCTGATGAACTGGGGGCACGACCCGCTCGGCGGGTGAGCCCGGCAGCCCCGGGTCAGTGCTCGCCGGGCTCGGTGGGGGCCGGGGCGTGTCCGGCCAGTGCCTGGCTCATCTGCTGCTGGGTCTTCTCCGCCACCGCGCGGGCCTCCTCGACGACGTCACCGCGTTCGCGTATGAGGCTTTCGTAGATGGGCAGTTCGGCGGTTCGGGTCGCTTCGGATCGCACAGTGGTCTTCCTGTCGATTTCACAGCCGGTTTCTCAGGGGTCCGAGTAAGTCTGCGTCACGGCCCCGCACCGTGTTACCCACCCCCGTGGTGTCCATGCATCCGTCACGTACTGCGCGAATTCCCCACGTGTGTGACCACGGCGGAAGTCCGCCCGGCACGCGAAAAGGCCCCGGGAATGTCTCCCGGGGCCTTCGCGCGGTGTACGTCAGAGCGAGGTCGTGCGCGCGCCCGCGTGGCCGCCCAGCGCGGCGCCGTCCGCCGACAGGGCACCCTGCACCGTGGCGCAGAGCTCACCGGTCAGGGGGCCGACCAGGCCGGCGGAGAGCCCGCCCACGAGGCCCGCGGAGGCGCCGACGCCCGCGTTGCCGCCGGAGATCTGCTCCAGGTCCGCGTCGGACAGCTCGGCGACGTCGACCCGAGGAGTGAGGTTCATGGGGGTGTTTCCCTTCGCGTGAATGTCTCGCAATGGCGGTGAGCGCCGCTGGGCGTCGCGATTCCCGGGCATTCCCGAAAACCGCAATTGCGCCCCGGCGGCTGCGCCGTGCGCAGGATCAAAGCACTCACCGGAGAAGAGAGCCAGCTGCCCGCCGGCCGTGTGCGGCGTATTCCGGCGGTCTTCTTCACCGCTATGACGGGCGGGTCACCGGATATGGACATTCCTTCACAGGGCCCGTCGCCCGGCGGCACGCCGCGGGCTTGCGCCCCGCACGCGGAAGCGGGCACTTCGGCGCCAAGTTCCCGTGCGGCGGCGGCGCGGGGGCGGCGGGCCCGGGCGGCCCGCCGCCCCCTGGCGCGCGGTGTGCAGATGTGCGGGAGGTTCGGGCCCCGCCCGAATCAGGCCGAGGGCCTCGCCCGTGTCGGGCCGTGGACCCGCGTGCGTCCGGCCGAGGGCCTCGCCCGTGTCAGGCTGACGGCCCGGTCCGTCCGCGTCACGCCGCGGCGGCCGGTTGCATCAGGCGGGCCAGCAGGTCGTCCAGCGTGACCAGACCGGAGAGGTGGCCCGAGCCGTCGCGGACCACGGCCAGGGACGAGCGGCGGCGGCGCAGCACCTCGATCGCGTCGGCGACCGTCGTGGCCTCCGTCAGCTCGGGCACCGGCCGGGCCAGATCCCGCGCGGTCGTGGCGCGCCCCCGGGCCCGGGCGACCAGGGCGTCCCGGGCGTGCACCGACCCCAGGACGACGCCGTTCTCCCGGACGAGCAGCCGGGTGCGGTCGTGCGCGGCCGCCAGCCGCAGCAGGGCGTCGACGTCCGCGCCGCCCCCGACCCAGGTGATGTCGGCGGCGGGGATCCGCAGCGCGGCCACCGGGGTCTCCGGCTCGGTCAGCGAGCGGGTCAGCAGCTCCGAGTCGGTCGCGCTGATCAGGCCCAGCCGCTCGGACTCCTCCACCAGGTGCGTCAGCTGCTCCCGGTTGTGCACGGAGGCCAGCTCGTCGCGCGGGGCCACCCGGCACAGCCGCACCAGGGCGTTGCTGAGCCGGTTGAGCAGCCGGATCAGCGGGCGCACGACCCGCACCACGGCCCGGAAGGGCGGGGAGAGCAGCATCGCCGACCGCTCCGGGTGGGCGATCGCCCAGGACTTGGGGGCCATCTCGCCGACCACCATGTGCAGGAACACCACCACGACCATCGCCACGGCGAAGGCGACGCCGTAGCTGACGGCGCTGGGCAGGCCCAGGGAGTGCAGCAGCGGGTCGAGCTCGTGCGAGATGGCCGGCTTGGACACCGAGCCCAGACCCAGCGTGCACACCGTGATGCCGAGCTGGGCACCGGCCAGCATCAGGGACAGCTCGCGCATGCCGGCCAGGGCCGCCCCGGCCCCGCGCCGGCCCTCGGCCGCCGCCTTCTCGACCCGGTGCCGCTTGGCCGCGACCAGGGCGAACTCGGCCGCCACGAAGAAGCCGCTGCCGATCAGCAGCAGCACGGTCACGAAGACCGCCATCGGGAAACTCATGCCATCTCCTCGGCTTCCTCGGCGTCCGCGAGCACGCTGATGCGGACGCGGTCGGCCACGTGCCGGTCGAGCGTGCGCACCTCGATCACGGCGCTGCCGCCCTCGGGCAGGTCGACGGTGACCCGGTCGCCGACGGTCGGGAAGCGGCCGAGCCGGTCCACGACCAGGCCGGCCACGGTGTCGTAGTCGTCGTCCTCCGGCAGCCGGACACCGGTCGCCTCGGCCACCTCGTCCAGGCGGCGTCCGGCGTCGACCAGCCAGCCGTCGCCGACCGCGACGGCCAGGAGCGTGACCTTGTCGGACTCGTCGGCGATGTCGCCGACCAGTTCCTCCGCGATGTCCTCGTACGTGACGATGCCCGCCACGCCGCCGTGCTCGTCCAGGACGACCGCGAACTCGTCGTCCTGCTCGCGCATCCGCGCCACCGCGTCGGGCAGCGCCAGCGTGTCCGGCAGCAGCAGCGGACCCCGGGCCACCTCGCCCGCCCGCGCGCCGGCCAGGCGGGCCGCCGGCAGCGCCATCAGCTCGCGCACGCCCAGCACCCCCGCGATGTCGTCCGGGTGGTCGCCGAGCACCGGGTAGTTCGAGTGGCCGTGCCGCGCGATCAGGCCGACCGCCTCCTCGGCGCCGGCGTCCTTGCGGACGAAGACGGCGTCGGCGCGCGGCACCATCACCTCGTCCAGGGTGCGCTCGGAGAACTCCAGCGCGTGGTCGAGCAGCGCCGCGGTGTCCTTGGGCAGCTCGCCCTGCTCGTGGGACTCGCCGATGAGATGGCCCAGCTCCTCCAGCGTGGCGCCGTGGTGCAGCTCCTCGACCGGCTCGATGCCCACCTTGCGCAGCAGCCTGTTCGCCGCGCTGTCGAAGACGTGCACGACGGGCCCGACGACCTTCAGATACGCCAGCGTCGACGGGGCCAGCGCCTTCGCCAGCCGCTCGGGCACGGCGATGGCGAGGTTCTTCGGAGCCAGCTCGCCCAGCACCATCTGCACGACCGTGGCCAGCACGAAGGCGAGCACCACGGAGACGCCGCTCACGGCCGCGTCGGGCAGGCCGAGGCCGGACAGGGCCGGCTTGAGCAGGGCGGACACCGACGGTTCGGCGATGAAGCCGACGACCAGTCCGGTGACGGTGATGCCGAGCTGCGCGCCCGACAGCATGAACGACAGCCGCTCCAGCACCTTCAGGGCACGGGCGGCCCGGCGGTCCCCGGCCTCGGCCTCACGCGCGAGGGTGAGCCGGTCGGCGGAGACGTAGGCGAACTCCTGGGCGACGAAGTAGCCGGTGCCGGCGGTCAGCAGGAACACGGCGAGCAGGCCCAGCAGGGCCTGTGCGGCACTCATCGAACACCACCCCGCCGTGTGCCGCGATCAGTGATGTCGTGGCGGGATGGTCCGGGACTGTGCCCCGGGGGGTCCGTCGGTCTGGCGGACAAGGACGCGCTCCTCATGTCTGGTGTGTACCCGGCACAACGCTCGTCGTCGCGCCCGTGTTCCCGGGCTGATTCTACGACGGTGTAGAAAACGGCCGGGGTGCGCCCTGGTCCGTCCGGGATTCCTCGGCCAGCTCCGGCACCAGCCCGCACAGCGCCTGACGCTGCTCCGGTCCCATGAACCGTCCCAGCGCCTCGGTGACCGTCTGCGCGAGCGGCGCCGACGCCTCCGTCAGCAGTTGCCGTGCCTTGTCCGTGAGGGCGACCTCGACGCCGCGCTTGTCGCCGCAGACCGATCTGCGGGTGACGAGCCCGGCGTGCTGGAGGCAGGCGATCTGGTAGGTGAGGCGGGTCTTGGGGCGACCCAGCAGCTCCGCGACGCGCGTCATGCGCAGTCCGCCCTCGGGCTGCTCCGCGAGCAGGCACAGGACGAGGAACTCGTCGTGCGAGACGTCCAGGCTCTCCTTCACCACCGTGCGCAGCCGCTGCTCCACGGCCCCGGTGGCGGCGAGCAGGAGCATCCAGGCACGCAGCTCGGCGGGCAGCAGCCCACCGCCCCCGGAGGGGCATTCGGGCTGGTCGGCGGGGTGCTCCTGCGGATCGGCCATGCCCCCAAGCCTACCTGTCGTCCAAATTTGGAGCAGGGGGTTGTTCAATTTTGGACGAGCCGCTAGCGTGCAGTCATCCAAATTTGGACCAACAATGTCAGGCCAACGAGTGGGAGAAGACCATGACCGTCGCCGTGGAAACCGGAACGTGGCAGCTCGACGCGACCGCCTCGACCGTGGGCGTGCGGCACAAGACCATGTGGGGCCTGGTCACCGTCAAGGGCACGTTCGCCGAGGTCGGCGGCTCGGGCGAGGTCCGCCCCGACGGGTCCGCCGTCGGCACCCTGACCTTCGACGCCGCCTCCCTCGACACCGGCAACGCCAAGCGCGACACCCACCTGAGGTCCGACCACTTCTTCGACGCCGATCACCACCCGGAGATCACCTTCGCGGCCCACAGCGCCGAGCTCCGCGACGGCGACCAGGTGCACGTCGTCGGCCGGCTGACCGTGCGCGGCATCAGCAGGCCGCTGTCCCTGACCGCCCGCCTGAGGGACGCCGACGCCACGGGCCTCACCCTGGACACCGAGTTCAGCGTCGACCGCGAGCAGTTCGGCATGGCCTGGAACCAGCTCGGCATGATCCGCGGCCGGACCACGGTCACCGCCACCCTCCGCTTCGGCCGGGCCGCGGCCTGACCCCCTCCGCCCGGCACGTGACACTTCCACGAGGGGGCAAGGCCGGCGGCGGTCGTCAGTACACGTCCCGCACGTACCGCTTGTCCGCCGCGAGCTGCTTCACGTACGCGGCCGCCTCCGTCTCGCTCAGCCCGCCGTGCGCCACCGCGATGTCCCGCAGCGCCCGGTCGACGTCCTTGGCCATCCGGGAGGCGTCCCCGCACACGTAGAAGCGGGCGCCGTCGCGCAGCCAGTGCCACAGCTCCGGGCCGTGCTCGCGCATCCGGTCCTGCACGTACACCTTGTTGCGCTGGTCGCGCGAGAAGGCGGTGTCCAGCCGGGTCAGGGTGCCCTCGTCGAGCAGGGCGGTCAGGTCGTCCTCGTAGTAGAAGTCCGTCGCGCGGTGCTGCTCGCCGAAGAACAGCCAGTTGGGGGCGTGGTGGCCGAGGGCCCGCCGTTCCTGGAGGAAGCCGACGAAGGGCGCCACGCCGGTGCCCGGACCGACCATGACCATCGGCGTCGAGGCGTCGGACGGGGGCCGGAAGTGCGGCGAACGCTGGACGAACACCGGCACCTCGGTGTCCGGGCCGGCGTCGGCGAGGAACGGTGAGCAGACCCCGCCGCGCGCCCGGCCGTGCAGATTCTCGTACCGCACCACCGACACCGTCAGCGACACCAGGTGCGGGTCGGTCAGCGGGCTGGAGGAGATGGAGTACAGCCGCGGCTGGAGCTTCCTGAGCACCCCGGCCCACTCGGCGGCGCTCGCCCGCACCGCGTACTCGGCGACCACGTCCACGGCCTGCCGCCCCCAGCTCCACTGCGCCAGGCCGTCCTTGTTGTCGGGCCGCAGCAGCCGGCGCAGCGCGTGGTCGTCCCGGGTGCGCTCGGCGACGAAGCGGAGCAGGTCGGGGGTGATCCGGGTGATGTCCAGGTGCCGGTGCAGGGCCTCACCGAAGGGGACGTCGCCGGCTGCGCCGACCGGCACGGCCTCCGAGGCGTCGAGCCCCGTCACCGCCAGCCACTCCTCCACCAGCGCGGGCGAGTTGACCGGCCGCACGCCGAGGGCGTCCCCGGCCTCGTACGTCAGATCCGTGCCGCTGGTGTCGAAGGTGAACCGCCGCACCTCCTTGCCCGCGCCGGGGCCGCTGAGCAGCTCGTTGCCGACGAGCCGGGCCGTGGCGACCGACGGCTTGGCCCGGGGCGGGGGCGTGGCCTGGGCCGGAGCCTTGTCCTGAGCCGGTGCCTTGTCCTGGGCCGGCGGGTCGGCCTGGGCCGGGGGCTTGGCCTGGGCCGGCGGGGCGGCCTGAGACGGCGGCTTCGGAATCTCGGTGGTGGTGCGGCCGAGCGCCGAGAGCACCTCGTCGAGCCAGGCCCCGGCCGAGGGCTCGTAGTCCGGCTCGCAGTCGGCGCGCGGCGCCAGCCGCACTCCGCCCAGCTCGCCGAGCCGCGCGTCGAGCCGCCGTCCGTGCCCGCAGAAGTCGTCGTACGAGGAGTCGCCGAAGGCCAGTACGGCGTACCGCACCCCGTCCAGCCGCGGGGCCCGCTCCCCGCAGAGGGCGTCCCAGAGGCCGGAGCCGTTGTCGGGCGCGTCGCCGTCCCCGAACGTGCTGGTGATGAAGAGCAGGTCGGCCGTGCGGGCGAGCGAGGCGACGTCGGCCTGGTCCATGCCGACGAGGGTGGTGCGGTGCCCGGTCGCGGCCAGCCGCTCGGCGGTGGCGCCGGCGAACTCCTCGGCGTTGCCCGTCTGCGAGGCCCACAGCACCACCACCTCACGCCCGGCGGGCTCGCCCTCGGGCGCGGCCGGTGGCGCCGAGCGCGAGTACATGCCGGCGAGGACGCCGTTGACCCACAGGGCGTGCTCGGGCGAGAAGGGCGCGTCGGGCGGCAGCACCGGGATGCCCGGGGCACCCGAACCCAGCCCGGCGAGAAAGCCGTTGAGGTACTGACGCTCCTGCGCGGACAGCACCGGGGGAGGGGCGGGCGCCAGCCCGAAGGCGTTCGTGGTGCCCGGGGCGACGGCGGCGGGCGTGACGGCGGCGGTGGGCGTGACGACGGCGGGCGTGGCGGTGAGGGGCGTCAGGGCCGTCAGGTCCGTCTCGGGCGCCACCGGTACGGACGCGCCGGGGGCGGAGCCCGCCGGGGCCGGGGACGCCACCCTCGCCAGCGACACCGCGCACACCTTGAACTCCGGCTGGAACGACAGCGGATCCACCGCGTCGTTCGTCACCGCGTTGACGCTGAGGTACTCGCCGAACAGGTCGTTCCAGTGGAACGGGGCGAAGCAGCACCCCGGCCGCACCCGGTCCGTGACCACCGCCGGCAGCACCGCCCGGCCGCGCCGCGAGGCGACCTCGACGAGATCCCCCTCGGCGATCCCGAGTGCCGCGGCGTCCTCGGGATGCACCTCCACGAACGGCCCCGGATTCAGCCTGGTCAGCTTGGCGACCTTGCCGGTCTTGGTCAGCGTGTGCCACTGGTGCTGCACCCGCCCCGTGTTGAGCGTGAACGGATAGTCGTCGTCGGGCAGTTCCGCCGCGGGCAGATGGGGCCGGGCGAAGAAGACGGCACGGCCGCTCGCCGTCGGGAAACGCAGCTCCCCGTCACCGACGTACCGGATCGGATTGCGCGCGGGGCCGTCCTCGCGCCTGGCCGGCCACTGCACGGGCGTCTCCCGCAGCCGCCCGTAGGTCACCCCGCGCAGGTCCCACCCGGTCGTCGGGTTCCCGAACCGCCGTATCTCCTCGAAGACCTGCTCGGCGCTGTCGTACGAGAACCCCTTCTCGTAGCCCATTGCGCGGGCGACCTCCGCGATGATCCGCCAGTCGGCCATCGCCTCCCCGGGCGGATCGGCGGCCGGTGAGGTCAGGGTGAGGGTGCGCTCGCTGTTGACGAAGACGCCCTCCGCCTCGGTCCACATCGCGCCGGGCAGGACGACATCGGCGTACGCGTTGGTCTCGGTGTCCGCGAACACGTCCTGGGTGACGACGAACTCGGCGGCCTCCAGCCCCTCGATGACGGTGCGGCGGTTGGCGACCGAGGCGACCGGGTTGGTGCAGATGATCCAGCAGGCCTTGATCTCGCCGTCGGCCAGCTGCCGGAACATCTCGACGGTGCCCTTGCCGACGCCGTCCGCGCGCAGCGTGCCCGGCGGCAGTTCCCACACCTCCTCGGTGAACGCCCGCTCCTCCGCCACCAGGACCGACCGCTGGCCGGGCAGGCCCGGACCCATGTAGCCCATCTCCCGCCCGCCCATGGCGTTGGGCTGGCCGGTCAGGGAGAAGGGCCCGGCCCCGGGACGGCAGATCGCGCCGGTCGCCAGGTGCAGGTTGACCAGGGCGTTGGTGTTCCAGGTGCCGTGCGTGGACTGGTTCAGGCCCATGGTCCAGCAGCTCATCCACCGGGCGCCCGCCGCGCCGATCAGCCGCGCCGCCGTGCGCAGGTCCTCCTCGGTGAGCCCGGTGATCCCGGCGACCGCCGCCGGGGTGTAGTCGGCGAGGAAACCGGGCAGCGCCTCCCAGCCCTCGGTGTGGGCCGCGACGAACTCGGGGTCGGTGTGCCCGCCCTCGTGCAGCAGGTGCAGCAGGCCGTTCAGCAGCGCCAGATCGGTACCCGGCCGGACCTGGAGGAACAGGTCGGCCTTGGCGGCCGTGGCGGTCCGGCGCGGATCGACCACGATCAGCTTGGCACCCGCCTTGACCCGCTCCATCATCCGCAGGAACAGGATCGGATGGCAGTCGGCCATGTTCGACCCGATGACGAGGAAGAGATCCGCCCGGTCGAAGTCCTCGTAGGAACCGGGCGGTCCGTCCGCGCCCAGCGAGAGCTTGTAGCCGGTGCCGGCGCTCGCCATGCACAGCCGCGAGTTCGACTCGATCCGGTTCGTCCGCACGAACCCCTTGGCCAGTTTGTTCGCCAGGTACTGCGCCTCCAGGCTCATCTGCCCGGACACGTAGAAGGCGACCGCGTCCGGCCCGTGCTCGTCGACGATGCCCCGCAGCCGTGCCGCGGTCGCGGCGATCGCGTCGGCCACCGGCGTCGGCACCTGCTCCTCGCCCCGGTCGGCGCGCACCAGCGCGGTGGTCAGCCGGCCGGGCGCGGCCAGCATGTCGGCCGTCGTCGCGCCCTTCGTGCACAGCCGGCCCGCGTTCGCCGGGTGCGCCTTGTCGCCGGAGGCCTTCAGGACGGTGCGCCGGCCGTCCGGGCCCATGGCCACGTCGAGCACGAGACCGCAGCCGACACCGCAGTACGAGCAGACGGTGCGCACCTGCCGCGTGTCCGGCCGGCGCTCGGGGGTCGTGGTCATGCACCGACGGTACGAATCGCCCGTTACGCCGCTGTCACACCGCTTGATCATCGGGAGTTACGCCCGTCACACAGCCGCCATCCGGCCGTTGTGAGGTGCATTGAGGTCGCGGAGCGTGTCGCAGTTGGGCCGAACGGGTGACTCTGCGCAAGAATTGCCCGATGCAGACAGCCAGTGCGAGCCAGGACGGAGCATGCCGGTGAACAGCCACGATGTCACCGACGAACAGTGGGAGGGGCTCGCCCAGGTCGTGCCGCTGCGGGGCCGGGACGCCTGGCCCTCCTCCGTCGGCCACCGCTCCATACCCGAGGCCGAGACCGAGGCGCGGCGCCGTTTCGTCGTGCTGCGTGTGAACGTCTTCGCCGACGCCCGGGACGTCGCGGAGACACTGATGGCGGGCGTGCCGGTGCTGCTCGACCTGACCGGGGCGGAGACGGAGGTCGCCAAGCGGGTCCTCGACTTCAGCACGGGCGTCGTCTTCGGTCTGGCGAGCGGGATGCACCGGGTGGACCGGAACGTGTTCCTGCTGACCCCGGCCGGGACCGAGGTCACGGGACTGATGGAAGGGGTCGGCGTGCCCGGAGCGTGACGCGCGGCGGCCGTCGCCGCCAGGTCGCCCGATCGTAGGAACGCCGCGGGGACGGAACGGTTCGTCCCGCCGGCGGCCCCCTACGGTCCGGATATGACGCCACCCCCCGCCCCCACCACGCCTTCCCGGGCTCTCCCGACGCCGACCACCGCACCCGAACCGACTCCGGCCGCCGCACCCGATCCGGCTCCGGCCGGTCGACCCACTCCGACTCCGGCGCACCCGCCCGGTCCGAGTCCGGCCACCCTGCCCACGTCGGCTGCCGCACCCACTTCGAGTCCGGCCACCCCTGCGCATCCCGGCCGGCCCCACATCACCGAGCTGCGCCTGTCCGCCTTTGCCGGGCACCGTCGGGCCGTGCTCCCGTTCGGGCGGCTCACTCTCCTGGCCGGCCCCAGCGGCTCCGGCAAGTCCAGCGCGCTGCGGGCCTACGAGGCGCTCGCCCGGCTCGGCGGCGGGGACGTACTCGGCGAGGCGTTCCCGGACCTCGCCCTCTGCGTCCCGGAACGGGCCCGGCCCGACGCCCGGAACCGCCGGGGCTTCCGCATCGGCTGCACGGCCGACGGCCCGGCCGGTCCCGTCCGGCTCGACCTCGCCGTGCAGGCCGAGCCCGAACTGCGCATCGTGGGCGAGCGGCTCACCTCCGGCGGACTGGTCCTGCTGGAGACCGCCCTGCGCGACCCCGGCAAGCGCGTCGTCCAGGCCGCCTGGCACACGGCCGGTCCGACGCCGGTGACCCGAGGCCCGCTGCCCGACGACCGGCTCGGCACCGCCCTGTTGCCGCTGCGCGTCGCGGGCCGGACCCCCGGACAGCGCAAGGTGCTGGCGGCGGCCGAGCAGATGGTCGTCGCCCTGCGCTCGGTCTTCGCCTGCGACCCCGAACCCACCCGCATGCGCGAACCCGTACCGGCCGGACCCGGCCGTTTGCTCGGCGACTGCGGGAACCTCGCCGAGGTGCTGTGGCGCACCCGCACCGAGTGCGGGCGGCGGCACGCGCGGTTCGTGGCGGCGGCGGGCGCGGGCTGTGCCGGGCCGGTGACGGACGTGCTCGCCGAGGAGGTGCGGCAGGACGGCGTCGGGGGCGTCCGTGCCGCGCTCGACCGCGGTGACGGCGTCCGTACGGACCTGGGGCGGCTCGGCGACGGCGAACTCCGTTACCTGGCCCTGTCCTTGGTGCTGCTCACCGGTCCCGGCGTGCTGGAGGTCGACCCGGCCGGCGAGGTGCCCGCCGCGCTGCAGACGCTCACCGTCCTGGCCGACGGACTGGACCGCGCACTGGACCCGCTGCAGCGGCGGGAACTGCTGGGCCTCGCGGCCGCGATGTGCGAGCGGGGGCACATCCGGCTGGTCGGCGCGGTCAGCGACGCCTCGTGGGCCACCGGGACCGAGGGCGTCACGGTGGTACACCTGGACCGTGACTGATCCCCATCCCCTGGACGTGGCGACCCTGCAGCGCCGGCTGGCCGAATTCGCCGCCGCGCGCGACTGGCAGCAGTACCACACCCCCAAGAACCTGGTCGCCGCGCTGAGCGTGGAGGCGTCCGAACTGGTCGAGATCTTCCAGTGGTTGACGCCCGAGGAGTCGGCTGGCGTGATGGCCGACCCGGACACCGCGCACCGCGTCACCGACGAGGTCGCCGACGTGCTCGCGTACCTGCTCCAGCTGTGCGAGGTGCTCGGCATCGACCCGTTGGCGGCCCTCGACGCGAAGATCGACCGCAACGAACGCCGGTTTCCGCTGCCTTAGCGGGGTGTCCGGGCGGGCGGGGAGTGGCGTCGTCCGTTTGTACGCTACGTAACCAAAAGGCGGCCCGAATCCGAATTGTTGTCCGTTAATTTCCGTCTTCCTCTGGCTTTTGGTCTCACGGGCCTTCACTCTGGGTAGTGAACAAGGGAGTTCGGGCAGACGGACGCGCGGGGCGCGTCGGACAGACGGGGGCAGCGCATGGACGCGGTGCGGCTCATCGTGACGAGCAGGCGGTCCCTGGCCGCGGGTGGCGAGGCGCGGGAGGTCATGGCCGAGGTGTGGCAGGCGCAGGCCCTCGCGCAGGCGATAGGGAGCCGCCTCGCGGTCGCCGGCCCACCCGAACTGCGCGGTGAGGCCCTGGGGTTGACGGAGCTGGCGGGCCGCGGCTGCGGCGTCCTGGACGCGCCCGAGCTGGCCCCGGGCGAGCTGCGGGCGGGCCAGCTCACGGAGCTGGGCGACGCCCGCCACACCCTGATGTACCTCGGCGGCCTCCTCGGCGAGGTCGGCATCGCCCTGGTCGCCCTGGCCTGCGCCGCCGTCGACGAGGGCACCTACTGGCAGTGCATGGAGGCCATCGACGCGGCGGACGAGTCCCGCGACCGCGTCCTGGAGATGCTCCGCAGACTCGCGGACCGCGAACAGGCAGTCCCGGAACGGGAGGCGGGGTGAGGCCGTAGGGGAGACCCAGGCACAACCCCAGTCCGAGCAAGGCCCCCGCTCCCGGACGCGCCCCCAGCCGCCCCGGCCCGTAGCTGCCCGGCCCTCAACCGGCCCGGCCCCAGCCGCCCCGGCCTATAACCGGCCCGGCCTCAGCCGCCCCGGCCTATAACCGGCCCGGCCTCAGCCGCCCCGGCCTATAACCGGCCCGGCCTCAGCCGCCCCGGCCTATAACCGGCCCGGCCTCAGCCGCCCCGGCCTATAACCGGCCCGGCCTCAGCCGCCCCGGCCTATAACCGGCCCGGCCTCAGCCGCCCCGGCCTATAACCGGCCCGGCCTCAGCCGCCCCGGCCTATAACCGGCCCGGCCTCAGCAGCTCCGGCCCATAACCGCCCCGGCCCCAGCCGCCCCGGCCTATAACCGGCCCGGCCTCAGCAGCTCCGGCCCATAACCGCCCCGGCCCCAGCCGCCCCGGCCCATAACCGCCCCCGCCCTAGCCGGCCCGGCCCTCCTCGACCGTCTCCCGTCCCGCGTCCCCCGAGGCCTGGAGATCCGCGTCCAACGCCGACAGGTCCGCGTTCAACGCCGCCATCAGCTCCTCCATCTGCTGCAACAGCCCTTTCGGCTGCCTGGTCCCGCCCTGCTGCGGCACGGTCTCTTCGGACATGACGGCCTCCTCGGCCCCTGGCCCCCCGGGGAGGCCGACGCGGGTGACGCCCCGGCGGTGACCGGCCGGTGCGGAAGCCGGGGGCTCCGGCTCCGCACGAGCAAACGATCACCACCGGGGGCGGTCACTGGCCCTGTCACGCGGGTCCTGCGGTATTGACGTAATTTCACCCGACCGGGGACGCGGTGGGACGGGGGACCGATCGCGTGGTCAGTCGCCCCGGCGTGCAGGATGGAGGCATGGATCTTCGCATCTTCACCGAGCCCCAGCAGGGGGCGACCTACGACACTCTGCTCGCTGTCGCCAAGGCCACCGAGGACCTCGGCTTCGACGCCTTCTTCCGCTCCGACCACTACCTGCGCATGGGCAACGTCGACGGCCTGCCCGGCCCCACCGACGCCTGGATCACCCTGGCCGGACTCGCCCGTGAGACCAAGCGCATCCGCCTGGGCACGCTGATGACCGCCGGCACCTTCCGGCTGCCCGGCGTGCTCGCCATCCAGGTCGCGCAGGTCGACCAGATGTCCGGCGGCCGCGTCGAACTCGGCCTCGGCGCGGGCTGGTTCGAGGAGGAGCACAAGGCCTACGGCATCCCCTTCCCCAAGGAGAAGTTCGCCCGGCTCGAGGAGCAGCTGGAGATCGTCACCGGCCTGTGGGCCACGGCCCCCGGCAAGACCTACGACTTCCACGGCACCTACTACGACCTCACGGACTCGCCCGCGCTGCCCAAGCCGGCCCAGGCCAAGATCCCCGTGCTCGTCGGCGGCCACGGCCCGAGCCGCACCCCGCGGCTGGCCGCCCAGTACGCCGACGAGTTCAACATGCCCTTCGCCTCGGTCGAGGACAGCGAGCGGCAGTTCGCCCGGGTGCGCGCCGCCGCCGAGGAGGCCGGCCGCAAGGGCGACGACCTGACCTACTCCAACGCCCTCGTCGTCTGCGTCGGCCGTGACGACCAGGAGGTCGCCCGCCGGGCCGCCGCGATCGGCCGCGAGGTCGACGAGCTCAAGCTCAACGGCCTGGCCGGTTCCCCGGCCGAGGTCGTCGACAAGATCGGCCGCTACGCCGCGATCGGCTCCCGCCGGATCTACCTCCAGGTCCTCGACCTGGACGACTTGGACCACCTGGAGCTGATCTCCTCGCAGGTGCAGTCGCAGCTGTCGTAGCGGCCGGGCCAGTCCGCCGTCGATAAACGAAGGCGCTGGTGGGCACAGGTGTGCGAAGCTGTGGGCGTCGTCCTGCCGGGCCCCCGGGATCACCACTCCTGGGGGCTTTCGCGTACGGCACCGCAGTCATCCGACCCGGCCGGAGAGGCCCCCAGCATGTTCCTGACGATCAGTACCACCGGCACCCCGGAGCGCCCCGCCACCGACCTCGGCTACCTGCTGCACAAGCATCCCGACAAGGCGCAGGCGTTCTCCACCTCCTCCGGCACGGCGCACGTCCTCTACCCCGAGGCCGACGCCGGGCGCTGCACGGCGGCCCTGCTGCTGGAAGTGGACACGGTGGCCCTGGTCAGGAAGGGCAAGGGCAAGGGACGCGGCGGCGCTCCCGACGCGGCGCTCGCCCAGTACGTCAACGACCGCCCCTACGCGGCCTCCTCGCTGCTCGCCGTGGCGCTGAGCAGCGTCTTCTCCAGCGCGATGAAGGGCGTCTGCCACGCCCGCCCGGAGCTGCCCGGCCAGGCCAGGCCGCTGCGCGTCGAGGTGCCCGCGCTGCCCGCCCGCGGCGGCCCCGGCCTCGTCACCCGGCTCTTCGAGCCGCTCGGCTGGACGGTCACCGCACAAGCCGTGCCCCTGGACACCGAGTTCCCCGACTGGGGCGACTCGCGGTACGTCCGCCTCGTCCTCGAATCCGGCACGCTCACCGTCGCCGAGGCCCTGCGCCACCTCTACGTCCTGCTGCCGGTCCTCGACGACGCCAAGCACTACTGGGTCGCCCCCGACGAGGTCGACAAGCTGCTGCGGGCCGGCGAGGGCTGGCTGCCCGGCCACCCGGAGCAGAAGCTGATCACCAGCCGCTACCTCTCACGCCGCTGGTCGCTGACCCGCCAGGCGACCGAGCGGCTGGAGCTCGTACGGCTCGCCGAGGCCGACGACAGCGAGGTCGAGACGATCGACAACGCCGTCGAGGCGGAGACCGAGACGGAGGAGAAGCCCACCCCGCTGGCCGTGCAGCGCCGCGAGGCGATCGTCACGGCGCTGCGGCGCTCGGGCGCCGCCCGGGTGCTCGACCTGGGCTGCGGCCAGGGCCAGTTGGTGCAGACGCTCCTCAAGGACCCGGCGTTCACCGAGATCGTGGGCGTCGACGTGTCCATGCGCGCCCTCACCATCGCCTCCCGGCGGCTGAAGCTGGACCGCATGGGCGAGCGGCAGGCCTCCCGCGTCACGCTCCTGCAGGGCTCGCTCACGTACACCGACACCCGGCTCAAGGGCTACGACGCCGCCGTGCTCAGCGAGGTGATCGAGCACCTCGACCTGCCCCGGCTGCCCGCCCTGGAATACGCCGTGTTCGGCGCGGCCCGCCCGCGCACGGTCCTCGTGACCACCCCCAACGTCGAGTACAACGTGCGCTGGGAGACCCTCCCGGCCGGACACGTCCGGCACGGCGACCACCGCTTCGAGTGGACCCGCGACGAATTCCGCGCCTGGGCGCAGGCGGTGGCCGAACGCCACGGCTACACGGTCGCGTACGAGCCCGTGGGACCCGACGACCCCGAGGTGGGACCGCCCACCCAGATGGCCCTGTTCACCCTGACGAACCCGAAGGAGGCGAAGGCGGCATGACCGACGAGACCCAGGGGCGCGTGCTGCCCGTCACCGACCTGTCCCTGGTGGTGCTGATCGGCGCCTCCGGCTCCGGCAAGTCCACCTTCGCGCGCAGGAACTTCAAGCCGACCGAGGTCGTCTCCTCCGACTTCTGCCGCGGCCTCGTCTCGGACGACGAGAACGACCAGAGCGCGACCAAGGACGCCTTCGACGTCCTGCACTACATCGCCGGCAAGCGCCTGGCCGCCGGCCGGCGCACGGTCGTGGACGCGACCAGCGTGCAGTCCGAGGCCCGCCGCCAGCTGATCGACCTGGCCCGTCAGTACGACGTGCTGCCCATCGCCATCGTGCTCGACGTGCCCGAGGAGGTGTGCGCCGAGCGCAACGCGGCCCGCAGCGACCGCGCCGACATGCCCCGCCGGGTCATCCAGCGCCACACCCGGGAACTGCGGCGCTCCCTGCGGCACCTGGAGCGCGAGGGCTTCCGCAAGGTGCACGTCCTGCGCGGTGCCCAGGAGGTCGAGCACGCCACGGTCGTCACCGAGAAGCGTTTCAACGACCTGACCCACCTGACCGGCCCCTTCGACATCATCGGCGACATCCACGGCTGCGCCGCCGAACTGGAGGCGCTGCTCGGCAAGCTGGGCTACACCGACGGCGTCCACCCCGAGGGCCGCACGGCCGTCTTCGTCGGCGACCTCGTCGACCGCGGCCCCGACAGCCCGGGCGTGCTGCGCCGCGTGATGTCCATGGTGAAGTCCGGCAACGCGCTGTGCGTCCCCGGCAACCACGAGAACAAGTACGGCCGGTACCTGCGCGGACGCAACGTCCAGCACACCCACGGCCTCGCCGAGACCATCGAGCAGATGGCGGGCCAGAGCGAGGAGTTCGTCGCCGAGGTGCGGCAGTTCCTCGACGGCCTCGTCAGCCACTACGTCCTCGACGGCGGCCGGCTCGTCGTCTGCCACGCCGGCCTGCCCGAGAAGTACCACGGCCGCACCTCGGGCCGGGTCCGCAGCCACGCCCTGTACGGCGACACGACCGGGGAGACCGACGAGTTCGGCCTGCCGGTGCGCTACCCGTGGGCGGAGGAGTACCGCGGCCGGGCGGCGGTCGTCTACGGCCACACCCCCGTCCCGGAGGCCACCTGGCTCAACAACACCATCTGCCTGGACACCGGCGCCGTCTTCGGCGGCAAGCTCACCGCGCTGCGCTGGCCGGAGCGCGAGCTGGTCGACGTACCCGCCGAGCGGGTCTGGTACGAGCCGCTGAAGCCGCTGCGCAGCGAGGCGCCCGGCGGGCACGACGGCCGCCCGCTGGACCTCGCGGACGTGCGCGGCCGGCGGGTCGTGGAGACCCGGCACCAGGGGCGCATCTCGGTCCGCGAGGAGAACGCGGCGGCGGCGCTGGAGGTCATGAGCCGCTTCGCGGTCGACCCGCGGCTGCTGCCGTACCTGCCGCCGACCATGGCCCCGACGGCCACCAGCCACGTCGACGGCTACCTGGAGCACCCGGCCGAGGCCTTCGCCCAGTACGAGCGCGACGGCGTCGCGCGGGTCGTGTGCGAGGAGAAGCACATGGGCTCGCGGGCGGTGGCCCTGGTGTGCCGCGACGCGCAGGCGGCCCGCAAGCGCTTCGGCGTGGACGGGCCCACCGGGTCCGTCTACACCCGCACCGGCCGCCCGTTCCTCGACGACGACACGCTCACCGAGGCGATCCTCGACCGGCTGCGCACGGCGATCGGCGAGGCCGGCCTCTGGGACGAGCTGGAGACGGACTGGCTGCTGCTGGACGCCGAGCTGATGCCCTGGTCGCTGAAGGCGTCCGGGCTGCTGCGCTCCCAGTACGCCGCCGTGGGCGCCGCGTCCGGCGCGGTCTTCCCCGGCGCGCTGGACGCGCTGCGGGGCGCCGCCGAGCGGGGTGTGGACGTCTCCGGCCTGCTGGCCCGCACCGGTGAACGCGCCGCCGAAGCCGCCGCGTTCACCGCCGCGTACCGCCGCTACTGCTGGACCACCGACGGCCTGGACGGCGTCCGCCTGGCACCGTTCCAGATCCTCGCGGTCCAGGGGCGCAGCCTGGCCGCCCTGCCGCACGACGAGCAGCTCGCCCTCATCGACCGGCTCGTCGAGCACGACGGCAGCGGCCTGCTCCGGACCACCCGCCGGCTCTACGTCGACACGGCCGACCCCGAGTCGGTCCGGGCCGGCGTCGACTGGTGGCTGGAGATGACCGGCCGCGGCGGCGAGGGCATGGTCGTCAAGCCGGTCGGCGCGGTCGTCCGCGACGGCCAGGGCCGCCTGGTCCAGCCCGGCATCAAGTGCCGCGGCCGGGAGTACCTGCGGATCATCTACGGCCCCGAGTACACCCGCCCGGAGAACCTCGCCCGCCTGCGCTCGCGCTTCCTCAACCACAAGCGCTCCCTGGCGATCCGCGAGTACGCACTCGGCCTGGAGGCCCTGGACCGCCTGGCCGGGGGCGAGCCGCTGTGGCGGGTGCACGAGGCGGTGTTCGGGGTGCTGGCGCTGGAGTCGGAGCCGGTGGATCCGCGGCTGTGAAGGAGTGGGCGACGGTTCTTCCGTCGCCCACCTGCGGTTTCCGATCCCTCGACGCCAAGCGACCTGGTTAGCCGGGAATCGACGTGCTACGTTCCCTGGTCAGTCAGTTGTACCGGCTCGTGGGGGAAGGTCGGTGGAGACAGCGGCGGATTTAGGCGAGTTCGGGCGCACGCCTGGAGGGTCTCTGTTGCTCCGCATGACAGAGGCGCTGTGCGAACTGAGCTGTGTGGAGGATCAACCCGGGCGGGTGTTCTTCGCCGGTGTTCTCTCCGAGCAGCTGAATCTGCACGTCGATGTGCGCGGAACCAAGCAGCGTGAAGACGTCATCGCCCTGGTGCGCGCAGCGCTCAGCGTGCCGGAGGGCGGGCGGGTGCTGGTCGACGTGGTGCGGCTCTTCGAAGGCGCCTCGGTCGCTTCGCAATTCGAGCGGTTGTTGATTCCCGGTGGACACGCGGTGGACGTCGCCTCGCCGTTGTCCGGACCGCTCACCCGACGCGACATGGAAGGGGCCCTGGCCCTGTTGGCGGCCGTGAGGGGACAGCTGTCCGCGTCGGCTCTGCGTGACGGGCTCGCCAGGGAGTTGCACTGCCAGATGCCGCCTCGCTTGTCTCCCGAACAACTCTTCACCCACCTGGCGGAGTTGAACGTGCAGCCGGACGGTCTGCCACCGGCCGTGCTCCTCATCGAGCATGCGGCCGGGTTGGTGCCGACCCCCGCCTGGCAGCACGCCTTGTCCTCGTGGTCCCGGGGCTGGGCAGAACGGGCCGGGCTGCTCGCCCCGCTGCGGCGACGCCGGTCCCAGCGGTTCGGTGCCACTGCCGACCCCGCCATTCCCCGGTGTCTGGTGGTGACCGTGGAACCGGCCGGAGACGGTTCCGGGGACATCGTGGTCCGCCCCTGGCTGAACACGGTCCCCGGCTACTGGCACCCCCGGCCTTCTCTGCCCGAGACGATCGGCCTGGACGGACTGGGCGGGGCGGTGGAGCGAGCCCTGCGTCAGGTTGTGCGGCTGGCCCCCACAGGCCCGGGTGAACCCGTTATCGACGATGCGCAAGCCATGCCGCCCTATGTCGAGTTCGTCCTGCCGTACGAGCTGCTGAACCACAACGTGGCCGGACTGACCGTACGTTCGGGGGACGGTATCGCACTGCCTCTGGGACTGAAGTACGCGGTGCACCTGCGCAGCCTGGAGCGGATGCGCACGGACGACGTACTGGTCAGAGCGCAATGGCTGGAGCGATGGACCCGACTGCAGCGTCAGGGGATCACCGTGCACGGCTGGCGGTCGGCGGACACCGAAGGGCTGGACGAGTGGCAGGCAACCCTTGCCGCCGATCCCGGCCGCACCGCCGCCGTGATCGACGCTCCCGACGGGGGCCCGGCCATGGAGGTACTCAAGGCTGCCATCGCCGAGGGAGTCCCGCTGGCGGTCTGGGACCGGCGGGGCACGTTCCTGGAAGAGCGGCGCGAGGTGGTCACAGCCGTCTTCGCCGCCGTCCAGAAGCCGGCCCACCTCCCCCTCGTCATCCATCGGCTGAGACGCAGAGCTGAAGTCGATGCCGCCGGAACACTACTGCTCGGGCGGCACATCGCCTTCTTCTGGGACGACCCCCACCGGCTCGTCGACATCCAGACAGCCGCGGACGACGACCTGGCGCCGGACCATGACATCGCCTATACGGACGGCAGGCACACCATCGACAGTGAGGGGACTCCGGTATGAGCGGGACGGAGCCGGCGGAGGTGGAGGACTGGCGTGTTTTCCGTGCCACAGGAGCCGCCCCGCGAGGGACGCCACCCCGACTACCGCCCGTACCGCCTTGGCGCCGGTTCCGGGGCGGCCCGCCGCAGCCTCCCGCACCCGAGGACGAGGAGTCGGCGACACGCCGCCTCGGACAGGTCGACGCGGTGCCCCAGCTCGACAGCGAAAGCATCGACATCGTCAATGCCGCCCTGCTGCTGCGCAGGCCGCTGCTGGTCACCGGGTCCCCGGGCGTGGGCAAATCCACACTCGCCTACCTCATGGCCCGTGAGCTGGGCCTAGGCCGCGTACTCGAGTGGAACATCGTCAGCCGGACAACCCTGCGTGACGGCCTCTACTCTCATGACGCACTCGGCCGCGCCCAGGCCATCGCGGCCTGGCGGGCCGGCCTCACCCCTGTGGAAGCCGCCCCCTCGGACGCTCGGACCGAGCACGGGGCGCCGGCAGCGTCAGCACCCGCCATCGGGGATTTCATCACCCTGGGCCCGCTGGGTACCGCCCTGCTGCCCTATGAACGCCCTCGAGTGCTGCTTGTCGACGAACTCGACAAGAGCGACATTGACCTGCCGAACGACCTCCTGCATGTGCTCGAGAACGGCAGTTACGAGATTCCGGAGCTGGTGCGGGACACCCAGGACAGCGCACAGGTGCACACCGGCGACCCGGGGATCCACGCCGTCGTACGGCAAGGACGGGTGGAATGCCGGGAGTTCCCGGTCGTTGTGATCACCAGCAACGGGGAACGGGAGTTTCCTGCCGCGTTCCGCCGGCGTTGCCTCCCGCTGGCGATGCGCACTCCGACCCGCGAGCAACTGCTCGCCATCGTGGAGAGCCACCTGAGGACGCGGCCGCCGGACGCCGTAGCCCTCGTGGACTCGTTCGTCCAGCGCATCGAGGCGGGTGGCATGCACTCCCTGGATCAGCTGCTCAACGCCGTCCAGCTCACCTCCAACGGCACCTTCCGCGCCGACGAAGGCGGACGCAGGCTCCTGGAGATGCTGCTGCGAGATCTCGCGAAGGGCCGATGAATGAAGCGGGAGCCCGGCCGTGCGGCATCCGGGCCCGGTCCCGACGGTGCTCACACGATGGTGACAGCGGAGGCGTCCCCGACCGCCCGGCGGCCCTCCGCCCTGCGCTGGCAGGACCTCGCCGACGCCGTGTGGTTGGCGGCGCACTGGACCGACAGCGGGACCCACGTCCGCACCGACGGCAACTCTCCGGACGCGGAAGGAGCCGGTCCGGCGCCCGCGACCCCGCCCCGGCTGTCGCACGAGGATCCGGGAGCCCAGCCGGGGCGCGAAGATGCCCTGGGGCCCGAGATCCCCTCCTTCACACCGGACCCGGACGGCGCCGACCGCATACGACTGGGTGTCCCCGCTCTGTCGCGCGAGCGGCCCACCGCGCCCACGGGCGGGGGACCCGCTGCCGAGCTGGCGCGAGTGCTGCACCGCCTTTCCCGCCAAGTGCCGTCCCACGACGCCGTGCAACTCGACGAAGAGGCCACGGCGGAACGGGGCATCTTCGACGAGCTGTGGCTTCCCACCTTGCGGCCCGCCGATGCCACCGCCTTCGAGCTGGTCATCCTCATGGACGATGCTCCCACCATGGCGGTGTGGCGTGAGGAGACGACCGCCCTGGCCGCCGCCGCTGAGCACAGCGGTGCCTTCCGTGCCGTACGCACCGTCGACGTGGTGGTGCCCCGCAGTGGCGAGCCGATGCTGCGCTGGAGTGCCGCGGGAACCACGGCGGATGTCGGTGAGGTCCTCAACGGCCGTAAGGACCGCCTCTTCCTCGTCGTCACGGACGGACTCCGCCACGGCTGGGCCACACCCGCCGCCGACCACCTCCTCGGCCGCCTGGGCCGGGCCGGCCCCACCGCTCTCGTGCATCTCCTCCCGCCGCACATGCGGCACCGCTCGTCCCTGTACCCCTATCCGGCGCAGCTGGAGGCCGGTGGTTTCGGAGCGACGAACCGTCGCCTGAGTCTCCAGCCGTCGGCCGGCGGGCTCGATCCGATGCGTCCGCTGCCACGGCTGGTCGACGGGACCCTGCCCGTCCCGGTGCTGTCACTGAAAGCGGGGTCGTTCTCCGCTTGGGCCGACCTCGTGGTCGGAGAGCGTGGCGTTCGGAGGGCTCTACCCACCGTCGTGGCCGGAACGCTGCACCAAGGAGTCCCCGCACCCGGCCTGCGTGCCCCCCGTCGGGCGGGTGCCGGTGAAGCGGTGGGCCGCTTCTTCACGCTGGCCACACCCATAGCCCGGCGACTGGCAACCGAAGTCGCCGCCGTACCCTTCGAGTTCGACATCATCGACCAGCTGCGGAGACGGACGATTCCGACGGCCGGCCCCGAACACCTCGCCGAGATCCTGATGGGTGGTCTGATCGACTGGGGCGGACGCGACATGCAACGCCTCGAATTCGCCGACGGTGTCCGCGAAGCACTCCTGGCCACCACGACCCGTGCTCAGCTGGCCCGCATCATCGGGGTCCTCGGTGAACTGCCCGCAGCAGGTGAGCGGGGCGTCGCCTTGCGGGCCGCTCTGCGGGACCCGTACGGCACCGCCCTGCCTGCCGCCAACTCCGGGGCCTGGCGACAGTCGGAGCTCGCCGTCATGCGGGCGCTGGCAGGACCGTACTCCGAACGAGCCCGCCGGATCGAGGCGGAGCGAGGCATTCCGGGTGCCGTCGGCGACACGCCCGGAGGGCGATCCACGAGACCGCAGGGCGACACCGCCTTCGAGCGGCCAGCCGCGCGGACGGCTACGGCGCCAGCGGACCCGAACCAGCATCCAACGGAGGCAGGGCAGGGAATGAACAGGACATCGACGGAACGGCCTGCCCTCCTGGTGAACGTTCCCCTGCGGAACACCACGTTCGTCGGCCGGCAGGCACTGCTGCGAGCAGTGGAGGAGCAACTCGCAGCCCAGGACACCGCAGCCGTACTGCCTCACGCATTGCACGGACTCGGGGGCGTCGGCAAGTCTCAGCTCGTGCTGGAGTACATCTACACCCACCAGCACGACTACAGAGTGATCTGCTGGATTCCCGCCGAGAGGGAGAGCCTGGTGCTTGCGGCCCTCGCGGCCCTGGCCGCCCAGTTGGGCGTCGCGCCGGCCGATCAGGACACGGCGGGAGTCCCGGCTGCCGGTACGGCGGTTCCCGCCGCCCTGGAAGCGCTGCGCACGGGGGTGCCGTACGACAACTGGCTGCTTGTCTTCGACAACGCCGAAGACGTTGAGATGGTGCGTGGCTACTTTCCCGCAAACGCGCCCGGGAAAATCATCGTCACCTCCCGGAACCGGGCCTGGGAACGGGTGGCCACCTCACTGCCGGTGAACGTCTTCGAGCGCGAGGAGTCCATCGAGCTGCTCCAGAAGCGCGCCGTGGAGCTGCCGCGCGAGGACGCCGACCGCCTCGCCGAGGCCCTCGGCGACCTGCCCCTCGCAGTGGAGCAGGCGGGCGCCTGGCTCGGTGCCACCGGCATGGAGGTCAGCGAATACCTCGAACTGCTCGCCCGGCGCAGCCCGGAGATCCTGGAGATCGAGCAAAGCCCCGACTATCCGGTCTCCGTCGCCGCCGCCTGGGACATCTCCCTGGAGCGGATCAGGCAGAACAACCCGGGGGCCCGCCAACTGCTCGACATCTGCGCCAGCTTGGCTCCCGAACCGATCCCGAGGTCGATCCTGCGCAGCAGCCGGGGCGTCAACATCACGCCGCAGATCGACCCGATGCTGCGTGAGCCGATCAAACTGAACCGGGCGATCCGCGACCTCAGCCAGTTCTCCCTCATCAAGGTGGACCCGCGCGCGGGCACCCTGCAGATGCACCGCCTGCTCCAGACCGTGCTCCTCGCCAAGCTCGGCGAAGAGGAACGCGAGCGGATGCGGGACGCCACCCACCAGCTGCTGTCCGCCGCCAACCGCGGCCCCTTCGGGTCCTCCCTGGAGTGGCGCGACTACCAGGCGCTGCTGCCCCACGTGCTCGCCTCCCAGGCGGTGACCAGCACCGACCCCTACGTGCGTGACCTGGTCTACGACACCATGTGGTTCCTCTACTACTGGGGCGACCACGAGGGCGCGGCGGCCTTCGGCCGGCAGGCGTGGAGCGCCTGGCTCGCCGCCTCCGGCGAGGAGGACATCTATGTCATTCGCATGACCAAAGGCTTCGCGTTCCTGTTGCGGCGGACCGGGCAGATCCCCGAGTCGATACCGCTCACCGAGAAGGCGCTCGAGGTGTCCCGCAGGATGCAGGTGGAGCCCGAGGAACTCATCGACTCCCTGTGCGACATGGCGGACGCCCGCCGCTACCAGGGCCGGTTCCAGGAGGCACGGGAGCTGGGCCGCGAGGCCACCGAACTGGCCCGCTCCTTGTTCGGCCCTGAGGACCAGGCCACCCTGCGGGGTGCTCACAGCTGGGGCGTGGACCTGCGACTGTGCGGGCAGTTCGAGGAGGCGCTCACGCTGGACCGGGAAACCGCCCGCCAGCGTGAGGCCCTGTTCGGCGACGCCAGCCTCTTCACGCTCAACACGCTCCACTGCGTCGGCATCGACACGCGGGAGGCAGGCCGATACCCCGAGGCACGCGAGATCCAGGAGGACGTCTACCGCCGGGCGCTGACTGCGCTCGGTGAGAAGAACCCCCTGACTCTGCGCATCGCTCGAGACCTCGGAGTGTGCCGCCGCCGGGACGGGAACCTCGCCGAGGGCGCCAAGCTCACGGAGGAGACGCTGCGGCACTTCGGGACCCGATACGGCGACGAGCACCTCGACTCGCTGACCACGGCGACCAACGTCGCCGTCGACCGCCGCCTGGCCGGGGACCTGGACGGCTCCCACCGGCTCGCGGCCATCACCGCGGCCCGGCTGGAGCGGCGCCTCGGAGCGAACCACGCACACACCCTGTTGACCCGGGCCAACCTGGCCGCGACCGAGCGTGCCCTGGGCGCCCTGGACTCCGCGCAGGAGCTGGAGGACGACGTCGTGCGCCGGCTGAGCGACACCGTGGGGCCGCATCACGTCATCACCCTCACGGTGGGCATCGGTCAGGCCAGCACGTCCTATGGCCGGCTCGACTTCGAGCGGGCTCACACCATCGACTCCGCCAACCTGCTCCTGCTGACTGAGGTGGCGGGTGAGGACCACCCGCTCACCCTCTCCTGCACCTCCAACCTCTCCCTCGATCTGCGGGGGCTCGGGCGGGCCGACGAGGCGGACGTGCTGCAGCGCAAGGCGGTGGAGGGCCTCGCCGCGGTGCTGCGCAACGACCACCCCTGGCTCCAGGCCGCGCGCCAGCGCCGCCGCATCGAGTGCGACATCGCTCCCATGCCCATGTGACACCGGCCGCGCCGGTTTGCCGGGCCGCAACTTCCGGGCAAGAGTGAGGAGTTGACACCGCAAGGGTGTTCGTGTCACGGGGGGCGCATGACGGCGGTCGTCTTCGTTCACGGAACCGGGGTGCGGGAACCGGCCCTCTCCGCCCTGGTGGAGCGCGTGACGGCCGGACTGGCCGCACAGCGCCCCGGCCTGGACGTCGTGCCCTACGCCTGGGGAGCGGCACACGGTGCCACCCTCGCGGCCGGCGGCGCCAGCCTCCCGCCCCGGTCCGGCACCACACGCGGCCCGGCAGCGGGCCCGGCGGGCCCGGACCCGGGCGACGAGACGGCCGCGGCATGGGCCGTCCTCTATGACGACCCCTACGCCGAACTGGCCTCCGCGGCCGCCGCGTCCGGCCCGGTCGCCGAACGCCCGCCCGGCACGGTCCCTCCGCAGCAGCACATACGGGCGCGGCTTGCCGCCCTCGCCGCCCGGGGCGACGCACCGGGGGCCGAGGCCGGCCCCGGGCTGGCCCGGGCCGCCACCGCCCTGGCCGCCCACCCCCTGCTCGGCCCCGCCGCCGACGCCCTCGACCCGGCGGACCTCGCGGTCCTGGCCGCCCGCTCCCTGACCGCCCGCCTCGTCGCCGACGCCCTCGACGCCGACTCCCCGCTCGTCCCCGTCGGCGACACGCGGGACGCCGTCACCGGCCGGATCGCCGAGGCTCTCGGCGCACCGCCTGGGGGCACCGAACGCGGGCTGCGCTCCTTCCTGCTGCGGTCGGCCGGAACCCTGGCCGCCCGGGCCGTCGAACGCCGCCGCCGCGCCCTCACCGAGGCCGCCCACCCCGCCGCCGGCGACATCCTGCGCTACCTGAGCCGAGGCGCGGCCTTCCGGGCCGGCCTGCGCGCCCTCGTCGCCGGTCTGGAGCCGCCCGTCGCCCTGGTCGGTCACAGCCTCGGCGGCATCATCGCCCTCGACACGCTGATCTCCGAACCGCTGCCGCAGGTCGGCCTCCTGGTCACGGCCGGCTCCCAGGGGCCCTTCCTCTTCGAATCGGGCTCGCTGCCGTCCCTCGAACACCCCGCACCCCTGCCACCGCACGTGCCCGCCTGGCTGAACCTGTACGACCCGCGTGACCTGCTCGGCTACCTCGGCGCGGGCCTCTTCCCGGGCCGCGTGACCGACGTCCCCGTCGACAGCGGCCAGCCGTTCCCCGCCGCGCACAGCGCCTACTGGACGAACCCGGCCGTGTACCGCCACCTCGTGGACCACCTGCCGTGAACGGCCCGACGCCGTCCGTCGATCCGGCCCGGGTGCACGCCCTCGTCGTCGGCATCGAGACGTACGAGGCCGGTGACACCTGGCGCCTGCCAGGGCCCGCCCGGGACGCCGTGCGGTTCTGCCGGCTGCTGCGGGACGCCGGGGTGCCCGCATCCCAAGTGCGCCTGCATCTTGCCCCGTTGCCGCCGTACGAGCCGCACGTCCCCTACGAGCCCGCGGACCGGGCGACCCTGCGCCGGGTCCTCGTGCGCGAGATGCCCCTGGCCCAGGGCGATGTGCTGTGGGTGTGGTGGGGCGGGCACGGGGTGCTGGACCGGGCCGGGCGGCTGCGGCTGTTCTGCGCGGACGCGGGCGTGGCCGACAAGGTCGGGATCGACCTGGAGTCCGCCCTCGCCCGCTACACGAGCGACGCCGTGCCCGGGCTGCGCGAGCAGATGTGGGTCGTGGACGCCTGCGAGACCTTCGAGGAGGACCTCGCCTTCCAGGAGGCGCTGCCCGCCGACGCCCTGCCGGTGGGGCGGCCCGGCCACGTCCACCGGCAGATCGTGCTGCGCGCCGCCGGCCGTGGCAGGGCGGCGGCCAACGACCCGGTCCGCGCCACCGGCCTGTTCTCCGACGTCCTGCTGGGGCTGCTGGCCGAGCGGGCGGCCGCGCTGCCCGCACCGCCCGATCCGGAAGAACTGTTTCCGGCCGTTCGGGCGCGCATCGCGGCCCTCAGGGAAGAGGGCCGTACCTTTCAGCATCCGGAGATCCGGCTCCAGGGCCCCGATCGCACCGAGACCCTGCCGCCGCCCGTGCCGTCCGCCGCGCCACGGCCCCTCACGGCGGTGCAGCGGGCGGTGGAGGCGTTGCTTGCTTACCCGCTGATGCTGGACTCCGAAGAACGGCAGACGGTCGTGAGCGCACTCGATCCCCGTGTCACCGCGGTACTGCGCCGTCACAGCAAAGCCCGCACCGACGCCGTCAACATCCTCAGCGGACTCCGGCGGAACCCGGAGGTACTGTGGGACCTGTTCGACGCCGTGGTGTCCGTGGACGACGACCCGGAACGAAAGAGGGAACTCGCGGCCGCCCTGGCCGCGTTGACACCACCGGCGACAGTTCGGCGTGACTCGTGGTGAAGTGGCGTGATTCACGGTTTCCACCCCTCGGGGACCGGCCATGGCCATCATGGAAAGACACGGGGCATCGCGTGCCACCGTGCGAGAAGGGGGAGCATCTTGGACCAGCCGCCCGCTCTGCACCGCGCCGGAGCCGCCGCACCTGAACCGGTCGCCGCCACCGCGGGGACCGGTGTCTGGGAATCCGATCTGGCGGACCTCGCGGCGCTGCCCCTGAGCGCCGTGGACGGTCTCCCCGCCCTGCCCCCCACCACGCGCCTGCTGACCGAGGTGCTGCGCGCCCGCAGCAGCATGAGGGCCGGTGAAGGGCCGGGAGGCGCCCGAGCCGATTAGCCGCCCACGCCGTCCCGACGGCAGGCCCGGTGCGACACCCGCACGCGCACCGGGTCCCGCGCATGTCCGCCAAGCGACCGGAGGCCCGCGACGATGACCAGCGAGCAGCACCTCGCTCCACTCCGCATGCCGGACCGGCTCTTCGCGGAACTGGCCGCCGGAGGTGGCTCGGCAGCGGCCGTCGCCTTCCTCGAACGAGCCGAGCGCGCCCGCAGGTTGCTGCTCCTGCGCACCCTCCTGGGGCATCTCGACGCCCTGCCCACGCCCCTCACCCCGGTCCCCGAGGCCTGGCGGCTGCTCAAGGAGGCGGCCGAGAAGTCGCCCGAGCCGGTGGAACGCCTGCTGCTGGCGCCGGCGACCGGCGGCTGGATCTCCCACATGCTGCGCCGGGTGCACGGCACGGCGAGCGGGCCGCCCCTGTGGGCGGAGGCGGGCCACCTGAGCGCGCTGGCCCTGTCGGCCGCCCTGCACGCGGGCGCCGAGACGGCCCTCGACGTTGCCCTGACCGACGGCCGGCTGCACCTGCCCGGGCTCGGGATGGTCCGACTGCCCGAGGCGCGAGGGGGTTTGGAGGTCGGCCGGGCCACGACCGCCGGGGGAGAGCTCACGGTCACCGGGCCGGGCCGCGCGACCGGCCCGGTACGGGTGACGTGCCGTCCGCTGATCCAGCGTCAAGACACCGGCCCCTGGCTCCCGTTGCGCACCCTCACCCACCCCCGCCCCGACGGCGCGGCGCCCGTCACCGTCGTACTCGACGACCTCGACCCCTATCGCGATCTCGACGACCATCTGCCACCCGCCCGGCTCGACGAGGACGAGGCCCGGGAGTGGCAGCGGCTGTTCGGCGAGGCCGTGCGGATCCTCGCCCGCCCGGGGCCGCCGGGCCCGGGGCGGGTCGACCCGGGCACGATCCGGGCGATCGTGCCCTTCGGGCGCACGGCCCTCAGCCCGCCGGCGCTGCCGTTCGTCCAGGTGTCGGCCTCCAGCGGCGACTCCTTCGGCGGCATGCTGATCGTCCGCCCGGCCTCCGCGCCGGCCCTCGCCGAGACCCTGGTGCACGAACTCCAGCACAGCAAGCTGGCCGCCCTGCTGCACCTGTTCCCGCTGCTGGAGGACGACCGCGCCGAGCGCTACTACGCCCCCTGGCGCACCGACCCCCGCCACCTCACCGGGCTGCTGCACGGCGCGTACGCCTTCACCGGCGTCGCGGGCTTCTGGCGGGACCGGCTGGCCGGTCCGGAAGGGGCCGAGACGGCCGAGCGGGCGGCCTACTTCTTCGCCCTGCGCCGCCTGCAGAGCCGCCTGGCCGTGCGCACCCTGCTGGCCAGTGGCCGGCTGACCCGGCCGGGACGCGCCCTCGTCTCCGGCCTCGCCCGCACCCTGGACGGCTGGCTGCGCGAACCCGTGCCGTCCGCCGCCCTCGCCCGGGCCCGCACCGCCGCCGCCCTGCACCGCACCGAGTGGCGCCTGCGCAACGTCGACCCGGCGGCGGCACAGCCGGACGGTCCGCTCTTCCGCCCCGACCGCACCCCCTGGCCCGACGTCCGCACCCAGGCCTTCGCCACCCGGCCGGCCGCGCCGCGCACCGCCGACGAGCACCTCGCCGCCGGGGACGCGGCCGCCGCGCTCGCCGGGTACGCCGACCGGCTGGCCCGCGACCCGGCCGAGCCGCACGCCCTGGCCGGCTGGATCGTCGCCCGGGCCGCCCTCGAACCGGGCCGCGCCACCCGCCGCATGCTGGCCCGCCCGGAACGCCTCCAGCCCTTGCCCAGCGGCTGACGCGCCGGCGCCTGCCTCCGGACCTCGTTGTCGTCACCCCGACGCGAACAGAAGTGCGGCGAAACCCCGCGAGGAGCGCGTCAACCCGTGCCCCGGCGGTCAGGATGAAGGCATGGCATACCACGTCCACTCCGAGGCCGGGCGGCTGCGCCGCGTCATCCTGCACCGGCCCGACCTCGAGCTCAAAAGGCTCACCCCGAGCAACAAGACCTCGCTGCTCTTCGACGACGTGCTGTGGGTGCGCAGGGCCCGCGCCGAGCACGACGGGTTCGCCGACGTGCTGCGCGACCGGGGCGTCACCGTCCACCTCTTCGGTGACCTGCTGGCCGAGACGCTGGAGGTTCCCGAGGCGAGATCCCTCGTCCTGGACCGGGTCTTCGACGAGAAGGAGTACGGCCCGCTGGCCACCGACCACCTCAGAGCCGCCTTCGAGGACCTGCCCGGGCGGGAGCTGGCGGAGGTGCTGGTCGGCGGCATGACGAAGCGCGAGTTCCTCGACGTGCACCCCGAGCCGACCTCGGTGCGCTTCCACGCCATGGAGCTCGACGACTTCCTGCTGGGCCCCCTGCCCAACCACCTCTTCACCCGGGACACCTCCGCCTGGATCTACGACGGCGTGTCCATCAACGCCATGCGGTGGCCCGCCCGGCAGCGCGAGACCGTGCACTTCGAGGCGATCTACCGGCACCACCCGCTCTTCCGCGACGAGACCTTCCGCCTCTGGTCGGAGGGGCAGGCCGACTACCCGTCCACCATCGAGGGCGGGGACGTGCTGGTCATCGGCAACGGGGCCGTGCTCATCGGGATGAGCGAGCGGACCACGCCACAGGCCGTGGAGATGCTCGCGCACAAGCTGTTCGCCGCCGGGTCGGCGCAGACGATCGTCGCCCTCGACATGCCGAAGCGCCGGGCCTTCATGCACCTGGACACCGTGATGACGATGGTCGACGGCGACACCTTCACCCAGTACGCGGGCCTCGGCATGCTCCGCTCCTACACCATCGAGCCGGGCGTCGGCGAGAAGGAGCTGAAGGTCACCGACCACCCGCCGGAGCACATGCACCGCGCGATCGCAGCGGCCCTCGGCCTGAACGAGATCCGCGTGCTGACCGCGACCCAGGACGTGCACGCCGCCGAGCGGGAGCAGTGGGACGACGGCTGCAACGTGCTCGCCGTGGAGCCCGGCGTGGTCGTCGCCTACGAGCGGAACGCCACCACCAACACCCACCTGCGCAAACAGGGCATCGAGGTGATAGAGATCCCGGGCAGCGAACTGGGCCGGGGACGGGGCGGACCTCGGTGCATGAGCTGCCCGGTCGAACGCGACCCCGTGTGAGGACGGCGGGCACGGGCGCCCCCGCTCCGCATAGGCATGCTGAGTCTCGTATGATATTCCAGCAGTCCGTGTCCCTGTTCCCGTCCCGTATCCCTGGAGCGCCCCCATGGCGACAGTCCCGACCGCCCTCGCCGGCCGCCACTTCCTCAAGGAGCTGGACTTCACCGAGGAGGAGTTCCGCGGGCTGGTCGAGCTGGCCGCCGAGCTGAAGGCCGCCAAGAAGGCCGGGACCGAGACCGCGTACCTGCGGGGCCGGAACATCGCGCTGATCTTCGAGAAGACCTCCACCCGCACCCGCTGCGCGTTCGAGGTCGCGGCCGCCGACCAGGGCGCCTCGACCACGTACCTCGACCCCTCCGGCTCCCAGATCGGGCACAAGGAGTCGGTCAAGGACACCGCGCGGGTGCTGGGCCGGATGTACGACGCGATCGAGTACCGGGGCGACAGCCAGCGGAAGGTGGAGGAGTTCGCGCGGTTCGCCGGGGTTCCCGTCTACAACGGGCTCACCGACGACTGGCACCCCACCCAGATGCTCGCCGACGTGCTGACCATGACCGAGCACTGCGCCAAGCCGCTGACGGAGACCGCCTTCGCCTACCTCGGCGACGCCCGCTTCAACATGGGCAACTCCTACCTGGTCACCGGCGCCCTGCTCGGCATGGACGTACGGCTCGTCGCCCCGAAGGCCTACTGGCCGGCCGAGGAGGTCGTCGACCGGGCCCGCGCGCTCGCCGAGAGCAGCGGCGCCCGGATCACGCTCACCGAGACCGTCGACGAGGGCGTCCGCGGCGCCGACTTCGTCGCCACCGACGTGTGGGTCTCCATGGGCGAGCCGAAGGAGGTCTGGGACGAGCGCATCACCGCCCTCGCCCCCTACGCCGTGACCATGGACGTCCTGCGCGCCACCGGCAACCCGGACGTGAAGTTCCTGCACTGCCTGCCCGCCTTCCACGACCTGGGCACGAAGGTCGGCCGGGAGATCCACGCCTCGCACGGCCTGGACCACCTGGAGGTCTCCGACGAGGTCTTCGAGTCGGCCCACTCGGTCGTCTTCGACGAGGCGGAGAACCGGATGCACACCATCAAGGCCGTCCTGGTCGCGACCCTGGCCTGAACGACCCCCCTCCCACGGCGATCGTGGCAACCCTCGCCTGAACAGGCCTTATGCTGACCGGCGGCCCGGAACCACCCCCCTTCCGCGGCCGTCCGCGCGACGCACCCGTCGCACCCCGCACCACCAGAAACGAGCACCACCCGCATGCCCCGCTACAAGTCGCCCCACCTGCTGGTGGCCGAATCCGGCGCCGACCGCGAAGGCCACGGCCTCAAGCGCACGATGGGCCTCTTCCAGCTTGTCTGCTTCGGCGTCGGCGCGATCGTCGGCACCGGCATCTTCGTCGGCCTGTCCGACTCGGTCGCCCAGGCCGGTCCGGCCGTCGTCGTCTCTTTCATCCTCGCCGCGATCACCTGCGTCTTCACCGCGTTCGCCTTCGCCGAGCTGGGCGGCGCGATCCCGGTCTCCGGCTCCTCGTACTCCTTCGCCTACGCCGGGCTCGGCGAGGGCACGGCCTTCCTCGTCGGCTGGTGCCTGCTGCTGGAGTACGGCGTGTCGGTGTCCGCGGTGGCGGTCGGCTGGAGCCAGTACGTCAACGAGCTCCTCGACAGCCTCGTCGGACTGCGGCTCCCCGCGGCCCTGTCGGCCGGCCCCGCCGAGGGCGGCGTGATCAACCTCCCGGCCGTGATCGTCATCGCCATGGCCGCCGTCCTGCTGGTCCGCGGGGTGCGCGAGAGCGCCCGGGCCACCGCCGCGATGGCCGTCCTCAAGCTCGCCGTGCTCGTGGCCTTCGTCGCGATCGGCTTCACCGCCTTCCAGGACGGCAACCTCACCCCGTTCTCGCCGGAGGGCCTGGCCGGCATCGGCGCGGGCACCACCGCCGCCTTCTTCTCGTACATCGGCTTCGACGCGATCACCACGGCCGGTGAGGAGGCGAAGAACCCCCGCCGGGACATCCCGGTCGCGATCCTGGTCTGCATCGGCCTGGTCACCGTGCTCTACTGCGCGGTCGCGCTCGCCGCGATCGGCGCCATCGGCGGCGACGCGGTCGGCGGCCGTCCCGCCGCGCTGTCCTACGTGGTCAACCAGGTCACCGGCGCCACCGTCGGCGGCGGCGTGATCGCCTTCGGCGCGGTCGTCGCCATCGCCTCCGTGGTGCTCGCCGTGATGTACGGCCAGACCCGCATCCTCATGTCGATGTCCCGTGACGGGCTCATCCCGCGGGTCTTCGAGAGGGTCTCGCCGAAGACCTCCACCCCGGTCGCCGGCACGCTGATCGTCGCGCTCGTCTTCGCGCTGCCCGCCGCCTTCGCGCCGCTGGACGCGGTGGTCAACCTGTGCACCATCGGCACGCTCGCCATCATGGCCGTCGTCAACATCGCGGTCATCGTCCTGCGCCGCCGCGAGCCGGACCTCGCCCGCACCTTCCGGGTGCCGCTGTACCCGCTCACCCCGCTGCTCGGCGTCGGCTTCTGCCTGTACCTGATGTACGAGACGGGCCGGGCGACCTGGCTCCAGTTCGCCGTGTTCCTCGCGGTGGGCGCGGCCCTGTACCTGCTCTACGGGCGCCGGAACTCGCGGCTGGCCCGCGTCACGCCGACGGACGCCGCTGAGCGGGTACCGCAGGGAGTCTGAACCAGACCGCTTTGCCCGACTCGGTGGGCCGGTGTCCGCAGGAGGAGCTCAGGGCGCGGATCAGCAGCAGCCCGCGCCCGTGCTCCTGCCAGGGGTCGGGCGGCCCGCCGGCCGGGCAGGTGAGGTCGCCGGGCGGAGCCGGGTCGGTGTCGTGCACCTCGACCTGGCAGCCCGACGGCTTCAACTCCACGACCAGCTCTATCGGCGTCTCGCCGGAGGTGTGCTCCACGGCGTTGGCCACCAGCTCCGCCGTGAGCAGCTCGGCGGTGTCGCAGTCCGCCCCGTGCTCCACCTCGGCCAGCGCCGTACGGACCAGGGCACGGGCCACCGGCACCGCCGCGGCGGTGTGCGGCAGCGCGACGCGCCAGGAGGCGGGGGCTGAGGGGAGTTCGTACAAGGCGGGTCCGTTCATGGAGCAGGACATCCTGCTTTCAACCTTATGAATGGTACGGCGCCACTTCCCGGACGCTTCCGAGGGGCACCGGCGGGGGCACCGTCGCCCCCCTTGCCGACGGCTTACCCAGGTGAACGCGGTGCCGCGCACGGCTGCTCCCTACCGTTACGCCGGTGTGGACGAGCTGTGACGGATGTGACCGGCCCGGAGCACTCCCGGACTCACCGGATTCCTACCCGCACGGCCTATCGCGCACTCATGACGACAGTCACGGATGAGTGATAGCTTCGAGGGGTAGAGCTCTGTGAGGCAGTGCCCGCCCTAGGAGGCCGCCCGTCATGAGTCCCTTCACCGGCTCCGCCGCGCGCACCCCCGGCTGGGAGCATCTGCGCGTCGACCTGGCCGACGGCGTCGCGACCGTCACCCTGGCCCGCCCCGCCAAGCTCAACGCGCTCACCTTCGGCGCCTACGCCGACCTGCGCGACCTGCTCGCCGAGCTGTCCCGGGAGCGGTCCGTGCGGGCCCTGGTGCTGGCCGGCGAGGGGCGCGGCTTCTGCTCCGGCGGTGACGTCGACGAGATCATCGGCGCCACGCTCGCCATGGACACCGCCCAGCTCCTCGACTTCAACCGGATGACCGGCCAGGTGGTCCGCGCGATCCGCGAGTGCCCGTTCCCGGTGATCGCCTCCCTGCACGGCGTGGCGGCGGGCGCCGGGGCGGTCCTGGCCCTGGCCGCCGACTTCCGGGTCGCCGACCCCACCACCCGCTTCGCGTTCCTCTTCACCCGCGTCGGCCTCTCCGGCGGCGACATGGGCGCGGCCTACCTGCTGCCCAGGGTCGTCGGCCTGGGCCACGCCACCCGCCTGCTGATGCTGGGCGACCCGGTCCGCGCCCCCGAGGCCGAGCGCATCGGCCTGATCAGCGAACTGACCGAGGAGGGTGAGGCCGACGAGACGTCGCAGCGGCTGGCCCACCGCCTGGCGGAGGGCCCCGCCCTGGCCCACGCCCAGACCAAGGCCCTGCTCACGGCCGAGCTGGACATGCCCCTGGCGGCCTCGGTCGAACTGGACGCCTCCACCCAGGCCCTGCTGATGACCGGGGAGGACTACGCGGAGTTCCACGCGGCCTTCACCGAGAAGCGCCCGCCGAAATGGAGCGGACGATAGTGGACACGCCTCAAGGGGCGCGGGGAACCGCGCGGGCAACCACCGGACGCCCGCAGTCGCACACCGGGCCGGACCACCCCCTGCGCGTCGCCGTCATCGGCGGCGGCCCCGGCGGCCTCTACGCCGCCGCCCTGCTCAAACGCCTCGACCCCACCCGCGACATCACCGTCTGGGAACGCAACGCCCCCGACGACACCTTCGGCTTCGGCGTGGTCCTGTCCGACGAGACCCTCGGCGGCATAGAGCACGCCGACCCCACCGTCTACCGGGCCCTCCAGCGGGACTTCGTCCGCTGGGACGACATCGACATCGTCCACCGGGGCGTACGCCACACCTCAGGCGGCCACGGATTCGCCGCGCTCGGCCGCCGGCGTCTGCTGGAGATCCTCCACACCCGCTGCCGCGACCTCGGCGTCCGCCTCCGCTTCCGCACCGGGGCGCCCGACGACCTCCCGCACACCCACGACCTGGTCGTCGCCGCGGACGGCATCCACAGCACCACCCGCGACAGGTACGCGGACGTCTTCCGTCCCCGGGCCACCGCACACCGCTGCCGCTACATCTGGCTCGCCACCGACTTCCCGTTCGGATCCTTCCGCTTCGACATCGCCGAGACCGAACACGGCGTGATGCAGCTCCACGGCTACCCCTACGCGCCGGACGCCTCCACCGTGATCATCGAGATGCGCGAAGAGGTCTGGCGGGCGGCCGGCTTCGACGAGCTCGGCGAGGCCGAGTCGATCGAGCGCTGCGCCAAGATCTTCGCCGAGGCGCTCCACGGCCGGCCCCTGCGGTCGAACAACTCCACCTGGACGACGTTCCGCACGGTCGTCAACGAGCGCTGGTCGCACGGCAACGTCGTGCTCCTCGGCGACGCCGCCCACACCGCCCACTTCTCCATCGGCTCCGGCACGAAGCTGGCCGTCGAGGACGCCCTGGCGCTCGCGGCCTGCCTTCAGGAGCAGGACTCCCTGCCCGAGGCGCTGACCGCCTACGAGGCCGAGCGGCGCCCGGTCGTCGCCTCCACGCAGCGGGCGGCACGGGCCAGCCTGGAGTGGTTCGAGAACCTCGCCCTCTACCTGGACCAGCCGCCCCGCCAGTTCGCCTTCAACCTGCTCACCCGCAGCCGCCGCGTCACCCACGACAACCTCCGCCTGCGCGACGCGCACTTCACCCAGGCGGTGGAGCGGGAGTTCGGCTGCCCGCCCGGCACACCCCCCATGTTCACCCCGTTCCGGCTGCGCGGCCTGACCCTGCGCAACCGGGTCGTCGTCTCGCCCATGGACATGTACTCGGCGGTCGACGGCGTCCCCGGCGACTTCCACCTCGTCCACCTGGGCGCGCGGGCACTGGGCGGGGCGGGGCTGGTGGTGACGGAGATGGTGTGCGTCAGCGAGGAGGGCCGGATCACGCCCGGCTGCGCCGGCCTCTACACCGGACGGCAGGCCGAGGCCTGGAAGCGGATCACGGACTTCGTGCACGCGCAGGCCCCCGGCACGGCGATCGGCGTGCAGCTCGGCCACAGCGGCCGCAAGGGCTCCACGAAGGTGATGTGGGAGGGCATGGACGAGCCGCTGCCGGAGGGCAACTGGCCGCTCGTGGCCGCCTCGCCGCTGCCCTACAAGCCTTCCGGCCAGACGCCGCGCGAGCTCTCCCGCGCCCAGCTCACCGATCTGCGCGAGCAGTTCGCCGCCGCGGCCTGCCGTGCCGCCCGGGCCGGCTTCGACCTGCTCGAACTGCACTGCGCCCACGGCTATCTGCTCTCCGGCTTCCTCTCGCCGCTGACCAACCGCCGCACCGACGCCTACGGCGGCAGCCTGGACAAGCGGCTGCGCTTCCCGCTGGAGGTCTTCGACGCCGTGCGCACCGCGTGGCCGGGGGAGCGGCCCATGACGGTCCGCATCTCCGCGACCGACTGGGCCGAGGGCGGCACGAGCGCCGAGGAGGCCGTGGAGATCGCCCGGGCCTTCGCCGCGCACGGCGCCGACGCGATCGACGTGTCGACAGGGCAGGTCGTGGCGGACGAGCGGCCCGACTTCGGACGCTCGTACCAGACGCCCTTCGCGGACCGGATCCGGCACGCCACCGGCGTCCCGGTGATCGCGGTCGGCGCGATCTCCTCCTGGGACGACGTCAACTCCCTGATCCTGGCGGGCCGCACGGACCTGTGCGCCCTGGCCCGCCCGCACCTCTACGACCCGCACTGGACCCTGCACGCGGCCGCCGAACAGGGCTACACGGGCCCGGCCGCCCCCTGGCCGGCCCCCTACCGCGCGGGCAGCCGCCGCCCCCGCACGGGCCGCACGGACGCCCCCAAGCCGCGGCTGAGCCTGTGAGGTGACGGCGGTTTCGAGCCGAACCGCAGCCTGAAGGGCGGAGGTTGCCTATCCGGCAGCGGCCTGTTACTACGCTGAGTCGTCATCCGTTCACTACGGCATCGAAGGACAGACAGCCACCGATGACGGCCATCACCAGCATCCGACTCGACGACGGCTCGCTGCTGCGCGTCGAGACCACGGCACCGGCTTCGCCGCACACCGTGGCAGAGGACCCCTACGAACCCATCCGCCGACCGCGCCCGGCGGATGACGTGACGGGCGCGGCGGACACCCTGCGCAGCGCCGTCGACCGGGTCCGTCCGGCGATCGCGGACATTGTGGGCTCCCTGCGCTCCCTGCCTCGCCGTCCCGACCGGATCACACTGGAGTTCGGGGTGAAGGTGACCACCGAGGCAGGAGTGGTCGTGGCAAGGACCGCGGCCGAGGCACACTTCACGGTCGGCGTCGAGTGGGACGCCGCGAGCGTCGCCGGAACCACCGATGCCGGCTAGTTCCCTACCGCGCCGGGCACGATACGAACGCGGCGCCGCCCGGGTGCTCGCACCGGACGGCGAGCCGGTCGGTGCGGGATTCCTCCTGGACGACGACCTGCTGTGCACGTGTGCCCACGTCGTGGCCGCACCTGACGGCAGCCGCCCATCGCAGCCCGTCGAGGTCGACTTCCCGCTGCTCGCCGGTGCCGAACCGGGCCCTCGCGTGCCCGCGGTGGTGGAGAACTGGTGGCCCGAGGACGACATCGCGCACCTGCGCCTGACCACGACGGTGGACGGGACCGAGCCGCTGCCCCTCGCGGACGGCACCGAGAACGAATGGAACCGCGAGATTCGCGCCTTCGGCTTCCCGCCGAAGGTATCCCGCGGGGTGAACGCGACCGGCACCATGCGCGGCCGGCAGCGCGCCGACCTCATCCAACTCGACCTGACCGCGCACGGCGTGCGGATCGGCCCCGGGTTCAGCGGCGCCGCTGTCTGGGATCCGCAGGAGGAGGCCGTCGTCGGCATGCTCACCACGCGGGGCAGAGGGCCGATCGGCGACACCGCCTACCTGCTGGCCGCGGACCGGCTGACTGATCCCGACGCCCTGCCGTGCCCGTTCCGCGGCCTGGCCCGGTTCGAGAGCGAACACGCCCGGTACTTCCACGGTCGCGACGACGAAGTGGGCAAGCTGGTGCGGGCGTTGGAGACCCGCCCCCTCACCGTTCTCGTCGGACCCTCCGGAAGCGGCAAGTCGTCCCTGCTCAGAGCAGGTCTGCTGGCTGCCGTCCGCAAGCGGGGGACGCCTTGGGCGCTGCGGGTGCCCGAGCCCGCCGACCCGGCCGGCACATCCGCCGGGGACGCCGACGCCTGGGTCGCCGAAGCGGTCACGGCGGCCTGGCACGACGCCGTACCGGACGAGGCCGCCCGGCGCGACCGCTTCGAGGCCGTCCGTGCGGCGTGCGCCGGCGACGAGGCCGGACGGCGGGTGCTGCGCGGTCGGCTCACCCACGAACTCGGCCCGCCCGGCGCCGTGTTGCTCCTCGACCAGTTCGAGGAGTACGCCGTGGCCTCCCCGCCGGGAGCCCTGCGCGCCTTCCGCGCCCTGTCGGCACTGGCCCAGGCGCCTGATCCGGCCCAGGGCGGCGGTCTGCGCGTCGTGCTCACCGCTCGCTCCGCCACGCTGGAGGCCCTCACCGCCGCCGACACCTCGGCCCGGTTGGACGGTGCCGTCCAGTTCCTCGCGCCGATGACCGCCGAAGCCCTGACCCGGGCCGTGGAGGAACCGGTGCGGGCGGTCGCGGGCCTGCGACTGGAGGAGGGGCTCGCCCGGCGCCTGGTGTCGGACGCCGTGGACGAACCGGGCTGCCTGCCCTTGCTGCAGTTCGCCCTGACCCGGCTGTGGGAACAGCGCAAGGCGCACACCATGACCCACGCCGCCTACGAGCGCACCGGCGGTGTCGTCAAGGCGCTGGCCGAGTACGCGAACGACGCGCTCCGGGACTGCCTCGCCTCGACGGGTGTCCCGGAGGACGCGGCCCGCAGGCTGTTCCAGCAACTGGCCCGGCCCGACGGCCAGGGCGGATTCACCCGGCGCGCCGCCCCGATCCGGCAGCTGTCGCCGGAACAGGCAGCGCTCGCCCGCGCCCTGGCCGGCCGCCGGCTGCTCGTGTGGGACGTCGTGGAGCGGCCCGATCCGTCCGCGCGGGCCGGCACCGTGCAGGTGGTGCACGAAGCCCTCCTGCGCGAGTGGGAGCGTCCGGCGGCCTGGCTGCACGAAGGCGCCGACTTCCTGGAGTGGCACGAACGCACCGCCCGGGACGCGGCCGAGTGGGACGGCGCCGGCCGGCCCGACGGACTGCTGCCCCATGGAGCCCGCCTGGCCCAAGGGCTGCAGTGGCTCGTCCAGCGGCCCGACGACCTCACCGGCACCGAGCGGGCCTATCTGGAGGCGGGCCGGCGGCGGCAGCGGCGCGGACTGCGCCGGCTCTGGGGCGTGACCGCCCTGGTGACCGTGCTCGCGGTGCTGGCGTCCACCCTCGCGGTGAGCACGTACCGCGCCCTCCAGCGGGACCGGGCACAGCTGCGCACGGCCGCCGCAGCGGAACTGGGCACGCTCGCCGCCGATGTGGCCGACCGCTCGCCGGACAGCGCGTTCCGCTACGCGGCCGGCGCCTGGTCCGCGCGCCCCACCCCACAGGCGCGGCAGGCCCTGCTCGGGCAGTACGTGCGCGCCGCGGACGTGACGTCCGCGCACAGCGGGCTGTGGCCGGGCACCGCGCAGTGGACCTCCATGTCCCCGGACGGCCGGACCATGGTGGTGCTCTCGCGCCGGGACGGAGCCGCGGACCTGACAGCGACGGTGGTGACCGGTGCGGTCGACGGACGGCCCCGGGCCGCCCGGCTGCGCGGCTTCCCCACCGGCCTGCGTCCGCAGAGCTTCCGGGACGCCGTCAGCCCCGACGGCCGTCACTACGCCCTGGCCGTCTGGGACGGCAGGGTGCTGGTGTGGGACCTCGCCACCGCCGGATCCGGGCCGCGCCGGCTGTCAGGGGCGCTGCCCGAGCGCGGAGACGTGTACAGCCCGCACATCGACTTCTCCGACGACGGATCCCGGCTCCTGTACTTCCTCTCCTTCGAGACCCCCCGCCCCGAGGACGACGGGCGCACGTCGCTCGTCCGGCTCTGGGACACCGGCACCGGCCGCGCCCTTCCGGTGCCGCAGCGCGTCGTGGCGCAGCGGAAGCCGGTCAAGGCCTGGCTGCCGGGAGACGGCGAGCGCATCGCCGTCGCCGGCACCCGCGCGAAGGGGGAGGAGCGCTTCCTCGACCTCTACGCCACCTCCTCGGGCGAGCACGTCCGCCGCGTCTACGGGCCGAGGACCGCCGTGAACCAGGAGCCGGCCGACCCGTACGGGGGCGTCTGGCTGGACGTGAACGACGGGGTGCGCTGGTACGCGCTCGTCCCCGGCGCGCGCATGCCGAGCGGCAGCTACGGCGGAGGGGTGACCTTCCGGGACCTCACGGGCACGCACCTCTACCGCGACGCCTCGTCCGTGCCGGGGGAGACGGGCGCCTACCGGCGGGTCACGATCCGCGATCCGCGGGCACGCGACCGCTTCTGGTCCCTCACGCTCCCTGGCCGGGACGGTTCCCGAGCGCTCGGGGTCGTCGGGCAGGGCACCGGCCGGCGCACCGTCCTGACCGTCGAGGGAGACACCCTGCTCCGCTCCCGTGCCGAGCCGATGGCTGCGGTCGAGAGCGAACTGTCCTCCCGCCCCGGTGACGCCGCCGCCGTCTCACCCGACGGTTCGCGCACCGCGCGGCTGCGCGCGGGCAGGCTGGAGGTCGCGGGGCCCGGTGCCCGTTCGCACCACACGGCATTGCCGAAGCGGGCGCAGCAGGTCGATTCCTGGGACGTGCACCTGGTCTGGGTCACCCGCCGGGGCGCGGACGCGCTGCTCGTGTGGTCGGACGACTCCACCGACGCGCGGCTGTACGACGCCGAGACCCTGCGTTCGCGCCGGGTCACCTGGGACTGCGGCCGGTCCGGCGACCCGGCGGCGAATCGGCCTCAGGACGTCGTGCAGACCGGCGACGGCGACCTCGTGCTGCTGTGCTTCGGCGACACACTGGTCCGGCTCGACCCGCGCTCCGGGGTGCAGAGCGGAGGCCCGGTCCGGCTGGAGGACACCCCCGTCGAGCGGGGGATGTTCCAGGACGCGGGCCGGCTGACCGCGCGGCCGGGCCACCCGCACCAGGTGGCGGTGATCACGGGCCCGTGGCGTGCCGACGGCCGGATCGAGGTCTGGGACGTCCGGCGCGGCACCCGGGTGGCCCGGCTGGAGGGCGGGCCGTTGCACGCGTCGTTCCTCAACGGCGACGCCGAACGGTGGGTGGTCTTCACCCCCGACGGGGACCGGCTCGCCGCGTTTGACGCGGACAGACGCGTGGTGTGGTGGGACGTGGACCGCGAGCACCCGCGGCAGCCGACCCGCGCCGTCGCCGACGCCACCGGCTTCCTGGGTGTGGCACCCGACGGAACCCTCGCCGTCGCCGCCGCGGGCGTCAGCCTGGTCTCCCCGGACGACGCCGAGCCGCTCGGTCATCTGAAGGACGGGGGCGAAAACCTGCACGCGGCCCGGATCCACGGAGACACCCTGCACCTGGCCACGGACAAGGGGACCCGGGCACTCCGTCTCTCGCCCGACGCGTGGCACGACACCCTGTGCGCGGCCCTGGACGGCCCCAACAGTGCTGCCCAGAACGGACGTCCGGTCCTGGAGGCGGCCAAGGACACACCGCCGTGCCCCTCCACCTGAACGCGGCGAAGACCCGGGTGCGGTGTCACACCCCCACGAACTCCGCCCCCGCGTCCCGCAGTCGCTCGTGCAGGCCCCGGAACACGGCCGACGAGCGGACGCCCGGCCAGTCCTCGGGGAGGAGGCCGGCGGGCAGGCCCGGGTCGGTGTAGGGGAGGTGGCGCCAGGAGTCCAGGGCGAGGAGGTAGTCGCGGTAGGCCTCCTCGGGCGGGGTGTCCTCGCGCTTCTCCCAGGCGCGCAGGACGTGTTCGTGGCGGTCGAGGAACGCCTCGTGCTCCTTGGCGATGGCCGCCAGGTCCCACCAGCGGGCGACGGCCTCGGCGGTCGGGGCGAAACCGAGGTGGTCGCCGCGGAAGAAGTCGACGTACGTGTCGAGCCGCAGCCGCTGCAGCGTGTGCCGGGTCTCCTCGTACAGCCGCGCGGGCGCGATCCACACGCCGGGAGCGGCCGTGCCGAAGCCGAGCCCGGACAGGCGCGAGCGCAGCACATGCCGTTTCTGCCGCTCCGACTCCGGCACGGAGAACACCGCCAGCACCCAGCCCTCGTCCTCCGGCGGTGCCGCGGCGTAGATGCGCCGGTCGCCGTCGTCGAGCAACTGGCGTGCGTCCGGGGACAGTTCGTAGCCCGCCGCGCCCTGGGCGGTGCGGGCGGGCAGGAGCAGTCCGCGTCTCTTGAGCCGCGACACCGAGGAGCGTACGGACGGGGCGTCCACGCCGACCGCGGCCAGCAGCCGGATCAGTTCGGCGACGGGCACGGGGCCCGGGACGAAGCGCCCGTACGCGCCGTAGAGCGTGACGATGAGAGACCGTGGTGCATGCTGGTCGGACACGTTGATCATCTTAGGTCGTACGGATCAGTCCCGGCCGCCTTCCGTGTGCGGGGCTTCGGCGCGCGGGTGCCGGGTGCGGAGTCTGAACCGCTGGAGCTTCCCCGTGGCCGTGCGCGGCAGCGCGTCCAGGAAGACGATCTCCCGTGGGCATTTGTAGGGGGCGAGTTCGGTCTTCACGAAGGCGCGCAGCGCCTCGGCGTCCCGGTCGGCGCCCTCCTTCAGCACGGCGAAGGCCACCACGGCCTGGCCGCGTTCCTCGTCGGGCCGTCCGACGACCGCCGCCTCCACCACGTCCGGGTGGCGCAGCAGCGCGTCCTCGACCTCGGGGCCCGCGATGTTGTACCCGGCCGAGATGATCATGTCGTCGGCGCGGGCCACGTACCGGAACCAGCCGTCGGGTTCGCGGACGTAGGTGTCGCCGGTGACGTTCCAGCCGTCGCGCACGTACACGCGCTGCCGCGGGTCGGCGAGGTAGCGGCAGCCGACCGGTCCGCGCACGGCGAGGAGTCCGGGCCGCCCGTCGGGCACCGGCTCGCCGTCCGCGTCCTGCACACGCGCCTGCCAGCCCGGCACGGGGACGCCGGTGGTGCCCGGGCGGATGTTCTCGTCGGCGGCGGAGATGAAGATGTGCAACAGCTCGGTGGCGCCGATGCCGTTGATGAGGCGCAGGCCGGTGCGCTCGTGCCAGGCCTGCCAGGTGGCGGCGGGCAGGTTCTCACCGGCCGAGACGCAGCGGCGCAGGGACGACAGGTCGTGGCCGTCGAGCTCGCCGAGCATCGCGCGGTACGCCGTGGGCGCGGTGAACAGCACGGTCACCCGGTGCCGGGCGATGGCCGGCAGCAGTTGCCTGGGCCCCGCCTGCTCCAGGAGCAGCGCGCTCGCCCCGGCGCGCAGCGGGAAGACGACCAGCCCGCCGAGGCCGAAGGTGAAACCGAGCGGGGGGCTGCCCGTGAACACGTCGTCGGGGCCGGGCCGCAGCACGTGCCGGGAGAAGGTGTCGGCGACGGCCAGGACGTCCCGGTGGAAGTGCATGCAGCCCTTGGGGCGGCCGGTGGTGCCGGAGGTGAAGGCGATCAGCGCCACGTCGTCGGCCGCGGTCGCGACGGCCTCGAACGGCGTGTGAGGCGCGGGGCGGCGCAGCAGGTCGTCCGGCGCGTCACCGCCGTAGGTCGTCAGGCGCAGGCCGGGGATCTCGGCCTTGGCGAGGTCGTCGACGGAGCGGATGTCGCACAGCGCGTGCCGCACCCGGGCGATCTCGCACAGGGTGCTCAGCTCGTGCGGGCGCTGCTGGGCGAGCACCGTCACCGCGACGGCCCCCGCCTTCAGCACCGCCAGCCAGCAGGCGGCGAGCCAGGGGGTGGTGGGGCCGCGCAGCAGCACCCGGTTGCCGGGAACGACGCCGAGTTCGCCGGTGAGCAGGTGGGCCAGGCGGTCGACCCGGGCGCGCAGCTCGGCGTACGTCCACGGTTCGCCGGTGGGGGTGAGGAAGGCGGGCCGGTCGCCGGGCTGGCCGGTGAGCAGCTCGGCGGCGCAGTTGAGCCGTTCGGGATAGCGCAGCTCCGGCAGGTCGAAGCGGAGCTCGGGCCATTGGTCCGGAGGTGGCAGATGGTCGCGCGCGAAGGTGTCGACGTGGGCCGTGCGCCGTGAATTCATACGGTTCGCCCCCTTGGCGTGGTGGGCTCGCCCCTGGAGCGTATCGTGTTGGTGACGGCAGTCAACGGTCCGCGATAGCCTCGGAGCGGCCCGGCCGGAAGCAGGGCGGCGGAGAAGGGACCGGCGATGACCGCATTCTCGCTCGAACCGGCACAACTCGCCTGGTGTGCCGAGCTGCGCGCCCTGGCCGCCGAGCGGCTGCGCCCCCTGGCCGAGAAGGGTGAGCCGGGCCGGGTGAACCGGGCCCTGGTCGCCGAACTGGGCCGACTGGGCCTCGTCGGGCGCCTGTTCGGCGCGGGCGCGCTCGACCTGTGCCTGATGCGCGAGTCCCTGGCCCAGGCCTGCACCGAGGCCGAGACCGCCCTGGCCCTCCAGGGCCTCGGCGCCCACCCGGTCCACGCGCACGGCACCGCGGCCCAACGGGCCCGCTGGCTGCCCGGGGTGACCGACGGCACGGCCGTCGCGGCCTTCGCCCTGACCGAGCCCGGGGCGGGCTCGGACGCGGCGGCCCTGGCCCTGACCGCCCACCCCGACGGCCCCGGCCGCTGGCGCCTCTCCGGCGAGAAGTGCTGGATCTCCAACGCCCCCGAGGCGGACTTCTACACCGTCTTCGCACGGACCACCCCGGGTGCCGGCGCCCGCGGGGTCACGGCGTTCCTCCTGCCCGCCGACCGCCCCGGCCTGACCGGACACGGGCTCGACATGCTCTCGCCGCACCCCATCGGCGCCCTCGGCTTCGACGGCGTACCGGTCACGGCCGACGACGTGCTCGGCGAGGTCGACCGCGGCTTCCGGGTGGCCATGGGCACGCTGAACCTGTTCCGGCCCAGCGTCGGCGCCTTCGCGGTCGGCATGGCGCAGGCGGCGCTCGACGCGACCCTCGACCACACCGCCCGCCGCGACGCCTTCGGCGGCAAGCTGCGTGACCTGCAGGCCGTCTCCCACCAGGTCGCCGAGATGGCCCTGCGCACGGAGGCGGCCCGGCTGATGGTCTACGCGGCGGCGACCGCGTACGACGCGGGCGACGCGGACGTGCCCCGGCGCTCCGCCATGGCGAAACTGCTCGCCACCGAGACCGCGCAGTACGTCGTCGACACGGCCGTCCAGCTGCACGGCGCCCGGGCGCTGCGCCGCGGCCACCTGCTCGAACACCTCTACCGCGAGGTGCGCGCCCCGCGCGTCTACGAGGGCGCGAGTGAGGTCCAACGCGGCATCATCGCCAAGGAGTTGTACGCCCGGCAGGAGGCCCGGTGAGCATCGAACGCGTCAACCCGCCCGAGCTGTCCCCGCCCGCCGGCTTCTCCCACGCCGTCGTGGCCCGTGGCTCCCGCGTGGTGTTCCTGGCGGGGCAGACCGCGCTGGACGCCGAGGGCAAGGTGGCCGGGGCGACCCTGCCCGAGCAGTTCGAGAAGGCCCTCGCCAACCTGCTGGACGCCCTCGCGGCGGCCGGCGGCACCCCGGCCGACCTGGCCCGTGTCACCGTCTACGCCACGGACGTCGCCGCCTACCGCACCCACGCCCCGGAGCTGGGCCGCCGGTGGCGGGAGCTGGCCGGCCGCGACTACCCGGCCATGGCGGTCGTGCAGGTGGTCCGGCTGTGGGACGAGGAGGCCCTGGTCGAACTGGACGGCTTCGCGGTCCTGCCCTGACGCGGCGCTCCGGTCAGGCCGCGGCGGCCAGCCCCTCCACGCCCACCCGGTGGGGCTCCACCACGCGTCCGTCAGGCAGCAGTTCGCCGGTGTCGTCGAAGACGATCGCCCCGTCGCACAGCAGGCTCCAGCCCTGCTCGGGGCGGGCGGCGACGACGTGCGCGGCGGGGGAACCGGTCGCGGGGCACAGGGGCTCGTGGGCACACATGGCGCACCTCCACGTCGGTGGGGCCGTCCGTACGGTTCGAACGACTCCCATGGACAGACCGTCCTCCCGTCCGGCACTCATCGGAACGGCGCGGCCGGAAGTGTGACACGCCCCGGACAGTCCCCGGACGGTTCCACGACGCCCGGTGCGGACTCGCCACCGAAGGGGTGAGGGTCACGGGCGGCGGCCCGGAGGGCCGGTACGAGTGGGAGTCGGTCATTCCCCTCATTTCTGGAGGTTTCCCCATGCGTGTCCGTCCCCTTCTCGGTGCCGCGGCCGGTGCCGCGCTGCTGGCGCTGACCGGCGCCGGCGCGGCCCCCGCCGCCGCGTCCACCGCCGCCCCGTCCGTCATCGCCCCGAACGAGTCCGTGACCGTCGACGCGGTGGGCCGCATCGCCGCCGACGGCACCGTCACCCTGTCCGGCACCTACCGCTGCGCGAGCTCCAGCGGCCCCGTCTTCGTCGGCTCCTCGGTGAGCCAGGGCGTCTCCACCACCCGGTACGGCGTCGGCGGCACCCGCGCGGTGTGCGACGGAGCCGTGCACCGCTGGGTGAACACGGGCCGGCCCGCACCCGGCGTGCTCGTGCCCGGCGCGGCGCACGTCGAGGCCACCCTCATGGAGCTGCGCACCTTCGGCCTCCTGCCGCTGCCCGCGTTCCACGCGGCCTCGAAGCAGGACGTCACCCTGGCCCAGGGCTGAACCACGGCGTGAACGGACCGGCGGCGAGCCCCACTTCACCGGCCCGCCGCCGGTCCGCGCGCGTCGATGACCTGCTCCTTCCGCACCGCGATGGTGCGCGACCACCCCCCTTGCCTGTTTAATTGCGAAGTCTTGGCAACAACCTGACTAGCGCAACAAGGGTGTGAGGTCACATGTCGACCCGTCGGATACGAGGGGCCGCCGTCACGGCGGCGCTGGCCGCGGCGGTCACCGCCTGCTCCGCTCCGGGCAGTGGCGGCTCGGACGACGACGCGTCCGCCGGATCCGTCTCCATCGCGGTGGCCTCCGAGCCGGACACGCTGAGCCCGCTGCTCGGCTACGGCAAGGACGGCAACTCCAAGATCTTCGACGGGCTCCTCGCCCGCGACGCCGGCCTGAAGCTGAAGCCCGCCCTCGCGGCGGCGCTCCCGAAGGTCACCGACGGCGGCCGCACGTACACCTACACCCTGCGAGAGGGCGTGGAGTTCAGCGACGGCGAACCGCTGACCGCCGACGACGTCGTCTACACGTACGAGACCGTGCTGGACGCGAAGACCAACAACACCTTCAAGAGCGAGCTGGACGCCGTCAAGGAGGTCCGGGCCGAGGGCGACGACCGGGTCGTCTTCACCCTCAAGTACCCCTACGCCCCCTTCGCCGCCCGCACGGTCCTGCCCATCGTCCCCGAGCACCTCGCGGGCAAGCAGGACCCGAACACCGGCTCCTTCAACACCAAGCCGGTCGGCACGGGACCGTACGTCCTGACGAAGTGGAGCAAGGGCGAGAAGCTCACCTTCGAGGCCAACCCCCGCTACTGGGGCGGTGCGCCGAAGGTCAAGAGCTTCACCATGGCGATCGTCGCCGACGACAACGTCCGCGCCACCCGCCTGCGCTCCGGCGACCTCGACGGCGCCGTCCTCCCGCCCAACCTCGCCGCGACGTTCAAGAACGACGACGGCAAGCGCACCTACGAGGCCCGGTCCTACGACTTCCGGGCCGTCACCCTCCCCACCGCCGGCAAGGTCACCGGCGACCGCGCGATCCGGCGGGCCCTGGACGCCGCCGTCGACCGCGAGGCCATGGTCGACCGGATCCTCGACGGTGCGGGCCGCCCCGCCTACGGGCCGCTGCCCGTCGACGACCCGGCGTTCAGCACGTCCGTCGAACGCCCCCGCGACCTCGGCAAGGCCAAGAGGATCCTGGACGAGGCCGGCTGGAAGCCCGGCGGGGACGGCATCCGCGTCAAGGACGGGCAGCGGGCCTCCTTCACCCTCCTCTACCCCTCCGGCGACAAGGTCCGCCAGGACCACGCCCTCGCCTACGCCTCCGACGCCAAGAAGGCGGGCATCGACGTCCGGGTGGAGAGCGCCACCTGGGAGGTCATCGAGCCGCGCATGAAGGACACCGCCGTCCTCGCCGGCTTCGGCAGCATCGGCGACCCCGACTTCGGCCTCTACACCCTGCTGCACTCCTCCCTCGCCGGCGACGGCTTCAACAACATGGCCCGCTACGACAACCCGGCCGTGGACCGAGCCCTCGACGACGCCCGCCGCAGCCAGGACCCGGACGAGCGCCGGTCCGCTTACGAGAAGGTGCAGCGCGCCCTGGTCCAGGACCCCGGCTACACCTTCCTCACCCACATCGACCACACGTACGTCCTGGCCGACCGCTGGGACGGCCTGAACACCCAGCTGGAGCCGCACGAGCACGGCTTCGCCAGCGGGCCCTGGTGGAACATCGAGGACTGGCAGCCGAAGAAGTGAGCCGTCCGCCCTGGGGAGACATGGCACGGCTGGCGGGACGGCGGGCCATGTTCGCCGTCCCCGCCCTGCTCGTCGTCACCTTCGGCGTGTTCGCCATCGCCGCCGCCTCCCCCTTCGACCCCGTCAAGGCCTACGCGGGCACCGCCGCCCTCGGCGCCGACCAGGAGACCCTGGACCGGCTGCGCGAGAACCTCGGCGTGGACCGGCCCTTCGCCCTCCGCTGGTGGGACTGGCTGACCTCCGCGCTCACCGGCGACCTCGGCCACTCCAGCGTGCTGCGCCAGCCGGTCGCGCAGGTGATCGGCGAACGGCTCGTGTGGTCCGCGCTGCTGTGCGCCGTCGCCTTCGCCGCCGCCGTGCTGGTGGGCACGGTCCTCGGCGTGCTCGCCGCCCGCCGCCCCGGCTCGGCCGTCGACCGGGCCGTCACCTCCCTCGCCTACACCCTGGAGGCGGCCCCGGTCTTCTGGATCGCGCTCCTCGCCATCTGGCTGTTCGCCCTGCGGTGGGACGTCCTGCCGGCCGGCGGCCTGACCGACACCGGCAGCGCACACGTGACGTTCGGCCAGGTCACGAGCCATCTCGTACTGCCCGCCGGGGTCCTCGCGATCTCCCAGCTGCCCTGGTTCACGCTGTACGTGCGCCAAGGGGTCGGCGACGCGCTCGCGGAGGACCCCGTGCGCGGCGCCCGCGCCCGCGGCCTGAGCGAACGCACCGTGCTGCTCGGGCACGCCCTGCGCTCCGGACTGCTGCCCGTGCTCACGCTGATCGGCTCCCGCGTGCCCGAACTCATCACCGGCGCCCTGCTGGTGGAGAGCGTCTTCAGCTGGCCGGGCATCGCGGCCGCCACCGTCGAGGCCGCCACCGCCGTCGACTTCCCGCTGCTCGCCGGCCTGACGGCCCTGGCCACCGCCGCCGTGCTCGCGGGCAACCTGCTCGCCGACCTGCTGTACGGACTGTTCGACCCGAGGGTGAAGCTCAGTGACATGTGACGCACCGGCACCCGCCGCCTCCCCGGCCGAGAGCGCGTGGCGGTCGCACGGGCCCGGGCGCCGCTCCACCCGCGCCCTGCGCGTGCGCACCTCCGCCGTGCTGGTGGCAGCGACCGTGCTGGCCGTGCTGCTCGTACCGCCGCTGGTCCAGCTCGACCAGCAGGCCGTCGACCTCGCCGCCAAGCTGGAACCGCCGTCCCTCAGACACCCGTTCGGCACCGACGACGTCGGCCGCGACCTGCTGCTGCGCTGCGTCTACGGACTGCGCGTCTCGCTGCTGGTCGGCGTGGCGGCGGCGGTGACGGCGACCGTCGTCGGCACCGCCGTGGGCGCGGCGGCCGGGGCGCTGGGAGGCTGGGTGGACCGGGCGCTGATGCGGGTGGTCGACACGTTCTCGTCCGTGCCGCACCTGCTGCTCGGCATCTTCGTCGTCGCGATGTTCCGGCCCGGGGTGTGGCCGGTGGTGATCTCGGTCGCGCTCACCCACTGGCTGTCCACGGCCCGGATCGTGCGCGCCGAGGTGCTGTCGCTGCGCTCGCGGCCCTACATCGACGCGGCCGTCTCCGGCGGGGCGTCCCGGTGGCGGGTGGCCGTACGGCACCTGCTGCCGGCCGTGCTCCCGCAAGCCGCCCTGGCCGCCGTACTGATGGTGCCGCACGCCATGTGGCACGAGTCGGCCCTGTCCTTCCTCGGCCTCGGCCTGCCCACGCACACGGCGAGCCTCGGCACGCTCATCCAGACGGCCCGCGGCTCGCTCCTCGCCGGCCAGTGGTGGCCGACCCTCTTCCCCGGCCTCTTCCTCATCGTCCCCACCCTGGCCATCGCCGGGCTGGCGGGCGCGTGGCGGGAGCGGCTGCACCCCCGTCACCGATCGGAGCTGATGCTGTGAGCACCGGAATCGGGCCCGGACCGGCCGGCACGGCGACCGGCCCCGCCCCCCGTCCCGCCCCCGTGCTGTCCGTGCGCGACCTGTCCGTGCGGTTCCTCATGCCCGCCGGGCGGCGCGTCGCGGCCGTCACCGGGGCCCGGTTCGACGTGCTGCCGGGGGAGTGCCTCGCCCTCATCGGCGAGAGCGGCTGCGGCAAGTCCGTGCTGGCCTCCGCCCTGCTCGGGCTGCTGCCCGGCAACGCGCAGACCGCCGGGTCCGCGTTCCTCGGCGGCCTGGACCTGCTCACCGCCGGGGAGCGGACCCTCGCCCGCACCGTACGGGGCCGGCTCATCGGGCTGGTGCCGCAGAGCCCGGCCGCCCACCTCACACCCGTACGCACCGTCCGCTCCCAGCTGGAGGAGACGGTCGCCGCCCTGACCGCGACCCGGGGCCGGGCCGCCCTGCGCACCGCCGCCGAGGCCGCCGCCGAACGGGCCGCCTTCCCCGCCACCCACCTCGACCGGTACCCGCACGAGCTCTCCGGCGGCCTCGCCCAGCGCGCCGCCACCGCCCTCGCCCTGGTCGGCGACGCCCCCCTGCTGCTCGCCGACGAACCCACCACCGGCCTCGACCGCGACCTGGTGGACCGCACCGTCGACGAACTGCGCCGGCACGTCGACGACCCGGGCGGCACGGAGGGCGCCGGCCGGGCCCTGCTGATGATCACGCACGACCTGGCGGCGGCCGAGCGCATCGCCGACCGGGTCGCGGTCATGTACGCCGGGCGGATCGTCGAACTCGCCGACGCCACCGCCTTCTTCGGCACCCCCGGCCCCCGCCACCCCTACAGCCGCGGCCTCCTGGAAGCCCTGCCCGACCGCGCCTTCAGGCCCGTCCCGGGCATGCCGCCCAAACTCGGCGACCTCCCCGACGGCTGCGCCTTCGCCCCCCGCTGCGCCCGGGCCACCGATCTCTGCACCGGCCAGGCGCCCCCGTCCGGCGAGGTCGCCTGCCACCACCCGCACGTGCCGGAGGACGTCCGTGCTTGAACTGCGCTCCATCACCGCCGGATACACCAGGAACGCCCCGGTGGTCCGGGACGTCTCCCTGACGCTCGCCCCCGGCGCATCCGTCGGGCTGCTCGGCCCGAGCGGCTGCGGCAAGTCCACCCTCGCCCGGGTCGCGGCCCTGCTGCACCGCCCCGAGGCGGGCTCCGTCCTGCTGGACGGCGAGCCGGTACGGCGCTGGCGCCACAGCGCCCCGCGCGACCAGCGCACCGCCTTCGGGGTCGTCTTCCAGCAGGCCAGGCTCTCCGCCGACCCCCGGCTGCCGCTCACCGGCCTGATCGCCGAACCCCTGCGCGCCACCGGCCGCGCCCGGGAGATCCCCGGCCGGATCGCCGAACTGGCCCCCGCCGTCGGACTCACCCCCGACCTGCTGACCCGGCGGCCGCACGAGGTCAGCGACGGCCAGCTGCAGCGGGCCTGCCTGGCCCGCGCCCTGGTGCTGCGCCCGCGCGTGCTGGTGTGCGACGAGATGACCGCCATGCTCGACGCGTCCACCGCCGCGGCCCTGGTCGCCGCCGTCGAGGACTACCGGGCGGCGACCGGCGCCGCCCTGCTGGCCGTCGGCCACGACCGCACCCTGCTCCGGCGCTGGTGCGACCGCACCGTCCACTGGGACGAACTGACCTGAGACCCGCTTCGGTCAGTGGTCGTCCCAGTGACCCTCGTGGGCGGCGTGGCGGTGCCCGTCGTGCACGTAGTCGGTGTGGTCGCCGTGCCGGACGGCCAGGTGGCCGCACCGGTCGCCGTGCTGGTGGTCGTGGTTCCGGTGCACGGTGTGGCCGCCGGGTGCGCACTCGTCGGCGTGGTCCCCGTGCATCCGGTGGAGGTGGCCGTCGTGGGCATAGTCCGTGTGGTCGCCGTGGGGGAAGGCGACATGGCCGCAGTCGTCGCCGTGGGCGTGCGCGTGGTCCGCGTGGGGGACGTGCTCGGCGGTGGTCATCGGGGCTCCTCGCGTGTGCTGGTGGCCGCCGGGGGACCGGCAGGGCGGCATCGCCGTGGGGCGGCGGCACCTGCGTCCACCATCCGGCGGCCGGCCGAGGTCCACCATCCGGCGGCGGCACACGGGTGAGCCCGGGCGGATCAGGGGCCCGCGGACGGCACGCGGCCCGGGCGGATCAGCGGACCGCGACCAGCACGCAGCTCTCGCCGTACTGCCAGACCGGACCGGCCTGGCGGAAACCCACCCGCCGGAGCAGGTCCAGGTGCACGGAGAGGGGGAGTTCGGCGGGGGTGCCGGTGGAGCTGCCGGTGGAGCTGCCGGAGGGCTCCGCGCGGCGCCGGCGCTCGGCGAGCAGATCGGCCAGTTCGGGGTCCTCGGCGACGGCGGCCCACCAGGAGCGCCAGTCCTCGTGCGCGAACACCCGCTGCCGGCCGGCCCGGCAGCGCCCGACATGGGCGGCGATCCCGGCCGGCCCCGCCTCGTCCGGGGGCAGATGGTCGCCGTTGACGAGGACTCCACCGGGGCGCAGCAGCGAAGCGAGCTGCCGGTAGGCGCGCAGCAGGGTGGCGTGGTCGAGGTAGTGCAGGGCCGTGGTGGAGACGGCCGCGTCCAGCGGCCGGTCCAATTCCAGGGCGTCGGTCCAGCCCGGTGCGCCGATCTCCGCGTCGACGTAGCGGGCGGCGTCCGGATGGTGGGTGCGGCCCAGTTCCAGCAGCAGCGGATCCCGGTCCACGGCCACGATCTCCGCCTCGGGCAGCCGCCGCACCAGCCGGGCGGCGAGCGAGCCCGGCCCGCAGCCCAGGTCGACCACGAGCGGCCGGCCGGCGCGCCCCGCCACGACGTGCTCGACCACGTCGGCGATCACCGTGAACCGCTCCTCGCGGTCGACGGCGTACCGCTGCTGCTGGAGCTCCCAGCGCTCCACCCACCGCTCCGCCGTCGCCAGACTCAGCCCCATCCGGTCGTGCCACCTTGCCGTCTCGCCCCTGAATCCTGCCGTTCCGAGCCTACAGGTGGAAACGGTTCTCATTACGCTCAGGCGGCCCGCGCTCACCCAAGTGAGGCGAGAACGGACAGCAGCCGGTCGATCTCCTCCACGGTGTTGTACACATGCAGACTCACCCGCACCGAACCGGTCTTCTCGCCCGCGTCGCCCTGGCAGTGGTGATCCGAACGCACCATGAAGCCGTGGCTGAAGAGGATGAACCCCAGGTCGCCCGAGTCGATCGCGTGGTGGCGCAGGGAGACGATGCCCTGCCGCCGCTGCACCGGCGCGTCGGCCGCCAGGCTCAGGGGACAGCCGAGGATCTCGTAGGCGTCCAGCCGGCGCAGCCCGTCGGTGAGCCGGGACGCCAGGTCGGCCGTCCAGCGCTCGATCCTGTCCACACCGGCCGCGTCCAGCCAGTCCAGAGCCGCTTCGAGCGAGGCGATGCCCACCGTGTTCGGCGTGCCGCTCCACCCGCCGGGCACGAACGCCGGCCCGCGCGCCTGCCGCGCCCACACCGCGCCCGAACCGGGCAGGGCCAGCGCCTTGTGCCCGGAGAAGACGACGAAGTCGACGTCCAACTCGGCCACCGACACCGGCAGATGCCCCACGCTCTGCGCCGCGTCCAGGCAGATCACCGCGTCCGGGCCGACCGCCCGGCGGATGCGCTGCACGTTCATGTCGCCGCCGTAGACGTGGTGCACATGGGTCGTCGCGACGAACCGGGTGCGCGGCCCGGCCCGCTCCGCCAGCGCCCGGTGGTCGTAGTCCCCGGAGCCGCTCTGGTACGGCATCGGCACCACCCGCACCCGCACGCCCTCGCGGGCCATCTGCCGCTGCGCCTCCAGCCAGGGCACGATGTTGGCCTGGTGATCGGCGTCCGGTACGACGATCTCGTCGCCGTCGCGCAGGAACCCCGGCAGCCAGTCGCGGGCGATCGTGCGCAGCCCCTCGGTGGTGCCTCCGGTGAAGTGCACCACCGAGCCGCCGGACCCGGGATCGCCCAGGAACCGGGCGACGCGCTCACGGGTCCGCTCGACCAGCTCCGTGGTCCGGTTGGCCCAGGTGTACGTGCCGCGCGCGGAGTTGGCGTTGGACGTCGTCAGATACGTCTGCACGGCGTCCAGGACGGCCTGCGGCTTCTGCGCCGTGGCCGCGCTGTCCAGGTAGGCGAGCTCCGGGTGCCCGGTGACGATCGGGAACCGGGCGCGCAGCTCCCGCTGCCACGCGCCGAGGTCCTCGCCGGCGGTCGGTGCGGTCACGGCCGTCAGTCCCGCACCAGGGGCGCGCCCGCGTCCCGCCAGGCGATGATGCCGCCCGCGAGGCTGCGCACGCCCGGGTGGCCCATGCGGGTCAGCAGGGCCGCGTACCGGGCGGACTGCTCCCCGACCGGGCAGGCCAGCAGAACCGGCCGGCTCCGGCTGAACGGCAGACCGCCCCGCACGAGTTCGCCGAACAGCTCGTCGACGATGTTGACCGAACCGTCGATGTGCAGCGCCGCGTACGCGTAGGGGCTGCGCAGGTCGACCACGAGCGGCCGGTCGGTGTCGATCCAGCGCCGGGCCTCGGCCACCGTCACCGACGGCGCCCGGCCCACCTCCGCCTCCGACAGATCGGCCGGTGAGTTCCTCCGCGGCGGCCGGCCCAGCAGGTCGGGCCGCCGCTGCCGGACGTAGCTCAGATAGCTCTCCACCCGGTCGCAGACGATGAACACCGCCGTGCGCCGCTCCTCCGACTCCTCGTCCAGGGCGCGCAGATGACGGACCGCGCCGAAGTACGCGGCCCCGCCCGTCGGTCCGCCCAGGATGCCGCAGCGGCGGTTCAGCGTGAGCATCCCCTCGATCGCCTCGTCGGCGGTCACCGACTCCATCGTGTCGTACGTGTCCGGGTCGAACAGGCCGACCTCCTGCACCTCGTCGATCGTGCGGATCCCGGGGATGAAGTCGGACTTGGCCGCGACCAGCCCGAGCACCCGCACCGACGGATCCTCCTCGCGCAGCGCGCGGGCCACGCCCGTGGAGGAACCGGCCGTGCCCACGCAGGCCACGAACCAGTCCGGGACCCGGCCGTCCAGGTCCTTCACGATCTCCGGCCCCGTGCCGGTCAGATGGGCCTCGGTGTTGCGCGGGTTGAAGTACTGGTCGGTGTGCAGATAGGCGCCGCCCGACGCCGACAGCGTGCGGTGGAAGAGGGTCAGCGGATCGTCCGTCGCGGACGGGTCGAGACACTCGCTCTGGCCCGGCAGCTCCTCGATCTCCGCGCCGAGCAGCAGCAGGAGGTCCTTGATCTCCGGGATGCGCATCCGGTTGGTGACGCTCTTGAAGCCCAGGCCGTGCATGCCCGCGATGACCGCCAGGGCCTTGGCCGTGTTGCCGCTGGACAACTCCACGACCTGGCTGCCCCGTTCCACGGCCTCGTCCAGCAGGGGCCGCGCCATGTTCCAGGCGGCCCGGTCCTTGACCGAGCCGAACGGGTTGAGCATCTCCAGCTTGGCGTACAGGTCGATGTGGCGCAGACCGTGCACGGCCGGGTCGATCCGCACCAGCGGGGTGTTGCCGATCGCCTCGGTGATGCTGTCGTACCTCACTGGGCTCCCCCCGAGGGCGTGATCGGCCAGAACTGGTCGTCGAGGCACCACCGCCAGGCGTCGCCGTCCTGCCAGGCGGCGACCTTGCGGGCGGCGGGCTGCTGCTGCGCGCGGGTGGCGTGGAAGTCCATGGCGTAGCCCGCGGTGTTGGCGAAGGCCAGCAGGTCGCCGGGGGCCGGGCGGCGTGGCAGGAACACCGTGCGCCGGGTGATCAGGTCGGTCTCCAGGCACAGGCTGCCGAAGAGGTGCGCGGCGACGGGCCCGTCGCCGTCCGCCGCGGCTCCGCTCCGGGGAATGAGCACCGGGTCCATCAGCACGCCGTGGTCCTCCAGGGCGATGTCGTCCGCCTTCGCGGCCAGCCGTACGAGCAGGGCCCCGTCGGTCCCCTGCGTGCGGACCTCCAGCACCTTCGCGAGCGTCAGCCCGCACTGGTCCAGCAGGGCCCGGCCGGGCTCGGTGTACAGGTCGTACAGGTGCTCCAGCAGCAACGCGGCCAGTGGACGCCCGCCCAGGGAGGGAGCGGGCTGGGCCAGCAGCTCGTCCAGGTAGGCGGCGCCGGCCACGGACCGGAAGGCGGGGTACAGGCCGAGCGAGCCGCGCAGGGTGCCGGACTCCTCACGCAGCCCGTAACCGTGCCCGCCCCAGGTCAGGGGAGGGCGGCGGGCCATCACCGCCGCGGTGAGCTCGCTCGTGTACGTCTCCCACTGCTCCCGCTCGGCGAGGTAACTGACGCCGAACCCGCCGCCCACGTCCACGGCCCGGGGCCGCAACCCCCGGCTGCGGCACGCTTCCAGCACCGCCAGGCACCCTTCGAGGGCGACCGCCTTCTCCGCCACGCTCATCGTGTCCACATGGAAGGCCACTCCGGTTGCGTCGACCGCGTCACCGTGCCGCTCGACCGCCTCCAGCAGCAGCTCCGCCTCTCGTACGGGGGTGCCGAAGCGGCTGCGCCGGCTCAGCACGCGCACGCCCGTCGTCTCGAACCCCGACAGCCGCGGCAGGACCCGCACCCTTCCCAGCCCGTACTTGCGCACCAGCGTGGCCAGTTGGTCCAGCTCCGCGGTCCCGTCCACGCCGACCGTGACGCCCGCGCGGGCCGCGAGCCACAGGAACTCCGGGTTCTTCGGCCCCGTGGCCATGATCCGGTCCGGGGAGAAACCGGCCCCCAGCGCGTGCTGCAACTCCTCCAGCGACGCGACGTCCACGCCCGCGTCCGTCGCGGCCAGGCGGCGCAGCAGCGCGCTGGACCGGTTGGCCTTGTGGGCGTAGAAGACCTGCCCGGCCAGGTGATGCGCCCGGTACACGGACCGGAACCGCTCCACGTTCTCCGCGATCTGATCGGGCACGACGACGTGCAGCGGCGAACCGAGCGCGCCGGTGAGCGAGTGCAGGGTCGCGGCATCCGCCAGGAAGGACCGCAGCCGTGGCTCCAGGCGGGGGTGGAGGTAGAGCGGTGCGAGATGCGGCGGGTCTGAAATCCGAGGATCTGGATTCAGCGGGTCTGGACTCGGCGGGTCTGGAATCTGCGGGTCAGGGACCTGCGGTTCCGGACTCCGCGGCTCGTGAATCCGGGGCTGGTGACTCTGAGGCCTGTGACTTTGAGGCCTGTGACTCCGAAGCTCATGAATCTGCGGTTCGGGATGCTGCGGTTCGGGTTTCTGCGGTTCGGTGTGCAAGGGCCGGCCGTCCATGCGCGCTCCCTCCCCTGAAGCCGCTGCGCCCGGCATCCGGGCACGTCGGACACTCCCCGCGTGTCGCCGTATGACCCATATCCATTCTTCGGTCGCTTTACGCCCTGTAAGGCCGGGGCCTGTCCTGCGGCCGATGCGAAGCGGATCACGACGGGAGCAGGCGGCGCACGCCGGGCGCCCGGCCATGCGCCCCATCCGTCCGGCGAAGCCCCCACCACACGCATGCACCACCCGCACCAGGGGTATCCCGGCCCCTGCCCGCGACCGATCAGGCCGCCATGATTCCGGCCGGTACGAGGAGGCCCGCGGACTGGCACCCGCGACGGCGAACGAACGCAGCGACCCGCGCCCGTCGAGATGCTGCTCGACAGGCGCGGGCCGGAGTGCGCGGGAGGGGGCTCAGATGTCGCGGAAGATCTCGATCTGGGCGCCGATCGAGTTCAGGCGTTCCGCCAGGTCCTCGTAACCCCGGTTGATGACATAGACGTTGCGCAGCACCGACGTGCCTTCTGCCGCCATCATCGCCAGGAGGACGACCACCGCGGGGCGCAGGGCCGGGGGGCACATCATTTCTGCTGCGCGCCAGCGGGTGGGGCCCTCGACCAGGACGCGGTGGGGGTCCAGGAGCTGGAGGCGGCCGCCGAGGCGGTTCAGGTCCGTGAGGTAGATCGCGCGGTTGTCGTAGACCCAGTCGTGGATGAGGGTCTTGCCCTGGGCGACCGCCGCGATGGCCGCGAAGAACGGGACGTTGTCGATGTTCAGGCCGGGGAACGGCATGGGGTGGATCTTGTCGATCGGCGCCTCCAGCTTGGAGGGGCGGACGGTCAGGTCCACCAGGCGCGTACGGCCGTTGTCGGCGAAGTACTCCGGCGTGCGGTCGTGGTCGAGCCCCATCTCCTCCAGGACCGCCAGCTCGATCTCCAGGAACTCGATGGGGACCCGGCGGACCGTCAGCTCCGACTCGGTGACCACGGCGGCGGCGACCAGGCTCATCGCCTCGACCGGGTCCTCGGAGGGGGAGTAGTCCACGTCGACGTCGATGGTCGGCACGCCGTGCACGGTGAGCGTGGTGGTGCCGATGCCGTCGACCTTGACGCCGAGCGCCTCCAGGAAGAAGCACAGGTCCTGGACCATGTAGTTGGAGGAGGCGTTGCGGATGACGGTGATGCCGTCGTGCCGGGCAGCGGCGAGCAGCGCGTTCTCGGTCACCGTGTCGCCGCGCTCCGTCAGGACGATCGGGCGGTCGGGGCTGGCCGAGCGGTCCACCTGGGCGTGGTACTGGCCCTCGGTGGCGGCGATGTCCAGGCCGAACCGGCGCAGGGCGATCATGTGCGGCTCGACGGTGCGCGTACCGAGGTCGCAGCCGCCGGCGTAGGGCAGCTTGAAGTGGTCCATGCGGTGCAGCAGCGGACCGAGGAACATGATGATCGAGCGGGTGCGGCGGGCCGCGTCCGCGTCGATGGCCGCCAGGTCCAGTTCGGCCGGCGGCACGATTTCCAGGTCGACCCCGTCGTTGATCCACCGCGTGCGGACGCCGATGGAGCCCAGCACCTCCAGGAGGCGGTACACCTCCTCGATGCGGGCGACGCGGCGCAGTACTGTGCGCCCCTGGTTGAGCAGAGAGGCGCACAGCAGCGCCACGCACGCGTTCTTGCTCGTCTTGACGTCGATGGCACCGGACAGCCGGCGGCCGCCGACCACTCGCAGATGCATCGGACCGGCGTAGCCGAGCGAGACGATCTCGCTGTCGAGGGCCTCCCCGATGCGGGCGATCATCTCAAGGCTGATGTTCTGGTTGCCGCGCTCGATCCGGTTGACGGCGCTCTGGCTGGTGCCGAGCGCCTCGGCCAGCTGCGACTGCGTCCAGCCGCGGTGCTGCCGGGCGTCGCGGATGAGCTTGCCGATGCGTACGAGGTAGTCGTCTGCCATGGGGTTGAGGTTATCTCAGATATGAGATGTGGTCCGGGCGGGGGGTCCGTTCGGGTGAGGGTGTGAGGGACCGTCAATCCCGCCCGGGCGCCTCAGTGTCGCTTGGACGTCGTGGTGCGCCGCCATCCGAAAGGTCCGGGCAAATCCATCGATGTCGTACGACGTCCGGTACTGCTGCGCGTGTGCCGGGGGCCGTTCTTGCCGCCGCCGGTGGTGATGGACCAGGAGCGCTTGTTGATGTTGAGCCGCACGCCGGGAAGAATCCGGAAACTCTTACGGAACGTGAGGGGCATTCAGGGCCTCCTTTCGGGTCACCGGGTGTCCCCGGTTCCGTTCGGTTACCCCGAGTTCCCGTTCTGATGGCTCCGTTGGGGGAGCGGGGTCGTCCGATGGGTGTCCGCGGTGTCCGCGGTGTCCGCGGTGTCCCGGGCGGAGGGTGCCGGCGCTGTTTCGGGCGGGGGTGTGGCCGCGGCGGGCCGGCGGGTCCGTGCCGGCGCGTTTCGGCCATGGCGGCCGCGGCTCGGGCGGTGCCCGGGCATGACCAACCGGCCCGGGTGTACTAGAGTTATCTCGACATCGAGATATCTGCCGAGGAGCACCGCAGCCGTCACCCCGGTAAGGGTTACCTAACTTAGCCTTACCTTAGCGGATCGGTCGAGAGGCCGTGGCGGCAGGATCGTGGTGGTACGCGCACATCAATGAAGGAGACTGTCGTGTCGGCGAACAGCTTCGACGCCCGCAGCACGCTGCAGGTGGGCGACGAGTCGTACGAGATCTTCCGGCTGGACAAGGTGGAGGGCTCGGCCCGGCTGCCCTACAGCCTCAAGGTCCTGCTGGAGAACCTGCTCCGCACCGAGGACGGCGCGAACATCACCGCCGACCACATCCGTGCCCTCGGCGGCTGGGACTCGCAGGCCCAGCCCAGCCAGGAGATCCAGTTCACGCCGGCCCGCGTGATCATGCAGGACTTCACCGGCGTTCCCTGTGTCGTGGACCTCGCGACCATGCGTGAGGCCGTGAAGGAGCTGGGCGGCGACCCGGCGAAGATCAACCCGCTGGCGCCGGCCGAGCTGGTCATCGACCACTCCGTCATCGCCGACAAGTTCGGCACGAACGACGCCTTCAAGCAGAACGTCGACCTGGAGTACGGCCGCAACAAGGAGCGCTACCAGTTCCTGCGCTGGGGCCAGACCGCCTTCGACGAGTTCAAGGTCGTCCCGCCCGGCACCGGCATCGTCCACCAGGTGAACATCGAGCACCTGGCCCGCGTCGTGATGGTCCGCGACGGCAAGGCCTACCCGGACACCCTGGTCGGCACCGACTCGCACACCACCATGGTCAACGGCCTGGGCGTCCTCGGCTGGGGCGTCGGCGGCATCGAGGCCGAGGCCGCCATGCTCGGCCAGCCGGTCTCCATGCTGATCCCGCGCGTCGTCGGCTTCAAGCTGACCGGCGAGCTGCAGCCCGGCACCACCGCCACCGACCTGGTGCTCACCATCACCGAGATGCTGCGCAAGCACGGCGTCGTCGGCAAGTTCGTCGAGTTCTACGGCGAGGGCGTGGCCGCGACCTCCCTGGCGAACCGCGCCACCATCGGCAACATGTCGCCGGAGTTCGGCTCGACCGCCGCGATCTTCCCGATCGACGACGAGACGATCAACTACATGCGGCTCACCGGCCGCAGCGAGCAGCAGCTCGCCCTGGTCGAGGCGTACGCCAAGGAGCAGGGCCTCTGGCTCGACCCGGCCGCCGAGCCCGACTTCTCCGAGAAGCTGGAGCTCGACCTCGCCACGGTCGTCCCGTCGATCGCCGGCCCGAAGCGCCCGCAGGACCGCATCGTCCTCGCCGAGGCCGCCCAGCAGTTCGCCAAGGACGTCCTCAACTACGTCGAGGCCCCCGTCGCGCAGTCCCCGGCCGCGGCCGCCTCCCCGGTCGACGAGGCCAGCGACGAGTCCTTCCCGGCCTCCGACGCCCCGGCCTACGGCAGCCAGGAGAACGGCGCCGGCGCCCCGCAGCACGCCCAGGGCACCGGTGCCGTACCGTCGAACCCGGTCCAGGTGACCGCCCCCGACGGCACCACCTACGAGCTCGACCACGGCGCGGTGACGGTCGCGGCCATCACCTCCTGCACCAACACCTCCAACCCGTACGTCATGGTCGCCGCCGCGCTGGTGGCCAAGAAGGCGGTGGAGAAGGGCCTGACCCGCAAGCCGTGGGTCAAGACCACGCTCGCCCCGGGCTCCAAGGTCGTCACCGACTACTTCGAGAAGGCGGGCCTGACCCCCTACCTCGACAAGGTCGGCTTCAACCTCGTCGGCTACGGCTGCACCACCTGCATCGGCAACTCCGGCCCGCTGCCGGAGGAGGTCTCCAAGGCCGTCAACGACCACGACCTCGCCGTCACCTCGGTCCTCTCCGGCAACCGGAACTTCGAGGGCCGCATCAACCCGGACGTCAAGATGAACTACCTGGCGTCCCCGCCGCTGGTCGTGGCCTACGCCATCGCCGGTTCCATGAAGGTGGACATCACCAAGGACGCCCTGGGCACCGACCAGGACGGCAACCCGGTCTTCCTGAAGGACATCTGGCCCTCCGAGGCCGAGGTGAACGACGTCGTCGCCAACGCCATCGGCGAGGACATGTTCGCCAAGTCCTACGCGGACGTCTTCGCGGGCGACGCCCAGTGGCAGGCCCTGCCGATCCCGACCGGCAACACCTTCGAGTGGGACAGCGAGTCCACCTACGTCCGCAAGCCCCCGTACTTCGAGGGCATGGAGATGGAGCCGGCCCCGGTCCAGGACATCTCCGGCGCCCGGGTGCTCGCCAAGCTGGGCGACTCGGTCACCACCGACCACATCTCCCCGGCCGGTGCCATCAAGGCCGACACCCCGGCCGGCCAGTACCTCACCGAGCACGGTGTGGAGCGTCGTGACTTCAACTCCTACGGCTCGCGCCGAGGCAACCACGAGGTCATGATCCGCGGCACGTTCGCCAACATCCGCCTGCGCAACCAGATCGCGCCGGGCACCGAGGGCGGCTACACCCGCGACTTCACGCAGGACGGCGGCCCGGTCTCCTTCATCTACGACGCCTCGCAGAACTACCAGGCCGCCGGCATCCCGCTGGTCGTCCTGGCCGGCAAGGAGTACGGCTCCGGCTCGTCCCGCGACTGGGCGGCCAAGGGCACCGCGCTCCTCGGCGTCAAGGCCGTCATCGCCGAGTCCTACGAGCGCATCCACCGCTCGAACCTCATCGGCATGGGCGTCCTGCCGCTGCAGTTCCCGGAGGGCCAGTCCGCCGCCTCCCTCGGCCTCACCGGTGAGGAGACCTTCTCCATCGCCGGCGTCACCGAGCTCAACGACGGCACCACCCCGCGCACGGTGAAGGTCACCACCGACACCGGCGTCGAGTTCGACGCGGTCGTCCGCATCGACACCCCGGGTGAGGCCGACTACTACCGCAACGGCGGCATCATGCAGTACGTGCTGCGCAGCCTGATCCGCAAGTAGGCGGACCGGCAGGGCAGTCCGGCAGTCCAGGACGGTCCACGGCAGTCCAGGGCAGTTCGAGGGCCGCGTTCCCGGGTGACCGGGGGCGTGGCCCGCGCCGTTTCACTCGCCCCGGTACTTGGCCGCCGCGGCCTGGGCGAGGTCCTGGGACTTCTCCAGGGCCGTGTCCACCGGCTGCCGTCCCGCGATGGCCGCCGCGATCTGCTCCGAGACCGCCGTACCGAGCACGGCGAACTCGGGGATGTCCAGGAAGCCGATGCCGCCGTAGGGACGCGGGGCGACACCGGGGTTGCGCGGGTCGGCGGAGCCGGTGGCCGCCGCGTACTCCTGCCGGTACCAGGCACCGGCCGCCTGCTGGTACTCCGGGTTGGCGTAGAGCGACCTGCGGTTCCCGGCGGGCGCCGCCGTCCAGCCCCGCTCGCGCCCCACCAGCTCCTGGTACTCCTTGGAGGAGGCCCAGGAGATGAACTCCCAGGCGGCGTCCTTCTTCGCCGAGGCCTGCTGCACCCCCCACGCCCAGGTCCACAGCCAGCCGGCCTTCTCGGTCTTCTCGTGCGGGGCCGGGACGTACCCCACCTTGCCCTTGACGGGGGAGGTGTCGGCCTCGATCGTCGACGCCAGCGAGGTGGCGTCGTACATCATGGCGCAGCCGCCCTCCACGAAGCGGTCGAGGATCTCCATGACGCCCATCCGCTCGGCGCCGGGCTGGCCGTGGGAGCGCAGCAGGTCGACGTAGAACCCGACGGCCTCCTTGAACTCCGGCGAGGTCAGGCGCGCGTTCCAGCCGGTGTCGTACCAGGCGCCCCCGAAGGTGTTGACGACCGTGTTGATCGGGGCGAGGTTCTGGCCCCAGCCGGGCAGGCCGCGCAGGCAGATGCCGCTCGCGCCGTCGGTGCCGTCGACCCGGGCGGCGAGGTCGGCGACCTCCCGCCACGTCGGATCCGGCGGCATCGTCAGGCCGTCCTTGCGGAAGAGGTCCTTGCGGTACATCAGGAAGGAGCCCTCGCCGTAGAAGGGCTCGGCGTAGAGCCTGCCGTCCTCCCCGGTCAGGGACGCCACCAGGTTCGGCAGGACGTCGTCCTGGTCGAAGTCCTGGTCCGCCTTCACATAGGAGTCCAGCGGGGCGAGCCAGCCGTTGTCCGCGTAGATCGGCACCTCGTACGCGCTGACGCTCGCCACGTCGTGGTTTCCGGCCTGGGTGGCGAACTCGCGGTTCATCCGCTCGCGCGCCTCGTTCTCCGGGAGCAGCGTGTAGTCGACCGTGATGCCCGTCTCCGCGGTGAAGTGCCGCTTGGTGAGCCGCTCCAGGGTCTGCATCTGGGGTGCGTCCGTCGCGAGCACGCTGAGGTCGGCCTGCTGCTCCTCGGCGCCGGGCGGATCGGTGTCACCGCACCCGGCGAGGGCCAGGCCCGCGGCGACCGTGGCGGTCACGGCCACCCTGACGAGGCGGCTGCGTGTCATGACACCCGACCGTATACCCACTTTTCCCATTTGGATGCATATGCGGTCATGTGGGGGTGGCTCGGGAGCGGCCGCTGCGGGCCGCCGCCCGTCTGGACAGGGCGTCGGCCGCCACGGCGGCCAGCAGCACCCCTCCGGTGATCATGAACTGCACCGCGTCCTGCACGCCCAGCAGGGCCATGCCCGAGGCGATCGACTGGATGACCAGCACCCCGAGCAGCACGGACCAGGGCGAGCCCCGCCCGCCGAACAGGCTCGTACCGCCGATGACGGCCGCGGCGATCGCGTTGATCAGCAGCATGCCGGAACCGGCGGCCCGGGCCGTGGTCGGGCTCGCCGAGGTCAGCCCCGAGGCCACGAACAGCCCGCCGACCGCGGCCAGCGTCCCCGACACCATGAACATCGCCACCCGGACCCGCTCCACCCCGATGCCCGCGCGCCGCGCCGCCTCGACCCCGCCGCCGAGCGCGTACACCCGCCGCCCGTAGCGGGTGCGCCGCAGCACGTAGTCCGAGACGACCAGTACGACCAGGAAGATCAGCAGGGCGAGCGGCAGGCCCTGGAAGCGGTTGAGGGTGTAGGCGGCGGCGAAGGCGGCCACCGCGAGCAGGGCGGTGCGCAGCCAGATCTCGCCCTGCGGCCGGTACGGCATCCCGGCCGCGCGGTGCCGGCCCCGACGGCGGCGCGCGGCCAGCAGGTACCCGGCCGTGCCGAGCGCCGCGACCGCGTACGCCACCGCGTCGGCACCGAAGTGCCGGCTGGTCAGGGACGCCACCAGCCCCTCCTCGTCGATGTTGATCGTGCCGCTCGCGCCCAGCAGGTAGAGCGTCAGGCCGTTCCAGATCAGCAGTCCCGCGAGCGTCACCACGAACGCCGGCACCCCCAGCCAGGCGTGGAAGGCCCCGTGGAAGGCACCGACGGCCGTGCCGACGGCCACCGCCACGATCACCGCCAGCCACTCCGGCACCCCCTGGTTCACGTTCAGCACGGCGAACGCCGCCCCCGCCAGACCGCTGACCGAGCCGACCGACAGATCGATCTCCCGGATCAGCAGCACGAACACGATGCCGACCGCCACCAGGCCGGTCCCGACGATGTCCACGCCGATGTTCGACAGATTGCGCGGCGAGAGGAACTTGTCGTCCAGCGCCTGGAAGACGCACCAGATCACGATGAGCCCGGCGATCACGAGCACCGGCCCGCGCTCGCCCTCCCGCACGCTCCCGCGCACCTCCAGGGCGTATCCGCGCAGGTTCTCCTGCCAGCCGCGGCCGCGCTGCTCCCGCCCTGCCGTGACCGGCCTGGCCCCCGGGCCGTCGTGGTGCGGCCCGTCGCCGGTCACGGCCACGCCTCCTCGTCGGGCCTCGCGCGATGGGCGACCGCGTTGTCCGCCGCCCCGGTGACGGCGGAGATGATCTGCTCCTGGGTCACGGTGCTCACATCGAACAGGCCGTTGTTGCGTCCCAGCCGCAGCACGGCCACCCGGTCCGCGACGGCCTTGATGTCGCCCATGTTGTGACTGATGAGGATGATCGCCATGCCGCGGTCGCGGACCTCCTCGATGAGGTCGAAGAGATGGCTGGTCTGCTCCACGCCCAGCGCGGCCGTGGGCTCGTCGAGCAGCAGGACCTTGGGCGCGGCCATCAGCGAACGGGAGATCGCGACGGCCTGGCGCTGCCCGGCGGACAGGGCCGCGACCGGCACGCGCACGTCGGGGATGCGGATCGACAGCGTGCGCATCAGGTCGCGGGCGCGCCGCTCCATCTCCACCTCGTCGAGGATGCCGACCCGGTCGATCTCCCGGCCGAGGAAGAGATTGCCGACGACGTCGAGGTTGTCGCACATCGCGAGGTCCTGGTAGACGGTCGCGATGCCCAGACTGTGGGCGTCGTGGGGACGCTTGATCTGCACCGGGCGTCCCTCCCACTCGATGACGCCCCGGTCGGCGGGGCTCACCCCGGAGACCACCTTGACCAGCGTGGACTTGCCGGCGCCGTTGTCACCCGCCAGGGCCACGACCTCACCTGCGCGCAGCTTCAGGTCCACGTCCACGAGCGCCTGGACGCCGCCGAACCGCTTGGAGATGCCGCGCAACGCCAGCACGGGCGGATGGATCACGGCGACCACCTCCCTCACCGGGTGAGTCCGATCCGGTCGCAGGCGCGCCGGAGCTCGGGGATACAGATCTGGTCGACCGTGTAGACGCCGTCCCGGACGAGCGTCCGGCCGATGGTGTCCCGCGTGACGGCGGTCGGGTCCAGCAGCACCGCCGGGACGTCCCGGGTGGTGGGACTGTCCACGGTCGTCGCGACGAGGGCGTCGACGTCGTTGCCGCGCGCCAGGGCGACGGCCATCGCGGCCGCCGCGTCCGTCTCCCGCCGGAAGGGCTTGTAGACGGTCATGTACTGCTCGCCCTTGACGATGCGCCGCACGGCGGAGAGGTCGGCGTCCTGCCCGGTGACCGGGGGCAGCGGGGAGACCCGGGCGCTCTTGAGGGCCGCGATGACCCCGGCGGCGATCGAGTCGTTGGCCGCGAGGACCCCGTCGATCCGCTGCGGGCCGAGGGCACTGACGGCGGCGGACATGTGGTCGTGCGCGTTCTCCGCGCGCCACCCCAGGGTGTCGTACGACTTCAGGATCCGGACCCGGTCCTTGAGGACGGACTTCGCCCCGCGCTCGTACCAGGCGGCGTTCGGGCTGGACGGGTCGCCGTTCATCATCACGACACCGCCTCCGTCGGCCCGCGGGCCCATGCCCCTGAGGAGCGCCGCGGCCTGGAGCCGGCCGACCTGGTTGCCGTCGAAACTGACGAAACCGGAGATCGGGCCCTCGGCGAGACGGTCGTAGGCGATCACCGGGACGCCCTCGCGGTGGGCCTCCCGGACCGAGGAGCGCAGGGCCCTGGGGTCGACGGCGTCCAGGATCAGCACCGAGGCCCCTTTGGTGATCATGGACGTCATCTGCTGCCGCTGGCTCGCCGCGTCGTTCTCGGCGTTGGCGTACATCACCGTGCACTCGGCGCACAGCTCCTTGACCCGCTTCTCGATCATGGGCCGGTCGGACTGCTCCCAGCGGGGTACGGCACGGCTCGGCAGCAGCACGCCGACGGTCAGCCCGTCCTCGCCGCTGTCGCCGCCGTCGCCGGTGCAGCCGGCCGCTGCGAGGACGACTGCCGTCAGCGCGGCCGCCACCCGCCCCACATGCCTCCTCACGGTGGCCCTCCCTCTCCGGCCGGCCGCCGGGGATCCCGGGGAGCGCGGGTACGGCCGCGGCCTTGGTCAGGGCCCGTGCCACTGCCACGCGGGCGGCTCGGGCCGGAGGTGCCGGAGGTCCGGCCGGGGTTCCGGCCGTGCGGGTGGCGCTGGTCTGGGGGCAGGGGGCGGGCGCCGTCCTCGGGGCGGTCGCGGGGGAGCGGGTGGTTCCGGTCCCCGGAACGGTCGCGGGGCAAGGGGCCGCGCCGGTCCCCGGACCGGTCGCGGGACAGGGGGCTGCTCCGGTCCACAGGGTCTTCCTGGTCCCTGTTCCGTTCGCCGCCGCGGCGGCTCCGGCCGCGGCCCATGCCCCAGCCCCAGCCGCCGGTCCGCTCCCGGAAGCGGTCCCGCGTCCGCTCCGGCCCGGGCGGCTCCGGCTCCGGTGCCTCCGGCCCGGAATCCGTCCCGGGCCCCGCTTCCTCCTCCGGACGGGAGACGACGATCTCGCTCCACACCTGCTTGCCGCCGCCGACCGGCACCGAACCCCAGGCCGCCGACATCGCCTCCACGAGGAACAGCCCCCGTCCGCCCGTCGACTCCCAGTCGACCACCACCGGCTTGGCCGGCGCGCGCGGCGAGGAGTCGCCCACCGTCACCCGCAGCCGGTCCGCGGCCAGGGTCAGATCCAGCCGGACCGCGCCCTGCGTGTGCACCAGCGCGTTGGTGACCAGCTCCGACACCACCAGCAGCACGGCGTCGGCCTCCGCCACCACGCCCCACGACCGCAGCGTGCGCGCGCTGAACCGGCGGGCGTGCATCACCGCGTCCGGCAGCCGCCACACCACCCAGCCGGCCCGCACCGGCCTGATCCGCATCCCGTCGTAGCGCAGCAGCAGCACCGCCACGTCGTCCTCCCGGCGCCCGTCCTCGCCCAGCAGCGCGTCGGCCATGCGCCCCGGGTCGGCGGGGTCGGCCGCGGCCAGTGCCCGGCGCACCAGCCGCATCCCCTCCTCCAGGTGCAGCTCCGCGGACTCGACCAGACCGTCCGTCACCAGCGCGAGGACCGAGCCCGGGGCGAGCGCGAGTGCCGTCAGCGGGAACTCCGCGTCCGCCAGGACCCCGAGCGGGAGCCCGCCCTCGACCGCGATCTCCGCGGTGCTGCCGTCGGGATGCCGCACCAGCGGGGCCAGATGCCCGGCCCGCACGAACAGCGCGTTGCCCTCCTCCATGTCCAGCTCGACGTAGCAGCACGTGGCGAACAGGTCGGTCTCCATGCCGACGAGCAGCCGGTTGGCGTGGGCGACGACCACGTCCGGCGGATGCCCCTCGACGGCGTAGGCGCGGACCGCGGTGCGCATCTGGCCCATGATCGTCGCGGCCCCGGCGCTGTGCCCCTGCACGTCCCCGATGACCAGGGCGACCTTCCCCTCCGACAGGGCGATCACGTCGTACCAGTCGCCCCCCACCTGCAGGCCGCGCCGGGCGGGCAGGTAACGGGCCACGGCCGTGCCGCCGGGCAGCCGGGGAAGGCGGCGGGGGAGCAGGCTGCGCTGGAGCATGGTCGCCAGCTCCTGCTCGGCGTCGTAGGCGTGCGCGCGTTTCAGGGCCTGGCCCACCAGTCCGGCGGTCGCGGTGAGCAGGGCCCGCTCCTCGGGGGCGAACGCGTGCGGGGCGTCCCAGCCGACCAGGCACACCCCGGCCACGCCGTTCTTCGCCGGCAGCGGCAGCACCGCGAGACCGCCGGGGCCGATCCCGGCGAGCCCGGGCTCCAGCACGGCACCCGCGGGCCACAGGCTCATCCGGCCGTCCCGCAACGCCGCCTGGAGCGTGGGCAGGGCGCTGACCGGCGCGTCGGGCCACTCCGAGCGCCACTCCGAACGCCACAGCTCCGGCCAGGCACCGGCACCCGGCGGGTCCAGCACGGTGACCGCGAGCCGGTCGTCCAGCACCTCGGCGAGCGCCACCCGGTCCGCGCCGAGGGGTTCGCGCAGCGCGGCGACGACCACGCGGCTGACGTCCCGCACCGTCGTGGCGTCGTCGAGCGCGGCCGTCAGCCACTGGATCCGGGCGACGTCGCTGGCGCCCCGGCGCAGTACCGGGGCCGCCGTCACCACGCCCAGCACCCGCCGCGGGGCGCCGTCGGGCCCCTTCAGCACGCGGCAGCCCAGGTGCAGCCAGCACAGTTCCCCGGTGGGCCGGCGGATACGGAACTCCAGCTCGCGGCGGCCCGGGGTCTGCGCGGACGGTTCGATGACCGACATCAGGGCCGGGACGTCCTCCGGGACGCTGTACGACAGGAGGGTGTCGGTCTTGCCGTCGAAGCCGTCCTCGGGGATGCCGACGAGTTCGAGCAGGGCCGGGTCGGTCTCCACCAGGCCGGTGCCGGGCGCCAGGGCGAAGGAGCCGACGCCCATGGCGCGCAGGGCGGAGTCCAGCAGCGGAGAGGGCGCGGACCGGTCGGCCTCGCCCCGCAGACGCCCGGCGACCGCCTCGGCGTACCGCTCAAGGAACTCCCGCTGCTCGACCCCGAACCCCTCCCCGGCCTCCCCCACGACGGCCAGACACCCCAGCCACCCGCCCGCCGCCCCCAGCGGCAACGCCCCGAACGGAACGGGAGTGCTCCCGCCGTCTCCCCGGGCGGCGAACACGGCACCGTCGAGCCAGACGGCCCGGCCCCGCAGAAAGGCCTCGACGACGGCGGCCGCCCGGGCCTCCCTTTCGGCGGGCAAGTCGCCGAGGTCCGGGTCCGGGGCGGGGGAAGGAGGCGAGACGAGGGCGGGGGCGCCGGTCGCGCCGGGGGTGGCAGTGGCGCCCGGGGAGGCGTCGCCCCGCGCTGCCGGTGCGCCCGGGCCGGGGGAGGGAGCGCGGGGTGTGTCGTGGTGCGAGCCCGGGGAGGGAGCACCGGCTGCGTGGTCCCGGCCGGAAAGGGGAGCACCGGGCGTGCGCTGCGAGCCGGAGGAGGGAGCGCCGGGCGCGCGGTCCGGGCCGGAGGGGGGAGCGCCGGGCGCGCGGTCCGGGCCGGAGGGGGGAGCGCCGGGCGCGCGGTGCGGGCCGGGCCCCGGGCCGGTGCTGTGAGACGTCCCCGGAAGCCGCACCCGGCTCGGCACGTCGTACCGCCCCGGATCGCCCCCGGCCGACTCCACCACCCGCAGTTCCGCCCCGTCCTCGCTGCGCACGTACGCCGCCGCCAGCACCACTCCGGCGAACGCCAGCACCCGCTCCCGCGCGGCGGGTTCCGGCGCGGGGCGAGGCGGACCCGCGTCCCCGCTCCCCGGCGCCCGAAGACCGGGAACCTCGGCCCGGGTCTCGCCGTCATGGGGCATGTCCGCGTCCACCTCCCGTCCATGCCGCGGCCACCGGCAGGTGGGAGTCCCCGGAACTCAGGCGACGACGACGCGGGCACGGGACCGGCGGCGCCGGGTCACACCGACATGGCGGAACCACGCCGCACGTGAGCGGCAGGGCACCCACCAACAGAATCCCACACCTGGATATCAGCGACATATGGGGCGAAGCGACTCTCGTCGCGAAGCAGGGGCGTGACGCCTACGGCGGTGCCCGCGGGGAAGCGCGGGGTGGGAGCGACCCGGAGGGCGGGTTCCGGTCCACCTGTGGGAGCGCTCCCACCCCGGCTGATGCGGAAGCTAGTGCCCGGCGGCGCGAATGTAAACGGGGAACGGCGGCCCCGCCCCGCCCGTCGCGCTCGACCCGGCCCCCGAAACGGCGGGAGGCCTCGGCCGCCTCCCCGCGCACCGTCTCCGCCAGAGGAGTCGCCGACTCCCCTGGCAGGACCGGCACGGGAAGGGGCGCGAGGCCCCCCAACCCACTTGTTCAGCCGAGCAGTTCCACCTCCGCCAGGGTCGCCTCGCCGTCGAGGACCAGGCGGTACTTCGCGTACGTGCCCGGTGACTTCACCGAGAACGCGCGGGTCTGCCGGTCCCAGGCGAAGGCCTCCCCGGAGCGCTGGTCGAGCGTCCGCCAGGTCTCACCGTCGGAGGAGCCCTGCAGCGTCCAGCCGGCCGGTGCCTTCGTCCGGTCCTTCGACGACGTCAGGGTGTACTGGACGGCCTCGGCGCCCTCGCCGACCGGCAGGTCCACGGACGTCACCGTGGCGTCCGTCGCCGACGTGTCGTCGAACAGGGCGCCCTCCCGCCCGAGCAGGTCCGCGCGGGGCGACGGCACCTCGTCGTCCTGGGTGATCGACGCGGGCGCGGCGTCCTTGCCGGTGCCCCACGACGACGGCCTCGGTCCCATGTCGAACTCCAGGACACCGCCCTTGGCGACCACCGAGTGCGGCAGCGAAGTCTTCGACCAGGTGCGGCCGTTGACCTTGAGCCCCTGCACGTAGACGTTCTTCGCGCTGTTGCGCGGCGCCTTCACCACCAGCTCGCGCCCGTTCTCCAGGTGCACGGTCGCCTTGGTGAACAGGGGCGAGCCGATCGCGTACTCGCCGCTGCCCATCACCAGCGGGTAGAAGCCGAGCGCGGAGAACAGGTACCAGGCCGACTGCTCGCCGTTGTCCTCGTCGCCGTGGTAGCCCTGCCCGATCTCGCTGCCGGTGTACAGCCGGGACAGCACCTCGCGGACGTTCTGCTGCGTCTTCCAGGGCTGCCCGGCCGCGTCGTACATGTAGAGGGCGTGGTGGGCGACCTGGTTGGAGTGCCCGTACATGCCCATCCGCACGTCACGCGCCTCGGTCATCTCGTGGATGACACCGCCGTAGGAGCCGACGAACTCGGGGGAGGCGGTCTCCGGGGTGGAGAGGTACTCGTCGAGCTTGTCGCCGAGGCCCTTGCGCCCGCCGTACAGGTTGGCCAGGCCTCTGCTGTCCTGCGGGGCGGTGAAGGCGTAGCCCCAGCCGTTGGTCTCGGTGTAGTCGTGGCCCCACACCCGCGGGTCGTACTTCGACGACTCGACCCGCCAGTCGCCCTTGGCGTTCCGGCCCTGGAAGAACCCGGCCTTCGAGTCGAAGAGGTTCACGTAGTCCTGTGCCCGGTCCAGGAAGTACTCCGACTCCTCCTTGTAGCGCCGCTCACCGGTCTCCTCGTACAGCTTCCGGCCCATGCGGGAGATGCCGTAGTCGTTGAGGTAGCCCTCCAGCGCCCAGGACAGGCCCTCGTGGGTCTCGGTGCTCGTGTAGCCGAGGAAGGGCGAGGTGGCCATGCCCTTGCGGCCCACGCCCGAGTTCGGCGGCACGACCGTCGCGTTCTTCACGGCCGCGTCGTACGCCGCCTTCGCGTCGAAGTCGACGCCCTTGACGTACGCGTCCGCGAACGCCACGTCCGAGGACGTGCCCGTCATCAGGTCCGCGTAGCCGGGGGAGGACCAGCGGGACGTCCAGCCGCCGTCCTTGAACTGCTGCACGAACCCGTCGACCAGCTCACCCGCCCGCGACGGGGTCAGGAACGAGTACGCGGGCCAGGTCGTCCGGTAGGTGTCCCAGAAGCCGTTGTTGACGTACACCTTGCCGTCGACGATCTTCGCGCCGGTGTGCGTAGGGGTGTCCGGGTTCGGCATGGGGGAGAACGGCGAGGCGTACCGGTACTTGCCCCCGACCCTCTCGAACCCGGAGTTCGGGTACAGGTACAGCCGGTACAGGCTGGAGTACAGGGTCGTCAGCTGGTCGGGGGTCGCGCCCTCGACCTCGACCTTGCCGAGCAGCCGGTCCCACTGCCGCTGGGCGCTCTTCTTGACCGCCTCGAAGGACCGGTCCTCCGGGATCTCCTGGCGCAGGTTGTCCTTGGCCTGGTCGACGCTGATGAGCGAGGTCGCCAGGCGCAGGGTGACGGTCCGGTCGTCGGTGTCGAAGCGCAGGTAGCCCTTGACGCCGCTGGAGTCGCCCCCGGTCACCGGCTTGTCGAACTCGCCGTAGACGAACAGCCGGGTCGCGCCCGTCGACAGCCCGGACTTGACGTCCGAGTAGCCGGTGACGATCCCGTTCTCCTTGTCGAGCGTGAGCCCCGCCTGGTCGGTCACGTTGTCGAACAGGACGCTCGCGTCGTCACCGGGGTAGGTGAAGCGCAGCGCCGCCGCGTGGTCCGTGGGGGCCATCTCGGCCTTCAGCCCGTTCTCGAACCGCACCCCGTAGTAGTACGGCCGGGCCGTCTCGTTCTCGTGCCGGAAGGCCAGCTCCCGCGCCTCCCGCCCGTACTCCGGGGTCCCGGCGGCGATGGACGGCATCACCTGGAAGGTCTGCCGGTCGCCCATCCAGGGGCTCGGCTCGTGGCTGGCGCTGAACGCCTGGATCGTCGGCAGGTTGTCCGCGTTGTTGGACCGCGCGTAGTCGTACAGCCAGCTCAGCGAACCGGCGTTGGTCACCGGCGTCCAGAAGTTGAAGCCGTGCGGGACCGCCGTCGCCGGGAAGTTGTTGCCCCGCGAGAAGCCGCCGCTGGAGTTGGTGCCGCGGGTCGTCACCGCGTAGTCCGACAGATGTGCCTTCGGCCGCTCGGGCGCGACGGAAGCGATGCTCACATCGTCCAGCCAGCCCCGGAACTTGGCCGGGCCCTTGGGGGAGTCGTAGGCCACCAGAATCCGGTCCACGGTCTTCCCGGCCGCGACCGAACCGATCCGCGAGGCCACGTTGTTCCACTGGTTGACGTACAGGATCTTGGCGGCGCCCTGGCCCTGCGGCGTCAGCGGGAAGCCGTGCTGGTCGGTGGCGCGCAGCTCGCTCAGACGGGTGCCGTCGGTGAAGGCCAGGTCGACGGAGACGTTGGTGGCGTCGTAGTCCAGGTCGCCGTCGGCCATCGACGGGAAGATCCGGTACGACAGCTGCGTGTTCCGGCCGACGGCCACGTTCACGTCGAAGACCTTGTTGTACGAGTACGCCCGCCCCTCGGCGGTGTGCCGGCCGGCGTAGCGCAGCGCGCGCTTGCCGGTGAAGCCGGCGCCGGCCTTGGCGGTCGGTGAGCCGCTCGGGCCGCGGTCGACCAGGGAGAGCATGTCCTGCGGGACCGGCCCGTCGCTGCCGCCCGTGGACAGCTGGAGGTCGGCGAGCTGCAGGATGCCGCCGCCGTTGTTCCGGGTGACCTCCAGCCGGAAGTGCCGGTACTCGGCGGGCTCGGCCACGTCGTACGTCTTCGTCTGGAACCGCTCGGCGAAGGACTCGCCGGAGCGGGTGTCCAGAGTCTTCCAGTCCTTGCCGTCGGCCGAGCCCTTCAGGGTCCAGTCCTTGGGGTCGCGCTCGTCGGCGTCATTGGCCGATGTCAGCGCGTAGCGCACCAGTTTGACTGGTTTGTCCAGGTCGAACTCCACCCAGCCGGTGGGCTCGAAGGCGAGCCACTTGGTGCTCGGTTCGAGGTCGACCAGGTTCTCCTTCACCTCTCCGCCGCCCGTGTTCTCGGCGCTGGCCCGGACGTCCGTGACCTGGTCGGTCACATTGCCCGGTATGCCGCTGCTGTAGCCGCCGTCCACGCCCGAGGCGCGCTTCTCGCCGCCGGGGCCGGTGTCGACGGTGTTCAGCCAGTCCGGAAGCGGGTCGTCCGCCTCGAAGGAGGACGTGAACCCCCGATCCGGTCTCTCCGGGGCCTGGGGCAGTGCGACCGCAACGCCCTGCGAACCCAGGGCCAAAGCGAAGGCGGTCGTCGACACGACCGCCGAACCCCATCTGTGCCGAGCTTTCCGCTGCATCAACGGGTACCCTCCCTGCGCAGTGGACAACGTTGTCACCTTCGATGCGCAAGGACCAGTAGTTGCTCAAGTGCCGGGGTGTGTCAAGGGTGTTGCCTGTGGCATTCGGGGGCGACGACCGGGATTTTTCCGTCGTGAAACACACAGGCCGCTCATACTTCCGCGAGGTCTCAACTCGGATAAGACCCACGGCGAACCCTGTGTTCGATGTTGATCCGCTGGCGGGAAGTGGACTATACCTGTCGCACGCTTCACCCGATCCGCACGTCACCACCCGCACTTTCCTGCACGACCCAGCTTGACCCGATCGCGGTGCCGGCAAGGATCCGGTTCACCGCCTGAGTCCTGGAGAAGGCGAGGACTTGAGCATGGGATCCACTTCCGCCGAGAACCACGGCACCGAGGGTGTCGGCCGCCGTGATCTGATCAAACGATCCGCCGCGCTCGGGCTGATCTCCGTCCCCACCATGAGCTTCCTCTCCGCCTGCGCGAGCAGCGGCGGCGACGACAGCGGGGACAAGGCCAAGGCCGGCAAGAAGACCGCGAAGAACCCGCTCGCCGTGAACGACACGGCCGGCATGGAATTCGTCCTGTTCGACGGTGGTTTCGGCAAGGAGTACGCCGAGGACGCCGTGAAGATCTACGAGAAGAACTTCCCCAAGGCCTCGGTGAAGTTCTCCGCCACCCAGAAGATCCAGTCCACGCTCCAGCCCCGTTTCAACCAGGGCACCCCGCCGGACCTCATCGACAACTCCGGCGCCGAGCAGATGGACATGGGCGTCCTGGTCGGCAAGAACCAGCTCACCGACCTCACCCCGCTGCTGGACGCGCCCTCCTACGACGACCCGGCCAAGAAGGTCCGCGACACGCTGCGTCCGGGCATCGTGGAGATGGGCCAGTTCGACGGTGAGAAGGTCTGGATCCTGTACTACGCCTACACGGTGTACGGCGTCTGGTACTCGCAGAAGGCCCTGGACTCGCTCGACGAGCAGTACCCGGAGACCTGGGACCAGATGCTCGCGGTCTGCGCCAAGGCCAAGAAGAAGGGCATGGCGGGCTGGACGTACGCGGGCAAGTACCCGTACTACATCCCCTTCTCGCTCTACCCGATGATCGGCAAGGTCGGTGGCCGCGAAGTCCTCGACGCCATCGACAACCTGGAGCCGAACGCCTGGAAGCACCCGGCCGTCAAGGCCTGTTTCGAGGCCTACTACGAGCTCTACAAAAAGGGTTACGTCCTCAAGGGCACCCCGGGCCTGGACCACATCCAGTCGCAGACCGCCTGGGCCGAGGGCAAGGCGCTGTTCATCCCGAACGGCTCCTGGGTGGAGAACGAGTCGGCGAACGTCATCCCGAAGGACTTCGACCTCGCTGTCTCCGCGCCCACCGGCCTGGACTCCTCCGACAAGCTGCCCTTCGGCACCATCTGGGCCTCCGGCGGCGAGCCGTTCATCGTCCCGGCCAAGGCGAAGAACGCCCCCGGCGGCATGGAGCAGCTGCGCATCATGCTCAGTGAGGCGTCCTCGAAGAACTTCACCAGCAAGGTGAAGTCGCTGACCGCCTACAACGGCGGCACCGACGGCATCCCCCTCACCCCCGGCCTCAAGTCCGGCGTCGCGGCGCTGGAGAAGGCCGGCGAGAACGTGGTGAACCCCCGTCTGCAGGACTGGTACGTGCAGTTGCAGAAGGAGAAGATCGGTGTCTCCGGCCTCGGCGAGATGATGGCCGGCCGCCTCACCCCGGCGGAAGCCATCACGAAGATCCAGGGCTTCGCCGACGAGGCCGCCAAGGACGACTCCATCAAGCACTACAAGCACCAGTAACGGCACCGGAAACCCAATTTCCGCAACGGCACCGGAGTGGCGATGCAGCACGGCAAGTACCGGTTCATCGTGGGCTTCCTCGCGCTGCCCCTGGGACTGTACGCGCTCTTCGTGGTCTGGCCGTTCATCCAGTCCATCTATTACTCGTTCACGGACTGGACCGGCCTGAGCCCCGAATTCAAGATGGTCGGTTTCGACAACTACAGCCGGATGCTGGACGACGACATCTTCTGGAAGTCGTTGCAGCACAGCCTGCTGTTCGCCCTCCTGCTGCCGGTGGTGACGATCGGCCTCGCGCTGTTCTTCGCCTTCATGATCAACGTGGGCGGCAGAAAGAGAAGGAACGGCCCGGTCGTCACCGGCGTCCGCGGCTCCTCCTTCTACAAGATCGTCTACTTCTTCCCGCAGGTCCTCTCGATCGCCATCGTCGCGCTGCTGTTCGCGTTCGCGTACAACCCGGACAGCGGCGCGATCAACTCGGTCCTGCGCGGGATCGGCCTCGACGACGTCCAGCCGCTCTGGCTGGGCGACCCCGACCTGGCCCTGTGGGCCGTGATGGCGGTCCTCGTCTGGTCCACCGTCGGCTTCTTCGTGGTCCTCTTCTCCGCCGGCATGGCCTCCATCCCGGGGGAGATGTACGAGGCGGCCCTGCTGGACGGCGCGAGCCGCTTCACCACGTTCTTCCGCATCACCCTGCCCCTGCTGTGGGACACCGTGCAGTCGGGCTGGGTCTACATGGGCATCCTCGCCCTGGGCGCCGAGTCGTTCGCGGTCGTGCAGATCATGACGACCGGGCCGGGCGGCCCCGACTACTCGACCACCGTCATGGTCCTGTACGTGTACCAGAAGGCGTTCCGGGACGGGCAGGCCGCCTACGCCACCACCATCGGTGTCGCCCTGCTCGTCGTCACGCTGGCCTTCGCCGCCGTGGTGATGCGGCTGGGCCGTCGCGAGCGGCTGGAGTACTGATGAAGACGACCGAAACCCCCGCTCCGCTCCCGGCCGAGTCCGGTGCCGTCCTCACCAAGGAGGACCTGCCGCCGGCCGTACCGCCCAAGGAGAAGAAAGAGGGCACGGTCCTCAACGTCTTCTCCCACGGCGTCCTGGTCATCTGGGCGATCATGGTCGTCATGCCGCTGCTCTGGGCGGTCATGACGTCCTTCAAGGACGACCGCTCCATCTTCAGCTCGCCCTGGTCCCTGCCGGACTCGCTGCACTTCGACAACTGGTCGCGGGCGTGGACCCAGGCCAACATGAGCGACTACTTCCTCAACACGGTCCTGGTGGTCGGCGGTTCGCTCATCGGCACGCTCGTCCTGGGCTCGATGGCGGCCTACGTCCTGGCCCGCTTCGACTTCCCGGGCAACCGCTTCATCTACTACCTGTTCATCGGCGGCATGAGCTTCCCGATCATGCTGGCCCTGGTCCCGCTGTTCTACGTCGTGAACAACATGGGGCTGCTGAACACCATCCACGGCCTGATCCTGGTCTACATCGCCTACTCGCTGCCGTTCACGGTGTTCTTCCTGACGGCGTTCTTCCGCACGCTGCCGACCTCGATCGCCGAGGCGGCGTTCGTCGACGGCGCCTCGCACAGCCGTACGTTCTTCCAGATCATGCTGCCCATGGCCAAGCCGGGGCTGATCAGCGTGGGCATCTTCAACTTCCTGGGCCAGTGGAACCAGTACATGCTGCCCACGGTCCTGAACACCGACCCCGACAAGCGCGTCCTCACGCAGGGCCTGGTGCAGCTGGCGGTGAGCCAGGGCTACAAGGGCGACTGGTCGGGCCTGTTCGCCGGCCTGGTGATGGCGATGCTGCCGGTCCTGGCCGCGTACATCATCTTCCAGCGCCAGGTGGTGCAGGGGCTCACCGCGGGGGCGCTGAAGTAACCCGGGGCCGCCCGAGGCCGAGCCCGGGTGGGTGCGCAACTCGGCGCGACGAGGTGCCGCTGCGCCCACCCGTGCCGCCCCGGCGGCACGCATGCCCGCAGCTGAGCCCACCCTGAGCAGGCTAAACGCGCACCCCCGGGCACCCGCGCACGCCGTCGCAGGCAGAAAGCGCGTACCCGCACATAGCGCTCCGCGACGGACCGCGCACACCCCGGAATCAGTTCAACCTCTTGACGGGAGGCAACCCGAACGGCTCAGCTTAGAGTTCACTAGTTGGACATAGACGGGGCCTCACCGATGCGGCCCCGTGCGCAGGAGGTCGTCGTGGAGACTCCGGGGTCGCAGTCGTCGCTGCACCGAGCCAACCTGGAGCGGGTCGTACGAGCCGTGCGCCTGGCGGGCTCCCTCACCCAGGCAGAGATCGCGCGGACGACGGGCCTGTCCGCGGCGACGGTCTCCAACATCGTCCGGGAGTTGAAGGACGGCGGCACGGTCGAGGTCACCCCGACCTCCGCCGGCGGCCGCCGTGCCCGCAGCGTGTCGCTCAGCGGCGACGCCGGCATCGTCATCGGCGTGGACTTCGGCCACACCCACCTCCGCGTCGCCATCGGCAACCTCGCCCACCAGGTCCTCGCCGAGGAGTCCGAGCCCCTCGACGTCGACGCCTCGTCGACCCAGGGCTTCGACCGCGCGGAACAGCTGGTCACCCGCCTGGTCGAAGCCACCGGCGTCGACCGCTCCAAGATCGCCGGCGTCGGCCTCGGCGTCCCCGGCCCCATCGACGTCGAGTCCGGCACCCTCGGCTCCACCGCCATCCTCCCGGGCTGGACCGGCACCAAACCCGCGGAGGAGCTCCGCGACCGCCTCGGCGTCCCCGTGCACGTCGACAACGACGCCAACCTCGGCGCCCTCGGCGAGATGGTCTGGGGCAGCGGCAGGGGCGTCCGCGACCTGGCGTACATCAAGGTCGCCAGCGGTGTCGGCGCCGGCCTCGTGATCAGCGGAAAGATCTACCGAGGCCCCGGCGGCACCGCTGGAGAAATAGGACATATTACACTCGATGAATCCGGCCCGGTCTGCCGCTGCGGCAACCGCGGCTGCCTGGAGACCTTCGCGGCGGCGCGCTACGTGCTCCCGCTCCTCCAGTCCAGCCACGGCACCGATCTGACCATGGAAGGCGTCGTGCGGCTGGCACGGGACGGAGACCCGGGCTGCCGTCGGGTGATCGCCGACGTCGGCCGCCACATCGGCAGTGGAGTGGCCAATCTCTGCAATCTGCTGAACCCGAGCCGAGTGGTCCTCGGCGGTGATCTCGCCGAGGCCGGTGAGCTGGTGCTCGGGCCGATCCGGGAGTCCGTCGGCCGCTATGCCATCCCCAGTGCGGCGCGCCAGCTGTCCGTGCTCCCCGGGGCTCTCGGCGGCCGTGCGGAGGTGCTCGGAGCGCTCGCTCTCGCCCTCAGCGAGATGGGCGATTCGACCCTTTTGGACGGCACTGCCGCGGGCCCGCTCAAGGCGGCCACCCCTGCCTTCACTTAGAGAACGGATGGCACCGTTGCCATCTCGTTAAGGATTTACTTCTTGACGTCGCACGTGTGGCCGAGTTGACTTCCAGCCACCTCGGCCGCAGTGTCGCGGCCTCGTCAGGGAGGTTTTTGAAGTGAACACGCGTATGCGTCGCGCCGCCGTTGCTGTGGCCGCTGGTGTGATGGCTGTTTCGCTTGCTGCCTGTGGCAGCGCCAAGGAGTCCGGCGACAACGCCGACTCCACCGGGGGTTCCGCCAAGAAGGGCGACGACATCAAGGTCGGTCTGCTCCTTCCCGAGAACGCGACCGCCCGTTACGAGAAGTTCGACCGGCCGCTCATCGAGAAGAAGGTCAAGGAACTCACCAACGGCAAGGGCGAGGTCGTCTACGCCAACGCCAAGCAGGACGCCAGCACGCAGAACCAGCAGGTCGACACGATGGTGACCAACAAGGTCGACGTGCTGATCGTGGACGCGGTGGACTCCAAGGCCATCGCCGGCTCGGTGAAGAAGGCCAAGGACGCGGGCATCCCCGTCGTCGCCTACGACCGCCTGGCCGAGGGCCCGATCGACGCCTACACCTCGTTCGACAACGAGACCGTCGGCAAGACCCAGGGCGAGGCCCTGCTGAAGGCGCTGGGCGACAAGGCCAAGGACGGCCAGATCGTCATGATGAACGGGTCCTCCACCGACCCGAACGCCGCCCAGTTCAAGAAGGGCGCGCACTCCGTGCTCGACGGCAAGGTGAAGATCGGCCGCGAGTACGACACCAAGGAGTGGAAGCCGGAGAACGCCAACGCCAACATGGAGGGCGCCATCTCCGCCCTCGGCAAGGACAAGATCGTCGGCGTCTACTCCGCCAACGACGGCATGGCGGGCGGCATCATCACCGCCCTGAAGGCCGCCGGCATCGCCGACATCCCGGTCACCGGCCAGGACGCCGAGCTCGCGGGCGTGCAGCGCATCGTCACCGGTGAGCAGTACATGAGCGTCTACAAGCCCTACCCGCAGGAGGCTGACGTCGCGGCCGAGATGGCCGTCGCCCTCGCCCAGGGCAAGTCGCTCGACTCGATCGCCAAGGACAAGGTCGACAGCCCGACCACCAAGGCCATCCCGTCGGTCCTCGTCCCGGTCGTCTCGCTGACCAAGGACAACATCAAGGACACCGTCATCAAGGACGGCATCTACACCGTGAACGAGATCTGCGCGGGCAAGTTCAAGGCCGCCTGCGACAAGGCCGGTCTCAACTAAGCAGCCCTCAGGTCCCGCCGGGGCACGGGAGTCCGCCCGGACTCCCGTGAATCCCGGTCCCGGACCGGCTGCCCCGAGTTCCTCCGGCGCCCCGCCACACCAGCCCCGCAAGCTCCGCGGGGCGCCGGAGTGATCACTCCTCCCACACTTCTGCACAACCTCCCGCCGGGTCAGGCGGCGAAGGAGATGGTTCACGTGTCCGCTACGCCCGTGCTGGCGTTGCGCGGGGTCTCCAAGCGGTTCGGTGCCGTACAGGCGCTCACCGACGTAGAGCTTGAGGTCCACGCCGGTGAGGTGGTCGCCCTGGTCGGCGACAACGGCGCCGGAAAGTCCACGCTGGTCAAGACGATCGCCGGCGTGCACCCCATCGATGAGGGCGTCATCGAATGGGACGGCAGGTCCGTCCAGATCAACAAGCCGCACGACGCCCAGAACCTCGGCATCGCGACCGTCTACCAGGACCTCGCGCTGTGCGACAACATCGACGTCGTCGGCAACCTCTACCTGGGCAGGGAGCTGCGCACGCGCGGCATCCTGGACGAGGTGGAGATGGAGCGCCGCTCCCGCGAGCTCCTCGACACGCTGTCGATCCGCATCCCCAGCGTGCGCATCCCGATCGCCTCGCTCTCCGGCGGCCAGCGCCAGACCGTGGCCATCGCCCGGTCGATGCTCGGAGAGCCCAAGCTGGTCATCCTCGACGAGCCCACCGCGGCGCTCGGCGTGGAGCAGACCGCGCAGGTCCTCGACCTGGTCGAGCGGCTGCGTGAGCGCGGCCACGCCGTGATCCTCATCAGCCACAACATGGCCGACGTCAAGGCCGTGGCGGACAAGGTCGCCGTGCTGCGCCTCGGGCGCAACAACGGCGTCTTCGAGGTCAAGTCGACCTCGCAGGAAGAGATCATCTCCGCCATCACCGGCGCCACCGACAACGCCGTGACCCGCCGTGCGGCGCGCACGAACGGGGAGGTTTCCAAGTGAGCATCGACAAGACCTCCGCGGCTCCGGAAGACCACGTCGTGGAGAACCCCGAGGCGGCCAAGGCCGCCGTGACGGTCGTCGACCCCCGGCTGCTCGTGCGCGAGCAGGGCCTGGCCGGCTACGTCACCGAGTTCAAGCGGAAGATGAAGTCCGGTGACCTGGGCTCCATCCCGGTCGTCATCGGCCTGGCGATCATCTGGCTCATCTTCACGAGCCTGAACTCCAACTTCCTCACCGCGGGCAACCTCTCCGACATGTCCGTCGCCATGGTGGGCACGGGCATGATCGCCGTCGGTATCGTGTTCGTGCTGCTGCTCGGCGAGATCGACCTGTCGGTCGGTTCGGTGTCCGGTGTCGCCGGTGCGACCTTCGCGGTGCTGAACGTCACCAACGGCATGAACGAGTGGCTCGCCTTCGTGCTGGCCATCCTCACCGGCACGGTCGCCGGTGTGCTGCACGGCTTCTTCTTCGCGAAGATCGGCGTCCCCGCCTTCGCCGTCACCCTGGCCGGTCTGCTGTTCTGGAACGGCTTCATGCTCCAGATCCTGGGCGACAACGGCACGATCAACCTCGACCCGGACGGGGTCGTGGCCCAGCTGACCAGCTACTACTTCTCCGACGTGGCCGCGGCGTACGCCCTGGCCGCGGTGGTGACCGCCGGGTACTTCCTCAGCTCCTTCTACGGCAACCGCCGCCGCGAGGCCGCGGGCGTGCCGTCCCGGCCGCTGAGCGAGACCATCGTGCGCACGGTGCTGCTGGCCGTCCTCGCCTTCGCCGTCGCCATCGTCTTCAACCAGTACAAGGGCCTGCCCCTGGCCGTGGTGATCTTCATCGCGGTGCTGCTGGTGACGGACTTCGTGCTGCGGCGCACGGCGTACGGCCGCAAGGTGTTCGCACTCGGCGGCAGCGTCGAGGCCTCGCGCCGCGCCGGCATCAACGTGGAGGCGGTCCGGATCTCGGTCTTCGCGATCTCCGGCACCTTCGCCGCGGTGGGCGGTCTGTTCATCGCCTCGAAGATCGCGGCGGCCAACCAGGGCGCCGGCGGCGGTGACCTGCTGATGAACGCGATCGCCGCGGCGGTGATCGGTGGCACGTCCCTCTTCGGTGGCCGTGGCCGCACGTGGAACGCCCTGCTGGGTGTGCTGGTGATCGTCTCGATCCAGTACGGCCTCGCCCTGGAGGGCATCGCCTCCCCGGTGCAGTACATGATCACCGGTGGCGTGCTGCTCGCCACGGTCGTCATCGACGCCGTGACGCGCAAGACGCAGAAGACGGCGGGTCGCGCGTAACGCGCGGGACCCTCACTGTGCCCGGCACCGGCAGGTGCCGGGCACAGTCGTGTCGTAGGCGCGGCCCAAGGTGGGTACAGCCGAATGCGTGACGTATGACGCACGGCCTCGGCGCAGTCCTCCAGGGCGGAACATTAGACTCGACACGCCCGGCAACAGCTCGATCAGCTCTACTGCAAGGAGGCACGGGTGCCGCTGCTGACCCGCATCACGGGACCGCGCGATCTGGACCGGCTCAGCCTGGAGGAGCTGAACCAGCTGGCGGAGGAGATCCGGACCTTCCTTGTCGAAGCGGTCTCCAAGACCGGCGGTCACCTGGGCCCCAACCTCGGCGTGGTGGAGCTCACCATCGCCCTGCACCGGGTCTTCGAATCGCCCCGGGACAAGGTGCTCTGGGACACCGGCCACCAGTCCTACGTCCACAAGCTGCTCACCGGCCGCCAGGACTTCTCGAAGCTGAAGATGAAGGGCGGCCTGTCCGGCTACCCCTCGCAGGCCGAGTCCGAGCACGACGTCATCGAGAACTCGCACGCCTCGACGGTCCTCGGCTGGGCCGACGGCATCGCCAAGGCCAACCAGCTGATGAAACGCGACGACCACGTCGTGGCCGTCATCGGCGACGGCGCCCTGACCGGCGGCATGGCCTGGGAGGCGCTGAACAACATCGCCGACGCCAAGGACCGCCCGCTCGTCATCGTCGTCAACGACAACGAGCGCTCCTACGCGCCGACCATCGGCGGCCTCGCCAACCACCTGGCGACCCTGCGCACCACCGACGGCTACGAGCGCTTCCTGGCCCGCACCAAGGAGGTCCTGGAGCGCACCCCGGTCGTCGGCCGGCCGCTCTACGACACCCTGCACGGGGCCAAGAAGGGGCTGAAGGACTTCATCGCCCCGCAGGGCATGTTCGAGGACCTCGGCCTGAAGTACGTCGGCCCGATCGACGGCCACGACATCGAGGCCCTGGAGTCCGCCCTGGCCCGCGCCAAGCGGTTCGGCGGGCCCGTCATCGTGCACTGCCTCACCGAGAAGGGCCGCGGCTACCAGCCCGCCCTCCAGGACGAGGCGGACCGCTTCCACGCCGTCGGCAAGATCCACCCCGACACGGGCCTGCCGATCGCCAGCTCCGGCGCCGACTGGACCTCCGTCTTCGGCGAGGAGATGGTCAGGCTCGGCGAGGAGCGCGAGGACATCGTCGCCATCACGGCCGCCATGCTCCAGCCGGTGGGCCTCGACAAGTTCGCCAAGCGCTTCCCCGAGCGGGTCTACGACGTCGGCATCGCCGAGCAGCACGGGGCCGTCTCCGCCGCGGGCCTGGCGACGGGCGGCGTGCACCCGGTGTTCGCCGTGTACGCCACCTTCCTCAACCGCGCCTTCGACCAGGTGCTGATGGACGTGGCCCTGCACAAGTGCGGGGTCACCTTCGTGCTCGACCGGGCCGGGGTCACCGGCACCGACGGCGCCTCGCACAACGGCATGTGGGACATGTCGATCCTCCAGGTCGTGCCCGGCCTGCGGCTGGCCGCGCCGCGCGACGCCGACCAGGTGCGCGCCCAGCTGCGCGAGGCCGTCGCCGTCGAGGACGCGCCGACCGTGGTCCGCTTCTCCAAGGGCGCCGTCGGCCCCGCCGTACCGGCCGTGCGCCGCGTCGGCGGCATGGACGTGCTGCGCGAGCCCGGCACCGACCGGCCCGACGTGCTGCTGGTCTCCGTCGGCGCCCTCGCGCCGATGTGCCTGGAGGTCGCCGGCCTGCTCGACAAGCAGGGCATCTCCACGACCGTCGTCGACCCGCGCTGGGTCAAGCCCGTCGACGAGGCCATGGCCCCGCTCGCCGAGCGGCACCGCGTGGTCGTCACCGTCGAGGACAACAGCCGGGTCGGCGGTGTCGGCTCGGCGATCGCCCAGGCGCTGCGCGACGCGGGCGTCGACGTGCCGCTGCGCGACTTCGGCATCCCGCCGCGCTTCCTCGACCACGCCTCCCGGGCCGAGGTGCTCGCCGAGATCGGCCTCACCGCCCCGGACATCGCCCGGCAGGTGACCGGTCTGGTCGCCAAGCTCGACGGACGCTACGAGCGGTCCACGGTCGACTCCGTGGAGCCCGCCCGCGACTGACGCCCACCCCGGTACCGCTGAATGGGCCGGTTTCACCCCCGACAAGGGTGGTGAAACCGGCCCATTGGCGTGAATCCATCGCTGTCGGGGCATACGGATGGTGCCCCCTCTCGATCATGTCGAGGACGACAAGCGTGGGAGGTACCCCGTGAGCAGCACCCTCTTCCGGACGAAGAAGGTCGAGCAGTCCATCCTCGATACCGAGGAGCCAGAGCACGCGCTCAAGAAGTCCTTGTCCGCGCTGGATCTGACCGTCTTCGGCGTCGGTGTGATCATCGGCACCGGCATCTTCGTCCTCACCGGCACAGTCGCCAAGAACAACGCCGGGCCCGCGGTGGCCCTGGCGTTCGCGGCGGCCGGCGTCGCCTGTGCGCTGGCCGCGCTCTGTTACGCCGAGTTCGCCTCGACGGTCCCGGTCGCCGGGTCCGCGTACACGTTCTCGTACGCCTCCCTCGGGGAACTGCCCGCCTGGATCATCGGCTGGGACCTGGTCCTGGAGTTCGCGCTCGGGACGGCGGTGGTGGCCGTCGGCTGGTCCGGATACATCCAGTCGCTCATGGACAACGCCGGCTGGCAGATGCCGGCGGCGCTGGGCAGCCGGGAGGGCTCGGACGTCTTCGGCTTCGACATCCTCGCCGCCGCGCTCGTCCTGGTCCTCACGGTCATCCTCGTCCTCGGCATGAAGCTGTCCGCGCGCATCACGTCGCTGGTGGTCGCCATCAAGGTGACGGTCGTGCTCGTCGTGATCATCGCGGGGGCCTTCCTCATCAAGGCGGAGAACTACGACCCGTTCATCCCGAAGGAGAAGCCGGTGGAGGCCGGGTCGAGTCTCGACTCGCCGCTGATCCAGCTGATGTTCGGCTGGGCGCCGTCCAACTTCGGCGTCATGGGGATCTTCACCGCCGCGTCGGTCGTGTTCTTCGCCTTCATCGGCTTCGACGTCGTGGCCACGGCCGCCGAGGAGACGCGCAATCCGCAGCGGGACATGCCGCGCGGCATCCTCGGCTCCCTGCTGATCTGCACCACGCTGTACGTGCTCGTCTCGATCGTGGTCACCGGCATGCAGCACTACAGCCGGCTGTCGGTGGACGCGCCGCTGGCCGACGCGTTCAAGGCGACGGGGCATCCCTGGTACGCGGGCTTCATCAGCTTCGGGGCCGCGGTCGGCCTGACGACGGTGTGCATGATCCTGCTGCTCGGCCAGACCCGGGTGTTCTTCGCGATGAGCCGGGACGGGCTGCTGCCCCGGTTCTTCTCGCGTGTCCACCCCCGGTTCAAGACGCCGCACCGGCCGACCATCCTGCTCGGTGTGATCATCGCGATCCTGGCCGGGTTCACGCCGCTGACGGAGCTCGCCGCCCTGGTGAACATCGGCACGCTGTTCGCCTTCGTGGTCGTCGCCATCGGCGTGATCATCCTGCGCCGGACCCGTCCCGACCTGCCGCGGTCCTTCCGCACGCCGTGGGTCCCGGTCATCCCGATCCTGTCGGTGTGCGCCTCGCTGTGGCTGATGATCAACCTGCCCGCCGAGACGTGGGTCCGGTTCGGCATCTGGATGGCGGCCGGCTTCCTCGTCTACTTCCTGTACGGCCGAGGCCACAGCCGCCTCGCCCGCGGCGAGGCGACCGAACAGCAGCCGACCACGGGCGGCGGCGGCACGACGACCCTCTGACCGCGCCCCCGGACCCCCGGGCCGGCGGGACCGGCCCGGGCACCAGACCGGCGGACGCCGCTCCGGGCCGCGACGGACGCACGGCACGGCCTCCGGGCCGGGCTCGGGTCGTGAGGGCCTCCGTGCGTCCCCGGGCTGCTGCCGGCCGCGACGGGCGCACCGTGCGGTCCGCGGGCTGTTCTCGGGTCGCGACGGGGCGTTGCCGCGCGGTCCGGAGCCGCCCCCCCCGTTATGTTTTCCGCGGTCCTGCAAGAGGGCCGCTGGCCTCCGGGCCCGGCATGACTGTTCCCCCCTGTCGAACGGATGACCTGGGGGG
>NZ_NOKT01000011.1 GCF_002237655.1 Streptomyces sp. XY006
CTGCTGCCCGAGGAGCTGTGGACCATGGAGGAGACCCCCGCGGCCCCGGAGTCGGCGCCCGTGAGCAGCATCCGGCCGGTGCAGGGCCGCAATCCGGAGCGCACGGCCAACGGCCTGCCCAAGCGCGGGACCCGCATCACGTCCGTCGGTGACACCTCCGCGACGGACCAGCCGGCCAGGCGCGCGGTGCGGCGCCGCGGCGCCGGCAGCCTGGGCGCTCTGCAGCGCGGCACCCAGACCGGGCGCGATGTGGCCTCCCTCGACACCCCCATGTCCGAAGGGTCCGACAACGCATGAGTACGACCGACCTGTCGTGGATGGTCCAGGACATCGTGACCAACGTGCCCAAGGCACGGCACGCCGTGGTGCTGTCGGCGGACGGCATCCCGCGCGGTTCCACCGACGGCCTGACCCGCAACGACGTGGGAACCGTATCCGCGGCCATGGCGGGGATGCAGTCCCTCAGCCGGGCCACCGCCCACTTCGCCGGCCCCTCGCCGGACCGGGAGTGGATCCAGACCGTCATCGAGTTCCAGCACGGCTGGGTGTTCCTGATCGGGGCCGGGCAGGGAGCCTATCTGGCCGCCGCCGCGGAGCCCGACGTGGACATGGAGCAGCTGTCGTTCCGGATGAACCGGCTGGTCGCCCGGCTGGGCAACAACCTCACGGCCCCGCCGCGGGTGATCCCCACCGACGCGGACCGGGCCGGGGAGGACGCCCAGGCGCACCGCGCCGAGGCGGGCAGGTCCGTCGCCGTGCTCGACCAGCTGGACCGGGCGGTGGCCTCGGTGCCGGGTGCCCTGCACGCCCTGCTGCTCGGCGCGGACGGTCTGCCGCGCGGCGCCAGCGCGGGCGTCGACAGGGACCTCGCGGACACGATCTCGGCGGCCATGACCGGCATCCACGCCTACAGCCGGGCGACCGCGCCCTTCGCGGGCGGTGAACTGGACGACGAGTGGAGCCAGACGGTCATCGAGTTCCAGCACGGCTGGGTCTTCCTGATCGCCGCCGGTGAAGGCGCCTTCATCGCGGCGGCCGCCGAACACGACTGTGACATCGAGGAGTTCGCCGCACGTCTGAGTGATGCGATGCCCGCGTCGCCGGGTGTGCCGGGAGAAAGGGCCAGCGATGCATGACGACCCGTCCGACGAGCTCGAACTGACGGCCCCGTTAGTCCCGTTCTTCGTCATGGCGAAGGGGCGCGTACTCCCGCGCGACAGCGAGTACGAGCACACCACCATGATCACCGCCCAGGACTCGGCCCTGGCCACGGTACGCACCCTGGCTCCGGAGGCCCGCGCGGTCATCGACCTGCTCGCGAACGGGTACCTCTCGGTCGCCGAGGTCGCGGCCCACACCCAGCTCCCCCTGGGCATCGTGCGCATCCTGCTCGCGCAGATGGCCGACGACGACCTGATCCATGTGCGCAATCCGGTGCCACATGCCGAACGCCATGACCCCGCCCTGCTCACCGCCGTGCTCCATGGCCTGGAGCGCATACGAACCGGAGCGTAAGTCCGTGTATCTGGATCCCAAGGTCTCCCGCTCCGTCAAGGTCCTGGTCGTGGGCCACTTCGCGGTGGGCAAGACCACCTACATCGGAAGTGTCTCCGAGATCGAGCCGCTGCAGACCGAGGAGGAGATCACCGAGGCCAGCGTGGGCTTCGACGACCTCTCCGAGACGCCCGACAAGACCACGACCACCGTGGCGATGGACTTCGGGCGTCTGACCCTGAGCGACGACCTGGTCCTCTACATCTTCGGAACCCCCGGGCAGGAACGCTTCAAGCAGATGTGGGAGGGCCTGTCGAGGGGAGCGCTGGGTGCGCTCGTCCTGGTCGACCCGGAGCGCCTGGAGGAGACCTTCCCCATCCTGGACCTGGTCGAGGCCTTCGGCCTGCCCTATGTCGTCGGCGTGAACACCTTCGACGGCAGGACCCACTTCCCCCTGTCCGAGGTGTGCGAGGCCCTCAACCTCCCCGACGAGACACCGGTCATCGACTGCGACGTCCGCGACCAGGACTCCTCAATGGAGGCCCTCATCACGCTCGTGAAGCACCTCTTGTCCTCACTCGGCTAGGAGCCACCACCATGCAACAGCCCCTCGAGACATCCGGGGTACCTGCCGAATGCCCCGCACACGGCAACATCCCGCTGTACGGCCCCGACTTCGGCTCCGACCCCGAGCGCACCTACGACAAGCTGCGCTCGATGGGACACAGCGCCCCCGTGGACATCGCGCCGGGCGTCCAGGTCGAACTGGTGACCAGCTATGACGCGAGCCTGTACATCCTGCAGAACCCGCAGCTGTTCGTGCGCGACTCCCGTCGCTGGAACGCCCTGAACGAGGGGCGGGTCCCGGAGGACAGCCCGGCCCTGCCCATGATGGGTTACCGTCCCAACGCCCTGTTCAGCGACGGCGCGGCGCACGCCCGGCTGCGGCAGGCGGTCACGGAGAGCCTCGCCACCGTCGACCAGAGCCGGCTCATCAGGCTGACCCAGCAGTCGGCCGACTACCTGATCAGCCGTTTCAGCTCCGAACCCCTCGGTCAGGCCGAGCTGATGGCCGCGTACGCGCAGCCGCTGCCCCTGCTCGTCTTCGGCGACCTGTTCGGCTGCCCGCCCGAGATCGGCGACCGCGTCATCGCCGGGATCACCGGCATCTTCCAGGGCACCCCGGGTGCCGACGAGGTCCTGGGCGCGGCGCTCGGCGAACTGATCGCCCTCAAGCGCCGCCAGCCCGGCGAGGACCTGACCACCCGGCTGATGGTGCACGCGGCCCGGCTGAGCGACGAGGAGGTGCTGCACCAGCTGGTGACCCTGCTCTCCGGCGGGACGGCGCCCCTGACGGCCGCGATCGGCACCAGCGCCGCGCTGTACCTCAGCGACGACTGGCCGACCGGCCTGCCGGTCGAGGACGCGGTCGTGAAGACGCTGTGGAACTACGCCCCGATCGCCAACTACGCGGGGCACTACCCCACGCAGGACGTCGAGCTGGGAGACCGCACCCTGCGGGCGGGCGACCCGGTGCTGATCTCCTTCGCGGCGGCCAACAACGACCCGAAGCTCACCGCGCACCGTGAACAGCTCAGCCCCAAGGCCCATCTCGCGTTCGGGGCCGGCCCGCACGCGTGCCCGGCCAAGGACCCGGCGTTCATGATCGCTTCCACGGCCGTGGAGTCCCTGCTCAACCGGCTCCCCGACGTGGAGATGCGGGTCCCCTTCGGTGAACTGTCCTGGGTGCCGGCGCCGTGGAGCCGCTCGCTGGTCACCGTGCCCATCCGCTTCACCCCGCGCACGGTGGCGCAGCCGGTCACTTCGCGCCAGGCGCCGTCGTCGTCCCTTCAGGCGGCTCCTTCGTCCACCGGCGTTCCTCAGCCATCGGCGGCGCACCGGCCGGCTCATGCCGCGCAGCGGCCGAAGGGTGGCCTCTTCAGCCGCTTCCGGGCCTGGATGAACGGCGAGTGACGCAAGTAACCATATGAAACTACAGAGTTACTGTATGACTCAATTATCGGTCGGGTACGGATAGCGGCTGGCAGAAAGGAGCCGCTACCGTGGGAAGCGTCACGACTCCGTCTACGGACCGTCGGGCCACGATTTCCCTGTTCTCCCGTCTCAGGACGGCTGAGGGACAGGCCGACCCCTTTCCCTTCTACGCAGAGCTCAGGGCGCGTGGTGCTGTCAGCCCCGCGCCCTGGGGTGGTTTTCTCGTCACCGGCTACAGCACCTGTGAACAGGTGCTGCGCAACGGCGTCTGGCTCGAACCGGACGCCCGGTGGCGAGAGCAGCAGGGCGCGCGCACCCGCTGGAGCGCGCCCTCGTCCCGGGAGATCAGCCGTACGCTGCCGGCCCTCAACCCCCCGGAGCACACGCGCGTGCGCCGGTCGGCCGGCGGCTTCGACCGCGGCACCATCGACCGTCTCGGTGTGCGGGTGTCCGGCGTCGTCGACCGGCTGCTCGACACCCTGCACGAGCGGCTGCGCTCGGGCGAGGCCGACTTCTCGGAGCTGGTGAGCGAGGAGCTGCCCGTCGCGACCGTCGGCGACTGGCTCGGACTGCCCAGCGCCGACTGGCCCCGGCTGCGCGAGCTCACCCACGAGCAGGTCTTCACCCAGGAGCTGCTCCCCAATGCCAGCCAGCTCGCCCGATCCGACGCCGCCATGGCGGAACTACGGGCCTACTTCCTCGACTTGGTACGCGCCCGGCGCAGACGCCCCGGCGACGACCCCGTCTCCCGGTGGATCACCACCTGGGACGAGCTCGAACCGGACCGGGACAAGGCCGACGAAGCCGTCTACTTCCTCGCCCTGTTCGTCCTGCTGGCCGCCCTGGAGACCACCGCGACCCTGCTGACGTCCATGACCCTGCGGCTCGTCGAGGACCCCGGCCGCTGGGACCGGCTCGTCCTGCAGCCGGACCTCGTGCCCGCGTTCGTGGAGGAGTCCCTGCGCTACGACCCTCCCACGCACGTCATCAGCCGGGTCGCCGGGCAGGACACGCTCCTGGCGGGCACCGAGGTCGCCGCCGGTGAGATGGTCCACCTCATGGTGGGCGCCGCCCATCGCGATCCTGCCCGGTTCCCGGATCCCGACACCTTCGACATGCTCCGCAACCCCTCCCACCTGGCTTTCAGTTTCGGCATCCACTACTGCCTCGGAGCACCCCTGGCCCGGCTGGAAGCACAGACCCTCCTTCGCCACCTGATCACCCGCCTGCCGAGACTCACCCTGGTCCGCCCTCCCGCGGCGGCGCCCCGGGTGGCGTTCCGGCGCCTGTTGAACCTGGATGTAGCACTCGCATGAACCCGCCCCGCACCCCCGCCGCCGTGTCCGCCGCCGCCACCGCCACCACCCCCACCGACACCGCGCTCCCCATCGCGACGGTGCCGCCACCCGCCCCCCTGGCCCTCGACAGAAGCGGCCCCGTCCTCCGCATCGGACTCAATCCCGCCGCCCAGGACGACGTTCTGAGCACAGCGGTCCTGGACGCGCTCATCAACGTCCTGGACGACCTCCACGACCAGCCCGACGTCCGCGTCCTGGTGCTCTCCTCCCTGGGTGACGACTTCTGCCTGGGGGCCGACCGACGGGAGTACCAGGACGCCCTGGACGCCGACCCCACCGGCGGCACGCTGCTGCGCATCGCGGACAAGGCCCACCGCCTGTGCCAGGCACTGGAGAACACCCATGCCGTCACCATCGCCCGGGTGCACGGCAAGGTCGTGGGTGCGGGTCTGGCCCTGGCCGCCTACTGCGACCTGCGCGCCGGTGCGGACACCTGCCGGTTCCGCATGCCCGAGGTCGGCCTGGGGCTCGCGCCCGCCTGGGGCGGCGCGATGGGCCGGCTGATCTCGGAAGCGGGTGCCGCCCGGATCCGTGAACTGATGCTCACCTGCGAGACCTTCGACGCCCCCACCGCCCACCGCCTCGGCCTCCTGCACAAGGTCGCCCCCCTCGACGCCCTGGACGAGGCCGTCGCCGCCTGGACCAAACCCCTGGCCCGCCGCTCCCCCCAGGCCCTGCTGCTGACCAAACGCATGCTCACCGGCTACACCAAGGCCGCCCGTACGGCCGACACCACCCTGCTGGACTCCCACCTCCTGGCCGCCCAGCTCGCCGGGCCCCGCTGACGGCACCCGGCGCCTCGGGCCCGACCGTGCCGGGTCGGGCCCGAGGCTTGAGGTGAGCGACGGGCGTTCTCCCGGCGTCCCGGGTCCGCCGGATCCTGGGAGTGACAGGGCCACCCTGGGCGCTCTGTCCCGGCGGAGGTCCCCGGCGACGATGGGGTCATGGACCACCTCGTGACACTCGGAGAGTTCCTCAGGGCCGCCCGGGCCCGCCTCGATCCCGCCGACGTCGGCTTCCCCGCCACGGCGCGGCGACGCGTGGCGGGTCTGCGGCGTGAGGAACTCGCGCAGCTGGCAGGGGTGAGCGTCGACTACTACACGCGCCTGGAGCAGGGACGCAGCCGCACCGCGTCGCGTGCCGTCCTGGACTCCCTGGCCTCGGCGCTCCACCTGGACGACGCCGAACGAGTCCACCTGTTCGACCTCACGGCCCAGCCGGAGCGGGTGCACCGCCCGGCCTCCGCACCCCGGCAGTGGGTGACCCCCGCGGTGGAGCAGCTGCTGGCCCGGCTCGACACCGCGTACTGCCCTGCCTTCGTGCTGGGCCGGCGCACCGACGTGCTCGCCGGTAACCGGCTGGCGACCGCGCTGATCACCGACTTCGCTGCGCTGCCGCAGCACGAACGCAACCAGGCCCGTTTCGTCTTCCTCGACCCCTACGCGCGCGAGCTGTACGCCGACTGGGAGGGCGTGGCGGCGGACACCGCGGCGATGCTCCGGATGGACGCCGGCCGGCACGGCACCGACCCGGAGCTGAGTGAGCTGGTCGGTGAGCTGTCCCGGCAGAGCCCGGTGTTCCGCCGCATGTGGGCGGACCAGCGGGTGATCGAGCGCACCGAGGGGACCAAGGGATACCACCACCCCGTCGTCGGAGACCTCACGATCACCTACCAGGCCATGTCGGTGGCGGGCGAGGAGGACCAGACCCTGTTCGTCTACACCGCGGCCGACGGGACGGCGGACGAGACCGCACTGCGCCTGCTGGCGACCTGGGCCTCGTCCACGACCCCCCGGGCCGTGGCGCGCTCACCGCTCGGGAGGGAACCCGATGGGAAGGGGCCCGGGCAGAAGCGTGACGTAACTCCTTGAGGAGCTCGCCGCCGTTCCGTCGTTCCGTCGTCCGGTCGTCGCCGGTCAGCCGCTCGTGAAGCGCCAGGATCCGTGTCCCACGCGGTAGACGGCGAAGCCGGACTCCGTGCGCAGGTGACGGGCGCCGTCCGGTGCCCTCACCGCGTCGCGGTCCGCCGCGGGCACGTGGACTTCCGCGACGGCGCCCACCGGCACCCGCACGTCCATCCGGAAGACCGTCCCCTGCTGCGACCAGGCGACACCGGCGGTGCCCCGCACCGTACGGATCGAGGTGCGCGCCCAGTCGACACCGGTCCGGGCGTCGGGCCGCACGGTGAACGTGGCGTAGCCGGCGTCCCCCGGGCGCAGGCCCGCCACGTTCTCGTACAGCCATTGGGCCACGGTGCCCTGGAAGTAGTGGTCGCGGGAGCGGGAGTCGAGCGGCCACATCTCCCACATGGTGTCCGCGCCGTTCTCGTGCCAGTAGCCCCAGCCCGGGTAGGTGCGCTGGGTCGCGATCGCGTGGGCCAGATCCGGCCTGCCCTCCTGGCACAGCACGCGCAGCAGCACGCTGGTGCCCAGCGCCCCGGTGTCGAGGTGGTTGCCACGGGCCTCGATGTCCCGCACCAGGCTCGCGAAGACCGAGGCACGTGCGTGATCCGGTACGAGGCCGAAAGCGAGGGGGACGGCGTTGCTGGTCTGCCGGTAGCCGGGGTCCTTGGCCGTGCGGTAGTGGCCCTCGGGTCCCAGGAACTCCGCGTTGAGGGCGTCCTTGAGCTGATCGGCGGCCCGCCGGTAGCGCGTCACCACCTCGTCCGCGTGCAGGACTTCGCCCATCTCGGCCGTGGCCAGCAGCGCCCGGTGGAGGTAGGCGGTGGCGGTCAGCCGGGTGTCCTCGGGCGGGTTGCCGCCGTAGCCGGGCGGCAGGTAGTCGCCCAGGGCGGTGACGGCGAGGCCGTCGCGCAGCCGGGCCAGCTCCCAGTCGAGGTAGCGGGTGAGCGTGGTCCAGTGCGCGCGTGCCGCCCGCTCGTCGCCGTACACCCGGTAGAACTCCCGGATCACGAACGGGTACACCGTCGTCCACTCCGGAGAGGGCCCCAGATCGCCGTAGCCCCAGCCGCCGCTCGGCACGATGACGGGCAGCTGGCCGTCGTCCGTCTGGCTGTCGGCGAGATCGTCCAGCCACTTGGCGAGCATGCGGTGCATGTCGAAGGCGTAGGTCATCACGGGGGTGCCGAGCTGTGCGTCGCCGGTCCAGCCGTTCTTCTCGTACATGGGGGTGTCGGTGGGGATGCCGTGCATGTTGTTCAGAACGGTGCGCCGCATCGCCTGGTCGAGCCACTCGTAGAAGGGTTCCGAACAGGCGAAGGCGCTGACCTCCTCCAGCGGGGTGTGGACCAGCCGCCCCGTGATCTGCCGGGGCTCGGGGGCGGTGGGCAGTCCGCTGATCTGGACGTAGCGGAAGCCCTTGTACGAGAAGGAGGGCTCCCAGCTCTCCTCCGGGCGGCCGGCGCAGACGTACTCGTCGCGCTGGAAGCGCCCGGGCACGTGCGAGGTCTCGGCCGAGACGCTTCCGTCGGCCTTCAGCTTCTCTCCGTAGGTGAGCTGAAGGCGGGTGCCCGCGGGGAGGTCCGCCACGGTGATCCGGACCCAGCCGGCCATGGTCCGGCCCATGTCCACCAGGTACGCGCCGTCGGACAGCCGGCTGATCTTCTCGGGCGGGAAGGAGTCGATGACCTCGATGCCGTCGTGGGGCTGTGCGCGCAGGCGGCCCTTCGGCCCGCTCTGGATCCCGGCCGGCCGCCAGGAGGAGTCGTCGAAGCCGGGCCGGGTCCAGGCGCCCGGTTCACGCCGGGCGTCGTAGGTCTCCCCGGCGTAGAGGGAGTTGGACAGGGTGGGTCCCTCGGTGATGCGCCACCGGTCGTCGGTGACGAGGGAGGTGCGGCTTCCGTCGGGGTGGTCGACCTCGAGCCGGGCGATGAGGCGCGGTTCGGAGTGCCAGGGCGTGCGGTGCCAGTTCCAGACGTTCGGGGTCGTCATGCCGAAGAAGCCGCGGCCCAGCGTCACACCGATCGCGTTGCCGCCGCGGCGCAGCAGGTCGGTGACGTCGTGGACGGTGTACAGCACGGTCTCGTCGTAGTCGGTGAACCCGGGATCGAGCACCTGCCGTCCCACGCGCCGGCCGTTGATCTCCGCCTCGTAGTAGGCGAGGCCGCTGAGGTAGAGGCGGGCCCGGCTGATCCGGCGCGGCACGTCGAACTCCCTGCGCAGCAGGGGCGCGGGCAGTTCCGGCAGGCTGACGCTCACGCCGGTGCCCCAGGGGCCCTGGCCGTAGGGGGCGAGCACGACGGCGGGAGACCAGGAGGAGTCGTCGAAACCGGCCTCCTGCCAGTGCTGCTGTTCCGTGTCCGCGGTGCGCCATCCCGCGTCGGTGCGGAGGTCGTGGGTGCGTCCCGACGAGGTCCGCACGTGCAGGCGGACCAGGAGGCCCGCGGGGTTGACCGAGGCGCCGGCGCGGTTGGTCGCCGCGACGGCGAGCACGACGCCGGTGCCGGTGCCGACGCCGTCCTTCACCAGAGCGGTGACGTCGGCCGTCCGGCCGGTCCGCCAGCCGTCCTGCTGCCGAGGGGCTTCGAGAGCCGGGCGGCCGTTGAGGTAGAGCGTGAAGTCGTCGTCGGCGGTCGCGACGAGCGTCGCCTCGACGACGTCGGTGTCGTCGGGTACGTCGAGCCGGCCCCGGAACCACCGGGTCCCCTCGGGGGCGTCCTGGGTGCTCGCTCCGGGGGCCCAGATCCATGACGAGCCCGTGAAGTCGAGAGGCGTCGGGGTGTCCGCGCCGATCCACCGGGCGCCCCACTCCTCCGGTGACAACGTTGTCTCGAACCAGCGGGGTTCGCTCCACTCCGATGCCCGGCCCTGCTCGTCCCAGACTCTGACCCGCCAGGAGTACCGGGTGCGCGGCTCCAGGGCCGGGCCGCCGTAGGGCACACCGCCGGCGCCGTCCGCGCCCTGCACCTTGCCCGAGTCCCAGACGAGGGATCCGCTCCCCCATCCCTGCCCGCCGGCCTTCACCTGCACGCGGTAGGCGGTCTGCCGAGCGCCGTGACCTGGGGACGTCGACTCCCAGGCGAGCCGGGGGCGGGCGGCATCGGTTCCGAGGAGGTTCGGCTTGCGCTCCACGGTCGTGCGGGTGACGCGCAGGCCGGCAGCCCCTGCGGCGCCACGGGCCTGGCCGGCCGGGGGCGCCGCCGCGGATGCCCCGGTGGGCAGGGCGGACAGGCCTGCTCCCACGGTTCCCGCGGTGGCACTGAGGAAGGCCCTGCGGTTCCAACTTCCGGGCATGTCGACTCCCTTGTCGCTGCGGCTGGATGAGGGCAGACGGATTGAAACGATTCAATCGTCTGCCTTGAATCCTATGGGCGGGTCACGCCCGGCTACAAGGTGTCTGCAGAAGGGTCGTAGGGAGGGCCGGCGGGGTGGGCGGAACCCTGCGCCGCGGGGAGAGCCGGTGGGGTGGCCGGAACCCTGCGCCGCGGAAAGAGCCGGCCAGGTGGGACGGAACGCTGCGCAGCGGTCAGGACCGGGCGTCGGCCGCGTTTCCGGTCGGGTCCGGGGTGAGGTCGATCATGGCGGTGATGCGCTTGCCCACCGGCTCCCGGTGTACCTCCAGGCTCCGGCAGACCGCCCTGACGATCTCCAGTCCGTGCTGCCCGACCCGGACCGGATCGGCGCCCCGGACCACCGGCAGTCGGGGTTCGGTGTCCCAGACGGTCACCGCGACGGCACCCTCACGGGCCTCCAGCGTCAGCAACGACGGCCCCGGCGCGTACTTGCGCGTGTTGGTCACCAGCTCGCTCACCACCAGCTGCACGATGTTCACCGTGCGCTCGGGCACCGGCACCCCGTGCTCCGTCCGCAGATCGCGCAGGAACAGCCCCGCGTGATCACGGGCCCGTGCGATCGCTTCCGTACCCTCGAACGCGGCCGTCCGCACCATCGACATCTCCGACAGCGCCCGGCCCTCGTCGTCAGCAGCCTGCTTCATAAGCCGCCCCGCACCTACGTCCTTCGTCTCGCGTCAGTCCGATTACCTTACGAATTCCATCACAGGCGTGGTCCATGCTCTCCCGGGCGGGCGTAGGCACCGGGGCTGAGGTTCCCGCACAGGGGGCACTCGGGAAAGGAATGCGGGACAGGCGTGTCCGGCGATCAGCAAGGAGGCAAGGGCGTGGCAGAGCCGGAGCGGGCCGAGAGCGTCGGTCCTTGGACCCCCGGGGTGGTCGACGCCACGCCGGCGGGGGCGCTGGCCGCGATCGGGGCGGGGGCCTATGTCGTGGACGACAAGGGATGCATCATGGCGGCCAACGCCCGGGCCGAGCAGTTGCTGGGCCGGACCGCGGAGCATCTGGTGGGCCAGGACGCGCACGACCTGCTGCACCGCGACGCCCGCGGCCACACGCTGCCGACCAGCCGGTGCAGCATGCGGCAGGCGTTCCACGCCCGGCGCACGGAGCAGGCCGGCGGGGAGTGGTTCGCCAAGGGTGACGGCTCCCTGCTGCCCGTGTCGTGGCTGATCACCCCCTTCGACACCGGTGGCCCCGAGCCCGCGACGCTCGTCGTCTTCCACCGCGACGAGCGGGCCCGGGCCACGAGTCCGCTCCCGGAGCCCGGGGCCGTGCCGCTGACCGAGCTGGAGCGCCTGGCCCTGCTGGCGGAGACGACGACGCGGCTCACCTCCACCCTGGACGTCGACGAGACGCTGCGCCGGCTCGTGGCACTGGTGCTGCCCCGGCTGGCGGACTGGGCGGTCGTCGACCTGATCACCGAGCGCGACGAGGTGTGGCGCAGCGCGGTGGTGCACGCCGACGGCGAGACGCTCGTGACCCATCCGGAGCTCCAGGGGCCGATGCCCCCGGTGCCCGAGGAGTCGCCCATGCCGCTGTCCCGAGCGCTGCGCGGGGTGGCCTCCACCCTGGCGGGACCCAAGACCTATCAGCGGGAGCCGGACTCGGGGATCGCGGTCGAGCAGCGGCGGCTGTTCAAGGCGACCGGCATCCACTCCGCGGCGATCGTTCCCATCCGCAGCACCCGTGAGGTGCTCGGCGCCCTCACGCTGGGCCGCGCCGACAAGGCGGGCGACTACACGGACGCTGATCTTCCGCTGATCGAGGACATCGCGCGCCGGGCCGCGCTCGCCCTGGACAACGCCCGGCTCTACCAGCGCCAGCGCAAGGTCGCCGAGACCATGCAGAACCACCTGCTGCCGCAGCTGCCGCGTCTGCCCGGGCTGAAGATGATCGCCCGCTATCTGCCCGCGCCCGACGCCTCGCAGGTCGGCGGCGACTGGTACGACGCCTTCCGTCTGCCCGACGGCGCCACCGCGCTGGCCGTCGGCGACGTCGTCGGCCACGATCTGGAGGCGGCGGCCGGCATGGCGCAGGTGCGCAACATGCTCCGTGCCTACGCCTGGTCCCACCAGGAACCCCCGAGCCGGATCGTCGACCGGCTGGACGAGGCGGTCACGCACATCACGAGTGTGCCCATGGCCACGATGATCTTCGCTCGCCTGGAAGCGGCGGACGACGGTCACTGGGAGCTGTGCTGGACCAACGCCGGGCACCCGCCGCCCCTGCTGATCAGCCGCGACGGTCTCACGCGTTACCTCCAGGACGGCCACGGCATCCTGCTGGGCACGGGCGCCGGCAAGGCCCGCCCCGACGCGACGACCGTGCTGCCGCCCGGATCGACGCTCCTGCTGTACACCGACGGGCTGATCGAGGCGATCGGGCACTCCTTGGACGAAGGGCTGGAGCGGCTGCGCCAGCACGCGGCCGCGCTCGTCCACCGCCCCATGGCCTCCTTCACGGACGAGCTCCTGCGCCGCGTCCGCCCCACCGAGAACGACGACGACGTCGCCCTGCTCGTGCTGCGGACCCCGGCCGAGCCCGGCACCCGGTAGGGCCCGACCGGCGCGTCCCTTCTCCCCGACGGCCGCGGCCGCAGCACCCCTGCCCCCGACGGCGGCGGCAGCGGCACGCCCGGAATGCATCGGCCATGGCCGTAGTTGACACGTCAACCGAAGCAAGAGATAGTTGAAGCGTCAACCAATGCGGAGAGGGTGCACCATGACAGACCTCGTACTCGGCCTCGACACCTTCGGCGACGTTCCGCAGGACGCCGGCGTACCCCTCTCGCACGCGGCCGCCGTCCGGCAGGTCGTGGAGGAGGCCGTGATCGCCGACGAGCTGGGCGTCGACGTCATCGCCGTCGGCGAGCACCACCGTCCGGAGTACTCCATCTCCGCACCGGAGACGGTCCTGGCCGGCATCGCCGCCCGCACCTCGCGGATCAAGCTCGCCTCCGGGGTGACCGTGCTCAGCTCCGACGACCCCGTGCGCGTCTTCCAGCGGTTCGCCACCGTCGACGCGATCTCGAACGGCCGCGCCCAGGTGATCCTCGGCCGCGGCTCGTTCACCGAGTCCTTCCCGCTGTTCGGCTACGACCTGAGCGACTACGACGTCCTCTTCGAGGAGAAGCTCGACCTGTTCGTCAAGCTGCTCGACGAGAAGCCCGTCACGTGGAGCGGCACCACCCGTGCCGCCCTGGAGAACGCCGACGTCTTCCCCAAGACCGAGTCCGGCCGGCTGGACACCTGGGTCGGTGTCGGCGGCTCCCCGCAGTCGGTCGTGCGCACCGCCCGGCACGGGCTGCCGCTCATGCTCGCGATCATCGGTGGCTCCCCCGCGCGCTTCGGCCCGTACATCGAGCTGTACCAGCGGGCCGCCGAGAAGTTCGGCACCGTCGCGCACCCCGTCGGCATGCACTCCCCCGGGTTCGTGGCCGACACCGACGAGGAGGCCAGGGAACTGTTCTACCCGTCGTACAAGGTGATGCGGGACCGGATCGGCGCGGAGCGCGGGTGGCCGCCGCTGCGCCGGGAGGAGTTCGACGCCGAGATCGAGCACGGCTCGCTGTACATCGGCTCTCCGGAGACCGTCGCGCGGAAGATCGCGGGCGCGGTCGGGACGCTCGGCGTCGGGCGCTTCGACATGATCTACACCTTCGGGGCCCAGCCGGTCGCCGCCCGTACGCGGGCCGTCGAACTGTTCGGCGCGAAGGTGGCGCCCATGGTCCGCGACATCCTGGCGGGCTGAGCCATGACCACCATCGGCATCCTGGGCGCCGGCAAGGTCGGCACCGTGCTCGCCAGGCTCGCCCTCGCCGCGGGCCATGACGTGCTGGTCGCCGGCTCCGGCGACCCGGAGAAGATCGCTCTCGTCGTCGAGATCGTCACGCCCGGCGCGGTCGCGGTGACCGCGGCCGAGGCGGCGGAACGCGCGGACGTGGTCGTGCTGGCCCTGCCGCTCGGCAAGCACCGGTCCCTGCCCGTGGACGCGCTGCGCGGCAAGCTCGTGGTCGACGCCATGAACTACTGGTGGGAGGTGGACGGCGTCCGGGACGACCTGACCGACCCGCGCACCTCCTCCAGCGAGATCGTGCAGGCCTTCCTGCCGGAGTCCCGCGTCGTGAAGGCGTTCAACCACATGGGCTACCACGATCTGGAGGAGGGCGCCCGCCCGGCGGGCGCCCCGGGTCGCAAGGCGATCGCGCTCGCCGGGGACGGCGAGGACGACGTCGCCGCGGTCGCGGCCCTGGTCGACGCCCTCGGCTTCGACCCGGTGATCGCCGGACCACTGGCGGAAGGCGTGCGCATGCAGCCCGGCACCGAGCTGTTCGGCGCCAACACCGACGCCGCCGGGCTCCGCGCGATGCTCGACCGCTTCCCCGGCACCGACGCCGGGCAGCGCGTCGCCGAGGTGCGCGGGGCCGTCGGGTGAGCGGCGCGTAGCGGCGACCTGCCTCAGGTCCTCCTCGCGGAAGTCGTCCTGCGTCAGCTCCCGCTCCCCTGCGCGCGCACCCTCTCGGGAAGCGGTTCCAGGATGTGGCCGAGCAGGTGCGGTGGCGCGGCGGTGATTCCGGTCTGTTCCATGGCCCTCCAGTAGGCGAGGGCCGTAGGACCGTCCACCAGGCCCCGCACCAGCGGCACGTCCGCGCCGGAGGCGTGCAGCAGCGACTCCGTCCGGCAGGAAGCCAGGGTGCCGGGCAGCCCGTGCCGCGCCACTGCCTCCGTGGTCGCGACGAGCTCGGGCAGCCCGTGCGCCAGGGTGCGCCGGGTGGTGCCGACCGTGAGCAATCCCCCGCCCAGGACCAGGACGTCCGCGCGCTCCCGCATACGGGCCAGGGCCCGGCCCGTGTCGAAGCAGTGCGGGAAGCTGTCGTCCACGACGACGGTGCCGGGACGCAGCCGGTCGATGTCGACCAGGGCGCGGTGTCCGCTGACCGCCGCGACGATCAGACCGGCCTCGTACACCGCCTCGGGCAGGCCCGGGTCCGAGACCCGCACCACGACGTCGTCGGCCAGACCGCGCTCCCGTAGCGTCCGCGCCAGGTCCCGCAGGCGCGGGCCGCTGCCCGGCACGTCGCACAGCACCAGACGGGCGGGCGGCCGCTCGGCCAGGGTCAGCAGCAACTCCAGCGAGGAGGCGCCGATGGACCCGAGTCCGACCACGGCCAGGTGGGTGTCGGCCAGGTCCCGGCCGGTGCCCGCCAGCGCGGCGTGCACCGTACGCACCACGGAGACGACCGTGGCCGCGTGGCCGGTGGTGATCGCCGCGGGGGCGCGGGAGGCGCGCAGCACGTCGAAGCCGTAGCCGGTGAGCGAGGGGATCATGCCGGCCAGGGAGACGCTGCGGGCGCCCAGCGCCGAGGCCGCGTCCACAGCGCGGGCGGTGTGTGCGGCGAGGGCGCCGTCGCCGGCCAGTTCGTCGGCGAACAGCGGGAGGGCGACGAACCCGGACCGGCCCTGTGGCGTGGCGGTCGTCTCCAGCAGCCGGGGAGCGCCGTCCGGGAACAGCAGACGGCGGATGTCCTCGCGGACCGAACCGGTCTCCGGCAGGCCCGCGAGCCGCGCCAGCTGGGCGGGCGCCGGCAGATAGCCGACGAGCGCGGCGTCCAGGTCCTGCTGTTCCTGTTGTACGCCGGGACGGGTGGAGCGCCGTACCGGCTGCACGGCGCGCGAGACGAGCCGGTGGCGCAGCCCTTCGGCGAACGCGGCCAGCGCGGGCTCGTCGAAGGCCGCCGCCGCACCGCGCACGGTGACCCGCAGGCGGTCCCCGTCCGGCCGCGCCGCGAGGAAGACGTCCGTACCGGCGGCGGGCGGTGTGAAGTCGCTGTCCTCCTCCTCGTCCCACCGCACGGCCAGGAGGTCATCGCTCCGCGGGCCCAGGGAGCCGAAGTCGAGGAAGGTGAAGAAGAACTGGGAGGTCAACGGCAGTCCGCCGGCGTCCCTCGGGACGATGTCCTCGTGGACGCGGGCGGCGATCGTCTCGTCGACGATCCTGCGCACGCGCTGCGGGAAGTCGTCCCCGGGCGGGGCCTGGTCGCCGGGCCCGAAGGGGCGTACGGCGACGGCGGTGGCGAACGGCCCGAAGACGCGGTGGATGTCCGGCAGCGGGTGGTCGCGGCCGGACACGGCCAGCCCGATGACCAGGTCCTCCTGTCCGGTGAGGGTGGCGAGCGCCTGGTGGTAGGCGGTGAGCAGCGGCGCGTACAGGGTGGCGCCCGCCTCGGCGGCGATCTTGCGCAGTGCGCCCACGACGGTGGCGTCCAGGACGAAGCCGTGGGACAGGAAAGTGTGCGTGCCGGAGGCGCCGGCCTGCCGTCGGCCGGCGCCGGCGGCCGGGGTCCGCAGAACGGGTTGGGGGTAGGGCGCGGACAGGCCGGCCCGGCGCCGCAGCGCGCCGTCTTCCTCCGGCCGCCGGTGCGCGGGCCGCCCGGCGCGGGGTTCGGCCGTCCGTTCGGCGAGGCGTTCGGCGTGTTCGCGGAACGTGCCGCGCAGCTCGGGCAGTTCGGGTGACGTGCCGCGGTTCAGGGCGGCGTGGACGGTGGTCAGTTCCTCCAGGAGGAGGGCGGCGCTGTATCCGTCGCCGATCAGGTGGTGGGCGTGCGCGACGAGCACGTGCTCCCGCGGGGTCAGGGTGAGCACGCTCAGCCGCAGCAGGGGCCAGGCCCACGGCTCGAAGCGGCGGCGCCGCTCGTCCTCGATCCGCCGCGCCAGCTCCTGGGGCCCGGACACGGTCTCGAAGGCGACCGGAAGGCGCAGCGACGGGGGCAGTTCCTGCTGCACCGGCCTCGCCCCGGCGGGGAAGACCGTGCGCAGCATGGGGTGCCGGGCCACCAAAGTGTCGACGGCCCGCTGGAAACGGTCCCGGTCGAGTGGGCCGGTCAGCCGCAGCCGGGCCAGCCAGGACGCCCCGCTGCCGGGCGAGAGGGCCTCGGCGAGCAGGAAGCCACGCTGGCCGGGGGTGAGGGGGTAGGCGTCCGGGAACGCCGGGGGCGAGGGGGCGCGGTCGCCGGGGGTCAGCGCCCCGTCATCGGCCTGAGCTGGGGCGAGTGGCTCGCCCTCCCCTGCCGCCTCAGCGCCGATAGCCTCGACAGGGATGGCCTCGGCGTCGACGGCTTGGGCATCGTCCTCGGCCTCGGCGTCGGCCTCGGCGTCGACGGCGTCGGCGAGTGCGGCCAGGGTGCGGTGCCGGTAGACGGCGGTGGGCCGGGGCAGCGGGCCGCTGTGCCGCCGCGCGAGCAGATCGAAGACCTGAAGGGCCAGCAGGGAGTCGCCACCGAGTTCGAAGAAGTCGTCGTGGCGCCCCACGTGGTCGACGCCGAGCACCTCGCACCAGATCCGGCCGAGCCTCTCCTCCGTGGCACCGGTCCCCTTCGGCGACGCGCCCGACGCGCGCGGCGTTTCCGGGGCCGGTGGCTGGATCCGCGCGAGCAGCGCCCGCCGGTCGGTCTTGCCGGTGCCGGTCAGCGGCAGGGAGTCCAGGACGATGATCCGGGCGGGCACCATGTAGGGCGGCAGGGACTCCCCCAGATACCGCCGCAGCGCCACCGTGTCCACACCGTCCCGCCCCTCCGGTGCCGTGAGCGCGACGAAGGCCGACAGCCGTCCCCCGTCGGCCAGTACGGCCGCCTGCGCCACGTCCGCACGGGCCCGCAGCACGGCCTCCACCTCGCCCGGTTCGACGCGGTGGCCCCGTATCTTGACCTGGTCGTCGATCCGGCCGACGAACCGCAGCGCACCGTCGGGCAGCACCTCCACCCGGTCCCCGCTGAGGTACCAGCGGCGGCCGTCCCGCCACACGAACGCGGCCCGTGTCAGCTCGGGTTCGCCCAGGTAGCCGGCGGACAGCCCGACGCCGCCGATCAGCAGTTCGCCGGTGCCGCCCGGACCCACCTGTTCACCGCCGGGGCCGACGACGAGCAGCTCCGTCCCGGCGACGGCACGGCCGATGGGCAGCGCCGTCGCCTCGTCGGCGGGGCGTTCGGCGACGACGTGGTACGTGGCGTTGATGGTCGTCTCGGTCGGCCCGTAGAGGTTCACGATCCGCTGCTCCGGGCCGAACAGGTCGAACCAGCGGCGCACCCAGTCCGCCCACAGCACCTCCCCGCCGACGTGCACCAGGCGCAGCGCGGAGAGGTCCGGCAGTCGCTCAGCGCGCCGGAGGCGATTCTCCGCCGCGGCCAGCAGCCGCTCCCAGAGCGAGGGCACCGAACTCCACACGGTGATCCGTGCCCGTGCCACGTGGTCCAGCAGCAGCTCCGGGTCGCGCACCAGGTCGCGGTCCGCGGTCACCACGGTGGCGCCGGTCAGCAGCGGGGCGAGCAGTTGGCGTACGGAGGCGTCGAAGCACGGCGAGGAGGTGTTCGCGAGCCGGTCGCCCGGGCCGTAGGCGAAGGTGGTCACGGCCCAGTCGAGGTAGTTCTCCATCGCGCGGAAGCTGATGGGTACGGCCTTGGGGCGTCCGGTGGAGCCGGAGGTGAAGATGACGTAGGCCGTCGCGTCGAGGTCCGCGGCGATTCCGTCGAGAGAGTCGTCCACCGAGGTGGAAAGCGGCGGTGCGGAGAACGGTCCAGTGGCGCAGACACCCTCCGTGTCGACGGTCACGGGGACGGCTGTCACGGCCGTGAGCGCCTCCGCGGCCGGTCGCGTGGGGGCGTCGTGCACGACCACGCGGACGCCGCACCGGGCCGTCTGCTCCGTCAGCCGGGCTGCCGGGTACTCCGCGTCCAGCGGCACCCATCCGGCACCCGCGCGCAGGATCCCGGCGACGGCGATCACCGTGCCGGGCCCCGGGGAGGTGACCATGCCCACCAAGTCCCCCCGGCGGACGCCCTGTTCGCGCAGCCGGAGAGCGAGGTCGCGGGTCGCCGCGTCCAGGTCGCGGTAGGTCAGGGTCAGCCGGCCGTCGTCGACGGCGACCGCGTCGGGAGCGGTACGGAACCGTTCCAGCAGACGGCCGACGACGGTCGCCCGGGGGACGGCGCCGGAGATGTGCGCACGGGCGCCGGATATGAGCGCACGGGCGCCGGGTACGCCGGCACGGGAGCCGTCGCGCGCGTCCGGGGATCCGGCCGCGCCTTCGAGGGCGCGCAGCTCCCCTTCGAAGTCGGTCGCGTGCCGGGTCGTCGTGGCGGTGGTGAAGAGGCGCTCGGGGGCGTTCCAGGACAGGCGCAGCAGGGGCCCGTCCTCCCAGACCAGCAGGCTCAGCCGGGTGGCGGCCGAGCCGGTCCCCGCGGCGGTCGGCCGTACGTCGACCGGGCAGTCCACGTCCACGGTGGCCGGGAAGCGCGCGAAGCTGAAACTCGCCGGGCTCACCGCGCGCGGCCCCGAGGTGTCGCCCGGCGACATCCGGGCGAGGTCGAGACTGCTCACGGTGGCGTGCCGCTCGCTCTCCAGCCAGGCCAGGCGGACGCGTTCGGCGAGGCGGGGCAGCGGCTCGTCCGGGTCCGTGTCGAGCAGCATCGGCAACGTGTCGGCGAGGGGGCCGACCAGCCGGTCGAGCCCCGTCAGCCGGGCGTCCCGGCCGGCGCGGGCCACGTTGACCGCGACGCCCCGGTGCCCGCTCCACCGCGCCAGGCAGCGGACGTAGGCGGCGAGCAGGAGATGGAACAGGGAGACGTTCCAGGCGGCGGCGTGCCGGCGCAGCGTGGCGACGAGTTCCTCGTCCAGGGCGTGATGCACGGCGACGAGGGGGCCGGGGCCCGTCTCGGGGTCGGGGCGGCCGTCGTAGGGCAGAGGCAGGGGGATGTGGTCCGCCAGACGGGCCGTCCAGTGGGCGAGGTCGTCGGCGCGGGCGGCGGGTCGGCGCGCGTCGGTGGCGTACGAGGCGAAGTCCGGGGCGGGGGGCAGCGGGGAGGGGGTGCGGCCCAGGGCGAGGTCGGTGTAGAGGGTCCACAGTTCCGTGCCGAGTGTGTTGAGGCTGTGGCCGTCGGCGGCCACGTGGTGCACGGCGAGGATCAGGTGGGCCACTTCGGCTTCTTCGGTCACCAGCAGGGCCCGGACGGGGGGTTCGGCGGTGAGGTCCAGGGGCCGGTTGGCGAACTCCGTCTCCAGCGCCTGGAGCGCCGCTCCGCCCTCCGGGCACGACCGGGTCTCGAACCACACCTCGGGGTCCGGTGTCACGATCTGGTGCGGTACTCCGCCGTCGTGCCCGATGCGCACCCGGAGCATCCCGTGCCGTCCGGCCAGCGTGGTGAGGGCGCGGCGCAGCAGAGCGGGGTCGAGGGGACCCCGGACCGTGTGCCGGACCCAGCCGCGGGCCGGGGTCCGCGGATACAGCACGCTGCTGGTGTGCAGGGCCAGTTGGACGGGGGTCAGCGGGAACGGCACGCCTTCCGCGGCGGTGGCCGCCGGGACGGTCGCGTCACCGTGCGGCGGCGCCGCCGGCCCGCTGCCGTCTGCGGCGGGCCGGGCGTCGAGGTGGGCGGCGAGTTCGCGCACCGTGCGGTACTCGAAGAACAGCGTGGCCGGAAGGTCCCGGCCCAGCGCGCGTTCCAGCCGCCGGACCAGGTCGACCGCCGCGAGCGAGTCGAGGCCCAGCGCGAGGAAGGCCTGGTCCTGGTCCACGGCTTCCGGGGGCAGCTGCAGGGCTTCCGCCAGGAGGGCGCGTACCAGGTCACGGGTGTCGGACGCGTCGCCCGGGACGGTGGACGTGGTGGGGGCGGGGTGGGACTCGGCGGGGCCGGTTGGTGTGTGCGCCCCGGACACGGGGGTGCTGACCTGTTCGGATCTGTCCGCGCCCGTGAGGTCGGCGATGACCAGCTGGGCCGTGCCGACGCCACAGGCCGCGCGCAGCGCGCGCACCGCCTCGGTCGGAGCCAGTGGTGCACCGCCGGCTCGTGAGGACGTGCCCTCCCCGAGCGCGACGGCGAGCCCGGTACGGGCGACGGGGCCCAGATTGACGGCCAACCAGCAGCGCCCGGCGGCGCGTTCGGCCGCGGCGAAGGCGTCGAGGAAGGCGTTGGCCGCCGCGTAGTCGCCGAGCGCACCGGCGGCGCCGGGCAGCACGGACGCCACCGAGGAGAAGGCCACGCACAGCCCGGGGCGGTGGCCGTGGCGGTCCAGGGCCCGGGCCAGCAGCCGGGTGCCGTGTGCCTTGGCGGCCAGCGCACGGTCCGTGTCCTGCGGGCTGGTTCCGCGCAATGAGCCCGGCAGCACGACCCCTGCCGCGTGGAAGACGACATCCGGTGCGGGGATCCGCGCGAACAGCGCGTCGAGCTGCCGCTCGTCCGTCACGTCGGCCTGCCGGTAACGCGCGTCGGCGCCGAGCTCGGCGAGTTCGTCGAGCAACCCGGTGGGAGGTTGCGGGGAACGGCCGGTGAGGACGAGCGTGGGGCGGCCGCGTCCGGCGAGGTCCCGGGCGAGTGCCGCGCCCAGGCCGCCCGCGCCACCGGTGATGAGGTACACGCCGTCGGCGGGCAGCGGGCCGCTTGCGTCCGGTACGGCGGTGGGGGGCAGGGGTTCGGTGCCCCGCAGCAGCCGGGTGCCGCGCCGCCAGGCGGCCACGGAGGTACTGCCGCTCTCCGTGGCCCACTCCTCGGTGAGCGCGCTCTCCGTGACCCTCACCTCGGCGAGGACCGCGTCCAGCCGTTGCTGCCCGGTGTCCTGGGAGGACAGGTCCACGCAGACCAGTCGAGCGCCCTCCGTCTCCTGCGGGAACGCCGGCGCCAGACCGGTGAGCAGGGCCTGCTCGGGACGTGGCCGGGCCTCGCCTTCGGTGCCGGTGGCGTGGGCGTCCTCGGTGAGCACCAGCAGGCGCCGCGCGGACGCCTGGTCGAACTGCCGCACGGTGTCGCGGAAATCGGCTGCCAGGGCCGGTCCGTCGAAGGCCTCCTGGGCCCGTGTCGCCAGGTGCACGACCGTGTGGGCGGAGGTCGTGCCCGCGTGCGCCGTCGGCACGCCGCGCTCGGCCAGCCAGGTGGACAGCTCCCGCACCGCCTCGGGGTCGGGCCCGGTGACGAGCGTGACCGGGGCGCCTCCGGCGGGCGGCGGGGCGAGGGGCGTCGGCGTCCAGGTGACGCGGTGCAGCAGGCGGGCGGCGGTGGGGCCGGGCCAGTAGGTGCGTCGCTGGAAGGGGTATGTCGGCAGCGGCACGCGGCGCCCTGTCGGGGCCAGCGCGGCGTGGTCGACGGAGACGCCGCGCGTCCACAACCGGGCGATGGTGCGCAGCAGTTCGCCGCGTCCGCTGCCGCCCTCCGCCTCACCGCGTCCGCTGCGGCCCTCCGCCTCGCGGTGCCCGCCCGGCAGGGCGGAGAGTACGGCCACGGGCGGCCCGGGCCGGTCCGCGGTGGCCCGGCGCAGGGCGGCCGGCAGGTCGGTACCGGGCCCGATCTCGACGAAGGTGTCGTACCCGTCCTCGGCCAGCCGCCGGACCGCCGCTCCGAACCGGACGGGGCGCAAAGCTTGTTCGCGCCAGTGGTCCGCGTCCGGGGCGGACACCCAGCCGGCCGTCAGGGTGCTCAGCAGGGGTATGCGGCCGGTACCGGGCGACAGCTCCTGCGCGGCCTCGTGCACCGCCCGAGCGGCCGGTTCCATCAGCGGTGAGTGGAAACCGTGCGAGACCCGGAGTCTGCGCGCGGTGACGCCCCGCGCGGCGAGTTCCGCCAGGGCGTCCTCCACCGCCCGCACGGTGCCGGACAGCACCAGGCGGCCGGGCGCGTTGCGGGCGGCGACGGTCAGGGCACCGTCCGCGGCGGCGACCAGTGCTGCCACGGCGTCGTCCGCGCCGAGCACCGCGGCCATCGCGCCGCGCTCGGTCAGTTCGGCGATCGCATGCCCCCGCGCGGCGGCGAAGCGCACCGTGTCGGACAGCGGGAGCAGGCCCGCGGCGCAGGCGGCGGCCAGTTCCCCGACGCTGTGGCCGGTGACCGCGTCCGGTACGACGCCCCAGGCGCCCAACTGGCGGGCCAGCGCCACGCCGAAGGCGACCAGGACCGGCTGGGTGATCTCGGTGCGGGCCAGTTCGGCCGGATCCACGCCGGGGTCGGTGCACCAGTCGACGAGGGTGCGGCCCCGCAACGGGCCGAGCGCGGTGGACGCCTCGTCGAGGGTGCCCCGGAACACCGGTGCGGTGGCGTACAGCCGCGCCGCCATGCCGGGACGCTGGGCGCCCTGTCCGGGGAAGAGGAAGGCGAGGCGGGGGCGGCTGCGGACGGTCCCGGTGAAGACGTCCGGGTCCGTGGGCGCTCCGCTCACCGGCACGGGCGCCTCACCCGCAGGTTCGCCGGCCGGGGCCAGGGCCGCCGAAGTCTCCGCGCCGGCGACGGCGACCGCGACGGCGGCCAGTCGCGCGCGCACGTCGCCGGCGTCCTCGCAGACGAGTGCCAGCCGGTGCCGGTCGTCGTCCCGGGACGTCGCAGCCGTCAGGCACAGGTCGGCCGTGGCGATCCGGGGGTGGGCGTCCAGGTGGGCCGACAGCTCGCGCACGAGGGCGAGCAGCGCCGGCCGGGTGGTGGCGGAGAGCGCCAGCACGTGAGGGCCGTCGTCCGGCCGGTGCCCGCGCCGGGGACCCCCGGTGGCCTGCTGGAGGACGGCGTGCGCGTTGGTGCCGCCGAAGCCGAAGGCGTTGATGCCCGCGACCAGCGGGCCCTGCGAGGGCGGTGCGGGCCAGGTCACGAGCCGGTCGGGCACCCGGAACCCGGACTCGGCCAGCAGCGCGGAGGGCGGGTCGGCGTGCAGCGAGGGCGGTATCCGGCCGTGGCGCAGCGCCAGTACGACCTTGACCAGGCCGGGCAGCGCGGCGGCGTTCAGCAGGTGGCCGATGTTGGTCTTGGCGGAGCCCAGCAGCCGCGAGCCTCCGCCGGGGAGCGGCGGGAACGCGTGGGCGAGGGACTTGAGTTCGACGGGGTCGCCGAGGGCGGTGCCGGTGCCGTGCGCCTCGACGTACGTCACCTCGGCCGGGTCGACGCCGGCCGACGCGTGGGCGGCGGTGATGACCTCGCGCTGGCGGGCGGGGTTGGGTGCCATGAGGCTGAGCGAGGTGCCGTCGTTGTTGACGGCGGTGCCGCGCACCAGGGCGAGCAGTTCGTCGCCGGCCCGCCGGGCGTCCTCCTCCCGCCGCAGTACGAGCACCGCGCCGCCTTCGCCCGGCACGAACCCGTCGGCTCCGGCGGCGAACGCCCGGCTGCGCCCGGTCGGCGACAGGGCCTGGGCGGCGTGCAGCATCCGGTGCGCGGTGGGGGTGAGATGCAGGTTGACGCCGCCGACCAGGGCGATGTCGCACTCGCCCGCCGTGAGACTGCGGCGGGCCAGGTGCAGGGCGACCAGGGCGGAGGAGCAGGCGGTGTCGACGGCCAGGGCGGGTCCGTCGAGGTCGAAGTACTGGGCGACGCGGGCGGCGAGGAGGTTGGGGAGGTTCCCGGTGAGTGCCGAGGGCGGCAGGTCCGTGCCATCGTCGTCGGCCGCGCGGTCCAGCAGTTCCCGGTAGCCGCTGTCTCCCGTCGTCGTGAAGACGCCGATGCGGTGGGCGCGGCGGCGTGGTCCGGCGTACCCGGCCCGTTCCAGGGCCTCGTGTGCCAGCTCCAGGAGCAGACGGGCCTGCGGGTCGAGGGTGCGGGCCTCGTCCGCGGACATGCCGAAGCGGTCGGTGTCGAAGCCGGCCGGGTCCTTGAGGAAGGCGCCCCAGCGCGCCGCGGGGACCCGGTCGCCGTCCCAGCGGTGCGGTGGCACGGGGGTGACGAGGTCCCGCCCCTCGGCGAGCAGCCGCCAGTACGCCTCGGGCGTCTGCGCACCGGGGAACCGGCACGCCAGACCGACGACGGCGAGACCCGCACGGCCCTGCGGGCCCGCCTCACGGCCCTGCCGGTCGGCCTCACGGCCCTGCCGGTCCGGGCCACCGGAAGGAACCCGGCTCGGCTCGCCCCCGGGTCCACCAGGGACCCCGGCATAGGCCCCGTCACCCGCACCGCTGTCAGCCCGAAGTCCCAGGAGGTGGTCGACGAGTCCGGCCACCGTGTCGGCCCCGGCGCGCAGCGCCGCCGTCTCCAGGGGCGTGCCGAAGGCGTCCTCCAGCGCGGCCAGCACCTCCATCGCCTTCAACGAGGTGCCGCCCAGCGTCCGGAACGAGGCGTGGGGGTCGATGCGCCCGCCGTCCGTGCCCAGCACCTCGGCCCACACCTCCCGCACCACCTGCTCGATGGCCGCACGCGACCGCGGCACGCCGGCACCGCCCGGAGCACGCCGTCCGGTGGGAGCGGCCGGAGCGGTGCCACGACGGCGTACGACGACATGGGAGTACCGGCCTGCCTCGAACCGGTCGCGCAGCACATGGCGGCGCACCTTGCCGCTGGTGGTGCGCGGGAACTGGCCGGGCGGCAGGGCGACCACCCGCACGTCGTCGTGGAAGAGCGCCTCCCCCACCCGGGCGGCGACCCGCTCCAGCACCTCGTCGGCCGTGCGCGGCGGGCGGGACCAGGAGACGAAGACCACCACGCGCTCGCCGCCGGTGTCCGGGTCGGTGGACCCGACGACCGCGGCCGTGCCGGGCGGCAGCCCTGGCGTGGCGGCGGCGACGTCCTCCAGGTCGGCGGCGTGGTGCTTCAGCCCGTTGAGGAACAGCACGTCCTTGTACCGGCCGGTGACGCACAGCCGTCCGTCCCGCAGGAAGCCCATGTCCCCGGTGCGCAGCCAGCCGTCGGCGGTGAAGGCGGCGGCGGTGGCGTCGGGGAGGGCTCGGTAGCCGCGCGCGGTCTGGGGACCGCGCACCTGGATGTGCCCCACGCGGCGGTCGCCGAGCACCCGTCCGGTGTCGTCGACGATCCGGACGGCACATCCGGGCACGGGGTGTCCCAGATCCATGAGTTCGACGGCGGCGCCGTCGGCGTCCGGGGCCTCCACCGCGCGTCCGCGGCTGAGCGCGGCCCGGTCCAGTGCCATCGGCTCGGCGGTCTCGCCCGGCGGCGGGAACGTCACGGCGAGCGTGGCCTCGGCGAGGCCGTACACCGGCTGGAGGGCGTGCGGTGCCAGTCCCGCGGGCCCGGTGCGGCGGGCGAAGTCGCGCCAGACGGACGCGGAGATGGGTTCGGCGCCCACGACGACCCGGCGGACGGAGGTCAGGTCGAAGCGGGCCATGTCCTCGTCGGACAGGCGCCGGGTCGCCAGCGCGAGCGCGAAGTTGGCGGCCGACAGGTGCGTGGCCCGGTGGGCGGTTGCCGTCTCGAACCAGATCGCGGGCCGCCGCGCGAACGCCAGCGGCCCGATCTTGACCTGCTTGGCGCGGGCGGCCAGCGGCGCGAGATGCGTGCCGATCAGGCCCATGTCGTGGAAGTACGGCATCCAGCTGACCAGGACGTCGTCGGGACCCAGGTCGGAGACGGCCAGGATCTGACGCAGGTTGGCGAGGACCGCGGCATGAGTGAGTTCTACGCCCTTGGGCACGCCGGTGCTGCCCGAGGAGAACTGCACGAAGGCCAGACCGTCCGGGGCACATGCGGTGGGCTCGCCCAGGTCGTCGCCGTCGCGCACCTCTTCCAGCCGCAGCACGGGCGCCCCGGCGGGCAGGTGCCGCAGCAGGTCCTCACCGGCCGTGTCCACGAACAGCGGCGGCCGGTCGAGGTGTTCCCAGACGGGCAGGACCCGGCGGACGTCCGCGGCGAGCGGCACGGGAACCAGGTCCGCTCCCACCAGACCCCAGAACATGACCTGGAAGTCCTCGCTGCGGTCGGCGACCAGCGGAACGCACGTGCCGGGCCGGACGCCGGCGGCACGCAGCCCTCCGGCGACGCGCCGGGCGGCGGTCAGCAAGTCCCGGTAGGTCACCTCGGCTTCGCTGCCGTCGCCGCGCACGTGCGCGGTCACCTGCTCGGGCCGCTCACGGGCAGCGTCCCGCAGGACGTTCCACAGGGTGTCGTCGCTCATGGTCCGTTCTCGAAGGTCGGGCCCTGGCACGGGCGGGCCGTCCGTACGCCGACGGAAGGGAGGCCGTGAGGCAGTGCCTGGGGCGTTCTGCGGCACGCGTCGCCGAGACGCGTCGCAGGCTCGGTGCCGGGTGCTGGTGCGGGGGCCGCCGCGTGCCGACTCGCCGGCCGGCCTCACCCTACGGGAATCGGCGCAGGCCCCTCACGGCGGCTCTTCGCCCTGCTCACCGGCTCTTTCCTACATCCCGTGCCCGCCCCGGTTCGCAGTACCGGCAGCAGGGGTCGAAGCGGAACGGGCGCGGAGCGGCGTCGTGCGTTCATGGTCTGGTCTCCGGAGGAGTCTCGTCGTGCGGCAGGGACAATTCCTCAGGGAAGACGGCGTCACCCTTGAACCGGTTCGCCCCGCCGCTCAGGTGTCCGTGGCGCGGCCCCGGGCGCCGAGGGATCCCAGCAGGGCGAGGGCGTCGGCGGAAGGCGAGCCGGGCTCGGCCTGGAGGACCACGAGTTGCTGCCCCGGCGCGCTGCGGACGGCGAAGGCCTCGTGCCGCAACTCCAGCGCCCCCACCGCCAAGTGGTACATCCGCTGCACCTCGTACGGCGGGACCGGGAGGTGGTCACGCGCCCACAGTGAGCGGAACTCACCGCTGCGGACGGACAGTTCGCCCACAAGGTGGAGGACGCGGGGGTCGTCCGGTGTGGCCGCGGCCGTCTGCCGCAAGTCGGAAACCGCACGGTACTTGGCGCGCTCGGTGTCGCGGTGGAACGTCCTGGCCGCCGGATCCAGGAACAGCATGCGCAGTACGTTGTCGCACCGGTCGAAGTCCGCGTACAGCGCGTCGGCCAGGGCGTTGGTGGCCAGGATGTCCTGGGCGTGTCCGATGACGAAGGCAGGTGTCCCCGTCCAGCTGTCGATCAGCTCCCGCAGGTGGGGGGCGACGCGTTCCACCCGTGCCGGGGCCTTGGTCCGGCGGCCGGCCGGCGCCGCCAGGCCGTGCAGACGGCGGGTGTCCTGCTCGCCGAGCCGCAGGGCACGCGCCACCGCGTCCAGGACCCGGCGTGAAGGACTGGCCTCGCGTTCCTGCTCCAGCCGCGCGTAGTAGCTCGTGCTGACGCCCGCCAGGGCGGCCACCTCGTCCCGCCGGAGACCGGGCACCCTGCGACGGCCGTGGCTGCTGATGCCCACGTCCGCAGGACTGAGACGCGCCCGGCGGGAGCGGAGAAACCGGCCCAGTCCTGTGCCCGTGCCGGTGCCTGTGCTGCCTGTCTCCATGCCGGTGCCGATGCCGGTGCCTGTGCCCGTGCCGGCGTCCGTGCTCGTGTCCGTACCCGTGTCCGTGTCGGGGTGCGAGTCGTCCATAGGTCGAGGCTAGGGCGGACAGGCCTGGTGAGGACCGGCCGAGAGGGGGTGCATCGCACCCAGGATCGTCGCTCTCCCCCACCTCCTCGGCGGCCGGAACACGTCTAGCCTGGTGGCATGAGCAATGGGACACCCCTGGGTGATTTCCTCCGAGCCCGTCGAGAGGCCCTGAAGCCGCACGACGTCGGTCTGCCCGAGCACGGCCGCAGGAGGGTGCCCGGGCTGCGCAGGGAGGAAGTCGCACTCCTGGCCGGGGTCAGCTCCGACTACTACGTCAGGCTCGAACAGGGACGGGAGAGCAGCCCGTCCCCGCAGGTCGTCGAAGCGGTGGCGCAGGCGTTGCGACTGGACGCGGCGGCCACCGACCATCTGAACCGGCTCTGCCTCGCCTCGTCCCGGCGTCCGCGCGACCGGGGCGGCCGGGATCAGGTCAGCGGGCAGCTGCTGGAGCTGATGGACGGCTGGGAGCACACCCCGGCGTTCGTCCTCGGGCCCGCCCTCGACGTCCTGGCGGGGAACTCCCTGGCCACAGCGCTGCACCGTGGGTTCGAGCGGTTCGACAACCTCGCCCGGATGGTCTTCCTCGATCCCGCGGGCCGCGCCTTCTACCAGGAGTGGGAACGGGCGGCCCGCTCCTGCGTCGCCGAGCTGAGGGCCGCCTGGGGCCACGATCCCAAGGCGGAGCGGATCACCGCCGTGGTCGGGGAACTGTGCGACGCCAGTGAGGAGTTCGCGGCACTCTGGCGGTTGCACGAGGTCAAGGGCAAGTCGCAGGAGAGCAAGCACCTCAGGCACCCCGAGGTGGGCGACCTGCACATCAGGTTCGCGGCGTTCACCGTCAACGGCGCTCCGCATCAGCAACTGGTCGTCTACCAGGCCGAACCGGCGAGTCCGACGGCAGCCGCCTTCGAGGAGCTCCGGATCATGGCCATGCCTCCGGTAGCCGCCCCTCACCGGCACGGCGGAGCGTGCCGGTGACGAGCCCCGGGCCGGCTCAGTCCACGACCCGGCTGGTCGGCCGGTAGTTCCACGGCTCGTACTCGGGGTGCCGGGCGGCCCAGCCGGCTATGAAGGGGCACACGGCGAGGAACTTGGTGTCCGCTTCCCCGGCCATGTCCAGCGCCGCCCTGGCCAGCGCCGACCCCACACCGCGGCCCTCGTAGGCGGGCTCCACCTCGGTGTGGACGAAGGCGATCACCTGCTTGGCCGGGATGTACTCGGCGATCCCCGCGAGCTTCCCGTCCACATGGGCCTCTAGGCGTTTGTTGTCGTCGTCCCGGACGATGGTGACGTCGGACTTGGCACCCGCCATGGATGTCTCCGTTCCTGGGCGGCCCCTGCCCCGTGAGCGAGGGCGGGCGGCTGCGACTGTGCTCGGCGATGCCCGGGGCACATCGGCGACGGTCGCCCATGGCGTTCGGCCGCCCCGGGCGGCGCGGGTGAGCCTGGACGGCCATTGCCCCTCACGCGCGGTCCGCCGAGCGCGGGTGCCGTCTCCCGCACGCCGGACCTGACTCATGCATGTCGGGCCGCCTCCGGGGTGTCGCCTTCGCGGTAGAGGACGAGGTGCTCGTGGTAGAGCACGCCGTCACGAACGTCGCCGGTGGCGGTGAAACCGGTGTCGTCGACGTAGTCGATGTGGTTGCCGGTGACGGTGTAGCGGCCGGTGTAGGCGCTCCTGCGCCCGCCCCGGGCCTCGTCGTAGCGGCCGTCGGGGAGCAGTTCCTGGCGGATGTGGCCGTCGGCGGTGACCCACATGCCGACGAAGGGGTGAGGTGTGTCGGTGTCCATGCCTCAACGCTCGCCGACGGGCGGCGGACCGGCCAGGCCGGGGCGTTCCTGGGAGTCGCACACCCAGGACAAGCGTGGCCTTCATGCCGTGACGGCGCCCGCCCAGACTCGACGCCGCAAGCGGAAATCCCCACCCGGGGAAGCACAAGGAAAGGCATGTCCCATGGCTATCTGGTTCGTGACCGGCGCCTCTCGTGGCATCGGGGCGGAGATCGCTCGTGCCGCACGGTCCGCCGGACACAAGGTGGTGGTCGCCGTACGTGATCCGCAGCGTGTGCCCGACGATCTGAAGCCGTCCGACACCGTGTTCCCGGTCGCGCTGGACGTCACCGACAACGACGGCATTCCGCGCGCGGTCCAGGCGGCGGTGGACCGTTTCGGCGGGATCGACGTCCTGGTGAACAACGCCGGCCGGGGCCTGCTCGGCGCCCTGGAGGAGATCACCGACGCCGAGGCGCGTTCCCTGTTCGACCTGAACGTCTTCGGCCTCGTCAACGTCACGCGTACCGTTCTGCCCGTCATGCGCAGGCAGGGCTCCGGCAAGCTGGTGCACATCGGCTCCCGCTCGGGCTTCGAGGGCGAACCGGGTGTCAGCCTGTACTCGGCGTCCAAGTTCGCCGTCGCGGGCATCAGCGAGGCCCTGTCGGCCGAGATGGCACCGTTCGGCATCCAGTCCATGGTGGTCGAACCCGGCGTGTTCCGCACCGACTTCCTCGACTCCAGCTCCCTGTCGGTGGCCGCGGACCGCATCGCGGACTACGACGGCACCCCGGCGCACGTGACCCTCGACTGGATCGGCCAGGCCAACCACGCCCAGCTCGGCGACCCGGTCAAGGGCGCGGCCCTCATCGTCGAGGTCGCCTCGGGACACAAGCTGCCCACCCACCTCTACCTGGGCCGTGACACCCTCGAACGCCTCGAGGTCAAGATCCGGCAGATCCGCGACGACCTGGAGCCCTGGCGCGAGAAGTCCGCGGCCACGGCCCACGACGACGCCGCCTGACACGCGCGACCGGCACACCCGCCCCAGGCACCGGGCCGGCCGGGCGGACCCCGTCTCGGTCCCGCCCCGGCCCGGGCCCGTCTCCCCTGCACAGCGACTCACACGAATCCGAGATTTCCTCATGTCCGCACTCCTCACCGGTACTCCCCTGGCCGGCCGCGTGGCCGTCGTCTCCGGCGCCTCCAGCGGCATGGGCGCGGTGACCGCCCGCCGTCTCGCCGAACTGGGCGCCTCCGTGGCGGTCCTGGCCCGCCGCAAGGACCGTCTCGACGCCCTCGTGCGGGACATCGAGGCCGCCGGCGGCACCGCGCTCGCCGTGGCCGTCGACGTCACCGACCGCGAGGCCGTCACGGCAGCCGCCCGGCAGGTCGCCGACCGTCTCGGCCGGGCCGACCTCGTCTTCAACAACGCCGGCGTCCAGCTCATCTCCGGCATCGAGGAACTCAAGGTCGACGACTGGCAGCGCCAGATCGACCTCAACATCACCGGCCTGATGAACGTCATCGCCGCCTTCCTCCCCCACCTCACCGCATCCGCCGCCGAGGGCGGGCCCGCCGACCTCGTGAACACCTCCTCCATCGCAGCCACCCGCATCCTGGAGAAGTTCTCCGTCTACTCGGGCACCAAGGCCTACATCAGCCACCTCACCAGGCTGCTCCGCGTCGAGCTGGGCCCCAGGATGGTCCGCGTCGCCACCATCGAACCGGGCATGGTCGACACCGAACTGCCCGACCACGTCACCGATCCGGACGCCTCGAAGCTGATGGCCGGCCTCATCCGCGACATCGACGTCCTCCAGGGCGCCGACATCGCCGAGACCGTCGCCTTCATGGCGGCCGTACCCCGGCACGTCAACCTCACGGAGATCACCGTCCTGCCCACCGCCCAGGCTGTCTAGCGTCGTCTGACGGGCCGTCAATCCACCGGATTCACAAGCCGCCAGGCCGATTCACCTGCCCTGTGCTGCCTGTTGTCCCATGACACGCCGCGTCGCGCGCCCGGCGGAGGAGACAACATGGCGGGAACAATCCGCCTCGCCCATCCGTACCATGCCTACACCAAGGCGTCTCACGGCCCTGGCGACAGGTGTCACCCGCCGTACGCCTCCCACGCCGAGGAAAGGACAGCACCATGCCCGAGACGACAACGGCCACCACGGAACTGGCATCGCAGTACATCGCCCAGGTCTCCGGCGACCTGGAAGCCAACGTCAAGGAGCAGGAACGCATCAGCGCGGAGATCGCCTCGCTGCAGGAGCAGCTCGCGTCCCTGCAGCACGACCACGGCGTCCTGGTGAGCATGCAGCAGGCGCTCGGCATCACGCAGGCGGCGGTGGCGTCCGGGGCCGAGTCCACGAGTGCGACGGTGCCCGCACCGCGACGCAAGAAGGCCGGCGCGGCGGCCGGCGGACAGCGCAAGGCCCGCAAGTCCACGGCCGGTCCGGCGAAGAAGACGGCGAGGAAGCCCGTCGCCAAGAAGACGACCACCGCCAAGACGGCCAAGACAGGCACCGCCACGACAGGCACCGCCAAGGCAGCGACCGCCAAGACGGCCGAGCCCACGCTCGTCGAGCTCATCCGGCGTCATCTCGCCGAGCAGAAGGAACCGCGCTCCGCCGCGGAGATCTCCACCGCGCTCGGCCAGGCCCACCCCGAGCGCGGCGTCTCCGCGAAGGTCGTCCGCGTCACGCTGGAAGGACTCGTGGCCAAGAGCCAGGCCGAGCGCTCCAAGCAGGGCCGGTCCGTCTTCTACTCCGCGCCCGCCGACCAGGCGGCGGCCACGCCCGGCACCGAGGCGCCGTCCGAGGGCACGGACGACTGACGGCGCGGGGACTGACCGGCCCCTGCCCTCGGGCCGGTCAGCGCCGGCGGCCCCGGGCGGCCCAGCCGCTGCCGACCCCCGCCGCGTGCAGGGCAAGCAGCGCGAGACCGATCAGCATGACGTTGGTCGAGGTGAAGACGTCGTTCGTGGAGATCTCCGCCGCGTTGATGAGGAAGGCGAGGAAGAACAGGACCGCCGCGATGATGCCCAGCACTGGGTGCCTCCATGGGTGAGGTGGTGTCTGCCGAGGGGTGCTTCCCCGCGTATGCCCCCGGCGGTTCCCCTCACGCCCGGCCCGGCCTGCCGGGACGCGGCGGTGATGCGTGCCCCGTACAGTTGGGTGCCGGGGCTCCCTCGGCCCCGCCGCACCCCTCCGTCCAGGAGCACCCATGCACCACCCGTCCGGCGTCCCGGACGACGACTCCGACGCGCTGTTCGGGCTCGACGCCCTCGGTCCCGAGCCTGCGGAGACCGGCCTGCGTCCCTCCTTCCGCACCTCCGCGGCGGCCCGCCGGCTGCTGCCCGTGCGGGAGATCCACGCCGAGCCCGCGGCTGCCGCGTCCCCGCGCGGCAGGCAGATCCGGGCCCGGTTCCCGGACGCGCGGATGATCATGGTGGACTCCCACTGGCGCATTCCCGGGCTGCACGGCAACGAGGGCAACGTGGACCGCTGGGTGCGCGTCAAGGGCGAGACCCTGGTCCTGGGCGAGAAGAAGACCCTCACCACGCGCCCCAACGGCCGGTCGGCCGACTGGATCGCTCCGGGCGCCTCCAACGGCTGCGCCATGTCCTGCGCCTACTGCTACGTGCCGCGGCGCAAGGGGTACGCCAACCCCGTCACCGTCTTCACCAACATCGACCGGATCATCGCCCACGTGGGCCGGCACGTGGCGCGTCAGGGGCGCAAGCCCGAGCCGAACCAGTGCGACCCCGAGGCGTGGGTGTACGACATCGGTGAGAACGGCGACTGCTCGGTCGACGCCCTGATCTGCGACAACACCGCGGATCTGGTGAACGCCTTCCGGCAGTGGCCGACGGCCAAGGCGTCGTTCGCGACCAAGTTCGTCAATCCCGACCTGCTGGCCCTGGACCCGCGGGGCCGCACCCGTATCCGGTTCTCGGTGATGCCTGCGGACGACGCCCGGCTGCTCGACGTGCGCACCTCGCCCGTGGCCGAGCGGATCGGCGCCGCGGCGGACTTCCTGGACGCGGGGTACGAGGTGCACTTCAACCTCTCCCCCGTGGTCGTCCGCCCCGGCTGGCAGGAGGCCTGGACGGAGCTGCTCACGCACCTGGACGACGTCCTGCCCCGGCGAGTGAAGGAGCAGGCCGCCGCGGAGGTGATCATGCTCACGCACAACCAGGAGCTGCACGAGGTCAACCTCGGCTGGCACCCCCGGGCCGAGGAGGTCCTGTGGCGGCCGGAGCTCCAGCAGGCCAAGCGCTCCGAGAACGGCGCCCTGAACGTCCGCTACCGCAACGGGATCAAGGCCGAGGCGGTCCACACCCTGTGCGCGCTGATCGACCGGCACGCGCCGTGGCTGCGGGTCCGCTACGCCTTCTGAGCACCGAAAACGGCTGCCGCCCCCTGCCGTGCGCCCGGATGGGGCATGTTCGCCGAGCGCGGGCGCAAGGTCCCGCCGATGCTGAGGAGGCCCTGCCCGCCCGTCGAACCTCCCGGGATCCTCATGCCGCTCATGCCTCCTCCCCGCCCGCGGACCCGTCTGCGTGACGGTGCCCCGCCCCGTTCCCGTCTGCGCCTGCGTCTGTCCCTGGTCGCCCTCCTCGGGGCCTCCTGCCTCGGCGGGCTGCTCCATGCCCCGGCGGCAGGCGCCGCCGCGGGCGGGTCCGGCGGCGAGGGCGAGCGCGCCCTGCGGCGGCAGCTCGAAGCGCTGGTCGCCACGCCCGGCGGGCCGCCGGGTGCGATCGTCGTCCTGCAACGGGGCGGCGCGCCTCGTGTGGTGCGCGCCGGCGTCGCCGACCTGGAGACCGGCCGGCCGATCGAGCCCACCGACCACATGCGGATCGCCAGTACGGCAAAGGCCTTCAGCGGCGCCGTGGCCCTGCGCCTGGTGGAGGAGGGCGTGCTCCGCCTGGACAGCACCATCGGGCGCACCCTGCCCCGGCTGCCCCGGGCCTGGCGGTCGGTCACCCTGGGGCAGTTGCTGAACCACACCAGCGGCCTGCCCGACTACAGCGAGGACCCCGAGTTCGTGGCACTGCTGCAGGAGGATCCGCGCCGCACCTTCGACCCTCGCCGGCTGCTGGACTTCGTCGCGGACGAACCGCTGCGCTTCCGCCCCGGGTCGCAGTACAGGTACTCCAACTCCGACAACATCGCCGTCGCGCTGATGGCGGAGGCCGCGACCCAGTGGCCGTACGAGCACCTCCTGGAGCGGATCGTCTACCGGCCGCTCGGCCTGCGCGACACCAGCCTGCCCCTGGGGTACGAGATGCCCGAGCCGTACATGCACGGGTACGCCGTCGAGCCGCCCGCGCCGCCGGAGGACGTCAGCGAGGCGCTCAGCGCGTCGGGGGTGTGGGCCTCGGGCGGGATCGTCTCCACCCCCCGTGACATGACGCGTTTCATCCGTGGCTACGCCGCGGGCCGGCTGACGTCGAAAGCCGTCCTGCGCGAGCAGCGCCGCTGGATCGAGGGGGCATCCGAGCCGGCCGGTCCCGGCCGCAACAGGGCGGGGCTCGGCATCTTCCGCTACGACACGCGCTGCGGGACCGTGCTCGGCCACACCGGGAACTTCCCCGGCTACACCCAGCTGATCGCCGCGACGCCCGACGGCCGCAAGTCCCTCACCGTCTCGCTCACCACGCAGGTCAACAGGACACTCGACCCCGCGCTGCTGGACAGGCTCCGCGCGTTCGAGGAGAACGCGGTGTGCACGCTGCTCGGCGGACGCCGGCGCTGAGCGGACACCGGAGTCGGCGGCGCGCCCGGACCGGGAGAGGTCCGGGCGCGCCGCCGGTCGTGTCAGGGTGCGGACGGGGAGGTGCGCGGACGCCTACCCGGTCATGAAGCGGCGGAAGAGGTTACGGGCCACGTACACGCCCGGGCCGCCGAAGCCGACGATGTCGAGGCGCCCGTCACCGGTGACATCGGCGAGGAAGCGCGGGTGGCGGTCGACCCTCCAGCCGCCCGCGTCCTCGTCGTACCCGAACCCGCGGCACACCAGCCGGGCCTGGTCGAAGCGTCCGTCACCGCGGTTGTGCGACACCCAGACCCCGGTGTCACCGAAGCCGACCACATCCGGGGTGCCGTCGCCGGTGACGTCGGCGAGGAGACGGAGATGCCTCTCGCCCGTCCATCCCTGGGCGAGTCCGAAGTCGTTCAGGACGAGCCGCGCGGGCTCGAACGTGCCGTCGCCGCGCCCGCGCGCGACGACGACGCCCTGCGGGCCGAATCCGACGATGTCCGCCGTCCCGTCCGGCGTCGTCCCGGCCAGGTACCGGGGGTGCTCCCGGTCCGAGCTCCACCCCTGGTCGACCCCGAAGTCGTCGAGGACGTACAGCGGGTCGGCGAACGTGCCGTCCGCGTCCTGGAGCGAGACCCAGACGCCGTCGTCGTGGCAGCCCACGAGGTCGAGCCTGCCGTCCCCCGTGGTGTCGGCGAGGAAGCGGGGATGCCTGCCGACGAGCCAGCCGCCCGCCTTCTCGTCGTGGCCGAACGCCCGCAGGGCGGGTTCGTCGGCGAGCGGGGTGAACGTGCCGTCCTCGTTCCGGAGCGAGATGCGGACGCCGTCGTCATGGCAGCCCACGAGGTCGAGCCTGCCGTTCCCCGTGGTGTCGGCGAGGAAGCGGAGGTGCCTGTCGGCGTGCCACCCGCCGGCCTGCGGGCCGTGCCCGAAGGCCTTGAGGACCAGCTTGCCTCCCACGGGTGTGAACGCCCCGGCCTCGTCCTGGGTGGAAATCCGGACTCCGTCGGCGGCGAGTACGACGACATCGGGACGGCCGTCGCCCGTGGTGTCCGCGAGGGTCCACAGGTCTGCCGGGTTCGGGGAGGACGCCCCCTGGTGCAGGGCGCGTTCTTCGTCCTCGAACGTGCCGTCGCCTCCGCCGGTGGAGGTCACGGCGCCGGTCGCGGGTTTGATGCCCACGATGTCCGTCCGCCCCGTGCCGGTGGTGTCGGCGAGGAACCGCGCACCGGCACCGGCCCACCGGTCCGGTGGCCCGCCGGGAGGGCGGCCGGCCCCGTCGCTCTTCCAGCCGCCGGCGTCCCGGTCGCCGCCGAACCGGGCGAGCACCAGCAGCATGTCGCTGAAGGAGGGGGTGGTGCCGGGCGCCGGCCGCAGCGCGGTCGAACGGGCCAGCCGCCAGGAGCGGCGGCTGTTCCAGTGGCTCAGCGGTGCCCAGCGCAGTACCGGGTCGCCGGTGCGCTCCGGTTCGGCCGGGACGAACCGCCAGCGCTGGCTCTCCGCGCTGTCGTCGTAGGCGCGCAGGACGACCCGTGTCTCGCGTTCGGCGGGGTCGGCGAGGTCGAGCACGGTTCCGTCGGTCGCGGTCTCGATGAAGTAGAGGCCCGCTTCGCCGTCGGCCGGGACGATGTGCCACTGCTGGCTCTTGCGGCCGGCGGCGGCGTCCCTCCGGCGGATGCCTCGGTCGGCCGCGGCGGGGTTGTCCAGCACCCTGCCGCCGGCGGCGCTGCGGATGACGTAGGCCTGTCCGTCCGGCAGGGGGGCGAGGTGCCACTGCTCCGGGTGCGGGCCTGACGGGGGCAGGTCGCGGACGACGAGCGCGCTGTCCGCGTTCGCCGCGGCCTCGGCGCACAGGCGCCTGCCCGTCGCGGCGTTGACGATCTCCAGCTTCAGTTCTTCCGTGGGAACGGGCATCGTGGTGCCTCTTCCGGGCGGTCGGGGTGTCGGCTCGGGACGGGGGTGCCGCGGCGGCCGCGGATCACGTGAAGACGTGGTGGTACGGGACGTTCCACTCGTTGGGCAGCCGTGGGTAGAACGTGTTGATGACCGTCCCGGTGAAGTCCCCGCCCCAGTTGTAGATCAGACGCACCTCGCTGTCCGCCGTCACGGCGTGGTCCTTGAAGCCGAGGATGGCGTCCGGGTGGGTGATCGGCACGAAGGTGATCCCGCCCCACGGCGTCACCGTGACGACCCAGAGCTGGGTGTCCTCGATCGCTCCGTTCCTGCCGCGCCACTTGTCACCGACCTTGTCGGGGAGGCCGACCTGGACCGTGTCGGCGGTGCTCTTGGGGGCGTCCTGATGGACGGCGATGCGCCGGCGCTGCGGCTTGGGTGCGCCGTCGTCACCGCGTCCGCCGTCGGCCACGGCAGCCGTGGCCGTGGCGGCAGGTGCGGGTGGGGGCGCCACCTGGCCCGCGGCGCTCTCGATGAAGTACAGCGGGCGCTGCCCGAAGAAGCCGGCCGGGGTGAGGTGCCAGAGGTGGCCCTGCGCGTCCTTGGTCGCCGGGTCGAGCGCGGTGGCCAGCTTGACCCCCTTGTCGTGGCTCTCCGCCTTGAGCTCGACGGGCCGCAGGTAGCCGCCGTTGAAGGCGTGGACGAGCATGACCGGCCGGTTCTCGACCAGGGCCGCCACGATGGCGTTGTCGTAGCTGTTCACCGCCACCGGGCCGCCGACCACCAGGTTCGCCGTGGCCGTGCGTTCTTGGGTGTACATCGCGAAACCTCACCTGTCTCGAATGGGGAGAACAAAGCGCAGGACTTTCCGTGCCGCATTCGGTCGGAACGATTTCCTGAACGAATAGGCGATGGCCCAAGTTACCTTCGTTCGCGGCGAGTTGGGAGGCCCGTCAAGCCTTTGTCACTCGATTGAGCGCATAGCGTGACGGCGTCTTCCGGCTTGACGGAACCCGTGCTAATTTCACTCTGCAAGCAACCGCGCTGATTCTTTTTGCATTTCACCGAGCTGAATTCGGCCACCAGTCGAGGACGGGAAATGTCTTCCAACGCGTACAACCTGGGATTCACCAAACGCCAGCCGCTGACGAAGAAGAACCTGCGGGAGCTCGGCATCGAGCAGAACTGGCGGACCATCCTGGACCACCCCAACCTGGTCTACGTCGACGACTACGGTGTGCGGCACAAGCCCGTCGGCTTCTCCGTGAACAAGTCGAGCTTCGGCGCCTTCCCCGGCAGCGCGTCCCGGCTGGGCTGGCTCGCCTACATGAACCTCGGCGAGCCCCTGATCGAGGAACGGCGCAACATCAGCCAGCCCCCGCCCGACACGTTCTCCTCACGCGCCTACGTCAACCGCAGCCAGACGTCTCCGATGAACTTCACCGACTCGGTCGATTTCACCGTGTCGAACGGCGTGACGTGGTCGCTCCAGGGGGAGGCCAAGCTCACTTTCGGCGGCAGCGTCAGCGCACAACTGCAGCTCCAGCTCCAGAACCAGCTGAAGATGGATCTGCAGAGCCAGCTGCAGACGCAGCTCAAGAACGACGTGGCGCACAAGGACGCGAGCACCGTCACCAACAAGAACAGCAAGGACAGCGTCGGAGTCGACAAGGCCCACACCACCGAGTCGTCCTCGGCCAACTCCACGACGAATTCCTCCGCGAACACGATGGCGCATTCCGTGGCGTTCACGACCCAGGGCAGCGCCACCGGGACCGCGACGCTCCACGCGCAGCTGCTGCTGGGCATCTCGGCCTCCGTCGGTGGTTCCCTCACCACCAGCTGGGCCTCGAAGTCGCAGATCTCCGGGCAGGTCCCGCCGGGTTCCCGCGTCGAGACGATCGTCACGCAGCGGCGCACCCGCAAGCAGTACTCCTACGAGATCCCGGTGACCTTCTCCGGGCTGATCGCGGTGAAGTACGACGCGCCGGTGGCCGTCCTGTCGCCTCCCCAACCCGGCGACCTTCCCGGCCTGGACCAGCTGGTCGCGCGCGACATCGGCGACCTCGACCTGGCCGGCGGGGGCTTCCGCATGACAGGGCTGGCCGAGGTCGTCTCCGCCCTGGAGGTCCACCACACGATGTTCGACGGCGAGAGCCTGACCGACAGCGGGCGAGCGCTGTACAAGCAGCCCTGAACGCAAGGGTGTCGACGACAAGGGGTGAGGATCATGGTGTTCGACAACGTCTTCGGCTTCGCCGGCGAGGGGGCCGGGATCTTCTCGGTGACCACCGACGGCGCCAAACCGCAGCCGGGCGCGGGCGTCGACTTCGAGGACGCCGAGGACGACACGTACGACGACACGAGCACGAGCCTGTTCGACAACGCGATCCACGGGGCCTCCGACCGCGCGAAGGTCGTGCAGGAGCAGTCGCCCGAAGCGCGGGCCGTGCTGGGCTTCCTCGGCTCCTTCATCCGGGCCACCCAGGCCTCCGCCGGCACGCAGGCCGAATACGCCGGGAATCCCGGCTCGGTCTCCTCGGCGGCGGCGGCCGGCATGCGGGAGTCGAGCACGACGGTGACGGAGCACAGCGGCCTCCAGAAGGACGAGGACCTGGCGGACAGGCCGAGGAAGAGCGACTACACCCGGCCCCCCAAGGCCCCGGAAGCACCCAAGGCCGCCAAGCCGGCCTCGGAGGACCCGCCCGCTTCCCAGTAGCACCGGACCCTGAAGGGGCAGGGGCGAAGTCGCCCCTGCCCCTTCGTGGGTCAGACGGGGAGCAGCTGCCACTGCCGGTCCCGGTGGTCGCCCTCCGCGGCGTCCTGCTTGATCACCGTACGGGCGTTGGACTCCACGCGCAGCAGCAGACCGCTGTTGCGGTTCGCGATCTCGTACACCCGTGGGGTGTCGGTCACCGGGCCCACCGGGATGAGCCTCCACTGCTGGTGGTGTGCGTCGACTCCTTCGTAGGCGCGCTGTGCGACCACCGCGCCGGCCCTCTCCTGCGCCCCGACGACCTCCAGGACCTTGCCGCTGCGGACGTTCTCGATGCGGTACAGGATGTCGCCGTCGTCCCGGCCCGCGGCGATCAGCCGCCACCGCTGGTGGTCCCGGGGAGCCGGGAGGGTCTGGTGGATCTCGGCCCCGTCCCTGGTGGACTCGCGCGAGACGCCCATGCGCAGCCGGCTGCGGACGTTGGACCAGGTGACCACGGTGCCCGAGTCGGGCATCCCGGCCGTCCTCGGCGACGCGACCTTGCGCACCCGGTTGTTGACGTGGTCGGCGATGTACAGGGTGTCGACGCAGTCCAGGGCGAGTGCGTAGGGGTGGTTCAGCTGGGCCGCGGCGGCCGGGCCGCCGTCACCCGCGAAACCGGCTGAACCCGTACCGGCCACGGTGCTGATCGTCCCGTCCGCCGAGACCTTCCTGACCCGGTGGTTGCGGAGGTCGGAGACGTAGAGGGCGCCGGTGCTGTCCACCACCAGCCCCAACGGGTAGTTGAGCCGGGCCGAGACGGCCGGGCCGCCGTCACCCGCGAAACCGGCGGCACCCGTACCGGCCACCGTGCTGATCGTCCCGTCCGCCGAGACCTTCCTGACCCGGTGGTTCTCACCGTCGCTGATGTACAGGTCGCCCGCGGCGTCCAGCGCGAGGCCGTGCGGGCGGTTGAGCTGTGCCGAGACCGCCGGGCCACCGTCCCCGCCGGAGCCGACGGCCCCGGTTCCCGCGACCGTGCTGATGGTGCCGTCGGCGGTGATCTTCCGGACGCGGTTGTTGTGGTACTCGGCGATGTAGAGCGCGCCCGTGCTGTCGACCGTGACCGCCAGCGGGAGGTTCAGCCGTGCAGTGCCGGCGGGGCCGCCGTCACCGCCGAAGCCCGCGGCACCCGTACCGGCGACCGTGCTGATCTTCCCGTCCGGCGCGATCCTCCGGATCCGGTGGTTGTTGGCGTCCACCACGTAGACGGCGCCCGCGCTGTCCACCGCCACGTCACGCGGGCAGTTCAACTGGGCGGAGACGGCCGGGCCGTTGTCCCCCGAGAAGCCCGCGGCACCCGTACCGGCGACCGTGCTGATCTTCCCGTCCGTCGTGATCCTGCGGACCCGGTGGTTGTTGTAGTCGGAGAAGTACAGGGTTCCCGCGCTGTCCACCGCGACCCCGTACGGGCGGTTCAACTGTGCGGCCACAGCCGGCTCGTCGTCTCCCTTGAACCCGGCGACCCCGGTCCCCGCGACCGTGTGGATCGGAGGGTCGGAGTGCTCACCGTCTGCGGCTGCCGCCTGGGCAGTGCTCATCGTCGTCCTTTCACCGGCCGGTCATCGGTTGATGTCCGTCACGAGTAAGGCTGGTCGGCCCGGCAGGGCGGACAAACAGCGCGGACGCTTCCCGAACCCATCCAACCGTCGGAAAGGAGATGTTTGGGGAGGGAGCGATGCGCCCCGTCCTCGCCCTTTGCACCAAGCCACCGGTCCGCCGGATGACTTGAAGGGACTCGCTCACACGGGTCAGGCCGTCCGGGCCCCTTGAGGGCAGGCCACCGGCCGGGCGCCCTGACCCGAGCGCCCATGCGGCTTCGCCGTGATGTGCCACAGGTCTGGGCCTGTGGCACATGGTGACGGTGTGGACAGCGTCGCCGTCACGGCGCCACACTCGGCTCGATCCCCTTGCGGGGAACCGGAATTGAGGCGGAGGCGCAATGCTGCGACGTACGGTCCGAGTACTCCTGTCGGTTGTCATGGCCATGGCTGCCGCTACGGGTGGTGTGCTGGCCACGGCCGGCCCGGCCCAGGCCGACGAGTGCTACACGTGGAACCGCACCCTGTCCGAGGGCACGTCCGGCTCCGACGTGACGGAGTTGCAGATCCGGGTGGCCGGACACGTCACCTCCGGCGAGATCCTCTCCTTCGACGGGCAGTTCGGCGCGCGGACCAAGGCCGCCGTCGCCAAGTTCCAGCAGGCGTACGGGCTCGCCGCGGACGGTGTCGCCGGTCCCTCGACGTTCAGCAAGATCTACGCGCTGCAGGACCCGGACTGCACGCCGATCCACTTCACCTACGCCGAGCTGAACAAGTGCAACTCCACCTGGTCCGGCGGTGCGGTCAGCGCGGCGACGGCCAAGTCCAACGCCCTGCGCACCATGTGGAAGCTGGAGGCCATGCGGCGCGCGTTGGGTGACACCCCGCTCGTGGTGACCAGCGGATTCCGCTCGTACTCCTGCAACAGCGCGGTGGGCGGCGCCTCCAACAGCCGCCACCTGTACGGGGACGCCGCCGACCTGGTCGGCAATCCGACGCTCTGCCGGCTCGCGCAGCAGGCCCGCACGCACGGCTTCGGCGGGATCTTCGGCCCGGGCTACCCCGGCCACGACGACCACACCCACGTCGACGGGCGCACCAGCCGCTCCTGGTCCGCACCCACCTGCGGCATCTGACCGACGGCTCCCCCGCACCGCCGCCCTGCCTCGCTCTCCCCACACCGACGAGGAGTGCTCCGATGTCGTCCCGTCCCCTCCGGCGCGCCCGCGCCGGAACGGCCCTGCTGGCACTGCTCGCAGGCATGGGCGCCCTGGCCGTACCCGGGCCCGCGGCGGCGGATTCCGCGCCCGGGGACCGCCGGACCGTCGCCTACCACGGCTACCGCCTCCAGGTGCCCGCCGACTGGCGGGTGGTCGATCTGGCCGAGCATCCGCGTGCCTGTCCGCGCTTCGACACGCCCGCCGTGTACCTGGGCGAGCCGGGCGACGGGAACGACTGCCCGGCCCGGGTCGTCGGCCGTACGGCGGGCCTCGTCGTCGAGCCGATCACGGCTCGCTCCGCCGGCCGGGCGACGGGAGCGATCGCGCGGGCGCCGCGCGGGAAGGCCACCGCTGCGCCCGGGGCGTCCCGCGACGGCTCCCTCCGGGTGGCGGTCGAGGACGCCGGGGTCCTCGTCACCGCCGCCCACACGCCGGGGACCGAGAGCCTCGTCCGTGACGTTCTCGCCTCGGCCGAACTGACGCCGGACGCCCGGCACACCGAGCTCCCGCGCACCGCGCTCCCCCACACCGAACTCCCCCGCACCGAACTCCCGCGGACCGAACTCCCCCACACCGGACAGCACACGGCGCCGGTCGCCCCGGTCGCGGCCGGGCCGCAACCGGGCACCTACCTCGGCAAGGGCTTCGACGCCTGCACCGCGCCCTCGCAAGCCGCCATGGACGCCTGGCGGTCCGGCTCGCCGTACCGCGCGGTCGGGGTCTACATCAGCGGTTCGTTCCGGGGCTGTGCCCAGCCGAACCTGACCGCGACCTGGGTGGCCGAGCAGACCGGCAAGGGCTGGCACCTGATCCCCATCGACGTCGGCCGCCAAGCGCCGTGCACCGGCTACTCGTTGCGGATGTCCGCCGACCCGGCCACGGCCAGGTCGCAGGGCGTCGCGGCGGCATCCGACGCCCTCACCGCGGCGGCGAACCTCGGCATCCCGGCGGGCAGCGCGCTCTACAGCGACATCGAGGCGTACACCTCGACCGCCTCCTGCAAGGCCGCCGTCCTGTCGTACCTGTCCGGCTGGACCGAGCGGCTGCACAGCGGCGGTTACCTGTCCGGGTTCTACTCCAGTGCCGCCTCCGGCATCAGGGACGCGGCCGAGGAGTACGACAACAGCGCCTACACCCGGGTCGACCACATCTTCTACGCCTGGTGGAACGGCGCCGCCGACACCGCCACCGGTCCGTACGTGCCGTCCACCCACTGGTCCGGCCACCAGCGCATCCACCAGTACGCGGGCGAGGTCACCGAGTCCTACGGCGGTCACACGATCACCATCGACCGCGACTACCTCGACGTGGGCACCGGCCCCGCCCCGCAGCCCGGCTGCGGCGCGGTGAACCTCGACTTCACCGCCTACGGCACCATCCGGAGCGGGTCGACCGGCCCCCTGGTCACGGCGGCCCAGTGCCTGCTGCGGGCCGCCGGTCACGACCCGGGTGCCCCGGACGGGATCTTCGGCCCGGGCACCGCCACCGCCGCCGGGAACTTCCAGTCCGGCGTGGGGCTCGCGTCGGACGGTGTCATCGGCGCCAGGACCTGGACCGCGCTGCTGTCGCACGGGACCGCGCCGACCCTCCGGGAAGGCGCGACGGGCGAGACCGTCACCCGTCTGCAACGCGCGCTGACCGCCGCGCTCGCCCGGACGGTGAGCATCGACGGCGTCTTCGGCCCGGGCACCACACAGGCCGTGCGCGACTACCAGTCCACCCGCGGGCTGGTGAACGACGGCGTCGTCGGCTCCGCCACCTGGGGCGCCCTCCAGTCAGGAAGGTGAGAGAGGCATCATGAGACAACTCGGCCGTGTCATCGCGCTGTTCGCGGCGGTGGCCGCCCTCCTCCTCGGGGCGGGCCTGCCCGCGCAGGCCTTCCCACAGGCCGCGTTCCCCCTCACGAGCAACGGCAACCGGGGCTCCGACGTCCTCGCCCTGCAGCACCTGCTGGCCGCGCACGGCCGCCCGGTGACCGTGGACGGCGTCTTCGGCTCCGGCACCCACAGCGCCGTCGTCGCGTTCCAGCAGGCCGAGGGGCTCACCGCCGACGGCATCGTCGGCCCCGCCACCTGGGACGCGCTCGCCGTCACCGTACGGCAGGGCGACAGCGGGCCCGCGGTGCGGGCCGTCCAGACGCTGCTCGACGCCAAGCGGTCGGCCGGGCTCTCGGCGGACGGGGCGTTCGGTCCCGCCACGCAGACGGCGGTCCGCGCCTTCCAGTCACACGCCGGGCTCGGCGCGGACGGCGTCGTCGGACCGGCCACCTGGAAGAACCTGCTGTGGCACTACGAGAAGATCGACTTCGGCCCGGGCACGATGTGCGCGCAGAGCCCCGACGGCAACGCGAATGCGCACTGGGCGACAGCGGGCGCCGTCGGCCAGCTCGAAGCGGCCGCGGCCGCCTTCGCGGGCACCGGGAACGGTCCCCTGCCGGTCGGGGACGCGGGCTTCGAGCACGGCGGGGACATCCCCGGCCACGCCAGCCACGAGGTCGGCCTGGACATCGACGTGTGGCCCGTCCGCACCGACTCGGCGCAGTGCACCGCGGGCCGCATCACCTGGCAGTCGGCGACGTACGACCGCGCGGCCACCCGCCGCCTCGTCCAGGAGATCCGCGCGAAGGCCCCCGGCCACGTCGAGCTGATCTACTTCAACGACCCGCAGCTCATCTCGGAAGGCCTGACGTCGAGTTACCCCAACCACGACAACCACCTGCACATCCGCTACCGGTAGACGGCGCGAGCCCGGCGCTCGCGCGGCCTGCCGGCGCACGCGCACGGCCCGTGCGCGCCGGTACGTCGGCAGGGCCCTCACCGGGCCTGGATGCCCGGGGCCGGTCAGCGGCCTTCCTGCTCCAGCCGGTCCCGGGCCTGGGTGGCGATGACCGCGGCCTGGATGCGGCGCTCGACCCCGAGCTTGGCCAGCAGCCGGGAGATGTGGTTCTTCACCGTCTTCTCGGCGAGGTAGAGCCGCTGGCCGATCTGCCGGTTGGTGAGGCCCTCCCCGATGAGGGCCAGGATCTCCCGCTCCCGGTCGGTCAGGCCGGGCAGCGCGTCGGGCTCCGGCTCCGGCTCCTGCGTCTGGCGCAGCCGGGCCATGAGCCTGGCCGTGGCACTCGGGTCGAGCAGGGACTGCCCGGCGGCCACCGTACGGACCGCGGAGACCAGGTCCGAGCCCTGGATCTGCTTGAGCACGTACCCCGACGCACCGGCCATGATCGAGTCCAGCAGGGCCTCCTCGTCGTCGAAGGAGGTCAGCATCAGACAGGCCAGGTCCGGCATCCGGGACCGCAGTTCCCGGCACACGGACACACCGTCGCCGTCGGGCAGCCGCACGTCGAGCACCGCGACGTGCGGGCGCAGGGCCGGCACCCGCACGAGGGCCTGCTCGGCATTGGCGGCCTCGCCGACGACGGTGATGTCCGGTTCGTCGTTGAGCAGGTCGTGCACCCCGCGCCGTACCACCTCGTGGTCGTCCAGCAGGAAGACCCGGATCGGGTGGTCGGGGCCGGGCTTCTCGCCGTCCGCCATCACATGCTCCTCGTTCCGCGTTGTCCGCATCCTGCACCGGCTCCCGCCCCCCGGGCGGCTTCCGGTCCCTCCTACCGCAGATCTTGCGCGATCCGGGGCCGGAGGGCCAGGGCCGACCGGCCCCGATTCCTCCACGCCCCGCATGGCCCGGGTACCCGTTCGCGGCGCGTCCCACCGGCCCCGGGGCGGACTGCGGACGTCCGGGCCGCCGGGACCTCAGAGCAGCCAGCGGTTGCGGCCGACGAAGGGCAGCCGTGCCCAGGCCCTGCCCAGCCCCCAGGTGGCGCCTGCGCCCACCGCCGCGAGCGCGATCAGGACGACGGCGTAGACGAGGTGGTAGTCGGCGAACGGGTTGGTCGACATGCTCGGCGTCCCGTCGGACAGGTGCCGGGCGGGTGGCCACTCGGCGATCCACATCAGCGCCATCATCACGGTGCCGGCGAAGGCGGCCGGCCGCAGGCCGATGCCCAGGGTCAGGGCCACGCCGATGCCGAGCAGTCCGAGCATGAACAGCCAGTCGGCCCAGGGAGCCCCGGCCCAGTCGTGGAAGGCGGCCTCCAGGGGCCCGACGGCGACTGCGCCGAGGAAGCCCCGGGTCGGCGAGCCGCCGTCGGTCCAGCCCTTGCCGGACGGGGTGGCGTAGCCGAGGCCGAACGTCTTGTCCAGGAACGCCCACAGGAACACGAACCCCATGAGGAGCCGGAGCCCGGCGGACACGTACGCCCCGGTCGCGGTCGTCGCCGGGGTCGTCGGCTCGGCGGTCGCGGGTGCCGTCCCGGTGCGGCGCGGGGAGGGGAGCCGGAGTGCGGGGTGCCGGTGCGGGTGGTCGTGAACTGTCATGGCGGTTCATCCCTTTCGAGGGCTTCGACGTGCTGCCGGATGGGCGCTTCCTCCGGTGCGCCTTCACTGTCTCGCGGGGCGCACGGCCGCCGGAGGGGCTGCACGGCCCGGGCACCGGGCCGAACGGCCCTCTCCGCGCCGGGACTTGACGGCACCCCCTCGCCCGGCAGGTCCGCGGGATCAACCGCCTCCAGGGTTCAGCTCCTTCCGGGTGCGGCCGTCGCCAGCTCCGCGGCGATCCGCGCCGCCCATGCCTCGATCGCCGTGAAGTCGCGGAAGTCCCCGCCCTTGCCGGAGCGGACGATCATCCTCGCGACCCACCCCTTCGCGCCCTCCTCCAGGCGGCCGCCGAAGGTGACGTGCTCCCTGGCGTCGAGGCGCACCATGGTCTTCCTCACTCCGGGCACGGGCGGGATGTCCCGCTCCGAGGCGGAGGGGTCCAGCGGGCCGCTGCTGAACAGCCACAGCGGGCGTTCGGCCAGGGCGCGGCGGTGGCGGCGGACGAAGCGGCGGGCGTCCTTGTGCCAGCGCCCGGCGTACAGTCCGCCCCCGACCACCACGGCGTCGTACGGCGCCACGCTCTCCACCGACGGGGCCGGGAGGGCCTCGGCCGCCGCCCCGTCCTCGCGCAGGACCTCGGCGATGGCCTCGGCGATCTGCGCGGTCGATCCGTTCGTCGTTCCGTAGGCGACCAGCACACGTCCGGGCATGAGGTCCGCCTCCTCTCGTTCGCTCCCGCTCCTGGTCAGCGGAGCCGGCGCAGATAGGGGTCGTGGGGCCGGGACGGCATCAGGCGGATCCGCGCGTCCAGCACGCTGACGCCGCCCGGTGTCGCGAGTACGGGGTCGAAGTCGGCCTCGGCGAGCTGCGGCAGGTCGGACGCCATCCGCGACAGCCGGAGCAGCAGCTGCTCCAGTCCTTCCAGGTCGACGGGGCCGCTGCCGTCGGCACCGAACAGGAGCGGGGCGCAGCGCGGTGCCGTGATCAGGTCGTGCACGTCGTGGTCGGTGAGCGGGGCCAGCCGGGCCGCGTGGTCGGCCAGCACCTCCGTGGCGGTTCCGCCGAGCCCGAACAGCACGAGCGGGCCGAAGATCCGGTCCTGGGCGACGCCCGCGAGGAGTTCGGTGCCGCGGGCGGCGAGCGGCTGCAGCACGACACCGGTCATCAGCCCGGCGAAGCGGTCGTGCAGGTCGCGGAAGGCGCGTCGGATCTCGGTGTCGCCGCGCAGGTCGAGGTGGACCGCGCCCTGCCGGCTCTTGTGCACCTGGCCGGGCCAGTGGGCCTTCATGACCACCCGGCCGTCCATGCCGCGCAGCCGGTCGGCGGCCAGGACGGCGTCGTCCTCGGTCTCGGCCCAGGCCCAGGGCAGTTGCGGGATGCTGTAGCAGGCCAGCAGGTCGGCGCAGGTGCGCGGGTCGAGCCAGCCGCCGTCGGGGTGAGCGGCGAGGTGGCCGGCGACGACCCGGTGGGCGCGCTGCGTCTCGATGTCGTCGAGCGCGGGCACGGTTCCGGCGGGCCGCGCGAGCCAGGCGGCGCGGCGTACGGCGTGGGCCAGCGCCCGTGCCGCCGCCTGGGGTTCGGCGTACGAGGGGACGGCGGCGCCTTCGGCGGCGGGCAACAGCCGCACGGGCAGGCCCTGTTCGAGGCGCACCACGGCCATGGGCCTGCCGGCCGTCCGGCCGCGGGAGGGGTGGGTGAGAGCCCGTACGAGGTCGTCGCCGGTCGCCGCGGCGACCGCTGTGGGGACCAGGACCACGAGGACGGCGTCGACGCCGCCGTACCGCGCGATCCTGTCCAGGCAGTCCGCGAGCTGTCCTTCCGAGACGGTGGCGGTGGTGTCGACCGGGTTGCCGGCGGCCGCGCCCCCGGGCAGCACGGCGAGCAGGTCGGCGACCAGCTCCGGTGGGAAGGGCGGCAGGGTCAGTCCCGCTTCGGCGCAGGCGTCGGCGGCCAGGACGCCCGCGCCGCCCGCGTTGGTGACGATGGCGACGCGGCGGCCCGCGGGCAGCGGCTGCGCGTGCAGCAGCGCGGCGGTCTCCAGCAGCTCTCCGACCGAGTGGGTCGCGGTGATGCCGGCCTGCGTGAACAGCGCGCCGCGGGTCATCGTCGGGGTGGCGGCGGCCGCGGTGTGCGAGGCGGCGGCGCGCCGGCCCGCGTCGGTGCGCCCGGCGTCGACGGTGAGCACCGGCATGCGGCGGGTCACCCGGCGGGCCGTGCGGGAGAAGGCACGCGGGTTGCCGAAGGACTCCAGGTGCAGCAGGGCGAGGTCGGTGCGGCCGTCGCTCTCCCACCACTGGAGCATGTCGTTGCCGCTGACGTCGTGCTTGTCGCCGAGGGAGGCGAAGGAGGACACGCCGATGCCGAGCCGGGACAGCCCGTCGAGCAGGGCGATGCCGACGCCGCCGGACTGCACGGCGACGCCCGCGGTGCCGGGGCGGGGACGCCCTGCGGCGAAGGTGGCGTCGAGCCGGAGCTCGGGGGCGGTGTGGGCGAGGCCGAGGCAGTCGGGTCCGACGAGCCGCATGCCGTGCGCGCGGCAGGCGGCCAGCAGGGCGTGCGCCTGGTCGGCGTCGAGGCCCGAGGTGACGACGAGCAGGGCGCGTACCCCCGCCTTGCCGCACTCCTCGGCGGCGTCCGGGACCGCTGCGGCGGGCACGGCCAGCACGGCGAGGTCGGGGGTCGTGGGGAGGGCATCGACCGAGGTGTGGGACGGCACGCCGAGGATCGCGTGCGCGGCCGGGTGCACGGCGAACAGGCGTCCGGTGTAGCCGCCCGCCCGGATCCGGTGCAGGATCGCCCGCCCCACCGAGCCGGGGGAACGGCCGGCTCCTACGACGGCGACGGCCTCGGGACGCAGCAGCGGCGTCAGGCTGGCGACGTCGGCGCGCCGGCCGCGTTCCTCGACGGCCGTGAGGTAGCTGTCGCTCTGGTCGAGGGCGATGGTGCAGCGCACCTCCGGGCCCTCGAAGCGGCGGCGGGTGGGCAGGCCGAGGTCGGCGAAGAGCCGGAGCACCTCGTGGTTCTCACTGAGCGCGTCGGCCGTGAAGGCCGTGATGCCGTCCCCGCGGGCCGCGGAGACGAGGTGTTCGACGAGCAGGGTGCCGACCCCGCGGTGGTGCAGTCCGTCGGCTACGGCGACGGAGACCTCGGCGGTGTTCTCCTGCCCGTCCCCGGCGGCGGCCTTCTTCTCGTTCCCGGTGTCGTACTCGGCGACTCCGATGACGTGGCCCTGGGTCTCGGCGAGCAGCGCCCGGTAACCGGGGCGGGCCGGGGCGCAGGCCCGGTCGGCGGCCGACCGCGCGGACCGGGGGCTCACGGAGAAGAACCTCCTGCGCAGGTTCTCCGGGGACATCCTCGCGTACAGGCCCTCCACCCGGTCGTGGTCGCCCGGCAGCACGGGACGGATGCACACGGTGGTGCCGTCCGCGAGCAGGGCGTGGACGGGGGGCCGGTCGGTCACGTCGCGCGTCATCGCGGGGCTCTCCTCCCAAACTCTTCTCACGTCGAGCATCCGGCGGACGGCGAGGCGGTCCCAGGGGCTGTCGGGGTCGACTCGAGGGCCGATCGGCCCGGGGTGCCGCCGAAGGTCTGCGCCCGGACGCCGGAGCCTGGGCTGCCCCGGGCGCGGCACGAGCGGTTACGTTGAGGTCATCGGCGTGGACCGGGCTCGGAGGGGCGCATGGCTGGCAAGAAGGCGGCGAAGGTGCCGCGCGCGGTGTACGAGCAGGAGCTGCTGCGGCTGCAGACGGAGTTGGTCAAGCTCCAGGAGTGGGTGCGCGCGGAGGGCGCCCGGCTGGTCGTGGTCTTCGAGGGCCGGGACGCGGCCGGCAAGGGCGGCACCATCAAGCGGGTCACCGAGCACCTCAACCCGCGGGTCGCGCGCATCGCGGCGCTGCCCAAGCCGACCGAGCGCGAGCGGACCCAGTGGTACTTCCAGCGGTACGTGGAGCAGCTGCCGGCCGGCGGGGAGATCGTGCTGTTCGACCGGTCCTGGTACAACCGGGCCGGTGTCGAGCACGTGATGGGCTTCTGCACGAAGGAGGAGTACCAGCTCTTCCTGCGCCAGTGCCCGATCTTCGAGCGGATGCTGGTGGAGGACGGGATCCTGCTGCGCAAGTACTGGTTCTCGGTGAGCGACGGCGAGCAGCAGGAGCGTTTCCGGCGGCGTCTGGAGGATCCCCTCAGGCGCTGGAAGCTGTCCCCGATGGACCTGGAGTCGCTCACGCACTGGGAGGCGTACTCCCGGGCGAAGGACGAGATGATGGTGCACACCGACATCTCCGAGGCGCCGTGGTACGTCGTGGAGAGCGACGACAAGCGCCGGGCGAGACTGAACATGATCGCCCACCTGCTGGGCTCGGTGCCGTACCACGACGTGCCGCCGCCGGTGCTGGAGCTGCCGGAGCGGCCCGAGTCGACCGGCTACGAGCGCCCGCCGCGCGATCTGCAGACCTACGTCCCCGACCACGCGGCGAGCCTCTGAACCGACGCACCCCGAGGCGTTCAGTCGTGTGGGACGACCGCGACGGGTGCCACGGCGTGGTGCAGTACCGCGTGCGTGACGGAACCGATGTGGGCGCCGAAGGGGCTGCGGCGGATGCGGCGGCCGACGACCACCAGGGACGCCGCGCGGGAGGCGTCGACGACCTGCCGGGCGGGGCTGCCGGCGCGGGACTCCTCGACGACCTCCACGTCCGGGTACTTCTCCCGCCACGGGCGCAGCACCTCGGCCAGGGCGGCGGCCTCCGCGCGGCCCAGTTCGGCGTGGAACTCCAGGTCCGCGGGCAGGCCGTAGGCGTAGTACGGCGGCAGGCTCCAGCCGTGGACGGCCCTGAGCGCGGTGCCGCGGCGGGCGGCCTCCTCGAAGGCGAACGCGATCAGCGCCTCGTGGGGGCGGCCGGTGTCGAGTCCGAGCACCACCGGCCGGTACGCGGTGGCGGCGGACGGGATGCCCGCCGGGTCGTCCTCGTGCTCGTCGGCGGCCTGCTCCCCGGCCCGGACGAGGACGACGGGGGTGTCGGTGTGCGCGATCACGGCCATGCCGACGGAGCCGACCAGGAATCCGCCGAGCCCGCTCAGCCCGCGCGAGCCGAGGACCAGCAGTTCGGCGCTGCCGGCCGCCTCGGTCAGCGTCTCCACCGGCCGGCCGTGGATCTGCTCCATCTCCACCGCCACGCCGGGGTGGCGCAGACGCAGTCCCTCGGCCGCCTCGCGCGGGATGCGCTCGCTCCAGTGCTGCTGCGTCTCGGCGCCCAGCAGCGGGGCCTGCGCCATGGGTTCCGGGACGGGGTCCCAGACGTGCACCAGCCGCAGCGGCAGGCCGCGCAGGGCCGCCTCGCGGGCCGCCCACTCGGCTGCGGCGCGGCTTTCGGGCGAGCCGTCGAGGCCCACGGTGACGGTGCGGGACATGCTGTCCACCTCCTGGATCGGGTTTCCGCCTTCAGCGTGACGGCGCGCGAACGGCACGGCGAGAGGCCGCACGTCCCCGCTCCGGGACCGTGCGGCCCTGCGGCGGAACGGCTCCGGAGGGCCGATGTGCCCGGATCGGGGGGCCGTTCGGCCCTTCTTCGCCCCCGGCGGCAGAACGGCGGCGAAACGGGGTGGTGCGGCTGCTACACAGAGGGTGCCGCCCGACGCGATGCGGCGCCCTTCCCCACCACCCCTGCCGGGAGGCTCCATGCTGTCCGCAGAATCCGCCGCCGTGGTCCGGGCCACCCTGCCCGCCGTGGCCGGCGCGCTCGACGAGATCACCGCACGCTTCTACGGTGCGATGTTCCGTGACCGTCCGGAGCTGCTCGACGGGATGTTCAACCGCGGCAACCAGGCCAGCGGGGCGCAGCGCCGGGCCCTGGCCGGTTCGATCGCCGGATTCGCCACCGCCCTGCTCGCCGATCCGGAGACCCGCCCGGACACGCTGCTGGACCGGATCGCGCACAAGCACGCCGCGGTCGGGGTCACCGACGACCAGTACACGCTCGTGCACAAGTACCTGTTCGGCGCGATAGCCGAGGTGCTGGGCGACGCGGTCACCCCGGAGGTGGCGGCCGCCTGGGACGAGGTGTACTGGCTGATGGCCGGCGCGCTGATCGGCCGTGAGGCCCGCCTGTACCAGGAGGCGGGCGTCGAACCCGGCCGGATCTGGCGGCGGTGGACGGTCGTCGGGCGGCGCACCGAGACCCCGGACGTGGTGTCTTTCGTGCTGCGCCCGGCCGACGGGCGGCCGGCGCCGCGGGCACGCGCCGGCCAGTACGTGAGCGTGCGGGTCCGGATGGCCGACGGGGTCCACCAGGTACGCCAGTACAGCCTGTCCTGCGACCCCGGCGGGCAGTCCCGGCGCATCACCGTCAAGCGGGTCGGCGGCTCGGCGGGCGCCCCGGACGGCGAGGTCTCCGCGCTCCTGCACGACCAGGTCCACGAGGGCGACGAGCTGACCCTGTCCGCGCCCTTCGGGGACGTCTTCCTCGACGACCCGGCCGACGCGACCGCTCCGGTCTTACTGGTCTCGGCGGGCATCGGCGGCACCCCCATGACCGGCATCCTGGCCCATCTCGCCGCCCTCGGCTCGACCCGCCCGGTGCTGGTCCTGCACGCCGACCGCTCCCCCGCCGAACACGCCCTGCGCGCGGAGACCCGCGAGCTGGTCGCGCAACTGCCGGGCGGCCACTCGGTCTTCTGGTACGAGCGCCCGGGTCCGGAGGAACCCGACGCCCGCGAGGGCCTGATGCGGCTCGACGGCATCGAACCGCCCGAGGACGCGACGGTGTTCCTCTGCGGTCCGCTGCCCTTCATGCGGGAGGTGCGGACCCGGTTGCTGCGCGCCGGGGTTCCGGCCCGGCGCATCCGCTACGAGGTCTTCGGCCCCGACCTGTGGCTGCCCGGCGCGGCGGCCTGAACCCGCCGGACGCCCCCGATCCCCGGGCGACGACGAGGAGTTGCGCGATGGCGAAGGCGTATCTCGTGGGCGGTGGTGTCGCGGCGCTCGCCGCGGCCGCGTTCCTGATCCGTGACGGCGGTTTCGACGGAGGGGACATCCACCTCTTCGAGGAGCGGCGGCCGAGCGGCGGCGAGACCGGGGCGGACGGCTCGGCGGACGCCGGCTGGGCCCTGTGCGGCGGGTGGCTGTCCGAGGACGAAAGCCCGTGCGCGCACGACCTGTTCGCGGGCATCCCCACGCTCGACGATCCGGCGGTGCCGGTGGCGCGGGAGTGGCTCGCCGGGCGGCCGGAACCCGCCACGGGCGGGGTGGCGCGCCTGGTCGACGCCGACGGTACGGTCATCGGTACCCGTTCGATGGGGTTCTCCGAGCGGGACCGGCTGGAGCTGGTCCGCTGTCTGGCCACCCCGGAGCGGCATCTGGACGGCAAGCGCGTCAGCGACTGTTTCGGGGAGCACTTCTTCACCACGCGCTTCTGGTTCCTGTGGTGCACGGCGTTCGCGTTCCAGCCCTGGCACAGCGCCGTCGAGTTCCACCGCTCTCTCAGGCGCTTCCTCCACCTCCTCCCCGGGCTGTCGTCCCGGCCCGCCGCCCCGCACGCCGGTCCCCGGCTGCACGAGTCCCTCGTGCTCCCCCTGGCCGCCTGGCTGCGTGCACGCGGCGTGACCTTCCACACCGGGTGTCACGTCACCGACCTCGGTCTGGCTCCGGGCCGCGGGACCCGGGTCGAGCGGATCGACCTGTCACGGCACGGCCGGGACGAGCGGATCGAGGTGGCCGGCGACGACCTGGTCCTGGTCACCAACGGGTCCACGGCCGACGCCTGCGGCATCGGTTCGCACACCGCCCCGCCACCGTCTCGTCCGCACCGCTCCGACGCGTGGCTGCTCTGGCACCGCCTGGCACGCGGCCGGGACGACTTCGGCGACCCGGCCGTCTTCGACATGCACGTCAAGGAGTCCCGCGCCGAGTCGTTCACGGTCACCACCGAGGACCCCGCGTTCCTCAAGGCCCTGGAACGGTGCGGCGGCCACGGGAACGGCGAGGGCGCCACGCTGACCCTCACCGGCTCCCCCTGGCTCCTCACTCTCGTCACCGGTCCCCGGCGTGAAGGCGGCACGCTCTGGTGGGGCTACGCCCTGCGTCCCGGCCGCGCGGGCGACCACACGCCGAAGCCGATGACGATGTGCTCCGGCCGGGAGATCCTCGACGAGGTCCTGCACCACCTGCCCCTCGACGCGTCGACGGCGGCCCGCACACGGGAGACATCCACCGTCGTGCCCCGCCTGATGCCGTACGCCACCAGCCCGTTCCTGGCCCGCCGCCGCGACGACCGGCCCGAGGTCGTACCCGAGGGGTCGGTGAACCTCGCCTTCATCGGCCGGTTCGCCGAGGTGCCCGACGAGGTGACGTCCACCGTCGAGTATGCGGTACGCACGGCCCGGACCGCGGTGACCGAACTCCTCGGACTCGCCGAACGGCCACCGGCGGTCCGCAGGGCCCACCACGCCCCCCACGTCCTGGCGGCGGCGCTGGAGACCCTGCACCACCGGTGAGCACACCGGTCAGCGGACGATCGTGCTGCGTCCCCACGTCAGGCCGAGGGACGTGACCAGCAGCCATACCGGTCCGACGACGCCCTGGAAGCCGGGGAGGCCGGTCAGGCCCGCGAACAGTACGACCGCCAGTACGGGCAGGAGGCTGAACCAGCCGATCCACCGCGAGATCGTGCGTTCGCGCAGCGCCATCCAGGCCACGGCCCCGGCCGCCACCACGACGCCGAGCCAGCCGATGTACCCGCCGAAGTCGTTGAGCATGAAGTAGACGAACAGACCGTCCTCACGGAAGGACTGCTCGTCCATTCCCCCCGGCAGGTAGATCGCCAGGGCGCCTTTCCAGCCGTAGCCGTAGGTGAGGCCGGCGGCCGACGCCGTCAGGGCGCCGCTGACCACGTAGGCGGCGGTGCTGCCGGGGACGCGCGGCTCGACCTGCCGCCGCCACGCCGCGGCGAGCACGAGAAGCAGCACGACCGTCAGGAAGCCCGCGACCAGACCCAGATGGGCCACGGGTCGGCTGACGTCGGCGAGGATCGACCCGTCGACGTTCCTCTGCTCTTCCGTGCCGGCGCGGACGTCCGCCAGGACCGTGGCCACTGTCCCGAACAGGCCCGCCGCGACGCCGTACCAGGGCCAGGTCGCCCTCGCCTTTCCTTCGCGCTCCGCTTCCACGACGCCCTCGTGACGGGCTGCCGGATCCATGGTGGCCATACGCGTCAACTCCCTGTGTGTGCCGGTCGTTTCGGATCCGAATGTCGTGCCGGACGTGTCCCGCGGCCCAGGGACCCGGGTCCTGTGTCGCCGGGACGGATTTCCCGGGATCACATCCGGAAAGAGCCCGCGATACGGGACGATGTGGGGGTGAGTCGGGGGGATCGGGCATTACGTCACACCGCGTACGCCCTCGCGGGCCTGGGCACGGCGGGCTGCGTGGCGACGGTGCCGGTGCACCACTGGATGGCCGAGCGCGTCGCCGTGACGCCCCTGTACTGGTCCGACCTCGTCCTCGGCACGGTCTGGCCGCTGGTGGGAGCCGTCATCGCCCGGGGCCGCCCGCGCAATCCCGTGTGCTGGCTGATGCTGCTGCCCGCGATGATCGGGCCGTACCACCTGCTGGCCTACTACGCCGGCTACAGCCGTCTCGTCGCCGAACGCCCCCTCCCCGGGTGGGAGGTGGGCGCCTGGATCGGCTGCTGGGGCTTCGTCGGCTACTGGTTCGCGACGCCCTTGGTGCCGCTGCTCTTCCCGCACGGCCGTGCCGGGACGACGCCCCGCCGGGTGTGCGCCTCGGCCGTCGTCGCGATCGCGTCGATCGGCACGCTGGCCGCCATGCTGCGGCCCAGCGGCACCGATCCCGTCCAGCAGGTCCCGAATCCTCTCGGGATCGCCGGCTGGGAGTGGCTGCACACGGTGATGTTCATGTGTGCCGTGACGACCATGCTCGGCGGCTCCTGCGCGGCTGCCGTGTTCCTCGTCCTGCGGACGCGCGCCGCCACCGGTGTCGAGCGGGCGCAGCTGCAGTGGCTGATGCTGGGCGGGCTGCTGATGGCGGTCTCCTTCCTCTCCTTCCTGTTGGACGACGCCGAGCAGCCGGCCCCGATCGGCGATCTCGTCATGCTGGTGGGGCTGCTCGGCCCGCCGGCGAGCGTCGCGGTCGCCATGCTGCGGCACAGGCTGTTCGACGTGGAGCTGGTCCTCGGCCGCGCCATCGTCCTCACCGTCCTCAGCGCTGTCGTCCTGGGCGTGTACGCGGCGGTCGTCGCCGGCGCGGACCTGATCGCGCCCGGGTCACTGGCGGGGACGTGCCTGATCGCCTGCACCGCGCTGCTCGCCGCCAACGGCCGCGGGGCGGTCCAGGCAGCCGTGGACCGCACACTGTTCGGGCATCGCCACGACCCGTACGCCGTGGTCGCGCAGGTCGGACGCCGGGTCGCCCCGGCCGGAGAACCGGCCGAGGCGCTGCAGCACCTCGTCGACGCGCTGCGGCACGCCCTGCGTCTGCCCTACGTCGCCTTCGAGGGCACCGCCGTGGCGGCGGTCTCCGGGAGCCCCGCGGCAGGCGCGGCCCGGCGGGCCTTCCCCTGCCGGGCCCTGGGTCGCGAGCTCGGTGTGCTGCACGTGGGGCGGCGCGGTGTCAACGACCCATGGACGGCGAAGGAGCAGGCCGCCGTCGAAGAGGTCGCGGACCGCGCCGGAACCCTCGCCTACGCCGCCGCTCTGGTCGAGGACATCGCCCGCAGCCGGGCCCGCATCCTGTCCGTGCGCGAGGAGGAGCGCCGACGGCTGCGCGCCGACCTCCATGACGGCATCGGCCCCTCACTGGCCGGTACGGCCCACCAGCTCGACACCCTCGCCCGGCGCGTCGACGATCCCGAACTCGCCCGCTGCGTCAGGACGCTCCGGGACAGGCTCCGCACCACCGTCACCGATCTGCGCACGGTGGTCCAGGGACTCCGGCCCGCCGTCCTCGACCAGCTCGGACTTCCCGGGGCCCTGCGGGAACTGCTCGCCGGTTACGACACGCCGGCCTGCCACTGCAGCGTCGACGGCGCCTGCCACAGCCTGCCGGCCGCCGTCGAGGTCGCCGCGTACGCCATCGCCGGCGAGGCGGTCGCCAACGCCGTTCGCCACAGTGCCGCCAGCCGCCTGGAACTCACCGCCCGTATGGAGGACACCGTCTTGATCCTGACGATCCGCGACAACGGATGCGGTATTCCGCCCCGGCACCGGGCGGGGGTGGGACTGCGCAGCATGAAGGAACGCGCGGCCGAGGTCGGAGGCCGCCTGGAGGTGACGACCGGACCCGGCGGCGGCACCGTCGTGCGGGCCGGCCTGCCGGCGGGTGAGCAACGGTGAGCGTCCTCGTCCCGGCCGGACTGCCGGTGGGTGAGCAACGGTGAGCGCCCTCGTCCCGGCCGGACTGCCGGCGGGTGAGCAAGGGTGAGCCTCCCCGTCACCGTCCTCGTCGTCGACGACCACCCCGTCTTCCGGGCGGGCATGGCCACCGTCCTGGCCGATCTCCCCGATGTCTCGGTCGTGGGCGAGGCGTGCGACGGCGCGGAAGCCGTCAGCGCCGCGGCGCGGCTGCGGCCCGCGGTCGTCCTCATGGACCTGCGGATGCCGAACGTCAACGGCCTGGAGGCGACCGCCCGGATCACCACGGCCCATCCGGACGTCGCCGTCCTCATCCTGACGATGGACGAGGACGACGACTCGGTCTTCGCCGCCCTGCGCGTCGGCGCACGGGGTTACCTGCTCAAGGAGGCGGACGGCACCGACGTCCACCGGGCCCTGCTCGGTGTCGCCCGCGGCGAGGCGGTCTTCGGACCCCGGATCGCCCAGCGCGTCCTGTCCCACTTCGCCGCGCCGCCCCCCCGCGCGATCCGCCCTGCCCTTTCCGCACCTGACCGACCGCGAACGCGAGACGCTCGACCTGATCTCCCGCGGCCTGGACAACGCGTCCATCGCCCGTCGCCTGAACCTCTCCGAGAAGACCGTCCGCAACCGCGTCAGCGACGTCCTGGCGAAACTCCACGCCCGCTCCCGTACCGAGGCGGCGGCACTCGCCCGGGACGCGGGTCTGGGGCATCCGCGCCCCTCCGGGGAGAAGTCGACGCGGCTCAGCGGGCCAGCAGGTCCCGGATCGTCGCCGTGATCTCGTGCGGGGCCTCCTCGGCCATGAAGTGTCCGGCCCGGGTCAGCCGGTGGTCCAGGTCCGGTGCCCAGGCCCGCCACACGCCGGCGGCGTCGTATCCCAGGCGCGCGCCCCAGTCCTGCTGGACGACCGTCACGGGCATGGCCAGTTGCGACCCGGCGTCCAGGTCCGCCTGGTCGTGCGTGACGTCGATGCCCGCCGAGGCCCGGTAGTCGGCGACGATCGACGGCACGGCGGCGGCGCTCGCCCGCAGGTACGCGGACCGGATCTCCGGCGGCAGGGCGGCCGGGTCGCCGGCCCAGGCGTCGAGGAACGAGCCGAAGAACGCGTCCGCGCTGTTGGCGATCATCGTCTCCGGCAGGCCGGGCGGCTGCGCCATGAGGAAGAGGTGGTAGCCGACCGTCGCCGGGACGCCGTGCAGCACGTTCCACATGTCGAGGGTCGGCACGATGTCGAGGATGCCCAGGTGCGTGATGGTCTCCGGGTGGTCCAGCCCGGCCCGGAAGGCGACCAGGGCGCCCCGGTCGTGCCCGACGAGGGCGATGTGCTCGTGGCCCAGGGCGGCAGCCAGCTGCACGACGTCGGCGGCCATGGTGCGCTTGGCGTAGACCTCGGGACCGGTGGCCGCCGGTTTGTCGCTGGCGCCGTAGCCGCGCAGGTCGGGACAGATGACGGTGTGCTCGCCGGCGAGGCGTTCGGCGACGTGCCGCCACATCAGGTGGGTCTGCGGGAAGCCGTGCAGCAGCACGACCGGGCTGCCGCTGCCGCCGACGGCGGCGGCCAGTTCCACCCCGTCCGCGCCGGGCAGGCGGACGTGGTCGAAGCCGGGAAGAGTGGGCGTCATGGGGAGCCGTCCTTCTGGGAAGGGAGTGACCGGATCAGCCTGGGCGACGCCGATCAGCAGCCGATCAGTACGGCTGGGCGGGGCCCGTCCCGGGCACGGAGGATGGGGGCATGCGAATCGACGTGCTCGGTGCCGTGCGGGCGGTCCACGACGACGGCAGCCCGGTCGGCCTGGGCGGGCCCCGGCACCGCGAGGTGCTCGCCCGGCTGGTCGCCGCCGAGGGCCGGATGGTCCCGACCGGCACCCTCGTCGACGACCTGTGGACCGATCCGCCGCCGCGCGCCGTGGGCGCGGTGCGTACGTTCGTCGCCGCGCTGCGCCGTGCCCTCGAACCCGGCCGGCCGCCCCGGGTCCCGCCGGGCGTCCTGGTCACCGAGGGCCCGGGGTACGCACTGCGGCTGCCGCGTGAGGACGTGGACGTGCACCGCTTCCAGGACACCCTGGCCCGCGCGCGGCGCGACCCCGGCGCCGTCACGGATCTCGGCACGGTCCTCGGGGCCTGGCGGGGACCCGCCTACGCCGATGTGACCGGCTCCGCGTGGGCCGAGCGCGAGCGGGCCCGCCTGGAGGAGCTGAGGCTGGAGGGGGTGGAACTGCGCGCCCGCATCCTCCTCGACTCCGGGGAGGGGGCCGGGCTCGTCTCCGAACTGGGGGCCCACGTCGCCGAGCACCCCTGGCGGGAGCCGGCCTGGGGGCTGCTCGCCCGTGCCCTGCACCGGGCGGGCCGTCAGGCCGACGCGCTGGCCACCCTCCGCCGCGCCCGCGCGATGCTCGTCGACCAGCTCGGACTCGACCCCGGTGCCGACCTCCGGCGCCTGGAGACCGACCTCCTCAACGACGCCGTACCGGGCTCCGTTCCCACGGCGTCGTGGAGCGGCTCCGGGGTCCGGCTCGGCCCGCGCACCACCGTGGATCTGGCGCGCACCCTCGCGCTGGCCGGTGGCGACGCGCTCGTCCACTCGCGGCGCGACCGGCTCGCCGCCATCGAGGCGGCGGAGCGCACGGGCGACCTCTTCCTGACCGCCCGGGTCATCGGCGCCTACGACGTGCCGGCCGTCTGGAGCCGGGCCGACGACCCCGAGCAGTCCCGCGCGGTCGTCGCGGCCGCCCAGCGCACGCTCACCGCGCTCGGCCCCGGCTGCCCCGCCGACCTGGCCGCCCGGCTCCTGGCCACGGTCGCCGTCGAGAGCCGCAGCGCCGACCTGTCGGACACCGAGCTCGAGCACGCCCGGCAGGCGGCCCGTCAGGCGGAGGCCCTGGCCCGGGACCTGGCCGATCCCGCGCTGCTGGCGTTCGCCCTCAACGGGGTGTTCCTGCAGTCCTTCGCCCGCCCCGGCGGCGCGGCGCAACGGGACGGAATCGGCGCCGAGATCCTCGACCTGGCCACCCGGCACGAACTGCCGAACTTCGCCGTCCTGGGCCGGCTCGTGCGTCTGCAGTCCGCCTCGGCGCTGGGCGATCTCGACGCCGCGTCCGTGCACGCCGAGGCAGCGGAACGGCTCGCCGCCCGCACGGAGGCGCCGCTCGTCTCGGTCCTCACCCGATGGTTCCGGGCCCGGGTCGCGGCCACGGGCAGCACCGAACCGGGCGGGCCCAGCGCCGCCACGGCGGCTGCCCATTATCGCGCCGCCGAGGACGCCCTCAGGTCAGCCGGCATGCCGGGGCTGCACCGCGGGCTGTTCCCGCTCGCCCTCCTGGGGCTGCGGCTGCTGCACGACCGGCCCGCGCCCACCGATCCGCGCCTCGACTGGGGCCCGTACCGGCCCTGGGCGCGCCCGCTGGTGCTGCTCGCCCAGGGCCGGGACGAGCAGGCCCGGGCCGCCCTCGACACCGTGCCCGAGCCCCCGCGCGACCACATGCAGGAGGCACTGTGGTGCCTGATCGCCCGGGCCGCCGTCCATCTCGGCGAGCGCGGCGTCGCCGCACGCGCCGCTGCCGCCCTGCGCGACGCCCGCGCCGAACACGCGGGCGCCGCCAGCGGCATGCTCACCCTGGGCCCGGTGGCGCGGTACCTGGCCGAAGCGGAGGCATGCGCCGAGGCGGGGTGAGCGTCGCTGTCCGGCTCATCCGCCTGCCCGGCATCGGTCCCGGCCGGAGGGACACCGTCACCGCGCCTGGGACGCGGCGCTCAGCACGGCTCCGTGGACGGCCCGGGCCAGGCGGGAACCCCACACGGAGCGCGGGCCCGTGAAGGCGTGGACCTCCCGGCCGGGGCCCGTGCGCGCGGCGACGCACACGGCGTCGGTGGGGGTGCCGGAGCAGTCGTAGCCTGCCTCCAGCAGCGCCTGGACCTTGGCTTCCGTGGCGGTGGCGACCGCGTTGACCAGGGCCGCGTCGGTCAGCGCCACGGGCAGCGCGACGATGATGTTGACGGTGCCGGGCTCCGCGGATGCGGGCGTGCCCTCGGCGGGAGAGGCGGCCCAGCCCCGCACCCCGAGCCCCGCGGTGACGACCGCCTCCACGCCACCGTCGCACCAGAGGCCGTACGCCCGGACATCGGCGGCCGTCATCAGCCCCACGCCCGTCCCCCGGGCGCCGGCGTCCCGGGCCAGGCCGGCGAGGTGCCGCTCCGGATCGGTGCGCCGGTAGCCGTGCGCCACCTGCGCGTTGAGGACCCAGGCGCGTGACCCGATCCCACCGCCGAGCACCGCGCTGCCGATCATCCGCCAGTCGTCCCCCGCCCGCCACAGCAGACCGTGCAGCCGCTCGCCGTCCTCGACCCGGGAGAGATGCTGTACGCGCAGCAGCCCGGGGGCGGCGGGGTGGGACGGGGGCAGGACGGTGGTCACCGGGCGGGTACTCCTTGCGGGGCGGGGCCGGATGATCCTATGTCCCACGGTCACAGCCCCGTCCCCGGGCCCGTCGAGGTGCACCCAACCCCGGTCAGTCGTGCGAGACGACCGCCACGGGCGCCGCGGCGTGATGCAGTACCGCCTGGGTCACCGGACCGATGTGGGTGCCGACCGGCCCGCGACGGGCCTGCCGGCCCACGACCACCAGCGCCGCCTCCCGCGAGGCCTCGACCAGGTGAGCGCCCGCACCCCCGACCGTGGTCTGCGCCCGCACCTGGACCGCGGGGAACTTCTCCCGCCACGGCCGCAGTACGTCGCACAGCTCGTGCCGGACCCGGGACGCCTCCTCCGCGCTCACCTCGGGCATGAGGGCGCCGCCGTAGTGGTAGGGCGGCAGCGTCCAGCCGTGGACGACACGCAGGTCCGCCGCCCGACGGGACGCGGCGTCGAAGGCGAACTCGATGACGGGGCCGCTGGGCTTGTGCAGGTCGAGGCCGAGCACGACGTCGCCGGGAGGGGCCGCGTCGGCAGCCGGCTCACCGGCCGCGAGCTCGTCCCGTTCGTCGTCGCCGGCCCGTACGAGGACCACGGGACGTGCGCTCCAGGCCAGGACGGACAGGGCGACCGAGCCGACCAGGTACCCGGCGACCCTGCTCAGTCCAGGGGAGCCGAGCACCAGCAGGTCGGCTTCCCCGGCCGCTTTCAGCAGGGCCGGGACGGGCTGCCCGGGGATCTCGCCGGTGTCGATCCGCAGACCGGGATGCCGCTGGGCGACGCGCTCCCGCGTCTCCTCCAGCACGCGTCGTCCCCCCGCACGCTGCTGTTCCGTCTCCGGCACGCCCACGGCGAGCCCCGCCATGGACGCGTAGGCCAGGGGCGGCCACTCCCAGGCGTGCACGAGACGCAGGGGCAGATCACGCAGCAGTGCTTCACGGGCGGCCCAGTCGGCAGCGGCCAGACTCTCCGACGAGCCGTCCACTCCGGCGGTGACGGTGCGGGACATGGGGAACCTCCTTCGGGGGGACGCGTCGAGTCTTCGTCACCCCGCCCCGCGGCAGGAGGTGCCACTGGTCCCTGCCCTCAGGACGACGGTCCCGGCCTACGCACGCCGTCGGCCACCGAAGGGCCCCGCCGCTCACGCACCCGGGACCCGGCACACCGGCACACCGGCACACCAGCATCAGCGCTCACTGCCGCGAGTCCCGCCACTTCAGCGTCGGCGCTCACTGCGCCAGGAGCCGCCCCACCGCCGTCAGCGCTCGCTCACCGGGACCCGCCACACCAGCGTCGTGCCTCCGGTCTCCGGGCAGGTCCACTCCAGCTCGCCGCCCAACTGCCGGGCCCGTTCCGCCATGTTGGCCAGACCGCTGCGGCGGCCCTCGGCCGGGATGCCCACGCCGTTGTCGGAGACCTCCAGCCGCACCTGGCGGCCGTCGGTCGCGAGCACGACCTCGGCGCGGCCGGCCCGCGCGTGCCGGGCGACGTTGGTCAGGGCTTCGGAGAGGACCGCCATGAGATGGTCAGCGGTCTCCTTCGGCACCTGCGTGTCGAGCAGTCCCTCCATCCGCAGACCGGGCGCGAAGCCCAGGACGGGGGCCGCCTCTCCGACAGCGCGCACGGCACGGGCCCGCAGGCCGGTGCCCGCGGCGCTCTCGCGCGATCGCAGACCGAAGATCGTCGACCTGATGATCTTGATGGTTTCGTCCAGGTCGTCCACCGCCCGCGCCACCCGCTCCGAGGCTTCGGGATGCTCGATGAAACGGCCCGCGCTCTGCAGCGTCATGCCGGTCGCGAAGAGCCGCTGGATCGCCAGATCGTGCAGGTCACGGGCGATACGGTCGCGGTCCTCCAGAAGCGCCATCTGCTCGGCCGCCTGGCGGCGCTCGGCGAGCTCCATGGCGACCGCGGCCTGGGCGGCGAAGGCCTTGAGCGGTTCCGTCTCCCGCTCGAAGAACACGGTCTGGCCGGCCTGGCGCACCAGCAGCACGACGCCGCGCACACCGTCGCCGCTGCCGATCGGCGCTGCCACGGCGGGCCCGAGGCCGGTGAAGCGCGGCGGGTCCGCGGAGATCCGCTCGTCCTGGGAGACGTCGGGGCTGGTGACGGTGGCGGCTTCGGAGAACGCCTGGCCGATCAGACTCTTCTCGACCGGCAGCACGAGGCCGCGGTGGGGATCGGCGTCCTCCCCGAGGGCCAGTTCGACGGTGAGCGAGGACGTGCCTTCCATGGGCACCGCCACCACCGCGAGGGCGGCCCCGGTGATCTCCATGGCCCGTTCCGCGATCAGCCGGAGGACGCCGTCGCGTTCGCTGCCGGACATGATGGCGTGGGTGATCTCCGCGCTCGCCTGCAGCCAGCGCTCGCGCCGCCGGGACTCCTCGTACAGGCGGGCGTTGTCGATCGCGACACCGGCGGCGACGGCGAGGGTGGAGAGCACCGACTCGTCGTCCTCGTCGAAGTGCGCGCCGCCCCGCTTCTCGGTCAGGTAGAGATTGCCGAAGATCTGGTCGCGCACCCGGATCGGGACACCGAGGAAGGTGTTCATCGGCGGGTGGTTGGGCGGGAAACCGTACGAGGCGCTGTGCTCGGAGATCTTCACCAGCCGCAGGGGCTCCGGGTGCCGGATCAGCTCGCCCAGGATGCCGTGGCCCTCCGGGTAGTTGCCGATCCGGGTGATCTGCTCCTCGGTGAGGCCGACGGTGAGGAAGTCCGACAGCCGTTTACCGTCGGGCCCGATCACTCCGAGCGCGGCGTACTGGGCGTCGACGAGGACTGCCGCGGCCTGCACGATGCTGTACAGCGCCTGTTCGAGGTCCAGCTCACGGCCGACGGACAGCACCGCCTCCAGCAGGCTGTGCACCCGGTCGCGCGTGCCCCGGGCCGCGTCGAGGCGCGCCTGCAACTCCTCCAGCAACTCGTCCAGGCGCAGTTGCGGAAGCCGCACCCGAGCCTCCCGGGCTTCCCGCGCCTCCGCGGAGCTTTCCACGCCCTGTCCTCCTGCTCCGTCTCGCCGTCCCACGGGCCGAGCGTCCCGCTTCTCCCACCGTATCGGGGCGGGCGAGGCGAGGGCATGGGATCAAGGCAGGTGACGGTGGAGATCCGTTCCGTCGCCGGCGGTGGAGGTCCCGGGGGTTCAGCCGTCCCAGGCCCAGTCGGCGACCTCGGGCAGGTCGGTGCCGTGCTCGCGGATCCAGGCGTGGTGGCGCAGGCGCGTGTCCTCCATCCGCTGCCGTAGGGCCGCCGCGCGCACCGCGAGGCCCGGGACGCGGTCGACGACGTCCATGACCAGGCGGTACCGGTCCAGGTCGTTGCGCACGACCATGTCGAACGGCGTGGTCGTGGTGCCGGCCTCCTTGTAGCCGCGCACGTGGAGGTTCCGGTGACCGGCGCGGCGGTAGGCGAGCCGGTGGATCAGCCAGGGATAGCCGTGGTAGGCGAAGATCACCGGCTTGTCGGTGGTGAAGAGGGCGTCGTACTGCGCGTCCGGCATGCCGTGCGGGTGCTCCTCCTGGGGCAGCAGCCGGGCGAGGTCGACGACGTTGACCACGCGCACCGCCAGCTCGGGCAGGTGGTGGCGCAGCAACTGGGCGGCGGCGAGGATCTCCTGCGTGGGCACGTCACCGGCGCAGGCGAGTACGACGTCCGGCTCGCGGGTGCCGTCCTCGGTGCCGGCCCAGTCCCAGATGCCGGCGCCGCGGGCGCAGTGGACCTTGGCCTCGTCCATGGTGAGCCAGTCGAAGCAGGGCTGCTTGCCCGCCACGATCACGTTGACGTAGTCGCGGCTGCGCAGGGCGTGGTCGGCGACGGACAGCAGCGTGTTGGCGTCCGGCGGCAGATACACCCGCACCACCTCCGGGCTCTTGTTCAGCACGTGGTCGACGAAACCGGGGTCCTGGTGCGAGAAGCCGTTGTGGTCCTGCCGCCACACGTGCGAGGTGAGCAGGTAGTTGAGCGAGGCGATCGGGGCGCGCCAGGGCAGGCGGCGGGAGGTGCGCAGCCACTTGATGTGCTGGTTGACCATCGAGTCGACGATGTGCACGAACGCCTCGTAGCAGGAGAACAGCCCGTGCCGCCCGGTGAGCAGATAGCCCTCCAGCCAGCCCTGACAGAGGTGTTCGGAGAGGATCTCCATCACCCGGCCGTGCGGGTCCAGATGCTCGTCGACGTCGAGGGTCCCGGCCTGCCAGGCCTTGCCGCTCGCGTCGAACACGGCCTGCAGCCGGTTGGAGGCCGTCTCGTCCGGACCGACCAGGCGGAAGTTCCGGTGGCCGGAGGTGTCCCGCATGATCCGGGCGAGCAGGTCGCCGAGGACCCGGGTGGGTTCGTGCACCGTCGCGCCCGGCTTGTCGACGGGGACGGCGAAGTCGTCGAGGGACGGCAGGGGCAGTTCGCGCAGCATCAGACCGCCGTTGGCGTGCGGGGTGGCGCCGAGCCGTCGCGCGCCGTCCGGCACGCAGGCCAGTACGTCGGGCCGGGGGCTGCCGTGCTCGTCGAAGAGTTCCTCGGGGCGGTAGGAGCGCAGCCAGGCCTCCAACTGCCGCAGGTGGTCCGGGTTGTCGCGGACGGCGGACAGTGGCACCTGGTGGGCCCGCCAGGTGCCCTCGACCGGCAGGCCGTCGACCTCGGCGGGGCCGGTCCAGCCCTTCGGGGTGCGCAGCACGATCACCGGCCAGCGGGGACGCTCGGTGGCGCCGTCCTCGCGGGCGGCGCGCTGGGCGTCGGCGATGCGGTCCAGCGCGGTGTCCATGGCCTGTGCCATCGCGCGGTGGACGGCCAGGGGCTCGTCCCCGGTGACATGGATCGGCTCGTGGCCGTATCCCCGCAGGAGTTCGTCGAGTTCGGCCTCGGGCAGCCGCGACAGCACCGTCGGGTTGGCGATCTTGTACCCGTTGAGGTGCAGGATCGGCAGGACGGCTCCGTCGCAGGCGGGGTCCAGGAACTTGTTGGAGTGCCAGGACGCGGCCAGCGGGCCGGTCTCGGCCTCCCCGTCGCCGACGACACAGGCGACCACCAGGCCGGGGTTGTCCAGGGCGGCGCCGTAGGCGTGCGCGAGGGCGTAGCCGAGTTCGCCGCCCTCGTGGATGGAGCCGGGGGTCTCGGGGGCGACGTGGCTGGGCACGCCGCCGGGGAACGAGAACTGCCGGAACAGGCGTGCCATGCCCGCCGCGTCGCGCGTGACGTCCGGATAGGTCTGCGTGTACGAGCCCTCCAGCCAGGAGTTGGCCAGCACCGCCGGTCCCCCGTGCCCGGGCCCCCAGACGCACAGCGCGTCCAGTGCGCGGGCCTTGACGACCCGGTTGAGGTGGGTGTGGACCAGGTTCAGGCCCGGGGAGGTGCCCCAGTGTCCGAGCAGCCGTGGTTTGACGTGTTCGGGCTTCAGCGGTTCGGTCAGCAACGGGTTGTCCATCAGGTAGATCTGACCGACGGCCAGGTAGTTCGCGGCGCGCCAGTGGGCGTCCAGCCGCCTGAGCTCCTCGTCGGTCGGCTCGGTGGACGTTTGCTGGGTGTCGACGGACATGGGTTCCCTCCGGGTCGGGGTGTCGGTCGGAGCGCGGACCGGCCGCACGAGCCCCAGCCTCACGCGCGCACCGGTTGCCCGACAGGGCCGGTCGGGCCCTTCCGCGGCCCGAGCGTCCCGCCCACGCTCTCCAGGAGGCGAGCGCTGGTCCGTCCGGGGGAACCCGGTGCCCGGCACCGCGCGGCTGCCGTGGAGGGACCATCGGCCCGGGCGATGGCCTGGGAGGCCCCTCTCCACCGAGGCCGTTCCGGCCGAGGCTCGTCAGCACAGGAACTCGTCGGGACAAGAGGGTCCGCGTCGGCGGCCCGCAGCAAGGGAGCGCGCAGTGAGTGATCCGGTGGTCGTCGTGGGGGTGGACGGATCCGCGTCGAGTCTCGACGCGGTCGGCGTGGCGGCGCGGGAGGCGCTGCTGCGCGGGCTTCCCCTGCGGATCGTGCACGCCTTCGGCCACCCGTCGGGGCATGTGCCCCACACGGCACCGTGGGATCCGGCCGGTCACAGCCTGGAGCCGATGCTGCACGGAGAACTGGCCCGAGCGGAGGAGCGGGCCCGCACGGTCGCGCCGGGCATCGACGTCACGCGCTCCGTGGTGGCCGGCGACGCGGTCCGCGTGCTGGAGATCGAGTCGCGTTCCGCGGCGCTGACGGTGGTGGGCCACCGTGGTCTGAGCGGCCTGCCGGAGTTGCTGCTCGGCTCCACGGCGGTCCATCTGGCCGCTCACGGTCACGGTCCGCTGATGGTGGTGCGCGGCCGTCCGGACCCGGCCGGGCCGGTGCTGCTGGCCGTGGACGGATCCCCGGCCGGGGAGGCGGCGGTGGACTTCGCCTTCGCCGAGGCCGCGTTGCGGCGGGCGCCGCTCGTGGCGCTGCACGTGTGGAACACCTGGAGCGAGCGCGCCTACGAGGGGCCCGGCGACCCGCTGAACGCGGTCGTGGCGGACGCCGAGCGGCTCCGCGAGGCCGAGCAGCAGCTTCTTGACCGGACGGTGGCCCATCGGGAGGCCGCCCATCCGCAGATCGCGGTCGAGCGGCGCCTGGTGCGCTCCCGGATCCGCCCCGCGCTGCTCGACGCCTCCCGCGAGGCCCAGCTGGTGGTCGCCGGGACCAGGGGCCGTGGGGGTTTCACCGGTCTGCTGCTCGGCTCGGTCGGCCAGGCGCTGCTCCACCACGCCGCATGCCCTGTCGCCGTCGTCCGCGGCAAGGGCTGACTGCCTCACGGCCGGCCTCGTCCCGCACGGCCGCCGCCCTGCCCAGCACCGGCGTCACCGCCGGCCACGGCCGGCATCGCGCCTGAGCACCGTCGCCTGTCACCTGAGCCATGCGGCGGCCTCGCGGCTGCGTGGCCGTGTCGCGCCCATGCCCTCGATGTCGTGCTCGGCGGCGTCCAGAAGCCGCTGGGCGAGGTCCCGCATGGCCCTGCCGGCGGCCAGTTCCTCACCGATCTCCGGCACGTTCGTGTCGGCCGGGTGGCAGTGCGCCGTCCCGCGCCCGGTGAGTGCGGTGGTGCCGGTGTCCAGCACGGCCTGTGCCTCGGTCGTTCCCTCGTCGTCCTCGGAAACCCGGAGTCGGACGTTCCATTCCTGGGTGTGTGACATCGCGGCGCTCCTTGCTCCGGTCCGGACCGTTCGCCCTTCGACGCGTCGACCCGTGGGTCGTGACTCCAGCTTCGTACCGGACGCAGGCGCCCGCCAGGGAACGCGCACACGGCGGGACGCCCACGGCACTCGGCGAGGCGCGCCGGAGCGGTCCCGCCGTGGAACAGTGGGAGGAGCGGAACACGCGCCCCGCGTGTGCGGGCCGGACGAAGGGGCCAGGATGCGTCTCCCAGTACTGGCGGGCATCGACGGGTCGGCGGGCGCGGCGGCCGCGGCGGACTGGGCGGCGCGGGAGGCCCTGCTGCGCGGCGTCGCACTGCGGCTGTGCCACGCGCTGCCGCAGTTTCCCGGAGCCGAGGTTCCCGGAGCCGAGGTTCCCGGCCCGGCCCAGGAGCGGCTGCGCGCGCTGGGGATCCAGGTGCTGCAGCGGGCGGTCGACGACCTCACCGAACGGCACCCGGGCCTCGCAGTGGACGGCCGGGTGGCGGGCGAGGCCCCGGCCGACGCCCTGCTCGACGCGGCCCGCGACGCCGGCCTCCTCGTCGTGGGCGCCCGCGGCGCGGGCGGTTTCGAGGGGCTGGCGGTCGGCTCCGTCGCCCTGCGGGCGGCGGCGGCCGCCCCGTGCCCGGTCGTGCTCGTCCCGGACCGCCCCGGCACCTTCGCCGAGCGGACGCCCGCGGTACGCGGCACGGGACAGGTCGTGCTGGGCTTCGACGCCCACCGCCCGGCCGGTGAGGCGGCCGGCTTCGCGTTCCCGGCGGCCGAGGTGCGCGCCGCGCGGCTGCGCGTGGTGCAGGCCTGGGCCCTTCCCGCCGAGTCCGTCTCGTCCCGCACCCTCGTGGTGACCGAGGAGGACCGCGCCACCTGGGAGGACCAGGAGGTCCTCGGTCTGTCCGACGCCCTGCGCCCGTGGCGGGAGAAGTACCCGGGCGTGACGGTCGCCACGGATCTGATGCTGCTCCATCCCGCGGAGGCGCTGGTGAACGCGTCCCGGGCCGCGGACCTGCTCGTCGTGGGGCGCCGTACCGGGGCGCGGACGGCCGAAGGACGCCTCGGCCCGGTCACCCACGCCGTGCTGCACCACGCCCGCTGCCCGGTCGCCGTCGTACCCCACTCCGCGTGAGGGTTCAGCCGTAGAACACCCCGAACTCGTCGTAGAGCGGCGTCGCCACCACCTTGTTCTGGGCCGTGGCCTCCGCGAGGGGCACCCGGACGATGTCCGTGCCGCGCAGGGCCACCATGCAGCCGAAGTCCCCTTGCGCGACCGCGTCGATGGCGTGCAGTCCGAAGCGGGTGGCCAGCCACCGGTCGAAGGCGCTCGGGGTGCCGCCGCGCTGGATGTGGCCGAGGACGGTGGTGCGGGCGTCCTTCTCGGTGCGGGCCGAGATCTCCTGGGCCAGCCATTCGCCGATGCCGGAGAGCCGCACATGGCCGAACTCGTCCAGCGACCGGTCCTTGACCACCAGCTGTCCCTCCTTCGGGACGGCCCCTTCGGCCACGACGACGATCGGCGCGTAGTTGATCTCGAAGCGGCGCCTCACCTGTTCGCAGACCTCGTCGATGTCGAACGGCCGCTCCGGGATGAGGATGACGTTGGCGCCCCCGGCGACGCCCGCGTGCAGCGCGATCCAGCCCGAGTGCCGACCCATCACCTCCACGACGAGGGCGCGCATGTGTGATTCGGCGGTGGTGTGGAGGCGGTCGATGGCCTCCGTGGCGATCCCGACGGCGGTGTCGAAACCGAAGGTGTAGTCGGTGCCCGAGACGTCGTTGTCGATGGTCTTCGGCACCCCGACCAGGTTGATCCCCTGCCGGCTGAGCTCCGTGGCCGCGCCGAGCGTGTCCTCCCCGCCGATCACGACGAGCGCGTCCACGCCGTTCGAGGCGAGGGTCTCCCGCACCCGCTCCAGCCCGTTCTCGTGCTTGAACGGGTTCGTGCGGGAGGACCCGAGGATGGTCCCGCCCCGGGGGAGGATGCCCCGCACGCTGGAGATGTCCAGGGGGACGACGTCGTTCTTGAGGAGGCCGAGCCAGCCGTCCCGCACCCCGACGAACTCGAAGGAGTACTCCTGCACGCCCTTGCGGACGGCGCTGCGGATCACGGCGTTGAGGCCCGGACAGTCACCGCCGCCGGTCAGCACTCCGACCTTCATGGGTCCTCTCCCATCCGCTGCGCACCCGTCCGGTCGCGGCCCCCGTCACGAGCGGGGACCGCTGCGGGGCCCATGAACCGCCGGGCCTTCCTCCAGCGTCCCTCGCTTCCGCCGGCGGTGGCCACTCGACGGACGCCGACCGGCGGGCACGACGCCCGGACAGCCTCGCGCGCCGGCGTCTCCAGGTGCTTGCCGCTGCGGGGCCGGGGCAGGGGGCGCAGGTCCCGGACCGGGGCCGGACGGCCCCATGCCGATGCCCGGGTGGCCCTTGGTGTTCCCGTGGGGCGCGGCACAGGCTGACATCAGGGGATCGCGTCGGTACGCGGAAGGCGAGCATGACGAACGGCCCGGCACCCGGCGCGCTCGACCAGGAGGACCCCATGCACATCAGCCCGCACATCGTCAGCGACGTCATGACCCACACCGTCGTGGCGGTGGGCCGTGACGCCTCGTTCCGGGACATCGTCAAGCTCCTGCAGCAGTGGAAGGTCAGCGCCCTTCCCGTGCTGGAGGGCGAGGGCCGTGTGATCGGTGTCGTGTCCGAGGCGGATCTGCTGCTCAAGGAGGAGTTCCGGGACAGCGACCCCGACCGGTTCACCCAGCTGCGCCGCCTGTCCGACCTCGCCAAGGCCGGCGGTATGACCGCGGCCGATCTGATGAGCGCCCCGGCCGTCACCATCCGTCCCGACGCCACGCTCGCGCACGCGGCCCGCGTCATGACCCAACGCCACGTCAAGCGGCTGCCCGTCGTCAGCGACGAGGGGCTCCTGGAAGGCGTGGTCAGCCGGGCCGATCTGCTCAAGATCTTCCTGCGGGACGACGAGGAGATCGCCGAGGAGGTCCGCAAGGAGATCCTGGCGCCTCTCTTCCCGGCCGCGCCGGAACCGGTCCGGGCCGAGGTCAGCGACGGCGTCGTCACCCTCACCGGGCGGGTCGGCGACACCTCACTGGTGCCCATCGTCGCCCGCCTGGTGCGCTCCGTCGAGGGCGTCGTCGACGTCGACATGGCCCTGTCCGGAGGGACCCGCGCGCGGAATTCCGGGTGAGGCACCTCGGCGAAGACCGCGCCCCGACACGAGCCCGGGCCCGGCGGACCCGATGGTCACAGTCGGGCCCCGGTGCGGTCCCGCAGGGGCCGGAAGGGCTCACTCCGTGCTGCAGTCGGTGCATGGCCACACCGACCGCGGACAGCCAGGACTCCCCCACCGATGCCACGATCCGCGAACGCCCGTCCCGCCTGGTCGACATCGTGGTCGCCGTCCTGCTCCTGGTCGCGGACGCGGTCATCGTCGTCGTCGCGACACTGCTGTTCCTCATGGTGGGCCTGGGCACCGCGCAGTCGCCGCAGTCCGCGGCCCGCGCGCACTCCCGCGATGTCCCCGTCCTGATCTGGCTCGTCGTCTGGGGCCTGCCGGCCGTGGCGGCGGCCGGCGCCGTCGTGCACGCCCGCCTCAGGATGCCGGTCACCGCCGTCGTGCAGAGCCTGTTCACGCTCGCGTGCACCTTCCTGGCCGTGATCTGGACGCGCATGCTGCTGTCGTGACGTCACCTCACCGGTCGGCACGGGCGGGCGAGTGCGCCCGGCTCGGGCCCCCCGGACATGACCGCGCTCGTCGCCCCTCCCCCAGGCGCCCGGCGGCGCCGGGAGCCCGCAGAGCTTGCGGTCGGGAGCCGCACCGACCGCACCGACCGCACCGACCCAGGAGTGGTACGCCTCCAGGTCGACGTTGCTCCCGCACACGATCGTGACCACGTGCCGGCCGGCGAAGCGGTCACGGTCTTCGAGGATCGCCGCGATGCCCAGTGCGGCCGACGGTTCGACGACGAGACCGGCGTGGTCGAGAAGCATGCGCATGCCGGCGATGATCGACGCCTCCTCGACCAGGACGGCGTCGTCGGCGACCACCAGCAGGTCGTCCAGGACGGCCGGGATGGGACACCGGCCGGCGACGCCGTCGGCGATGGTGACGGCCGAGTCGGTGGTGACGACGCGTCGCCCGCGCCACGATCGGGTCATCGCCGGTGCGCCCGAGGGCTGGACGCAGATCACCTCGACATGGGGCGCCAGCTCCTTGAGCACATGCCCGACGCCGGTGGCCAGCGCGCCGCCGCCGAGCGCGATCAGGACGGCGTCGAACGACGGGGCGGATTCGGCCAGTTCCAGGCCGATGGTCGCCGCGCCCTCGCAGGTCTCGATGTCGAGGCTGTCTTCCAGCAGCCGGATGCCGTCTGCGCGGGCGAGGGCCGCCGCCCGCTCACGGGCCGACTCGTGGTCGCCGTCCACCAGTTCCAGCGTGGCGCCCAGTGCGCGGATGCGGTCGAGCTTGACCGCGGTCGCGAAGCGGGACGCCACGACGGTGACGTCGACTCCCCTGCCGCGGGCGGACCAGGCGAGCGCCTGACCCAGGTTGCCCGCGCTGGCGCACACCACGGCCCGTCGGCCGTCCTCGGCGAGCAGACGCGTGACGAGTTCGGTGCCGCGGCCCTTGAAGCTGCGGACGGGGTTGGCGGTTTCGAGTTTGATGCTCACCGCGCACCCGAGGCGGGGCTCCAGCGCATCGCAGCGGTACAGCGGAGTGCCGAGGAAGACGGGGTCGATCATCCGGGCGGCCGCCCGGATCCGGGCCGTGTCGAGGCGTGTGCGCCGCATGGCGGAGAGCCTAGCGCCGCCCTTACACCCGACGGACATACGTGGGCGGCTCCCGCTCCTGCGTACAGGAGGGGAGCCGCCCACGTGTTTCCGTCAGGTCTGTGCCTGCGCTGGGTCAGGCGTGACGGTGCGTACGCCGGTTGCCGGTGACGAGACGGTAGAGGGCCAGCAGGATCATGGAGCCGACGATCGCGGCGATCCAGGTGGAGATCTCGAAGAACCCGTCGATGGAGTCCACGCCGAAGATGACCTTGCCCAGCCAGCCGCCGAGCAGACCGCCGGCGATGCCGATGAGCATGGTGATGATGATGCCGCCGGGGTCCTTGCCCGGCATCAGAGCCTTGGCGATGACGCCCGCGAGCAGCCCGATGATGATCCAAGCAATGATGCCCATGATGCCTCTCCACTTCGCCGTATAAAGACTGTGTTAGGTCATCGGGTGCACAGTTTCGGCCCGAACAAACGTGTCCTTCGCAGAAAGCTCCGTCCGCACCGGCGACAAGATCGATTGTCAGTGGTGGGTGAGAAGGTAGGACCATCGCCGGAACGAGGGGGAGTCGTGACGACCGCAGCCCAGAACTACATCAACCACGTTGCTCTTGTGCTGGACGCCAGCTCGTCCATGTCGCACCTGAGCGGCAAGGTGGTCGAGGTCGCCGATCAGCAGATCGCCTATCTCGCCCGCCGTTCGAGGGAGCTCGACCAGGAAACGCGCGTCACGGTGTACGTCTTCGCCGACAAGGTGGAGTGCGTCATCTACGACAAGGACGTGCTGCGCATGCCGTCCCTGAAGCAGCTGTACCGGCCCGGGGGGATGACGGCCCTGCTGGCGGCCGCGCTGAAGTCACAGAGCGAACTGGCCCAGACGGCCCAGCTGTACGGTGACCACAGCTTCCTGACGTTCGTGCTGACCGACGGCCAGGAGAACGCGAGCCATCGCTGCGCGGACGCCCCGGCCCGGGATCCGCGTGAACTGGTGCAGGCCGTGGCCCGGATGATGGAGACGCAGCAGGACAACTGGACGCTGGCCGTCCTGGTCCCGGACCAGATGGGCAAGCGGGAGGCCATGCAGTGCGGCTTCCCCAAGGACAACATCGCGATATGGGACGCCACCAGCACCCAGGGCCTCGAAGAAGCCGGCCAGGTCATCCGGCAGGCCACCGAGAACTTCATGGTGGGCCGCACGCAGGGCATCAGGGGATCCCGGGCGGTGTTCTCCACGGGCGCGGACGCCGTGAACCAGGACACCATCAAGGCGGCCGGGCTCACGCCGATCGATCCGTCGAAGTACCAGCTGATCCCGGTGGCCCGCGACGCGGCGATCCGGGAGTGGGTCACCGAGTGCGGGCACACGTACCGTACGGGCGCGGCGTTCTACCAGCTGAGCAAGTCCGAGAAGATCCAGGCGCAGAAGCAGATAGCGGTGCTGGAGAAGAAGACGGACCGCGTGTACACGGGCCCCTCGGCCCGGACGCTGCTGGGCCTGCCCAGCACGGAAGTGCGCGTCAAGCCGGACCACAACGACGACTTCACCATCTTCGTGCAGAGCACCAGCGTCAACCGCAAGCTCGTCTCCAACACGCGCCTGCTGCTGATGCTCTGACGGCTGGTCAGGCAATCGTCTGATGGTTGGTCAGAGTCCGTGCCCCTCAGGTGAGCCGGTGCCACTCAGGTGAGAGGGTCCGCGGCGGCCTCGTCCGCCGCCGCGAGACCGAGTTCGCACGCGCCGAGAGGAGCGAAGAAGCGGGCGACGTCGGCGTCCGACACCCCGGCGAGCTCGTTCGGCGACCAGCGCGGCCTGCGGTCCTTGTCGACGACCTGGGCGCGGATCCCCTCGACCAGGTCGGGCGTGCCGAGGGCGGCGCAGGACACGCGGTACTCCTGGTCCAGGACGTGTTCCAGCGGGCCGAGTGCCCGGGCCCGGCGCAGGGACGCGAGGGTGACCTTGAGGGCGGTCGGGGACTTGGCGAGCAGGGTCTCCGCGGCCTCCTTGGCCGCGGGGTCGCCGTGCGCGAGCAGCCGGCGCACGATCTCTTCCACGGTGTCGGCGGCGTAGCAGGAGTCGATCCACGCGCGCTGGTCCTCCAGCACTCCCCGCGGCGCGGGCCGCACGACGCGGGCCAGCGCCTCGCTCACGGGCAGCTCGGCCAGGGAGTCGAGGAGCGGGCGCAGCGAGGCCGACGGCACACAGTGGTCGGCGAGCCCGCACAGCAGCGCGTCGGCGGCGCCGGCCCGGGCCCCGGTCAGGGCAAGGTGGGTGCCCAGCTCGCCGGGGGCCCGGGCGAGCAGATACGTGCCGCCGACGTCCGGCACGAACCCGATACCGGTCTCGGGCATGGCGACCTGGGACCGCTCGGTGACGACGCGGACGCCGCCGTGGGCGGAGACGCCGACCCCGCCGCCCATCACGATGCCGTCCATGACGGCGAGGTAGGGCTTGGGGTAGCGGGCGATCCGGGCGTTGAGGCGGTACTCGTCGCGCCAGAACGCCCGGGTGGCGGACCCGTCACCGTGGCGGGCGTCGTCGTGGATGGCCCGGATGTCACCGCCGGCACACAGGCCCCGCTCTCCCGCGCCGGTGAGGACGACGGTCTCCACGGCCGGGTCGGCCTCCCACGCGGTGAGCGCCTCGTCGATGCGGCGGACCATCGTGTGGGTGAGGGCGTTGAGGGCGCGAGGCCGGTTGAGCGTGATGTGGGCGGCGCGTCCGGTGGTGTGGAAGAGGACGGGCTCCTCGGCTCCGGTCATCGGGACCCCTCCGCCGGGTCGTGGGCCGGGACGACGCGCATGGTGCGGCTCCTCTTCGCGTGCTGACGGACGGGGGGAAGGGCGGGGGTGGAGGACGTCCCTCGCACCCCGTGGCCGACGACGCATCGGCTCCCCGCCACCGTACCCACGGTGCCTGATGCCGGGTCCGGACGGGTCGGCGGGGTGGACGAGGGCGGCGCGGCCGCCGCTCCGGCTGGGGCTGACCCCACCCCCGAACCGGTGGCACGCCCCACAGACCGGCCGCTCCCCGTCCCGTTAGCGTCCTGGTCAGGGGCGCCGGCCCTCTCGGCGTGCGTACCCGACGGCGCCGTCTTCCCGACCGAGGGTCCCGCAATGAGCAGCCTCTTCCATCCGCCCCGCGTCACCGCAGCACCCGGGCGGCGGATCACCCTTCTGAGCTCCATGGCCGTGTTGCTCCTGGCCGCCTTCTTCCTGGTGCCGAACGCGCTGACGCACGAGGGCGTCCATGTCGGCAACGTCGGACGGTCCTTCCGGCAGGGCATGGTCGTCTACTGGGAGTCCGGCAGCCAGGACTTCCCCCGGCAGCTGGACACTGCGGTCGGCTTCTGGTTCCGCTTCCACCTCGTCAAAGCCGGTGTCTCCGCGCTGCTGCTCGCGGCTGTCGTGCTGCTCGGCGTCGTGCTGTGGCGGTCGTCGGGGCAGCGGGCCGGCCGGCGCGGCCGAATGGGCATCGCGCTGCCGGGGGTGCTCGTCGCGCTGCTCGGGCCCTTCGCCCTGGTCGGGCTGGTGGCCAATGTGCAGGGCGCGGCAGCACCGTTCGCGTCGCTGCTGCCCATGCTCACCAGCGGCGGTGGTGAGGGCGAGGCCTTCGCCGGCCTGCCCGGGATCCGCGAGCAGGTCGCCGGCTTCCCCACCGGCCGGCACTCCCCCGCCCTCACCGTGATGGTCAGGGACTTCGCCCTGTATCACGCGGTCCTGGCGGCGATGGCCCTCGTGGTCGCGCTCGCCCTGGCCGGTGTCTGTGTCGTCCTGTGGCGACGGCACCGGGCCATACACGAGGTCCGTTCCAGGCGTGGGCTGAAGCTCGGCCTCGCCGCCGCGGCAACCGTGGCGGGCGTCGCCCTCGTCATCGCCGTCGCGAACGTGAGCAGTGCCGCGCACCCGCCCGAGGCACTCGCCGCCTTCCTCGACGGAGGATGGTAGGGGGCTTCGCGTCCGCCCTCCCGGGCCCCCACGGAGGGGCCCGGGAGGGCCGGGTCGGTCACGGGAGGGCCGGCTCGGTCACGGGAGGGCAGGGTCGGTCACGGGAGGATCTCGACGTATCCGTCGCTTCCGTGGACGCGGATGCGCTGACCGTCCCGGATCAGCCGGGTGGCCCGGTCCACGCCGACGACAGCGGGCAGACCGTACTCCCGGGCGATCACCGCGCCGTGGGTCATGAGGCCGCCCACCTCCGTGACCAGACCCGCGATGCCGACGAACAGGGGCGACCAGCTGGGGTCCGTGTAGGCCGTGACCAGGATGTCGCCTGCTTCCAGGTCGGCCCGCGCCATGTCCAGGACGACCCGGGCCCTGCCCTCGACCGTCCCGGCGGAGACCGCCAGGCCGACCAGGGCACCGGCCGGCACGTCCTCGCGGCGGTACGCCCCGTTGAGGGCCTCGCCGTCGGAGGTGAGCACCCGGGGCGGGGTGAGCGCCTGGTACGACCGGAACGCCTCCTTGCGCCGCACGATGAGCCCGGCGTCGACCTGCCCCGAGCGCACCGCGTCGTGGAACTCCTGGAACGTGAGGTGGAAGACGTCCTCACGCTCGGCGAGCACGCCGGCCCGCACGAGCCGGTCGGCCTCCTCCAACAGGGCTTGCTTGTAGACGAAGTAACGGCTGACGATGCCGTACTTGGGGTACTCCCGGTACCCGATGAAGGTGCGGACCCGGTCGATCATCCGCTTGGTCTCGTCGGCCTTCCGGTCGCCGTCCGGCAGGGCCCGCAGGCGGGCCAGCACGTCCTGTTCCTTCCTCAGCGCCTCCTGCCGCCCCTGCTCGAAGCGCCGCCGGGCGGCGCCGGGTTGGAAGTTCCTGACGTTGTCGAGGATCGCCGGCACGAGCGTGGTGGGGCTTTCGCTCCAGCGGGGCCGGGTGATGTCGATCTCGCCGGCGCAGCGCATGCCGTACCGGTCGAGGTAGGCCTCGATCGCGTCGCGTGCTTCACCGCCGCCGGGGAGTTTCGCCAGGTCGTCCAGGAAGTTGTCGTCCTGGGCGCCCTGGAGGAAGGCGACGACCTGCGGGTGCGGACGGATGACGTCGGCGACGTCGAGGAGTTCGAGTCCCATCTCCGATGTGATGTTGCCGGGGGCGGACAGGGTGAGCGTGTCGGCCGCGTTCTTCTCCCCCAGCCACTCCTGCAGCTTGTCGTTGAGCCACCAGGTGGCCTCCATGCCGGCCATGATCACCTGCATGCTGAGGGGATCGGCGAGGACCCGCTTGTGCTCCTCGAAGGCTTCGTACAGGAAGTCGAACAGCGCCGGTCCGCTCTTCGTCCGGATCTCGCGTCGCAGCGCGGCGACGGACGCCTGGCTGCGCTCGATCAGCTCGGTGACGATGGCCGGATCGGTCTCGATCGGGGTGGCGGCACCGCCGGGGGGCGGTCCGCCGGGTCCGGTGTCCGGGAGCGACGGGACGAAGTCGCCCCGTTCGAGGACGGTTTCCAGCGCGTCCCTGACCAGCGGATCGCCCCGGCCCACGAGATCCAGGAGGGCGGCGCGGCTCGCGGGCGCGGCCAGGCGGCGGGTGACGTCGACGAACAGCCGGCCGCCCGCCTCGTGCATCGGTGCCATGGCCGTCAGCCGCCACATGGACAGCCCCAGGGACTTCATGGCGTCGGTCATCATCTGCTGGTGCCCGACGGAGACGTAGACGTGGTTCTCCTCGTCGCCCGCCTCGGGGACGGGGAACAGGGTCGTGATGGGCCGGCTCTGCACGATCCGGAAGTCGTCGTCGACCAGGCACCACTCGATGTCCTGGGGGCGGCCGAAGTGCTCCTCGATCCGCCGCCCGAGCCGTACGAGCCGCACGGCCTGCGCATCGGTCAGGGCCGGCTGCTCCTGGCGCCGCGCGTCGATCGGCACCTGGTGCGTGCCGCCGTCCGGCAGGGCCTGCACGGCGCGCTGTTTGGCGGCGATGGTCCTGGCGACGACTTGGCCGTCGCGCACCGTGAACACGTCCGGGTTCACCAGACCGGAGACCAGGGCCTCGCCGAGGCCGAACCCGGCGTCCACGGTGGCGGTCTTCCGGTTGCCCGTGACGGGATCGGCCGTGAACAGGATGCCGGACGCCTGCGGGAAGACCATCCGCTGCACGACGACGGCCATGTGGACCGTGCGGTGGTCGATGCCGTTGCGCCGCCGGTAGGTCACGGCCCGCTCGGTGAACAGCGAGGCCCAGCACCGGCTGATGTGCCGCAGGACCGACGCGGTTCCCCTGACACTGAGGTAGGTGTCCTGCTGGCCGGCGAACGAGGCCGTCGGCAGGTCCTCCGCCGTCGCGCTGGAGCGGACGGCCCAGGCGGCGTCCTCGCCGGAGCGCGCGAGAGCGCCGGTGACCGACGCCGCGATGTCGTCCGGGAGGACGGTCTCCTCGATGGTGCGGCGGATCCGCGCGCTGAGCGTGCGGATCGACTCCCGGTCGTCCGGGTCCACATGCGACAGCCGGTCGAGTGCGTCGTCGATCGAGGGCACCTCGGCCATGGTCCGCCGGAAGGCGTCCGTCGTCAGGCAGAAGCCCTCCGGCACGCGGACGCCCTCGATCCGTGACAGCGCCCCGAGGTGCGCGCCCTTGCCGCCCGCGACCGCGACCTGCTCCCGGTCGATCTCCCGAAGGTCCAGCAGGTATCGCTCGTTCACGGCCGCACCTCCGTGGCAGCCGTGCTCGGATGCGACATCAACTCACGCATGTAGTGCCCCGTTTCCGCAGGTCCTGGTCTCGGCCGACGATTCTGCGCCGTCCCCCGGGCCTTGCCGCAAGCCCCCCTGTGCGCTATAACTTGAGACAGGCAAGGAGATCTCTCTCCTTGCCTTCGCTGTTTTCCGCCCCCGGAGGGCGCCGTCTCAGGGCCGGGATCGCCCGGCCGGGATCAACCGCTCAGCGTCGTCGAGCGGGCCCCGCTCTCCAGGGGTTCCCTCGGGGAGGCCGGACGCAGAACGCCCGCCGCCGTGGCGGTGGTTGCGCAGAACAAGGTGAGCAGCAGGAACGTGTGGTTGAGGGCCATGAGATGGGTCAGCCAGCCGATGACGGCGGGGCCTGCGAGCATGCCGATGTAGCCGAGCCCGGCGACGCGGGAGACGTTGGTGCCCGCCGCTGAGGGGTCGGCGTGGCCGGCGGCGCTGAACAGTTGGGGGATGCAGCCGGACAGGCCCAGTCCGAACAGGGCCCAGCCGGTCAGCGCGACCCAGATCCAGGGCGCGAGGGCCACGGCCGTGATGCCGACGGCGGCCAGAGCGGCGCCGTGGCGCAGGACGGCGACCGGCCCGAAGCGGGCGGATATCCGGTCCGCGAGGAGCCGGCCCGCGGTCATGGTGGCCGCGTAGGTTCCGTAGGCGAGGGCGGCGGTGCTCTCCGGGGCGCCCAGGACGTCCTCCAGGTGCAGGACGCTCCAGTCGTTGGCGGCGCCTTCGCACAGCATGACCAGCAGGGCCAGCACGGCGAGGAGCCAGATCCGGCCGGGAACGGGGCGTTTGCCGGCCGGGCCGTCGCCCTCGGCGGCGGGGGCCGTCGGCGCGGCGGGCAGGAGACCGCGGGCCGCCGTCAGGGCGACGACGACGCCGATGCCCGCGGCGGTGCCCAGCGTGGTGGCCGGGTCCCAGCCGATGTCGACGGCCGCGGCGCCCGCGAGGGCGGCCAGGACACCGCCGACGGAGAACGTGGCGTGGAAGGCCGACATGACAGGCCGCTCGTACGCCTTCTCCACCTGCACGGCGTGCGCGTTCATGCTGACGTCAAGGGTGCCGTTGCCGAAGCCGAAGAGCAGCAGGGCGGCTCCGAGGGCCCAGGGTTCCCCGGCGAGGCCGGGAAGTACCAGGGTCGCCGCGCACAGCACCCCGGCCAGGGGGACGACGGTGCGTGTGCCGAGCCGGTCGGACAGCCGGCCGCCCACCTGCATGCCGGCGAAGGCGCCGGCCCCGAGCAGCACGAGGAAGCCGCCGAGGGCCGCGTGGCTGATGCCCACGCGCTCCTCGATGGCCGGGATCTGCACCACCCACATGCCCAGCAGGGTGCCGTTGAGGACGAAGTAGACGAATGTCGCAACGCGGGCAACCCGCAGCGCTCTTTCCATGCCGGACACCATAACGAACAGATTCAATGTTTGGAACATGGGTCTGCGAACACATGCACTGTTCGGTCCGGGTGGTGTTGAATCACCGTATGAGCACCGCGGAACGTCACCGACTGATCGCCCAGGCCGTGCAGGAGGCGGGGACGGCCACCGTCGCCGAGCTGGCCGCTCTGACCGGCGCCTCGGACATGACCGTCCGCCGCGACCTGGACCACCTGGCGGCCCAAGGCGTCCTGGAGCGGTTCCGCGGCGGGGCGCGCACTCTGCTCCTGCGCGGCGAGGAGCCGCCCTTCGCGCTGCGCGCCCACGAAGCCATGGACGCCAAGCGGCGGATCGCCGCGGAGGTGGTCTCCCTCATCGGCGACGGCGAGACCGTCCTGCTCGACAGCGGTACGACCTGCCTGGAGGTCGCACGTCTGCTGCACGGACGGCAGGTGACCGTGATGCCCCTGTCCCTTCAGGCCATCGGGATTCTCGGTGACGCCCCCGAGCCGACCCGGCTCCTGGTGCCCGGGGGCCGGCCCCGCCCGGGTGAGGGCGCCCTGACCGGTCCCCTGACCCTCGCCTCCCTGTCGGCACTGCGTTTCGACACGGCCGTCCTGGGCTGCTGCGGCCTGACCGCCGAGGACGGCATGACCGCCTACGACCTCGACGAGGCGGCGGTGAAGAAGGCGGCCATCACCTCCGCGCGCCGCATCGTCGCCGCGGCCGACGGCAGCAAACTCGGCCGCACGACCCAGGCTTACGTCGGACCGTCGACCCTGGTGCACATCCTCGTCACCGACGCCACCGCACCCACCGACGAGACCGCGGCGCTGGAGGGCCGCGGCATCACGGTCAAGCCCGTGTGAGGCGGCGGAGGCGGTCCGGAGCGGTCAGGCCGGCCAGCCTCCCTGCGCGGCGGTCGACGCGGCGAACTCGGCGAAGGTCCGCGCTGGGCGCCCGAGGGCCCGCAGCACGCCGTCGGAGACGTGGGCGTCCCTGCCTTCGCGCAGGGGCTCGATGACGTCCGCGAAGGCCCGGGCGTCCGCGGGCGGCCATCCCTGCCGGACGAGTTCCGCCACGTAGGCCTCCGCCGAGAGCGGTACGTAGCGGATGGCACGGCCGGTGGCCTCGGAGATCGTCGCGACGGCCTCCGCCAGCGTCACCGCCCGGGGACCTGACACCTCATAGGTCTCGCCTGCGTGCCGGCCGTCGGTGAGCACGGCGGCGATGTCCTCGGCGTCGACGAAGCTCGCGGCCCCGTCGCCCGCGGGCAGCCGCAGCTCACCGGAGCGGACGGCGTCGGCGAAGAAGCCCTCGCTGAAGTTCTGCGCGAACCAGCCGGGCCTGCTGATCGTCCACTCCAGACCGCTCTCGCGCACGGCGGCCTCGCTGTCGCGGATGCCGTCCAGGACGCCGCCGCTGTCCTTGACGTAATGCGGATCGTCGATGCCGCGCCCCGAGGCCAGCACGACCCGCCGTACGCCGTGCCGCACCGCTCGTTCGAGGAACGGGCGCACGAGTTTGGTGCCGTCCAGCTGGACGAGATAGACGGACCGCACCCCTTCCAGGGCGGTGTCCCAGGTACGGCGGTCCCTCCAGTCGAAGACGCACGCGCCGGTGCGGGAGGCCGCGCGCACCGGCAGCCCTTTGTCGCGCAGTTGGCGGACCACACGGCGGCCGGACTTGCCGGTCGCCCCCGTGACGAGGATCGGATGTTCAGACATGACCTCAGTCAAGCGGCCCACTTCGAGACGATCCATGCCTGACGAGCTCTCGTCGATGTCTGTGCGTCTAGATTGTGGGCATGGACGCCGTGTCGCAGTTGCTGGGTGAAGTCCGGGCGCGCGGCGCCGTGTTCCGGCAGACGACCATGCGGCCGCCGTGGGCTCTGCGCATGGCCGGCGGCGCTCCCCTGACGCTGGCCGTGATGCTGCGCGGGAGGGCCTGGATCGTGCCCGACGGGCACGAGCCGGTGCCCATCGGGGTCGGTGACATCGCGGTCGTCCGTGGCGACGCTCCCTACACGGTGGCGGACGACCCCGCGAGCACTCCCTCGGCGGTGGTGACCGGCGCCGACTACTGCCCCGGGGCCGAGGGTGTCGAGCATGCCTCCGGGCCCGCCCGGACGTGCGGAACACCGGAGGACGGATCCCCGGTGCTGCTCAGCGGGGCCTTCGAACGGAGCGGGGAACTCAGCGATCGGCTGGTGCGGTCGCTGCCGCCCGTGCTGGTGGTGCCGGACGGGAACAGCCCTTACGCGTCGGTGGAGTCGGTGGCCCAGGAGGTCACACGGGAGCGGCCAGGACAGCAGCTCGTCCTGGACCGGCTGCTGGATCTGATGCTCGTCTCCGCCCTGCGCGGCTGGTTCGACGATCCCGCTGCCGATGTGCCCGCCTGGTGCCGGGCGTTGGACGAACCGGTGGTCGGCGCGGCGCTGCGGCTGCTGCACGCCGCTCCCGCCCGTCCGTGGACGGTCGCGGAACTGGCCGCCGAGGTCGGGGTGTCGAGGGCCGCACTGGCCCGGCGGTTCACCGCGCAAGTAGGCGAACCGCCCATGGCCTACCTCACCGGCTGGCGCATCGCCCTGGCCGCGGACCTGCTGCGGCGGACCGATCAGACGGTGGGCACGATCGCGCGGAAGGTGGGCTACGCCAACGCCTTCGCGCTGAGCGTGGCGTTCAAAAGAGTGCGGGGCACGCGGCCGAGTGACTACCGCGCCACCGCGCCCCCGCCGCGAACCGGATGAGGGCGAAGCCCCGACGCCACGGGCCGGTTGAGGACGCTGCGCAGGGGCCGCGGGCCGGTTGAGGACGCTGCGCAGGCGCCGCGGGCCGGGAGAGGACGCTGCGTCCGCAGGCTGGGGCCTGACAATCCGGGACGTCCGGAGGCCGCTCGGTGACGGGACCGTGTCATGGCCAGCCGTCGCGCGACTGTGCCAGGGCGTCCGCGGTGACGGCGGGATGGGGGTGGGGGAACGCGTGTGCGCCCGGTGCCCGCAGCGCGCGGCCGGTGGTTGCCCGGCGGGCCAGGTGGTCGGCCCAGTCCTCCGGGCACAGCGCGTCCCTCTCCCCCGCCACGACCGTGACCGGGCAGCCCACCGAGGGCAGCACGTCCTCCGGCGCGTCGGCCTGGGCCGACCGGACGCAGTTCAGCAGACGCCGCGGACCGGCCTCGAGATACGAGGGCAGCACGGCGGGGACGACGTCCGGGGCCTCGTGGACCGCCGTGCGGGCGAGCGCGCAGAGGAGCGCGGGCATCCGCCGCAGGTGGGGCGGGAAGGTCGGGGAGAGCAGGACGAGGGACCGGACCCGCTCGGGGGCTCGGACTGCCGCGTGCAGCGCCACCTGGGCGCCGGTGGAGTGCCCGGCGAGGACCACGGGCGCCCGCGGTACCACGGCCAGCCACCGCGCCACGGTGTCCGCCAGCGGCCCGAGCGTCTCGGGGCAGACCGGCCCGCCGGGATCGCGGAAGCCCGGCACGTCCAGCAGCCGTGCCGGGCCCGACCGGGCGCAGTGCCGCAGCGTCCGCAGCAGGTACCCCGGCGCGCCCAGGCCCGGCACCAGCACGATCGGGGTGCCCCGCTCGTCCTGTCGCGGCGTTCCCGCGCTGCGCACCACGGCGGCGCCGACCCGGTCGTGGCCGAGGTACAGGTGCGGGATCCGCTGTGGCATGACCGGCGGGTACCCGGCCTCACGCCTGTCATGGACTCCCGTCGGCCCCGGCGTGCGGGGCGGAGGGGACGACGGCGGCCCGGGCCAGCGCCGCGGTCTGCTCGGGTGTGCCGTCGATCGAGACCGCCGCCCCCGCTTCGTCCTTGCCCAGCGGTTCGAGGTCGGCGAACTGGCTGCGCAGCAGATCGGGCGGCATGAAGTGGCCCCGCCTGGCGGAGATGCGCGCGGCGATCAGCTCGGGCGTGCCGTCGAGGTGCACGAAGAACACGCGCGGCGCGGCGGCGGACAGCCGGTCACGGTAGCGCCGCTTCAGCGCCGAGCAGGTCACCACGCCTCCGCTGTCCGCGTGGGCGGTGAGCCAGCGGGCGATCTCCTCCAGCCAGGGGCGGCGGTCCTCGTCGTCCAGGGGCTGGCGGGCCCGCATCTTCGCCACGTTGGCCTCGGGGTGGAAGTCGTCGCCCTCGGCGTAGGGAACGCCCAGGCTGCGGGCCAGCAGGCGGCCCACCGTGGTCTTACCCGAGCCGGACACACCCATGACCACGACCAGCGGAGCGGAGCTGTGAGACATCCAGAACCTTCCCTTCGGGTCCTCTTCGGGATCTCTTCCTCGTCGGCTGCCAGCTGTCGGCTAGAGCTCGATGACCACCTTGACGTCGTCCGGTCGCGGTGTGAACGCCTCCGTCGCGCGTTCCAGCGGCACCCGCCGGGTGATCAGGCGCTCCAGCCATGACAGGTCGGCCCGGGCCAGCGCATCGGCGGCCTGCCGGTAGTGCCGCAGGTTGGCGTTGACCGAGCCGACGACCGCGTCGTTCTGCAGCACGATCTCCCGGTTGAGGGCGCCCGCGTCCACGGTCGTCCTGCGCCCGGCGGGTGACACCCCGGTCAGGCACACCACCCCGTAGGGCGCGGTGCCGGTCAGCGCGGCGAGCACGGGCTCGTTCGCGCCGGTCGCCTCGATGACGACGTCCGGGCGGACGGCGCTGACGACCTGCTCGGCGTCCTCGGCGTGGTAGGTGGCGCCCAGGTCCCGTACCAGGCCGGGCTTCGGGCCGTCGGTCACCCGGTCGACGACGTGCACGTCCAGTCCCCGCATCGCGCCGAGGAGGGCGGCCAGCAGGCCGATGGGTCCCGCCCCGGTCACCAGGACGCGCTGCGGCTCGAACCACGAGCGGCCGCCGACCCGTTCGATCTGCTCCCATGCCTTGGCCACCACGGTGGTGGGCTCCAGGAGTACCCCGGCGCGCTCCAGGTGCGGCTCCAGCCGCACCGCGTAGTCGGCCTCCACGCTCCACGCCTCGGCGCCGTAGCCGTCGAGTTCCTTGATGCCGCGCTCGGTGTAGCGGCCGTTGCGGCACATGTCGAACTCCCCGCGGGCGCACGCCCCGCACGGTTCGGGGTCGGGGCGGCGCACCACCCCGGCGACCAGGTCGCCGGCCGAGAAGCCGCTCGCGGGCGGGGCGTGCCGCACCCGTCCGAGGGACTCGTGCCCGAGGACCAGCCGGTCGCGGCCGGGCGGGGCGGTGCCGTACTCGCCCCGGACGATCTCCTTGTCCGTTCCGCACACGCCCATCGCCAGGCCGTCCACCAGCAGCTCGCCGGCGGCCGGGGCGGGGTCGGGCACCTCCCGCACCGCCATGGAGTCCTTGGTGCCGGGCCGCACCGTCACCGCACGCATCGCTCACCTCGTCCCTCGCTCGGCCGGCGCGGAACAGGTTTTCGCGCCGCTTCCCGACCGTCTGTCCCGTGACGAGGGTTTCAGCACCGGCCGGCCCGCTCCGGTGGACACGGCCGGGTGGGCGCATCGGGGGCGGCGGGATTCAGGCGGCGGGCCGCAGAAGCACACAGCACCGGTCCGGGGCCGGGGCGAGGTGGGCTTCGAGTCCCCTGTCGCCGAGTCCGCCGTCGCCGAGTGCGGCGAGCATCCCCCGCAGCAGGTGCAGGTTCATCCCGCACACCGTCTCGGTGTGCTCGCGGGCCAGGGCGTGGAAGGGGCAGTTGCCGAGCACGATCGTGTCGCCCTCGCGGCGCGGCTCGAAGCCGTGGCGCTCCAGCAGGTCCGTCACCCCGGCCGATTCCTCGGCGCCCAGTCGCCCGCCCAGTTCCGTCGCCTTGCGGTGCAGTACGCCGCGGACCGGCTCGCCCGTGGCGTCGGCCTCCTCCACGGCGCGCGCGAGCAGCCGTCCGGCCAGCTCGTAGTGCCGCTCGGGCAGGCTGACGCTGACCTCGCGGTCCGAGCGCCGGTACAGCTTCGCGGGCCGCCCGGCTCCCGGTCCGGTGCGTCCGCTGCGCCGCTCGTACACCACCTCCAGCAGCCCTTCGGCCGCCAGCCGGTCCAGGTGGAAGGCCGCCGTCTGCCGGGCCAGGCCGAGGGCCTGGGCGGCCTCGTCCCGGCCGACCGGACCGGGCCGGCGCACCACGTGCTCGTACAACCGCCGGCGCGTCGGCTCGTCCAGGGCCGCGACGGCGGAGACATCGCCTTCGGGTGTCGTGCCGGTGCCGGGTGCTTCCTTCGAGTGCTCCACGAACACCAGTGTAAAACCCACGGCCATTGACTAAAGAGAGCGAGCGCGCTTCTATCGATAGTGAAAGTTGTCGATAGAAGGAGGGGCGTCATGTCGTCCACCACCACGTCCGTCGCACCCCGGCGCGGCCTGACGGCCGACCCCGCCTACCAGGCCTTCTGGATCCTGCGCGCCGGGTTCACCGTGGCCCCCGTCCTGTTCGGGCTGGACAAGTTCCTCAACCTGCTCGTGGACTGGCCGGTCTACCTTGCCCCGTGGCTCGACGACCTGGTCCCGGGCAGCGCCCGAACGGCCATGTACGCGGTGGGGGTCGTCGAGATCCTCGCGGGCGTCGTCGTCGCCGTGGCCCCTCGGTTCGGCGGCTGGCTGGTGGCCGGCTGGCTGGCCGGCATCATCGTCAACCTGCTGAGCATCCCGGGGTACTACGACATCGCCCTGCGCGACTTCGGACTGCTGCTCGGTGCCGTCGCACTGGCCCGGCTCGCGGCGCGCTTCCACGGCGCGGGACGGTCGAGCTGACGCCGTTCGTGCCGCCACACCAGGGCGGGTGGCCGGACGGCCGGGACCACCCGCCCACGCCGGGTGCCACGCCCTCCGGTCCCACGCCTCCGGTCCCACGCCTCCAGGCGCCGTACCCCTGGGCACCGCAGCCCCCGGTCGCCGTGCGTCCCGCGGTCCGACGCCTCCCCGGGCGCCGTGCCTCCCCGGTCACCGTCCGTGCCTCCCGTGCTGCCGCCCCGCCGACGGCCGCCGTTCCGTACCCTGACGGCATGCGCATGCGTCCCACCCTGAGCTGGACCCCTGGCGAGGACCTGCCGCCGGGCACCACCGACCTGGAGCCGGTCGCCGACGCGCTGGGCGCCGGCGGGGTACTGGTGCTCACCGGAGCGGGCATCTCCACCGAGTCGGGCATCCCCGACTACCGGGGCGAGGGCGGGAGCCTGAGCCGGCATACGCCGATGACCTACCAGGACTTCGTCGCCGGCGCGCAGGCCAGGCGCCGCTACTGGGCGCGCAGCCACCTCGGCTGGCGCACCTTCGGCCGGGCCCGCCCCAACGCCGGGCACCGGGCCGTCGCCGCGTTCGGGCGCCGCGGGCTGCTCTCGGGTGTCATCACCCAGAACGTGGACGGCCTGCACCAGGCCGCCGGCAGCGAGGACGTCGTGGAACTCCACGGTGCCCTGGACCGGGTCGTCTGCCTCTCCTGCGGCGTCCGCAGCCCACGCCGCGATCTCGCCCGGCGGCTGGAGGAGGCCAACCCCGGGTTCGACCCCGTGGCCGCCGGCCTCAACCCGGACGGCGACGCCGACCTCACGGACGAACAGGTCGCCGGTTTCCGGGTGGTGCCCTGCGCGGTCTGCGGCGGCGTCCTCAAACCGGACGTGGTGTTCTTCGGCGAGACCGTTCCCCCGCAGCGCGTCGAGCACTGCCGGGAACTGGTCCGGGCGGCGACCTCGCTGCTGGTCCTGGGGTCCTCGCTCACGGTGATGTCCGGGCTGCGCTTCGTCCGTCAGGCCGCGCAGGCCGGAAAGCCGGTACTGATCGTCAACCGGGACCCCACCCGGGGCGACCAGCACGCCCTCACCCGCGTGTCGCTCCCCCTGGGCGCGGCCCTGACGACCGTCGCGGACCGGCTGGGCATCGCCATCGAGCAGCAGGCCACGCCCGGTCCGTGACCGACCCAGCCCAGCCCGGCCCGGCCCGGCCGGGATGTCCGCACATCCCCGCGACCGACGGCGGTCGCGGAGAAGGCAAGCAACTCGCGTGCCACAGTGAACGCACAGCCACTCTCCCTCCTCTTGCAGGGCGAAAGCCCGCAACTGAGAGGAACGTGCTGTGCGTTCACGTACACGTATACGTCCGCGCCTGTACCCGGCCGGGTCGGTGGTGCTGGCCCTCGCCGCCGCCGGATCCGTGCTGGCCGGTCCGGCCGGCCCGGCGTTCGCCGCCGACACGGCGGGGCGCGCCGACCTACGGGCGGATGTGAACCGCGACGGGCGCGTCGACGTCACCGGTGGCAGCGACAAGACCGGCGAGGACGGCTGGACCGTGGAGCGCGGGGCCGTCTATCTGCCCAACATCGACGACGACACCAAGCGGTGCCCGGTCACCGGGCCCGGTGGCAGCCCGCTGTCCGACGCCAAACTGGCCGCGTGTCACGACGGTTCGGACACGAAGGTCAACGGCGCCGAGGACGCCGCCGACCTCGCCCGGGTCCGTTCGGTGCCCCTGCCGGGCCTTCCCGCGGACGCCAAGGGCACGTTGAAGATCACGACGGGAGGCGACCACGCGCATCTGTTCCTCAAGCGGGCCGGGAAGTGGGTGCTGGTGACGGCCCAGACCCGGCTGACCGCGGCGGAGTTGCGCGCCGGGGCGGAGTTCGGAGTCGAGGCCACCGACGTCGTCCGGGACAGAGCCAAGTGGGACGGCCGCGCGGTCATCCGGCTGACGGTGACGTCCGGCGGGAAGTCCACCTCCGACGCGGTGACCCTGCGCGTCGCCCCGCTGCTGACGCACCATCACCTGCAGAACACACAGCAGGTGATGGTGACCGAGGTCCAGGGGCAGGGCCCGTACAGCCGGCTTCAGCAGAAGTTCGTCGCCGAACTCGCCAAGGAGGTCGAGAAGGCCGGGGTCACCACGCCGCTGGTCAAGTTCACCAAGTACGCGGACCCCTGGGCGCAGGACTTCGTCGAACCGGCCTACGTCAGCATGACCGGACCGGGTGGCCGGCGGCACGTGATGCGCGTGATGCTGCGTTCCGCCCAGCCGGACCGGGACGCGGGCCGCGAGCTGTTCGAGAAGGTGCGGGGCCGGGACATCGGTGTCGTGCAGGTGACCGACCGGGCCGAGCCCGACGACTGGTCGCTCAACTCCATGGGGAACCTGGAGACCATCCCGCCCTACACGCACAACGGCCGTTCCTTCCCGGCCGGGCGGATCATCATGGGCGAGCGCAAGGACAGCGGGGCACGGCCGTCGAAGGTGATGCGGACGATGCTCGCCTCGCAGGGCATGCAGGACCCGCTGCTGCTGGACACCTCCTGGCTGGGCGTGGGGCACGTCGACGAGTTCGTGCAGTTCCTGCCCGCCGACACCCCGCGCGGCTGGCGCCTCGGCATCGCCGACCCGGAGGCGGGGCTGCGGCTGCTGCGCGACGCCCAGCGCGACGGCCACGGCAAGACCAGGATGTTCTCCGTCCCGGGCCGCAGCGACAGTCCCGCGCCCAAGGAGACCATCGACCAGGCGCTCGCCTCCCGCCACCTGGTGGCCGACAACCAGATGGCGGCGCGGCGCATCGCGGCCAACCTGGAGGTCCTCCAGCGCGAGACGGGCGTGACCGACGCGGAGATCGTGCGCGTGCCGGCGCTGTACACCCGGGACTCGGAGGCCCTGACCGCCGAGGGCCGGGAGGTTCCCGTGCCGCGGCTGACGCGCATGGGCGCCGGCTCCGACGTGGTGGACAGCCTCGGGGACTTCGGCCAGCAGAAGTGGCTCGCCGAGAACCCGGCCGCCCCGCGCGCGGCCGCGGAGACGGTGACCACCAGCGCGTACGTTCCCGGGGCGGTCAACGGGGTGCTCCTGGCCCGCGACCGCTACCTCGCCCCGCGCCAGTGGGGGCCGGTCATCGGCGGCAAGGACATCTTCACGGAGGCCGTCACGGCCGCCTACCAGCGGGTCGGCATGAAGGTGTCGTACATCGACGACTGGTACACGTACCACCTCGGGATGGGTGAGGTGCACTGCGGCACCAACACCCTGCGCGACGCGAGTGCCGCCTGGTGGCAGCGCCCGGGAGCGCGTCGCAACGGGGCGTAGCCGACGAGCAGTCGGGCCGGTCGGCTCGGGGGCCGGATCCGTCGCCGGGAACGCGCGGCTGGTCCGGCCCCGGTGGTGCCAGGTACACCACGTCTTCGCCGCTCAGCCCCACTGATCTTCGCGGCCGTTCCTGGAAACGTCTCGGGTGCCGAACCCGACGACGGAGGAACGCCGATGAACAGGAAGATCACCTCGAAGCTGCGCAAGGCCCTGCTGGCCGCGACGGCGGCGGGCCTGGTGGGCGCCACCGTGACCGACGCGGCGGTGGCGCGCCCGCCGTCGCCGTCGCCTCTGCAGAAGAGCATCGACTCGCTGGTGAGCGAGGAGAAGTACCCGGCCGTGATGGCCTGGGTGAACAAGAACGGCCGGACGACGTCCCTGGTGGCCGGGTCCGCCCGGCTGGGCGAGCGGGTGCCGGTCCCGCGTGACGGCTATGTCCGGGCGGGCAGCAACACGAAGACCTTCACCGCTGTCGTGGTCCTGCAGCTGGTCGCCGAGGGCAGGGTCCGCCTGGACGAGCCCGTGGAGACGTACCTGCCCGGCCTGGTGCGCGGCAAGGGCATCGACGGCGCGCGCATCACCGTGCGGCAGCTCCTGCAGCACACCAGCGGACTGCCCAGCTACACCGACCACTTGGGGCTGGAGGACTTCGAGAAGATCCAGCACAGGTTCTTCCATCCCCACGACCTGCTCGCCACGGCCCTGGCCCATCCGGCGGAGTTCGCGCCCGGCACCCGGTGGAAGTACAGCAACACCAACTACCTGCTGGCCGGGCTCCTCATCGAGCGCGTCACCGGCCGCCCGGTGCAGGAGCAGATAACCGAACGCGTCATCAGGAAGGCCGGGTTGCGCCGCACCTACTGGCCGCAGCCGGGCGACCAGACCCTGCGCCGGCCCCACGCGCACGGCTACGCCCTGAGCGACCCGCGAAGCCGCAGGGTCATCGACGTGACCGAGATGGACCCGTCGTGGGGCGGGGCCGCCGGCCAGCTGATCTCCACGCCCGGCGATCTGGCGAAGTTCGCGCGCGTCCTCATCGAGGGCAGGCTGCTGCCGGCCCGGGAACTCGCCGAGATGCGCAAGACGGTCGACGCCCCGCTGCTCCCGGGCTGGCGGTACGGGCTCGGCGTGTTCAGCGTCCCGCTGAGCTGTGGGGGCGTCTACTGGGGGCACGGCGGCGACATCGACGGGTACGAGACCCGTGGGGGCGCCACGGACGACGGCCGTTCCGTCGGACTCGCGGTGACCGCACTGCCCGGCACCTTCGGGGACGCCACGAAGGGGGCGCTGGCGGTGATGAAGTCCGTGGACACCGCGTTCTGCCGCTGATCTCACCGGCGCTGCCGGCGGCGGACGGATGCGGGCCGCTGCCCGCTGCGGTCCGGCCGCGGTGGCTGCTACGAGGCGGCGGCGTCGTCGACCGTGGCGCGCAGTTCCAGCAGGCCGTCGACCCCGGTGATCTCGCAGAGGCGCCGCACCGGGGGGGACGGGTCGACCACGCGGAGGGTGGCCGCCTGGTGGGTGAGGATCAGCAGGTTCAGGAACGTCGAGTCCGCGAAGGTGACGCCCGAGGCGTCCAGGACCACCTTCGGGTGCGTACGGGCCGCGGTCTCCAGCGCGTCGGCCAGGGGCTCGACCGAGTCCATGTCGTAGGCGCCGCGCGCGACGACGACCGCGGCCCCTCGCCATTCGTACTGCGACACCCCGGCCCCGGGCGAGGCGGGCCGGGCGATCGGCTGCGGAAGGGAAACCCCGCTGCCGCCGCTCATGAGTGCCGGCGCTGCGGCTTCATCCCAGGGCATGTCGGGCTCCTCCCTGCAGCTCTCCCTCACGGGAGGACGTCATCGATTGCCGGAAAAGTATGTCATGTATCTGTGTTCCTGCAACACCCTCCCTTAAAATGCCGAGCATGGTCGGAGTGCCCGAATCTCACAGCGGATGGACGTTCATCACCAGCCACGCGCGTGTCCTGGCGGCCATCGCCGACAACCCGCACATCCGCATCCGCGACATCGCCGCCCGCTGCCGGCTCACCGAGCGCGCCGTATCGCGGATCATCTCGGATCTGGAGCAGGCCGGATACCTGTCCCACACCCGCGAAGGGCGTACGAACATCTACCGCGTCGAGCCCGACAAGGTGCTGCGGCACCCGGCCGAGGCCGGCCTCCCGGTGGCGTCCCTGCTCTCCCTGCTGGTGCAGGACGAGACCGAGCGCACCAGGAAGCCGGTCGCTCCCTGACGGCCGGCGGGTGAGCGGTCAGGTCAGGGAGCAGGTGTTCGCCAGGGTCGCCGGGTCGGTGCCGGGGGGCCGGGGGACCGTGCGGGAGGCCGGCGGGCGGTGTCCTGACGCGAGCCAGTTCTCCAGTGCCGTGAAGGCCGACCGGTGGCACGGGGTGAGCGGGCGCAGGCGGTCCGGGTGGGTGTCGGCCAGAGCGTCGGTGTGGGTGCCGTCCTCGATGCGGTAGTAGCGGTGCAGCGGGCCGCGGCCCGTCTCGCGCACCATGCGGGCGTAGACGTCGGAGTCCCGGCTGATCGGCAACAGGACGTCCAGGGTGCCGTGCAGGGTGATCAGCGGCTTGCCGATCCGTCCGGTCAGCCCGATCCTCGCCACGGCCTCCGCGACCTCGCCGGGCCTGGAGGCGTAGTCGTAGTCGGCGTCACAGGCCGGTGTGCCCGGCGTGCAGAAGGGTGTGCCCGCCTCGGCCGGCCCGTCGAAGGAGGGGTCCAGTTCCTCGCGGTAGATGCGCTGGGTCAGGTCCCAGTAGACCTGATGGTGGTACGGCCACAGGAACTCCGAACCGGCCGGGAACCCGGCGGCGTGCAGGGCGGCGCGCGCCCCGTCGGCCTGGGCTCCCCCGGCGGCGTACGCCGGGTAGTGGCGCAGCGCCGGGGGCAGGAAGTCCAGGAGGGTGGGGCCGTCAGAGCGCCAGAGGGTGCCCTCCCAGTCCACTCCCCCGTCGTACAGCTCGGGGTGGTTCTCCAGTTGCCAGCGCACCAGGTACCCGCCGTTGGACACGCCGGTCACCAGGGTGCGGGCCGGCGGACGGTGGTAGTGCCGGGCGACCGTGGCCCGGGCCGCCCGGGTGAGCTGGGTGAGCCGGTCGTTCCACTCCGCGATGGCGTCCCCGGGCCGGCGTCCGTCCCGGTGGAAGGCGAGGCCGGTGTTGCCCTTGTCGGTCGCCGCGTAGGCGTAGCCGCGGGACAGCACCCAGTCGGCGATGGCCCGGTCGTTCGCGTACTGCTCGCGGTTGCCGGGGGTGCCCGCGACCACCAGGCCGCCGTTCCACCGGTCGGGCAGGCGGATGACGAACTGGGCGTCGTGCCGCCAGCCGTGGTTGGTGTTGGTGGTGGAGGTGTCGGGGAAGTAGCCGTCGATCTGGACGCCGGGGACGCCGCTGGGCACGGCCAGGTCCTTCGGTGTCAGACCGGCCCAGTCGGCCGGATCGGTGTGGCCCGAGGCGACCGTGCCGGCCGTGGTCAACTCCGCCAGGCAGGCGCTCTGTTGGTGCTCGGCTCCCGGTACGCGCACGCTCGTGGGGCGGGCGCAGCCCTCCGGCGCCGCCATGGCGGGCGTGGGAGTGAGGGTGAGGGCGGTCAGCGCCAGGGCTGCCGCCGGCCACCGCCGTCGCCGGGAGCGGGGTAGGGGGCGGATCGAAAGACGCATACGGGTGCCTCCGCGGTCGCGGTCCGGGGATGGGGACCCGCGGGAGGCTATGACGGCGATCTTCGGCAGCCTATGGGGGCGGCGACCACCTTCGACCTCTTCACCATGGGTGCTCACGCCAGGGCGGTCGCCGGACACCTGGGTGGTGTCCGCCTCCATGGCCCCGCCCTACACGACCGGTCAGCGACCGGGCCATGGAGCGCCGTCACATAGGTCCACGCCACACATGGCGGTCCCACCCATGTCGACGTGGACGAGCGCGCCCCGATGATGCACGGCACGCCGGCCCCCGGGCCTCTCCCGCGGACCGGCGGCGCGAAGTTCCCCCCACCAGGAGGCAGGCAGTCGACATGGGACAGTCGCACACCGCGTTCCGCCGCACCAGCGGCCGCCGCGTCATCACGGGCACGGCCCGCTGGATCACCGCCGCCGCCGGGCTCCTCGCCCTGACCGGCGGCCTGATCACCGCGCACCCCCAAGCAGCCGCCGCTGCCCCGAAGGCAGCAGCCGCAAGCCCCCGAGCAGCCGCCGCGAGCCTCACTCAAGTCACCGGCTTCGGCACCAACCCGGGCAACCTGTCGATGTACACCTATGTGCCCGACGGACTGCCGGCCGGCGCCCCGCTCGTGCTCGCCCTGCACGGCTGCACGCAGAGCGCCCAGGACTACTACGCGCACTCCGGCTGGCCGCAGCTCGCCGACCAGTACGGCTTCGCGCTGGTCTTCCCGCAGACGAGCGGCGCCAACAACGCCAACTCCTGCTTCAACTGGTTCGAGCCGGGCGACAGCGCGCGCGGACAGGGCGAGGCCCTCTCGCTCCGGCAGATGGTCGACAAGGCCCTGGCGCTGTACGGCGGCGACTCGCGGCGGGTCCACATCACCGGCCTGTCCGCGGGCGGCGCCATGACCGCGAACATGCTCGCCGCCTATCCCGACGTGTTCGCGGGCGGGTCCATCGCCTCCGGGCTGCCCGCGCGCTGCGCGAGCAGTGTGCCGGCGGCGTACACGTGCATGTACAGCCCGCCCGACAAGAGCCCCGCGCAGTGGGGGGACCTGGTGCGGTCCGCCGCTCCCGCCGGTACGGGCACCTGGCCGCGGGTCGCGATCTGGCAGGGGACCGCCGACACCACCGTCGTGCCCGCCAACGCCGCCGAGCTGCGCGACCAGTGGACGAACGTGTGGGGCATCGGCCAGACCCCCTCACGTACCGAGAGCCTCGGCGCGGGCACCTCGCGGAGCGTCTACGAGGATCCCTCGGGCCGTCCCGCCGTCGAGGTCTACTCGGTCTCCGGCATGGGGCACGGACTCGCGGTCGACCCGGGCAGCGGCCCCGGGCAGTGCGGCAGCACGGGCACGTACTACCTCGACACCGTCTGCTCCAGCTACCACACCGCCCGGTTCTGGGGGCTCGACGGCGACGAGGGCACCGGCGCCCTGCCCGCCCCGACGGGCCTGACGGTCACCCGGACCACCGACTCCGCCGTCTCACTGAGCTGGCAGGCGGTCGGCGGCGCAGCCTCGTACGTCGTCCACCGGGACGGCACGAGGGTGGGCACCACGGCGTCGGCCTCCTTCACCGACACCGGCCTGGCCACCGGTACGACGTACCGCTACAGCGTGGCGGCCGTGGACGCGGCGGGTGCGGCGGGCAGGGTCTCGTCGGTGGTGGCCGCGACCACCACCGGGTTCACGCCCACGTGCCACACGGCCAGCAACTACGACCACACGGTGGCCGGGCGGGCCTACCAGAGCGGCGGTAACACCTATGCCATGGGTTCCGGCCAGGCCATGGGGTTGTGGAACACGTTCACCCGCCACACCCTCAAGCAGACCGCGCCCGGCTATTACGTGGTGGACGACACCGGCTGCCCTGCCTGAGGCGCGCGGTGTCGTCCACCCGGTGGGGAGCGGTGTGCGTCAGTCCAGGATCAGTTCGCCGCGGACCTTCGGGGCGTGTTCGGCGAGGGCGCCGCTGAAGTTGCCTTCGACCTCTGCCTTCTCCGCCGCGTTGGGGTACGGGTTCGTGCACGCGGTGCCCGCGGTGGAGCCGGACATCAGGCTGGAACACGGCCCGGGCTTGCGGTCGGGCAGCCCCAGGATGTGGCCGAGTTCGTGGGACGAGATCCGGATCGTGTCGTACCCCTGGTCGACGGCCTGGCGCCCGATGTAGACGGTGCCGTTGCCCAGGGTGGTGGGCAGGGCGCGCGGCCAGCCGTTGTCCGCCAGGACCCGTATGTTCGCGCGCTGTCCGGCGGCGACGGGCCGCAGTTCGACCGAGTCGACACTCGCGTTCCAGATCGCCGCGCCCCGGTCGACGGCGGCCTTGAACTCCGCGGCGCCGGCGGCGTCGTAGGTGAGGACCCGGGCGGCGAGGGGCGCGGCGGCCGGGCCGGGGGAGGCGGCCGCGGCCGGGCCGCCCGTCAGGGAAAGGGTGACCAGACAGGCGGCGGCCAGGCCGCCTGTCAGCGTGCGCACGTGCATGATCGACCTCCTTGTGGGGAAAGGGCAGTCGTGCTCATGACATCCACCGGGCTCACTGCCCAGCGGCGGGCGCGCTGAATCCGTCAATTCGCGCGACGCCCCTTCGGCACAAGAGCGGGAGGAGGAAGGTCAGTTCAGGAGGGCGCGGAGGCGTCGGCGCAGGGCGACCGTGAGCCTGACCGGTGCCACGCGCAGCACCAGAGCGCCGTGCGCACCGCGCGGAAGGGGCTTGGCGTAGTAGGGCCGGCCGAGTCGGGAGGCGCTGAACCAGCGGGTGCCGGTCAGGGTCGTCGTGACCGGGACGGGAACGGGCGCGTGCGGCTCGTCCGCGCCGGGCGTCGCACCGGCCGTGAGGGTCAACGTCCAGCGTCCCGGGGGAAGTTCGCGGACCGGGAGCCGGGCGGTGAAGCCGGTGTGGCCGCCGGCCGATGCGCAGTGCAGGGGTGTCTCCCGGGCCAGACCGGTGTCGTCCTCGGCGCGCAGCGTCATGGTCTCGCGGTGGCGGGCGGCTTCGGCGGTCAGGCGTCCCCTGACGACGAGTGTGCCGGGGGCGGACGGGTCCCAGGCGACCTCGGTGACGTGGCAGGGCGGTTCGGCGGGCGTGGGCCGGATCTCCACGGAGAAGTTGCCGTGGGGGGTGTAGAAGGGCCGCGCGGTGGTCGGGCCCCGCCCGGTCCGGGAGGTGGTCCGCAGCTCCCGTGGGGCCGGGTCCGTCCGGCCGCCGTCGCCGTCCGTGCGGGCCCGGCGGAGTCTGACGGTTCTGCCGACTCCGTCGCAGCGCACCTCCAGGTGCAGGTCCCACACCCCGTCGCCGAGCGGGGCGCCCGAGTCCACGGCGTCGAGGTCCAGGACGGCGCTGAAGCGGACGGCCGGTTCGGGGCTGTCGCCGGTGTGCGCGCCGGGCAGGTACGGGGTGGCGCCGACGACCACGGGCAGGCGCAGGTCGGGGTGCGCGAAGCCGCGTGGGCGCAGGATCAGGCGTGTGCTGGGCTCCAGCGGGCCGAGGGAGTCGATGCGCGCGTGGCCGGACAGGCGGAGCCGGCCGCCGTCGCCCGTCCATGCCGCGTCGGTCAGGTCGTGGTGGACCGGCAGCCGGTCGGTGACGTCGAAGCAGGCGTCCGGTACGGCCTTCAGGGGGTCCCGGAAGAAGGGATGCAGCCAGTAGACGCGTCCCTTGTCGACGATGTGGCCGCGCGTCTCGTCCTCCTTGGCGTGCCGCGCCACGGTCATGAGGTCCTCGTACCGGTCGGCGCGCAGGAGGTGGACGATGAGCCGGTCCGGCGGGGCGATCTGCTGGAACACGCCGTCGGTCACATAGCGCAGGGCCCATTCCCGGAACTGCGGGTAGAAGCGCTCCCGCGCCTCCCGCTCGTCCTCCCGGGGCAGCAGGGCGCGCAGTGGCCCGCACAGCTCCCACTCGACGTGCCGGCGCATGATCCGGTCCCGGCGCGGGCCGGGTTCCACGTAGCGGGCGACCGTCTCGAAACACAGCCGGGTGCCGTCCATGCGGTGGACCAGGGCGGAGGCGGTACGGGTGAGGTTGTTGCCGTTCTGACGGTTGCGTGAGTAGTAGCAGTCGTAGTCGGCGACCACGGAGATGCCGTCGGCGTTGAGGTAGGCCGCGGCGGTGAACGGCTTGTCCTCGCAGTTGCGGTACGGCGGGAAGCGCAGCCCCAGCCGTTCGATCAGGGAGCGGCGGAACAGCTTCCAGCAGCCCAGGGTGCGGTAGGCGAGGGAGGAGAAGACGTCGGTACGGGGCTGGTTGTGCGAGAAGACGGCCGTCGGCACGGCTCGTCCGCCCACGGACACCATCTTGCCGAGGACGACGTCGGTGCCGTTCTCGTCCGCCGTCGTCACCATCCGGCGCAGGGCGTCGGGGCCCAGGTAGTCGTCGGAGTCGAGGAAGAAGACGTAGTCGCCGGTGGCCAGGTCGAGGCCGGTGTTGCGGGGGCCTCCGGCGCCCCCGCTGTTGGGCTGGTGGACCACGCGCAGGCGGGAACAGGTGCGGGCGAGCCGGTCCAGCTCCTCGGCGGTGCCGTCGGTGGAGCCGTCGTCGATCGCGATGATCTCGACCTGCTCCGCGCCGAGCGTCTGCTCCATGGCGGAGGTGACGCACTTGGTCAGCTCCGGCATGGAGTTGTACGCGGGGATGATCACACTGACGCGCGGCGGGGTGGTACGGGGCATGATCACTCCCGGGCCGGTGGTGTCCGGTGGCGCAGGCCGTCGGCTGTCCGCCGCTTGCTCCACGAGTCTCCGGCGGGGCTCGGTGGGGCTGCCCGGCGTGAGGGGTGCGGGTTACGCCGTCGGAGGTACGAACCACCGGTTCGGGCGTGCCGGGTACGCGCGGCCGGGCGCCGCGCCCCCTCACCGGGGAGTCGCGACCCCCGTCCACGGCTCCCCGGTGCGCTCGGCCCACTCGCGGGCCGCTTCCGGGCGGCCGGTGAGCAGCAGGAGCAGGGCTCCGACGCGGCCGCGGATCTCCGGCCCGGCCCCGCGTGTCCAGTCGATGTCGGTGGCGACGAGCCGGGCCACCCCGGGTCGCGCCCCCTCAGGTGCTGTGGAGGACCCGGAAACGGTCCGGGCGTGCCGGATCGCGGTCCACGACCTGTACGGGCGGCCACGCCCACTGCCACACGCCGATGCCGGGGGCCCGGGAGAAGGTGATCCGCCCGCGGGTGCCGTCGACGGCGACGTGCCGCCAGGCCTCGGCGACGCGCGCCCGGTCCGGGCCGTGGGAGCGCAGCACCTCGGCGAGGACGGTGATCGTGTCATAGCCCTCGTAGGCGACGAAGGAGGGCGGGTCGGGCAGCCGGCGGCGCAGGGCCGTCCCGACGCGCGTGCCGAGGGGGGTGAGGCGCTCGGGCAGGTAGCGCAGGAACGGGATCGCGGCGCCGTCGCGGCCCAGCAGCGCAGGCCAGGAGGGGAGCTCCGGTTGTCCGGCCGGGGCACCGAGCAGGACCCCGGCCAGGCGCGGGCCCTCCCGCACGGCCCTGACGAGGGGCACCGCCGGCTCCGGGAAGCCGGTCAGCAGCAGGAGGGCCGTCGCTCGCTCGCCGGCGAGGGCGTCGCACAGGGCCGTGGGGGTGAGCGCGCGGGCGTCGAGCTCGCGCACGGTTCCGCCGTGCGCCGCGAGGTGGTCGCGCAGGATGCGGGTGCCCGCCGCCCAGTAGGCGCTCGGTTCGCTCGCCACGGCGATGTCGCCGTGGCCGGCGCCGAGGAGGAAGTCGGCGTAGGTCCGCCAGCCGTACGACTGCGCCGGGGGAAGGCGCGCCACCCAGGGCGTCGGCTCCTCGGTGAGGGCGTCGAGCACCGCCGACGAGCACAGGAACGGCAGGCCGAGCGCGTCGGCCTCGGTGGCCGCGGCGCGGGCGACGACGCTGTGGTACTCCCCCGCCAGGGCGACCACGCCCGCGCGGGCCAGTTCCGCCACGGCCTCGGTGGCGCGCCGCGGATCGGCCGCGGTGTCCCGGACCAGCAGTTCCAGGGGCCGTCCGCCGATGCCGCCGGCGGCGTTGACGTCGGCGACGGCCAGTTCGAGTCCGGCGAGCAGATGCCGGCCCGCCTCGGCCCAGCCGGGGCGGCTCAGTGGAGCGAGGGCGCCGAGCCGGACGGCCGGCCCGTGGGGTGTGTTCATGCGTCGGCGTCTCCCTCGCGTCGGCAACGGACGAGGCCTGACCCGCGGAATCGTTCACCCGCCGGGTGCGGCGCCTCGAACAATATGATCTCAATTGCCGTGGCGTTCAGTTGACCGTGGGGCCCGCCCTAGCATGCGAGCGCTCCGGCGCGAGGGACGCGCCCGGAGGAACAGGAGCGCCCCATGAGACGACTCGGTGTGATCCTCGCCGCCGCCCTTGCCGTGCCGGCACTGTCCACCCCCGCCACCGCGGCCGGAGAACCGGCCCCCGCGCCGTGTCCGGCCACCGTGGCGGACATCGCGGAGTGTTACACCGGGCGCAGCGCGGACGGCGCCTACTACGCGATCGCCGTTCCCGAGAAGTGGAACGGCTCCCTGGTGATGCACGCGCACGGCGGGCCGGACCTGGGCGCGGAATCCGATCCCGAGCGCAGCGTCGGCGACCTCGAACGCTGGTCGGTCATGGTCGAGCAGGGGTACGCCTGGGCCGGTTCCTCCTACCGCCGCGGCGGCTACGGCACCAGGATGGCCGCGGCCGACACCGAGAACCTGCGCCGGCTCTTCACCGAGGAGTTCCGCGAGCCCGAGCGGACCTACCTGCACGGCCAGTCGTGGGGCGGGAACGTCGCCGCGAAGACCGTCGAGGTGTACGGCGCGAAGAAGCACGGCCCCTACGACGGCCTGCTGCTCACCAACGGCGTCCTGGGCGGGGGTTCGCGCGGCTACGACTACCGGGTGGACCTGCGCGCGGTCTACCAGTACTACTGCCGCAACCATCCACGGCCGTCCGAGGAGCAGTACCCGGTGTGGCAGGGGCTGCGCGCGGGCTCGACCATGACGACGGCCGGGCTGCGCGCCCGGCTCCAGGAATGCACCGGGTTCGCCTCACCGCCCGGGGAACGGACCGCGCTGCAGCAGCGCAACCTCGACGACATCCTCGGCGTCACCGGGATCCCCGAGCGGACCCTGGAGTCGCATCTGCGGTTCGCCACGTTGACCTTCCGCGACATCGTGCACGACCGGCTGGGCGGACGAAACCCCTTCTCGAACAAGGGAGTCGTCTACTCCGGCTCCCACGACGACGCCGCGCTCAACGCCGGTGTCGAGCGCTTCTCCGCCGACCCCACCGCGGTACGCGACCTCTCCTGGGACAGCGACCTCACCGGCCGGGTCACGATCCCCGTCCTCACCCTCCACGCGATCGACGACCCGACGGCGTTCGTCGAGCACGAGGCCGCCTACCGGGCCACCCTGCGCGGCGCCCACCGCGACCGGTACCTCGTGCAGACCTTCACCGACGAGCACGAGCACAGCGGGCTGAGCGCCGCCGAGTACGCCACCTCCGTCGCGGCGCTCGACACCTGGGTCCGCACCGGCAGGAAGCCGACCCCGTCCTCGATCGCCGCGTCCTGCCCCGCGTTCGACGCCACCTACGGCACGGGCTGCTTCTACGAGCCGTCCTTCACGCCCGCGCCGTATGCCACGCGGGTCAACCCCCGTCCCGGCGGGCTGCACTGGCCGGCGCTGACGGCCCGGCAGGAGAAGGAGTGGAGCCGGCTGCCGTCGGTGGGCATCGCACCCTGAGCGGTCCGAGGGCCGCGAGGGGTACCGGCTGGTCCGGGAGCAGCGCTCGGGTGCGACCCGCGGGTTGTGCCCGAGGACCCGGCGGCATCGCGCGGGCCGGGGCGGGTACCTCGCTCGCATGGTCCTTCATGCACAGGAGCGGTTTCCGGCGCACCGGGAGGCCGGATGACGGCCTCGGAGAAGGCGGCGCGAAGGGTCGCTGAGGCCGCGGCGAACGCGCCCGCCGAGCAGGTGCCGCGACGGGTGTGCGAGGCCGTGTCCGAAGGGCTCGGCATGGACGGCGCCACCCTCGCCCTGCTCACCGACACCCCCTCGCGGCAACTGCTCGCCGCGACGGACGACGACGCCCTCACCCTGGAGGACATCCAGTTCACGCTGCTGGAAGGGCCCTGTATCAGTGCCGCCCGCACCGGAGAGCCCGTAGCGGTGCACGATCTGCGCCACGAGCTCACGCCGTGGCCCCTGTTCGGGGCGACCCTGCGCGAGAGACTGCCGCGGGTCGTGTCCGTGTACGCCTTGCCCCTCTTCTTCGGCGACTACGTCCTCGGCACGGTCGACCTGCTGGGCCTGCGGCCCCACGCGCTCGGCGCGGAGGCGCTCGCCGAGGCGGCCCGTGTGGCCGACGCGGTGACGGCCGCGCTCATGACGACCCGCGAGATGCTCCTCACCGGGTCGCGGGCACCGGCCTGGGAACCGCGCGACCTCGTCCGCGCCCACTGGTTCGACACCGCGCGGGCCGTCGGCGCCCTGGCGGCGCGGCGGGGGATCGGACAGGAGGACGCGCTGGCCCTGATGCGCGCCGAGGCCTTCCGCACCGGCAAGCCGCTGGCGGACATCACCACGGACATCCTGCGCGACCCGCCCGGGCAGCCGTAGGCGGCGTCCGCCGCCGGGCCGGGCCCTGAGCGACGGCGCCCTCCCCCGTCACGTCACAGGACGTCGTAGGTCAGGTGCGTCGCCGTCGTCGTCGGGACCACGCTCCGTCGCACCAGGGCGCGGGGCGCCCCGCCGGTGAACAGGGGTGTCCCGGCGCCCAGCACCACGGGGGCCAGGTGCAGGGTCAGTGTGTCGACCAGGCCGTCCTCCAGGGCCGAGGCGATCGTCGCGCCGCCGCCCATCAGGACGACGTCGAGGTCCTTGCCGCTGCGCGACGAAGCCTGCTCGGCACGCCCGCGGGCGACGGTGACGGCGTCGGCCACTCCGGTGGTGACGAACGTCCAGTCGAGGCCGGTGAGCCGCACGGAGGCGGGCGGCGAGCCGGTCACGACGACGAAGGCGGGCTTGCCGGCCTCGCCCGCGCCGTAGCCGGTGGTGTCGTCCCAGCCGTGCGGCCCGTCGACCACGTCGAACAGCCGGCGTCCGAGGACGACGGCGCCCGAGCGGGCCGTGGCCTCACGCAGGACCCGCCGGTCGTCGGGGTCGTCGGAGAACGCCCAGGTGTGCAGGGCCTCGCCGCCGGTGCCCAGGCCGTTGTCGGGGCCCGGGCCGGGACCGGTGACGAAACCGTCGAGCGAGACCGAGATGTCGGCGATGATGCGTGTCATACCAGGGCAGACCCGATCCGCCGCCCGGATTCATCGCTCGGGCCGCAGCGCCTGGTGGAAGCCGGTGCTGACGGCGGTGAGGCCGCCGTCGACGACCAGGGTGGTGCCGGTGATCCAGGCGGCGTCCGGCGAGGCGAGGAAGGCGACGGCCGCCGCGATGTCCTCCGGCTCGCCGACCCGGCCGAGCGGGTACAGCCCGCGCACCGCCTCCAGGTCCTCGTCGCGGCCCTCCCAGGCGCTGGTGCGCACGGTGCCGGGCGCGACCAGGTTGACGCGGACGCCCCGGGCGGCGGCGTGACCGGCGAGGGTGCGCGTGAGGGAGCCCAGGCCGGCCTTGGCGGCGCTGTAGGCGTGGTTGCCGAAGTCCTGCAGGCCGTTGACCGAGCCGACGGAGACGATCGCGCCGCGGCCGGAGGCGGCCAGGTGCGGCAGGGCCGCGCGGCAGCAGCGGTAGGCGCCGGTCAGCGTGACGTCCAGGTCGCGGGCCCAGGACTCGTCCGGTTCGTCCTCGAAGAGGGGCGCGTCGGGCGAGCAGTGGGCGGCGCAGTTGACCAGTACGTCGAGGGAGCCGAAGGTGTCCACGGCGTGCGTGACGGCGGCCTCGACCGCCTCCCGGTCGGCCACGTCGCACGCGGTCCCCTCGGCGGGCAGTCCTTCCTCGCGCAGGGCCCGCGCGGTCCGCGTCGCCGCCTCGGGGTCGCGGTCGGCCACCAGGACCCGTGCCCCTTCCCGTGCCAGCCGCCGCGCGGTGGCGGCGCCGATGCCGCGGGCCCCACCGGTGACCAGTACCCCGTACCCCTCGAAACGCCTGGTGTCCGTCATGCGCCGACCGTACAAGCCCGGGTGCGGTGTCCGGGCCCAGGGGTACTCGACCGGGCCGTCACCTCACGGGCGGCGAGCGGAGGCTTCGGATGACGGTCGATCTGTTCGGTTTCCTCGGCGTGGTGCTGGCGGCCTACGTGGTGCCCGGCCCCGACTTCCTCGTGGTCGTCAGATCGGCGGCCGAGGACCCGGCGAAGGGCAGGGCCGCGGCCCTGGGCGCCCAGACCGGGCTGTGTGTGCACATGCTGGCCGCCGCCGCCGGGCTGTCGGTGGTCGCCGCCCGTTCGCCCCTGGTGTTCGACGCGATCCGGCTGCTGGGCGCGGCCTATCTCGTCTTCCTCGGCGTACGGGCCGTGCTGGCGGCCCGCCGGGCCGCCCGGGAGCGCACCCGCACCCCCGGGCCGGTGACAGCGGGGGCCGCTGCGGCGGGCGGGGCCGGACCGGGACGCCTGCGGGAGGCGTTCTCGCAGGGGTTCTTCACCAATGTGCTCAACCCCAAGGCGGCGCTGTTCTTCCTGAGCGTGCTCCCCCAGTTCGTCGACGGCGACGGTTCCGTGGCACGCCAGATCTTCCTGCTGGGCGTGCTGGACGTCCTCATCGGCGTCGGGTACTGGTTCGCCCTCGTGGCCGTCGCCGCGCGCCTGCGTGCGCTGCTGTCCAGGCCGGCGGTCCGGCACCGCTGGGAGCTGGGCACCGGCTGGCTGTTCATTGCCATCGGCGTGACGGTCGCCGCCGCCTGACCCGGGCGGTAATCCGGGCGCCGCGGGGTAATGGGAGGTCCATCAGATCCCGTTGGAAGGAGCCGAGGATGACCGATGACGCCTACCTGTTCCTGCTGGACGATCCGTCCGTGCCGCTCGGGGTGGCCCCCGCCGCCGTCGGTGATCTCGCGTGCATGGAGACGCCCGCGGTCCGGGCCTGGCTGGACGCCCAGGGCAGCACACCGACCTCTCCGCGACTGCGGCTGCTGCCGCCGGAGGAGACGGCGGCCCTGCCCGAGGACGCGGAGCGGCTGCCCGTGCCGCTCAGCGACGAGGAGTTGAGCCGCGTGCGGCACGGGATGGCGCCGCAGTCGCTCGCCGGGATCGAGGAGGAACTGCTGGCCTACCGCGACTGCGCGGACGGCCGGGACGGCCTGATCGGACGGGCGCTGGCCGCCGGTGTGCCGCCGCACCGCGTCGTCGAGCTGACCGGTGTGGATCCGGCGACGGTGACCGCGGCCGCGGGCCGCTGAAGGCCGTGGCCCCGGCGAGCGGCCCGCGTCCGTCGTCCCCTCACCTGCCCGGCCCGGGATCCGGCTGGACGGCTGAGGTGATGCCGGCGCGGGCCGCTTCCAGCTGGGCGGCGAAGGCGATGCCGAGGAAGAGGGCGACGGCGGTGAGGTTCGCCCACAGCAGCAGGGCGATGAACGCGGTGAGCGGCCCGTAGACGGCGCCGAAGGCCCCGCTCTCCTCGACGTACAGCGCGAGCAGCCAGGTGGCCGACACCCACAGCAGCAGATGTACGGCCGAGCCGAAGGCCAGCCAGGTGTAGCCGGGCTGGACGCGGCGGGGTGACCAGCGGAAGATCACGGCGGAGGCGATCCAGGCGAGGGCGAGTCCCACCGGGATGTCGAGCACGCCCCACCAGGGCAGGCCGTCCTCCTCCCAGCCGGCGGTGTCCGCCACCGCGTCGCCCACGGCCTCGCCGGCGACGAGCACGACGAAGCCGAGCACGAGGGGCAGTCCGGCGGCGAGGGCGAGCAGGATGGCCCGGCCGTATTTGCGTGGGAAGGGCCGGTCGCGCTCGATGCCGTAGATGCGGTTGGCGCCGCGTTCGATCTGGCCCATGGCCGAGGCGAGGTTCAGCAGGGCGAAGCCCAGGCCCAGCCAGAGCGCCAGGGTGCTCCAGACGTCGCCGTGCGCGGTGCGCCGCGTGCCGTCGAAGGCGTCCTGGACGATCTCGGCGCTGGCGCCCGGCACGATCCGGCCCAGGGTGAGCTCGACGACCCGGCCCACGCCCTCGGTGTGCACGGAGGTGGCGAGTCCGACGAGCGCCACGGTGCAGGGGACCAGCCCGAGCACCACCTGGAAGGCGAGGGCCCGCGCGTTGGTGAACCCGTCGGCGTAGCGGAACCGGGCGAAGGAGTCGGTCAGCAGCCGCAGTCCCCCGTAGTGGCGCAGCGCGGTGAACGCCTCGTCGCCGGAGAGCTCCTCCCCGATCATGTCCCGGGTCTGGGGGACGTGGACGGCTGTACCCATGGCGTGGACGCTCCCTTGTCGAACGGCTGCTCCCAGACCGGTTGCCCCGTGAGCCTTCCCGTGCGACCTCGGAGTGTGCACGACTTCGCGGGCCGCTCCCCCGTACGCGCCGGCCGGTCCCCCTACCGCGGCCGGCCCCGCGCGGCGGGGAAGCGCCGTGCGGGGCCGGTCGCGGGTGGCGGATCAGCCGCGGGTGAACACCTCGTCGCGGGTGGAGCCGGTGGAGCACAGCTTCTTCTCGTCGGCCGTCATGGGGCGGGACTTGACGACGACCGCGTTGTGCTTGCCGTCGGTGCCGTTCGGGGCGGGGCCGGTGATCACGTCGGGGACGAACCAGTAGTAGTGGTCCCACTTCCGGTCGTCGTAGTGGGTCTGCCAGGTGCCGGTGATCTGCTGCATCACCTGGGACCGGGAGATCCAGCCCACCTCTCCCGGCTTCACCGTCACCGTGAACGAACTGGTCTCCGTGCGCGAGCTCTGCCACGTGTAGTTGTAGGTGGCGGTCACGCTGGCGGTGACGATGCCCTCGATGCCTCCGCCGACCGTGACCGAGCCGCCCACCGAGTGGGAGGACCCCACGGTGTCGGCCCACGACATCGACTGGGAGGCGGGCGAGTCCGTGCAGTTGTAGAGCAGGTCGGAGACCTGCCGGGGCTCGCCCAGGTAGGCCTCGCCGAGCTGCGGGGAGTTGAAGGTGCACTTGCCTTCGCCGGAGGCGCAGTCGGCCAGGATCTGCTGTGCGGTGGGCTGTTCCCCGGCCGTGGCGGGCACGGCCGCGGCCAGGATCGTGCCGAGTGCGGCCGCCGTCAGTGCCGTGGTACGGCGGCCGTACCGCGGGGTGCGGTGGGTCTTCATGGGTCTCTCTCATCCTCGGTGCGTGGGGGGACGGTGACCGCAGGGCCCGGTGGTGCTTCAGGGGCGGCGGTCACCGCCTGTTGCCGAAGAGACTCACGTAAAGACCGACCCACCTGTACCAAGGAACGGCAAAGTTGAATTTGATGTTCAGAACTGATGAATCATCAACTTGCCGTGGGAGTGGTCAGTTGAGGGGGTCGAGGGTGAGGTAGGCCTGGCGCGGGTTGCCGTCGTGGACGAGGGACTCGTGGTGGCCCACGTCGTCGAAGGCGAAGGCGTAGGCCTTCCCGTCGGCCATCTGGGCGTGGATCTTGCGGGCGTAGTGGTTGGTGACGTTGTCCTGGTAGAAGGCGCCGGCGCCGGTGTCCGGCTGGTTGGGGTTGGTCAGGAGCGTGGAGCGGTTGAAGCCGGCGCACAGGGTGCGGGAGATCGGGCCGCGCACCTGGTCGTTGGGCGCGTCGAGCAGCCGGTGGCAGCCGAAGACGGAGGACGCGTCCGGCTTCTGGAAGCTGGTGACGACGGCACCGGCGCTGTTGGTGAAGTGCATGACGCCGCCGGAGACCCGGCCGTAGTACTTGGTGCCCGGCTGGTCGGCGAACGGCGTGACGGTCAGGGTCGACGTGGCGTACTTCTGCCAGACGCGGTTGATGTAGTCGTCCATGACGTTGGCGGGCAGCGCGCCCGTCTCCAGGCCGTACAGCGGCGACAGGGCGCGCAGGACGGTGCCGTCGGAGCGGGTCTGGATCAGGTTGGCCCAGCCTCCGGGCTGTCCTCGCAGGGCGTTGAAGAAGCCGTTGTAGCCACCGGGCTTGAGCCGGCCGGTGGTCGCGGTGGTGCCGTCGGACCGCTGCACCCCGACCGCGTACGGGACGGAGAACATGTCGACCTGCGTGCTGTTGATCCACAGCCCGGAGTCGTTGAGCGTGTACTCCGACCAGTTGAACAGGATGTTGCGGTTGGGGTCGGTCGGGTTCTGCACGGCGGGCTGGACCAGGCCCCCGGTGGTGAGCTTGAAGACCAGCTTCTGCCCGTAGGAGAAGTACACCCGGCCGGAGAACTTGGGGAGGCGGATGGTGGTCGACTGCCCTGCCGCGGGGCCGGGGATGGAGGCGTCGGGGGCGGGCGTCGGGGGGTTGCCGCCCGCGGGCCAGGGGTGGAAGGTGCCGTTGGCGTCGGCCCAGCCCTGACGTCCGGTCGCCAGGTCCGTGCCGAGGTTGTAGATGTACACCTGGTCGCCGCGGGCCGAGTTGTTGGTGATCTTGAAGGGGATGGTCGCGGGGACCGCCGCGTGGGCCGGTGCGGCGGTTCCGGCCGCGAGCAGGGAGCCGGTGAGGGCCGCGGCCAGGGCGAGACCCATGACTCTGACCCGGTGTCCGAGTGTCCGTAGCACGCTCTGCCTCCGTTCGACGAGTGGGGCGTTCCGGGGAGTTTGAGAGCGCTCTCAGAGTTACCTTTTGGTCCGGACCTGTCAATGAGTTGGACATGCTGACGCCGCCCCGCGGGGGCGCGCCGTCGTCGGCGCGCCCCCGCGGGGCGGCGGGGCGGGCGGATCAGTCGTCGAGCGCCCGGCCGGTCTCCTCGCGCAGGAGGTCCACGTAGGCGCGGGTCCAGCCCTCGATCGTGGCGCGGTCCCACAGGTCGGAGGAGTACTCCACGAAGCCCCGGAGTTCGTCCCCGGCCGGGACGAGGCCGAAGGTGAGTTCCGTGCGGGCGGCGGCGGGGGCGAGATCCTCCACCGCCGTGGTCAGACCGGGCAGTTCGACCTCCGCGTCCAGGGAGCTCTGGTAGGCGAAGCCGACGTCCAGCCGGTCCGGCACCTCGATGCCCGTGTGCTCCCGCAGGGCGGGAGCGATCCGGCGCACCGGCAGGGCGTGGTCCATGCACTCCACGGCCGTGCGGGCGACCCGGTCCGTCAGCGCGGTGAACGAGCCGGCGGCCCCGTCCCGCACGGGCAGGGCGAACCCGGTGATCGTGCAGGCCAGCAGGGACTCGAACGCGCGGCGCTCGCGGTTGGCGTAGGAGATGTTGAACACCACGTGGTCCTGGCCGGACGTGCGCGCGAGCAGCCGGCCCAGGGCCGCCGCCGTGACCACGAACGGTGTCGTGCCCCGCTGCCTCGCCAGCCGTTCGACGGCGGCCCGCACCTCGGCCGGGACGGTGAAGGGCACGGCTCCTCCCCGCCCGCTCGGGGAGTCGGGCCTGGGCCGGTCCAGGGGCAGGCCGACGGTGAACGGCACCCCGTCGAGTGCGCGCAGCCAGAACCGCACCTTGCGGTCCTCATCCGCCTCGTCGGCCTGTTCCTGCTGCCAGTGCGCGTAGGCCGCCGGCTGGCACTCCACGTCCGGGAGGGTGTCGGGCACGCCCTGCCGGGCGGAGCCGTAGAGCGCGGCGAGTTCCCTCAGCAGCAGGCTGACGGACCAGCCGTCGCACGCGGAGTGGTGCAGGACGAGCAGCAGGACCCAGGTGTCGTCGGCGGTGCGCAGCAGGCGCAGCGCCATCGGCGTGCCGCGGGTCGGATCGACAGGGGTCTCGGTGACCTCCGCGCTCACCCGGTCGAGCGCGGCCCGGCGTTCCCCGGCGGGCCGTGCGGTGAGGTCCTCCAGCGGCAGGTCCACGGGGCCCGGCCGCAGCACCTGCTGCTCCCAGCCGTCCCCGGCCGGGGCCAGGCGGGTGCGCAGCCCCTCGTGCCGCTCGACCAGCCGGGTCAGGGCGGTGCGCAGGGCGGGCACGTCCAGGGTGCCGGTGAGGGTGAGCCGCAGGGCGACGTTGAAGACCTGGGGCAGACGGTGGCCCGCGTGCACCGTGGCGAAGCGCGCCTGCTGCAGCGTGGCGGGTGCCCGGCGCTCGACCGTGCCGGGGAGGTCGTCGCCGGGTGCGGGTGCCGCGTCCGGCGTCGTGGCCCCGACCGCCTCGGTGAGGTGGGCCGTCATGGCCCGCAGGGTGGGCTCCTGGTAGAAGCTGAGCATCGGGTACTCGGTGCCGAATTCCTCACGGACCTGGTTGACCAGGCGCATCGCGGTGATCGAGTGTCCGCCGAGGTCGAAGAAGGACGCGTCCGCCGCGAGGCCGTCGGGGTCGAGGCCGAACTCGGCCGCCCAGAGCGCCCGTACGCGCCGCTCGACGTCCGTGGGGCGGCCGGGGGGTGGCTCGTTGCCGGTGGCGGGGGCGGGTGCGGGGGCCGGTTCGGGGGCCGGGGCCGGTCGAGGGGCCTGGGCCGGTTCGGGAGCCGGGGCCGGTTCGCGGGTCGGGGCCGGTTCGGGAGCCACGGCCGGTTCGGGAGCCACGGCCGGTTCGGGAGCCAGGGCCGGTTCGCGGGCCGGGGCCGGTTCGGGAGCCACGGCCGGTTCGGGAGCCACGGCCGGTTCGGGAGCCACGGCCGGTTCGGGAGCTGGGGCCGGTTCGCGGGCCTGGGCCGTCGAGACGAGGTCGGGTGCCGGGAGCGCGGAGCGGTCCAGCTTGCCGTTGCCGGACACCGGCAGGGCGGGCAGGATCCGCCAGGCGCGCGGCACCAGGTACTCCGGCAGGCGGGCCGCCAGTTGCCCGGCCAGCGCGTCGGCGCACGCCTGCCGGTCGTCGGCCGCCGCGCCGACCGGGCCGGCGGGGACGGCGTAGGCGGCGAGGTAGGCCTCGCCGTGGGCGTTGCGGCGGGCCAGGACTGCCGCCTCCCGTACGGCGTCCAGGGAGTTGAGGGTGCGGGCGACCTCCTCCGGCTCGACCCGGAAGCCCCGGATCTTCACCTGGTCGTCGGCCCGGCCGCGGAACTCCAGGGTCCCCTCGGCGGTCCAGCGGACCAGATCGCCGGTGCGGTACCGGCGGGCGTCGGGGCCACCGTCCGGGTCCGGGGTGAAGCGCTCGGCCGTGAGCTCGGGGCGGTGCAGATAGCCGAGGGCGACACCGGGGCCGCCGATGTGCAGCTCCCCCACGGTGCCGACCGGCACCGGACGGCCGGCGGAGTCGAGCACGCTCACCGTCACGTTGTCGACGGGGCGTCCGATGGGGATCGGCCGGTCGGACTCCGGTCCCCGCGGGGCGACCGCGGCCGTGGTGCACAGCACGGTGGTCTCGGTGGGCCCGTACACGTTGACCGTCTCGTACGGCGCCTCGGGCCGCGGCCGGGTGCGCAGGACGTCGCCGCCGAGCAGCAGATGACGCAGCGGAGGCTGGTCGCCCGCGGGCAGGCCCAGGAGTTGCTCACCGAGGGCGGTGGGCAGGATGGAGAAGGTGACGCCCTGCTCGGCGTACCAGCGGGCCAGGGCGAGGGGATCGCGGCGCAGGTCGTCGCCGGCGATCGTGACCGAGGCGCCTGCCGTGAGCGCCGGCCAGATCTCCAGCAGACAGGCGTCGAAGCTCTGGCTGCACACGGCGGCGCTGCGGTCGTCCGGGGTGAGCGCGAAACGCCCGTGCTGCCAGGCGCACAGGTCGACGACGCCGCGGTGCGACACCACGACCCCCTTGGGGGTGCCGGTGCTGCCGGAGGTGTAGAGGACGCAGCACGCGGAGGCCGGGCCGGTGGCGGGCACGGGGGTGCCCGGCGTCCGGCGTGGAGCCGTGTCGGGCGACAGGACGGTCACTCCCCCGGGCAGCGTCAGGGTGGCGGCCGCCTCCGGCGTGGACACCACGATCGGGGCCCGGCACTCGGCGATGACCTGCTCGGCCCGGGCCCGGCCCATCGAGGGGTCGAGGGGCACGTAGGCGCGGCCGGCCTTGAGTACGGCGAGCATGGCGACGACGAGGTCGACGGAACGCGGCAGCCACAACGCCACCGTCTGCTCGGGGCCCGGGGGTCGCTCCGTAGCCGGGGCCGGCTCCGCGCCCGGGGGTTGCTGCTCGCCCAAGGCTTGCTGCTCGCTCGGGGCTTGCTGCTCGCGCAGGACGGTGGCCAGGCGGTCGGAGTGGTCGTCCAGTTCGCGGTAGGTCAGTCGGCGGTCGCCGCTGACGACCGCGATGGCGTCCGGCCGGGCGGCGGCCTGGCGGGCCACCAGCTCGTGGACGGTGGTGTCCACGGGCGGACGGACCGGTCCACGCCTCCAGGACGGCGGCACGGGGTCGCCCTCCGCCGCGGTCTCCACGGTGTCCACCGCGAGCCGCGACAGCGGCGCCTCCGGCGTGTCGGCCGCCGCCGCGAGGAGGTCCCGGAACGTCGAGAAGAACCGGTCGACCGTGGGCCGGTCGAACAGGTCGGTGTTGTACTCCAGATGGCAGCGGATGCCGTCCGGCTGGTCGGTGAAGTAGACCGTGAGGTCCGTCAGGGCCTTGTCCGGGCCGGCGTCCAGCGGGGTGGCCTCGATGCCGGGCAGGTCGAAGCGGAACGGCTCGGCGCGCTGGAACTCGGCGAACGCCTGGAACACCGGTGTCCGGTCGACCGCCCGCGCCGGGGCGAGCTCGCGCACCACCCGCTCGAAGGGCACCCGCGCATGGTCGTACGCGTCGAGCGCGACCGAGCGGACCTGGTCGAGCAGGGTCGCGAACGCGGGGTCGCCGGACACGTCCAGGCGCAGGGCGAGCGTGTTGACGAAGAAGCCGAGCAGGTGCTCGGCCCGCTCGGGCCGGTCGGAGAACGGGGTGCCCACGACGATGTCCGTCTGGCCGGTGACCCGGTGCAGCATCGCCGTGTACCCGGCGAGCAGGGTCATGAAGAGAGTGCCGCGCCGGGTCCGGCTCAGCTCACGCAGCCGGTGGGAGAGTTCCGGGTCGAGGGTGTGGAAGACGGCCCGGCCGTGGGAGGTCATGGTGGCGGGGCGCGGCCGGTCGGTGGGCAGCGCCAGGACGGGCAGCTCGCCACCGAGGGTCCGGCGCCAGTACGCCAGGTCGTCCTCGCTCTCCGGGCCGTGCGCCGACGCCGCGAGTTCCCGGGCGTAATCGGCGTAACTCCATGTGAGGGCGGGGAGGTCGGGGGTCGTTCCGTCGCGTTCGGACCGGTAGAGGGCGGACAGGTCGCGGGCGAGGACGGTGGCCGATGCGGCGTCGATCACGATGTGGTGCAGGGACAGGACGAGGACGTGCTCCGCCTCCGCCGTCCTGACCAGCCGGGTCACGAACAGCGGGCCGGTCGCCAGGTCGAAACGGCGGCCGCTCTCGGCCGACAGGACGTCCCGCAGGGTGGCGTCGGGCGCGCCGGTGGCGTCCACGACCTCGAAGTCGGGCTCCGCCGCGGCCCGTACGACCTGCCGGGGCTCACCTCCCCTCTCCTCGAAGACCGTGCGCAGGCCCTCGTGGCGGGCCACGAGGCCGCGCAGGGCCGCCCGCAGGGCGGGCACGTCGAGGGGGCCGGCGAGGCGGATCGCCTTGATCTCGTTGTAGGCGGTGCGCCCGGGCAGCAGGCGCTCCAGGAACCAGATGCGTTCCTGCCCGGGTGACAGGGGGGCGTCGGCGGGGGCGGCGGTCCGGACCACCTTGGGGGCCGGGGGCGGTGAACCGGCCGTGTCTTCACGGCCGTAGTGCCGGCGGAGCGCGTCCAGGTGGGGCAGTCCCGCGCGCAGCCGGTCCGCTTCGACCCCGAAGTCGACCAGGGAGACGATCTCGTCGGCACCGGCGGCCGTGACGGCGTCCACCACCGGCCGGACGCTGTCCGCCGTGCCGATCAGGGCGCGCTGGTCGCAGTAGCGGCCGTAGGCCCGGCGGAAGACCGCCTCCAGGTCGTCCTCGCTCAGGGCGGCCAGGTCGATGCTGTGGCCGAGGCTGTTGGTGACGCCGCTGAACACGGACAAGGACGCCCGCATGTAGCGGGACAGCGGCTCGTACGCCTCGGTGCGCGCGGTGTCGTGGTCCCCGGCGAGGTAGGTGTGCAGCAGGACGGCCACCCGCCCGGCGTCCGGGTCCAGGCCGTGCCGGGCCCGGGTGCTCCGGTAGCGGGCGATGTTGTCGGCGAGCTGCTCCACCGTCTGGGTCATCAGGTTCGTGACGATGCCCAGGTCGTGGCGGGCGGCGAGTTCGAAGGAGGCGGGGTTGCCGACGACCGCGGTGTACAGGGGCGGGGCGTCCTGCACCGGGCGCGGGAAGAGGCTCACCTCGGTCTCGCCGTCCCCGCCGGTCCGGCGCAGGGGCTCTCCGCGCCAGAACTCCCGTACCTGCGCGAGCTGTTCGTACATCAGCTCCTTGTGCCGGCCGAACCGGTCGGGGAAGAAGACGAAGTCGTTGGCGCTCCAGCCGCTCGCGACGCCGATGCCGACGCGTCCGCCGGAGAGGTTGTCGACCATCGACCACTCCTCGGCGACCCGGATCGGGTCGTGGAGCGGCAGGACGACGGAACCGGCGTTGAGGCGGATCCGTTCGGTCTCACGGGACAGCGCGGCGGCGAGCACGGCCGGGTTGGGGAAGAGACCGCCGAAGGAGTGGAAGTGGCGCTCGGGCATCCACAGCGCGTGGAAGCCCTGCCGGTCGGCGAACCGGGCGATCTCCATGAGGAGTTCGTACCGGCCGTCGCGGGGCGCCGGGACGTCCTGCGGGTAGTCGCCGAAGAAGTAGACGCTGAAGTCGGGCGTGCGGGCGGGGGTTTCGTTCGCCGGAGCCGGAATCGGGGCGGGGGCCGGGGCCTGGGCGGGAGCCGGGGCCGGGGCGGTCTTCACGGCGGCGGCGTTCCAGGCCATGGAGGCCACGGGGGCGGGTTCCGCCGAAGGCGGCGCCGAGGGTATCGCCGGCGATGTCGCCGCAGGCGCCGCTTGAGGTGTCACCGGAGGCGCCACTTGGAGTGCCTCCGGAGGCGCCGGTTCGCGGATGGGTGCCGGTGCTGCCGGGGCCGGTCTTGGGGCGACGGCCTTCCCGCCCGGGAAGAACCCCGCCGACCGCAGCTCGCGCAGCGACTCCCGTACGGCGTCCGCCACGAACTCGATGTCGCCGTCCGTATGGGCGGTGGACAGGAAGAAGTTGCGCCACTCCCAGACGTGCACGCCGCGCAGCATCAGGTGGTGGTAGAGGAGTTCCATGTCGGCGCGGTGCTCGAAGCGGAACTGTGAGCCGAAGTGGCTCATCCGCAGCGGATACTCCTCGGCCTCGAAGAAGCCATTGAGGGTCGCGGCCAGTTCGGCGGTGCGCGCGTTCAGCCGCTCCTGGAGAAGAGGGCTGTGCTCCTTGAGATGGGCCAGGACGGCACGGGCCGCGACCATCGACACCGGGTGCTGGATGTACGTACCGCCGAAGAAGGTCGTGTCGGCCGGCGGGTAACTGGCGTCGCCGTACGACCAGTGGCCGCCGTCGACACCGTCCATGATGTCGGCACGGCCCGCGATGGCGCCGATGGGGAAGCCGCCGCCGAGGAGCTTGCCGTACGTCGCCAGGTCGGGTGTGACGCCGTACAGTTCCTGGGCGCCGCGCGGGGCGGGGCGGAAGCCGGTCAGCATCTCGTCGAACAGCAGGACGATGCCGTGGCGGCGGGTGAGTTCGCGCAGCTTGCGCACGAACTCCACCGGCTGCAGCGACGGGTGCCTGCTCTGCACCGGCTCCACGACGACCGCGGCGATGTCGCCGGCGTGCCGGCTGATGGTCTCCAGCGCGGTGTCGCTGCCGTAGTCGAGGACCAGCAGGTCGGCGACGGCACTCTGCGGGATGCCCCGGGAGACGGGGACGGTGAGCTGCTCGGCGCCGCTGCCCGAGGCACGGCCCAGGACGTTGTCGGCGTGGCCGTGGTACGCGCCGAGGAACGTGACGATCTTGTCGCGGCCGGTGGCGGCGCGGGCCAGGCGGATGGCGGCCGAGTTCGCCTCCGTGCCGGAGTTGGCGAAGGCCACGCGCTCCAGTCCGGTGAGTTCGGCGAGCAGTTCCGCGGCCTCACCGGTCTCGACGTTGCGCGGGCCGAGCTGGACGCCGCGCGAGAGGTGTTCACGGACGGCCTCGGTGACGAAGTCCGGCTCGTGGCCGAAGAGGAGGACTCCGAAGCCCATCGTGATGTCGACGTACTCGTTGCCGTCGACGTCCTCCAGACGTGCCCCGCTCGCCCGGCGGCCGGCGATCGGGTAGAGCATCTCCTTCGTGGCGCTGCGGAAGCCGACGACGGCACGGCTGTCCGCCAGGACACGGCGGTAGCGCTGGGCGATCCGCTTGGAGGTCGGCGTCTTCGCGGTGTAGCGGCGCACGAGGTCGGCGAGGTGTTCCTGCTGCGCCTGGGGGGAGGCCTCCCGCACCATGCCGGAGGTCCTCGTGACCGACACGCGGGGGCCGTGGACGCGGGGTGTCTCCGGGGCGGGTGCGGCCGTGCCCATCTGCTCGCTGATGCGCCGGGAGAGTTCCGCCATGGCCGCCAGGTCCCGGTCCAGCGCGGCGGACACACCGTTCAGTCCGCCGCTCACTTCGCCACCGTGCCGTGGTGGCCGTTGACGCCCTGGACGCCGTTGAGCCGGTCCGTCGCCGCCGCGGTCTGGAGCGCGAGGAGCTGGGAGAGCTGGGACATCATCTGCAGCTGTATGTGGGACATCTGCTGGATCTTCTGCGCCAGGTCCTCCAGCTCCTGCCGGGTGGCGTACGCGGGAGCCACCGGCTCCACCGGCGCCACCGGCCCGGGAACCGGCGGAGGCGTGGGTGAGGAGTACGAGGAGTACGCGGAAGCCGGCGGGGCCGCGGGCGGCGGGTACGCGGAAGCCGGCGGGGCCGTGGGCGGCGGATATGCCGCGGGAGCCGGCGGGGCCGTGGGCGGCGGATATGCCGCGGGAGCCGGCGGAGCTGCGGGCGGCGGATATGCCGCAGAAACCGACTGGGCCACGGGCGGCGGGTACGCCGCAGAAGCGGCGGGCGACGGCGCCTCGCCAGCGGGCCCGGGAGGCGGTACGGCCCCGGAAGCGGCAGCGGTCCGTTCCGGTGCGGGCCGCTCCCCCGTGGTCGGCTCAGGCGGCTGCCCGGTGTCCGGCGTGCGCGCGGCGATGAACCGCGCGAGCCGCCGCGGGGTCCCCGTCTCCTCGAACAGCTGCCGCATCGTCACCTTGACCCGGTGCTGCTGCTCCAGCTCCCGCAGCACGCTGATCATCTGCAGCGAATCCGCGCCCAGGTCGAAGAAGTTCGCGTCGCTGTCGATCGCCGACGGGTCCCCGCCCAGGTGCCGGGCCGTCGCTTCGACGATGCTGTCCAATACCCCCGCGACCGCTGCCTCTTGCTGAACCACGTCGGTCCCCCTTCTCGCTGCTCTCGCTGTTCTAGCTGTTCGCGCCGCTGCCGTGCCGAGGGCCGCCGGCTGCGGCCCGGTCCAGTGGTCCTGGTGCTGGAATCGGTATCCGGGCAGCGGGACGCGCCTGCCCCCGCTGCCGGCCAGGAGCGTCTCCCAGCCCAAGTCCGCTCCGGCGCAGTGCAGTTCCGCGGCCGCGCCCCAGAGGGCGCCGAGGGCACCGCCCCTCCGCAGCGACGGCACCACCGGGACGTCGGGCAGCGCACGGCGGGCCAGGCCGCTGAGGGTGGTGTGCGGCCCGATTTCCAGCAGAAGACCGGGCCGGCCGGCCCCGAGGGCGTGCAACGCCTCGTCGAAGCGGACCGGTTCGCGGGTGTGCCGCAGCAGATGGTCCGTGTCCGGGATCCAGCCGGGCGGACGCGTCGCACCGTCCAGGGCGCTGACGAGCGGGATCCGCACCGGACGGAACTCCACGTCGTCGAGGACCTTCCGGAACTCCTCCAGCATGGGTTCCATCAGGGCGGTGTGGAAGGCACGGGTCACCGGCAGCCGCCGCCCCGGGGTGCCGCGCGCGTCCAGCAGGGCGCAGGCCCGGTCGACGGCCGTGACGGGCCCGGCGAGCACCTGGGCGCGGTCTCCGTTGCTGACGGCGAGTTCCAGTCCGGGGACCTCGGCGGCCAGCGCGAGGGCGGCGGCCCGGTCGAGCGGCGCGGCCACCATCGCGCCCGGCGCGCAGCGCTGCCGCATCAGCCGGCCGCGTGCGGTGGTCAGGCGCAGCCCGTCCCACAGGGACAGGGCCCCGGCCGCGTACAGCGCGGCGTACTCCCCGACGCTGTGCCCGGTCACGGCGTACGGGGCGACGCCGGTGTCGTGCCACAGCCGGACGAGGGCGCACTGCAGGGCGAACAGCGCGGGCTGAGCGAGGTCCGTCTCCCCGGCGGCGTCCGTCCCCCCGGCGGGGCCCGTCTCCCCGACGGAGTCCGTCTCCCCGGTGGGGCCGGTCTCACCGGCGGCGTCCGTTTCCCGGGCAAGGTCCTCCCCCGGCCCGTCGGGCGGGGACTCGACCGTGAGCGCGGCGAGCAGCGAGTCGCCCGTGAGGTCGCGGTGGTGGAGTTCGCAGGCGTCGAGCACCTCGCGTACGGCGGGGAAACGCGCGTAGAGCGCGGCGGCCATGCCGGGGTACTGGCTGCCCTGGCCGGTGAACTGGAACGCCACGCGCAGGGGTTCGTCGGACGGTGCCGTGCCCGAGGTGACGTTCGCCGGGGCGGTGCCGGCGAGCCAGGCGTCGAGGGCGTCGGCGAGGGCGTGCGGGGTGGTGCCGCGGGCAGCGAGCCGGTGGCGGCCGTGGGCGCGTCCGACGGCGGCGGTGGTGACGAGGTCCGCCGGGTGCGGCGCGGGCGGACGGCGTAACCGGTCGCGGAAGGCCCGGGCGTTGTCGGCGAGGGCCTGCGGGCTGCTTCCGGAGACGAGCAGCACGTCCGGCGGCGGGAGGGCGGCGGTCCTGGGTACCGGTTCCGGGGCCTGTTCGAGGATCAGGTGGACGTTGGTGCCGCCGACGCCCAGGGAGGTGAGGCCCGCGCGGCGCGGCACGTCACCGGCGGGCCAGGGCCGGGCGGTGCCGGGGATGTAGAACGGGCTGCCGTCCAGGCCGAGCAGCGGGTTGGGCCGGGTGAAGTTCGCCATGGGCGGGATCACGCCGTGCCGCAGCACCAGCAGGGCCTTGACGAGGCCGGCGAGTCCGGACGCGGCGTCCAGGTGGCCGATGTTGGCCTTGACCGAGCCGAGGGCGCAGTAGCCGGTGCGGTCGGTGTCCTCGCGGTAGGCGCCGGCCGCGCCGTCGAACTCGATCGGGTCGCCCTTGAGGGTGCCGGTGCCGTGCGTCTCCAGGTAGCCGATGGTGTCCGCGCCGACGCCGGCGCGTCGCAGGGCCTGCCGGACGGCGGCGCGCTGCCCGTCGGCGCTGGGGGCGGCGTACGCGGACTTGCTCGCGCCGTCGTTGGCGATGCCCCAGCCGAGGACGACGCCGTGGATCGTGTCGCCGTCGGCGACGGCCCGGGTCAGCCGTTTCAGCACGACCGCCAGCACGCCCGTGCCGCCCACGGTGCCGTCGGCGCCCGCGTCGAACGCCCTGAGGCGTCCGGACCTGGACAGGATCGAGCCCTTGACGTGGCGGTAGCCCAGGACTTGCGGGACGTGGACGGCGGCGGCGCCGACCAGGGCGATGTCGCAGTCGTCCATGAGCAGCGCCTGTGCGGCCGACTGCACGCCGACCAGGGAACTGGAGCAGCCCGTCTGGATGTTGACGGCGGGTCCGGTCAGGCCGAGGCGGTAGGCGACGCGCGTAGCGGTGAAGTCGGCGTAGTTGCCGACGATCGTCTGCATGCCGGTGACCCAGTCGGACGGGGGCCGGCTGGGCAGGACGTTGTTCAGCAGGTAGTTCTGCAGGGTGTACAGGTAGTAGCCGGTGCTGGCGTAGACGCCGATCCGGGTGCCGTCGCGTTCCTGCGGGTAGCCGGCGTCCTCCAGGGCGTGCTGGGCGCATTCCAGGAACAGGCGGTGCTGGGGGTCGGTGATCGACGCCTCGTGCGGGCTCATCGCGAAGTGCCGGGCGTCGAAGCCGGCGAGGTCGTCCAGGATCCCGGAGGCCCCGACAAAGTCCTCGGCCCCGTACTCCTCGGCCGGCACTCCGGCGGCGGCCAGTTCCTCGTCGGTGAAGCGGGTGATGCAGTCGGTGCCGTCCCGGACGATCCGCCACAGGTCCTCGGGCGTGTCGGCGCCGGGCAGCCGGAAGGCCATGCCGATGACGGCCATGCGCGGGTCGGGAGGGGTCGTGGTCATCGGCCGTGCCCTTCCGTCACCGCGGACCGGTCGGGTCCGGCCGGTCCGTCCGGTCCGTCCGCGGGCGGAGCGGGGGTGCGTCCGCGCCGGAGGGTCAGCAGCAGGAGCAGGGCCGCGCACAGGACGATCGCGAGCCCGTGGAAGGCGGCCACCACTTCCAGCGGCGAGAAACGTTCCAGCAGGGCGCCGCTGACGAGCATGCCCAGGCCGAAGCCGGTGTTCTCGGCCGAGGCGGACAGCCCGAAGAGACGGCCCCGCTGTTCGTCGGGGGCGCTCTGCAGCCGCGACACGTACACGGTCTCGGTGAACCCGTCGGCGGCCCCGGCGACGAGCGCGGCGATGACGGCGGGCACCGTCGGCAGTCCGCTGAAGACCATGATGAACCCGGCCGACATCACGATGGCGCCGAGCGCGAACGCCCGCTCCCCCGGGGTCCGTCCGGCCTTGCGGGTGACCCGACCGATCACCTGCTGGGCGACGATGTTCCCGATGGCCCACGTGGCCCAGAACTGGCTGATGAACGTCGCCGGATGGTCGGGGTCGAGGCTGCTGGAGTAGAGCGGCAGGGCCACGTTGTGGGAGGACGAGCCCAGTCCGTCGACGGCCCGGACGGCGATCATCGCCATCAGCAGCGGGGCCGTCCCCAGCAGCACCCGGACCGTCCAGCGCGCCGGGGCTGAGGCGGCCCGGCTGCCGCCGTCCGCGGCGTCCTCGGCTGCCCGGGTGCGGACGGGGAGCAGGAACAGCACGGTGGCGGAGACCAGGAACGTCGCCGCGTCCAGGGCGAAGGCGGCGGAGTAGCCGAGCTGCGCCACCACCACGCCCGAGGAGGCGAAGCCCGCGATCATGGCGAGCGAACGGCCCGTCACCAGCAGTCCGTTGGCGCGGACCCGGTGCTCGGATCCGACAATCTCGGGGATGCTGCTGCGCAGGGCGACCTGGGAGAGCGTCGAGCAGCCGCCCGTCACCACGGCGAGGGCGTACAGCAGTCCGGTGCGCACGCCGTCGGGGGCGAGCAGCAGGCTCAGCAGGGCCACGGCCTGGCACAGATCGGCGCCGACCATCAGGCGTTTGCGGTCGTGGACCGAGACGAGCCGCCCGCTGACCCAGCCCGAGACGACGCTGGTCGCCAGGCGTACGGCCATGAAGAGGCCCGCGGCGAGCGCGCTGCCGGTGGCGTCGTAGACGAAGACGTTCAGCGCCACCATGTTCAGGTAACTGCCGTACGCCGAGATGCCGTTGCCCAGGACGAGCAGACGGAAGTACTTCATGCACCTTCCCCTGGTCTGCATGAAGGGTGTGACCATCGCGGGTCCGGGACCGGACCGCCCCCCATTGATCCGTCACCCAAGCAGAACCGGTCAGACCTGTTCAAGGCACGACAGTGGTCCATATGACTTCCGGTCGCGTTTTGGCGATTTCGAAGCGCTCGCAAGGGAGATGGAATGCCGATCTTGGGAAGACGGTGAAAACGATCTTCCATCGATCCCTCAGGGGGGCACACCGTGACCGCACCCACGCGTCCGATACCGCCGGTGAACCGCCGGCGCCGCTTCGACCTCCGCTCGACCGCGCTGTTCTTCGTGTTCCTCGCCGTCGTCCTGTGCGTCCTCGGCCTCGCGGCACGCATGGTCGCGGACGCCGTCGAGCGGCGGCCGGCCTGGATGTTCGTCCTGGCCGTGCTGGGTGCCGCGGGATGCGTGGGGCTACGGCGGCGGATCCACGTGGCGAGAGCGGCACGCCGGGCGGCGGCGGCGCTGGACGAGGCCGCGCGGGAGGCCGCCGACGCGCTCGACGCCCCGCAACCGCGCCCCGGCCGCCCGGCGGTTGAAGCCGTCGCCGACCACGGGACGCTTGCGGCCGCCGAGTTCGGGCCAGTCGCCGACCAGGGCGTCACGGTCCCGGTCGAGTTCGAGACCGTCGCCGACCAAGACGCCACGGTCCCCCTGGAGTTCGAGAGCGGCACCGAGTACGACGGTCTGACACCCGAGGAGTTCGAGGAGGCCGTCGCCGCCCTCTGCGCACGCGACGGCTGCTCCGCCGTCGAGGTCGTGGGCGGCGCCGGGGACCTGGGCGCCGACGTCATGGCCCTCACCCCAGACGGCCGGCGCATGGTCATCCAGTGCAAGTACTACGACGTCTCCCACCGCGTCGGCTCCCAGGACCTGCAGCGCTTCGGCGGCACCTGCTTCACCGTCCACGAGGCCGACGTCGCCGCACTGGTCACCACGAGCGACTTCACCGCTCCCGCGCTGGAGTACGCCCAGCAGTGCGGCATCGTGTGCGTGGACGGGGAGGCCCTGCGCGCCTGGACCGACGGCACCGGCCCCCGCCCCTGGGACACCGCCCCGGGCGGCCGGACGGCGGGGTGGGACCTGGCCGGCGCGGGATCGTGAGCCGCTGCCGGCCGGCGACCGGCCCCTGGTGTGACGGGCTTCAGATCACGCAGCCCTCGATGCCGGGCACACCGTCGATCCAGTTGGTGGTGTTCTCGACGTAGTAGCTGGACATGATCCCGTACTGGCTCCAGCCACGCGGCTGGACCATCAGCCAGTAGGGGTTGCCGCCGACCGACTGGCCCGGGACCTGGCAGTAGACCATGACTTCGTCCCAGGAGTTGAGCTGGCCGATGATCGACGGGCAGTTCGTGGTGCTCGGTGCGTGGATGCAGTCGCCGTCGATGCTGCGGACGTTGACCCCGTTCGCCCACACGCCGTACCAGCCGCGGCCGTGCCCGTCGGCGGCGGCGCTCTGTGCGGTGGTGACCACGAGGGCGAGTGCTCCAGCGGCGGCGAGTGCCGCGGTCGTCTTGCGCATGGCCGTCCTTTCGATGCCGTGCCGGGTGGCGCGCGGGAGGGATCCCGCCCCTGGCGCCCCGCACTCTAGGCAAGCGGGCAAGGCCCTGGTCCCTGACAGATGTCAGGGACCAGGGCCTCGACCTCGCGGCGGAGCCGTGCCGCTCAGCGTGCGGTGCCTCCGGCCCGCTGGCAGCGGGCGCAGTAGCGGGCCTGCGGCACGATCATCAGCCGCTCCCGCTCCAGGGCGCGCCGGCACCGGCCGCAGGCGCCGTAGACACCCGCGTCCATGCGGGCGAGGGCCGCTTCGACGTCGGCGAGGACCATCCGGGCCGAGGCGGCGAGCTTGACGCTGACCTCCAGCTGCGCGGAGGCCCGCTGCCCGCGCCGGTCCTCGGCGCGGGACGCGACCGGCCCGGTGAGCCGGCGCAACTGCTCCCGGCGGAACAGCCGCTGCTCGCGCAGGTTCTCGCGCAGGACGGCGAGGTCCTCGGCCGACAGGTGCGGCGCACCCGGCGGCGTTCCGGCACCGCGGCCGACGGTCTGCTGGTTCACCACGTCACCCCTTCTTCCAGAGCAGGGCGTAGGAGATCGCAACGGGAGGGCGGTCACACCACGCGGCGCTGGCAGGCGACGCAGTGGCGGGTGTACGGGAGGATCTCCAGCCGTTCCGCGGGGATGGGCTTGCCACAGCCCAGGCAGGTGCCGTAGGTCCCCTGCTCGACGCGCCGGAAGGCCTCGTCGATCTCCTTGAGGACCCGCTGCATCGCGGTCTTCTGCTCGGACAGCAGGTAGTCGTCCGGGGCCGGTCCGCTCTCGTCGAGGGCCTGCAGCTGCGCCAGCCGGGAGGTGCGGGCGTGCTGCAGGCGCTGTCGGGTTTCGTGCGGGTCGGGCTCGGCCCGGGGAACCTCCAGGGTCATGATCGGTCCTCTTCTCGGCTGCTCGGCGGCAGTCCGGCTGGGTGGTCTCGTCGCTTCCCACCCTGGTCCCTTCCGCCGCGAAGTCCCATCGGGCGCGGGCCCCATTCCCGCCGGGGCGGGTCACCCACACGGTCCGTCGTGGGTGGGGCGCGCCCCGGGGAAATGGGGGTCGGACCCCATCGACGCCGGGTCGGTGACCGGGGCAGGCTGGCGGAGAACCACCCGGGCGGCCGGGGGCCTCGCACCGAGGCACCGGCACCGCCGAGCACGTCAGCAGAGGAGTCGTCGGTCCGGTGTCGCTGTTCTGGCGGATCTTCGCCCTCAACGCCCTGGTGCTCGGCGCGGCCACCGCGCTGCTGCTGTGGGCCCCGGTGACGGTGTCCGTGCCGATCCTGCTCACCGAGGCGGTCATCCTGGTCGGCGGTCTCGCCGTGATGCTGGTCGCCAACGCGGCCCTGCTGCGGCTCGGTCTGGCGCCCCTGGCGCGGCTGCGGAGGCTGATGACCACCGTCGATCTGCTCCGCCCGGGCCAGCGCCTGCCCGTGGCCGGGGGCGGCGAGGTCCCGGAGGTGATCCGCACGTTCAACGCGATGCTGGAGCGGCTGGAACAGGAGCGGGCCACCAGCAGCGCCCGGGCCCTGCTGGCGCAGGAGGCCGAACGCCGCCGGATCGCGCAGGAGCTGCACGACGAGGTCGGGCAGAGCATGACCGCGATCCTGCTGGGCCTCAAACGCAGCGCGGACGAGGCTCCCCCGCGGCTGCGTGAGGAACTGCACGAGGTCCAGGAGATCACCCGGCAGTCCCTGGACGAGGTCCGCCGTGTGGTGCGCCGGCTGCGGCCCGGGGTGCTGGACGACCTGGGCCTGGTCAGCGCGATCACCTCGCTCACCGAGGACTTCGCCACGCACACCCGCATGCACGTCACCCGCCGCTTCGACACCGACCTCCCCGAGCTGGCGCCGGAGACCGAACTGGTCCTCTACCGCGTCGCCCAGGAGTCCCTGACCAACGCCGCCCGGCACGCCGACGCCGAACGCGTCACCGTCGCCCTGCGGCACGTCGCCGACCGCGTGGTGCTGACCGTCACCGACGACGGCCGCGGCATCGAGGCACCGCGCGAAGGCGCCGGCATGCGCGGGATGCGCGAGCGGGCCCTGCTCATCGGCGGCAGCCTCGAGATCACCCCGGCGCCGCGCGCCGGCACCAGCGTCCAGCTCACCGCGCCCGTTCCCAGGAAGCAGCTCTGACCATGCCCGACACGATCACGCCCGCCGAGACGCGGACCGGCACGATCCGCATCCTGCTCGCCGACGACCACGCCCTGGTCCGGCGCGGTGTCCGGCTCATCCTCCAGCAGGAACCGGACCTGAAGGTGGTCGCGGAGGCCGGTGACGGCGCCGAGGCCGTCGAACTGGCCCGGACGCACGAGGTCGACCTGGCCGTGCTCGACATCGCCATGCCCCGTCTGACCGGCCTGCAGGCCGCCCGCGAGCTGGCCGCCCGCAAGCCGGGCCTGCGGATCCTGATGCTGACCATGCACGACAACGAGCAGTACTTCTTCCAGGCGCTCAAGGCCGGGGCCTGCGGTTATGTGCTGAAGTCCGTCGCCGACCGGGACCTGGTCGCGGCGTGCCGGGCGGCCGTGCGGGACGAGCCCTTCCTCTACCCGGGCGCGGTCACCGCGCTGATCCGCAACTACCTCGACCGGGCCCGCCACGGCGAGGAGACCCCCGACCAGGTGCTCACCCCGCGTGAGGAGGAGGTCCTGAAGCTGGTGGCCGAGGGGCACTCGTCCAAGGAGATCGCCGACCTGCTGTTCATCAGCGTCAAGACCGTCCAGCGGCACCGCGCCAACCTGCTGCAGAAGCTGGGCCTGCGCGACCGCCTGGAGCTCACCCGCTACGCCATCCGCGCCGGCCTGATCGAACCCTGAGGGTGGACCTCACCTCCCGGCGGCGCCACAGGGCCACCCTCGCCGCGGTGCTGGCGGCCCTCGTCCTGACGCTGCTGTCCACGCTGACCAATGGCGCAGGCCTGAGCCCGGCGCCGGTCCTGGCGCACGGCCCGACGTCCGGCGTGGCGTACGACCCGACGCCCGGCCCGGCGACCGGACCGACGTACGGCCAAGCGGCGGCAGCCGTCGAGGACGCGGCGGCAGGGGTGGGGCACCGGGACACCGGGACGCGCGTCGACGGCGGTTGTGACACCGACTGCGCGGTCCGGGCTGCGGTCCGTCAGGAGTCGCAGGGCGAGCACCCCGCCCCGCGCTCCCACCCGGTCGCCGGCGCGCAGCGGACGGCCGCCCCACCCCCGGGCGCCGGGGCGCGGCTGCGCGCACCGGCGCCTTCCCTCGCCGTCGCACCACCACCGCTCTCCCCCGGCCTGGAACGGGCACCCCCGCGTCGTCCGGCACCCGACGCTCCCTTCCCTTCTCCCTGACAGCACCCGGCCGCACCCTCCGTGCCCGGGTGCGCCCGCCGGAGGCTTGTCGTGACCCGTTCCGCCCGGGTGAGGGCCCTGTTCGCCCTCGCCCTGCTCGCCGTATCGCTGTACATCGCCGTCACCGTGCCGGTCCGCCTGGGGCTGGACCTGCGCGGTGGTACGCAGATCGTGCTGGAGACCCGCTCCACCCCGGCCGCCGAGGCCGGCCGGGAGGCCACCGACCGCACCCTGGAGGTGCTGCGCGGCCGCATCGACGCGCTCGGCATCGCCGAACCGACCCTCGTCCGCTCCGGCGAGAACCGGATCATCGCCGAACTGCCCGGCGTGCAGGACCCGCGCGAGGCCGCCGAGGTGCTGGGCCGCACCGCGCAGCTCACGTTCCACCCGGTGTCCGCGGCCGGGGACCGCACGGTCCGTACGCTGCCCGACGAGTCCGGCGCGCCGCTGCGCCTGGGGCCCGCGGCCCTGACCGGCGAGCACGTCAAGGAGGCCGCCGCCCGCTTCGACGACCGGGGCGGCGCGGGATGGCACGTCACCGTCGGTTTCGAGGGCGCGGGCCGCGACCGCTGGGCCGGCCTGACCGGCGAGGCCGCCTGCCGGCCGGCGGGAGACCCTGGGCGGCGGATCGCGATCGTCCTCGACGACAAGATCGTCTCCTCGCCGCAGGTCGACCCGTCCGTCGCCTGCGGCAGCGGCATCCGCGACGGCGCCACACAGATCACGGGCTCCTTCAGCCCGGCGGAGGCCCGGGAACTGTCCCTGCTCATCAACGGCGGGGCCCTGCCCGTGCCCGTCGAGACGGTCGAGCAGCGCACCGTCGGCCCCACCCTCGGCGCCCAGGCCATCACCGCGAGCGCCTGGGCCGCCGCCATCGGCACGGCCCTGACCGCGCTCTACGTCATCGTCGTCTACCGGCTGATGGGCCTGCTCGCCGTACTCGCCCTGGCCTGCTACGGCCTCGTCTCCTACGCCGCCCTGGCCGCGCTCGGCGCCGCCCTCACCCTGCCGGGCCTGGCCGGTTTCGTGCTGGCGATCGGGATGGCCGTGGACGCCAACGTGCTGGTCTTCGAACGGGCCCGCGAGGAGTACACGGCCCGTCGGCGCCCCAGTGCGCGCTCGGCGCTGGCCGCCGGGTTCCGCAACGCCCTCAGCGCGATCGCCGACTCCAACATCACCACGCTGATCGCGGCCGGGCTGCTGTTCTTCCTCGCCTCCGGGCCCGTGCGGGGCTTCGGCGTGACCCTCGGCATCGGGGTGCTCGCCTCCATGTTCAGCGCGCTGGTGATCACCCGGGTGCTCGCCGAGTTCGCCGCGAGCCGGCCCCGGGTACGCCGGTCGCCGGGTCTCACCGGCATCGCGACCACGGGTGCCGTCCGCGAGCGCCTGACCCGGCGCGACCCGCAGCTGCTGCGCCGCCCGCGCCGGTGGCTGGCCGTCGGCGCCGCCGTGCTGGTCCTGGCCGGGGCGGGCACCGTCGTGCGCGGCGTCGACCTCGGCGTGGAGTTCACCGGAGGGCGCCTCGTCGAGTACGCGACGTCCTCCCCCGTCGACCCCGACCGGGTCAGGACCGCTCTCGACGACGCCGGGTTCCCCCGGGCCGTCGTACAGTCCTCCGACGGCACGGGGCTGACGGTGCGGACCGAGCCGCTGACCGACGCGCAGGCGGCGGAGGTCACCTCGGCCGTACGGGAGCTGGCCGGCGGGGCGGAGAAGGTCCGCGACGAACTCGTCGGTCCCAGCCTCGGCGAGGAGCTGCGCCGCAACGCCCTGGTCGCCCTCGCCGTCGCCCTGGGCGCGCAACTGCTGTATCTGGCGGCCCGGTTCCGCTGGGTGTTCGGCACCGCCGCGGTCGCGGCCCTGGCGCACGACGTGGTGATCCTCGTCGGTGTCTTCGCCTGGCTGGGCAAGCCGCTGGACGGGGTGTTCCTGGCGGCCCTGCTCACCGTCGTCGGCTACTCGGTCAACGACTCGGTGATCCTCTTCGACCGCGTCAGGGAGCTGACGGGACGCCACCCGGAGAAGCCCTGGCCCGACCTGGTGAACCCGGCCGTCCTGCAGACCCTGCCCCGCACGGTGAACACCGGCATGGGCGCCGCGCTGGTCCTGACCGCCCTGGCCGTGCTCGGCGGGTCCTCCCTGACCGACTTCGCCCTGGCGCTGCTCATCGGCATCGCCGTCGGCACGTACTCGTCGGTCTTCACGGCCGCCCCGCTCGCGATCCTGCTCGGGCCGCGTCGTCCCCGCTCGGGCGGAGCGGTGGCGGGTACCCGGAAGGGGTGAGCAGGGCCGGTGAGCGACAGGAGGCACCCCCGGTGGTCGAGCCCTTTCCCCCGGAGCCGTGGCATCTGCGGGGCGACATGTTCGCGGCGCTCTGGCGGGTGCCCCGGCGTGAGATGCCCGGCTGGCGGCTGCCCGCCGGGATCCGTCCGCTCCGGCTGGGCGGGTCCGGCCTGGTGGTCACGTTCTGGGTGGACTACCGGCCGGGCGGGACGCTGGCCTACCGGGAGCTGCTGGTGGCCCTGGCGGTGCGGGACCGGCGCGGCCCCGCGGCGTGTGCGGTCGAGGCCTGGGTGGACGACGCACGCTCCCGGGCCGGCGGCCGGACGCTGTGGGGCATCCCGAAGGAGCTCGGCTCCTTCGCCTTCGGCCCCGCGCCCCTGCCGTCGGCGCGCCCCGGGCGGGCGCCCGTGCGCACCCGCGTGGTGGTGGAGCGCGGCGGGGAGGGGCTCGATCCGGTGGTGACGGGGCTGCACCGGGATCTGCTGCCCCTGCCGGGGCGCCTGCCCGTGCGCGGCCGGCTGCTGCAGCCGCACCCCGTGCACGGGCGGTGCGAAGTGCCGCTGAGGCTGTCGGGGCGTACCCGGCTGGGGCGGGCGCGTATGACGGCCGGGCCCGGTGGACCGCTCTCGTGTCTCGACGGCCGGAGCGCGCTGCTGGCGGCCTCGATCCGCGACTTCCGCATGACCGTGGGGAGCGCGTGAGGGCGGCGGCCGTGGACGGCTGGTGTGCGGTGTCCCGGGGGCGGGTTCACGGCACCGGCCGGTCCAGCGCTGCCAGGACCGGTGCCACGCCGTCCTCCTCGGCCAGCCGCCGGGACAGCTCGCGGGCGCGGGCGCGGTGGTGCGGGTCGTCCGTGGCGCGGCGCAGGGCGGAGGGGAGGGCGCCGGCGCCGAGGCGCCGCAGCGGGACCGCGCACGGCGCGGTGCCCAGGGCCACCAGACGCGCCGCCCAGAAGCCGCCGTCGAACTGCACCGGCACCGGCACGGTCGGGACGCCCGCGCGCAGGACGGCGGCCGTGGTGCCGGCGCCCGCGTGGTGCACCACAGCGGCCGTGCGGGGAAACAGCAGGTTGTGCGGCACGTCCCCGACGGTGAGCACGTCGTCGGTCCGGGCGGCGAGACCGGCCCAGCCCCGCTGGATCACCCCGCGCAGCCCCGCCGTGCGCAGGGCACGCACGAGTTCGGCGCTGACCTTCTCGGGGTCCGGCACCGTGGCGCTGCCCAGCCCGATGAACACCGGCGGGGGCCCGGCGGCGAGGAACTCCTCCAGTTCCGCGGGCAGTCGGCGGGTGTCGTGCGGCCACCAGTACCCGGCCATGTCCAGTCCGGGCCGCCAGTCCCGGGGGCGGGGCACGACCAGTTCGCTGAACCCGTGCAGCACGGGCCAGTGGGCCCGCTCATGGGTCCGGCGGAGCGCGGCCGGGCCGCGCAGGCGCATGCCGTGCCGGGTGCGCAGCCGGCCCACGGCCCGGGTGTAGACGCGGTCGACGGCGGCGGTGACGGCCCGTCCGCCCAGGTGGTTGGCCACGGTGCCGAGCGAGCGCCCGCCCAGCATGGGGGCGCCGAACTCCCGTGTCGGGTGCTGGGGTTGCAGGAACAGGCCGAGGCTGGGCAGCCGGAGCCCGTCGGCGATGGCGCTGCCCAGGGGGGCCACGGCGCCCGCGGCCAGGACGACGTCGGCGCCCCGGGCCGCCTCGACGAGGGCGTCGGTCATCTCCTCCGCCGCCGACCGGGCCATCGCCGCCGCGCGCAGCAGCTTGCCGAGCCCGGTGGTGCTGGCGTGCAGACCGCGGCCGCGACCGGAGTGGGACAGGGCGTGCGGGTCGACCGGCGTCGGGTGGAACCGCACCCCCGATCCCTCGGTCAGGGGAGCGAAACGGGCGTGGGTGGCGAGCGTGACCTCGTGACCGCCCCGCACCAGCCCCGCGCCCAGCCCGGTGTACGGGGCCACGTCGCCGCGCGATCCCGCCGTCATGATCACCACTCGCATGGTCCCAGTCTGGACCGGCGGACCGGACGACACGCGGTCCCTGCCGGTACGTGGACGAAAATCGCCGGTGCAGGTGACGGCCCGGACGCGCCGTTCACCCCGGGCCGGACCGGCCGGTGCCGCAGGCGGCGCTCACCCCGGGCCGGACCGGTGCGTGCCGCAGGCGGCGCTCACCCCGGGCCGGACCGGCCCGTGCCGGAGGCGGCGAGCAGGTCCGTGGCCGCTGCGCGCAGGCGGGGTGAGGGGTCGCCGGTGAGGGCCGTCAGCCGGTCCCTGTGGTGCTCGGGGCCCGGTGGCCAGGATCCGTTGGCGTCCACCCAGCGCCTCAGTCCGAGCACGGCTTCGTACCGGACCGGCTCGTGCGGGTCGTCCAGGAACCGCAGGAATCGCCGTACGTCCTGCCGGGCGTGTTCGTCGGTGGCGTCGTCGCCGTCGAGGAGCGACAGCGCGGCGGCCCGGACCTCACCGGAGTCGGTCGTGTCCGCCAGGTGCCGTACGGCGGGGAGGGCCTGGGTGAGGCCCCAGAGCGCGTTGCGGGTGCGCCAGACGTGCCGGGGGTCGACCGCCAGGTGGGCCGCGAGGGCCCGGGCCACCGGGTGGCGCTCCCACAGGCGCAGGCCGTTCTCGACGAGATGCTCCAGTCCGTCGAGGACGCCGGCACGCAGGTCGTCGTCGGGGTCGTCCAGGAGGGGCAGCAGCAGCCACACCGCGTCCCACCGGCCGCCGGCCCCGATCGCCGTGGCGCAGGCGGCCCGGGCGCGGCCGGGGACCGTCCGGTCGGCCAGGGCGGTGCGCAGGTGCGTGGCGGCGGCGTTCGTGCCCAGAACGCCCAGCAGCCGCGCGGCCGGAGGCCCGGCGATCGGGTCGCGCAGCCACGGCACCGCCGCGTCGCACAGGCGCCCGTCGGCCCGATCGCCGAGGCCGCGCAGCAGGACGGCGGCGGCCTCGGGGTCCCGCTCGGTCCGCAGCGCTTCCGCCAGTCGGTCCTGCACCTGGGGCTGTTCCACGCGGAGCAAGCGCCGGGCGGCCTGGAGGCGCACCCGCGGGTGCGGATCGCGCAGGCCGTCGAGCAGCGCGTCGACAAGCCGCTCGGTGCACTGCCGCGGCAGTTCCTCCAGCGCGCGGGCGCGGGCGGCACCGGCGCCCTCGCGGGCCGTACGGATCACCTCCGTGCGCACCGCCTCGTCGTCCTTGCAGACGTACAGCAGAGTCCGGGCCCGTCCCCACACGGAAGGGTCCGGGTCGCCGAGCAGAGCCGTGAGGGCCGTGGCGTCCCCCGGGACGCCCAGGGCGGCCAGTGCCTCCAGGGCGACGATCCGCACGTGGCGGTCCGGGTCGGACAGCAGCCGGGCGAAGGCCTCGACGACCGGCGGGTCGTCGAGCCCGAGCCGGGTCGCGGCCACACAGGCCCTGCTCCGCACGCCGGGATCGGCGTCGCCCATGAGGGACGGCAGGACCTCGCGGCCGGCCTCCGGGACGCCGAGCCGGCCCAGGGCACGGGCGGCGGCCGCGCGTACGGAGGGCTCGGGGTCGGCGGCCGCCCCGGTGAGGACGGGAGCGTGTACCGCCCCGCCCCTTCTCCCCAGACCCTTCAGCGCGGCGCCGCTCCGGCTCCGGCGCCGCCGACTCCCGCACGAAGAAAGCGATCTGATGGTCCACCCCCATGGACACCTCCCGGCTAGGAAGACCGCCGAGCCCGGGGAAGGTTGCCCCCCCGACGGGTCAACCACGCGTCGGACCGCGCCTGTTGGGCAGGGAGTGGATACAGGTTCCCTCGTGTGACCGGAGGTACGGATGGACATCGGCATTGGTCTTCCCAACACGGTTCCCGGCACCGAAGGCCGGGTGCTCGTGGAGTGGGCGCGGCGGGCCGAGGAGGCCGGGTTCAGCACGCTCGGGACGATCGGACGGCTGGTCTACCCGGGCTACGAGGAGCTGGTCGCGCTGAGTGCGGCCGCGGCCGTGACCAGCAGGATCCGGCTGACGACGAGTGTGCTGCTGGGGCCGCTGTACACGAACGCCGCGCTGCTGGCGAAGCAGGCGGCCTCCGTCGACCGGCTGTCCGGGGGACGTTTCGTGCTCGGCGTGGGACTGGGCGGACGCGACGACGACTTCGCGGCGAGCGGCCTGCCGACCGGGGCCCGGGGGCGCCGGCTGGAGGAGCAGCTGGTGGAGCTGAAGCGGGTCTGGGCGGGCGAGGAGCGAGGGTTCGCCGGTGCGATCGGGCCCGAGCCCGTGCGTGAGGGAGGGCCCGAGCTCATTCTGGGCGGCGCGACCGAGGCGAGTTTCCGGCGGGTGGCCCGGCTGGGCGACGGCTGGATCATGGGCGGCGGCACGCCGGACACGTTCGCCCGGGCCGCGGCCGGCGTCGACACCGCGTGGCAGGAAGCGGGACGTACGGGTACGCCCCGCAAGCTGGCGCTGGCCTACTTCGCGCTGGGCCCGGACGCCCGGGCCCACGCGGACGGCTACCTCGGGGACTACTACGGGTTCCTCGGTGATGCCGCGGCGCAGGTCGCGGCCGGTGCGGCGGTGACCGCGGAGATGGCCGCGTCCTACGCCGAGGCGTTCGCCGAAGCCGGCTGCGACGAGCTGATCTTCGTCCCGGCTGCGTCGGATCCGCGGCAGGTCGAGTGGCTCGCCGAGGCGACGCGCTGAGCCGCCGGCCGTTCTAGACGGACGGTGTGATCCCCGCCTGCTCGGCGTGGAGTTCGGAGCGGACGACCTCAAGGAGGCGGCCGGTCCAGTTGCGGCCCCGGCCGCCGTTGTCGCCCCAGTGGCCGGAGTCGTCGTCGTAGACGAGGGTCGCGTCGGCCGTGTCCAGCAGGACGCGCGCGAGGGCCGGGTGCTGGGTGAACTTGGCCCTCAGCAGAGCGGTCATGACCGCGGTCCGGGCCTGTTCCCACCCCTCGCGCCGGGGTGCGCCGACCGCCGTGTTGCGTGCGGCGAACGCCGTGTCCGCGTCCCGGGCGGCGGCCCGGGCCACGGGGTCGGCGGTGGACAGGGCCCAGTACGCGTGGGCGACCGAGGGGTAGGTGTCGCCGTCGACCCGGACGGGCGCGGGGTAGTCGTTGCGCAAAGCCTGCTTGCCGGGGTCGTCCGAAGGCTTGAGCGGATAGCTCTGGGGGAGGTGGATCGCGGGCGCCATCGGGGTCGCCGGCCCGTCCGCCGGGACGCGTGCGGGGCGTTCGGCCAGCCACCTGGCCCGCTCCTCGAAGTAGGCGACCGCCTCGTCGTACTCCTCTTGGTCGACGGTTTCCCCGGGCAGCGCTTCCAGTTCGCCGCCGGGGCCGGTCACCAGGACGAGGAGCGGCTCGTCCTTGCGGTCCATGTCGCCGAGCGCGTAGTGCCGTTGGGTCTCGGGGATGGCGTAGTAGGCGGCGCGGGCGGCGGCCCGGTTCTCCTCGGTCCGCTCGGCGAGGAACACGTCGACGGCGGCGAGGCAGCGGTCCGTGGAGTCCGGCCGGCCGTTGAGCTGGTCGATGGTGTCGCGGACCTCGGCCAGCAGCAGCTCGGGGGTGTGCCAGGAGTGGGGCTCGCTGAACTTCCACACGGCGAGGTCGTGGGCGGAGACCCGGGCGCCGTCCGGGAGTTCGGTGGCGACCCAGCCGCTGCGCAGCTTCCGCTCGAACTCCTCCAGGGTGACCAGGCCCCAGCAGTCGATCAGCCCGTCCGCGTAGATGAACAGGTCGGTGAGGAAGTAGTCGCCGTTGCGGATGAAGGCGTGACGCCAGGTTCCGGGGACGCGGACGCCGTCCGCCATGCGGGAGGTGATGCGGTTGCCGATCATTCAGGCCATTGTGTCCGTACCGGCGATCACCGCAAGGGAATTGTCGCCCCGGGACTGCGCACACCTGGAGAGCCGGGTCCTCCGTCACGGCTCGGCGGAGGACCCGGCTCCCGGTGCGCGGTGGCTCAGGAGGACTGGGCGCTCTGGTACAGGTTCTGGGCGTCGGCCCCGAAGTACGGGCCGTACATCGCGTTGGGCAGGAAGTTGTACTTGAAGCTGTTCACCGACGACTGCAGGCCGGTGCCGGTGGCCTCGTCGAACTGGGTGAACCACGGGCCGCCGCTGGAGCCGCCGGTCATGTTGCAGGTCAGGCCGTGGTCGCTGGACAGCAGGAAGTCGCGGAAGGTGGTGCCGCTGCAGTAGATGAACTTCTCGCCGTCGTAGGGAGCGGCGGCCGGGAAGCCGAAGGAGTACATGGCCTTGTTGTAGCCGGTGTTGAAGGCCAGGCCCTGGCCGCCGACCACGTCGGTCAGGCGCTTGCCGTCGAGCGGGGCGACGACGGCCGCGCCGATGTCGTGGTTGATGTCCTCGCTCGCCGTCCACTGCGGCGTGGAGAGGGTCTTGGCCGCCGCCCAGGTGCCGTACGGCCGCTGCCCGTCGTGGTAGCCGGGCACGAACACCCAGTTGGTGTGCCAGGCGCCCTGCATCTTCACGCAGTGGCCGGCGGTCAGCACCGTGCTCTTGTTGGCGCTGGTGACGGCGTTGCCGGAGCAGGAGGCGGTGCGTCCCTGGTAGGTGAAGAACACCCGTCCCGCCGTCCTGGTCACCGCTCCCCCGCCGGACCAGGGGCCGCCTCCGTGCGGGAAGGCGAGGGGCCCGACGGCGGACGCGGGTGCGCTGGGTGCCACGACGGCCGGCTTGCCCTTGCGCGGCGCCGCGGTCCGCACCTCGGAGCGGTCGACGGTCAGGACGTCGAGCGGGGTGGCCGCGCGCATCCGTTCCGGGGTCCAGAAGGCCAGGGCGCGTTGCTGCGCGGCGGGGGCCGCCACGCCCGGTTCCGGTGCGGCGCCGGCCGGTGCGGCGGTGACGCCGGTCGCGAGCAGCGCGGCGACGCCGGCGAGTGCGCCGAGGACGCCGCGGCGCACCGAGGCGGCGCCGGACGGGCGAGGGCTACGGGGTCTGCCTATCACGCGGTCTCCTTCTGCTGTGGGGGCCGGGCGGCGGCAACCGTCGCCCGGTCAGGCAGGGGTGTCACTGCGGACAGTCAGAGGGCAGCGTGCCACCGGGAGACCGAAATGGACAGGTGCATGTCATAACGATGGCCGAAACGTCACGCGGGCTCCGCGCGAAGCGCACACGGGCGGGGCGGACGGCGGGCGGACACCGGCGGGGCGGACGGCGGGCGGACACGGAAGGACCCGGCCTCCTCGTGGAGACCGGGTCCGTGCTGCGGCCGTGGGGTCAGAGAGCGGGGCCGGTGCCCCCGCCCGGCTGGATGCGGCCGCGCCAGCTGCCGGACTCGGCGCCGCGCTCCTCGATGTACTGCTTGAAGCGCTTCATGTCGCCCTTGACCCGGCGGTCGATGGTGCCCATCATGTCCGCGGCCTTCTCGGCCATCCCGCTGGGCTCGACCTCCATCACCAGCTCCACCCGCGTGTGGGTGTCGTCCACGCGCTCGAAGCGCACGGATCCGCGCTGGTTGATGTCTCCGCTGGTGGTGCGCCAGGTCACGCGCTCGTCGGGCAGCTGGTCGACGATCTCGGTGTCGAACTCGCGCCGCACGCCGGCGACCTTCGTGGTCCAGTGGTTGTGCCGGTCGTCGACCTGCCTGACCTCCTCGACGCCCTCCATGAAGTTCGGGAACTCCTCGAACTGCGTCCACTGGTTGTAGGCGGTGTGCAGGGGGACGTCGACTTCCACGGTTTCCTTGACGGTGCTCATCTGTACGCCTCCGTTTTCCACTGATCGACTGCGGGAGGCCCATCGGCCCACACAAGGGTCCGGGCTCGTGGCGGTCGGGTACCCGGGATGCCGCACTTGCCACCTCGCGGATGATCGGCGGCCGTGAGCGGGTTCGGAGGCCGGGCCGTGGTTCAGAACCGGTTCTGCTGCTGCGGCTGCCCGTACGGCTGACCGGGGCCGCCCGCCTCCTGGGCCTGCAGCTGCTCCGCCTGCTCCTTGGTCACCTTCTGTTCCGCGCCGCAGAACGTGCACTGCGTCAGGTACTTCGTCGAGACGGGGAACAGCGGCACGAAGAACAGGGTGAACTTCGTGACGCGCTTGCGGAGCGTGTGCGCGGCGGGGTTGCCGCACTGGCCGCACACCAGCGTCAGTATCGCCAGCTGGTACAGGTATCCCTTGGTGCCAAAGATGATCACGTGTCGGTCCTCCCGGGTCGGATCTTCATCCAGTGTCCTGCATCGCGGGCCTGTGCGGCGTCCGGGCCCCTCGTTCGTGTGGAGGGCCCGGCGGGGTGTGGTCCAAGCGGGTGACGGCGGGCCGGGCGCGCCGGGGGACGCCGGTACGGTGCCGCGGTGACCTCGATCTCAGCAGAACCGCAGTCCGTGCCGACCGACGACCTGGGCTCCCTCGTCGTCCAGTCCTGGCGGGGCACCACCCCCGAGGGTGTCGACGTCCCCTACCTCCTGGCCTGCCCCCTCGGAGACGGCGCGAACGGTCCCGAGGCGACGGCGAAGGCCATCGAGCAGCTGCTTGAGAGCGCCGGGCTGCCCCTGGGCGAGGGGCTCGTCGACGCGACGCAGCGGCCCAGCATGCCGGTGAGCCTGCTCGTCGTGCCCGGGTCGGCCGTCCTGACCGTGCAGCACCTCAAGTCGCAGTTCGTCCCGCCGGAGACCTGGCTGGAGGCGGTGGCCGGGCTCGGTTCCGCCTACCTGATCTTCGCCACGCGCCCGTGGCCGGAGGGTGCCGAGCCCGGCGACGTCGAGACGCTGGCCGCCTTCACCTCCGACGAGGACGTCCTCACCTCGGCGGTGCACGTTTTGCTGCCCGCCCGCAGCCTGCGCGGCTGAGCCCTCACCGCTGCCCGGGTCACCCGCGGATGACCCGGGCAGCGGCGTGCCGGGGGTCAGGCCGACAGGGCGGCGAGCACCACGCTCTTGGCCTCTTCCTGGACCCGGCGCAGGTGGTCGGGGCCGAGGAAGGACTCGGCGTAGATCTTGTAGACGTCCTCGGTGCCGGACGGGCGGGCGGCGAACCAGGCGTTGTCCGTCGTGACCTTGATCCCGCCGATGGGGGCGCCGTTGCCGGGGGCCTCGGTGAGCACCGCGGTGACCGCGTCACCGGCCAGGGTGTCCGCGCTGACCTGGGCCGGGGAGAGCTTGGCGAGCAGGGCCTTCTCCTCGCGGGTCGCCGGGGCGTCGATGCGCGCGTACGCCGGCTCGCCGAAGCGGGCGGTCAGGTCCGCGTAGTGCTGGGAGGGGGTCTTGCCGGTGACGGCGGTGATCTCGGAGGCGAGCAGCGCGAGCAGGATGCCGTCCTTGTCGGTGGTCCACACCGAGCCGTCGCGGCGCAGGAAGGACGCCCCGGCCGACTCCTCGCCGCCGAAGCCGATGGTGCCGCCGGCGAGCCCGTCGACGAACCACTTGAACCCGACCGGCACCTCGACCAGTTCACGGCCGAGGTCGGCGGCCACCCGGTCGATCATGGCGGAGGACACCAGCGTCTTGCCGACGCCGGTGGCGGCCGGCCAGCTCTCGCGGTGGGCGTACAGGTAGGAGATGGCGACCGCGAGGTAGTGGTTCGGGTTCATCAGGCCCGCGTCCGGGGTGACGATGCCGTGCCGGTCGGCGTCGGCGTCGTTGCCCGTGGCGATCCGGAACCGGTCGCGCTGCTCGATCAGGGACGCCATGGCGTACGGCGACGAGCAGTCCATGCGGATCTTGCCGTCCCAGTCCAGCGTCATGAAACGCCAGGTGGGGTCGGTGTGCGGGTTGACCACGGTGAGGTCGAGGCCGTGCTGTTCGGCGATGCGGCCCCAGTAGGCGACCGAGGCTCCGCCGAGCGGGTCGGCGCCGATGCGCACGCCGGCCGAGCGGATCGCGTCCAGGTCGAGGACGGCGGGCAGGTCGGCGACGTAGGTGCCCAGGAAGTCGTAGCGGCTCGTGGTGGCGGCGGCGAGGGCGCGGGCGTACGGGACGCGGCGTACGTCCTTCAGACCGGCGCGGATGATCTCGTTCGCCCGGTCCTGGATCCAGGAGGTCGCGTCGGAGGCGGCGGGGCCGCCACTGGGCGGGTTGTACTTGAAGCCGCCGTCGGCGGGCGGGTTGTGCGAGGGCGTGACCACGACGCCGTCCGCGAGGCCGGTGGTGCGGCCGCGGTTGTGGGTGAGGATGGCGTGCGAGACGGCCGGGGTCGGCGTGTAGCCGTCCGCGGCGTCGATCAGCACCGTGACCTCGTTGGCGGCGAACACCTCCAGGGCCGTGACCCGCGCCGGCTCGGACAGGGCGTGGGTGTCGGCGCCCAGGAACAGGGGGCCGTCGATGCCCTGTTCGGCGCGGTACTCGCAGATGGCCTGGCTGGTGGCGGCGATGTGGTCGTCGTTGAACGCGCTCGCCAGTGACGATCCGCGGTGTCCGGAGGTTCCGAACGCGACGCGCTGCCCCGGGTCGTCGAGGTCGGGGTGGAGCGCGTAGTACGCGGTCACCAGCCGAGCGACGTCGACGAGATCCTCGGGTCCGGCCGGACTGCCCGCTCGCTCGTGCTGCATGGGTCCGCTCCTCCACATGGGTCGATCCTTCGTGTGCGCACCCATCCTTCCCCGTCAGGGCGGTGGCGCGCACCAGGGGCGCCCCGTGGCGGCCGGATGTGCGCCATGCCACGTGCCAGGCGGCGGTGCCCGCACGTGAGAGGGCGGCGCTACGGATCACCGGGAGGTCCGGTGATGCGCCGCGCCGCCTGCTCCCTCGTGGCCGGCACGCCGTGCGTGCCGGCCGGGGTCAGATCCGCCCGCCGGTGAGCCGGGTGAGCGGACCGTGCGCGCCGCGTTCCGCGCGGCGGCCCACGGCGTACGAGGCGGCGCTCAGGGCGGTCAGACCGGCACCGACGCCCGCGGCGACGAGCTTGCGGTGGGCGATGACCGTCCAGGCCGTCTTCGCGGTGGTGGCGACGTGGCCCGACGCCGTGACGACCGCCTGGCGGCCCGCCTCGACGCCCTTGGCCGCGGTCTGCGCGGCCGCCTTGGCCGTCTGGGCGGACCGCTCCGCGCCCGACTTGGCGGCCGACGCCGCGTCACCGGCCTTGTCGGCGGCGCCCTTGGCGGCCTCGGACGCCGGGGCGGTCGCCTTGTCCGCCGTGGCGCGTGCCTTGGACTGCGTCGCGCGGACGGTGGCCTGCTTCTGGTTCGTGCGCTTGTTCTCTTCAGTCATGTGACACCGCTTTGCCTCGGAGTGCGGCGCCAAACACGTTCGGTCGCGCGCCGGCCGGGCGGCTCGTGCCTGAGCACGGGGTCGAGGGGGTAGGCGAGCTACAGACATTCCTCACGTCGATCAGGAAGGAAGTGCGTCATGGCCGGAGTGCTCAACCGCATCAAGGAGTTCGCCCGGAGCCCGCAGGGACGGCGGGCCGTGGAACAGGCCCGGCGGGCGGCGGCCGACCCCCGCAAGCGGGCTCAGGCGCAGCGTCTGCTCGGCAAGCTCCGCGGCCGCCGCCACTGACCGGCGGGCGATGCGTCCCGTTACCCAACTCCTCGTACTGGTAGGTGTGTTCGTGTCCTTCTTGGGCACCTGGGCCGCATGAGACACCGGAGAGGAGATGGTTCGATGGGCAGCGCAGGCAACGGCAGGAGGCTGGGTGCCTTAGGAGTCGCCGGAGTCCTGGCGGGGACCGTGCTGGTCGGCTGCGGCGACGGGGGCGGCCCGAAGGAGGCGGCGGACGCCTCCTCGGCGAAGGCGAGCCCGGAGGCCGAGGAGCAGGGCACGCGCGCGGTGCGCTCGGCCTACGACAGGACGGCCGAGGAGGACACCGCGAAGGTCGCCCTGCGGGTGCGGACCTCGACCGAGGGGCGCTCGGAGACCGCGCACGGGCAGGGCGTCGTCGACCTGGAGGACGGCGACAGTGTCATGACGCTCACGGCGCAGGGGCAGCGCATCGAGCAACGCGTGATCGACCAGGTGCTCTACCAGAAGCTGCCGAAGGGGCAGGCACCGGGCGGCAAGCCCTGGATCCGGATCGACCTGGGCAAGGTCGCCGGGCAGCAGGGCGCGGGCGGACAGGGGGTGAACGACCCGGCCCAGTCCGCGGCGTACGCCAGGGCGATCACCGACAAGGACGTGACGAGGAAGGGCACGGCGACGATCGGCGGCGTGCGGACCACGCAGTACCGCGTCAACGTCGACGTCGCCGAGCTGCCGAACGGCGACACCCTGCGCAAGCAGGTCGGGCCCACCCTGCCGATGGACGTGTGGCTGGACGACGAGGGCCGGCTGCGCCGGCAGCAGCTGGACATGACCGTCAAGGCGCCGTCGCAGTCGGCGGAACGATCCTCCGGGGCCGCCTCGTCCGCGCCGGGGAAGGTCACCGTGCGCACGGTCATGGACTTCACCGGCTTCGGCACGGAGATCGAGGCGGAGAAGCCGCCGGCCGGGCAGGTCACCGACATGACCGGCAAGGCTCTCGAACAGGGCAAGCGGCAGAGCTGACCGCGGCTCAGCGCACGTCGCGGCCGCGGATGCGCCGTACGAGGTCGTCCGCGGCCGCCGGCCACTCCGGCCGGTCGAAGTGGAAGCCCGCTTCGAGGAGGCGGCCCGGGACGACACGGCGGCTCTTGAGCAGCAGTTCGGTGTCCGAGCGCAGGACGAACGCCCCGGCCTCGGCCATCCGGCGCGTCGCGGGCAGGCCCACCGGGACGCCCCACGCGGCGCGCAGGGCCCGCATGAAGGCGCGCTGCGGCAGGGGCCCGGGGGCGGCGAGGTTGACCGGCCCGGTGAGGTCGTCGCGGGCCACGAGGAACTCGACCGCCCGGACGAAGTCCCGGTCGTGGATCCAGGACACGTACTGCGCTCCCCCGGCGACCGGGCCGCCGAGGCCGAGGCGGGCCATCCGCAGCAGCATGTCGAGGACGCCGCCGCGGTCGGGGCTCATCACCATGGCGGCGCGCAGGGCCACCTTGCGGGTGTGCGGGGTGGCCGCCTCCTCCTGGGCCCGTTCCCAGGCCTTGGCGATGTCGACGCTGTAGGACCAGTAGCCCGGGGCGCCGGGTTCGCCGCCGCCGATCAGGCCGGTGGTCTCGTCGTTCGGGGCGTCGAAGCGGTGGGCGTAGACGGTCGCGGTGCTCATCTGCAGCCAGAGCCGGGGCGGCCGGGCGGCGGACGCGATCGCCTCGCCCACGGCCCGGGTGGAGTCCACGCGCGAGTCCATCATCAGACGGAGGTTGCCGGGCGTGTACCGGCAGTTCACGCTGCGCCCGGCCAGGTTGACCACGACGTCGCTGCCGTCGATCTCCTCGGCCCAGGGACCCGGGCTCGCGCCGTCCCAGTACACCTCGCCCTCGCCCGCCGGGCGCCGGCTCAGCACCACGACCTCGTGTCCGGCCGCGCTCAGCGCGCGCCTGAGGACTGTTCCCACCTGTCCGGTCCCACCGGGCATCACGAACTTCACGCGGGCCTCCCCCATCGACGTGTGGAAGCGACTCTAGCCGACATTTGAACGCGTTCAAAACACGGTGGGGTGCGGGGCTCGGTCCGCGTGGAAGTGCCGTCGGGCAAGATGGGGCCCATGAGCGTAGTCAAGATCAACGTGCTGACCGTGCCCGCCGAGCAGCGGGAGACGCTGGAGAAGCGCTTCGCCTCCCGCGCGCACGCCGTGGAGAGCTCCGACGGCTTCGAGTGGTTCGAGCTGCTCCGCCCGGTGGAGGGCACCGACACCTACCTCGTCTACACGCGCTGGCGTGACGAGGAGTCCTTCCAGGCCTGGATGGAGGGGCCGATGAAGACCGCGCACCAGGGCGGCGGCGAGGGCGGCGAGCGGTCCAGGCCCGCGGCGAGCGGCTCGACCCTGTGGTCCTTCGAGGTCGTGCAGCAGGCCGGGCCGAAGAACGCCTAGCCGGCGGCGACGTACGACAGGAGGTCCCCCGCACCGGCGGTGCGGGGGACCTGCTGCGTGCGGGGCCGTGGCGGTGTTCAGCCGTGGCGCGAGCGGCTGGGAGCCGCCGTGCGGCCGACCGCGGCCGCCAGCTTGCGCAGCCGGCGCCAGTCCAGCCGGGGTGGCGCCTCGGGGACCCCGGGCCGGTCGCGGGGCACCCGGACCCGCAGGGCGCGCCGGGCGATACGGCAGTGGACGGGGGCGGGCAGGGTGAGCGCCTCACCGTCGAGGCCGACCTCCAGCTGCGGTGCGTCGGCCTGCACGACGACGCGCTGGGCGGTGAGCACCGTGAGCCCCTCGGGCCGCGGCGAGAGCAGCAGTTCGGCGGCTTCGACGGCGCTGTCGACGCGGACGGCGAGGACGCCCAGCCGCCCGGAGTTCAGCCGCTCGCGACGGCCGAAGCCGAACGGGTCGTCCATGCGGTACGCGTTGTTGCTGACCAGGACGGCCTGCGGATCGGCGATGGCGGTGCCGTCGGCGACGGCCGTCAGCCGCGGGCCGCTCTGCCGGGTGAGCAGCTCGGGCAGCCGCTCCAGCGCCGCGCCGACCTTGTCCTCGCGGTAGCCGGGGCTCTGGACGACGGCGCCGTACACCCCGAACGAGGCGTTGTTGACGAACGGCCGGTCGGCGGCGAAGCCGAGGTCGACGCGGAGTTCGACGCCGTCCGTGAGGGCGTCGAGGGAGGCGGCCGGGTCGTCCCGGTCCAGACCCAGGTCCATGGCGAAGTGGTTGCGGGTGCCGGCCGCGATGACGAGGAACGGCAGGCCGTGCTCGGCCGCGACAGCGGCGACCAGTGCCTGGGTGCCGTCCCCGCCCGCCACTCCGAGGAGATCGGCCCCGTCGGCCACGGCGGCCCGGGCGAGCGCGGAGACGTCCTGGTGCCGGTCGGGGTCGAGCAGCACGACCCGGGCCCCCAGCGCCTCGGCCTTCTCCTTCAGCTGGAACTTCCCGACCTTGCCGCCGCCGGAACGCGGGTTGAGCAGCAGGAAGGGGCGCTGCGGCGGCGGGGTGCGGTACTCCTTGGCCCGTACCGGCCGCAGTCCCGTGCTGCGCAGCGCGTACCGGCCGCTCCACACCGCCGCGCACCACAGCAGCAGCGACAGGAAGACCACCCAGAGCAGGTTGGCGGTGGCGAAGAGGCTGATGAGGGCGACGGGGGCGAACAGGGCCAGTGCGGCGGCGGCCATGCGGACGGCTCCGCGCCGGGAGAGCACCCACCACAGGGCGGCCGCGGTCAGCGCCAGGCCCGCCAGCGTGGCGACGAGCAGCAGCAGTCCCCGCAGGCCGCCGGTGACGAGGGGCAGCAGCAGCGCCGACGCGGCCGCGGCCAGGGCCCCCCTGGCGGCCCATCGCTGGCGGCCGTGGTGCCGTTCGCTCATCGCCGATCCCATCTCGCTCCTCCGCTCGAACCGCCCGGGCGGGCCTTCGGGACCACGCCCGGCCGTGAACATGGTGCCCGCCGACGGCTCGGCCCGGCCACTGCCGTCCTGATGGCTCCCCCGCCGACGGGCACGTCAGACGCCAAGATCCTCCGGGGCGGAGCCATCGGTAGCGTACGCGGCTCGCGCGGCCCCGCGGGGCGCACCGGGGCACGCCGGTCGCCGGCCCCGCCTCCCCGGATGTCCCACCCCCTTGACCCGGTGAGTCTCATTACGCAACTCTGCTGGCACAGCCCTTGTCGACGAGGAGGCCGACACGCGATGGAGTGGACGGGCGCGCGCTATGCGGACCAGCCGACGGTCGAGGTGACGACCTGGGTCGCCGCGACGCCGGAGAAGGTGTGGCCACTGGTGTCGGACGTGACACGGATGCCGGAGTTCAGCGAGGAGTTGCAGTCGGCGTGCTGGGTCGACGGAGCCCGCGGGCCCGCCGTCGGTGCCCGGTTCGTCGGCCGGAGCCGGCACGACGCCCTGGGCGAGTGGGAGACGACCTGCACGGTCGTCGCGTGCGACCCCGGGCGGGTGTTCTCCTGGGCCGTCGGTGACCCGGCGGAGCCCAGTGCCGTCTGGCGCTTCGCGCTGGAGCCCGGGGACGGCGGGACCACGCTGTCGCAGTGGATGCGGATGGGGCCGGGACGCTCGGGTCTCTCCTTCGCGATCGACGCCATGCCGGAGAAGGAGCAGAAGATCGTGTTCGTGAGGTTGCGGGAGTTCGAGCGCGGCATGACCGCCACGCTGGAGCGCATCAGGCAGGGGGCGGAGGCGTGATGCGGACGGCGACGACCGTCGAGGCGGCGGCTCTGGGCAACTGGTCCCGGCAGGCCGACTTCGTCGTCGAGGCCGAGAAACTCGGGCTCGACGTGTGCTGGGTGGCCGAGGCCTGGGGGTCCGACGCCCCGTCCGCGCTGGGGTTCTACGCGGCCCGCACCGAGCGGATGCTGCTCGGCTCCGCGGTGATGCAGGTCGGCACGCGCACACCGGTGGCGCTCGCCCAGACGGCGATCACGCTGTCCAATCTGTCCGGCGGCCGCTTCCTGCTGGGGCTGGGTCCGTCCGGGCCGCAGGTGATGGAGGGCCTGCACGGCGTGCCGTTCGCCCGTCCCCTGGCGCGGGTGCGCGAGACGGTGGAGATCGTGCGGCAGGCCGTCGCGGGCGGCAAAATCTCCTACGCGGGCACGGAGTTCACGATTCCGCTGCCGGGCGGGGACGCGGTGCCGATGCGGCTGTCCCTGCGCGCCGAGCATCCCGTCCCCGTGTACCTGGCCGCGCTGTCGCCCGCCATGCTGCGGCTGACCGGCCGGGTCGCCGACGGCTGGCTCGGCACCAGCTTCGTCCCGGAGGGCGCGGCGGAGGCCTACTTCGCGCCACTGGACGAGGGGCTGGCCGCCGCGGGCCGCGGACGCGACGGCTTCGACGTCTGCCAGGGCGCCGAGGTCGCGTTCGCCCCCGACGAGGAGGCGCTGGCCGCCATGGTCGCGGACCGGAAGAAGGAACTGGCCTTCAGCCTGGGCGGGATGGGATCGGCGTCGACCAACTTCTACAACCGCGCCTACAGCCGCCAGGGCTGGGCCGAGGCCGCGGCGGAGGTACGGGAGCGCTGGCAGGCGGGTGACCGGGACGGCGCGGCCGCCCGGGTCACCGACGAGATGGTGCTGGCGACGACCCTCATCGGCACGGAGGAGATGGTGCGCGGGCGGCTGCGCGTCTGGCGGGACGCCGGGGTGACCACCGTGCGCCTGTACCCGGCCGGGCACACCCTCGACGAGCGGCTCGCCACCCTCGGCAGGGCGATCGAACTGGTGCGGGAGGCCGGTGACGGCACGTAGGGCGAGGAGAGCGGGCATCTCCTCGGCCGCCGTCGGTGTGCCGTGACGGCAGCGCTTTCCGTTGCATTCCCGCTGCAACCGACCGAGTGGGGCGAAAAGGCTCACCGGGGGTTGACTGGCGCGGGATGCGCTCGGCCTACTGGAAGGCGGAGCCGGCCCTGACGGGGGGTCTGATGGTGCGGCGACGAGCGGCGGCGGTGGTGGGGCTTCTGGCCTGCCTGCTGATGCTGCCCCTGCTCGTGCCGGGCCCGGCGGGCGACGGGTCCGCGTCCGTCACCGTCGCGGCGGGGCACCTCGTGGAGCCGGGGGCGCCTTCCGGTGCCGCGGCCGAAAGGGCCGAAGGGGCCCAGGAGCCGTGCCCGTGTGAGGACGAGCCGTCGGCCCGGCGGCTCGCGGCGCGCACGCCGCGGGCCGCGGGAGCGGCCGGAGTGAGTGCGGTGGTGGCCGGAGCACCCCGGACGGAACGGGGTGCGGGCGGGCCGGCGGCTGCTGCCGGGCGGTGCCCGGCGCCTGGTGGAGCGGTCCCCAACGCCGTGGAGCTGCGGGCGTTCCGCTGCTGAGTACGGCAGTACCGAGCAAGGCCTGCGCCGTGCGGCCTGCGTACTGCCTGGTGCCCTGACGCGGTGTGGTGCGGGTCTTCGTGTGTCCCCATGCCATGACACAGGAGGCAGAGGTGCCAGGAAAGCGCGTTCTCGTTCTGCGGCCGGACGAACTGAGCCCGGACGACCGGAAGATGTGGCGGGAGATCCGGACGGAGTCCGGAGCACCGGCGAATCCCTTTCTCGACCCGGAGTTCACCGCGGCTGTGGGGCGGGTGCGGCCGGGCACGAGAGTGGCGGTTTTGCAGGAGGACGGCTCACCGGTCGGGTACTTCCCGTTCGAGAGGGGCCGTCTGGGGCAGGGCCGGGCCGTCGGGCTCGGGGTGTCGGACAGTCAGGGGGCCGTGCTGCGGCCCGGGATCCGCCTGGACGCCCGGCGGTTGTTGCGGGTCTGCGGGCTGTCGTCCTGGGAGTTCGACAATCTCGAAGCCGGTCAGGAGGCGTTCGCGGCACACGCCGCCGAGGAACTCGCCTCGCCCGTCGTCGACATCGGCGAGGGCTTCGCGCGGTACACGGAGCGGCTGCGGGCGAAGTCGGCGGGTTTCCTCAGACAGACCCTGGCCAAGGAGCGCAGGCTGGCCCGGCAGGTCGGCGAGGTGCGGTTCGTGTACGACGCCCGGGATCCCGCGGCGCTGCGGGCGCTCATGGAGTGGAAGTCGGCGCAGTACCGGCGCACCGGCCGGCGGGACCGGTTCGCGCAGGAGTGGATCACCCGGCTGGTGGGTCTGCTCGGCGAGAGCGAGGACCCGGAGTGCCGGGGCGTGCTGTCCGTGCTGTACGCCGGGGGCCGGCCCGTCGCCGCGCACTTCGGTCCGCGCTCGCGCACGGTGCTGTCCTGGTGGTTCCCGGCGTACGACCGCGCCTGCGCCAAGTACTCCCCCGGGCTGGTGCTGCAGTTGCGGATGCTGCAGGCCGCGGCGGCCGACGGGATCGAGACGGTCGACCTGGGCAGCGGCCCGGCCCGCTACAAGGAGTCGCTGAAGACCCGCGATCTGCGGGTCTACGAGGGGGTGGTGGTCCGGGCGGTGCCGGGCGGGGCCGCCCACTGGCTGGCCCGCGAGCCCGCCCGCGCCGCCCGCCGCTTCGTGCGCCACCGCCCCCGGCTGGCCGGCGCGGCGTCCCGGACCCTGGAGGAACTGGGCCGGCTGCGCGAGCGCTGAGCCGCGCGGGGCGGCGGGGGGGAGGAGGCATGGGTGCGCCCGGCTCCGGGGAGCCGGGCGCGTGGTGGTGTCAGCGGGTCGCCGTCCAGCTGTGGGCGACGTCCACGATGACGCGGTCGTCCAGGCGCAGGACGCGGAAGGGCAGCCGGGCGCGCACGCCGAGGCCGATCTGGGTGTCGCCCTCGAAGCTGCCGGCGAACCGGGTGTCCCGGAACGTGCGGTAGCCGGTCAGGTCGACGCCCGGCAGCGGACGCGCCACCCGGCCGGGGTACGTGGGGGCGCCCGTCTCCGGGTCGTAGGAGGGCGCGGCCACGCGGACCTCCAGGACCGCGCCGCCGGCCACCGGGATGTGACGGCCGGAGCCGTCCTGGTACAGGCGGTCGACGTACCCGACGGTGTAGCCGACGCCGCTGCCCGCGCCGGGCACGTCGACGACCATCCGGTCGAAGCAGGCGTGCCGGCCGGTGCGGATGTTCGTCAGCGGTGCCTGCGTGGCGCCGCTGCCGGTCTTGGCGAGGCTTCCCCAGCCGGTCGGACACGCCGTGACCTGGGTCGCGGCGCGCTGTCCCCCAGCCGGTGCGGCACCGGCCGGGACCGCCGCCACGCCCACCACGGCGCCCACGACCGCGAGCGTCGCCCATGCTCTTCTGATGCGTATTCCTGCCATTGCCGCCCCCGAGGCTGCGTGCGGGTGATGACGGGTGAGACGGCCGGCTTGGCCGAAAGGTTGCACTTGCCGCGCCGGAGGGCCGACCATGGCACATCCTGGTGGGGAGCGATGCGTGGCCGGTGCGTCCGTACCGGGAGGACGCGACATGGATGAGGCGACCGCTGTACCGGACGGGCCCGGGTCCCCCGGTGGCCGGAAACAGGGCGGCGGGGGTGCCGGCCGGGGCCGGACCGGGGACACGGGCTGGATCGAGGACGCCCTGACGACCCCGCTGGTCGAGGCGGTCCGGGACCTCGACGGCTACGGCGGACTGGTGTACCTGCGCTCCCCCGACCGGCGCTCCCTGGTGCTCGCGATGGTCACCGGCGTGCCCCGGTCGCTGCTGAAGAGCTGGTGGCGGGTGCCGGTGGGCGGTGCCCTGCCGATGGCGGAGACCTACCGGCGCGACGAGACCGTGTGGCTGCCGGACGAGCGCGCGACCGTGGTGCGCTTCCCCCACTTCACCGCCGGGCTGCCCTACTCGTTCGGCTCCGCCTACCAGCCCGTGCGGGCCCGGGGCGAGGCCGTCGGCGTCCTGGTGGTGCTGCGCTCGGCCGCCCGGGCCCCGATGGACGCGGAGGCGGTGGGACGTGCCCTGCGCCCGGCGCAGGAGCGGCTGGCGGAGCGTCTCGGCCGCCTCGACGTCGCGGTCGAGTACGACGACGAACCGGTCAGCGTGCGGCTGCCCACGCCCGCCGTCCACCCGATCCGGGTCGGGCTGCTCGACTGGGACCTGGACACCGACCGGTGCACGGCGGACGACGACGCTCTCGCGCTGCTCGGCATCGACCGGACCGGCTTCGGCGGCACCCTCGCGGACATCGAGGTCCGGGTCAGCCCCGACGACCTGCACGAGCTGCGGGCGAGCCGGAGCGACGCGCTCGTCCACGGCCGGGTCAGGTCCCGGCACTTCCGGGTGCTGCACGAGTCGGCGGGCGGCGAGACCGGCTACCGGCCCGTCGAGCTGTGGGGCCATCTCGTGCGGGGTCCCGACGGCTCCGGCCGGATGCTGGTGTGCGCCCTGGTCGACGCGGTCGTCGGGCTCACCGCGGCCGAGGCCGCCGAGCGGCTGCCCGACGCGCTGTTCTCCCTGGACCAGGACGGCCGGCTGACCTACCTCAACCGGCGCAGCGAGGAGCTGCTGGGCTGCGGCCGGGAGGAGCTGCTGGGCCGCTATCCGTGGGAGGTGATCACCTGGCTGCGGGATCCCGCGTACGAGGACCGCTACCGGGCGGCGATGCTGTCGCAGGAGCAGGTGTCCTTCCTCGTCCGGCACCCGGCCGGGGCCCGGCTGAGCTTCGTGCTGTACCCGGACGTGCACGGGCTGACCGGCCGCGTGTCCCCGGCCGGGCCGCCGCCCGGGGACGAGCCGGCGCGCGGGGACGGACCCGTCCTCGCGGCCGTACCGGACGGCTCCGGGGCGGCGCCGCCGCCCACGCCGGTGGCGGAGGCCCGGGCCGGGGCGCTCTACCACGTCGTGCAGATGGCGAGCGTGCTCACCGAGGCGGTCACCGTGCGGGACGTGTGCCGGGCCGTGTCGGAGCAGCTGCTGCCCGCGTTCGGCGTGCGGGAACTCGCCCTGTACACCGTCCGCGAAGGCCGGATGTACCTGCTGTGGGAGTCGGGCTACCCCGAGGGGTTCCTCGCCCCGTTCGAGGGCATCACCCTCGACACGCAGCTTCCCGGCGTCCATGCGCTGACCACGCGGCTGCCCCTGTTCTTCGAGTCCCCCGAGGACCTCTCGGCGGCCTATCCGGGCATCACCCTGGACCGGATGAGCGCCTGGTCGTTCCTGCCGCTGATCGCCTCCGGCCATCCCGTCGGCTCCTGCATCCTCGGCTGGGACACCCCGCACCGCTTCACGGCCGACGAGCGCTCGGCCCTCACCGCCCTCAGCGGACTGGCCGCACAGGCTCTGGAGCGGGCCCGGCTGTACGACTCGGAGTCCGCCGTCGCCCGCGGCCTCCAGGAGGGTCTGCTGCCCCACCGGCTGCCCGCGGTGGAGGGGCTGCGCACCACCGGCCGGTATCTGCCCGGTACGCAGGGCATGGCCATCGGCGGCGACTGGTACGACGTGATCACGACGGGGCGCGGTGTGGCCCTGGTCATCGGGGACGTCGAGGGCCACAGCGTCGGGGCCGCCGCGGTGATGGGCCAGCTGCGCAGTGCCGTGCACGCCTTCGCGGCGAGCGAGCGCCCGCCGCAGGAGGTCATCACGCACACCAACCGGCTGCTCACCGAGCTGGAGGCGGACGCCTTCGCCACCTGCTGCTACATCGAACTGGACCCGCGCACCGGACGGGCCCTGGCGGTACGGGCGGGCCATCCGCCGCCGCTGCTGCGCCATCCCGACGGGCGGGCCGAGACGCTGGACCTCGCGGGCGGCGTGATGCTGGGCGTGCAGCCCGACTCGGTCTACCCCGTCACCGAGCTGACGCTGGATCCGGGCAGTGTCCTGGTGCTCTACACCGACGGGCTCGTGGAGCGGCCGGGGAGCGACATCGAGACGGGGATCGACCGGGTGCGCGCCTGCCTGGCCGACACCCCGGTGGACTCGGTGGAGCTGCTGGCCGACCGGCTCGTCGGCACGGCCCGGCGGGCCCGGGAGCGGCCGGACGACGTGGCGCTGCTGCTGACGGCGTACCGCTGACCGCCGCGTCCGCCGGCGATTTCGCCGCCGGTGCCGGGGAACGGACGGGGTCGGCGGCGGGGAGTACGGTGGGGCGGGACGGCGAGCGAGGCGGTGGTGGGCGGTGGAATGGCAGCGGTACGCCGAGCAGATGGCGACGCTCGCCCGTGATCTGGTGGCGCAGGACTCCGTGCAGGCGACCCTGGACGAGATCGCCGCCTCGGCGGTGAAGCTGGTCGAGGGATGTGACGCGGCCGGGATCCTGACGGTGTCCAAGGGCAAGGCCGTGACGCTGGCCGTCTGCGGTGACATGGTCGAGGAGTCCGACCGGCTGCAGGGCGAGCTGGGCGAGGGCCCGTGCTTCGACGCCGCCCGCCGGGTGGACGGCGAGCGGCTGTTCCGCATCGCCGACATGACCGGGCCGCAGCCCGCCTGGCCGAAGTTCAGCCGGGCGGCCCGCGACCTGGGCATCGGCAGCATGACCGGCGTGCTGCTCTACGCCGACGGGCAGGACTTCGGCGCGCTGAACCTCTACTCCCGCCGCCCCGGGGCCTTCGGCCGGGACATCGAGACGGCGGGCTGGCTGCTCGCCTCGCACGCGGCGGTGGCGCTGGCCACGGCCCGCACGGTCGACCAGCTCGAACACGCCCTGGAGACCCGGCACGCCATCGGCGAGGCCATGGGCATCCTCATGGAGCGCCACCGGCTCAGCGAGGACGAGGCGTTCGGCGTGCTGCGGCGCCTGTCCCAGGAGCACAATCTCAAGCTGCGGGACGTGGCGCGGCGCGTGCAGGAGGCGGACCCCTCCGGTCAGGGCTGACCGTCCGCGCCGTGTTGGGCGCGCAGCAGCAGCACGGTGATGTCGTCGGCGTTCCGGCCGGTGGCTGCCGTGTGGCGGACCAGCCGGTCGATGAGCCGGTCCAGGTCACCGCCGTCGGCGCCGTCCAGGTGCCGGGCGAGGTCGGCCGTCGTCCGGCCGGCGTCCGTGCCCGGGAGTTCGACCAGGCCGTCGGTGTAGAGGGCGAGGGTGGTGCCGGGCAGCAGGGGCGCGGTGGTGACCGGGTAGCGGGTGCCGGTGGCGATGCCCAGCAGGGGGCCCGGCTCGACGTCCAGGATGCCGCCCGGGAGACCGGCGTGGCGCAGCAGCGGGGGCACGTGCCCTGCGCTGGCGAAGGACACCTCGTGGCGGGCGAGGTCGAGATGGGCGTAGAGGCAGGAGACGAGCAGTTCGGAGTCGAGGTCGGCCAGCAGCCGGTCGGTGCGGGCGAGGACCTCGTCGGGGGTGGCGCCGGCGGTGGCGTGGGCGTGGACGGCGATGCGCACCTGGCCCATCAGGGCGGCCGCGGCGACGCTGTGGCCCTCCACGTCGCCGATGACGGCGGCCGCGGTCGTGTCGTCCAGCCGCAGCAGGTCGAAGAAGTCCCCGCCGACCTCGATGCCGTGGCCGGCGGGCATGTAGCGGGCGGCGACGTCCAGGCCGGGCAGGTGGGGCAGAGCCCGGGGCAGCAGGGCGCGCTGCAGTTCGCCGACGAGGCGGTGCTGGGCGTCGTAGAGGCGGGCGCGGTCGAGGGCCTGGGCGATCAGGCCGGACAGCGAGGTGAGGACGGCGCGTTCGTCGGCGGTGAAGGGGTGCGGGTGGTCGTAGGAGAGGATGCAGCAGCCCACCGGGCGGCCGGAGATGATCAGCGGGAGGAACGCCCAGGCCTGTTTGCCGCTGATCCGGGGTGCCCCGGGGTAGTTGGCGGTCATCTCGGCCGGATGGGCGAAGAAGGCGGGGGTGCCGCTGGCGATGACCTGCCCGGCGGGGGTGAGGTCGGTGTCCACGGACAGCGCGTCGAGCCGTTCGATGACGTCGTCCGGATAGCCGTGGTAGCCGGTGATCTTCAGCCGGCCGGCCTCCGCCGAGGACAGCACGAGTCCCTGGGCGCCGAAGGCGGGCAGGATCTGATGGGTGATCAGGGAGACGAGGTCGCGCACGGTGACCGTCTCGGTGAGCGCGGCGGCCAGGTGCACCAGCTGGTAGAGCCGTCCCGTCGGCGCCGCCCGCTCGGGGCGTGCGGCGGCGGACGCCGGCGGCGGGGCGTCGGCCCGCTCCCCGCCCGGCACGACGCGGACGCTGATGCCGCTGGTGTCCGGGTAGAGGTGGAAGGTGAGCGGCTGGTCCGGCGGGCGGAGCGCGGTGAAGGACAGGGGGGCTCGGCTGACGACGGCGGTGCGGTACTGGTCCTCGTAGGCGGGGTCGTCCAGCCAGGGCAGCGACTGCCAGGGGCGGGTGCCGAGCAGCCGGTCGGCGCTGCGGCCGAGCAGGCGCGCCGCGGTGGCGGTGGCGAAGACGATCCGGCCCTCCAGATCGAGGGCGAGGGCGCCCTCGGGGAGGCGTTCGAGGTAGTCGGCGGCGGCCAGGCCGGTCTGCACCGGGTGGCGCACCACCTCCACGGGGAAGGTGCGCGGCTGGTCGGGCAGAGCGGGCAGCCGGGTGGCGTCGTCGAGCAGGCGGGCCATGCGGCGGGCGATGGCGGTGATGTGGTCGCGTTCGCGAGGCGTCAGCGGGCGTGGGCGCAGCGCGGGCCACATCAGCACCAGACCGCCCCAGGGGCGCCGGACGCCGGTCAGGGGGGCGGCGGTGAGGGCGAACGGGTAGGGCAGGACGGCGGCGGCCCGGGGGTAGCGGCGGGCCATCTCGTCCTGGCTCGCGATCCGGACCAGTCGGTCGTCGCGGATGGCGTCGGCGACGGGCACCGGCGCGGTGAGGGGCAGCCGCTGCCAGGGAGCGGTGAACGCCACGGGCAGGCCGCACAGGGCCACCATGCGCAGCACCGGTTCCGCGTCCTCGATCAGGTACAGCATCCCGGCCGAGGCGCCGGTGCCGCGCACGGTGTCGGCCAGGGCCGCCCCCAGAGCGTCCTCCACCGGACCGGTGTCCGCAGGTGGCTCGTTGCTCCCGGACATCGTTTGCCTCCCGCTCTTACCCGGACGCTACGCCTCACGGCGCCCTGAGGCATGTCGTCCGCCGCTGCGGCGGGCGGAAGCGGGCCGAACGGGGCCCGGCCGCGGGTTCGTCCTGACAGAATCGGGGCCCTGGCGGCGACTGGGAGGCCGGCCTTGCTGACACTGACTTCCGAGGACCCCCTGGCCGTCACCGTCACGGAGGCGATCCGGACCGGGGACCTGCCCGGACTGCGGCGGCTGCCGGCCGACCGTGGCCCCGAGGTCGTGGCCGTGCGGCGGGTGACCGGGTCAGGGCGTACGTGGAGTCCGGCGAGTCGCCGTCGCCCGCGGACGTCACCGGCGCGTTCCGGGGCGCCTGCCACGGCGGGCACCTGGCCACCGCGCAGTACCTCCACGCCCACGGCGCCGACCCGCACTGGCGCGGCTACGACGGCCTGACGCCGCTGGACGTCGCCCGCGGCCAGGGCGCCGGGGACGTGGTGCGGTGGCTGCGCGGGCCGGGGGCGGCGGGCGCGGCGGAGGAGACCACCTCCGGACGCCCGCCGGCGTCTCACAGGCAGTAGCGGACCAGCCACTCGTCCTGGTTGTACGCCGTGCGCGCCGGGTCCGGGAGGCCGGCCGCGCGCTCCTCGACCATGTCCTCCACGCGCACCGGTTCCGGGAGCGCCCCGAAGCGGGCCCGGCGCGCTGCGGCCTCCGGCTCGCTCCCCTGCTGCGACGTCGCCTCGTCCATGGCGATTCCCCTCTCCGCTGGTCTGCCGGCCGATCGGCCCTGCCTGGGCACAGAGTGGACGTGTGAGACGCGTTCTTGGTTCCCGCCGCCGCTCCGGCCCGGGACGTCGCCGCCGCTCAGCCGTAGAAGTTGCGCTGCCAGCGGTGCCCGGCGAGGACCGCCAGCCGGTCGTCGTCCAGGAGGCGTCCGTCGCTCACGGCTGTGTTGCGCTCGACGTTGCGGACGCTGCGCATGCCGGGGATGACGGTCGAGACGGCGGGGGCGCTCAGGACGAACCGCAGCGCCGTCCCGGCCATGTCGTCGGCCTCGATGCCGAGGTCGGCACGGATCGCCGCGACCCGCCGCTCGACCTCGGCGGGCCGGTCGTCCCGGAAGTAACGGTTGCGGAAGTCGCCCTCGGGGAACGTCGAACCGGCCGTGATCCGCCCGGTCAGGCCGCCCTCGTCCAGGGCGACCCGCACGATGACGCCCACGCCGTGCTCCACGCAGGCGGGGAACAGCCGCTCGGCCGGGGCCTGGTCGAAGATGTTGTAGATGACCTGGACGGTGTCGACCGTGCCGCTGCGCACCAGCCGCAGGGCGTTGTCGGGCTGGTGGTCGTTGATCGAGACCCCGAAGAGCCGGATCCTGCCCTCCCGCTTCAGGGCCTCGACCGTCTCCAGCCAGTCGCCGCGGCCGACCCACTCGTCGTTCCACACGTGGAACTGCACGATGTCGAAGTGGTCGAGTCCGCTCGCGCGCAGGCTGGTCTCCAGGCTGTGGCGGATGTGCTCGCCGGGAAACGCCTCGGCCGGGTCGATCCCGTCGGGCGCGGGCCACAGCCGGTTCAGCGGCGGCACCTTGGTGGCGACGAGGATCTCGTCGCCGGCCCGTTCCCGGACCACCCGGCCGACGATGCGCTCGCTCTCGCCGTAGCCGCGTGCGGTGTCGACGAGGTTCACGCCGAGGTCGAGGGCCCGGTGCAGGGCGCGTACGGACTCGTCCTCGGTGGCGCCGACCCAGGCGGACTCGCCGATGCCCCAGGCTCCGTAGCCGATCTCCGACACGGACAGTCCGCTGCGTCCCAGTTCCCGATAGCGCACGATGCACCTCCACGGCACGTGGTCCCGCGGCGGCCCCTGCCGCCGGCTGCGCCGACCCTAGGCGATCATCCGCCCGAGAGGCCGCGGATCAACGGACCGCCTCCCTTGTTCGAGCGTACGAACTTTCGCCTGTGTGCTTCTTCTGCGCCTCTTTGAGTGATAGGAAACCTTCCTATCACTTCCGCACGGCCAGCTCTCCCCACCCCCCACCCTTGCTTGGAGGCCCCGTGAGAAACCCGTCCACGCCCCCGGCGCGCCGCACCGTGCTGGCGCTGTTCGGCGCGGCTCTCGCCGCCCCCGCTCTGCCGTACTCCGCGCAGGCCGCGGCGGACGTCCGCGCGACCGGGCTCGACGATCCGGCGAAGAAGGAGATCGCCATGCAGCTCGTTTCGAGCGCGGAGAACTCCTCCCTCGACTGGAAGGCGCAGTACCCGTACATCGAGGACATCGGCGACGGCCGCGGCTACACCGCCGGCATCATCGGGTTCTGCTCCGGCACCGGCGACATGCTCGACCTCGTCGAGCTCTACACCGACCGCTCCCCCGGCAACGTCCTCGCCAAGTACCTGCCGGCGCTGCGCCGGGTGGACGGCTCCGACTCCCACGACGGGCTCGACCCCGGCTTCCCCGGCGACTGGCGCAGGGCCGCCCGCGACAGCGCCTTCCGCACGGCGCAGGACGACGAGCGCGACCGGGTCTACTTCGACCCGGCGGTCCGCCAGGGCAAGGCGGACGGGCTGCGCGTGCTGGGCCAGTTCGCGTACTACGACGCCATCGTCATGCACGGCGACGGCACCGACCCGCTCAGCTTCCGCAACATCCGCAAGCGAGCGCTGCGTTCGGCGAAGCCGCCGGCGCAGGGCGGCGACGAGGTGACGTACCTCGACGCCTTCCTGGACGCGCGCGTGTGGGCCATGAAGCAGGAGGAGGCCCACAGCGACACGAGCCGGGTCGACACGGCCCAGCGGGTCTTCCTGCGCCGCCGGAACCTGGACCTCGACCCGCCGCTGGACTGGCAGGTCTACGGCGACAGCTACCACATCGGCTGATCCGCCGGGGGCCCGCCGCATCGCTCCGGGCGGCCCGGGAGGCGGCGGGCCCGCGCACCGGTCCCTCACCGACGGCTCCTCGGATTGGTCCGTCAAAAGGGCGGGGAAGTGGACCTCCTCCCGGGCCGCCCGGCTGCCTAGCGTCGGCCGCATGAACGCCACCACCTCGCGCGGAGCCCTGCTCGCCGCGCTCGCCTGTGTCCTCGTCGGAGGGTCCTTCACCGCCAACAGCGTCCTGGGCGCCTACCCGTACGCGGGCGGCCAGTTCCTGCGCTACGGGCTGGCCTGTGTGCTGCTGTTCCCGCTCGCCGGGCGGGGCGCGCTCCCCCGCCTGAGGGCGTTGACGTCCCGTCAGTGGGTCCGTCTCGCCCTGCTCGCGGCGGTCGGCATGGTGGGGTTCAACCTGGCCGTGCTCGCCGCCGAGCGCACCGCGGAACCGGCCGTTCCAGGCGTGTTCGTGGGCTGCGCCCCCGTGGTCGTCGCCGTGCTCGTGCCGCTCCTGGACGGGCGCAGGCCCCAACGCACCGTGATCCAGGGGGCGTTGCTCGTGGCGGTCGGCGCCTGCGTCGTGCAGGGCTGGGGACGCACGGACGGCGCGGGCCTCGCCTTCTCGGTGTGCGCCCTGGCCGGCGAGGTCGGATTCGCCGTCCTCGCCGTGCCCGTGCTGCGGCCCCTCGGACCCCGGCTGCTGTCCGCGGTCCTGTGCGCGATCGCCGCGCTGGAGTCCGCGGCGGCCGGCCTCCTGGCCGACGGGACCGGATGGCTGCGGCGTCCGGACGCCGTCGAGGCGGGCGCGCTGCTGTGGCAGGCGGTGGTGGTCACCGTGGTCGGGTTCGTGTGCTGGTACATGGGCATGCAGCGGATCGGCGCGGAGCGCGCCACGCTGTTCTCCGGCCTCATCCCGGTCGCCGCGGCCTGCACCGCGCCGCTCGTGGGCACGGGTTCCTACGGCATCGCCCAGGGCGTGGGCAGTGCGCTGGTCGGGCTCGGGGTGGCGCTGGGATCCGGGGCGCCGAAGCCGCCGGTCAGGCCGTCGGCACCGCTCGGGGACCGGCACGCGGAGCAGCCCCGGCAGCCACCTTTCGGGGGAACGGCCGCACGCGGGGGCGTGGAGTCCGCGGCGGAGTGAAGCCGGGCGCATCTAATGGGCGGGATCCGACGTCTCAGCCGACACGGGAGACCGCTCCATGCCGCACCTTCGCAGTGGTGAACGGGACAACAAGGCCGCGCGTCCGGGTCTGCTGCGGCGGCTGGGCGAGTGGTGCGCGCGCCACTTCGTGCTCGTCATCATCGCCTGGCTGATCGCCCTGGTGGCGCTGCAGGTCCTCAGCCGGGCCTTCGGCGGCGAGTACTCCGACAACTTCTCGCTGCCCCAGGCGCAGTCCCAGAAGGGCCTGAACGTCCTCAAGCAGCACGATCCCCAGGCGGGCGGCTACAGCAGCCAGATCGTGCTGCACGACGACGGGCAGCCGCTGACCGCGCTGAGCTCGCAGGTCTCCACCGCGGTCGCCGACCTGGAGAAACTGCCGCACGTCCTGTCGGCCCAGAACCCGCTGTCCGCGCAGGGCTCCTCCTCGGGACAGTCGCAGCAGAACGTCGGACCTCTGTCCGACGACCAGAAGACGGCCTACATCACCGTCCGTTTCGACGTGCAGCCCTCGACGCTCGGCGACTCGTACCTCAACGGGGTGGACGACGCCGTGCAGCCGCTGCGGTCGGCCGGAGCGGAGGTGGAGTACGGCGGACCGCTCGGCGAGCTCGCCCGGCCCTCCGCCGACGACCGGGTGAGCGAGCTGATCGGTTTCGCGGTGGCCATCGTCGTGCTGCTGGTCGGCTTCGGCAGCGTGATCGCCGCCTGCATCCCGCTGCTCACCGCGCTCATCAGCGTCGTCGGCGGTCTGGCCATCCTCGGGCTGCTGGCCGCGGCGTTCACCTTCGCGACCGTCTCCCCGACCCTGGCCACGATGATCGGGCTCGGCGTCGGGATCGACTACGCCCTGTTCATGATCACCCGCCACCGGCAGAACCTCATGGACGGTGCCGACCCGGTGCGGGCCGCCGGGCAGGCCGCCGCCACCAGCGGCCACGCGGTCCTCGTCTCCGGCTGCACGGTGATCATCGCGCTGGCGGGCCTGTCGACGTCCGGGGTCTCCTTCATCGGCCTGCTCGGGCTGGCCGCCGCCGTCACCGTCGTCTCGGCCGTCGTCGGCGCGCTCACGCTGGTCCCCGCCCTGCTCGGGCTCATCGGCCGCCGCATCGACCGCTACCACGTGCGCCGTCCCGTGGCCGAGACGGACGCCGCGGCGGGCGAGACGCCGCAGGGCACCTGGCACCGCTACGCGCAGCGCGTGGAGCGCAGGCCGCTGTGGTTCCTGTCGGCGGGGGTGGGAGTGGTCGTGGTGCTCGCGATCCCGGTGCTGTCGATCCAGCTCGGCCACATCGGCGACGGCGCAGATCCGACGTCCTTCACCGACCGGCGGGCCTACGACCTGATGGCGGACGCGTTCGGGCCCGGATCCAACGGCCCGCTCACCGTCGTCATCGACCAGAGCGGCGTACCCGACTCGCAGCGTTCCGCCCTGGCCTCGAACGCACAGCAGACGCTCGACAAGGTCCAGGGGGCCGCCGTCGTCACCCCCCTGACGCCCACCCAGGACGGGGACGTCCTCGTCGGCACGGTCTACTCGTCCGTGTCGCCCCAGAACGGCATCACCACGGACCTGGTCAACCGGCTGGTCGACGACACCCTCCCGGACGCCGTCCAGGGCACGGACGCCAAGGGCTACGTCACGGGCACGACGGCGGCTCAGGTCGACTTCCGCGACATCGTCGCCTCCCGGCTGCCCCTGATCATCGCCGTGGTGGTGGCCCTGGCGTTCCTGATCATCCTGGCCGTCTTCCGCGGCCTGCTCGTCGCGGTGAAGGCGGCGGTGCTGAACGTCCTGTCGATCACCGCCTCGTACGGGGTGGTCGTCGCCGTGTTCCAGTGGGGCTGGGGCGGGCCCGCGCTCGGCGTCAACGGCACGGTCCCGATCGAGAGTTACGTGCCCATGATGATGTTCGCGATCATCTTCGGCCTCAGCATGGACTACGAGATCTTCCTGCTGTCCCGCGTCCACGAGGCGTGGCGGCGCACGGGGGACGCCAAGGCCTCGGTCGCGCACGCGCTGGAGATCACGGCCCGGGTCATCACCTGCGCCGCCCTGATCATGGTGAGCGTCTTCGCGGCGTTCATCGTCAGCGACAACATCGTGGTCAAGATGCTCGGGCTCGGCCTGGCCGTCAGCGTCCTCATCGACGCGACGGTGGTGCGCCTGCTCATGGTGCCGGCGGTGATGACCCTGCTCGGGCGGCACGCCTGGTGGACGCCGCGGTGGCTGGACCGGGTGCTGCCGCACATCGACGCCGAGGGCGAGGAGGCGTCGGCGGCGGGCCGGGCGGCGTCGTAGGCGCCCGGCTCAGTGCGTCACCAGGTGGACGAGGGCGAGGGTGCCGACCGAGACGATGAGGGTGCGCAGGACGGCCGGGCTGAAACGGCGTCCGACCCGGGCTCCGATCAGGCCGCCCAGGGCGGAGCCCGCGGCGATGAGCACGACGGCCGTCCAGTCGAACTCCGCGAAGAACAGGAACACCACGGCGGCGACGGTGCTGACGACGGCTGCCAGTACGTTCTTGACGGCGTTGAGCCGCTGGAGCGTGTCGTCGAGGAGCATGCCCATCAGCGAGACGTAGATGATGCCCTGGGCCGCGGAGAAGTAGCCGCCGTAGACGCTGGCCAGGGTCATGCCGGTGAACAGCAGCGGGCCGCCGTCGCGGCGGGTGCGGCTCCCGGCCGGACGGCGGCGCAACCGCCGGGCGATCAGCGGCTGGCAGGCGACCAGGACCAGGGCGAGGCCCACCAGGACCGGCACGATCCGCTCGAACGCCGAGGCGGGCAGGGTGAGCAGCAGGACGGCGCCCGCGAGGCCGCCGAGAACGGCGCCGATGCCGAGCAGGAGGGCGCGCCGGCCCTGGCCGCGGAGCTCCTCGCGGTAGCCGATGATCGCGCTGATCGAACCGGGGACCAGGCCGAGCCCGTTGGAGACGGTGGCGGTGACCGGGGGCAGTCCGGTGGCGAGCAGGACGGGGAAGGTGATCAGCGTGCCGGAGCCGACGACGGCGTTGACGGCGCCCGCGCCTGTGCCGGCGGCCAGCACGGCCGCCATCTCCCACGGCGTCACGCCGCCGCTCCGCCGGGTGTACCGCCCCTGGTGACGATGAGGTTCATGGGATCACGCTAGAGCGTGTGTCCTTCGGCGGTCGCCGAAGGGTGCCGGACGCGGACGTCGGGCCGCGACCGGCTGGTGCGAACACGGCGGACCCGGACGCGGAACGGCGGCCGGCCCGGACGCGGAACGGCGGCCGGCCCGGACGCGGAACGGCGGCCGGCCCGGACGCGGAACGGCGGCCGGCCCGGACGCGGAACGGCGGCCGGCCCGGACGCGGAACGGCGGCGGGGCCCTGGTGGGGTCCCGCCGCCGTTTCACCTGTCAGGCTCGAGCGTCGCGGTCGGTCAGCTCCGCCTCACGCGGCGCAGGACCACGAAACCGGCGAGGACCAGGACCGCGCCCGCCGCGGCGGGCCAGAGCTGGGCGCCGGTGTCGGCGAGACCGCCCTGGCCGACCGCCTGCGGCTCGGCCTGGGACGGGGCGGACGGCGTCGGCGCGGCGCTGGTGGCCGTGCCGACGGCCTGCGACTCGCCGAGACCGTCGGCGTCCTCACCGCCCTTGTCCCCGGTGCCGCCGCCGGACGAGGGCGTCGCGAGCACCTCCGGTGCGGTGGTGCCGGGGGCCTTGGAGCCGTCGCCGGGCTTCGGCGCGGCGGTCGGCTTCTCGGCGGCCGGGGGCTCGGACTCGCCCTTGCCGCCGTCGCCCTTGCCGTCCTCGCCCTTGCCGTCGTCGCCGCCGGCGTCACCGGGCTTGCCGCCGGCGTTCCCGTCCTGCGGCGCTTCCGGGGTGCGCGTGGGCTCCTCCTGCGGGGCTTCCGGAGTCTGCGAGGGCTCCTCACCCTGGCCCGGCTCCTCACCCTGACCCGGGTCTTCACCCTGGCCCGGCTCCTCGCCCTGGCCCGGTTCCTCGCCCGCACCGGCGCCGCACGTGCGGCCCTCGTTGATGCAGTCGACCATCTTCTTCATCAGGTTCTCGTCGAAGACGTTGATGAAGTCGCCGTGGTCCGTCACCGGCTTGTGCAGCTGCTCGGGGAAGGAGTCGACCGCGAACAGGGGTGTCGTACGGCCCCCGTCCTGAAGGCTCGGCGCGTCGACGTCGTAGACGATGCGCTGCACCAGCTGCGGGATGGCGCGGAAGCCGGACGGGCACGCCCCGGCGGCGTCCGCGAACGCCACGTGCGTGCGGTGGTTGGCGCTGTCGATGTTGCGGCCGTCCCAGCAGCTCTGGAACTTGAAGGTGCGCACCACGTCACTGCCCTGCGGGCACAGCGGGTACTTGTCCTTCAGCTGCCGGTCCTCGAAGCCGGTGCAGCTCCAGGAGGCGTTGGCGTTGGCCGGGCCGTTCACGAACGACTTGGCGTCGCCGGTGATGATGCGCAGCAGCCGCGGCATGGCGGTGACCTTGTCGCGCGGGCTGCCCACGAAGTTCAGCGTGACCTGCTTGGGCGTGACGATCTCGCCGGCGTTGCCCTCGATGCCACCGCCCGGCTTCTGGGCGTCCTGCTCCTGCGTGCCGTTCTGCAGGCGCAGCACCGGCCAGTAGTAGGAGGACTTGTCGCCCTGGTCGACACAGCTGGTCTCGGCGTTCGCGAGGTCCTGGTCGCTGGCGAAGGCGTCGTTGGACTGGTTGCCCACGTAGTCGTGGAAGTGGTGGGCGCCGTTGCTCACACCCGGGGCGACGATGACGTTGTCCGAGTTGAACAGGCCGTTCTCGTTCACACCGCAGCTCGTCGCGAACGAGCCGCGGGAGGCGTTCCCTTCCGCGCGGGGGGTGTTGACGTTCGGCTGGACGTTCTTGATGTCCACGAAGTCGGCGGCGACGGGGCCGTTGCCCGCCTGTCCCCCGTTCGCGCCCTGGCCCTGGCCCTGGTCCTGCTCGTTGTCCTGGCCCTCGCCCTGGTCCTGTCCGGGCTGTTCGCCGCCGTCCTGGCCCTCGGCCCCGGCGGACGGCTGGTTGCCGGAGTCGCGCAGGGTGCACGCGGCGAGGTCGTCGAGCCCCTCGGGCCGGTCCCCGACGCGGTCGATGGCGATGGCGATGCGCTCCAGGGTCGCGGCCCGCTTGTCCTTCAGCGGGTTCACGATCGCGCTGTCGGCGAAGCCGGAGTCCTGCTGGATCTGCTGGGCGGAAGCGCTCAGCCGCTGGTAGGCCTGGGCGATCTGCTCGTCCAGCAGGGCGAGTTCCTTGTCGACCTCCGCTCTGGCCTGCTCGGGGACCGAGGTCAGCTTGGTGCCGACGTCCGGGCAGTCGATCGTCGCGCCCCCGGCCGGGGCCCCCGTGCCGGACCGCGTCTCGGCGGCCTCACCGTCCCAACCGCCGTCCGTGGCCGAGGCGTAGACGTTCGCGGCCATCAGGCCGCCTCCGCCCAGGATCAGCGCGAACGCGGCGAAGGTCGCGCGTCGTTTGCCTGTAGGGCGTCTTCGCGAATTGCGTGCCAAGGGTGCTCTCCTGCGCTTGTGGCGTGCCGGGCATGAAAATCCCCTCGCCCCATACGTACGGGAGCACCGGTGTGTTCAGGCGTCCCGAGAATTTTCGGGGAACTCTCATGAACCCGGCAAACACCCGGGCCCAACAAGGCCCAACAAGGCCCGTCAGAGCCGGTCGAGTTCCTTGGTGCCGCGCCCCAGGAAGGTGGCCGCACCCGGCTCGGCGACGCGCAGCTCGTGGAACCCCATGCGGTCGTAGAAGGCCCTGGCCCGTGTGTTGGCCGCGGCCATGGCCAGGTGCACGGCCGGTACGCCCTTGTCCTGCAGCGTCGCGAGGAAGGTCCGCATCAGCCGCCGCCCGTGACCGCGGCCCTGCCAGGCGGGCAGCAGGTCGATGTGGAGGTGCGCAGGGTAGGCCGCCAGTTCCGGCACGACCATCCGCTCCGGGTGGTGCAGCAGGTGGGCGATCTCCTCGTCCGGGGTGCGCGGCCGCCCCGCCGGCTCCGGGTGGCGCCCGGCGACCAGGGGCAGCCAGGTGACGCGGAAGGCCTCGGCGAAGCGCGCGGTGTCGGCGGTGCCGACGATGTACCCGACGGCCTGCCCCCGGCCGTCGTCCAGCACGAAGGCCAGCTCCGGCTCCAGATGGACGTAGGGAGCAGCGAAGGTGGCCGGGAAGATGTCCGGGTCCGTGTAGTGGGGGCGGCTGTCCCCGCCGTTGTGGGCGGTGCGGACGCAGATGTCGTTGAGGGCCGGGCGGTCCTCGGGGCGGTACGGACGGATGATCCAAGAGGTGGTCATGGCGGCATCGTGCCCGCCGTGGGAGCGCTCCCTCAAGCCCTGTGCGCGGGTGCGGTGCTTGCGCCGGACTCCCGCCGTGACCACCGTGGACCGGGGCTGGGCCTGCGGGACGAAGCCGCCCGGTGACGGCCTCGGCGCGCTCGGCTTAAGGCCACGGTCCGGGGTTACCCGGCCCCTATGGTGAAACTGCACATACCAGGACGAAAAGACCACGAGGCGGCCGAGGCCCCGCAGCCGGAGGACGCGCGCCCAGGGCCCGGGGACTCACGCCCAGGGCCCGGGGACTCACGCCCGGCATCCGGGGCGGAACGCCGGGAGGCGGCCGCCCGCACCGACGAGCCCGGGCCCGGGCCCGAGGTGGAACGCGCGGCACCGGACTCGCCGACCGAGCTGCCCAAGGCTTCCTGGGGTGCGGTGCTCAAGGGCAGCCTGCGCGAGTTCAAGGACGACGAGCTGACCGACCGCGCGGCGGCGCTGACCTACTACGGCGTGCTGGCGCTGTTCCCGGCGCTGCTGGTGCTCGTGTCGATACTGGGCCTGACCGGCAGGTCGACCACCGACAAGGTGATCGACAACATCCAGCAGCTCGCCCCCGGCTCGGCGCGCGACATCATCACCCGGGCCGTGGAGCAGCTGCAGGGCAACGCCGGCATCGGCTCGCTCATGGCGATCGTCGGTATCGTCCTCGCGATCTGGTCGGCCTCCGGCTACGTGGCGGCCTTCACCCGCTCCGCCAACGCCGTCTACGACATGCCCGAGGGCCGGCCGGCGTGGAAGCTGCTGCCGGTGCGGGTGGGCGTGACCGTCGTGCTGATGGTGCTGGCCGTGATCAGCGCGCTGATCGTCGTCTTCACCGGCGGACTGGCCCGGCAGGTGGGGACGGCCCTGGGCATCGGCGACACCGCGCTGACGGTGTGGTCGATCGCGAAGTGGCCCGTGCTGGTCATCCTGGTGACGACCATGATCGCGATTCTCTACTGGGCGACCCCGAACGCCAAGGTGAAGGGCTTCCGCTGGATCACCCCGGGCAGTCTGCTGGCCCTGGGCATCTGGCTGATCGCGTCCGCCGGTTTCGCCCTCTACGTGGCCAACTTCGCCTCGTACAACAAGACCTACGGGACGATGGCCGGTGTCATCGTCTTCCTCATCTGGCTCTGGATCACCAATCTGGCGATCCTGCTCGGCCTGGAGTTCGACGCGGAGACGGTGCGGCAGCGGGCGATCGCCGGTGGGCATCCGCCGGAGGCCGAGCCGTACACGCAGCCGCGCGACACCCGGAAGTGGGACGAGCAGGACCGGCGACGGCTGGAGGGGACCTGACCCGGCCCGCTCAGCCCATGAGCCCGGCGGCGACCGTCGCGCCGAGTTCCCAGCAGCGTTCGGTGTCGCCCTTGTCCGGCTCGCCGGTCACGGTGACGGCCTCGGCGGCGCGGCGCCAGCCGAGGCCCGTGGTGATCGACTCGATTCCGCGGACCGCTCCGGTGACGTCGTTGCCGCCGTGCACCCAGTAGCCGAACGGACGCCCCCGCGTGGCATCCAGGCAGGGGTAGTAGACCTGGTCGAAGAAGTGCTTGAGGGCGCCGGACATGTAGCCGAGGTTGGCGGGGGTGCCCAGCAGATAGCCGTCGGCGGCGAGGACGTCGGAGGCCGTGGCCGACAGCGCGGGCACGCGCACGACCCGGACGTCCTCGATCTCGGGGTCCGTCGCCCCGGAGAGGACGGCTTCGAACATCGCCTGGCAGTGGGGCGAGGGCGTGTGTTGGACGATCAGCAAGGTGGCCACGCCTCCCGACCTTGCCGTGCGGGCTCCGCCACCGCAAGCCGCGGCCCGCGTCGCCGAAATTCGCAGGCCCCGCCACCGCAAGCCGCGGCCCGTCATCGTGGGCTGCGGCCCGCGTCACCGCAGGCTGCCCCCCCCTCAGACAGGCCTCGGCCCCCGTCACCATGCGCAGTGACGGGGGCCGAGGCCGTCGGGCCCGAGGGCAGCCGTGCCTTCGGGCCGGAGGTCAGCCGTTCCTGCGGCGGCGTATCAGCAGGACGGCGACGATCAGGGCGCCGGCGCCCGCCAGCAGGGCGGCCCGGTGGTCGCGCACCTGCTCCGGAGCCTTGTCCTGCCAGACCTGCTCCGCCTGCGCGGCCTTCTCCTTCGCGCCCTGAGCGGCGGCGGCACCCTTCTGCTTCACCGGCTCGGGCAGCTTCTCCTCCACCGCGTGGGCCACGTCCGACGCCTTGGCCATGGCCTGCCCGCGCCAGGCCTGCGCCTTCTGCCCGGCCTGCTCCTTGACGGCCACGGCCTTCTCGCGGGCGCGGGCCTTCACATCGGCGCGGTCGGCGAGCTCCTGGACGGTGTCGCCCAGTTCGTGGCGGGTGCGCTCGACCTGCTCGCGCAGCTCCTCGGGGCTGCCGGCGGTCGGCTCGTCGTGCGGGGGCTGGGTCATCGCTGTGCACTCTCCTTGATCTCGGCCACGTCGGCCTTGACGCTGTCGATGGTCCGCTGCGGGGCGGGCGGGGAGGCCTGGCGCACCTGCTTGCGGCCGGCCAGGGCCGTCACACCGGTGGCGACGGCGAGGACGGCCGTGACGATCAGGGCCGCCGCCCACACCGGGAGCGGTACCGCCAGGGCGGCGATCACCGTGGCCACCAGGGCCTGCAGGGTGACGAAACCCAGTACGCCGGCCCCGCCGAACAGGCCGCCGCCCTTCCCGAAGCGTTTGCCCTTCTCGGTCATCTCCGCCTGGGCGAGGCGCATCTCGCCCCGCACCAGCTCGGTGAGCTGTGCCGTCGCGCGCTGCACCAGCTCGCTCACGGGCTCGTCCCCGGCCGTCGGCGCGGAGCTCGGGCGCGTGGCGGCGGATGCCGTGCGGTCCGTGTCCGTCATGGCGATCACCTCCCGGTCTGTTGTCCCGGGCCGGGTACCCCGGACGAGGCGGAAAGGACACCTGGTCACAGAAGTCGTGCCGATCATGAGTGAGCGGCGCGGAATCCGGTACCCGACGCCTCGCTCACCGAACGAGAAAGGGAGGTACCGCCTTGTCGCAGGTAGAGGAATCCATCGAGGTCCGCGTCCCGGTCCACACGGCCTACAACCAGTGGACGCAGTTCGAGACGTTCCCGCAGTTCATGGACGGCGTGGAGCGCATCGAGCAGCGCACCGACACCCTGACGCACTGGGTGACGAAGGTCGGCGGCCAGGAGCGGGAGTTCGACGCGGAGATCACCGAGCAGATCCCGGACGAGCGCGTCGCGTGGACCACCGTCAACGGTGAAGCCAAGCAGGCCGGTGTGGTGACGTTCCACCGCATCCAGGACGACACGACCAAGGTCATGCTGCAGATGGACTTCGACCCCAGTGGCGTGGCCGAGACGGTGGGCGACAAGCTCGGGTTCGTCAAGCGGCAGGTCTCCGGAGACCTGCGGCGCTTCAAGGAGTTCATGGAGGCGCGCGGGACGGAGACGGGCGCCTGGCGCGGCGAGGTCTGACCGGCCCGGCGAGCATTCGAGCCCGGCGAGCGTACGAGGCGGCGGCCACCCCGGCAGGGGTCGGCCGCCGCCTCGCGTGCCGGTCCGTCAGGCCACCGGGCTGGCGATGCCGCTCTGCAGCAGGTGCCGGCCCCGGCGGACGAGGTCGTTCAGGTGCAGGGCCAGCCGGGCGGCGCCGTCGTACAGGGCGTGGACGGCCGGGAGGCGTTCCAGGCGCGGGGCCAGCGCCGACAGGGCGATGGCGAGGGCCACGCCGGCCCAGGCGACGGGGCCGAGCGGGGTGCAGCCGAAGAAGTGGCTCACGCCGGGCGTCTGGACGAGCGCGGCGAGCACGGCGGCCGAGCCGAGGGCGGTGACCCACACCAGCGGGCTGCGGCGCCGTCCGGAGAGGGTCTGCACCAGCTGGGCACCGACCACACCGCACAGGGCCATGGTGGTGGCCCGGCGTTCGGTGCCGGGCGTGAGGCGGCCGATGAGGTACGCCGTGACCGCCCCGAGGCAGGTGGTGATGCCGCGGCGGCGGATGGAGCGCAGCAGGGGCGCGCCGAGGACCTTGAGGCCCATCGGCCCGTCGTCGGCGTGTTCCGCGGTGGAGGGGTCGTCGCTGGGGGTGACCGCGACGGCCATGGCCGGGAACATGTCGGTGAGCAGGTTGACCAGCAGCAGTTGACGGGTCGACAGAGGTGAGGCGCCGGCGAGGAGGGTGCCGAGGACGCTGAAGCCGACCTCGCCGGCGTTGCCGCCGATGAGGATGCTGACGGCGTCGGCGACGCTGCGCCACAGGGCGCGTCCCTCGGCGACGGCGTCGACCAGCACGGAGAGGTCGCCGGTGGTCAGGACCAGGTCGGCGGCGTTGCGGGCGGCGGCGGAGCCGCGGGACTCCACGCCGACCCCGACGTCGGCGGCGCGGATGGCGGCGGCGTCGTTGGCGCCGTCGCCCGCCATCGCCACGACCCGGCCCGCCTGTTGCAGGGCCTCGACGACGTGCAGCTTCTGCTCGGGTGCGACCCGGGCGACGACGCCCGCGCCGTGCAGGACGCGGACGCGCTCGCGGCGTTCCATGGCGACCAGCTCGTCACCGGTGACGACCTCGGTCTCCTCCGGCCAGCCCAGTTGCAGGGCGATGGCGCGGGCGGTCTCCGGGTGGTCGCCGGTGAGCATGACGGGCAGGATGCCGGAGCGGCGCAGCTCCACGAGCAGGCCGTGCGAGGTGTCGCGGGGGACGTCGGCGAGAGCGACCAGGCCGCTGAACTCCAGGTCGGCGAGGGGCGCTTCGAGTTCGGCGTCCGGATCGTCGGCACGGCAGGGGCGGCGGGCGACGGCGAGGACCCGCAGGCCCTTGCCGGCCAGTTCGTGGGCGGTGTCGGTGGCGTGGGCGGGCAGGTCCCGGCAGGCGGGCAGGATCGTCTCGGGGGCGCCCTTGACGACGAGGAGTTCACCGACGCCGGGGTCGCCGTCGCGGCCGATCGCGGCGGCGTAGCCGCGCCGGGTCTCGAAGGGCAGCTCGCCGGTGGGGGTCCAGCCCTCGTCGGGCGGGGCGACGTCGAGGACGGCCTCGTCGGTGGCGTGCGCGACCCGGCGGCCCTGCCCGGTCTCCTCCTGCGGGCAGGCGCGCGCGGCCAGCCGTACGACCGGGACGGCCTGTTCGGCGTCGGTGGCGAGGACGGTGCCGTCGGCGGTGGCCACGCGGACCAGCCGCAGCTTGTTCTCGGTGAGGGTGCCGGTCTTGTCGAAGCAGACGGTGTCGACGCGGCCGAGCGCCTCCAGGGTGCGCGGGGTGCGGACCAGGACGCCGCGCCGGGACAGCCGGCGGGCGGCCGCCATCTGTGCGACGGTCGCGACCAGCGGCAATCCCTCGGGCACGGCGGCGACGGCGACGGCGACACCGCCGCTGACGGCGCGCCGGACGGGGCTGCCGCGCAGCAGGGACAGGCCGGTCACGGCGGCGCCGCCGGTGAAGGTCACCGGCAGTGCCTTGCGGGTGAGTTCCTGGAGACGGGCCTGGACGCCGGCGGGCGGCGGGGTGCGGGCGGCGAGCGTGACGGCACGGCCGGCCTCGGTCTGCTCGCCGGTGTCGACGACGAGCCCGGTGGCCCGACCGGCGACGACGGTGGTGCCCTCGAACACCATGCAGGTGCGCTGTGCCACCGGCAAGCCGGGGGTGGCCTCGACGGACTTGGTCACGGGCAGGGACTCGCCGGTGAGCGCCGACTCGTCCACCTCCAGGCCGTCGACGTCCAGCAGCCGTGCGTCGGCGGGTACGACGTCGCCGGCGCCGAGGCTGATCTCGTCCCCGGGGCGCAGCCGGGCGGCGTCGACGGTGACGGTGCGCTTGCGGCTGTCCTGCTTGCGGGCCTTGGGCTGCTGGCGGGCCGCGAGCCGCGCGAGGGCCTGTTCGGCGCGCATCCGCTGGAGCCCGCCCGTGACGGCGTTGAGGTCCATCGCGCCGACGACCAGCATCGCGTCGACGAGCGAGCCGAGCAGCGCCGAGGCGACGGCGCCGGTGGCCAGGACGGGGGTGAGCGGGTCGTCGAGTTCGCGGCGGACCGCGCCGGCCGCCTGCCACGTCCAGCGGGCCGGGGTGACGGCGGGGTGGCGGACCACCCGGGCCGCCCGCCGGCGGGAGCGGTCGGCCAGCAGGGCGAGTCCGCGGGGCTCCTCGTCGCGGTGGGCACGGCCCAGCCGCTCGCGGGCCTCGTGGGGTTCCAGGGCGTGCCAGGGGATGTGCAGCCGGGGTGGCGGCGGGGTGGCCCGGGCCACCCGGGTGGCTTCGAGCCAGCCGGTGAGCAGGGCGTTGGCGGCGGCGATGTTGACGGGGGCGTGCCGGGTGAGGGGCCACAGCAGGTGCCGGCCCGGAGGCTGTCCGCCGCGGGCGACCAGGAGCCCGGACAGGGCGGCGCCCGCGCGGGCGAGCGTCTGGGAGCGGCGTCCGACGCGCCGGGCGGCGGGGATGGCCGTCAGCAGCCGCCAGACGTCGGCGAGGCCGCCCGGGACGAGCGCGTCGGCGCCCCAGGAGACGGCGGCGCGGCCGTCGGTGAGGGCGATGGCCACGTCGCCCGCGGGCAGCCCGGCCACCACGGGCCCGTCACCGGACTCGTGCAGGCGGGCGACGGTGACCACGACGTGGCCGTCGTCCTGCAGGGCCCGTACGACGTCCCCGAACGGCCGGCTGCCCGGGGCGACCTCGTCGGCGAGCCGGGTGATGTCCTTGAGGTCGGAGCCGCCGGCGATGACGACGTGCAGTCGCGCGCGGCGGGCGGCGTCGAGGACGGCCTCGGCGAAGGGGTGCACGGGGTCGTCGGGATCGCTGTCGTCCTCGGGGCCGGTGCGCAGGGCGTCGGCGTGCAGGACGAGGGCGTCGGCGATCTCCAGCTGGCGCAGCCGTTCGCCGCTGCGCACGAGGATCCCGGCGTGCGCGAGGAAGGTGCCGAGGGTCGCGCTGAAGGCGGCCGGTCCGTACCGGGCCGCCTTCGGGGAGCCGGCGAGGACCGCTTCGGCCGCGTCGGTCGCGTTGTGGGTGACGAGGAGGGTGGCGGCGGCGCCGGCGAGGCTTCCGGTGCTGGCGTGCGAGGCGTACTCCTGGGCGGGAGTCACCTTCAGGGGCGGCCGGGCGTCCGCGGGGCCGGGCAGGCTGGTGCGTCCCGGGTGGCTGAGGTCGTCGTGCAGGGCTTCGAAGGCCGCGGCCCTGGCCACGGCTTCGGTGAGCTGGGTGCCGCGCAGGAGCCCGTCGAGCAGGAGCGCCAGCGGGGTCTGTCCGACGCTGTGCGCGGCGGCGTTGGCGGCGGCGAGGACGAGCTCCATGCCGGAGGGGCCGAAGCGGCGGCGGAGCACGGCCCGGAAGCGGGGATTCTCGCGCAGCAGGGTGACGGTGGCGGTGACGATGCGTGAGGTGGGCGGCAGCCGCAGGGAGCGGCCGGCCAGGGCACCGGCCGCTCCGGCGGCGTCCAGCAGGATCGCCGCGGCGCTGACGCGCACCTCGCCGGGGTCGCCGGGGTGCGCGGTCTCGGGCGCCTCCGGATCGGCGTCCTCGCTGAGGCCGAAACGCGCGGCGAGCTCGGTGGCCCGTTCGGTGACGCGGTCGGTGACGGCGTCCTCAGCGAGCGTGATCACCAGCCGGCCCAGGCCCTCGTCCCAGAAGGCGGCGAGCACGTCCGGGTGGTCGACGAGTTCCTCGGCCACCTGACGGGCGAGGGCGCCGGCGTCGCCGCCCGGGCGGCGCAGGGCGAGGTGCAGGTGCTGCCCCGCCGTCCAGTGCCGGCCGCCCGTGAGGGCGTTGCGCGCGACGTTGCGGACTCGGCGCGTGGTGTCGTAGACGGACGTCACTCCCTGGGCGGTGCCGCGGGCGGCCCCGGCGGCCGCCCCGGCCACGGCCCCGACGAGCGGGGCGACGTCGAAGCGTGTGAGCATCTTCTGCTTCCCGATTCAGCCGGTGGGGTGACCGTCGTGCCCGCGCCGGTGGGCGCGGTCGCCGTGATGCGGGTCCTCGCCGTGATGCGGGTCCTCGCCGTGGTGGGCGGTGGCTTCGGCGACCTGCTTCAGGGCGGAGGCGGTGGCGGTGTCGCCCACCTTGGCGGGCTGCTCGTGCACGTGCGGTTCCGGCCGGTCGTGCCGGTAGTGCGACGAGGCGAGCCGGGCGCCGGGTCCGTACGCGGAGGTGTCCGGCTCGTCCTCTGCCCCGGCCGTGGACGTCCTGCCCGGCCGGGTGGTGCCGGTGGCGCCGTCGGGTGAGGTGTCGGCGTGTCCGGGCCGCGGCCGGGTGAGCCAGGCGACGGCGGCGCCGGTCAGGGCCACGGGCCACTCGACCACTCCGGCCACACCGAGCACGCCGGCACCGGCGTAGACGGCCATCCGGCGTCCGCGCGGCGAGACCGCGCCGATCCTGTCGAGGGCGCCGGTGGCGACCTTGCCGACCTGTTCCGCGCCGGGCAGGTGGCGCAGACCCGAGGCGACGGCCCGCAGCGGCTGCGGAAGATCGGACGAACGGGGGGTGTCCTGGTTCATGGCGACCTCCGCGAGCGCATGGATGGGCTGCTTCCGGTTTCCCATCCTTTCGCCCCATATTCCGTCTTCGGTAGGGTATGCGCTTGTCTTGTTCGCCCGAGGCTGCGACCCGGGCGTCAGACGACGCTCTGGCCGTCGTGGATGCCGCCCATGCAGCGCTTGCTCCAGGGCGATCCGTCCCCCACGGCGGAAATGATGATCATGCCTCCACCGGCGATGCACTGGCCCGCGGTGACGTCCGCCGGGAGCGCCGCGGCGCGGGCGGGGGCGGCGAGAGCGACCAGGGCCAGGGCGGTGAGCAGGGCGTACGGCAGGGTGCGCATGGGGGCTCCTTCGTAGCGGGCGGGCCGGACGGCGACGCCGTCCCAGCGTCGCCAGGAGGTGCCGGGGCCGCCAGCCGGACGGGGGTCAGGGGTCCGGCAGCCGGGTGGGACCGGGCATTCGCGGCACGGCAACCGGGTGGCCGGGAATCCGGGGGGGGGACGGCAGCCGGGCCGGGCGGGACGCGGGCCGGGCCCGGCGAGGACGGCCGGAGCCTTCCGTGTCGGCGCGGGCGCGCCGGGTACTCGCTGCTGGCAGACACGCAGGCCGTTTTGGGTCCGGACGCCGCGCGGGAGCGGCTGGTCCGGTTCGGTGAAGGGGAGTGGTCATGACGCAGAACGGGGATGACGCGACGCTCGTCCGGCGACCGGGGGTTTCCGACCTCGGGACGGCAGTGCAGGGGGGCGAGCCCGCGCCGCGGCAGGACCCGTCGGCGGACGAGCCGCCGCACGAACTCCCCCTGGACCGCAACCAGGCGATCCTGGAGGCGGCCAAGCAGGTGGGGGCGCTGCTGAAGCGCAAGGGGCATCTCTTCGCGCTGGCCGGCAGCGTGGCCGCCTACGCCCACGGCGGCGAGAAGAACCTCCAGCACGACGTCGACTTCGCCATCCGCCCCGAGGACGCCGACGCGGTGGCGGCCACGCTGCGCGACGCCGGGCTGACGGTCTACACGCCGCCGGAGGACTGGCTGATCAAGGCCACGTGTTTCGGCCAGCCGGTGGACATCATCTTCGAGCTGGCGCACCGGCCGGTCGGCGCCGACATGCTGGAGCGGGCGGAGGAGCTGTCGGTCGACTCGGTGCGCATGCCCGTGCTGGCCCCGACCGACCTGCTGTGGAGCCTGACCGCCGCGTTCTCCGAGCACCACTGCGACTTCGGCGCCGCCCTGCCGATCGCCCGGGCCCTGCGCGAGAAGGTCGACTGGGACCGGGTGCGGCGCGAGTGCGGCGACGAGCCCATGCCCGCAGCCTTCTTCTTCCTGCTGGAGCGCCTGAACGTCATCTGAAGGAGCACCCATGAGCACCCACGGTTCCCAGGACGCCGGCGGTGGGCCGGCGGAGAACCTGGACTACCGCATCGCCCATCTGCAGGACCGCCTCGCCTCGGGTGAGCTCGGCGAACTCGGCGTGCGGGTCGAGGCCCGCGGCCAGGCGGTGCTGCTCACCGGCACCGTGCCCTCGTCCCCCTGCCGCGAGGAGATCCTGCGCACCGTCCACGAGGAACTGGCCGGGATCCCGGTGCACAGCGACCTCGTGGTGACCGAGGCGTCCTCCCCCGACCACGCGGAGGAACTGGCATGATCCGCATCGCAGCCGTCGGAGACATCCACATGGGGCCCGACAGCCAGGGCGTGCTGCGCCCGGCCTTCGAGACCCTGCCCGAGTGCGCGGACCTCCTGCTGCTGGCCGGCGACCTGACCCGGCACGGCACGCCCGAGGAGATGCGGGTGGTCGCCCGGGAGGTGCAGGGCCTCGGTGTTCCGGTGGTCGCCGTCCTGGGCAATCACGACCATCACGACGACCGCCCCGACGAGGTCACGGCCATCCTCCGGGACGCCGGCACCCACGTCCTGGAGGGTGAGCACACGGTCGTGGAGAGCGGCGGGGCCCGGATCGGCGTGGCCGGCACCAAGGGGTTCGGCGGCGGGTTCGTCGGCCGCTGCGCCGGGGAGTTCGGCGAGCCGGTGATGAAGGAGTTCGTCCGCTACTCGCGCCGGTCCGCCGACGGCCTGCGCACGGCGCTGGAACAGCTCGGCGAGGCGGACTGCGACGCGCGGATCGCGCTGACCCACTACTCCCCCGTCGCGGAGACGCTGGCGGGCGAGCCGCTGGAGATCTACCCGTTCCTGGGCAGCTATCTGCTGGCGGAGGCCATCGACACGGCCGGCGCCGATCTCGCGGTGCACGGGCACGCGCACGCCGGTACCGAGCACGGCATGACGAGCGGCGGCGTGAAGGTGCGCAACGTCGCCCAGCCGGTCATCGGGCGGGCCTTCCACGTCTACCACCTGCCGGTCCGCGACCGTGCGGCCTCCACGGCCGCCGCGCACGCGGCCCACTAGAACCGACTCCCCTCCCCTCGCGCCGCCGGCCCCGGGCCGGCGGCGCTTTCGTGTGCCCGCGGCCGTGATCCCTCTCGTACCGCCTGTGGTGTGAACCCCCCGCACGTCGTGCCCGTTTCAGGCATTTTGTCTGCTTAGCATGCGAGCTCCGCGCTCCGCACGTCGGCGATGTCCCCACGCGTCCGCCCGGGGCGCAACTGCCCCGTACGAGAGGACCTCAGATGGCGCTGACGGGCCGTCAAAGACCACCGTCCGAGCATGCCTTCTCCCCGCACGACGCCGTACTGCGCTCCGCTGCCCCGCACGTCGCCCGCCGTCGCTTCCTGACCGTCACCGCGGCGGCCGCGCTGCTCGCCTTCTCCACCAACCGGCCGGCCCGCGGCGCCACCGCCGCCCGCGAACTGGACGCCGCCCGGATCACCGACGACCCGTTCACGCTCGGGGTGGCCTCCGGGGACCCGCTGCCCGACTCGGTGCTCCTGTGGACGCGGCTGGCCCCCCAGCCGTTCGCGGAGGACGGCGGCCTGGGGCAGCAACGGGTCGTCGTGTACTGGGAGGTGGCCCTGGACGAGTGGTTCGGCTTCGTCGAGCACCGGGGCGTGGCCACGGCCCACCCGGAGTACGCGCACAGCGTGCACGTCGACGTCAAGGGCCTGATGCCGGACAGCGAGTACTACTACCGGTTCCGGGTGGGCGCCTGGATCAGTCCCACCGGCCGGACCCGGACGGCACCGGCCGCGGGCAGCGACGCCGACGGCATGCGCCTGGCCGCGGTCGCCTGCCAGGCCTACCAGGACGGCTATTACACCGCCTACCGCCACCTGGCGCAGGAGGACGTCGACGTCGTCTTCCATCTCGGCGACTACCTCTACGAGTACGCCGTGGACTCCGCCGGCGGGGCCCGCCGCTACACCGACCGCAAGCTGCCCGACGTGTTCAACCGCGAGACGACCACCCTGGCCGACTACCGGCTGCGCTACGCGCTCTACAAGACGGACCCGGACCTGCAGGCGGCGCACGCCCGGCATCCCTTCGTGGTCACCTGGGACGACCACGAGACGGAGAACAACTACGCCGGCGCCGTCGACGAGAAGGGCGGCCCGCAGGACCAGTTCCTGGTGCGCCGGGCCGCCGCCTACCGGGCCTACTGGGAGAACCAGCCGCTGCGCGCCGAGCAGTTGCCGCAGGGCCCGGACGCCCGGCTGTACCGCCGGCTGGCCTGGGGCTCGCTCGCCCAGTTCGACATCCTCGACACCCGCCAGTACCGCTCGGACCAGGCCTACAACGACCGGCCGCACGCCCCGGGCGCCGAGTCGGACGATCCGGCGCGCACCCTCACGGGCGACGCCCAGGAGCGCTGGCTGCTGGACGGCTGGCGGTCCTCCGGCGCGCTGTGGAAGGTGATGCCCCAGCAGGTGTGTTTCTCGCAGCGCAAGTTCGACCTGACCGAGCCGGCCCGGGTCTCCATGGACGCCTGGGACGGTTACCGCGCCTCCCGCGCTCGCGTGATGGCCGGCGCGAAGGCCGCGGGCGTCGCCAACTGGATGGTCCTCACCGGCGACGTCCACGTCGGGTACGCCTTCGACATCAAGGAGAACTTCGACGACCCGGCGTCGAAGACGGTCGGCACGGAGTTCACCTGCACCTCCATCGCCAGCGGCGGCGACGGGACCGAGAAGCCGTCCGACTGGGAGACCTACATGAAGGCCAACCCGCACATGAAGTACTTCGACGGCCGGCGCGGCTACGTCCGGGTCGAGCTCGGCGAGGAGAACGCCCAGGTGGACTTCCGCACCGTCTCGGGCATCACGAAGCCCGGCGGCACCATCTCGACGACCGCGTCCTTCGTCACGGAGGTGGGCTCGCCCGGGCTGAAGTCCGCGTGACGCCCGGCGCCCGGTACTGCACATGGCGCCCTTCGCGGCACCAGAGCGCGAACCGGGACGGCCGGGGACATCACGCCGGGCCGTTGCGGCAAGGCCTGTGCGGGAGCTGCACGTGATCGAGAACCCCATCGGACACCGTGACCGAAGGAGACACAGCGAATGGTCCACAGACACGCCCTGACCGGCCGCCGGGCGGCCCTCACCGCGCTCGGCGCCCTCGTCGCCACCGGGCTCCCCGCCTCGGCGGCGGCCGAGCCGACGCCCGCGGCCGGTCCCCTGCCCACGGCCGCGCAGACCCTGGGCGCCGACCGGCCGTCGGCTCCCGTGCTGCGCGCCCTGCAGCGCGATCTCGGACTGACCCCGGCGCAGGCGTCCCGGCGGCTGGTCAACGAGGCGGAGGCGGGCACCCGGGCGGGGCTGCTGCGCAACGCCCTGGGCGACCGCTTCGCCGGTGCCTGGCTGCGCGGCACGACGTCGCAGGAGCTCGTGGTGGCGACCACGAAGGCCGCGGACGTGCCCGCGATCAAGGCACAGGGCGCGAAGGCGGCCGTGGTGAAGAAGCCGCTGCGCGACCTGCGGGCCGCGAAGGAGAAGCTGGACGCGGCGGCGGCGAAGGCCGACACGCGTGAGACGCCGCTGTGGTACGTCGACATCCCGGCGAACCGGGTCGTGGTGGAGGCCGGGAACAAGGCCGCCGCGGCCGCGTTCGTCAAGGCGGCGGGTCTGGACGCCAAGAGCGTGGCCGTGAAGGTGACGGCGAACCGGCCGCGCCTCTTTGCGGAGGTCACGGGCGGCGACGCCTACTACATCGAGGGCACCGCCCGCTGCTCCGTCGGTTTCTCCGTCACCAAGGGCGACCAGCAGGGCTTCGCCTCGGCGGGTCACTGCGGCAAGCAGGGCGCGAAGACGACCGGGTTCGACAAGGCCGAGCAGGGCACGTTCCAGGCGTCCACGTTCCCCGGCAAGGACATGTCCTGGGTGGCCGTCAACGACAAGTGGACGGCCACGGCGAACGTGAAGGGCGAGGGCGAGCAGAAGGTGCAGATCACCGGCTCGGTCCAGGCGCTCGTGGGGGCCGCCGTGTGCCGCTCCGGTTCCACCACGGGCTGGCACTGCGGGAAGGTCGAGCAGCACGACACCAGCGTCAGTTACGCCGAGGGCAAGGTGGACGGGCTGACCCAGACGACGGTGTGCGCCGAGCCGGGCGACTCGGGCGGCCCGTACGTCTCGGGTGTGCAGGCGCAGGGCGTGACGTCCGGCGGCACCGGTGACTGCAAGAACGGCGGCACGACGTTCTACCAGCCGATCAATCCGCTGCTCGGCGACTTCGGCCTGACACTGAAGACGGCGGAGGCCGAGGACCCGCAGCCGCAGGGCAACGTGGCGCAGGCCTGGGCCGCGGGCCGGGTGTACGAGGCCGGCGCCACGGTGGTCCACGCGGGTGCGCGCTACCAGTGCCTGCAGACGCACCAGGCGCAGGGCCCCTGGGCGCCCACCCGCACACCGGCCCTCTGGCACCGGGTGTGACGAGGGGTCAGGGCTGTCCGGCGCCGGCGCGGCCCGTGCCGTCGGTGCCGGGCGGGCCCGGCGGCTCCTCGGCGAGCAGCCCGTACGCGGTGGCGACGAACGGGTCGTGGGCGCGGAAGCGGCGGGTGCACACGGCGGCCAGGGCCGTGCCGGTGTCGGGGCGGAAGCCGAGGAACGCCTGCTGGCCGAGGGTCGCGCCGCTGTGGAAGTACATCGGCCCGCCGTCGGTGGGGTGACGGAACCAGGCGATGGTGTGCACGTGCCGGTGCGTGAGGCCCCGGCGCAGCACGGGGACGCGCACCGCGCGCAGGGCCGGGGCCAGCGCCGGGGGCGCCGCGGCCGGGTCCAGGTGGGCTTCCAGGAAGGTGAGCAGGTCGTGCGGTGTGGCGCGTACGGCGCCCGCGGCCTGGAAGCCGCCGGCGTCGAAGGCGGGAACGGGGGACGCTCCGTCCTTGGCGTGCCCGGTGGCGTCGTGGCCCGGCTCGTGCGGGTGCAGGCTCGTGCCGGTCAGGCCGAGCGGGCGCAGGACCCGCTCGGTGAGCAGGTCCTCCCAGGGGGTGCCGGCCGCGGCGGCGAGAGCGTGGCCGAGCACGGCGACGCCGTAGTTGGAGTAGCACCAGCGGGTGCCGGGGCGGTGGCGGGGCCGGTGGCGCAGGAAGGCGTCGACGACCCGGTCGGCCGGGAAGCGGGCGTAGGGGTTGGTGTGCCAGGCGGGCAGGCCCCGGAGGTGGAAGCCGGCCGGCAGGGCGGGCAGTCCGGAGGTGTGCGTGATCAGGTGGGCGAGCGTGACCGGGTCCGCTCCGCGGGGCCGTGTCCCGTCCAGGAGGGCGGCGGCCGGTTCGCCGCCGGTCAGCCGGCCGGTGTGGATGAGTTCGGCCAGCAGCAGCCCGGTGAATGTCTTGGTGGCGGAGCCGATCTCGTAGCGCAGGTCCTCGCGGGGCAGCCGCGGTGCCGGGGCGGTGCCGCCGGCGCGCAGGGTGCGGCGGCCGTGGCGCGAGAGGGCGAAGACGGCGTCGGGCGCGTCGGCGGCGGCGACCGCGTCCGCGAGCAGGTCGCCGTCCGGCGGCAGGCCGGGTTCGCCGGCGGGCCGGGCGTCCGGTCGCGGCGGCGGGCCGGGCGCGGGCCGTTCCTCGGCGTCGGGCCGGGCTCCCGGCCACGGGGCGGGCCACAGTGCCGTCACGAGGCCTCCGCCAGTTCGGACAGGGCCCGGGACGTGGCCAGGACCGAGGCGAACGCTGCGACCAGGGTGGGGTGGTAGACGATGTCGAAGACCTCGTCGGGCTCGCCCTCGGGCATGGTGCGGATCGCCGGCATGGCTCCGTCCGGCTGCTGCGCGGCCGCGAAGGCGCGCCAGGCGCGCTCGTCCAGGGTGGGGCGGGGCAGGCAGGCGTCGACGACCAGCAGTTCGCCGAGCAGGTCCCAGCGCTCCAGGTCCAGCCAGTCGTCGATCCACACCGGCAGCCAGGTGGCGAGGTAGTCGGCGATGTCCGGCGGCAGGCCGCCCGGGTTCTCGCCCCAGTCGGTGAGGTGGAACACCGTGTGGGTGACGTCGTAGGCGATGTGGCCCTCGACGGTCCAGGGTTCGGGGGTGCGGGCCAGCCAGGTCCCGCCCACCAGGTCGGCCTCGGGCGGGCGGGGAGTGAGGCCGTAGCGGCGCTGGAAGGCGGACAGGCCCAGGCGCCGGGTCGGGGTGACCTCGAAGGCGACCCAGCTGTCCAGCCGGTGGTTCAGGACGGCGGCCCGCTCCACCTCGGGGTGGCTGTAGCCCAGTTCCTTGAAGGGCAGGTACACCTCGAAGGGGATGGGCGAGATCGGCTCCGTGCGCTGTCCGCGCACCAGCATGGCGCCGCCGTCGAGGGTCTCGCGCCAGGCGTGGTCGAGCAGTCGGCGGGCCAGCTCGGCCTGGCGTGAGCCGGCCACGCCCTCGCGGAAGAGCACCTTGCAGATCAGGGCCAGTTCGCCGACGGGCTTGAAGCGCTCCAGGAAGCCGATCTCGGGGTCCACGTCTGGCTGCAGGCGGAAGCCGTCCCGGTGGGCCCACAGCCATTCGATGGCGCCCACCCCGACGGTGTGGATCAGGCGCGTGTCGGTCATACCGGTACTCCTTGTCCGGCGGTCAGCGCCGCCGCGAAGGCCGCCATGAGAGTGGAGTGGTAGTGGTGCGCGAAGTACGCGGCGGGATCGCCGGCGTCGCCCTCCTCGGGCAGCGCGCCGGAGGCGTCCTGCGCCGCGGCGACGCGCGCCCAGGCGTCGTCCGGGACGGTGTCGCCCGGCAGTCCGGGCACGCTCGCGGCCACGGCCAGCAGTTCGCAGGCGAGGTCCCACATCCGCGCGTCCAGGCAGGTGTCGATCCAGGGCGGCAGCCAGTGGGCCAGGTAGTCCGTGAGGTCGCCGGGGACTCCTCCGGCGGCGCGTCCCCAGTCGGTGAGGTGGAAGACCACATGGGTGAGCGCGTATCCGGCGGAGCGTTCGAAGGTCCAGGGTTCCGGCAGTCCGCCCAGCCAGGTGCGGCGCAGCGCCGGTTCGCGGGGCTCGTCCCGGTGGATCCCGCCGCGTTCCTCGGCGTGGAGGACACCGAGCCGGCGGGTCGGTTCCTGCTCGGTCAGCCGCCAGCCGCGGGTGCGGGCGACCGTGGCGGTGGCGGCCTCGTAGGCGGGGTGGCGGAAGCCGGCCGCGGCCAGGGCGGCGTAGACCTCCAGCGGGTAGGTGGCGAACGGCTCGAGCCGTTGCAGCCGGAGGAACAGCTCACCCTCGCCGGTCTGCCGCCAGGCGAAGGCGAGCAGGTCGGCGGCTCGGGCGTGCAGGGGGTCGCCGGGGGGTGTGTGCCGGGTGACGGTCGCGCAGACCTGGGCCAGTTCGCCGAGCGGCTTCCAGCTGCGGTCGACCTGGCCGTCGGCGGCCAGCGCGTCCTCGCCGAGCGCGAAGTCCGCGCGGCGGCCGGACGCCCAGGCCAGCGCGGCGCGTGCCACGTCGCGGACCTCCCGGGCCGGTGCGCTCACACCGGTGCTCCGGCGCGCAGCAGGCGTGCCGCCCGCACCTGGAGTTCCACCTGCGGGTCCTGGCCGCCCATCAGTTCCACGAAGTCCAGGCCCGCTTCGAGGCCGAGGGTGGTGGGGACGCCGTCCAGCAGGGTGAGCCAGCGGCCCGCTCCGGCCGCCTGCCGCCAGTCGCGGCGGCGCACGGCGCGGACGAAACCGCGGGCGACGTCCACGGGACGGCGTCCGGCGGCGCGGGTCACGGCGCACTCCTCGCCGGGCAGGGCGAGGGGGGCCAGCACGGCCAGTTGGTGGGTCAGGACCTGCCAGCTCGCGCCGTCCAGCCAGTCGGCGCCGGGTTCGGCCTCGCCGGCGGCGGAGGACGGGTCGAGCCGTCGCAGGGTGCGTGCCATGGCCCAGTGGCTCCACAGCACGGCCGGGGCCGCGTCGGCGCGGGGCGGGAAGGACTCCACGGCCTTGCGGAACACGGCGAGTTCGTCGGGGTCGGGTGGGGTGCCCAGCAGGACGGACGGCAGCAGCGCGTCGGATCCGAGCACGCGTACGGCCGCGAGTGCGATGCCTCCGGCGTCCGAGTCGACCACCCCGGGGGTGGCCGCTCGCGCGTGGTCTCCGCCCCGGAGGGCGGAGACCACACTGGAGGCGAGGTCCTGCACCGCGCCCTGCAAGAGGGTCGAAGTGCCTGACTGCTCCATTGACTACTCCCGTCGATCACTAGCCCTTCTTCGGACGCGGGGTCGGCGGCGACAGCAGCAGCTTGGTGTTGCCGGAGGACAGCGCCAGCGCTGCGCACTCGCGGCTGTCGCGGTAGACGCCGTCCAGTTCGGCCGGGTCGAGTGCCGCCTCGATGTCGACGCTCGGAACACCCGTGAGTTCCTCGATGACCTTTTCGTTGGAAGGCATAGCACCATCTCCTTGAGCTGAAGCGAGTACCTTCACCTTCCGGATCTCCGGAATCGGACAAAGCATGCCAAATTTCTCAGAATTCACTTCAATAACATTTTCAACTTCTCACCCATGAGGCACCGCGTCGCGCGCCACCACCCGTACGGTGCGGACCGAGGGGTCGGCCGCGTCCGGGATGAGGACGCCGTGGTCGGCGCCGCTGCGCAGGTAGTCCAGGACCGCGTCGGTGATCACCTCGCCGGGTGCCACCACCGGCACGCCCGGCGGGTAGGGGCTGATCATCTCCGCGGCGATCCGTCCCGCGGCCCGCTCGGCGGGCACGTGCTCGGCAGGGGCGAAGAACGCCGCCCGGGGCAGCATGGCCTGCTCCAGCTCCAGCACCGAGGGCTCGGGCAGCCGCACCGGCGGCCGCCGCTCGACCTCGCCGGCGTGCTCCACGAGCGCCCGCAGGGCGTCCACCAGCACCTGCTCGGTCTCGTCGTCGTCCGCGTACGTGATCGAGGCGCTGATGCGGCAGCTGTCCGAACCGCCGACGTCCACGTGGCGGTGGGCGCGCAGCCACTCCGCGGCCTGCATGCCGCTCATGCCGAGCTCGCGTACGTCGATCACGAGCTTGAGCGGGTCCAGGTCGGCGGCGAGCCCCTCGTGCACGACCTCCCGGCCCATGGGCCGCAGACCGGGCAGCTCCGCGACCGCCGTCCGGACGCGTTCGGCGCGGCGGAGGGCCGCCTCCAGGAGCTCGTGCCCCTGCTCGACCATCTGGCGCCGCCAGCCGTCGAGCGTGGCGTACACGAGCGAGGAGGCGCTGGTGGTGCCCAGCAGGTCCTCCCGCTGTTTGAGGGCCTCGGGTGAGATGCGGTCGTACTGGAGGTGGAAGACGGAGCTCTGCTCCACCGCCCCGCCCATCTTGTGCACGCTGGTGACCACCAGGTCGGCCTCGGCGTCCATGCCCCAGGCGGGCAGGGCCGGGTGGAAGGGCAGATGGGCGCCCCAGGCCTCGTCGAGGATGACGGGCACGTCGAACTCGTGGCACACCCGGGCCACTCCCCGGACGTCCGCGCAGGAGCCCCAGTCGGTGGGCGTGATGAGCGGCATGCCCTTGGCGTCGGGGTGCTCCTCAAGGCGCCGGCGCACGTCGTCCGGCTCGGGCGGGTGGGCCAGGTGCCGTTCGGTGTCGAACGTGGGGTGGACCCAGATCGGTTCGACGCCGTTGACGACGACGGCCGCGACGACGGCCTTGTGCGCGTTGCGCGACAGCAGCAGCTTCTCCCCCGGGCCGGCCGCGGCGAGCATGGCGGTCTTCACGGACAGCGAGCTGCCGCAGGTGGAGAAGAACGCGTGCTCGGCGCCGACCGCGTCCGCCATGAGTTCCTGGGCCCGGCTGAGGACGCCCTGCGACTGGCGGCGGTCGTCCAGGCCGTTGAGCGAGAGCACGTCGGAGCGGAACACGTCCAGCCCGACGATCGCGGCGACCCGGGGGTCCACTCCCCTGCCCTGCTTGTGGCCCGGCGGGCCGTAGGCGATGTCACCGCGGCGCCGGAAGTCCTCCAGCGCCTCCAGGACGGGCACGCGCGAGTGGTCCATGGTTCCTCCCGGATCCGGCCCGCCCCGCCGCCGCGGCGTCCACGCTGTCGTGACCGGCGGGTACACCGACCGTGTTGCACCGGGGCACCGCTCGAAACGCGCCGGGTGGTGTCACCGCTGCGGTCGGTGAAACCCGTCGGGGACGGACCGCGGCGGCGGCGCCTGCCGGTCCCGCGTTCCCGGACCGGCCGGGAGCCCGGTCGGCCGGCCCGGGAAGCGTGTGCCGCACGCCGCCCCTGACACCGAGGAGGCCCCGTGGCCCTGATCCGCGACGACGTACACCTCGCCCTCCGTGAGGAGGTGGCCGCGCGGGCCGACGCGCTGTGGGACGTGGCCCTGCGGCTGCACGCCGACCCCGAGTATGCCTTCGCCGAGCACCGGGCCGCGGCCCTGCTCTCGGGCGAACTGGAGCGCGCCGGGTTCGCCGTGGAGCGCGGCGTGGCCGGGATGCCGACCGCGTTCACCGGCCGCTCGGGCCGGGGCCGGCCCACCGTGGCGCTGCTGATGGAGTACGACGCCCTGCCCGGCCTCGGCCACGCGTGCGGGCACAACCTGATCGCGGCGGCGGGGCTCGGGGCCGCCCTGGCCCTGGGCGCCGTGCCCGGGCTGTCCGCCGGTTCGGTGCTGGCCGTGGGCACGCCCGCCGAGGAGGGCGGCGGCGGCAAGGCCCTGGAGGTGGAGGCCGGTGTCTTCGACGACGTCGACGCGGCGCTGATGTTCCACCCGGGCGTGCACAGCTGGGCCCGGGCGCCGCTGACGGCGCAGGTGCAGTACCGGGTGGCCTTCCACGGCCGGGCCGCGCACCCCACGGGCAACCCGACCGAGGGCATCGACGCGCTCGCGGCCCTGGTGGAGCTGTTCAACGTGCTGTCCGCGCTGGGGCGGCGGCTGCCGGAGGGCTCGCACGTGCAGGGCATCGTCACCCACGGCGGGACGGCGACGAACATCGTGCCCGAGTTCGCGGAGGGCCGGTTCGGGCTGCGTGCGGCGACGACCGAGGCGCTGGAGGACCTCACCGAGCGGCTGCGGGTCTGCGCGGACGGCGTGGCCCGGGCCACCGGCACCACCACCGAGGTGGAGCGGGCGACCGTGCGCTACGAGCACTTCCGGGACAGCGAGGTGCTCTCCGGGCGGTTCGCCGCGCACCTGGCCCGGGCCGGGATCCCGCTGTCCCCGCCCGCGCCGGGCGTCTACCTGGGCTCGTCCGACATCGGCAACGTCAGCACGCGCGTGCCCGCCATCCACCCCTTCGTGGCGATCACCGGCGAGGACGGCTCGGACCACACCCCGGAGTTCGCCGCGGCGGCCGCCTCGCCCCGGGCCCGCGCGGTGCTGGTCGCCGCCGCCCAGGCCCTCGCCTGCACCGCCGCCGACGTCCTGCTGTCGGAGGAGCTGCGCGAGGAGGCGTGGGCAGGGCACCGGGCGGCGTGACTGGTTCGGCCGCTGCGGGGGAACCCGGCGGACACCGGACCCACCGACACCTGGAGAGGGCCATGAGTCTGTTGCGTGTGCTCGGCCGCCCCATGCTCGCCTCGATGTTCCTCACGGGCGGCATGAACTCCGTCCGCGATCCGAAACAGGTCGCCGACGCCGCCGAGCCTGTCGTCCAACCCGTCACCGATCGCGTCCCGGCCCTGCCCGACCGCACCGAGCAGATCGTACGGCTCAACGGCGCCGTACAGGTCGTGGCCGGACTGATGCTGGCCACGGGACGCATGCCCCGCCCGGCCGCGCTGGCCATCGCCGCCACCCTGGTGCCCACGACGCTCGCCGGGCACCGCTTCTGGGAGGCGGAGGACCCCGAGGAGCGGGCCCAGCAGCGCATCCACTTCCTCAAGAACATGTCCATGCTCGGCGGGCTGCTGATCGCCGCCGACGACACCGGCTCCCGCCCCTCCCTGCTGTGGCGCGGCTCCCACGCCGCCCGCTCCGTGCGCCGGGACGCGGGCCTGGTGCGGCGCTCGGTGCGCGCCACCGCGCGGCCGGCCGCAGCGGCCGGGCGGGTCCGCGCCAAGCTGCCCGCCTGAGCCGCGGGCGGGCCGCCACGACCACGCGTTAGCGCAAGAGGGCCGGGGGGACCCGGGGCCTGGAGGTGAAGGACATGGGACACGGAGGAAACGTCATCGACGAGCCGGTGACCGATCACCGCGAGGTCGAGGAGATGTTCGGCAGGATCGAGGCGCTGCCGTCCGGTCACCAGGACCGCAAGGTGTACGCCGACCAGGTCACCATGGAGCTCGTGAGGCACTCGGTGGCCGAGGAGGCCTACCTCTACCCGGCCGTGCGCGAGCACGTCGCGGGCGGGGACGCCCTCGCCGACCAGGAACTGCGGGACCACGCCACGGCCGAGCAGATCATGAAGGATCTGGAGGGCTGCGACGCGGGCGACGCCGAGTTCGACCGGCTCGTGGGCATGCTGATGAGCGAGATCCGCTCGCACATCGCCGACGAGGAGGGCAACCTCTTCCCGCGGCTGCGCCAGGCCTGCCCGATGGACACGCTGAACGAGCTCGGCGACAAGGTCCGCAAGGCGAAGAAGACCGCCCCGACCCGGCCGCACCCGGCGGCCCCCGACAAGCCTCCGGCGAACAAGCTGCTGGCTCCGGGCACCGGCATGGTCGACCGGCTGCGTGACGCGCTGTCCGGACGCGGCAAGTTCGAGTGACGCGGCCGCCACCGCGCGAGAGAGAAGGGCCCGTCGCCCCGGCGACGGGCCCTTCCGCGTCGTCCGGGACGGCTGCTGTGGCCGCCGTCACCTGCCCCGGGCCTGCCCCGGGCCATGATCGGCAGCTGTGATCAACCACACTCCCAGGCCCAAATGCCCGGCCCGTGACGAGCTTTGGCACGGGCCGGGGCCGTGCGGGAGAGGCGGACGGAGCCGACACCGGGAGCCCCTCTGTCACGATGGGCGGCGCCGTGACCCGGCGAGGGGAGCCACCGCGCAGCGCAGCCGGTGCCTCTCGCTCTCCTCGCCCCCCTGTCGAGTCCTCCGACTCTCGTCTTGCGAGTACCGCACTGTGTCTTCCGCGTCCTCCCCTGCCCAGCCCGCCTCGCGCTCGCCCTGGCGTGCGCTGAGGTACCGCAGCATGCGCTGGTGGTCCGTCGCCAACTTCGTGTCGAACGCCGGCACGTGGATGCAGCTCACCGTGCAGAACCTGCTGGTGCTGCAGATCACCGGGTCCGCCGCGGCGACGGGGCTGTCCATGTCCGTGCAGGCGGCGCCCGCCCTGCTGATCAGTGTGCTGGGCGGGGCCGCCGTGGACCGGTGGCCCCGCAAGCTGACGGCAGCCGTGAGCCAGGCGCTGCTCGGCATGATCGCCTTCACCACGGCCGTGCTGGTCGCGCTGGACCGGCTGGACATGACCTCCTTGCTGGTGCTGGCCGCCGTCACGGGTGTCGTCGCGACCGTGGACAACCCGGCGTGCGCGCTGCTGGGCAACGATCTCGTCCCGGCGGAGGACGTCCCCTCGGCCATCGGGGTCGGGGCGCTGGTGCACCAGGCGGGCCGGCTCGTGGGAGCGGCACTCGCGGGAGTGGCCGTCGGATTCCTCGGCACTTCCGCCGCGTACTTCGCGAACGGGCTGTCGTTCCTGTTCGTGGCGTCGGTCATCCCGTTCCTGCGGCCCGCGGCCGGGGCGGTGCGGCACGAGGTGGCGAAGCCCGGGCCGCGCGCCTCCGGCGGGGAGCTGACCGTGCGGGAGGGGCTGGCCTTCTTCGCGCGCCGGCCGCGGCTGATGGCGCTCGCCGGGGTGACCGGCATCAGCGCGGTCTTCGGCCGCAACTACGGCCTGACGCTGGCGGTGCTCGTCACGGGGCCGCTGGCGGGCGGCGCCGGTTCCTTCGGCACGGTGTCGACCGTGCTGGCGATCGGCGGCATCCTCGGCGCGGTGCTCGGTGCCCGGCTGCGCCGCCCGTCGGTGCGGCTCGTGGGCGCGCTGGCGGCGGCCGGCGGACTGCTCCAGGTGCTGGCGGGCCTGTCGCCGTCGCTGGTCGTGCTGATCGCGCTGGTGCTGCCCATGGCCGTGGTGGAGTCCGTCTCGGACACCGCCGGCACGGCCGTCCTGCAGACCGACCCGCCCGCGCACCTGCGGGGGCGCGTGCTCGGGGTGTGGGGCAGCGTCGGCACGGTGTGGAGCCTGGGCGGCCCGCCCGCGCTCGGCCTCCTGATGGAACTGGCCGGGGCGCGCGGCGCCCTGGTCACGGGCGGCCTGCTGATCGCGGCCGCGATCGGCACGGGCCACCTGCTGCACAGCCGCCGCGTCCCGGCCCCGGTCCTGCTCCGCACGGGCGACACGGAGACCCCGGGCCGCCCGGCCCTGAGCACAGCGGCCTGAGCGGGTTCCCCGTGAAGCCGGCCGAGGGGGTCAGGAACCTGCCTCCACCCCGGGCCCGCCTCGCTGTCCTCCGTCAGGAGCCCGGGCGGCGCAGGGCTCCCACCGCCGCCTTCGCCGCCCTGCGCGTCAGCAGCGTCGTGGAGCGGCCGTCCAGGTACGGGAGGACCACGGCCTGGCCGCCCCAGGTGCGCAGGGCCTCGGCCTCCGGCAGGTCCTGGACGGAGTAGTCGCCGCCCTTGACCCAGACGTCGGGCCGCAGCCGGTCCAGGACCGCCTCGGGGGTGTCCTCGTCGAAGACCACGACCGCGTCGACGCTGCCGAGCGCGGCGAGGACGCGGGCGCGGTCCGCCGCCGGGTTGAGGGGGCGGCCCGGGCCCTTGCGGCGGGTCACGGACGCGTCGGAGTTCAGGCACACGATCAGGCAGTCGCCGATCCGCCGGGCGCTCTCCAGCAGCCCGACGTGGCCCGCGTGCACCAGGTCGAAGCAGCCGCCGGTGGCGACCACCGTGCCGCCCCGGGCCCGGACGCTCTCCGCGAGGGCGAACGCGTCGGTCGCCGGGTCGTCCGCGGGCCCGGGCGGCGGCTCGGTGCGCCACAGGTCCGGATTGCCGGCGCCGCCCGCGGCGACGAACGCGGCCGCCTCGGCCACGGCCCGCTGCAGCGCCTCCTCGGGCAGCAGTCCGTCGGCGAGGGCGGCCGTCGCCGTCGCGGCGAAGCAGTCCCCCGCGCCGCACGGGTCACCGGCGGCCCGGTAGGGCACCGGCACCAGCATCGGTGTGCCCGTTCCGGGCCGGGCCAGCAGCACCCCGCGCTCGCCGAGCGTGACGGCGACGCCCGCCGCGCGCCAGCGCTCCGCCAGCCGCGCGGCCCGCTCGGCGTACGCGCCCAGGGACGTCTCCCCCGCTCCGGGGTGCAGCGCCCGGGCCTCCGCCGCGTTGGGCGTGACCAGGCGGGCTCCGGGTACGGGCGGGTCGCCCTCGGGGTGCGGGTCCCACACCAGCGGGGTGCGCCGGGCGGCGTCCTCCAGGTACGGCCGCAGGGCGCCCGCGGTGTGGCGGCCGTAGTCGGCCACGAGGATCGCGGCGGCTCCGGCGAGGGCCCTGCGGACCTCGTCGTCGGGTTCGCCGGGGGTGCCGCCGCCCCGGTCGATGCGGACGACGGGCCGGCCGCCGGCGAGGACGCGGGTCTTCACGGGCAGCGTGCCGTTCAGCGGGATCTCCAGCAGCCGGACCCGGCCGCGCAGGTCGCGCCGTACGGCCTCGCTGGCGTCGTCGTCGCCGAGCGCGGTCACCAGGACCACGTCCCGGCCGCCCCGGGCCGCGAGGGCGGCGGCCAGTCCGGCTCCGCCCGGGTGCCGCCGGCCGGCGGTCACGTCGACGACGGGGGCGGGGGCGTCCGGCGCGAGCCGGGTGGACACGCCTTCGATGTCCTCGTCGAGGAGGACGTCCCCGACGACGGCGATCGGCTGTGGGCCGTTCACGAGGTGCTCCCCCGGGTCAGGACGGTGCGCCGTGCGAGGGGCGTGGCCACGGCCGTGTCGAAGCACTCGCACAGCAGGTGGACGGCGACGAGGTGGGTCTCCTGGACGTTGGCGGTGCTGTCCGCGTCCACGCACAGGGCCTCGTGGGCGGCCTCCGCCAGGGGGTTCGGGCCGCGCCCGGTGAGGGCCCAGACGTGCAGGCCCGCCTGCCGGGCGGTGACGGCCGCCGCGACGAGGTTGGCGCTGCGGCCGGAGGTGGACAGCAGCACGAGGACGTCGCCCGGGCGGCCGTGGGCGGTGACCTGGCGGGCGTAGACGTGGTCGAAGCCGTAGTCGTTGCCGATGGCGGTCACGCTGGAGGTCTCGGCGTGCAGGGCGATCGCCGAGTAGGCGCGGCGTTCGCGGCGGTAGCGGCCGACGAGCTCGGCGGTGAGGTGCTGGGCCTGGGCGGCGCTGCCGCCGTTGCCCGCGGCGAGCAGCCGGCCGCCGTCGGTGAGGACGCCGGCGAGCCGGGCGCCCCAGTCCGCGATCCGGTCGAGACCGTCCCGGCGGAACCGGCCGAGAGCCTCCTGCAGTGACTCGCAGTGCAGACGCGCGGCGTCGAGGGCGGGGTGCGCGGGGAGTTCGCTCATGCGGTTCGGGCGTGCCGTCGTGGGGACGGCGGGCCCACACCTCCTTCGGGCTTCGGTCGGGCGGTCCGGTTCAGCCGGCGCCGGTCGCGGCGGGCTCGGCGTCGAGGACCTCGCAGTAGGCCGCCTCGGTGGCGGCGGCGACCCGGTCCCAGCCGTACCGGCTCAGCACCCGGCGGCGGCCGGCCGCGCCGCACGCCGCGCGGGCCGCCGGGTCGGCGAGCAGCCCGGCCACGGCTCGGGCCAGCGCCCGCGGGTCGCGGGGCGGGACCAGCCGTCCGGTGCCGGGGTCGGCGACGGTGTCGAGCTGCCCGCCGACGGCGCTGGCCACGACCGGTACGCCGCAGGCCATGGCCTCCAGCGGCACGATGCCGAAGGGCTCGTAGTCGGCGGGGCACACCACCACGTCGGCGGAGCGCAGCAGCGCCGGGACCTCGTCACCGGCCACGGCGCCGGTGAAGCGGACCCGGTCGGCGACGCCCGCGTCCCGGGCGATGCCGCGCAGGCGGCGGACCTCCGGGTCCTCGTCGAGCCGGTCCGCGGGCGGCCCGCCGACGACGAGGAGCTCGGTGCCGGGCAGTGCGGCCAGGGCAGCGACGGTGACGGCGGCGCCCTTGCGGGGCACGAGCCGGCCCAGCTGGAGCAGCCGGTGCGGGTGGGGGCCGCGGGGCGCGGCCGGGCCCTGCGGGGTGAACCGGCCGGGGTCGACGCCGCACGGCACGATGGCGACCTTGTGCGCGGGTATGCCCATGCGGGCCAGTTCGACGGCCTCGTCCCGGCAGGTGGCGACGACACGGTCGCACCCCAGGCCGACCTCGATCTCGCCGGGTATCCGCTCGCGCGGGCTGGTGTCGGCGAGCCGCTGATGCCGTTTCTTCACCGTGCCGAGGGCGTGGTACGTGTGCAGCAGGGGCAGCCCCCGCGCACGGGTCGCGCGCAGCGCGGCCAGGCCCGACATCCAGTAGTGCGAGTGGACCAGGTCGGGGGCGCGGGTGCGCCAGGCGCGGGTGAGGTGGCGGCCGAAATCGCCCATGTACGGCAGGAGGGCGTCCTTGGGGAGCGGCTCGGCCGGCCCGGCGGGCACGTGGTGCACCTCGACGCCGTCGCGCAGCGCCACGCGGGCGGGCAGGTCGGGCGCGTCGCGCCGGGTGTAGACGGTGACGCGGTGGCCGCGGTCGGCGAGGGCGCCGGCGAGGCAGGCGACGTGCACGTTCTGCCCGCCGGCGTCGACGCCGCCGAGGGTGGCGAGGGGGCTGGCGTGCTCGGAGACGAGCGCGATGTCGAGGACGCCGGGATCCCGTGGGCCGCCGCCGAGCGGCCCGGCCGGGAAGGGGCTGAGGGACGGGGTCATGAGCGCACCTCCGTGATCAGGCGCTCCCAGTCGGCCAGGAAGCGCTTGAGCCCGTAGCGGTCGAGGGCCGCCTGCCGGGCCCGGGCGCCGTCCGCTGCCGCCGCCTCGGGTTCGTGGAGGTAGCGGCGGGCAGCGCGGGCCAGGACGTCGGGGCGGGTGGAGAGGGTGCCCGCGCCCGGCGGGACGGCCTCGACCGCCTCGGTGGTGGCGAGCGCCAGCACGGGCATGCCCAGGTGCATGGCCTCCAGCAGGGACAGGCCGAGGGAGGTCCAGCGCACCGGGTGCAGGTACACGCGGCGTTCGGCCAGGGCCGGGTGCAGCTCGCTCTGCGGCAGGTCGGCCGTGTGGCACCGGTCGGGCGGCAGGCCGAGGTGTCCGGCCAGGCCCTCGGTGCCCATGCCGAACACGTCGAGCGGCACGGCCTCGGCCAGGGCCGGCAGCAGGTCGGTGCCGGTGTACCGGGCGCGGCGCACGGGTTCGTTGACGACGACGGCGGCCCGGGCGAGGCGGCCGGTGTAGCGGTGGCCCGGGTCGACGATGCCGTGTTCGATCACCGTGGTCCGGGTGGTTCCGCAGTCCCAGAACAGCCGGTTGAAGTGCGTGACGTGCACCAGGGTCAGATCGGCGCGGTCGGCGCACGGGTGCCGGGTGTCCGGCACGTCGCCGTCGGGTGCGTTGTGCTCCAGGTACACGGCCGGCACGTCACGGCCCGGGCGGCGCCCGCCGAGCCAGCGCCCGGCCAGCTCCAGCTCGTGCGGGCGCTGCAGGAGCACCAGGTCGACGGGCGTGTCGCGGAGTTCCTCGGGCGTGACCTCACGGACCGAGGCGGGCCAGGAGAAGGTGCGGGCCCGGCCGAGGCCGTCCAAGTCGCGGCCCGGGGTGACCGGCACGAGGTAGGTGTGCGGGCCCTGGACGAACGCGGTCGTCCAGGAGCCGTGCACGTGCCACAGCAGGATGTTCATACGGTCGCTCCTCGCTCCGTCTGTTCTCCCTGGTCCGCCGGGTCGCCGGTGAGGGCCGCCACGGCGGCGAGGACCTCGGCGTCGCCGATGCCGTCCAGGCAGGGGTGTCCCGGCACCGGGCAGTGCCGTGCCCTGGTGTCCGCGCACGCGGCGTGCGGGTCGCCGAGCAGGAGGTGCGGGACGCCGTAGGGGGCCCACCGCTCGGCCGGTACGACCGGTGCGAAGAGGCTGACGACGGGGGTGCCGACCGCGGCGGCGAGATGCGCCGGGCCGGTGTTCCCGGCCACCACCGCCTGCGCCCCGGCGAGGACTCCCGCCAGCTGCGGCAGGTCGGTCGCGCCGCCGAGGTCGAGGGCGTGACGGCCGGCGACCTGGGCGGTCAGCTCGCGTTCGGCGCGCCCGCCGGTGACGACCACCCGGTAGCCCTCGGCGGACAGCGCGGCCACGGCCCGGGCCGCCCGGGCGGGGCTCCAGGCCCGGGCGGGCACGGCGGCGCCCGGGTGGACGACGACGTAGGGGCCGGGGCCGGTGAGGTGGGCCGTGCGGGGCGGCGGCGTGACGCGCAGCCGGCCGTCGTCGCCGGGCGCCAGGGCGAAGCCCGCGGCACGGGCCAGGTCGAGGGCCGCCCGTGCCTCGTGGCGGTGCGGGAGCCTGCGGTGGCGCAGGTCCAGCAGCGCGCCCGGGTAGTCCTCGCTGTCGGCGGCGACGCGGGAGACACCGGCCAGCTTCAGCAGCAGGGCGACCGGCAGCGGGCTCTGGTGGTACGACACGAGCACCAGCGCCCGGTCGAAGCGGCCCGCGGCGAGGGTCGCCATCAGCCGCCGGGTGGCCGCCCGGGTCACCGGCGCGGGCTCCAGACCGACCCAGGGGGCGTCGTACGTCAGCACGTCGTCCACGCCGGGCAGCATCCGTCCGGCCGCCGCGCCCTGCGGCCCGCACAGCAGCGCGGTGTAGGACGACCCGGCCGCGACGGCCCGTACGGCGGGGCCCGCGAGCAGCACGTCTCCGGCACTGTCGAGACGCACGACGAGGGTGCGGGGCGGGCGGCGCCGGGACCGGAACGGATTCATCGCGCGCCTCCCGCGGGCCGGTGCCGTCGAGCGGCGGTCGCCGAGCCCGCCGTCCCGGACGCGCATGCCGCCGGCGGGCACCGCGTCGTCCCGGGGAGCCGACGGGGGCCGGTGGCTTCGTTCATGACCGCAGCCGTTCCCTGACCGGCGCGCGGGGCGTGGTGGCCCGCTCCGCGGTCTCGGGCGTCGTGAGCGGGCGGGCCGTGCGGTGTGCCACACGGCCGCGCAGCCAGTGCCAGGTCGCGGCGGGCGGGACGAGGGCGCTGGTGGCGGCCATGGTGAGCACCTCCTCGCGGGTGCGGGGCCCCGGCAGGATGCGGGCCAGGGCGAACTCGGCGGTGCCGGCCAGCCACGCGGCGGCGCAGGCCCCGGCGAGGCGGTGCCGGCCGAGCAGGGCGCAGCCGACGGCCGTCACCGCGGCGCCCGTGACGGCGAGGTGCGCGGGCAGGCGTCCGCGCGGCGTGCCGGCCCGGCGCCACCAGTGGCGGCCGTGCAGCCGGGTCATCAGGACGTCGTCGGCGTTGCCGGCCTGGAGCCGGACGGAGATCCAGCGCCCGGCGGGCCGGACGGGGTGGGTGGTGGTGCGCCGGCCCCCGGTGAGCGTCCAGCCGGCGTCGAGCATCCGCAGGGCGAGGTCGGCGTCCTCCCGGAAGGCCCGCCGGAAGCGTTCGTCGAAGCCGCCGACGGCCAGGAGCGCGGCCCGGCGATAGGCCATGTCGGCGGTGATCCAGTGGGCACCGGCGAGTCCGGCCGTGTTGCGCTCCCAGTCGGTCGGGCGGCGGTCGGGCGGCAGGGGCACCTCGATGCGGGCGGTGATGCCGGCCGTCCGGTCCGACGCCGCGGTCAGGTCGAGGGTGAGGTCGTCGCCCCAGGTGGACCCGGGTACGACGTCGTCGTCCAGGAAGACGATCCAGGGGACGTCACCGGCGGCGCGCCAGCCGAGGTTGCGTGCGGCGGCGGGTCCGCGGGCCCCGCCCGGTACGACGACGGTGCGGGCGCGCAGGGAGGGCGGGACGTCGGCGGTGAGGGCGACCCGGGCCGTCTCGGGCCGGTCGTCGACGAGCACCACCCGGGCCGGCCCGGGTCCGGCCGCCTCGGCCAGGGCGTGCAGGCAGGCGCGCAGACTGGGCCGGCCGAGGGTCGGGATCACGACGGCGTACTCGGCGTCCCGCGCCGTGCCGCCCGGGGCGGTCATCGGGGGCCTCCCGCGGCGTCGGCGGCGTCGGAGCGCAGGCCGTCGTGGCCGCCGGTGCGGAAGAGGTCGCCGCGGCGGATGGCGTACGGGCCGATGGCCAGCAGGTCGACGGGCGAGGAGCCGAAGCATTCCAGGGCGTCGCGCGGGTCGTCGACCATGGGCCGCCCGGCCGTGTTGAGGCTGGTGTTGACCACCACGGGCAGCCCCGTGAACTGCTCGAACGCGCCGAGCATGCGGGCGACCAGGGGTTCGCGGCCGGGGTCGACGGTCTGGATGCGGGCGGTGCCGTCGACGTGCACGACGGCGGGGATCCGCTCCCGCCAGGCCGGGGCCACGTCGTGCACGAACAGCATGTACGGGCTGGGCATCGGCCCGTCGAAGATCTCGGCGGCGCGGTCGGCCAGCACCATGGGCGCGACGGGCCGGAACTGCTCGCGTCCCTTGACGTCGTTGAGCCGTTCCAGGTTGCCCGCGTGCCCGGGGTGGGCGAGCAGGGAGCGGTGGCCGAGGGCGCGCGGACCGTACTCGGAGCGGCCCTGGAACCAGGCGACGATCCCGTTGTCGGCGAGGGCCCGGGCGACGGTCTCGGCGATGTCCGGGGGCCTCTCGAAGGGGACGGCCGCCGTCTTGAGCCAGGCGCCGAGCTCCGCGTCGGACCAGTCCCGGCCGAGGTCGGCGCCGGTCATGGGTTCGGGCCGGTCGCCCTGCGCCGCGGACAGCAGCAGGGCGCCGCCGAGGGCGGTTCCGGCGTCTCCGGCGGCGGGCTGCACCCACACTCGGGAGAAGGGGCCCTCGCGGGCGATGCGGGAGTTGGCGACGCAGTTGAGGGCGACGCCGCCGGCCAGGGTGAGCACGCTGTCGTGGGTGCGGCCGTGCAGCCAGCGCACCAGGTCCAGCAGGGTCTCCTCCAGGACGGCCTGGGCGCTGGCGGCGACGTCGGCGTGGTCCTGCGTCCACGGCTCGTCGGCCCCGCGCGGCGCGCACAGCTCGTGCCAGGGCACCGCGTCGGCGTGGAAGCCGCCGTCGCCGGTGGGGTACACGTGGCGGTGCAGTTCCGCGAGCATGCGCGGGGTGCCGTGGGAGGCGAGGGCCATCACCTTGAACTCGTCGGAGGAGCGCAGGAAGCCGAGGTGGGCGGTGAGTTCCTCGTAGACCAGGCCCAGCGAGTGCGGCAGTTCCTGGGAGTGCAGGGCCTCCAGCCGGTCGCCGACGCGGCGGGCGGCCAGATGGGAGGCGCGTTCGCCACGGCCGTCCAGCACCAGCACGGAGGAGTCGCCGGCGTCCGGTGCGGCGAAGGCGCCGGAGGCGGCGTGCGCCATGTGGTGCGGCACGAACCGGACGAGGCCGGGGTCGAGGCCGGGCAGGGCCGCGGCCAGGAAGCCGGGGGCCTCGCGGGCGTAGGTGAGCCGCAGGTGGTCCCACGGGTCGTCCAGGCCCATGGCGTCGGCGGGCCGGGCGAGCGCCGGGTCGAAGGAGTAGGTGACCGCGTCGAGGTCCTGCGGTCGCAGCCCGGCCCGCTTCAGGCACCAGGCGGCGGCCTTCTCGGGCAGCTCCCAGGCGGAGAAGGGCAGCGGCCGCTTGCCGTGCTTGCGCCGTGAGAACCGTTCCTCCTCGGCGGCGGCGACGGTCCGTCCGTCGACGACGAGGGCGGCGGCGGGGTCGTGGAAGAGGGCGTTGATTCCGAGGATGCGCATGGGCGTGGCGGGCCTTTCGGCGGTGGGGACGGGACCGGGCGAGGCGCTGCGCGGGAGGGCGGTGGCGGGTCAGTCGTCGGTGCCGTCCTCGCGGAACCAGGCGATCGTGCGCCGCAGCCCTTCCTCGGCGCGCACCTGCGGCTCCCAGCCGAGCTTGTCGCGGGCCAGGGTGATGTCCGGGCAGCGCACGGCCGGGTCGTCCACCGGGCGTTCGATGAAGCGGATGTCCGAGGGGGATCCGGCGAGTTCGACGACGAGACGGGCCAGGTCGAGCATGGTGATCTCGGCCGGGTTGCCGATGTTGACCGGGCCGCGCATGCCGTGGGCGGCGGCGGCGAGGACGCCGCGCACGGTGTCGTCGACGTAGCACAGCGACCGGGTCTGGCGGCCGTCGCCGGTGACGGTGAGGGGTTCGCCGTCCAGGGCCTGCCGGACGAAGGTCGGCACGGCGCGCCCGTCGTGGCCGCGCATCCGGGGACCGTAGGTGTTGAACAGCCGCACGATGCAGGTGTCGGTGCCGTGGGTCTCGGCGTGGGCGGTGGTCAGGGCCTCACCGAAGCGTTTGGCCTCGTCGTAGACGCTGCGCGGTCCGACGGGGTTGACGTTGCCCCAGTAGCGCTCGTCCTGGGGGTTCTGCTGCGGGTCGCCGTAGACCTCGGACGTCGAGGCCAGGACGAAGCGGGCCCGGGCGGAGTGCGCGAGTTCCAGGGCGTTGCGGGTGCCGAGGCTGCCGGCCTCCATGGTGTGCAGCGGCAGGCGCAGGTAGTCCGCCGGGGAGGCCGGGGAGGCGAAGTGCAGGACGAGGTCCGGCGGGCGCTTGATCCGCAGTCCTTCGGCGACGTTGGCCTGCACGAGCGTGAACCCGGGCCGTTCCAGCAGGGGCGCGATGTTCTCCGGCCGGCCGGTGCTGAAGTCGTCCACGCAGGTGACGGCGGCGCCCGCGTCCAGCAGGGCGGTGCACAGATGGGAGCCGACGAACCCGGCGCCACCGGTGACGACGGCGTGTTCCCAGCTCCGTGAGAAGTCGGTGGTCATGTCGGTCTCTCCTCCGTCAGCGGCGGCACGGCAGGGGACGACGGAGTGGCACACCCGGGCCGCCGAAGGTGGCCGGAGGCCGTCGAGCCCACGCTCAGCGTCCGCCGAGGGGGGAGACGGGGCACGGTCGCTTACGGCAAACCGGTGAGTCACGGAGAGTGAGACAACGCGCGGCGGGGGTCCGCGCGAGAGAGGCCCGCAGGTCAGGCGGTGAGGGTGTGGCCCGGGCCGAGGCGGTCGAGGAGCTGGGGCCGGTGCAGTTCCGCGACGGGGGCGAGCAGGTCCGGGTGGCGCAGGAGGGCCGCGGCGCCGCGGTCACCGGCGTCGGGTGCGACGAGCCGGCGGAACTCGGCCGGCGAGCCGGTGCCGTGCCCGCCCTCGGCGAGCGCCGCCACGGCCCGGGCGGCCAGGTCCGGATCGCTGAGCAGGCCGGCCGCCCAGCTGGCCACGACCTCGTCCACCCAGGTGCGCCAGGCGTACGCGTCCTCGTCCTCGTCCGGGGCCGCGTCGGCGCCGGTGATCCAGTCGAGCCGCGCGGATCCGCCGGGACCCGCCAGACCGAGCAGGGCGGCGTCCATCGCCGTCGGATAGCGCAGCCACGCGGCGACCGTCGCGGCCTGCCGGGCCTGCACCTCGCACAGGGCGGACGCGAGGGCACCGCCGGTGGCGGGGAAGGCGCGCGTCAGCCACTGGGCGGTCGCCGCTATGACAGGAGAGAGATCTGCTTGCACTGCCGGACCGTCCGAGGGGAGGGGGCGGGTCTGGTCGTAGACGGTAACGGCCGCCCCCCGAGCCCGGACGTGACCGGGACCTCGTCCCGGACGTGGCCTCGCCCACATCCCGCACCGCTCCGGCACATCCCGCACCACTCCGGACCGACGGCCGCTCCGAGAGCCGCCTGCGCGTGCGATCGCGGGCGACTGGACGGGCAGGGAGCAGCGAGCCGAGCCGTCAGGGGGGCGCGCCCGTGCGGTCGTGGGCGACCCGGCCGGTGGAGGGCGGCACGCCGCGGGCCTTGCTCGCGCCGGCTGCCCCAACCGTTTCCGGCCGGGCGGCCCACCGCCCCGGCCGTTTCCGGCCCGGCCGGGCGGGCACCCGGCCGGCGTGCTGGGGTATGGAGCCGGACGCGTCGGGCCCGGCCGGCCTGCGGGGTTTCGTTCGCCGGGGTGCGCCCTGCGTTTCGACGGGTGGATCGCGGGGCTTGGCACGGCATCCGGTACTCGTGTCGTGCTCGGGCACTGGCCCCGGTCGCCGTTCGGCCCGTTCAGTGACCTGATGGTCGAGGAGGCCGACGGGCATCGCCTGCTGCTGGCGCCCTCGCGGGAGACGGCGGACTTCGTCGCACGTACCTACCTCTTCGACGAGGTACGGGTCGTACCCATCCGGGTGCGGATCACCGGCCGCCGCCACTGGACCGTGTGCGCCCCACCCCTCGACCTGCGGTTCAGCACCGGCCCGAGGGCTCTGCCCGGTCTCGCGCTGCGGGCCGTGCCCGGCCCGGTCGCCACCAGCCCGGGGTGGCTCGCGCTGTGGGACCGGCCCGCCCGGCTGCTGCTGGGGGCCGGCACGCACGGCAGTGTCCGGCCGGGCCGGCACCAGTGGTACGGCGCGCGGGACCTGCACCCGGTCGTCTCGGCCACCGTCGCCCGCGCGGGCCGCGACCTCGGCGCTCTCGGCCCCGTCGAGCCCCCCGTGCGGTTCGGTTCCGGTTCGACCCCCCGCCGGCCGAGCCTCGTGCGCATCACCACCCGTGTGGCCGTCGTCCCGGACCGGCACGGCAGCTGACCTTCCGCCGGGTCATGGCCCGGCGGCTCCTCACCAGAAGCGGCTGCTGAGGGCGGGCTGGTGTGCCAGCTCCACGGCGTCGCGCAGCCGCAGGGCGACGCTGATGGTGGCGCGCAGCGCGGAGGGACGGACGGTCTGGGCCGTCTCGGTGGCGAGCACCAGCAGGCAGGCCGCGGCCTGCTCGACCACGGACAGCGGCAGGGTGAAGTCGCTGTCGGCGGCCGAACGGAACGCCTTCAGGGGGACGGCGGCCCCGTCGATGGCCCGGTGCGCGGCCTGCTCCAGATGCTGTGCGGCCTGTTCGCACACCGGGGCGGGCAGGGCGATGGTGCGCTGGAACGGTGAAGTCGTCATGCCCCGACTGCTCCCCCGGCGGCGGCCGGTTCTGTCGACGCGGAAGGGGATTTCACCGTCCCGCGTGACGCCGGGGCCGGGCGGGCAGCCGCGTGGTCGTAGCCTGAAGGGCCATCGCGTGAGGCCCGCGAAAGGAAGATGTATGACCGCCCGTTCGGATGTCGTGGCCCGGCTCACCGGGCGTGCGGTCAGCGGCGAGCGGGACATCTCCGGGGCGCTCGCCGAGGTCACGCTCGACGACGGGCGGGTCGTGGTCGTCAAACGGTCCGACGCGCCGGGAGCGGCTCGGGCCGAGGCCGCCGGGCTGCGGTGGCTTGCCGCGGCCGGGACCGTACGGGTACCGGCCGTGCACGGCGACGAGGGAGCCTGGCTGGTCATCGACCGGGTTCCGCAGGGGCGGCCGGGGCGGGAGGCGGCACTGCGGTTCGGGCGGGACCTGGCCGGGCTGCACGCCGCAGGGGCGCCCGCGTTCGGGGCGCCCCCGCCGGGCGGTCCCGCCGACGCGTACATCGGGCTCGCCCCGATGCGCAACGAGCCCGGCACCGACTGGCCGGAGTGGTACGCCGGGCAGCGCGTGCTGCCGTATCTGCGGCGGGCGGTCGACCAGGGCACGCTGCGCCCGGGGCGAGGCGGCCGTCGTGGAACGCCTGTGCGAGCGGCTGCCCGAACTGGCCGGGCCGGCCGAGCCGCCCGCCCGGCTGCACGGCGACCTGTGGAGCGGCAACGTGCTGTGGGCGGCGGACGGGGACGTCCGGCTCATCGACCCGGCCGCGCACGGCGGGCACCGGGAGACCGACCTGGCGATGCTCCGGCTGTTCGGCTGCCCCCACCTGGAGGCGGTGCTGGACGGCTACCAGCGGGTGGCGCCGCTCGCCGAAGGGTGGACGGAACGCGTCGGCGTGCACCAGCTGTTCCCGCTGCTGGTGCACGCCGTGCTGTTCGGACGGGGCTACGCCGAGCAGGCCCTGTCCGTGGCCCGCTCGGCCTTGACGGGCTGACCGGTCAGCGCGTCACCACATGCCGCTCGTCGGGGACGCAGTGGGTCATGGTGAGGCCCTCGACGTCGCGCGGCTGGTTCTTGCCCAGCCGGGACAGGCGTTCCCGGTCCTCGTCCGTCAGGTCCTGGCTCGCCAGCGGCTCCAGGCCGTTCACGTCCTCCGGGCCGATGCCGAGCCCTTCGCCGACCCTGAGGCCCAGGTCGTTCTCGACCAGCAGGAAGTGCCAGACCATGCGCTCCTGGATGGCCCGGTCGCACTGGGACAGCTGCCCGATGAAGTTCTTCACCAGGTCGTCGCGCTCCCAGTCCTCCATCAGCAGATACCGCTGGCCGGCCTGCAGATAGTCGTTGGTGCGGGGGATGCGCTTGCGGGTGAGGCGGCCGGTGATCTCGGGGCCCTGCTCGTCGTGGGTCGGGTACTGGGCCTCGCGCAGGCCGCCGGTGATCGACGGCTCGTAGTTGACGTGCGGGTTCTCGCCGCCGCCGTCCTGGTGGTACGCCATCTGGCCGTCGCGCTGGTTGGTGCGCACCTCGGCGTTCTTGGCCTGGTTGACGGGGAGCTGGAGGTAGTTCGGGCCGACCCGGTAGCGCTGGGTGTCGCTGTAGGAGAAGGTCCGGCCGACGAGCATCTTGTCGTCGGAGAAGTCCAGGCCGTCGACGAGGACGCCGGTGCCGAAGGAGATCTGCTCGTTCTCGGCGAAGAAGTTCTCCGGCATCCGGTCGAGGACCATACGGCCCACCGGCTTGGGCGGGAAGTCCTGCTCGGGCCAGGTCTTGGTGTCGTCCAGCGGGTCGAAGTCGAGCTCCGGGTGGTCGTGGTCGTCCATCATCTGGACGAGCAGCTCCCACTCCGGGTGGTCACCGCGGGCGACCGCCTCGTACAGGTCCTTCGTGGCGTGGCCGAGGGTGTCGGCCTGGATGTTGGCCGCGTCCTCCTCGGTCATGCTGCGCACGCCCTGCCTGGGCATCCAGTGGTACTTGACCAGCTTGGTCTCGCCCTCGGCGTTGACCCACTTGTAGGTGTTGACGCCGAAGCCCTGCATGTGGCGGTAGTCGGCGGGGATGCCGCGCGGGCTGAACAGGTTGACCAGCATGTGCATGGCCTCGGGCGTCTGCGACATGAAGTCGAAGATGCGGTTCGGCTGCTGCTCGAAGGTCACCGGGTCGGGCTTGAGGGAGTGGATGACGTCCGGGAACTTGATGGCGTCGCGGATGAAGAAGACGCCGAGGTTGTTGCCGACCAGGTCCCAGTTGCCGTCCTCGGTGTAGAACTTGACGGCGAAACCACGCGGGTCGCGGGCGGCCTCGGACGAGTCCCGGCCGCCGATGACGGTGGAGAAGCGGACGGCCACGTCGGTGCGCTTGCCGCGCTCCTGGAACAGTTTGGCCCGGGTGTAGCGGCTGATCGGCTCGTCGCCCCAGGCGCCGTAGGCCTCGAAGTGGCCGTAGGCGGTGACGCCGCGGGCGTGCACGACGCGCTCGGGGATGCGCTCCCGGTCGAAGTGGCTGATCTTCTCCAGGAACTGGTAGTTCTCCAGGGTGGCCGGACCGCGGGCGCCGACCGTGCGCTGGTTCTGGTTGTCGTAGACCGGATGGCCCTGGCGATTGGTGAGGACCTTGCGGTCGTCGCCCGGAGCGGGTCCGGTGCCGGATACGTCCGTCATAAGCAGGGGCTCCTTCGGCTCTGGGCCGGCGTCCGGCCGGGGCGGCATCGCGAGCGGCCGCCCCGCCGGTGATGGCGGAACGCCCGGGTACCCGCCGACCGGGGATCACTCACGCATCCGGCACCGGCAAGCGGCTCGCGGGAGCGGAAAGGGGAGAGCGTGCGGCACGTCCACTGGATCGGGGGCGGCAGCGGCGCGGGCAAGTCCACGGTCGCCCGTCGCCTGGCCGAGCGGCACGGCTGGCGGCTGTACTCGACCGACGACGCCATGGCGGACCACGCGCGCCGCACCACCGCCGGGGAGGCGCCGCTGCTGCACGCGTTCCTCGCCATGGGCATGGACGAGCGGTGGGTGCACCGCTCCCCCGAGGACATGCTGGAGACGTTCCACTGGTTCCGGGGCGAGGGGTTCGGCCTGATCGTCGAGGACCTGCGGCGCATGCCGAGCGAGCCGTGTGTGGTCGTCGAGGGGTTCCGGCTGCTGCCGCACCTCGTGAAACCCCTGCTCCCGGCGCCGGGGCGCGCGGTCTGGCTGCTTCCGACACCGGAATTCCGCCGGGCGGTGTTCCGGAGCCGGGCGGCGGCCGGGGTGAGCTTCACGGAGCGGACCGGCGATCCGGAACGGGCGGTCCGCAACCTCGCGGCGCGGGACGATTTGTTCACGCGGCGGCTGCGCGAGGAGACCGCGCGGCTGGGGCTGCCCTCCCTCACTGTCGACGGCTCGCTGACGGAGGACGATCTCACCGGACGGGTCGGTGACGTGTTCGGGCTGTGAGCCCGTACAACCCCCGTCCGCCGTGGTGTGTCTTCTCCCCCGTGGGGACAAACCCCTTCAACTCGTTCCGACGGGGGAACACATGAGCCTGACCCGCAAGCCGACCCGCCGCGGTGTGACCGCGGCCCTCACCGTCGCCGTGGCGGCCGCCCTGGGCGCCGCCGGCGCCGGCGCGTCGAGCGCCGGCACCGCCGCGCCGCAGACCCGCCAGATCGCCTCGTCCACCCTCGGATCCGACTACAGGATCACGCTGACCGCGCTGCGCTCCCCGGAGGACGAGTACGCCGCCTCCGTGCGTCTGCAGGTGTTCACGCAGTCCGGCGGCGCCTGGAAGGAGACGGACCGCGTGACCGTGGGCGACGTGGACGGCTGGTTCTGGTACCCGCTCACCGGCAAGGGCGCCGTCTGCGCGTTCTCCACCGCGAACACCGAGCCGGCCCCGCTGACGGTGAGCCTGCTGCTCACCCCGTCCCTGGGCTGCTCCGAGCCGGCGCACTACACGGTGAGGGAAGGCAGGGTGTACGCCGGCTGACCGCCCCAGGCGCACCGAGCGGCCCGGACCCCGGCGGGGTCCGGGCCGCTCGCGCGACGGTGCCTCAGCCCTCGCTGAGGCGTGCGCGCAGGAGGTTCTTGCCCAGCTCGGCACCCTTGCGGCTGTCCGCCTGGGCCTTGCGGAACAGATCCGCGACCTCGGTGTCCTTCGCGCGCTCCGCGTCCTGGATGTACGTCTCCAGGCGCAGGGCGTTGCTCAGGCATGCCTCGACGTACCAGATCAGGTTGTAGTCCTTGTCCGGCGTGCCGGTTGCGCCACCGGTCTCCGTCTCGCTGGTCATGCGGACCTCCTTCTCCGTGGAGCGGACCTCTTCAGGCGCCGGACGGGTACCCGGCCTCCGACGGGACACACAGCCCGTAGTCACCACGTTCGGTGATTTTCCGGCCAAGACCGGCCGGGCAGACCGGCACGCACCACCAACTCCCCTCCTCCGTACGGCAATTCCGACAGTTGCCACAGATGCGAACAGTCACCGATCACTTTCGTGGAGAAGTGGCCTCCCACGATGCGAGACCGGTCGATGACGGTGTGTACTGTGCTGCGGGTGGTTCGCCAGAGCGCCATGGGCGCCGCCCTGCCCGGCTCCCTACTGGAATCGACTCGATGATCGACATACCGGACCTGGCCGTCGGCGGTCTCGCCTTCGGCACACTGTCCGCGTTCGCCCTCGGCGGCGGACTGCTGCGCGCACGGCGGCAACTGGCCCTGCAGCGGACGCAGACGGCCGCGCTGCGTGCCCGGCTCGACGGCACCTCACGCGCGTTCACGGCGGAAGTGGAACACCTGGCGGCACGCCGCGTGCCGGCGGCGGCCCGGCAGGCGGCCCATCCGCACGTCACCGTGCCCGGCCCGCTGAACCCGCAGCTGACCGATACGCCCCTGGGGCTCGCGCTGGAGCAGGTGCTCAAGGGGGTGCACACCGAACTCGCCGCGCAGCGCACCCGGATCGACGCGGCCGCCCAGGCCGGGATGCGGGGCGCGACCCGGGAGATCCAGGCGGCGCTGTACCGGCTGCAGGACGCCCTGCGCGGACTCCAACAGCGCTACGACGACCCCGAGTTGGCGCAGACGCTGTTCGAACTGGACCACGAGAACGAGCAGTCGCTGCGCCGGGCGCAGGTCGCCGCGGTGGTGTGCGGCGCCTGGGTCGGGCTCGCCCGCGAGGAGTCCCACCTCGTGGACGCGGTGACGGGTGGTCAGGCCCGGCTCGCGGGCTACCGGCGCGTCCGGGTCCACAACCACTTGGAGACGGGGACGGCCCTGGTGTCCCACGCCGTCGAGCCCGTCGCCATCATCGTCGCCGAACTCCTCGACAACGCGCTGCGGCACTCCGCGCCCGACACCGAGGTCGTGGTCAACCTGGAGGCCGTCCACCACGGGGTCTGCGTCACCGTCGACGACGCCGGCCTCGGCATGTCGCAGGACGAACGGGCCCGCGCGCAGCGGATGGTGGCCGGTGACGAGCCGATCCTGCTGACCGACCTGGGCGACCCGCCGCGCATGGGGCTCGCCGCCGTCGGCCAGCTCACCCGGCAGTTCGACCTGAGCGTGGACCTGTCGTCACCGTCGCCGTACGGCGGGGTGCGGGCGGTGCTGCGGATCGACAGCCACCTGCTGACCCGGATCGACCCCGAGGAACGGCCGCCCGCGGCCGGCGCCCCCCGCTCGACCCGCGCCGCGCGAGGCACCGGGGGCAGTGCGCGCCCCGCGGCCCCGGCGGCACCGACCCCTGCCACACCGGCCCCGGCCACACCCGCCGGCGCCGCAACGGCCGCCGCCGCACCGGCCCGGGCCACAGCGCCGGAGCCCCGGGGGGCCACCCCCGACCACGCCCACGGCACCGCACCCGACGAGCCCGTCCCGGGCCATCACGACGGCCCCGACGACGGCCGCCCCGGCGGTCACCACGCCGCCCCGCGCGAGGACGGCGGAAGCCTGCCCCAGCGGCGTCGCCGCAGACGGGCGGCGGCGGTAGCGGCCGGGCCCGCCGCGGAGGCCTCCACCGGCGCGCCGCAGCGCAGGCCGCAGCGCCCCGAGGAGGCCGCGGCGGCCCTCGGCGCCCTCCAGTCCGGCACGGCGGCCGCGCGACGGTCCGCCGCCCGGCCGAACACCGGAGCCGTCCCGCCCGTACCCGAGCGCGACCCGGCAACGGCCACGGCCGACGCACCGGCCGACGCACCGGCCGACAACACCGGCCACGACGACACGGATCACGAAGGCACCGGCCACGAAGGCACCGGCCCGACCGACCGGCACGACCAGACCGGCCAGGCCGCCCGGACCGGCCAGACCGGCCGGACCGACCAGACCGGCCAGGCCGACCAAGCCGAGAAAACCGACAAAACCGACCACAAAGGGGGAACGGCTCGATGAGCAGCCGCGCAACGGGGGACACGGCATGGGTGCTCGAACCGGTTCTGGAGGTGCCGCACGTCGTGGCCGCCGTCCTGCTCACCCGGGACGGGCTCGTGACGGGCTGGACCGACGCCCTGTCGCAGCCGTCGGCCGAGCGGGTCGCGGCCATCACCAGCACGGTGCAGGGCGCCTGCCGCACCGCGGCGGCGGCCTTCGCCGACACCGACCGGGCCGACATCCGGCAGGTCGTCGTCGAGTCGGACCACGGCTATGTCCTCATCGTGCCGACGGACCACGGCACCTGCGTGGCCGCGTACGGCGATCCCGAGGTGCGCCTGGACCTGCTCGCCCACCGGGTCCACTCGCAGGTGGCGCGCCTCGGCGAGAAGGCGATGGCCGCCGGGCCCCGAGGTGCCGACGGCGACGCGCCGGCATGACCGGCCGCCGAGGCGGCCGTCCCCTGGTTCCCGCGTACCTGTCCACCGGCGGGGTGGCGCGGCCCAGCCGTACCCATCTGGAACGGCTGTCGGTCCTCACCTGCAGCGGCGGGCGGGCCCCCACCGATCTGCCCGCCGCCCAGGCGGCCCTCCTGGAGGAGCTGGGGCACGGCTCGCTGACGGTGGTGGAGGCCGCGGCCCTGCTGCGGCTGCCCGTCTCCGCGGTGCTGGTGCTGGCCGCCGATCTCCTCGACCGCGACCTGGTACTGGCCCGCGCGCCGATCCCGCCCGCCCGGCGCTTCGACCCCGACCTGCTGAAGAGAGTGGCCGATGGCCTCCGCGACCTCAAGCACCGTTGACGACCGGCCCGCCGGGGCGGACGTCCATCTCCCCGACACCGCCCGGGACTTGGTGAAGATCCTGGTCACCGGGCCCTTCGGGGTGGGCAAGACCACCCTGATCCGCTCCGTGTCCGAGATCCGCCCGCTGCACACGGAGGAGCTGCTCACCGAGGCGTCGGCGCAGGTGGACGATCTCGCCGGGGTGCGCGAGAAGTCGACCACCACGGTCGCCATCGACTTCGGCCGGATCAGCCTCCCCGGCGGCATCGTGCTGTACCTGTTCGGCACACCCGGCCAGGAGCGGTTCCGGGAGCTGTGGGACGACATCGCCTACGGCGCGCTCGGCGCGCTCGTCCTGGTCGACGCCCGCCGCATCGACGCCTCCTTCGACGTGCTGGGACTGGTGGAGGAGTCGGGACTGCCGTACGCGGTCGCCTTCAACACGTTCCCGGACGCGCCCCGGCACCACACGCCCGAGCAGCTGCGCGCCGCCCTGGACCTGGAGCCCACGACCCCCATGGTGACCTGCGACGCGCGGGAGGCGGACTCCTCGATCGACGCCCTGCTCGCGCTGGTGCAGCACCTGATCGACCACCACCCCCCGGAGCCCCGGTGACCCACCCGTCCCCCGCCGAGCAGGCCTTCTCCCTCGCGGCACCCGTCCGTCTCTGGGAGGAGGGCTTCGCCCGCGACCCCTACTCCTCCTACGCCGCCCTGCGCGCCCAGGGCCCGGTCGGCTGGGCCGAACTCGCGCCCGGCGTACCGGCGTACGTCGTCACGGACCGGCGGGCGGCGCTGGACCTGCTGCACGACACGGAGACGTTCTCGCACGATCCGCGGCCCTGGGAGGCGACCGTCCCGGACGACTCGCCGGTGCTCGGCATGATGCGCTGGCGGCCCAACACCCTGTTCGCCGACGGCGCCGCCCACCTGCGCTACCGCACCTCGCTGATCGACGCCTTCGACCTGGTGGAGCCGCACGACCTGCGGGCCCGGGTGCACCGCGCGGTGCACCTGCTGGTGAGCCGGTTCGGGCCGCGCGGCGAGGCCGACCTGGTGGCCGACTTCACGCGGCCGCTGATGGCGCTGGTGTTCAACAGCCTGTTCGGGCTGCCGGACAGCGCCGGCGACCGGCTCGACGCCGCCCTCGGCAAACTCATCGAGGGCGGCGCCCAGGCGGCCGAGGGCGAGGCCGAGTACGGCGGGTACGTGCTGGAGCTGATCGCGGCCAAGACCGAACGGCGCGGCGACGACCTGACGAGCTGGCTGCTGGACCACCCGGCGGGCCTCACCCCCGAGGAGGTCACCTGGCAGGTGTTCCTCACCCTCGGCGCGGGCCACGAGCCGACGGCGAACCTGGTGTCCAACGCGCTGTCGCGGATCCTCGGCAACCCGGAGTACTACTCGACGCTCACCAGCGGCGCCCGCCCCGTGACGGACGCGGTGCTGGAGGTCCTGCGCCACGAGACGCCCCTCGCCAACTACGGCATCCACTACGCCCGTACGCCGGTCACCTTCCACGGCGTGTGGATCCGGGCGGCGGTGCCGGTGGTGATCTCCTACGGGGCGCTCGCGCACGCGGCCGAGCAGGACCGCGGCACGGACCGGCATCCGTCCGACGCGTCCCACCTGTCCTGGTCGGCCGGACCGCACGCCTGCCCGGTCAAGCAGCACACCCTGCTCATCGCCACCGAGGCGATCGAGCGGCTCACGCAGTGGCTGCCCGACCTCGAACCGGTGCTGCCCCGTGAGCGCCTGAGCTGGCGGCCCGGGCCGTTCCACCGTTCGCTGACGGCGCTCCCCGTCCGTTTCAGCCCCCGCTCCCCCGACCAGCCTGGAGGACGACCGTGACCGACCGCATCGCTCTCGACCCCTTGGGCGCCGACATCGCCGCCGAGAGCGCCCGGCTGCGCACCCTCGGCCCGATCGTGCCCGTGGAGCTGCCGGGCGGCATCCCCGCCTGGGCGCCCACGCGCTACGACACCCTCAAGGAGCTCATCCTCGACCCGCGGGTCAGCAGGGACCCGCGGCTGCACTGGCGGCTGTGGCCCGAGCTCGGCGCCCATCCGTCCTGGGCGTGGATCCTGGGCTGGGTCGGGGTGGTCAACATGCTCTCCACCTACGGCGCCGACCACGCCCGGCTGCGCCGGCTCGTGGCACCGAGCTTCACCCACCGGCGCACCGAGGCGATGCGGCCCCGGGTCGAGGCCGTCACGGCGGAGCTGCTGGACGCGCTCGGCGGTGACGAGGCCGTGGACTTGAAGGAGAGGTTCGCCCATCCGCTGCCGATGCGGATCATCTGCGAACTGTTCGGTGTGCCGGACGCGTTGCGGGAGGACACGGTCCGGCTGGTCGCGGCCATCATGGACACCTCCGACCCGACGCCGGAGCACGCGGCGTCCGTGCAGCGGCAGATCGGCACGGTGCTGCCCGCGCTGATCGCGCACAAGAGCGCGCATCCCGGCGACGACATGACGACCGAGCTGATCCGGGTCCGGGACGAGGACGGCGACCGGCTCAGCGAGGAGGAACTGCTGTACACGCTGCTGCTGGTGATCGGGGCCGGTTTCGAGACCACCGTGAATCTGATCGGCAACGCCGTCGTCGCCCTGCTGCGGCGCCCGGAGCAGCTGGCGGCCGTGCGGTCCGGGAAGATCGGCTGGGACGCGGTCGTCGACGAGACGCTGCGCGCCCACCCGTCGATCGCCTCGCTGCCACTGCGGTTCGCGGTCGACGACCTCACCGTGGGCGACGTGCGGATTCCGGCCGGCGACGCCATCATCACCACGTACGCCGCCGCCGGGCTCGATCCCGACCACTACGGGCCGGACGCCGACACCTTCGACGCCACGCGCGCCGCCGACGACCACCTCTCCTTCGGGATCGGCGTCCATCGCTGCATCGGGGCGCCGCTGGCCCGTCTGGAGGCCCTCACCGCGCTGCCCGCGCTCTTCGACCGCTTCCCGGACCTGCGACTGGAGACCGGCGACGCGGGGCTGCGGCAGGTGCCGTCGTTCATCGCCTTCGGCTGGCAGGAGATCCCGGTCCGGCTGCGCGGCTGAGGCAGCCGGACGCACGGGCGACGCGCGGGAGCGCGACCGGTCCCCCGTTCCGGTCGTGCCCCCGCGATGCCTCGAACCTACGTGCACGTCCGATGCCTTGGGAACCGCGTTGATGCCCGTTGTGCGCTCAGCAGGGCTCACCCGTGCACAGCTGAGTCCGGATGGCCCCGTTTCGTCCCGACGGAACCAGGCCGACCGGTTGCCAGGGAGGCAAACCGCTCAGGTACGAGGCTGCAGGTGCGGCAGTTCGAGGTCGCCCACGGCGAGGTGCGCCAGCACCACCTCGTACAGGTCGCTCCCGGCGGCCAGCAACTGGCGCTCCAGGAGCGGTTCGGCGCTGCGGACGTGTTCGCGCACGGTCTGGGCGTGCACGCCCAGCGTCTGCGCCGCCCGTTCGGCGTTGCCGCCGGCGGCGATCCAGGCGCGCAGCGTCCGGCGCGGATTCCTGGCGTCCGCGTCCAGGCGGCCCAGCAGGTCCTGGGCCCAGGTGCGCAGGGCGGGCCCGGACAGCAGGTCGGCGAGGTGCGGGCCGGCGGCGCGGGTGTCGCTCGCGGGCGGCACGTCGGCCAGCCCGATCTGCGTGTTGAGGGCCAGCAGGACCACGGCCCGGACGGTGAGGTCGGTGAAGTCGGTGCCGAGCAGGCTCTCGACGCGTTCCATGCGGGCGCGGACGGTGTTGCGGCTGACGCCGAGGACCTTGGCGGCGGCGACCGCGGTGAACTCCAGGCCGAGGCGGCTGGTGGCGAGAAGCTCGGCCCGCGTGTGGTGCGGCAGGGTGTCGAGCGGGCGGAGCAGGCGGGCCGTCCAGGTGCGCAGCGCCGCCGGGTCCATCAGGCGTTCGGGATGGGTGCGCTCGGTGTACACGGCCGTCTTGTCGGGCCGGACGTGCGCGACGGCGAGGGCGCTGACGGCCTGCCCGTAGGCGGTGGCGGTCCGGGCCAGGCTCTGCCGGACGCTGCCGCCGAGATAGGTGTCCCGGTGCCGTCCGACCAGCGCCTTCAGCGCGTCGCCGGTGGTCTCGCGGGGGCCGACGACGATCACGTGCCCGTCCATCGCCGGGCACCGCACCACCAGGGCGTTCTCCCTGGTGTGGTCGAGGCAGTCCTCGACGATGCGGTCGCGGGCGGCGGGGTCGGACTCGACGACGTACACGCACGCGGTGTCGGCGTCGAGGAGTCCGGGCCACAGTCCGGCCGCGACGCGGCGGGCGGCGACGGTGTCCTCGACCATCAGCAGCTGCAGGATGGCCAGGCGCAGGTCGGAGGTGGCGCGCCGGAGCCGGTGCCCGGCGGCGGCCGAGTCGTGGGCCGTCAGCAGCAGCTCGATCACCTGGGCGGTGTGCGTGACGACGTCGGAGGCCCGCCGGTCGAACGGGGCGGGCCGGGAGACGGCCAGCACGCAGGCGTCCGTGGGGTGTTCCACCCGCACCAGGCGCAGGTGCTCCTCCCCGGTCTGCCAGGCGGCGGAGGCGATCCGGCCGGCGGCAATCTCCGTGACCAGGTCCTCGTCGAGGGGGAGCCGGGTTCCGGCGACGAGGTTCCCGGCGGCGTCCCGCAGGGCCACCGACCCCTCCACGGCGCCGGCGAGCCACGCGACGACCCGGTGCACGTCGCGTCCGGCCGGCCGCAGGTGCTCCAGCAGTTCCCGCGCCCACGCCGGATTCGCCCCGGGCCGCGTCCCCCGCTGCCGGTCTGTGTCCTCTCGGCCAGCCATTTCGGCCTTCCCCTCCCTCCTCGCACCGCCTCCGGCGCACCGGTCGGGGACGTTACCTCAGCCGTCCCCCGGTCCTCGTCCGCGGGCCCGGCACCCCGCGCTGCGTCACCGGCCCGCCCGGGCGGCATAAGCTCGGCGGATGGCGAAGTACTACGACGTGCACCCCGACAACCCCCAGCCGCGCACCATCGGCCAGATCGCCGACAGCATCCGCGCGGACGCCCTTGTCGCCTACCCCACGGACTCCTGTTACGCACTGGGCTGCCGCCTGGGCAGCCGGGACGGCATCGACCGCATCCGCGCGATCCGCAAGCTCGACGACCGGCACCACTTCACTCTCGTGTGCCAGGACTTCGCGCAGCTCGGCCAGTTCGTGCGCATCGACAACGACGTGTTCCGCGCGATCAAGGCGTCGACGCCCGGCAGCTACACGTTCATCCTGCCCGCGACCCGGGAGGTGCCGCGCATGCTGCAGCACCCCAAGAAGAAGACCGTCGGGGTGCGGATCCCCGACCACGTCGTCACCCAGGCCCTGCTGGCCGAGCTCGGCGAGCCGCTGCTGTCCAGCACCCTGCTGCTGCCCGGCCAGGACGAGCCGATGACGCAGGGCTGGGAGATCAAGGACGAGCTCGACCACGTCCTGGACGCGGTGGTCGACTCCGGTGAGTGCGGCACCGAGCCGACGACGGTCGTCGACTTCTCCGGCGGGGAGGCCGAGATCGTGCGGCGGGGCGCGGGCGACACCTCACGGTTCGAGTAAAGGGCGCCCCAAGGGCCGTTCAGGCGCGGGCAGTCGGGCCGGGGGCGGGGGGAAGGCCCCGGGAACGCCGTGCCACGATGGCGGGGATCCGCCCGGTCACGCGGACGGGTTCCCGGCCCCCACCCCACCCCGCAGAGAGGCAGCGCAGTCATGACCGCCGTACAGGGAACCGACGTCGACATCCCCACCGGGGACGGCACCGCCGACGCCTACCTGGCCCACCCGGACGACGGGGCCGCCCACCCGGCCGTCCTGGTCTTCATGGACGCCTTCGGCCTGCGTCCGAACCTGCGGTCCATGGCGGACCGGCTGGCCGGCGAGGGGTACACGGTGCTGGTGCCCAACCTGTTCCACCGCGCCGGACGCGCCCCGCTGTTCGACCTGCCCGAGTTCATCGATCCCGGAGCACGTCCGGGGGTGTTCGAGCGGATCACGCCGGTCATGCGGACCCTGACGGACGAGCTGGCGATGCGGGACACCGGTGCGTATCTGCGCTGGCTGGCCGAGTCGCCCGTGGCGGCCGGCGGTCCGGTGGCGCTGACCGGCTACTGCATGGGCGCCCGGCTGTCGCTGCTGACCGCGGGCACCTACCCGGAGCGGGTCGCGGCGGCGGCCGGTTTCCACGGCGGGCGGCTGGCGACGGACACGCCCGACAGCCCGCACCTGGTGGCCGGCAAGGTCACCGCCGAGCTGTACTTCGGCCATGCCGACCAGGACCCGTCGCTGCCGCCGGAGCAGATCGAGCGTCTGGAGGAGGCCCTGACCGCGGCGGGCGTGCGGCACCGCTGCGAGGTGTACACCGGCGCGCCGCACGGTTTCACCCAGGCCGACACGGCGGCCTACCACGAGGAGGGCGACCGGCGGCACTGGGCGGCGCTGCTGGACCTGCTGAAGCGCACCTTCTGACCCCTTTCGCCGTGTGAGAGCCCGGGATCGAGCGCCCGGCCGGCGGCAAGGGCTTGCTCCGCGGGGTCCCTGCGCGTAGACCTTGCGGGACAGCAGCCGTGACTCTGGGGGGAGTTGGCGCATGGACGGCACGGTCGAGGGGTTCCGCTACGGTGCGGTGACCCCGGTCGCGGCCTATCTGATGGCCTGTCTGGGAGGGGCGCTGGGCCTGCGGTGCATCGTGCGCTCGCTGCTCGGCGCGCGGTCGTGGAAGGCGGGCTGGCTGGCCCTGGGATCCGCCGCCATCGGGTGCGGCATCTGGACGATGCACTTCATCGCCATGATCGGCTTCCACGTGGAGGAGACCCGGGTCCGGTACGACACGGCCACGACGGTGCTCAGTCTCGTCGTGGCCGTCGTCGTGGTCGGCGCCGGGGTGTTCACCGTCGGCCACCGCGGCCCGGGCGCGCGCACCCTGGCGGTGGCGGGGAGCGTCACCGGCCTCGGGATCGCCGGGATGCACTACCTGGGCATGGCGGCGATGCGGCTGAACGGCGACGTCCGCTACGACCCGTGGGGCGTCACGCTGTCGGTGCTGATCGCGATCGCCGCCGCGACCGCCGCCCTCTGGTCGGCCGTCACGGTCCGGGGCATGGGCACGAGTCTCGGCGCGAGCCTGGTGATGGGCATCGCGGTGTCCGGGATGCACTACACGGGCATGGCCGCCGTCCGGGTCCATGTGCACGACACCACGGGCGGGACGTGGGCCGGCGAGTCGCCGATGTCGTTGCTGCTGCCGATGCTGCTGGGGCCGGTCGTCTTCCTGCTGCTGGCCGCCGCCGTGGTGATGTTCGATCCGCTGCTGGTGCTGGGCGAGCGCCCGGCCGCACCCGGCCCCGGCACTCCGGCCGCCGCCTCCGCCGCGCCCTCGCGCCCTTCGTGGCACCGGCCGGCCCCGCCGCCGCGCGGGCGGTGAGAACCCCCCGACTGCCTTGTCCCGCCCGGTTGTTACGGTGCACCGGTGCCCGACTCCTCACGTGACACCCCCGAAGGCGCCGGCTGGGGCTCCGCCCAACGCGGCGCGTATCAGCGGCTGTTGCCGCAGCGCACCGAGAAGATCTCCTGGCTGGACCCGCGCATGCTGTGGGCGGCCCGCAACGGCGTGCTGGCCTCCTGGTTCGGGGACCCCACCGGCCGGATGCGGGCCCGCTGGGTGGCGCAGCGCGAGGCCGCCGGGGCACCGGCCGACAAGGTCGTCCGCCGCGACGACCCGGACCGGTTCTCCTTCCTGGTCATCGGCGACACCGGCGAGGGCGACGATCCCCAGTACGCCGTCGTGCCGGGCCTGCTGAAAGCCGGCGGGGACACCCGCTTCGCGGTCCTCGCCAGTGACGTGATCTACCCGGTGGGCAGCGCGGACGACTACGGCCCCAAGTTCTTCCGCCCGTACCGCGACTACCCGGCGCCGATCTACGCGATTCCGGGCAACCACGACTGGTACGAGGACCTCGGCGGGTTCATGCGGGTCTTCTGCGGCGACGCCCCGCCCCTGCCGCCCGAGGACCGGCCGCGCCCGCTGACCCGGGCCTGGCTGCGGTCGCTGCTGTGGCACCGGCCGCGTCCGGGCGACGGCGAGCACCTGGCCGAGGCCCGCGCGCTGCGTCCGGCCCCCGCCCAGCAGGCCGTCCAGCCGGGGCCGTACTGGGCGATCGACGCCGGGCCGGTCCGGATCGTCGGCATCGACACCGGTCTGCTCGGCACCGTCGACGCCGCGCAGGGCGCCTGGCTGCGCGAGGTCTCCGCGGGGCCCCGCCCGAAGATCCTGGTCACCGGTTCGCCGCTGTACGTGGACGGCCGGCACGAGCCGTGCGCGATCGAGGGCGGCGGCACCGTCGACGACATCGTCCGCGATCCGGCGCACCACTACGTGGCGGCGATCGGCGGCGACATCCACAACTACCAGCGCTATCCCGTCCGGCTGGACGACGGGCGCACGCTCCAGTACGTCGTGGCGGGCGGCGGCGGGGCGTTCATGCACGCCACCCACACCATCCCGCGCGTCGACGTCGCCGGCGTCACCGAGGACGACTTCCGCTGCTATCCGCTGCGCGGCGACTCCCTGGCGTTCTACAGCCGGCTCTACGGCCGCCGGCTGCGGCTGCGCCGCTTCTTCACGCTCACCGAGGCGGAGGCGACGGCCTTGATCGCCGAGCGGCTCGGCATCCGGCCCGCGCGCACCCCGGGAACACCGGCCCGCGTCACCCGGCGGGCCCGGCTGGTCGCGGGGCTGCTCGGCACCGGCAGCCGCCCCGACAAGGCCAGACGGTTCCGGCTGCCGGTGCGGAAGATCTACACGTCGTTGTTCTCGCCGAGCTCGGCCACGTACAGCCCGCCGTTCTTCAAGTGCTTCCTGCGGCTGGACGTCTCGCCGGAGTCGGTCCGGCTGCGCTGCTACGCGGCCACCGGCAACCGCGCCCAGGAACTCGACCCGCCGGTCGAGGACGAGGTGACGATCCCGCTGCGCTGACCTCGCCGGACGGGAACAGGGAGAGCCACCGCCGGGTTGGCACAGCCGGACACATGGAAGGTTCGATGAGGGAGGGCCCGTGCCACCGACTCCGCGACCGCTGCGCAAGCTGGGTTTCCTGACCATCGGCCTGTTCGACGAGCGGGATCCGCGCCGGGGGCACGAGTCGACGCTGGAGATCATCGAGCTGGGCGAGCGGCTCGGCTTCGACAGCGCGTGGGTGCGCCACCGCCACCTCCAGTACGGCATCTCCTCCCCCGTCGCCGTCCTGGCCGCGGCCACGCAGCGCACCCGCCGCATCGAGCTCGGCACGGCCGTCACCCCGCTCGGCTGGGAGAACCCGCTGCGGCTGGCGGAGGACCTGGCCACCGTCGACCTGCTGTCCGGCGGGCGTCTCAACCCCGGTGTGAGCGTGGGCCCGCCGATGCATTTCGACGAGGTCAGGGGCGCCCTCTACCCGGACACGGCCGACGCCGAGGACTTCGGGTACGGGCGGGTGGAGCGGCTGCTGCGCTTCGTGCGGGGCGAGCCGGCGACGGACTTCAGCGGTGTGGAGGGTTTCGAGACCTTTTCGGACCGGGTGCAGCCGCACTCCGCCGGTCTCGGCCGGCGCCTGTGGTACGGCGGCGGCAGCCTGCGCTCGGCCCGGTGGGCGGGCGAGCACGGCATGAACCTCCTCACCAGCAGCGTCGTGAAGGCGGAGAAGCCCGAGGGGCCCTGGGACTTCGCGGAGATTCAGGCGGCCCAGATCCGCGCCTTCCGGGCCGCCCACCCCGACGGCGAGGCCGCCCGGGTCTCGCAGGGCCTGGTGGTGATCCCGACGGACTCCGCCTCGCCCGGACAGCGGGCCCCGTACGCGGAGTACGCCGAGCGGCGCACCCCGCGCACCGCGGAGCCACAGGGCCCGGCGCGGCTGCTGTTCGCGCCGGACCTGGTGGGCACCTCGGCGGAGCTCGCCGAGCGGCTGCAGGCGCACGCCGGGTTCCGGGAGGTGGAGGAGGTGGCGTTCGCGCTGCCGTTCACCTTCGAGCACGAGGACTATGTGCAGATCCTCACCGACATGGCGACGAAGCTCGCCCCGGCGCTGGGCTGGCGCCCTGCCGGCTGACGCGCCCTGCCGTCCGAGGCGTCACCAGCGCCCGGGCTCGCTCCCGGTGATCGCCTCCGACGGCGTGCCGTCCACCCCGGCCGGCACGTCCCCGGCGAGCATCACGCGGTGCATGATCCGCGGATGGTCGAGGTGGCCGGTGTCGCCCGGGGCCAGGTGCATGGTGGCGCGGTTGTCCCAGAACGCCACGCTGCCCGGCTCCCAGCGGAACCGGACGGTGTACTCGGGCCGGACCGCCTGCTCCAGCAGCAGCTCCAGGATCGCGCCGCTCTCGGGCCGGGAGAGGCCGGCGATCTGCTCGACGTAGTAGCCGTTGACGTACAGGATCCGCTCGCCCGTCTCGGGGTGGACACGCACCAGCGGGTGCAGCGAGGCGACCTGGCGGTCCAGCAGGTGTCGGACGTAGGCGTCGTCGCCGGGCCGGGGCTGGTAGCCGACGCCGAGCCGGTGCTCGGCACGCATCCCGTCGGCGAACGCCCGCAGCGGCGCCGAGAGCCCGGCGTAGGCGGCCGCCAGGTTCGCCCAGGTGGTGTCGCCCCCGTAGGGCGGGACGGTCTCGGCGCGCAGGATCGTCGCGGCGGGCGGGTCGACGCGGGCGCCGTGGTCGCAGTGCCAGCCGCGCAGCAGGGTGTGGCGGCGCCGCCGCAGCCACTCGTCGTGCTCCATGCCGAACCGTCCGCCCAGCTCCAGCCGGTCGGCGGTCGTCTCGATCTCCGGGAAGTCCGGCGGTGAGGCCCTGCCGCGGCGCGGCAGCACCACCGGCTCCCCGAACCGCCGCGCGAACGCCACGTGCCCGGCGTGGTCCAGCCGCTGGCCGCGGAAGAACACGACCTTCCACCGCAGCACCGCCGCCCTGATCGCGGCGACGACGGTGTCGTCGAGGTCGCCGGCCAGGTCGACGCCGTGGATTTCGGCGCCGATGTACCCGGCGACCGGCTTCACCTCCAGCCCCGCGTCCGGCACCGCCTCGTCCGTCGTCCGGCTGTCCGTCGTCATGCGCACTCCGCTGGTCGTGGGCCAGGTCCGTCCCGAAGATCGTGACAGCGATCCCCGCCGGTGGCGACACCGCCTCACACGGTGAACTCCCGGATCACCACGTCCCGGAACACCGCCCTGCCCTCCATGGTGAACAGCGCGAGCCCGGTGTCCACCAGGTAGGGGAAGGCCGCGGACGAGTGCGTGTACCGGCCGTCGTCCACGAACATCTCCACGGACGTGCGGTCCACCAGGATCCGCAGCCGTACCGTGCGCCGGGCCGGGTCGAAGGGGCTGCGGCTCTCCTGGAAGCGGCCGGTCATGTCGGGCGACACCGAGGGTCCGCGGTTGAGGAACGCGTAGTCCCGGTGGAACCCCGCGTCGATGTGCCGCACCCCGTCCGGGGAGCGCCTGAGCTGCAGTCCGGCGCCCGCGAGCTGCTCCCAGGTGATCTCGCAGCTCACTTCGTAGGCGGTGCCGCGGTGGCCGAGGATCCGGGTGCCCTCCACCGCCAGGTCGCCGAGCCGCACCGTGCGCGAGACGTACCTCTCGAGCGCGGCGACCGGCCGGGACGACAGGTGGTACGCGCCGTCGCCCCCACGCTTCAGGGTCACCTCCCGGACGATCGAGTCCGTGCCGTTGAAGCCGTCGCTGTCGATGGTGGGCGTGATGTGGGCGTAGTCCCAGTTGTTGAGCCAGCCGATCGCGTACCGGGTGCTGTCGTCGACCGTGCCGTCGGCGGCGTGCCGGTCGAAGGTGACGGCCCCGTACCAGTCCCAGCCGTGGTCGAGCCACTGCGGAGCGGCCGCGTCGGCGGTGAAGGCGGTGCCGTCGAAGGTGCCCGTCCAGTACGCGTAGGTGTTCGGCAGCCCGGCGCCCTTGCCGTTGGCGCTCACGCCCAGCACCCACTTCACCGTGCCGTCCGCGGCCCGGATCCGGAACAGGTCGGGGCACTCCAGCACCCCGATGCCGCCGCGCACGAAACCGCTCGTGTAGGTCCAGGACTTGAGGTCGGCGGAGGTGTAGAAGCCGACCTTGTCGTGCTCGGCGAGGGTCATCACCCACCGGCCGCGTTCCTCGTCGCGGATCACCTTCGGATCGCGGAAGTCGCGCACGCCGGGGTTGGGCAGCACCGGGTCGGTGCCGTACGGGGCGAACGTGCGGCCGCCGTCGGTGGAGTAGTACAGGTACTGCGCCTGGTCGGCCGGGCCGTCCTGCGGGGACATCGTCGCCAGGACCACCACGGCGCCCGCCCCGAAGCCCGCCGTGTTCCCGCTGTCGACCACCGCCGAGCCCGACCAGACGTCGCCGTTGGGGGTCGTGTCCTTGGGCACGGCGATCCCCCGGTCGGTGAAGGAGACCAGGTCACGGCTCGTGGCCAGCCGCCAGGCGGTGCCGATCTCACCGGCGAGGTAGTCGGCGTTGTGCAGGTAGTAGTAGTGATACCGCCCGTCGATCCAGACCGGGCGCTGCGGATCGTTCTTCCACTGCCCGGGCACGGTGAAGTGGTACGCGGCGCGGTAGCTCGCGCCCACCGTGCGGGGCTTGGCCGCGGCCGGGCCCGCCGCGGGCAGCAGGGCTCCGGCGGCTCCCGCGGCCGGCCCGGCGAACAGCGCTCTCCTGGTGATCCCGCCCATCACAGACCTCGTCCCTCTCGTCGGAAACGGTGGCTCATGGGATCAGGACTTTCGGACCTAACTCGTTAAAGGTCAAGCGGTCGCACGCCTTGACAGGTCTCCGCCGCGCTCACATCATCTGGGGCATCAACCCACGGCTAACACGAGTTAGGCCCCTGACACGATGACCGACTCGCACCTCACCCGCCGGGCCCTGCTGCGGTACGGAGCCTACGGCGCGGGGGCCGCCGCCCTGGCCGGCACCGCCGCGAGCTGGGACCGGCTCACCGGAGCCGACATCCCCGGCCGGGACGACGGCTCCCTCGTCGTCGCCACGCTGGGCCCCGCCTACGGGCCGGAGGCCATCCGCACGCTCCAGGAGGGCTTCGCCGAGCTGCACCCCGACATCAAGCTGCGGATCAACGCGGTCCAGGCCGTCGACTGGTCGGACTTCTTCGCGAAGATCCTCACCCAGGTCGCCGCCGGTACCGCCCCCGACCTCGTCTACGTCGCCACCGAGGGCGTGCAGCTGTTCGCCCAACGCCTCGGTGTGGCCCTGGACAGGTGGGTGAAGCGGGACGCCGCCGAGCTGAAGGAGTACTTCGCGGACGTCCACCCCTCGCTGGTGGAGTCGATGATGTACGAGGGCAGCCTGTACCAGCTCCCGGTGGAGTTCAACGCGGCCGACATGTACTTCAACCGGCAGGTGCTGACGCGGGCGGGCGCCGCGTTCCCGCCGGCCGACTGGACCCGCGACGACTTCACGGCGCTGCTGCGGGACATGAAGAGGACGGGCGGCGCGCGCTTCACGCCGTACTTCTGGACCAACCGGCTCTGGGGCGGCGTCGTGCCCTGGCTGTTCGCCAACGACACCAATCTGCTCGCCGAGTCCAAGGCGCCCGGCGGACAGTGGCTGTGGGACGGCTTCTACCCGGCCGGGCAGCGCGCGGGCCGCGGCGGCGGCTTCCGCTGGACGACGCCCCAGGCCACGCACGACCGGGTGGAGGAGGTCTACGACTATCTGGCCTCCCTCATCCAGGACGGCCTGTGCACCCGCCCCGAGGGCGGCAACGGCCAGAACCTCATCGGCGTGTTCTCCACGGGCCGGGTCGGGGTCACCCCGGCCGGCGGCTTCTGGGCGGGCGGCCTGCATCTGGCCGGCATGGAGCGCGACGGCTTCGACGTCCAGTACTTCCCGCGCTGGCGCACCCAGCGCATGCAGTACGGCGCGGCGGGCTACGCGCTGCTGCGCACCTCGGCGATGCAGGACGAGGCGTGGGAGTTCATCAAGTACGCCGCCCGCAGGGACACCCTGGAGCGGCTGTTCGCCACGAACCAGACGACCCCGGCCCGCCGCTCACTGCTCACCGCCGACCGCTACGCGAAGACCGGACCGGCGCACTGGCCGGTCTTCTACGACACCCTCGACCGCTTCCCCGACACCGGGCCGATCCCGGCACCGCCGCAGGTCGCCGAGGTCGAGCAGGTGCTGCTGAAGCACACGGGCACGGCGCTGGCCTCGCCGCGCTCGGTGCGTCCCGCGCTGCGCCGGATGCAGGGCGATCTGGAGAAGGCCATGGAGCGTGAGGTATGACGAACACCCGGATCCCGCCCGCCCGGGCCGCGCGCCCCGAGCCGTCCCCGCCCCCCGCGCCGAGGCGTCCCCCGGCCCGTGACCGCGGCACCCGGCTGCTCGCCACGCTGTTCCTGGCCCCGACGATCGTCGGCATCGTCGTCTTCACGGTCGTCCCGATCGCCGGCTCGGTGGGCTTGAGCCTCTTCCACTGGAACGTGATCGACTCCCCGTCGTACGCGGGACTCTCCGCCTACGGCGAGGTGCTGGGCGACGAGACCGTGCTGGTGTCCTTCCGCAACACGCTGGTGTTCATGGTGTTCGCGGTGGCGCTGCAACTGCTCGTCGCGCTCACCCTCGCGCTGGCCGTGAACGGGCGCATGCCGGTGTGGCTGCGGTCGGTGTTCCGCTCGGCGTTCTTCTTCCCGCTGGTGCTGTCCGCCGCGTCGATCTCGGTGGTGATGAAGTACCTGTTCAACCAGGACTTCGGGGTGATCAACTGGCTGCTCGGCCTCGTCGGCGTCGCCCCCGTGCCCTGGCTGACGTCGGAGAACGCGGCCATGGCGACGGTCGTCCTGGTCTACGTCTGGCAGCAGTTCGGCTTCTCGTTCCTGCTGTTCGTCGGCGGCCTGAACAACATCCCGAAGGAGATCCACGAGGCCGCCGCCCTGGACGGCGCGACGGGTCTGCGCAAGCACCTGACCGTCACCCTGCCGCTGCTGTCGCCGACCCTGCTGGTCGCCTCCGTCGTCGGCATCATCAACGCGCTCCAGGTCTTCGAGCAGCCCTACGTCCTCACCAACGGCGGCCCGGGCGACTCCACACGCACGGTCGTGATGGTGATCTACGAGACCGCCTTCGAGCAGCTGCGCTTCGGTGAGGCGTCCGCGGTGGGCGTGCTGCTGTTCGTCCTGATCATGGCGGTCACCGCCCTGCAGTTCCGGCTCAGCCGGCGTTTCGTCCACTACCAGTGAGCCGGGTGAGTCCTGTCATGAGTCAAGCAACCCTGTCCTCCGGCCGCCTGCGGCACGGGCTGGCGCCCTGGGCGCGCATCGCCGGGCTGGCCGTGTGCGCGCTGCTCACCCTCGGCCCGGTGGTGTGGACGGTCTCCACCTCGCTGCGCACGCCCGCCGAGGCGTTCGACCTGCCGCCGAGCCTGATCCCGGCGAACCCCTCCACGGAGGCGTACCGCGGGGTGTTCGACCAGATCGACGTCTGGCTGCTGGCGCTGAACTCCACGCTGGTCACGGGCCTGATCGCGGCCGGCCAGATGATCACGGCGGGCCTGGCCGGATACGCCTTCGCCCGGCTGGAGTTCCGCTTCAAGAAGCCGCTGTTCGGCCTGGTCCTGGCGACGATGATGGTGCCGTTGCAGGTCACCATCGTGCCGGTGTTCCTGGTGCTGAAGTCGATGAGCCTGACCGACACCCTGCTCGGTCTGATCATCCCGGCGTTCCCCACCGCCTTCGGCACGTTCCTGATGCGGCAGTACTTCCTGGGCATGCCCAAGGACCTGGGCGAGGCGGCGATGCTGGACGGGGCCGGGCCGTGGCGGACCTTCCGGTCCGTGTACGCCCCGCTGGCCGCGCCCGGCCTCGCGATCGTCGGCGTCCTGGCCTTCAACTACCACTGGAACGAGTTCTTCCGGCCGCTGATCCTGGAGACGTCGGGCCAGAACTACACGTTGCCGCTGGGGCTGGTCTCCCTCCAGGGCAACCTCGGCACCGGCTCCATCTCGGTGGTGCTCGCCGGTGTCGTGCTGTCCATGATCCCCGCCGTCGCCGTGTTCGTCGTCGGCCAGCGCCCTCTGCGTGAGGGCATCACCTCCGCTGGAGTCAACCGTTGAGCCTCGCCGCTCCCCCGCAGGACCCGCACGCCCCGCGCTTCCGGGTCCGCCCGCCCGCCCACTGGATGAACGACCCCAACGGGCCGTTCCGCTGGCGCGGCCGCTACCACCTCTTCTACCAGCACAACCCCGACGCCCCGGTGCACGCCAACGTCCACTGGGGCCACGCCTCCAGCCCCGACCTCGCCCACTGGGAACACCACCCGGTCGCGCTCACCCCGACCCCGGGCGGGCCGGACGAGGCGGGCTGCTGGTCCGGCTGCACGGTCGACGACAGGGGCGTGCCGACGGCCGTCTACACCGGCGTCGACCGGCACCACGCCGGGCTCGGCACGATCTGCCTGGCCCGGGCGGCCGACCCGGACGACCCGCTGCTGACCGAGTGGGTCCCGCTGCCCGCGCCGGTGGTCGCCGGTCCGCCGGAGGGCCTGGACGTGGTGATGTTCCGCGACCCGTTCGTCTTCCGGCACGAGGGGCGGCGCCGGGCGCTGGTGGGCGCGGGGCACGCCGACGGCACCCCGTCGGTGCTGCTGTACGACTGCGACGACCTGACCGACTGGCGGTTCGCCGGGGTGCTCCTGGACGGCCACGACCCGGCCGCCCGGGCGGCGTTCGGGGACCGGGCCACCGGCTGGGAGTGCCCGCAGCTGTACGCGGCCGGCGGGGGCGAGTGGGTGCTGGTCGTGTCGCTGTGGGACGGGCGTCCGTGGACCACCGGGTATCTGACGGGCCGTCTGGAGGCGGGTCCGCGCTTCTCGGCGCGCGCGGGCGGCCGGCTCGACCACGGCCGCGACTTCTACGCCCCGGCCGTGCTCCAGGAACCGGACCGCGCCCTGATGTGGGGCTGGTCCTGGGAGGCCCGGGAGCAGCGCGACGCCGACTGGGCCGGTGTCCTCACCGCTCCCCGCGTCGTCGGCGTCCACCCGGACGGGGCGCTGCGGGTGAGCCCGGCCCCGGAGCTGGACCGGCTGCGCGCCGACGAGCCGTTCGTCACCGTGCCCGGCCCAACCCCGCTGCCCGCGGCCTACGACCTGACCGTCTCCGCACGCGCACGGACCACCGTGAGCCTGCTGCGCTCGGCCTCGGGCGCCGAGCTGACGGTCGTGCTGGATCCGCAGGAGGGCACGGTGACGCTGGACCGGGACGCCTGGCCGCGCCAGGCGGCCGCAGCGCCGGTCGTCGTGCCCGTGCCGCGGGGGGCGGAGCTGGCGGTACGCGTCCTGGTCGACGGCTCCCTGTACGAGCTGTTTCTCGGCGACCGGGCCATGGTCACCGAGCGCGTCTACGAACGAGCCGACGACGTCAGGCAGTTGGACGTGACCGGATCAGGCGCGGCCGTCACCGGATGGGAGCTGGTCCCACCGACGCGCGGCTGATCACCGGGCAGGCCAGGCGCCGCACGGTGGCGGGCGGCGTCCGGCCGGTGGCGATCGCGTCCAGCAGCAGCCGCGCCGCGGTCTCCCCCATCGCCCGGTGGGGCAGGGCGACGGTGGTCAGGGGCGGCGCGAGATGCGCGGCCATGTGCTCCTGGTCGTCGTAGCCCACGACCGACAGGTCACCGGGGACGGAGATCCCGAGCCGGGTCGCGGCGTGCAGGACGCCCGCCGCGACCCGGTCGTTGTACGCGAAGATCCCGGTGGGGCGGCGCTCGGCCGGTGTCCCGTCGAGCAGCCGCGTGGCGCCCTCGTACCCGCCGGAGATCTCCCCGCCCGTGCGCACGACCCAGTCCCTCGGCACGGTGATGCCCTCGGCGCGCAGCGCGTCACGGAAGCCGCGCAGCCGTTCCACGGAGGCGATGTCGTCCTGCCCGCCGACGAGCGCGACCCGCCGGTGCCCCTGTTCCAGCAGCAGCCGGGCCGCCGTCCGGCCGCCGGCCCGTTCGGCGGGGACCACGGCGGGCAGCGAGTCGTCCTCGGGCAGGCAGTTGGCCAGCACGGAGTGGGTGCGGTGCAGGCCCTCGGGGACGCGGACGCGGCGCAGGGACATGGCCGCGTAGATGATGCCGTCGACCCGCCGGTCGAGGAGTTCGGCGACCGCCGCGTCCTCCTTGGCCGGGTCGCCGCCGGAGTCGACGGTGAGGACCAGGTGCTCGCCGGCCCAGGCGGTGTCCATGGCGCCGCGCAGCAGCCGCCCGGCGAAGGGCGAGGAGGCGATCTCGTCGGTGACCAGTCCGATCACGGCCGTACGGCGGCTGCGCAGGCCGCGCGCGACGGGGTCGGGCCGGTAGCCGAGCCGGGCGGCGGCCTGGCGGATGCGCTCCTGCGTGGCGGGCGAGAGGTTGCCGTCGGCCCGGCCGTTGAACACGAACGACACCGCGGTGTGCGACACACCGGCGAGCCGGGCGACGTCCCGTGAGGTGGGTCGTCCCGGTCCCGCCGCCGTCTTCTCCTCGGCACCGCCCATGCCGTCCGCCGCCCTCGTCCCCCAGCCGTCCGGTTGATCATTGCTCACCCTATCCGTGACGCTGGAGGGACGACACAGTCAACGGGAAGGTCCGACGGTGATCAGCATCCCGACACACACCCTGAACGACGGTACGACGCTCCCCGCCCTGGGCCTGGGCACCTGGCCGCTCGGCGACGACGAGGCACAGCAGGCCGTCCTCTCGGCTCTGGAGGCGGGCTACCGCCTGATCGACACGGCGACGAACTACCGCAACGAGACGGGGGTCGGCCGGGCCGTGGCCGCCGGTGTGGTGCCGCGCGAGGAGATCGTCGTGACGACGAAGCTCCCGGGCCGCCACCACGGCTACGCGGAGACCCTGGCGTCCTTCGAGGAGTCCCGGGCCCGCCTCGGCCTGGAGTACGTCGACCTGTACCTGATCCACTGGCCGCTGCCCCGCGTGGACCGGTACGTCGACTCCTGGAAGGCCATGATCAAGCTGCGCGAGGACGGGCTCGTGCGGTCGATCGGCGTCTCGAACTTCACGGCCGCGCACATCGAGCGGCTGGAGAAGGAGACCGGGGTGCTGCCCTCCGTCAACCAGATCGAGCTGCACCCGTTCCTGCCGCAGGAGGAGCTGCGCGCCTTCCACGCGGGCAAGGGCATCGTCACGGAGAGCTGGAGCCCGCTGGGCCGGGGCACGCCCCTGCTGGAGGACCCGGCCGTGACGCGCGTCGCCGAGGCACACGGGGTGAGTGCCGGGCAGGTCGTGCTGCGCTGGCACACCCAGCTCGGCGCGGTGCCCATCCCGAAGTCGGCGAGCCCCGAGCGGCAGCGCGCCAACCTCGACGTGTTCGGTTTCGAGCTGAGCGACGAGGAGATGACCGCGATCGCGGACCGGGAGCGGCGGCGGGTGGGCGGTGACCCCGAGGTGCACGAGGAGTTCTGAGAATTCCGACGGGCACCTGGGCACGCGAGGCAGGAAGGAGCGCGCCGGGGACGGCGGCGGGCGCGGTGCACCCGATCCGCGCCGGGGCCGGTCCGCGACGTCCGGCCGCACCCTCGCCCAGGTCGCCTCGGAGGCGGGCACGGCGGGGTGAGCGGTCAGAAGTGCGGGGTGAGCGGCTGTTCGCACCAGATGGTCTTGCCGCGCGTGGTCTGCCGGCTGCCCCAGCGCTGCGTGAGCTGGGCGACCAGCAGCAGTCCGCGCCCGCCCTCGTCGTCCTGGTGGGCCCGCCGCAGGTGCGGAGAGGTCGAACTGCCGTCGGAGACCTCGCAGATGAGGGTCCGGTCGCGGATCAGCCGGAGCTGGATGGGCGGTGCGCCGTACCGGATGGCGTTGGTGACCAGTTCGCTGACGACGAGCTCGGTGACGAAGGCCGTCTCGTCCAGGCCCCACGCGGTGAGCTGTTCGGTCGCGGCCTGCCGGGCGGCGGCCACCTGCGCGGGATCCGGTGCCACGTCCCAGGTGGCGACCTCCCCGGTGCCGAGCGCCCGGGTGCGGGCCAGCAGCAGCGCCACGTCGTCGCCGGGCTCCTCCGGCAGGACGGACTTCAGCACGCTGTCGCACAGCGCGTCGAGCGAGTCGGCGGGGACGGTCAGGGCGCGGCACAGCTCGGCGGTGGCGTGGTCGACATCGCGGTCGCGGTCCTCGACGAGCCCGTCGGTGTAGAGGGCGACGACGGAGCCCTCGGGCAGCTGGAGCTCCGTCGCCTCGAACGGCAGCCCTCCGACGCCCAGCGGGGGCCCCGCGCTCATGGGGATCAGCCGGGCGGAGCCGTCGGGCAGCACCAGGGCGGGGGCGGGGTGCCCGGCGGCAGCCAGGCTCAGCCGGCGTGTGACGGGGTCGTAGACGGCGTAGAGGCAGGTGGCGCCGAGCTCGGGGACCTCGTCGCTCTGGTCGCCGGAGGCGAGGTGGGTGACCAGGTCGTCGAGGTGGGTGAGGAGTTCGTCCGGCGGCAGGTCCACGTCGGCGAGGGTGCGCACGGCGGTGACCAGCCGGCCCATGGTCGCCGTGGAGGGGATGCCGTGGCCGACGACGTCACCGACGACCAGTGCCACCCGGCTGCCGGACAGCGGGATCACGTCGAACCAGTCGCCGCCGATGCCCGCCGCGGAGCCGGAGGGCAGATAGCGGTGGGCGACCTCGACGGCGGCCTGGCCCGGCAGGCCCTTCGGGAGCAGGCTGTGCTGGAGGGTCAGGGCGGTGGTGCGTTCGCGGGCGAAGCGGCGGGCGTTGTCGACGCAGACGGCGGCCCGGCTGGCGAGTTCCTCGGCGAAGACGGCGTCGTCCTCGCCGTAGGCGTCCGGCTGGTGGATGCGCACGGCGACGGCGACGCCGAGGGTGGTGCCGCGGGCCCGCAGCGGCACCGCCATCATCGAGTGCGCGCCCACCCGGTAGGGGCGTCCGCCGGGGGCGCGCGTGTTGCGCTCGGCGACCCAGCGCATGAAGGACGGCTCCCCCGCCTGGCTGACGACGGCCCGGCCCTCCCGCATGGCCCGGGCGATGGGTGAGAAGGAGGGGTAGACGTCGGCGTCACCCAGGTGGACGGCGGCCTCCGGGGTGCCCTCGACGACCGAGCCGTGGGCGACACGGCGCAGGGAGACCTCCTCGGCGGGCACGGCCGGCGGCTCGTCCGCGCCGAGGACCCAGTCGGACAGGTCCACGCTCGCGAAGTCGGCGAACCGGGGCACGACGACCCCGACCACTTCCTCGGCGGTGCGCACCACGTCCAGGGTGGTGCCGATGGCGGCCGCGGCCTCGTTCAGCAGGGCCAGCCGCCGCCGGGCCCAGTACTGCTCGGTGCTGTCGAACGCGGCCAGCGCGGTGCCGACGAGTTCCCCGGCGGCGTCCCGGACCGGCCACATCTCGGTGACCCAGGCGTGCTCGCGGTTCAGGGCGGGTGCGCCGGCGTAGCTCTCGTAGCGCAGCGGCCGGCCCGTCTCGACGACGTGGCGCAGATGCCGGTCGAAGCCCCGGTTGTGCTCCGCGTCCTCCACCGTCTCGGGGAAGTGCCGGCCGAGCAGGGTCTCCTCCGATACGCCCATGACCTGGCAGGCGGCCTCGTTCAGCCGCAGGTAGCGCTGGCCGGTGTCGAAGACGGACATCGACAGGGACGCCTGCTGGAACGCGCGACCCGCCAGCGAGGTCTCCGCCCGGCCGGGCCGCGCGGCGGTGACGACGTAGCCGTCGGGTTCGCCGTCCCGCCCCGTCACGACGCACGCGCTGACCCGGACTGCGACCGGGTGGCCGTCGCGGTGGCGCACCATGACGGTGCCCGAGCGGGCCGCCACCGCCTCGGGCGGCACGTCCCCGGCGAGCAGTTCCCGTACGGGCCGGCCCACGGCTTCCGCGGGCGGATAGCCCGTCAGCTGCCGGGCACCCTCGCTCCACCCCGTCACAATGCCGCGGGCGTCGATGATCGCAGCGGCGGAGGCGTCCTCCATCCGTCCAGGATTGTCCCTTTGCCGTCCGCTATCAACCGCGCCGCCGCCTGCGCGAAGGGGGTCAGCTCCGGTTGGGCTGGAGAGCGGCGAGCGCCCGGTCGGCGTGCGCGTTCATCCGCAGCTCGCTGCGGATGACGTCCAGGACGGTGAAGTCCTGCGCTATGACGAACGTGGTGCGCTTGGTGGGGGCCAGGGAGAAGCCGCGCTTCACACCGAACCGTTCCCGGACCGTGCCGTCGGCGTCGGAGAGCAGCGGCATGCCGAGGGCGTGCCGTCCGGCGAACTCGCGCTGCCGTTCGACGGCGTCGCCGCTGATGCCGACGGGCCGCGCGCCGGCGGCGGCGAACTCGGCGGCGAGGTCGCGGAAGTGGCAGGCCTGGGCGGTGCAGCCGGCGGTGAGGGCGGCCGGGTAGAAGAAGAGCACGACCGGCCCTTCGGCGAGCAGTGCGGACAGGCTGCGTTCGGTGCCGGTCTCGTCGGGCAGGGTGAAGTCGTCGACCTTGTCCCCGGCCTCCACGCGCGCGCTCACGACCGGCCCTGCGCGTTCCGGGCGACACCGCGCGCCCAGAGCACCAGGGGCACCTGCAGGGGCAGCCGGCCGAAGGCGGCGGCCTTCTGCGGGGTGGGGCGGTGGCGCCAGTCGGCGGCCATCTTCGCGTTGGCGGGGAACACGCCGACGAAGAACGCGGCCGTGGCCAGCGCGGCCGTCCTGCGGGTCCGGGGCAGCGCGAGACCGGCGGCCAGGGCGAGTTCCACGGCGCCGCTGGCGTAGGTCCAGGTCCGGGGCTTGCCCGGCAGAGCGTCCGGGACGATCGCGTCGAAGGGGCGCGGGGCGGCGAAGTGGGCGACGCCCGCGGTGGCCAGCAGGCCGGCGAGCAGCAGGGGCGAGCGGTCGGACCGGGGCACGGTTCCTCCTTGGGGGGCCTGCCGCGCGATATTACTGGACGGTAGTCAGGTCAGTCGCCCCGCCCCCGCGAACGCCGGTGATGGGTGCCGGGCGTGTAGCCGAACGAGCGGCGGAAGACATCGATGAACGCGCTGGCGGAGGACCAGCCGCAACGGTGGGCGACGGTGGTGACGGGCAGGCCGTCGGCCAGCATCCGCAGGGCGTGGTAGAGCCGCGACTGGGTGCGCCACTGCGGGAAGGTCATGCCGAACTCGGCGCGGAAGAGGCGGCTGAGGGTGCGCTCCCCGGCCCCGGTGGCGGCACCGAGCGCGGCGAGAGTGCGCGCGTCGGCCGGGTCGGCGTGCACGAGCGCGCAGACGGCGGCGAGCCGGGGGTCGGTGGGGGTGGGCAGCCGCAGCGGCAGCTGGGGCGAGAGGCGCAACTGGTCGCACAGCACGGCCCGCAGCCGCCGCCGCTCTGGGCTGTCGTCGCCGGGGTCCCGGGTGTAGGCGAGGATCAGCTCGCGCAGCAGGGGGCTGACGGCGAGGACGGCCGGGTGGTCCAGCCCGAGGGGGTTGTCGCGTGCGGGCAGGCCCACCAGGTGCAGGTCGAGACGGCCGTGGGCGCGGTGGGCGTGCACGGTACCGGCCGGCACCCACAGGGCGCGGGTGCCGGGGGCGAACCAGGTGCCGGCCTCGGTGCTGACCTCCACGACTCCGGAGCCCGCGTAGACGATCTGGTGGTCGTCGTGCCGGTGGGCGTCCATGCGGTCGCCGGCCATGAGCCGCTGGGCCCGGGTCGGCGCCGTCGGGGTGTGGCGGATGTTCGGCACAGTCCGGCAGATTATCGGAAGCGGGCCAGGCGGCGCGCGGACGACGATTCCCGGGTGACCACCTCACCCCTGAGCCCCGGCCGCGGCCGGCGCCACCCCCGCCGACCGACCCGACCCGTCGCCCGGATGTCCGTCGGGCACGCCTGCGTGGACGTCTACCAGGGGGCCGTGGCGGCCCTGGTGCCGTACTTCGTCGCCGAGCGCGCCTACTCCTACGCCGCCGCGTCGGGTGTCGTCCTGGCGGCGTCCCTGCTGTCGTCCCTCGTGCAGCCGCTGTTCGGGGTGCTCACCGACCGGTGGGCGATGCCGTGGCTGCTGCCGCTGAGCGCGCTGACGGCCGGCGCGGGCGTCGCGCTGAGCGGGGTGACCGGCTCCTACCCGCTGACGCTGGCGGTGGTCGCGCTGTCGGGCCTGGGCGTGGCGGCCTACCATCCGGAGGCCGCCCGGTTGGCACGGGTGGTGGCGGGCGGCCGGCACACGGGGATGAGCTGGTTCTCCTTCGGCGGCAACGCCGGTTTCGCCCTGGCGCCCCTGCTGGTCTTCGCCGTCATGGCGGCGGGCGGCCTGCCCGCCTCTCCCCTGCTGGCGATCCCGGCCGTGCTCGGCGCCGTGCTGTGCGCGACGGCGGTGCGCTCGGCCGGCTCCGGCATCAGGGGTGCGGGTCTGCCGGTGGCCGCGGGCCGGGACGACTGGGCGTCCTTCCTGCGGCTGTCGGGGGCCGTGGTCTGCCGGTCGGTGGTGTTCGTGGGCCTCGGGGCGTTCGTCTCGCTGTACGTGCGGCAGCGCACCGGCGGCGGGGAGGCGGCCGGTACGGCGGCGCTGTTCGTCCTCTACGCCGGAGGCGCGGTGGGGACGCTCGCCGGGGGCAGGCTGGCCGAGCGGTACGGGCGGCTGGCCGTGGTCCGAAGGTCGTACGCCCTGACGGTCCCGGCCGTGGCCGGGCTGGTCCTGGTGCCCGGGCCGGCGGTGTACCTGTTCGCCGCGCTGACGTCCGCGGGCCTGTACGTGCCGTTCTCGCTGCACCTCACCCTGGGCCAGGACTTCCTGCCCCGGCGGACGGGCACCGCGAGCGGGGTGACGCTGGGCCTGACGGTGAGCGTGGGCGGTCTCGCGGCGCCCGCGATCGGGGCGCTGGCCGACGCGACCTCCCTGCGGACGGCGCTGCTGCCGTTGATCGCCCTGCCCGCGGTGGGAGGGCTGCTGCTGTGCGGGCTGCGCGAACCCGCCGCCCCGGGAGCCGTGGCCGCGCAGCGGACGGACCCCCGTGACCCGGCGCCACGGTGACGGAGGCCGGAGCCGACCTCGGCTCACACCGTAGTCGGCTCACACCGAACGCGCCTCACACCACAGTCGGCTCACACCACAGTCGGCTCACACCGAAGCCGCCTCACTCCGGTCGGGGGCTCGTCCCGGCCGGCCGCGGCTCCGGCTCCTCCTCCACCGCGTGTGCCAGGAAGTCGTCCACCATGCGGTGGAACAGCGTGGCGAGGTGCCGCAGCTCCTCGGGCGACCAGTCCGACAGGGCCACCTGCATGCCGCGCACGCCGGCCTCACGGACCTTGGTGATGGCCTGCCGGCCGGCGTCGGTGAGTTCGATGCGCTGGGCGCGGCGGTCGTCCGGGTCGGGGACGCGGGTGACGTATCCGGACTTCTGCAACTGCTGCACCGTGCGCGTGACGTGCGAGGCCTCCACGCCCAGCCGTGCCGCGAGCTCCCCCGGCCGCAGCGGCTCGGAGTCGGCGACCTGCCGCAGCAGCGCCACCGCGGCCCGGTCCAGCGGGACGCCCGCCAGGGCCATCAGCCGGTCGTGCTGACGGGCACGCGTGCTGAGGTAGGTGATCCTGGTCAGCGCGCGCTCGATCTCGACGACTTCGGCCGACGGACGGTCGGGCAGCGGTGGTGTGGGCATACGCCCGACTTTACCATCTCGTTGCCTAACTCAAGTAAATGGGGCGCCGGTCCTCGCCGCCGGGACGCGCCGCTTCGGTCAGCGCCGTTCAGGGGAAAGACGCGCCATCCGGGCGTGACCCCGCCCCGGTCCGTCGAGAACTCAACGCGTGGACCTGCCGCTGATCCCGCCCATGCTCGCCACGTCCGGCTCCCTGCCGCCCGCCGCGCAGGACACCCGCTGGGCCTACGAGACCAAGCAGGACGGCCAGCGCGTGGTGGCGTACCTCCCCGGTGACGGCACTGTGCTGCTGCGGGCCCGCTCGGGGGACGAGATCACCGCCGCCTACCCGGAGCTGGGCCCGCTGGGCACCGCCCTCGGGGCCACGCCCGCCGTGCTGGACGGCGAGATCCTGGCCCTGGACGCCCAGGGCCGTGCGAACTTCCAGTTGCTGCAGTCCCGGATGGGCCTGGCCCACGCCCCGGCGAGGGCCGCGCGACGGGCGGCGGAGGTGCCGGTCCATCTCGTGCTGTTCGACGTGATGCACCTGGCCGGCCGGTCACTGCTCCGGCTCCCCTACGCGCGGCGCCGCGCGGCACTGGAGGACCTCGGCCTGGCCGGGCCCTCCTGGTCGACCCCGGCAGCGATCGTCGGCCACGGCGCGGAGGCCCTGCGCGCCACCCGGGAGCACGGCATGGAGGGCCTGGTCTGCAAGCGGCTGGACTCGGTGTACGAGCCGGGCGTGCGCTCCCGGGCCTGGATCAAGATCCGCAACATGCTCACCGAGGACGTCCTGGTCGGCGGCTGGCAGCCGGGCAAGGGCCGGCTCACCGGGCTGCCGGGCGCGGTGCTGGTCGGGCAGCGCGCCGCGGGACGGCTGCGCTACGTCGGCAGCGTGGGCACCGGCTGGAGCGAGGCCGAGCGCACCGAGCTGGCCGGGCTGCTGGCGGCCGCCGCGACGGACGCCTGCCCCTTCGACCCGGCCCCGCGCGCCCCGGGCGCGCACTGGGTCGTCCCCCGGCTGGTCGGCGAGGTCCGCTACAGCACCCGCACCCGGGAGGGGCTGCTGCGCCAGCCGTCCTGGCTGCGGCTGCGGCCGGACCTCGCACCCGAGGAGGCCGCGGCAGACATCCCGGACGACCTGGTCTGAACCGGCGCTCCGGGCGCCAACTATTGGGCTGCGATTCACCGTTGGGACCTCCCGCCCCTCTTGGCATGGACGCGTTCAGCCTGGAAGCTGAACCTCCCTTTCCCCCACAGCCGTTGGGCTGCGCCCAAGAGGAGGACGCAGTGTCGTCACGCCCGTTCGCATCGCGCAGGAGATGGCTCACCGGGGCAGCCGGTGCCGCCGTCCTGGTCCTCGCCTTCCCCGCCACGGCCTTCGCCGCCCCGCCGCCGGCCCTGCCCGCCAACGCGGAGGCGCTGGAGCGGACCTACCAGCCCGCCTACGACTACGACACCGACGGCTGCTACTCCTCGGCCGCGATCGGCCCCGACGGGGCCGTCAACGGCGGGCTCAACCCGACCGGCGCCCTGAACGGCAACTGCCGGGACGCCTCCGACCTGGACAACACCAACGGCTACTCGCGCTACAAGTGCAACAACGGCTGGTGCGCGATCCTGTACGCCCTGTACTTCGAGAAGGACCAGGCCCTGCCGGGCAGCAGCATCGGCGGCCACCGGCACGACTTCGAGCACGTCGCCGTGTGGGTGCAGGACAACCAGGTCAAGTACGTCTCGACGTCCAACCACGGCTCGTTCACCGTGCACGCCGCGTCCTCGGTCCGCTTCGAGGGCACGCACCCGAAGATCGTGTACCACAAGGACGGCATCAGCACGCACTGCTTCCGGGCGGCCAACTCCAACGACGAGCCGCCGGAGAACCACAAGGGCACCTGGCAGTACCCGCCGCTGGTCGGCTGGAACGGCTATCCGGCCGGTGTGCGCGACAAGCTCACGTCGTACAACTTCGGCAGCGCCAACTTCGGCCTGAAGGACGCGAGTTTCGCGAGCCATCTGGCCTCGGCCAAGCCGTCGGGCATCGCCTTCGACCCGAACGCCTGATCCCGCCCCGCCCGGCCGGGGGCCAAGCTCCCCCGGCCGGGTCCGGTACCCGCCCCGCGTCCGATTGGCCGCCCCGGACGGCGCCGTGGCGTCCCCGTGTCCGTAGGGGAGCCGAGCGAGCCGCTCGCCCCGAACTGACGCTCGCCGGCGGGCGGGTGGGGGAGGTACGGCACGGACTCACCCGCATGAGGGTCTATCGTGTCGGCATGTCCGTCCCCGAACTGATCCGCATCGTCTCCCGCGACTCCCCCATGGCCCTGGCTCAGGTGGAGCGCGTCCGGACCGAGCTGGCCGCCGCCCATCCCGGAGTGCGCACCGAGGTCGTCCCGGTGAAGACCACCGGCGACAAGTGGCTGGGTGATCTGTCCCAGGTCGAGGGCAAGGGCGCGTTCACCAAGGAGGTCGACGCGGCGCTGCTGGCCGGCGAGGCCGACCTCGCCGTGCACTGCGTGAAGGACGTCCCCGCCGACCGGCCGCTCCCGGCGGGCACGGTGTTCGCCGCGTTCCTCAAGCGGGACGACATCCGCGACGCCCTGATCCACCCCGGCGGGCTGACCCTGGACGAGCTGCCGGCCGGGACCCGGATCGGCACCTCGTCGGTGCGCCGGGTCGCGCAACTGGCCGCCACGCACCCGCATCTGGAGTGCGTGCCGTTCCGGGGCAACGCCAACCGGCGGCTGGCGAAGCTGGCGGCGGGAGAGGCCGACGCCCTGCTGCTCGCCGTCTCCGGGCTGGAGCGCATCGGACGGACGGACGTCATCAGCGAGATCCTCTCGACCGAGACGATGATGCCGCCCATCGGCGCGGGCGTGCTGGCGCTGCAGTGCCGCGAGGACGACGCCGACCTGATCGACGCGGTCAGCGGTCTGGGCGACCCGGACACCTACCGGGAGACCACCGCCGAGCGCATGTTCCTGCATGTGCTGCAGGGGCACTGCAACAGCCCGATCGCCGGGTTCGCGCGGGTGGACCGCGGCGGTGAACTCTCCCTGCGGGCCTGCGTGTTCACCCCGGACGGCAAGACCCGGCTGAACGCCCACGAGTGGGCGGGCCGGCTCGATCCGGCCACGCTCGGCACCTCGGTCGCCGTGGCCCTGCTGCGTCAGGGCGCCCGCGAGATCATCGACGGCATCCCGCACTGATCTCCGCGGCGCCCGGCCGCTGACGCCGGATCAGGCGGTGCCTTCCTCCGCCTGGTCCCGCAGGAACACGCTCACCTGGTGCGCCAGGCTGTCCCGCACCGCGCCCTGCTGGGCCTCCGCGGTCCCCGCGGGACCGCCGATGGAGCCCGACCACAGCCGCCGGCCGGTCCACTCGTCCTCGACCCGCAGCTGGACCTGGACGTCCACCAGCCCCAGGGAGGCCTCGGGACCGGCGGCGTACAGCACGGCGGTGACCCGGCGCAGCGGATAGACGTCGAAGCCCTCGATGAACTGGGAGTTGCGCCAGTCGAGGAAGGCACTCTCGCCGTCGGGACCGACCCGGACGTCGATCTGACCGTCCTCCAGATGGATGCCGAGATGCCGGCTGCCCCGGTTCTCGACCGTGACGCGCAGACTGAAATACGTCAGCCCGTCGGCGGCGTCGTCCCGGCCGCGGGGCGGCTCGGACAGTTCCAGACGGTGGACGCGGACGCGCAGGCCGGCATGTTCGTCGTACTCCTGCCAGTCCCCGACCACGTTCGGCTCGTACACACTGCACCTCTCGACCTCTGGAAGCTGCTTCCTATCTGTGGTCTCAGCGCACTGTCAAATGAGCAGAATGCGCTGTGGCCAGGCAGTTCATCCCATTTGATCGGTGATCAAGCCGTGCCCAGCGGTTATCCGGAAACAAACGGAGAAAGCGCTTGCCCGGGCGTGCCGCACATCACTTCCAGGAGTGAAGATCACCGGGCCGGCCGGCCCGGATCTCCGGGTCCGGCCGAGGGGGGCGCGGAGGTTTCCGGTCGCCTCGACGGCGCCAAGGAGTCTCGAATGCCGTATTGTCGGAATTGATTCTTATGTCACTGCCCAGGGATGGGGAGTGAAGTGCTTCGGACAGGAGGCACGTCCGTGGGAGCCGGCCTGCCGGGCCCCGGGTGCCCCGTGAGGTCCGCGTCCGCGCCTCCCATGGTGACCGTCCCTTCCGCACCTGCTCAGGGAGGTGCGCACCATGCGTATCGCCGGCAGCACCCGAACGCACCCCCACGACGACGCACCCGACACCGCCGAGGCCTTCGCCCGCCTCGTGCGGCTGCCCGACGGGCCCGAGCGCAAGGCACTGCGCGACGAGCTGGTCGAGGCCTGGCTCCCGATGGCCGAACGGATCGCCGTCCGCTTCCGCGGCCGCGGCGAGGCCCTGGAGGACCTCTACCAGGTCGCGGCCCTCGGTCTGGTCAAGGCCGTCGACCACTACGACCCGGCGCGCGGCAACGCCTTCGAGGCCTACGCCGTGCCGACGGTCACCGGCGAGATCAAACGCCACTTCCGCGACCACATGTGGACCCTGCACGTCCCGCGCCGGGTCCAGGACCTGCGCAACCGGGTGCGGCACGCCGTCAAGGAACTGTCCCAGACCACCTCCGGCCGCTCCCCCACGGTCGCCGAGATCGCCGAGTACGCCCAGCTCACCGAGGGCGAGGTGCGCACCGGCATGGAGGCGCTGGAGTGCTTCTCCGCACTGTCGCTGGAGGCGGAGATGCCCGGCACCGACGGCTACGCCCTCGGGGACGCGATCGGCGGGCCCGACCCGGCCTTCGACACCGTCGTCAACCGCGTGGCCGTCAAGCCCTGCCTGCAGGCGCTGCCGGAGCGTGAGCGGGTCATCCTCTACCTGCGGTTCTTCAAGGGCATGACCCAGAGCCGCATCGCCGAGCAGCTCGGGATCTCGCAGATGCACGTCTCCCGGCTGCTCAGCAGCTGCTTCGCCCATCTGCGCGAGGAGCTGCTCGCCGAGAACCGCTGAGGGGGTGACCGGGTGGGCCGGTGCCGCCGGGGGTCATGCCTCCGGCGGCGTTCCCGGCGCCTGGGGCGCCCCCGGGATCTGGGTCGGTCCGGCGCGGTCCAGGGCGTCCTCCAGCGCGGCCCGTATCTCCTCGGGCATCAGGCCGGTGCGGCCCCAGACGAGGATCAGCTCCGCGACGTTGCGCAGCTTGATGTTGGTGTGCTGGGAGACCTCCTTCAGCACGTCCCACCCCCGGTCGGGCGAGACCCGGCCGAGCGCCACGATCATCCCGATCGCCTGGTCGACGACAGCGTGCGAGACGACCGCCTCCTTCAGCTGCTGGACCTCCTCCTGCAGTGCGAGGATCCGCTCCGAGCCCCCGTCCGTGGGCATGGTCACCTCCCGGTCCGGTGTGCCGCTGTCCCGTCGGCCTCACAGAGTGCTTGAGTGCCATGACGCAGTGTCCGACCCCTCCATGGTCGTCACTCGGCCCGCCCGGTGCCACCGGGGCGGAGCAGCCGGTTCCGGACACCGTTTCGGCACTGTCGCCGGGGTACTCGGCAGGCGCCCACCGCGGTTCCGGTTGGACACTGGTGTCATTCCTCCGGTGGCTGCCAGGCGACGAGATCAGGACGCGACTGCCATGAACCACGACATGCCCACCTCCTCCGGCACCAAGGACGTGCTCTCCTCGCACTCCGTGTTCGGGGCACCCTGCTGGGTGAGTCTGACCAGCCGCGACGTCCAGGCGACCGAGGAGTTCTACGGGGCCGTGCTGGGCTGGCAGTGGCGGCCCGCCAAGCTCGGGGACCGGTTCCGGATCGCACTGGTGGACGGCTCTCCGGTGGCCGGCATCGCCGGGGTGGCGACCATGTGGCAGATGGCGGTGGCGTGGACGCCCTACTTCGCCGTGCGCAGCGCGGACGAGGCGGTGGCCCGGGTGCAGGAGCGCATGGGCACGACCGCCGTCGGCCCGATCTCGCTGCCGCCGGGCCGGGCGGCCCTGCTCGCCGACCGGGACGGGGCCACCTTCGGGATCTGGGAGGGCGACCTGTTCACCGACTGGGAGACCTGGCGCAACGCACAGCCGGCCTTCATCACGCTGCACACCCGGGACGCCTTCGACGCGGCCATCTTCTACGGCGAGGTCCTCGACTGGGCCTCGGGGCGTCCCGGCTGCTGCGAGGTCCACTACGAGGGCGGCGAGGTCGTGCTGCGCAGCCGCGGTGACGTGGTGGCGCGGATCGAGTCGGGCGCGCTGGAGACGGCCCCCGATCCGACGATCAGACCGCACTGGCAGGTCCACTTCACCGTCGACGACGTGGAGGCCTGCGCCCGGGCCGCGGAACTGCACGGCGGCAGCGTGCTGTCCAAGGGCGGTGACGAGGCGGTGCTGCGCGACCACGACGGCGCCCAGTTCACCGTGACGGCACGCCGCGACGGCTGATCCCGCGCGAGCCGGGAAGGCCCGGCAGCCGAGGAGGGGGCCCCGCGCACCGGGCGGTGCGCGGGGCCCTCTCATGTTCCTGGGCTGCCGGGCCGGTCGTCAGCCGGTCGGGCCTCCGCCCGTGGCCCGGGACGGACGGGACAGCAGGACCAGGCTGCGGGCCCCGACGGTCAGGCCGGTGCCCGCCTTGTGCTCCGACTCGTCGGGCGTGCCCCCGGGGTCGGCGGTGTCGATCAGGGCCGTCCAGCGTTCGCCGTAGGCGGCGTCCGGGAGGCGGAAGTCGACCGGCTCCCAGTGGCTGTTGAGCAGCAGCAGGAAGGAGTCGTCGACCACCGGGCGCCCGCGCGGGTCGGGTTCGGCGATGGCGTCGCCGTTGAGGAAGACGCCGACGGAGTGCGCGTCGCCGCGCTGCCAGTCGTCGTCGGTCATCTCGGAGGCGTCCGGCGCCAGCCACACCAGGTCGGGCAGCGGCTGGTCGGCGCGGGTGAGGGTCTCCCCGAGGAAGAAGCGGCGCCGGCGCAGCACGGGGTGGCCGGTGCGCAGCCGGATGACGTACCGGGTGAACTCCAGCAGGTCGCGCTGTTCCTCGGTGAGCCGCCAGTCGACCCAGGAGATCTCGTTGTCCTGGCAGTAGGCGTTGTTGTTGCCGCCCTGGGTGCGCCCGAGTTCGTCGCCGTGGCAGAGCATCGGGATGCCCTGGGACAGCAGGAGCGTGGCGAGGAAGTTGCGCTGCTGGCGGCCGCGCAGTTCGAGGACGGCCGGGTCGCGGGTCGGGCCCTCGGCGCCGCAGTTCCAGGACCGGTTGGTGCTCTCGCCGTCCTGGTTGTCCTCGCCGTTGTCCTCGTTGTGCTTGTCGTTGTAGGAGACCAGGTCGCGCAGCGTGAAGCCGTCGTGCGCGGTGACGAAGTTGACGCTGGCGCGCGGGCGGCGCCGGCTGTGCTGGTACAGGTCGGAGGATCCGGTCAGCCGGGAGGCGAACTCGCCGAGCGTGTGGTCCTCGCCGCGCCAGAAGTCCCGGACCGCGTCGCGGTACATGCCGTTCCACTCCGACCACAGCGGCGGGAAGTTGCCCACCTGGTAGCCGCCCTCGCCGACGTCCCACGGCTCGGCGATCAGCTTGACGCGGCTGATCACCGGGTCCTGCTGGATGAGGTCGAAGAACGCCGACAGCCGGTCCACCTCGTGGAACTGCCGGGCCAGGGTGGCCGCCAGGTCGAAGCGGAAGCCGTCGACGTGCATCTCGGTGACCCAGTACCGCAGCGAGTCCATGATCAGCTGCAGCACGTAGGGGTGGCGCATCAGCAGGCTGTTGCCGGTGCCGGTGGTGTCGTAGTAGTGCTCCCAGTCACCGTCGACCAGGCGGTAGTACGAGGAGTTGTCGATGCCGCGGAAGGACAGCGTGGGGCCCAGTTCGTTGCCCTCGGCGGTGTGGTTGTAGACCACGTCGAGGATCACTTCGAGCCCGGCCGCGTGCAGGGTCTTCACCATCTGCTTGAACTCGGTGACCTGCTGGCCCCTGGTGCCGTGGGCGGCGTAGCCGTTGTGCGGCGCGAAGAAGCCGATGGTGTTGTAGCCCCAGTAGTTCGCCAGGCCCCGGTCGTGCAGGATGCCGTCGTGGACGAACTGGTGGACCGGCATCAGTTCCACCGCCGTGACGCCCAGCGAGGTGAGGTGCTCGATCACGGCGGGATGGGCCAGCCCGGCGTAGGTGCCGCGCAGTTCCCCGGGCACCTCGGGGTGGGTGCGGGTCAGGCCCTTGACGTGCGCCTCGTAGATCACCGTGTCGGCGTAGGCCCGGCACGGCCGGCTGTCGTCGCCCCAGTCGAAGGCGGGGTCGGTCACCACGCCCAGCATGGTGTGCCCGGCGCTGTCGGCCGGGTCGGGGCCGTCCGGGTTGCGCTCGTAGAGCGAGGGGTGGTTGTCGATCTGCCCGTCCACCGCCTGGGCGTACGGGTCCAGCAGCAGCTTGGCCGGGTTGCAGCGGTGGCCCGCGGCCGGGGCCCACGGCCCGTGCACGCGGTAGCCGTAGCGCTGGCCGGGGCCCACGCCGGGCAGGTACCCGTGCCAGACGAAGCCGTCGACCTCGTTCAGCGGCACTCGGGTGTGGGTGCCGTCGTCGTCGACGAGGACCAGCTCGACCCGTTCGGCGACCTCGCTGAAGAGCGCGAAGTTGGTGCCCTCTCCGTCGTAGGCCGCACCCAGCGGGTAGGGGCGCCCGCTCCACGCGGACACCCCTTTCCGTGTCTGCCGCCGGGTCACCGGGCGTCCTCCAGGACCTCGTCCGGAAGGACCGCGGGGGCGGCCAGCTGGGTGATGCGCACTTCCCGGGGCACGTCGAGGCCTTCGCTCTCCTGCGGGGCGGGCGCGGTCGGCACCAGCGGGACGCGCTCGCCGGCCCGGGCGCGCTGCGAGAACCAGATGACCTTGCTGCCGGTCTCGGTGGCGCAGCAGCCCCAGCCGTCGCTCATGGCGGCGAGGTGCTCCAGGCAGCCGCGCAGCTCCTGGTCCGGGCGCAGCGCCCGGTCGTTGTCCCCGATGGCGGTGATCAGGTGCTGCCCGTTCCACCACATCTCGATCGACGTCTTCTTGTCCGTGGCGTGTTCGTCGATGGCCTTGAGCAGCATCTCGGCACCGCCGCAGACGGGCTGGACCAGGTTGTCCAGATCCCAGAACTTCAGGTGAGCGGCCAGAATACGGCTGACCTGTCCCACCCGGTCCGGGCTGACTTCCACGTCGAGGTGGTAGTAGCAGGGCACTGCGGTCTTCATCGGTCGGCTCCTCACCGCGAAGCTCAGCTCCTCCTCGTTCCCGCGGTCCTGCGGGACGAGCCCCGAACACGGAACGTGAGCGCGTATCGCTTCTGAGTCACCCTCAGCCTGAGGGTGCTAGCCCGTTCGTGCAACACGAGCGCACCTTTGAGTCGGCTGAGCCCACAAGTGAGCGGGCGGGGATGCCCTGAACAGCGCAGCGGAACCGCCACTGGTTGAAGCTCCAACAAGACGCTGCGTCGTCGCGCGTGCACCATGTGTGAAGAACTCGATCGCCGTTACGGGTCCGTGCCGCTGTGCGCACGGCACGCCGTCCGACCGTCGGGAGACCGTGCCCCTCGAGCCCGAAAGGTGATCGGCGCCATGCTGCTACCCGCCAAAGCCGAAGTCGCCCGGCAGTTGCGGCGTTACCGGGCCTGGGAACGCGTGATGCTCGCGGCGCCCGACGACCGCACGGTACGGGCCACGTTCGAGGACTCGGGCTACACCCTGTGCGTGCTGATGGGCAAGCGCTGTGCGCGGGAGGCGGCGGACGCGGCCGAGCGGTACCTGCGCGCGCACCAGGCCGCCCCCGTCCAGGAGCTGACCGAACGGTCCCGTCCGGCCGCCGCGGTGGGACGAAGACCGCAGGCCGTCGAGTGCCGCACGCCGGCGGTCGAGCGGCGTTCCCCGGCGGGAAGGTGACAGCCTTCCCGCACAGCTGTCCCCCGACCGGGCCCCGGCCCGGCTGTCGAGCACGGTGGAGGTGAGGACCATGAGCAAGACCCGGCCCATCGGCCGTATCCCGGTACGGGACGTCCGGCCTGCGGTGGAGAACGGCAACCGGCCTGCCAAGGCGGTCGTGGGCGAGACGTTCCAGGTCACCGCCACCGTGTTCCGGGAGGGGCACGACGCGGTCGCCGCCAATGTCGTCCTGAAGGACCCCGAGGGCCGCCCGGGACCGTGGACGCCCATGCGCGAGCTCGCCCCCGGCAGCGACCGCTGGGGTGCCGAGGTCACCGCGGGCACCGAGGGCCGCTGGACGTACCGCGTGGAGGCCTGGAGCGACCCGGTGGCCACCTGGCGCCACACGGCGGGGATAAAGGTTCCGGCGGGCATCGACCCGGGCCTGGTCCTGGAGGAGGGTGCCGACCTCCACGAGCGGGCGGCGGCCGGCGTGCCGAAGGACGCCGGCCGCAAGGTGCTGCTCGGCGCGGCGCGCACCCTGCGCGACGACACGCTTCCCCCGGCCGCGCGACTGGCGGCGGCGCTGACGCCCGAGGTCGACGCGGTGCTGGACCGCTACCCGCTGCGGGACCTGGTCACCACCTCCGAACCGCTGCCGCTTCTCGTCGAGCGGGAGCGGGCGTTGTACGGGTCCTGGTACGAGTTCTTCCCGCGTTCGGAGGGCACCCCGGAGCAGCCGCACGGGACGTTCCGGACCGCCGCGCGGCGGTTGCCGGCGATCGCGGCGATGGGCTTCGACGTGGTGTACCTGCCGCCGATCCATCCGATCGGCACGACGTTCCGCAAGGGCAGGAACAACACCCTGAGCCCCGGCCCTGACGATGTGGGGGTGCCCTGGGCGATCGGTTCGCCCGAGGGCGGCCACGACGCCGTCCACCCCGAGCTGGGGACCCTGGAGGACTTCACCTGGTTCGTGCGGCAGGCCCGCGGGCTGGGCATGGAGATCGCCCTGGACTTCGCCCTGCAGTGCTCCCCGGACCACCC
>NZ_NOKT01000012.1 GCF_002237655.1 Streptomyces sp. XY006
CCCCCCAGGTCATCCGTTCGACAGGGGGGAACAGTCATGCCGGGCCCGGAGGCCAGCGGCCCTCTTGCAGGACCGCGGAAAACATAACGGGGGTCGCCCGGGAGCCGGTCGCCGGGAGGGCCGGTCGCGGGGGGCCGGTCGCGGGGGGCACGTCAGCCGAGGACCACGCAGGATGCCGCCGGCACGTGGATCGAGCCGCCGCGTCGCGGGATCCCGGTGGCCGGGTCCACGGCGAACCAGGTCACGTCGCCCGAGCGTTCGTTCGCGACGTACAGGAGGCCGCCGGCCGCCGTGAGGGCGCGGGGCCAGTGGCCGCCGCAGGGGACCGTCGTGACGAGCCGCAGTTCCTCGCCCTCGACGGCGAGCACGGACAGCACGTCCTCACCACGCGTGGCGGTCCACACGAAGCGCCCGTCGGCCGAGACGGCGATGCCCGAGGGGTAGGCGTCGCCCGCCGGAGCGCCGGGCAGGACCGGGATCTCGCTCAGCGGCGTCAGGACGCCGCCGGCGGCGTCCCAGCGGCAGGCCGTGACCGAGGGACTGAGTTCATTGACGACGTAGGCGCGGGTGCCGTCCGGGTGGAAGGCCAGGTGACGGGGCCCCGAGCCGGGCCGCAGGGCCGTCTCCCGGTGCAGGGCGAGGGCGCCGTCCGCGAGGGTGCACACCCGCACCGAGTCGGTGCCCAGGTCGACGCTGACGGCCCAGCGGCCGCTCGGGTCGGACTGCACCTGGTGGGCGTGCGGGCCCTGCTGGCGCGGCGTGCAGGGGCCGGCGCCGGTGTGCCGGAGCACGCTGGAGGCAGTCCGGGCGAGCGTTCCGTCGGGGCGGAGGGGCACGGCGGTGACGCTGCCGGAGCCGTAGTTCGCGGTGAGGACGTGTCCGTCGAAGAGGCCGAGGTGGGTGGGTCCGCTGCCGTCGACCGGCACGGGCGGGCCGGCCGGCTCCGGCCGGTCCCCGCTCACGCGGTACGCGGCCACCGCACCCCGGGTCGCCTCACTGACCGCGTACAGGGTCCGCCCGTCGGGCGAGAGGGCCAGGTAGGAGGGGTCGGGGAGGTCGTCGAGGGTGCCGAGCACGGTCAGCGCACCGGTGGTGTCGACCTCCGCGGTCACGATCCCGGGGCCGCCGGCCGCCGTGAACGATCCGATGAACGCCCGCTGCCGACCGCCGACCGCCACCGCTGACCCCTCTCGCCCGTGTGCCGCGCCGGCCCGGTGGACCGCGCAGCCGATCATGCGCGGTCTAGACCAACGGGTCAAGGGCGCGGGGGGCCGATCGGCTCACGGACCGACCGGAGGCGGACGGACCGACCGGAGGCGGACGGACTGCCTGGAGCCGGACGGACTGCCCGGCGGCTCACGGCCTGCCCGGGCACGTCCGCCGCGCGACCGGCAGCTGACGGACTGCCCGGGCACGTCAGCCGTGCGAGCGGCAGCTCACGCGCCTACCCGCGACGCACGTGCCTACCCACGACTCATGCGCCTACCTGCGCCTGAGCAGCCCTCAGCCACGGCTCGCGCACCACCCCCGGCTCACGCGCCCACCAAGGGCGAGCCCGACGGTGCGCGAAGGGGCCGGGCGAGTTCGGCCAGGGCCCTTTCCAGGCCGTGCAGGTGGGCCAGTGCGGGTTCCGTGACGGGCGAGCCGTCCGCGTGGACGGCGATGTCCCGGCCCTCGGTGAGGGCCTCGACCGCGGCCTCCACACGCCGGCAGGCCGTGGCCAGGCGGGCGTCGTGCGAGGCCTCCGGGTCGGCGGCGACGGCGACCAGGCCGCGGATCTCGCGGGCGCAGTCGTCGAGGAGGTCCAGGACGTGCCGGGCCCGGCGCTTGCGGCCGAGCATAGGGTTCAGCGGGTGCACCAGCGGGGCCACCGAGAGCCGCACCCGGGCGAGGAGCTGCTCCAGCTCGGCCACGCGCGGGGCGGGATCGGCGTCCGGCGCGCCGGCCAGCCGCCGGGCGGTCTCGACGGCACAGGCGTGCACACAGCGCAGGGCCCGCCGGATCCAGGCGTCGGTGATGCTGTGCGTCGTGACGGGCAGGACGAGGACGACGGCCAGCGCGGCACCGAGCGCCCCGACGCCGGTCTCGGCCAGCCGCAGCGCGAGCAGCCCGGGGCTGAGCACGCCGAGGAGGCCGTAGAGCAGCCCGGCGAGCAGGGTCACCCAGAGCATCATCCAGGTGTAGGAGACGGCCGCGGTGTAGAAGATGCCGAAGACGCAGAGGGCGGCGAGGGCGGCCGTGACGGCCGGGTCGCCGTGCACGGGCAGGGCGACGACCAGGCCGAGGGCGATGCCGATGACCGTGCCGAGCAGCCGGCGGAAGCCGCGCACCAGCGTCTCGCCGCGCGAGGTGGTGTTGACGAAGATCCACCAGGTGGCGCCGACGGCCCAGTACCAGCGCTGGCCGGACAGCAGCTGGCCGACGACGAGCGCGAAGCCCGCTCCGGCGGTCGCCTGGATCGCCTGCCGGGTGGTCACCCGGGCCAGGCCCGTGCCGCCCGGCGGGGCGGGTACCACGGGCGGGGGCAGGCGGCGCTCGTAGCACCACAGACCGAACCGCACCGCCGCGGCGGCGAGGACGGACAGCAGGACGGCGGCGTACAGCTCGGGCAGCCGGTCGGTGGTCGCGTGCAGGAACTGCGCCACGAAGAACGTCATGAACGCGAACACGCCGAGGCTGTGCCCGCGCGGGCCCCAGCGGCGGGCGTACACGCCCGCGCCGACCACCGCGAGGAAGGTGAGGTCGCGGGCCACGGGGTGGTCGTGGAGTTCGGCCGCGGCGGTGAGCACCGGCAGGCCGACGGCGGGCAGCAGCGCGGTGGTGACCGCCTGGCCGCGGACCGTGGCGTCGGTGACGGTGAACAGGGCGAGCAGGGCGGCCAGGCCGCCGGTGACGGCCCCGATGAGGGAGTGCCCGGCGAGGCCGCAGACGGCGACCGCGAGCGTGATGCCGAGCACGGCGCGCAGGGCGAACCGCAATCGCGTCCGCCCCGGATCCGGAGCCGTGAACACCCTCTTCAGCACCGTTTACCGCCCCCTTCGCGCATGGATCGGGAATGAGCATGAAAAAGGCGCCGCGGGGTCCGCAGCGCCATCGACGCCTCCATATCAGCACCTCGGGCACCACTGGCTCAACCGGCACCTTTTAGACTGGGCCATTGGTACAGCCCGGTCGGCCGGAACTCGGCCGCCGCAGAGCCAACGGACCGCCTGGGGACTGACGGACGAGGAGGACGCGGCATGCCCGTGGACGAGCTCGACACCCGCATCCTGCGGCTGCTGCTGGAGCAGCCGCGCACGAGCGTGCGCGAGTACGCCCGGATCCTCGGCGTCGCCCGGGGCACGCTGCAGGCGCGGCTCGACCGGCTGGAGCGCGAGGGCGTGATCACCGGTACGGCGCCCGCCCTCTCCCCCGCCGCGCTCGGGCACCCGGTGCTCGCGTTCGTGCACATCGAGGTCACGCAGGGGCATCTCGACGAGGTGGGCGACGCGCTGGCCGCGGTGCCGGAGATCGTGGAGGCGTTCTCCATCACGGGCGGCGGCGATCTGCTGGCCCGGGTCGTGGCCCGGGACAACGCGCATCTGGAGGACGTCGTCCAGAAGCTGATCAGCATGCCGGGCGTCGTGCGCACCCGCACCGAGGTCGCGCTGCGCGAGCGGGTGCCCCACCGGCTGCTGCCGCTCGTGGAGTCGATCGGGCGGTCGGCCCGCCGATGATCTTTGAGAGCATGACGGCATGAGCAGGCTCCGCGGAACTTCGGTCATCTTCGATCTCGACGGCACACTCGTGGACAGCGAGCCGCACTACTTCGAGGCGGGCCGCCAGACCCTCGCCGCGTACGGCGTCACGGACTTCACCTGGGCGGACCACGAGCGCTACGTCGGCATCAGCACCCAGGAGACCGTCGCGGACTGGAAGGACCGCTACGGTCTGCCCGCCACGGTGGACGAACTGCTCGCCGCGAAGAACCGCCGCTACCTGGAGCTGGCCCGCAGCGCCCCGCGCGCCTACCCGGAGATGCGCGCGTTCGTCGAACGGCTGGCGGCCGAGGGCGTCCCCATGGCGGTGGCCTCGGGCTCGTCCCCGCAGGCCATCGAGGCGGTGCTCACCGGTACCGGCCTGGACGCGCATCTGCGCACCGTGGTCTCCGCGGACGAGGTGGCACACGGCAAGCCGGCCCCCGACGTCTTCCTGGAGGCGGCCCGCCGGCTGGGCGCGTCCCCGGCCGACTGCGTGGTGCTGGAGGACGCCGCCCCGGGCGCCGCCGCCGCGCACGCCGCGGGGATGCGGTGCATCGCGATCCCCTACGTCCCGGCGCAGGCCGACGCACCGGAGTTCGCCACCGCGGGTCTGCTGCTGCGGGGCGGGCAGGCGGAGTTCACGGCCCGGGCCGCGTACGACTGGCTCACGGGCGTGGCCGGTCCTTCCTGAAGTCGCCTCGCCCGACCCGTTGACGCTCCCCCGTCCCCTCGCAGGAGCCTGGTCGACACAGCGTTCGGCGTGCTGCTGACCAGGGCGGACGGCGACGGGGTGATGCGGACGGCGGCCGCGGCCTCCTGACGGGCCCGAGCGCCGAAGCCGGGATCCGGCGTCGTGCCGCCCGCGGCGCCGGGTCGCGGACGTCACACGAACTTTTTTGCGGCAGCAGTGATTGTTTCGCTTCCGGCGTCCGTACCTCTGGGTGTTGGGCCGTTCATATCCCAGGAGGCACGATGCGCATCTCGCGCAGCACGGCAGGAACCGCGTTCGTGGGCGGTGCGTTGATCCTCACGCTCTCCGCGCTCGCCTACCCCAGCATGCTGGGCGTGCAGAACGCGGCTTCCGGCCAGGACCGCATCATCGCCAACACCCAATGGGGGCCGCTGACCGAGGCCGACCGGGACTTCGTGGTCCGTGTGCGCGCGGCAGGCCTGTGGGAGTACCCGCTCGGGCAGATGGCGATGACCAAGGGCACGACGCCGGCGATGAAGGAAGTCGCCAAGCACCTGCTCGTGGGACACGGCCGCCTCGACGCCTCGTGCCGCAAGCTCGGCACGGACCTGGGCATCACCCTGCCGAACGAACCGTCCCCCCAGCAGCAGCAGTTCGTGGCGACGGCGGAAGGCGCCACCGGCAAGGAGTTCGACTCGACGGCGGTGACCATCATGCGCGTGGCCCACGGGAGCATCTTCCCGACCGTCGCCAAGATCCGGGCGACCACCCGGAACACCCTCGTGCGGGAACTGGCCGACCAGACCAACGACACGGTGCTGGACCACATCTCGATCCTGGAGAAGACGGGCCTGGTCAATCACGAGCAGGTCGCCTTCCAGATCACCGCGCCGGCGAAGCTCCCCCAGGACCAGACGACGCCGCCGCCTCCCGCGGCGGGCGCGCCGGTCCGGGTGCTGCCGGTCCCCGAGGACCTGAAGGACTTCCAGACGGTCGCCCCCAACCCGTCCTACGCGCAGCCGCAGCCCTCACCGACGGTGGGGTGAGCGGCAACGGCGCCGCCGTCGGACGGCGCCGGAGGTGAGGGGCACGCGACCCCGACCGCGTGCCCTGCCGGGACCCCGGGCCCGTGGGGGCTCGTGCCCGCCGGGCCCCTGACTCGTGGAAGGGCACCCGCCCGCCGGGACCCCGGGCCCGTGCGGGCTACGGCCGGCGGGGCCGGCCCCGCTTGCCGCCGCTCCTGCCGCCACCCTTACCGGCGCTGCTGCTACCGCTCTTGCCAGAGCTCTTTCCACCGCCCTTGCCCGTGCTCTTGGCGCCGCCCGGGGTGCCGCCGCGTCGGGTGGCGCCGGGCTTTCCGGCCGTCGTCGGCTTGCGCCGGGAGCCGTCCTTGTCCGTGCGCCCGGGCTGGTCCGCCGGAGGCTGCACACGGCCCCGGGTGCTGTTGACCGTGCGGCCGCGGACGATGCCGATGAAGTCCTCCACCTGGTCGGTCGTCGCGTCCTCGGGCCAGGCGAGGGCGACGCGCGACTCGGGGGCGTCCTTGAGGGGCCTGTGCGTGAGGTCCTTGCGGTGGTGCAGGCGCGCGAGCGACAGCGGGACGATCAGGACGCCGATGCCCGCCGCGACCAGCTCGACCGCGTCGGCCGTCGTGGCGGGGCGTTCGAAGGCGGGCCGTCCGGGGAGCCCCTGCTCCCAGTCGAGGACGTCGTCCAGGGGGTGGAGCACGATGTCGTCGGACAGGTCCTCGGGCGTCACCTCGTCGACCGCCGTGACCAGGTGGTCCTTGGGGACGACGACGACCGTCTGCTCGGTGTAGAGGGGGATCGCGCTGAAGACCGTACGGTCCACGGGCAGCCGGACCAGTCCCGCGTCGGCCTCCCCGCCGCGCAGCTGCTCGGCCGTCACCGCGGCGGGCACCTGCGTGAGGGTCAGCGGGACGCCGGGATGCCGCTCGTTCCAGACGCGCACCCATTTGTCGGGCATCACCCCGGGGACGTACACGAGCCGGAACGGGGAGGGAACTTCCGAGCCTGTCACCTGGCCAGGTTACCGGCCGTGGTCAGGGCTCGTGCACACGCTCGATACGCTGGATGCCATGACGTCGCACCAGAGCACCCAGACGATGAAGCCCGCCACCGCGGCGAAGAAACTGGGTGTGTACCTCGAGGCCACCCCCGCCGATTTCCGGGAGGGTGTCGTCTCACGCGCCGAGCTGAACGAGCTCCAGGCGAACCCGCCCCAGTGGCTGCAGGACCTGCGGCGCAACGGCCCGCACCCCCGCCCCGTGGTCGCCGCGAAGCTCGGCGTCTCCATCGCGGGCCTGGCCCGCGGGGGTGTCACCGAGGCCCTCACCACCGAACAGATCGAGACGCTGAAGCAGGAGAACCCCGAGTGGCTGGTGCGCGAGCGCGCCACCCAGGCCGAGGTCCGCAAGGAGGCGGCCCGCGTCAAGAAGAAGCACGCCGAGCGCAACGACTGATCCCGCCTCCGGCATGACACCCGTCGCCCTCTCGCGCGGTGAGGGCGCCGGTCGCGCCCGGAGTTGACCGGGGGCTTTCGGACCGGCGCCTTCGCGTGCTCCCTTTCGACCGGGACAGGTCCGGCACAAAACGCCACACCGCGCCACCCCTTCCAGCCCGTAGAAATATCTACGACCATGGCTGTGGCCGGGCGGCACGCGGAACCCCGCGGGTCACCGGCCCGTGTCCCGCGCGCGCCACCGCGGCGCCGCCGACTGTGCTGGGGTGGCCATGCAGAGCGTCATGTGGAAGCAAGCCGTCGAGTGGCTCGCCGCGGCCGCGACGGACCCCCAGGAGTGCAAGCGCGAGTGGGACTACGGCACGGGCACGGCGCTCGTCGAGGCCGGGCGGTACTGGGACGTGCTCAGCGTGCCCGACCGGCTCGGCCTGCTCGCGCTGGACCTGTTGTGGCGTGACCCGTTGCGGGTGCCGGGCCCCACCCTGGTGGACTCCGCCGCGCGCAGAGTGGGGTTCTTCCTGCCACCGGATCCGGTCAGCGAGTGGGTGGGGTTCGGGGTCCGGCACCTCGGCCGGGGCTCCTGGGTCGCCGTGCCGCCGCCGTACCGGCCCGCCGGCCGTCTGGAGTGGCTCGTCCCGCCGGACGGCACCGGTGCGCTGCACGCGCCCGGCGACCTGGAGTCGGCCCTGCGCGAGGCCACCGGCACCCTCGCCGTACTGGCACCGGTCAGCGCGGAACCGGTGGTGCCGGACGGCTGGTGAGCCGGGCCGGAGCCGGGCCCATGGACGGGTCGCCTGCCGGGCGGGCCCCGGCCGTGGCGACCGGGCCCATGTGCGGGCCGGCCGTCCATGAGGGGACGGCGGTCCAGGTCTCGCTCTCGGCCGGCGCGGCGAAGGAGACCCACTGGCCGTCGCGGTGCTCCGGCACCGTGTGGCCTCTGGCCTCCCACTCGGCGACCAGGGCCGCGTAGATCGGCGGATGGCCCGCGTAGGCGCTGGTGATCTCGGCGTACGGACGGGGCGCGGCGTCGCCGTGGGGAAGGCGCCGCGCCGTGTCAGTGCTGTCCATGCCAGGGCAACGGGGCGCCGTGCGCCGGTGGTACGCGGGTGGGACGCCGTCCGTCGGGTCGAGTGAACCCGTCACCCGTACGGCGGCACGCGGGCACCGGACAAACATCCAGTCAGGCGGTCGCCCGTTCAGAGCGGGGGGCGATTCCCGGACGTTCGGGCACTTTCACGCCACGGGCCTTGTGGAGCGGCCGCTTCCGGCTGCGTCGGGCTCCTCGACCGGGCCGGGCGCATCCGGTAACACTGACCCCACGCCGAGAACCGGTACGACGGCAGGGAGAGGCCATGTCACAGCGCCCTGACCTCCAACAGCGCAGGGCCGTGCTGGAGCACGAGTGGTCGCGCTGGGTGCCGCGGCTGAGCGCCCAGGGCGCCCAGCCGGGTGGCACCGCGGCGCTGCGCCACGAGGTGACCGAGTCCTGGGCGCGTTCGCTGATCAGTGTGGATCCCGGCCGGGACAGCGCCCCGGTGACCGACGGGGGCCCGGTGCACCAGCGGTGGACGTCCTCGCCGCTGTACCGGCCGGTGACCGCGCTCGCCGGCGAACTGCGCAGCATCGCCGAGGACGCCGGGTTCGTCACGGCCGTCACGGACGAGTCCGGCACCATCCTGTGGACCTGCGGCGGGGCGACCATGCGCCGCCGCGCCGAGCGCGTCAACTTCGCGCCGGGCGGCCGCTGGGACGAGCAGGCCATGGGCACCAACGCCCTCTCCCTCGCCCTGCGCACCGGCCGCCCCAGCTCGGTCTTCTCGGCCGAGCACCTGGTGTCGGCGCTGCACGGCTGGGTCTGCTACTGCGCCCCGGTGCACGGCCCGGACGGCCGCGTGCTCGGCGTCCTGGACCTGTCCACCACCTGGGACCGCTCGCACCCGCTGGCCATGTCGACCGTACGGACGCTGGTGTCCACGATCGAGGCCCGGCTCGGCCCGGAGGCGGCCGCCCGCACGGGCCAGGTGCGGCTCACCTGCCTGGGCACCGAGCAGGCCACCCGCGAGGGCCGGCAACTTGCCCTGCGACCGCGCCAGTTGGAGATCCTCACGCTGCTCGCGCTCGAACCCGACGGCTTCGCGCCGGAGCGGCTGCGTGCCGCCCTGTACGGCGACCGGCCGGTCACCGCGTCCACCTTCAAGGCGGAGGTCTCCCATCTGCGCCGCGCCCTGGGCGGCGGCGTCTCGCCCCGCCGCTACGCCCTCACCGCCCCCGTGTCCTGCGACGCCGTGGACGTGCTGCGGGCGCTGGAACAGGGCGACACGGACACCGCCCTGCGGCTGTACGGCGGTCCACTGCTCCCCCGCTCCGAGGCCCCCGGCATCGAGGAGTGGCGCACGCGTCTGGACGTGGCCGTACGGGAGGCCGTGCTGGCGAGCGCGCGTCCGGAACACGCCCTGCGCTACGGCGAACGGGCGCCGTACGACGCGGAGATCCACGAGCACGCGCTGCGGCTGCTGGGCCCGGAGGACACCCGGAGGGCCATCGCGGCGGGTCGGCTGACGACGGCCCTGCGCGACTGACGGCGCGGCGCCGGGGACGTCCCCGCCGGCGCCAACCTTGCGCCAACCTGCCGGGAGCACAGTGAGGGCGTCACGACGGCGTGACCGTCACCCGCCCTGCCCCGAGGAGAGCCGCCATGGTGTACGCGCAGCCAGGAACCGACGGCAGCATCGTCGACTTCGCCCGGCGCTACGACAATTTCATCGACGGCGACTGGGTGGCCCCCGTCGAGGGCCGCTACTTCGAGAACCCGACCCCCGTGACCGGCAAGGTCTTCTGCGAGGTGGCCCGCTCCTCGGCGGCCGACGTCGACCTCGCCCTGGACGCGGCGCACCGGGCGGCCGACCGGTGGGGCCGCACGTCCACGACGGAACGCGCCAACGTCCTCAACCGGATCGCGGACCGCATCGAGCAGCACCTGGAGAAGATCGCGGTCGCCGAGACGTGGGAGAACGGCAAGCCGGTCCGGGAGACGCTGGCCGCGGACATCCCGCTGGCCGTGGACCACTTCCGGTACTTCGCCGGCGTGGTCCGCGCGCAGGAGGGGAGCATCGCGGAGATCGACGCCGACACCGTCGCCTACCACTTCCACGAGCCGCTGGGCGTGGTCGGCCAGATCATCCCGTGGAACTTCCCGATCCTGATGGCCGCCTGGAAGCTCGCCCCCGCGCTGGCCGCCGGCAACTGCGTCGTCATCAAGCCGGCCGAGCAGACCCCGGCCAGCCTGCTCTACGTCGTCGACCTGATCGCCGATCTGCTCCCGCCCGGCGTGCTGAACGTGGTCAACGGCTTCGGAGTGGAGGCGGGCAAGCCGCTGGCGTCCAGCCCTCGGGTGGCGAAGGTGGCGTTCACCGGCGAGACCACGACCGGCCGCCTGATCATGCAGTACGCGAGCGAGAACATCATCCCCGTCACGCTGGAACTGGGCGGCAAGAGCCCGAACATCTTCCTGCCCGACGTGATGGCCGCCGACGACGACTTCCTGGACAAGGCCGTCGAGGGTTTCGTGATGTTCGCCCTCAACCAGGGCGAGGTCTGCACCTGTCCGTCCCGTGCTCTGATCCCCGCGTCGATCTACGACGACTTCATGGCCCGCTGTGTGGAACGCACCCGGGCCATCGTCGGCGGTGACCCGCTCGACCCGGCCACCATGATCGGCGCGCAGGCCAGCAACGACCAGTACGAGAAGATCCTCTCCTACCTCGACATCGGCCGGAAGGAGGGCGCCGAGGTCGTCACGGGCGGCACCTCCCGGACGGTTCCCGGTCTGGAGGGCGGCTACTACATCGAGCCGACCATCTTCCGCGGCACCAACGACATGCGGATCTTCCAGGAGGAGATCTTCGGCCCGGTCGTCTCGGTCACCACCTACGACTCGGTCGACGAGGCCCTGAAGATCGCCAACGACACGCTGTACGGCCTCGGCGCGGGCGTCTGGACCCGCGACGGCAACACGGCCTACCGCCTGGGCCGCGAGATCAAGGCGGGCCGCGTGTGGACCAACTGCTACCACGCCTACCCGGCCCACGCGGCGTTCGGCGGCTACAAGAAGTCGGGCATCGGCCGCGGGACGCACAAGATGATGCTGGATCACTACCAGCAGACGAAGAACCTGCTCGTGTCGTACTCGGCGAAGAAGCTGGGCTTCTTCTAGGGGTTCGGACAGCCGTCCACGGAGGGGGGCCGGGGATGATCCCGGCTCCCCTCCGTGGTGCGGGGGAGGATGTCACTGGAACTGTGCGAAGAACCTCCAGATCTCTGCTTTGGTCCAGGTCGTCACGCCGCTCTCGCCGGAGGAGCCGTCGACCGGGCCGGGGATGTGGCCTCCGTCGAACGCGGCCCACTGGACCGGGTATCCGGCACGGCAGCCCGAGTAGGCGGTGGTGACGTGCGTGCGGCTGCCCGCCGCGGGCTCACGCGGGTTCTGCGGGGTGCAGCCGTTGTTCGCGACGAACTTGTCGCGCAGGGACCGTCCCTGTGCGATGCCGAGGACGGAGTCGCCGGTGCCGTGGATCCCGAAGTAGGCGATCGGCTGGGTACCGCCGTCGCATCCGCTGATCTGCGCGCCGGAGATGACCGCGACGGCCCGGAAGACGTGCGCCCGGCTGCAGGCGAGGGCGTAACTCATGCCGCCGCCCCAGCTGAAGCCCGTGGCGAACCGCTGGGCCGGGTTGACGCAGAGGCCGCTCTCGATGCGCCGGATCATGTCGTCGACGAAGGTGACGTCCTCACCGCCCGTGTTGGCCCAGCCGTTGCCCAGGCCCTGGGGGGCGACGAGGATGGCGCTGTTGTTCGACTGTTCCTGCTGGCCGTAGTAGGACCAGGCGCTGCCGCTCGTGCCGCCGGAGGCGACGTCGGTGGCGGTGCCGCCCCGCCAGTGGAAGGCGAAGATCAGCCGGTAGGGCCGGTTGTTGTCGTAGCCGGCCGGAACCCTGAGGATGAAGCTGCGGCTCTTGCCGCCGCTCTGGATGGTGTGGGTACCGCTCGTCAGGGCCGGGGCGCTGCCGCATCCGCTTGCGCCCCCGGCCGACAGCTTGACCATCTGCCACTGCTGGTTGGCGCCGCCCCAGTCGGTGTACTGCACGACGTTGCCGCCGTCGGCGGTGGAGGCGCCCTGCACCTCCACCGCCTTGCCGCTGGCGCGGTTGATCAGCCGGACGTGGCCCGCGTCGGAGTCGGCCAGTCGGAACTGCTGGTTGTTGCCGTTGTGGTCGGCCCACTGCTGGATCGTGGCGCCGTCCGCGGTGGAGGCGCCGGACACGTCGAGCACCTTGCCCGAGTGCCGGGCCTTGAGGCGGTAGTAGCCGCCGCCGGAGTCCACGAACTGCCACTGCTGGTGGGCCCCGTCGCCGCGCGTCCACTGGCCGAGCCGCGCGCCGTCGGCGGTGGACGCGCCGGAGACCTCCAGCGCCTTGCCGCTGTTGCGATTGACCAGGGCATACCAGGCGCTGGTGTCCACCGTCGCCGCCTCGGCGGGCGCCGGGTTCACCGCGGTGAGCGTGCCGATCGCGAGGGTCGCCGCCACGACGGCGGCGATCCGGGACCACCAGGTCATCGATGCTCCTTCCGTGGGTGGACCGGCCGTGTCAGGCGCGGGTCCAGCGCTGGTTGCCGCCGTTCGAGCAGGAGTAGAGCTGGATCTGCGTGCCGTTGGCGGTGCCGCTCCCGACCGCGTCGAGGCAGAGGCCGGACTGGACGCCGACGATGGTTCCGTCGGAGTTCAGGCGCCACTTCTGGTTGTCGCCGCCCCAGCAGCTGTAGATCTGCACCCTGCTGCCGTTGCCGGTGCCGGCGGCGTCCAGGCACTTGTTGCCGTAGACCCTGAGTTCGCCGGCACTGGTGAGCGTCCACTGCTGGTTGGTGCCGCCGTGGCAGTCCCACAGCTGGAGCTGGGTGCCGTCGGCGGTGGCGGAGTTGGGCACGTCGAGGCAGCGGCCCGAGGCGGCGCCCTTGATGGTGCCGCCGTCGGTGGGGGGCGTGGTGGTGCCGCCGTTGAGGGCGTTGAGGACGGCGGTGTAGGCAGGCTTCTTGCTGCCGTCGCTGTTGAACAGCAGCGGCGTGTGCTCCGGCCGCCAGGAGTCGCTGTCGCGGACGCCCCAGACGGTGACGCCGAGGCAGCGCGGGACGGCCAGGCAGTCGTTGACCACGTTGGCGTAGGTCGAGGACGGGGCGCCCTGGATGTCGAGTTCGGTGATGGCCACGTCGACGCCGAGGGCGGCGAAGTTCTGCAGGGTGGTGCGGAAGTTGCTGTTGTAGGGGCTGCCGCTGTTGAAGTGCGACTGGAAGCCGACGCAGTCGATCGGCACGCCGCGCTGCTTGAAGTCGCGGACCATGTTGTACATGGCCTGGGTCTTGGCCCAGGTCCAGTCCTCGACGTTGTAGTCGTTGTAGCAGAGCTTGGCGGCCGGGTCGGCGGCGCGCGCGGTGCGGAAGGCGACCTCGATCCAGTCGTTGCCGGTGCGCTGCAGGTTGGAGTCGCGCCGGGCTCCCGAACTGCCGTCGGCGAAGGCCTCGTTCACGACGTCCCACTGGGCGATCTTGCCCTTGTAGTGGCCCATGACGCCGTTGATGTGGCCGATCATCGCCTGGCGCAGGTCGTTGCCGCTGAGGCTCTGCATCCACCCGGGCTGCTGGGAGTGCCAGGCCAGGGTGTGGCCGCGCACCTGCTTGCCGTTCTGCACGGCCCAGTTGTAGACGCGGTCACCGGCCGAGAAGTTGAACTGGCCGCGCTGCGGTTCGGTGGCGTCGATCTTCATCTCGTTCTCGGCCGTGACCGAGTTGAACTCGCGGTTCGCGATCGTCGTGTACGTCGAGTCGCCCAGCCTGCCCGAGGCGATGGCGGTGCCGAAGTAGCGGCCGCTCTGCGCCGCCGCGGCGCCGAGCGTGCTCTCGGCGGATGGTGCGGCCTGAGCGGCGGGCGGTGCGGCCAGTGCGCCGGCCGCACCGAGGACGCCGACGACCAGCGTCGGCAGCAGGGCGCGGAGTTTCCGGCGGACAAGGGGTCCGGAAAGGGCGTGCAAGCCCATGACTGAGCCTCCAAGGTAGACATCACGAAAGTGTCTGGAGCGCAGGGGAAAGCGTCGTCCGCTACCACCGGGACGGATGCTTTGGTGCGAGCCTCACCGGAACGGCAATGCGCTCAGGATCGACGGGTTCGAAATCTCGAACTTTGGTCGGTCTTTCGAGAGGGATGATTGAGGGATTGACGGTGACTCGTCAATACTCCTCACCGGAGAAAGTTTCCGCCCCCTCATCGAAACATTCGAATACCCGCTGTTTGCAGCCAGAACGGCAAGAACCCTTGACCCGACAGCCCCTCCTTCCTAGCTTGTGGCGTCGAAGATTCGGGGACTCCTCGAAACTTTCGAGCTCCGCTACCACCGGCTCGGCTGCTCCGCGGTTCACCGGCGGCACCCCACACCGCCCCGAAGGAGGCCCTGTGATGTGGCATCGCCACCCGTCCCCGGTCCGTCTCAAACGCTTACTCGCCGTCCTGTCGCCCCTGCTGCTGGTGGCGGCCTTCCTCGGCGCCCAGCCCGCCGCGGCGGCCACCGTGGACCCCGACGCCTCGTACATCCTGGTCAATCGCAACAGCGGCAAAGCCCTGGACGTGTACAACATGGCGACCGGCGACGGCGCCCGCATCACCCAGTGGGCCCGTAACGACCAGGCCCAGCAGCAGTGGCAGTTCGTCGACGCCGGCGGCGGCTACTACCGCATCAAGTCCCGCCACTCCGGCAAGGTGCTGGACGTGCACAACTGGTCCACCGCGAACGGCGGTGCGATCGTCCAGTGGGCCGACCTGAACGCCACCAACCAGCACTGGCGGCTGGCCGACAGCGCGGACGGCTACGTGAGGCTCATTTCGCGCCACAGCAACAAGGCCCTCGAAGTACAGGGCGCCTCCACCGCCGACAACGCCAACGTCGTCCAGTACGACGACTGGGACGGCGCCAACCAGCAATGGCAGCTCGTCAAGGTCGGCGCCGGCAACCCCGGAACGTGCGACCTCCCGTCGGCCTACCGCTGGAGTTCGACGGGCGCGCTGGCGCAGCCCCGGTCCGGGTGGGTCTCGCTCAAGGACTTCACCGTCGCCCCCTACAACGGCAGGCAGCTCGTCTACGCGACCACGCACGACACCGGGACGAGCTGGGGATCGATGAACTTCAGCCCGTTCACCAACTGGTCGGAGATGGCCTCGGCCGGCCAGAACGCGATGTCGTCCTCGACCGTCGCACCCACGCTCTTCTACTTCGCACCGAAGAACATCTGGGTGCTCGCCTACCAGTGGGGCAGGACCGCCTTCTCCTACCGGACGTCGAGCGACCCCACCAACCCCAATGGCTGGTCGTCCGAGCAGCCGCTGTTCACCGGAAGCATCTCCGGCTCCGGAACCGGACCCATCGACCAGACGCTCATCGCCGACGGGTCGAACATGTATCTGTTCTTCGCCGGTGACAACGGCAAGATCTACCGGGCCAGCATGCCGATCGGGAACTTCCCGGGCAGCTTCGGCTCGACCTCCACCGTGGTCATGAGCGACACGACGAACAACCTGTTCGAAGCCCCGCAGGTCTACAAGCTGCAGGGCCAGAACCGCTACCTCATGATCGTCGAGGCGATCGGCGCGCAAGGCCACCGCTACTTCCGCTCGTTCACGGCCACCAGCCTGAACGGCTCGTGGACGCCCCAGGCCGCGACCGAGAGCAATCCCTTCGCCGGCAAGGCGAACAGCGGCGCCACCTGGACCAACGACATCAGCCACGGCGAACTGCTCCGCACCAGCCCCGACCAGACCATGACCGTCGACCCCTGCCGGCTGCAGCTGCTCTACCAGGGCCGCAGCCCCAACTCGGGCGGCGACTACGGCCTCCTGCCCTACCGTCCCGGGCTGCTGACACTGCAGCGCTGACGGCAGGACCCGCGTCCGGCCCCGCTGCCGTACGCCGAGTGGGCGCCCCCGGGAGATGCTCCCGGGGGCGCTCGGCAATCAGTATTTTGACATAGGTTTCTTTTCATAGGTAACTTGGCGGCGTGACCGGAAGCAGTGAGGCTCGCGAGAGCCGGGACGTCGACCAGGTGGCCGCGGGCCTCGTGGCCGGCCTGCCCGCACTGAACCGGCAGCTCAAGCAGCTCATCGACCGGGACCTGCCCTATCCCAGGCTGCCCGAGCGGCAGTTGGACCTGCTGCAGTACGTCGCCGAGCACGACGGTGCCACCGTCCACAAGGCCGCCCACGCGCTGCGCATGATGCCGAACAACGTCAGCGCCCTGGTCACCCGCCTCACCGAGGCGGGCCTGCTGGAGCGGCACCAGGACGACGCCGACAAGCGCGTGGCGCATCTGCGCGTCACCGCGCTGGCGCGCCGGCGCATCGACGAGGTGCACACCCGCGCGGCGGCGCAGCTCGCCTCCGCGCTGCGCACCCTCACCGACGGCGACCTCGACGCCCTCGGCTCGGCCCTCGGCGCCCTCGGGTCGCTCACCCGGAGCCTGCGCGACCGGTCCGCCTGACCCGTCCGGCTCCCCCTTCTCCACCGCCCCCGTCGCCACCGCGGCGGGGCCGGGCGTGCTGCCCCTTCGCGCGGCCCGCCCCTCCTGTCCACGCGCCCCACAGCGCGCGCCACCACGTCCCGAGGACATCTCACCCGTGTCTGTCACCGCTGCCTCCCCAGCGCCCACCCCCGTGTCCGGCCCCCGCCCCGGCGGTCCGCGCGCCAACCCCTGGCTGACGCTGGTCGCCGTCGCCTTCGGCCTGTTCATGGTCGGCCTCGACGGTTCGGTGGTCTCGATCGCCAACGCCGAGATCGCCCGTGATCTGAACGCCACCACCGCCGAGTTGCAGTGGGTCACCAACTCCTACCTGCTCGCCCTCGCCGCCACCCTCATCCTCGGCGGCAAGCTCGGCGACCGCTTCGGGCGCCGCACGCTCTACCTCGTCGGCGTCGTCGGGTTCACCCTCGCGTCCGTCGCGATCGGCCTCGCCGGGTCGATCGAGGGCGTCATCGCCTTCCGCGCCGTCCAGGGCGTCTTCGGCGCGATGCTCATGCCCAACACCCTCGCCCTGCTGCGTGCCGTGTTCCCGCCGGCGAAGTTCGGCATGGCGGTCGGCATCTGGGCGATGATCTCGTCCGTCTCCACCGCGCTCGGACCCATCGTCGGCGGACTGCTCGTCGAGCACGTCGACTGGGAGTCCGTCTTCTACATCAACGCCCCCATCGGCGTCATCGCGCTCGTCTTCAGCCTCATGGTCCTGCCGCAGTCGAGGAACGAGGCGGCCGCCGGCCAGAAGTTCGACGTCCCCGGCGTCGTGCTGCTCGCTCTCGGACTGCTCGCCGTCGTCTTCGGCGTCGTCAAGGGCGAGACGTGGGGCTGGACTTCGGGCGGCACGCTCGGCGCGATCGCCGCGGGCCTCGTCGCCCTGGCGCTGTTCGGCTGGTTCGAGACCCGCGTCGCGCACCCGCTCCTGCCGATGCGCCTGTTCCGCAACCCGGCCCTGGCGATCGGCACCGTCGTCACCGCGCTGAACTTCTTCATCCTGCTCGGCGTGATCTTCTTCGTGATGCTGTACCTGCAGAACGTCCGCGGCTTCACGCCGGTCGAGTCCGGTGTGCGCACCCTGCCGCTGAGTCTCGCCTCCATGGTGGCCTCGCCGCTCGGCGCGAAGCTCACGGAACGCTTCGGTCCGCGTCTGACGATGCCGCTGGGCATGGTGCTGCAGGCCGGAGCCGCGTTCTCGATGCTGGCGTGGAGCACCGACGCGTCGTACCACACCCTGTGGCCGCCGTTCATCGCGCTCGGTCTCGGTGTCGGCATGGTGATGTCCGCGTCGTCCGACGCGATCGTCGGCAACGCCCCGGTGCAGGACGGCGGTATCGCGGGCGGTCTGCAGGCCACCTCGCTCCAGGTCGGCGGGGCGCTCGGCACGTCGGTGCTCGTCTCCCTCATCAGCAGCCGCGTCGGCTCCACGCTCGGCGGCGCGCTGACCGACGCGGGCGTGCCGCACGGGGCCGCCGCCCGCTTCGAGGAGGCGAAGGACGCGGTCGCCATGGGCGTCGCCCCGGTCTCCGAGGCGATGCCGGCACAGCTCAGGGCCGCCGTGACCGAGGGCAGCCACACCGCCTTCATGAACGGTGTCCACACCGCCGTCCTCGTCACCGGTGTCCTCGCCCTCGCCGGCGCGGCCCTCGCGGCGCTGGGCCTGCGCGGCCGGAAGGACGGCCACGACGGGAGCGGCACGCCGGCGACGGACCCGGCCGCCGCCCGGACCTCCGTGGCTGCGACGGCCCCGTAGCCTCCGTCGCGCCGCAGCCTCAGTGGGCGCCACCGGGTACGCGGACGGCTTCGCCGCCGGGGCCCGGTGGCGCCCATCTCACGGGCGGCTCATAATAGTTGTATCCGCTTATCGCGAAAGTCGTCGATTTTCCCGCCGAGAACACCTCCATCGCCGGAAATCGCGAGCCGGCACAGGGACCTCGGAATTGGCCTGGGCAGGCAATTGAGACCGGAACAAGACGATGACAGACCTCGGCTTCGTGGGCCCCAGCCGGCCCGCCAACGACTACAGATTCCTGAGTGTCACCGACGGCGACACCCCCAACATCGCCATGGCGATCCGCATGGTGTCCGTCGACACCCCGGAAAGCGAATTCGGCGGCGCCCCCGACACCGCCCAGGCCGCGCTGAACCGCACCCGGGCCCGGCTGCTGGACGGCACCTACGACGCGCTGCCGCAGGGCTTGCGTGACTATCTCGTCTCCCGGATCACCCCCGACGCGGCGAAGCGGCACCAGGCCGCGGGCAAGGCGGCGGCCGAGGCGCACGCGGAGATGGTGGCCACGCGTCTGACCCGCCCCGACGGATCGCAGCGCAAGCTGGCCGTGATCGCCACGGGCGAGCTCGTCGAGAGCAACGGACGTCTTCTGGCGTACACCGCGCCCTGGTTCAGCGGCGGTTCCGCCGATCCGCTGCCGCCGCGCGACGACCCGCGCCGGCGCACGTTCAACCTGGACATGGTGGCTCTCGGCTGGGCGGCCACCTTCGTCATCTACCCCTCCATCCCGTCCGCCGCCGACCTGAATCTGCTGCTGGACGAGGCCGAGGCGGCCTGGACCCAACAGCTGGGCGCCTGGGCGCAGTTCGGCGAGGATCTGCTGCTGGGGTACGAGTACCGGGCGTGCATCAAGCTCGGCGCCCGCGAGGTGACCGATCCGGCCAAGACCATCGGGCAGGCGTACCAGAGGGTGTGCGTGGACCTGCGGACGCTGACCGAAGTGGGCCTGTACGGCTACCACGACGTGCCGCCCCACCAGCGCCTGTGGATCTGGGAGAGCGACCTGGAGCAGGCGCGCGAGGACCTGCCGATCACACCCTGAGCCTCTCACCCCCCGGTCCCGGCCGGCGCCACCAGCGCCGCGACGCCAGCGCGGCCAGCGCGGCGCCGGCGGCGTTGAGGAGGACGTCGTCCACGGAGGACACACGGTCCAGCCGCAGCACGTACTGGGCGCTCTCCACCAGGGCCGAGCAGCCCGCGCCGAGCGCGAGGATCCGCGGCACGGACGCCAGGGCCGCCCACCGCATCGGGGCGAAGAACCCCAGCGCCGCGAAGATCAGCAGGTTGCCCGCGATCCCGAGCGGCCCCATCGTGACGAGGTCCCGCAAGGGTACGAGGCTCACCCGGGCTGGGGCGGTGCCGGGGGCGGCGCCCGGCATCATGGTCATCCACACGAACGGCACCGTCCCGTGGACCATGCCCACCTCGGCGAGCGAGGTCCGCCACGGCGAGGCGAGCCCGGCGGCCCGTCGGCGGCGGGCCAGCGCCCGGACGACCGGCGCGGACAGCGGCAGCGCGACCAGCGTCATGAGCAGCACGCCGTTGAAGGTGTCGAAGCAGCCGTGCCACCGCCCGGCCGTGCACGCCGGAGCGGCCATGAGGAGCGGCCGCCGCAGCACGAACGCGACACCCGCGAAGCCGAGGATCACCAGGCCCGGGACCACAACCTGGCGCGTACGGCGGAGTGCCGGGGACCGGAGCGTGTCGGTTTTCATGCCCCCAGCGAAGACGGCGGACCGTTGCGACGGCGTATCCGCTTTTCGATACACCCGGGATACACCGTGATGCGCCGGGATACGCCCGCCCATTTCAGGCGCGGCAACGTGCCTCCCCGATAAAGGAATTGAATGTCGAGGCCGCCTTGCTACGCTGACCCGATGGCATCGATCAAGGAGTTCCAGGTCACCTTCGACTGCGCGGAACCCGAGCGCGTCGCTCGCTTCTGGTGCGAGGTGCTGGGGTACGTGCTGCCGCCGCAGGCGGAGGGTGAGAAGACGTGGTCCGCGTGCGTCGACCCCTCGGGTGCCGGCCCTCGTCTGTACTTCCAGCAGGTGCCCGAAGGGAAGATCGTCAAGAACCGGGTGCACCTCGACATCCGGGTCGGCACGGGACTCGTCGGGGACGAGCGCGTGGCCGTGCTCGAGGCCGAATGCGCCCGCCTGGTCCAGCTCGGCGCGACCCGGGTGCGGCTGCTGGCCGCCGACGAGGAGAACGAGTCGTGCCTGCTGATGCAGGACGTCGAGGGCAACGAGTTCTGCCTCGACTGAGCGTCGCGACGGCAGCGCGATCATCCCCCGGACGGATCCGTCCGGGGGATGACGCATGTTCCGGACCGAAGGGGGGACTCGGCCGGGTTCGGGGTGCGCGCATACCCAGGTGACCATTCCGGGCAGGCTTTGTGAGGGACTGGAAACGTGGGTTAGCCTGCGGCGTATTTCTCATCGAGCAGATCCGTGACTGCACACACGCATGCACGACAGCCGGGCCGCCGCCGCGGTCCGGGCAGTTCCGAGTCCTCGGCCACGGGGGCTCTTGGGGAGCGGAACGAGGGTGCGCATGACCAGCGAGAGCGCCGGGGCCGTGGACGCGGTGCCGGGCGACCAGGAGCTGCGGCGGCTGCTGGCCGGCCTGACCGCCGTACGGGACGGGGACTTCGGTACCCGGCTGCCCGACGACGCCGACGGCCTCATGGGCGACATCGCCAAGGTCTTCAACGGCATGGTCGACCAGCTGTCCGTGTTCACCTCCGAGGTCACCCGGGTGGCCCGTGAGGTGGGCACCGAGGGCACGCTGGGCGGGCAGGCCGAGGTGCCGGGGGTCTCGGGCACCTGGGCCGACTTGACCGACTCGGTCAACGCCATGGCGGGCAATCTGACCACGCAGGTCCGTGACATCGCCCAGGTGGCCACGGCGGTGGCCAAGGGCGACCTGTCGCAGAAGATCGACGTGCCCGCGCGCGGCGAGATCCTGCAGCTGAAGGAGACCGTCAACACGATGGTCGACCAGCTGTCCGCCTTCGCCGACGAGGTCACCCGCGTCGCCCGCGAGGTCGGCAGCGAGGGCCGGCTCGGCGGCCAGGCCCAAGTGCCCGGCGTGGCCGGTGTCTGGCGTGATCTGACCGACTCCGTGAACCACATGGCCGGCAACCTCACCAGCCAGGTCCGCTCCATCGCCCAGGTCACCACGGCGGTGGCCGAGGGCGATCTCTCGCAGAAGATCACCGTCGACGCGCGGGGCGAGATCCTGGAGCTGAAGTCCACCATCAACACGATGGTCGACCAGCTCTCCGCCTTCGCCGACGAGGTCACCCGCGTCGCCCGCGAGGTCGGCACCGAAGGACGCCTCGGCGGCCAGGCGGACGTCAAGGGTGTCAAGGGCACCTGGCGCGACCTGACCGACTCGGTGAACTTCATGGCCGGGAACCTCACCGGCCAGGTCCGCAACATCGCCCTGGTCGCCACCGCCGTCGCCAAGGGCGACCTGTCCCAGAAGATCACCGTCGACGCGCGGGGCGAGATCCTGGAGCTGAAGTCCACCATCAACACGATGGTCGACCAGCTCTCCGCCTTCGCCGACGAGGTCACCCGCGTCGCCCGCGAGGTCGGCACCGAAGGACGCCTCGGGGGCCAGGCGCAGGTGCGCGGGGTGTCGGGCACCTGGAAGGACCTCACCGACAACGTCAACGTGATGGCCTCCAACCTGACCGGCCAGGTCCGCTCCATCGCCCAGGTCGCCACCGCCGTGGCGCGCGGCGACCTCTCCAGCCGCATCACGGTCGAGGCCAAGGGCGAGGTGGCCGCGCTCGCCGAGGTCATCAACACGATGGTCGACACGCTGTCGGCCTTCGCCGACGAGGTCACCCGTGTCGCCCGCGAGGTCGGCACCGAGGGCCGGCTCGGCGGCCAGGCGCACGTGCCGAACGTGGCCGGCACCTGGAAGGACCTCACCGACAACGTCAACTCGATGGCCAACAACCTCACCGGCCAGGTGCGCAACATCGCGCTGGTGACGACCGCGGTGGCCCGGGGCGACCTGTCGAAGAAGATCGACGTGGACGCCCGGGGCGAGATCCTCGAGCTCAAGACCACGATCAACACGATGGTCGACCAGCTGTCGGCCTTCGCCGACGAGGTCACCCGTGTGGCCCGCGAGGTGGGCACCGAGGGCCGGCTCGGCGGCCAGGCCGAGGTGGAGGGCGTCTCGGGCACCTGGAAGCGCCTGACGGAGAACGTCAACGAGCTGGCGGGCAACCTCACCCGGCAGGTGCGGGCGATCGCCGAGGTCACCAGCGCGGTCGCCGAGGGCGATCTGACCCGGTCGATCAACGTGGAGGCGTCCGGCGAGGTCGCCGAGCTCAAGGACAACATCAACTCCATGGTGGAGTCCCTGCGCGAGACCACCCGGGCCAACCAGGAGCAGGACTGGCTCAAGACCAACCTCGCCCGGATCTCGGGCCTGATGCAGGGCCACCGCGACCTGCCGGTGGTCGCCGAGCTGATCATGGACGAGCTGGTCCCCCTGGTGTCGGCGCAGTACGGCGCCTTCTACCTCGCGGAGGACGGCGAGGACGGGCCCGAGCTGCGGCTCGTCGGCTCCTACGGCTATCCGGAGGACAGCGCCCGGCCCACCCGTATCGCCTTCGGCCGCACCCTGGTCGGCCAGGCCGCGCGCAGCCGGCGCACCATCCTGGTGGACGAGCTGCCGCCGGACTACGTCACCATCTCGTCGGGGCTCGGCCAGGTCGTGCCGACGGCGCTGGTGCTGCTGCCGATCGTGGTCGAGAGCCAGGTCCTCGGCGTCATCGAACTGGCGTCGGTCAAGGCCTTCACCCAGATCCACCGGGACTTCCTCACCCAGCTGATGGAGACCCTGGGCGTCAACCTCAACACCATCGTGGCCAACGCCCGCACCGACGAACTGCTGGAGGAGTCGCAGCGCCTCACGGTCGAGCTCCAGGCCCGGTCCACCGAGCTGCAGGTGCAGCAGGAGGAACTCCAGCGCTCCAACGCGGAACTGGAGGAGAAGGCCTCGCTGCTCGTGGCGCAGAACCGGGACATCGAGGCCAAGAACCTGCAGATCGAGCAGGCCCGGCAGGAACTGGAGACCCGCGCCCAGCAGCTGTCGCTGGCCTCCAAGTACAAGTCGGAGTTCCTGGCCAACATGAGCCACGAGCTGCGCACCCCGCTCAACAGCCTGCTGATCCTGGCCCAGTTGCTGGCGCAGAACCCGTCCCGCAACCTCACGCCCAAGCAGGTCGAGTACGCGCAGATCATCCACTCCGCCGGTTCGGACCTGCTCCAGCTGATCAACGACATCCTCGACCTGTCCAAGGTGGAGGCCGGGAAGATGGACGTCGCCCCCGAGCGGGTGGCGCTGCGCCAGCTCATCGAGTACGTCGAGGCCACCTTCCGGCCCATGACGACCCAGAAGAGTCTGGACTTCACCATCACGACCGCGCCCGGCGCGCCCGGTGACCTGCTCACGGACGACTCGCGGCTGCGCCAGGTGCTGCGCAACCTCCTGTCGAACGCGGTGAAGTTCACCGAGCAGGGCGGCGTGGAGCTGAGCATCGAGCCCGCGGCGGACGACGAGGTGCCCGAGGGCGTGGTCCGCGGCGGTGCGGTGGTGGCCTTCCGGGTGAAGGACACCGGCATCGGCATCCCGGAGCAGAACCTGGAGACGATCTTCGGCGCCTTCCAGCAGGCGGACGGCACGACCAGCCGCAAGTACGGCGGCACCGGCCTCGGGCTGTCCATCACGCGGGAGATCGCCCAGCTGCTCGGCGGTGCCGTCACGGTGGACAGCACGCCCGGGCAGGGCAGCACGTTCACGCTGTTCCTGCCGGTGGCCCGCCCCGACTTCGAGGAACTGCTCAACCACGGCAGGGCTCCGGAGCGGTCCTCGGCGGAGGCCCTGCCGGAAGGCGTGTCGCAGTCGGCGCCGGTCCCCCAGATCGGGCCCGGTCCGCGGCCGAGGCGTCTGCTCGTCGTGGAGGAGCGGCCGCGCGGTCTGCTCACGCTCGTCGCCGAGAGCGTGGTCGCCGACCTGTCGCACGGCAGGGCCGACGGCGGACGGCCCGCGGTCGACGTCATCACCGCCGTCGGCGCCCAGGAGGCGGCCGGTGCCCTGGCGGCCGACCCGTGCCACTGCGTGGTGCTGGAGCTGGGCATGGGCGACGGCGAGGCGTCCCGGTTCCTCCAGGCCCTGGAGGGCGACTCGGCGCTGACGAGCGTGCCGGTGCTGGTGCACAGCAGTCACCCCGCGGACGTCGCCCTGGAGGAGACGCTGCTGTCCCGCTCGGCGGGCGGGGCGCTGGAGCTGCTGTCCAGCCTCGACGAGCTGCGGGAGCGCATCGCCCTGCACCTGTCCGCGGAGGAGCCCGGGGACGTGCTGTCCCTGGTGCGGCCCGAGGAGACGCAGGCGCTGACGCCGCCGGTGGTCGACGACGCCTCGGCGGGCCGCACGGTGCTGGTCGTCGACGACGACGCGCGCAACCTCTTCGCCCTCAGCGGGATCCTGGAGCTGCACGGCTTCCGGGTCCTGCACGCGGAGAACGGGCGCCGGGGCATCGAGACGCTCGTGAACAACCCGGATGTCGCGATCGTACTGATGGACGTGATGATGCCGGAGATGGACGGCTACACCGCGACCGCGGAGATCCGCAAGATGCCGCAGTACGCGGACCTGCCGATCATCGCCGTGACGGCGAAGGCCATGCCCGGCGACCGGGACAAGAGCCTCGCCTCGGGTGCGAGCGACTACGTCACCAAGCCGGTCGACACGCGCGATCTCATGGCCTGCGTCCGCCGCTGGCTGCCCTCGTGAGCACGCCGGCGCCCGACCCGCACACCCGCGGGCCGGGGGCCCCGCAGGGCCAGCCGTTCCGCGCCTTTGGGCGCTGAAGCCGAGGAGCATCGAGACCGTGACCATGTCCGAGCAGCCGCGCGAGCCGCGTCAGGCCGAGGAGCCGGCGCGTCCGGCCGACGAGCCGCGGCGCGACTTCGCCGACGGGGCGTCCGACGAGCAGTGGGTGGTCGCCGACGGGCAGCTGGTGTCCCCGGATGCGCTGCTCGCGGAACTCGGCGGTGTCTCCGCCGCCTCACCGGTGGGGCGGCTGGCGGCCACCGTGGAGCGGCTCAGCCGGGAGGTCCGGGCCGCCCAGGCGGAGTCCGAGGGGCGTGCCCTGATCGAGCTGGCCAAGGGCGTCCTGGTCGAGCGGCTGAAGTGCGGACCGGCCCAGGCCGCCCGCCAGCTGACCGAGCTGGCCGAGCAGGCCCAGGTCAGCCCCCTGGAACTCGCCGTCGACGTCATCAACCAGGCCGCCCGGGACCGGATGTCGGAGGTGACGGACGCGTTTCTCGCCGCCACCAAGGCCGCCGACGAGGCGGAGGCCGAGTCGGCGGCGGTGCGGCTGCGCGTCGCCGAGAGCGGCGTGCTGGCGGCGGACGACACGCAGGCCGTGGCCGACGCCCTGCTGGAGCAGGCGTTGCGTCCCCTCGGCGCGGTGGCCGTGGCCATATGGGCCGCGGGACCCGACGGTTCGCTCACCCTGGCGGGCAGCGCCGGCTTCGCCCCCGCCGAGGCCACGCGCTGGCGCTACGTCCCGCCGGACGTGGTGACGGTGGCGCGGCGGGGCCTCGTCGAACGCGAGGGGCACTGGATCACCGCCTTGAAGGAGACCGGGCTGCCCACGATCGGGCTGCACCACCATCCGGACGGCGGCCGGGCCGCCCTGCCCGCCGGCACCGGGGGCCGCGTCCACGGCGTGCTGGAGATCGCCTGGCCCGCTCCGCTGGAGCCGCAGCCCCCGCAGGTCGTGCGCCAGGTGGAGGCGCTGGCGGAACTGTGCGCGCACACGCTGGAGATGTACACGCCGCAGCCGACCGGGGCGCAGGAGCCGCGTGTCGTGCCGGACGTCGCCGAGCTGATGGACCTGGCCGACGGGCTGCACGACCCGGCCCTGGTGCTGGTGCCGCATCTGGACGCCGACGGGCATCTGGTGGACTTCCGCATCCAGCACGTCAACAACCGCTTCCTCGACCCGGCCGGGCGGCCCCGGGCGGTCGTCAGCGGCGCGCTGCTGCTGGAGGCCTATCCGATGGCCGCCGGGGACAGCGAGCTGTTCCAGCGTGTCGAGCGCGTCTACGCCACCGGTGAGCCGTTCCGGACGCGGCGGATGAACCTCACCGCGCTCGTCGACCAGGTGCCGCTGTCGGCGGTCGCGGACATCAGCATCAGCCGGCACGGCACCTCGGTGCTCCTCATCTGGCGGATCGAGGACGAGACGGCGCGGCTGGCGAGCCTGCTGCAGAACGCGCAGCGGCTCGGCCGGATCGGCGGTTTCGAGGAGAACGTGCTCACGGGTGAGATCACCTGGAACGGGCAGCTGTTCGACCTCTACGGGCGCCCGCAGTCGAGCACGCCGGTGCCGCTGGAGGAGCTGCCCGCCCACGCGCACCCGGACGACGGGGTCTCCATCCGCCGCTTCCTGCGCACCCTGCTGCACCACCGGCGGCCGGCCGCCGCGGCCTTCCGGCTGCAGCGGCCGGACGGGGTGACCCGGCACATCCGGATCGTCGCCGAGCCGGTGCTCGACACCGACGACCGGCTGCTGCTGGTGCGCGGCGCCTGCCAGGACATCTCGGCGCAGCACTGGACGGAGGTGGCGCTGGCCGCCACCCGGGACCAGCTGGCGCACACCGAGCAGCAGGCCACCGAGCGCAACCGGCTGACCCTGCAGCTGCAGCACGCCATCATGCCGCCGACCCAGGCGCCGTTGCAGGTGGCCGGGCTGCAGGTGGCGGTGCGCTACCGGCCGGCGGAGACCGAGCAGCTGGTGGGCGGCGACTGGTACGACGCCGTCGTCCTGCCGTCCGGGCTGGTGCTGCTGTGCGTCGGGGACGTGGCCGGGCACGGCATCGAGGCCGCGACCAGCATGGTGGTGCTGCGCAACGCGCTGCGGGGTCTCGCGGTGACCGGCGCCGGTCCCGGACAGCTGCTGTCCTGGCTGAACATCGTGGCGCACCATCTGACCGGCGCCGTCACGGCGACGGCGGTGTGCGGGCTGTACGACCCGGAGCGGCGCACGCTGCGCTGGGCCCGGGCGGGCCATCTGCCCCCGGTCCTGGTCCGGGACACCGAGGCGGCTCCGCTGCCGCTGGGCAGGGGGCTGCTGCTCGGTGCCGTGCCCGAGGCCTCGTACGAGGAGAAGGAGATGCAGCTCGCCGCCGAGGACACGCTGTTGATGTACACGGACGGTCTGATCGAACGCCGTGACCGGCCCGTGGAGGAGTCGCTGACCCAGCTGCTGACCACCGCGCGCACGGCGCCCACCACCCTCGACCAGCAGCTGGACCGCCTGCTGACGTACAGCAAGTCGGACACGGACGACGACACCTGCATCGTGGGCATCCGGGTGGGATGACCGCCGGGCGGGGACGGGGCGTGCCGCGGCCGGTCAGCCGTCGGTGCGCCCCGCCGCGGCCGGGTCGGTGTGCGCAGCGCCGCGACCGGGTCGGTCGTCGGTGCGGACCGCCGCGTCGAGCAGCGGGCCGAGTTCGCGGGCCACGGCCGTCAGGGCGCGGACGTCCCGCTCGGCCCGGGCGAGGAGGATCGCTCCCTCCAGGGCGCTGATCATGAGTGTGGCGAGCTGTCCCGCCCGGTCCTCGGGCACGCCCGTCTCGACCAGGGCCCCGGCCACCGCCGAGGTCCAGGCGGTGAACGCGGCGGAGGCGGCCTCCCGGGTGGAGGGCACCGACTCGGCGCAGTCCACCGTGGCGGCGGCGACCGGGCAGCCGCCCGCGAAGCCGGCGGTCTCGTACTCGTCGGTCCACTGCTTCACCATGGCGGCGAACAGCCCGCTCGGGGTCGGCTCGGGCAGCGCGGCCAGGTACCGCGCGACCCGGTGCGCGGCGTAGCGGCCCGCCCAGCCGACGGCCTCGTCCACCAGCTGGGTCTTGCCGCCGGGGAAGTAGTGCTGGAGCGACCCGCGCGGCGCGGCGGCCTCGACGGCCACCTCGCGCAGGCCCGTGGAGACGACCCCGTCGCGCCGGATCAGCTGGGCCGCGCTGAACACCATCCGCTCGCGCGGCCCCCGCTCGGCCCCCGCCATCGCGCACCTCCGCCACGTCCGCCCGTCTCGCCGCCACTCTATGACCGGTGTCATAACGAGGGCTACTATGACCGCTGTCATAGCGGAGGGCGGCAGAGCGGATCGGCTCGCGCGAGAGCCGGACAAGGCGGTGCGTCGTGGACGTCGGTTTCATCGGACTGGGGGTCATGGGGCAGCCCATGGCGCTCAACCTCGCCCGTGCCGGGATGCGGCCGGTGGTGTGGAACCGCACCGCGGAGCGGTGTGCTCCGGTGCGTGCCGCGGGCGCCGAGGTCGCCGCGAGCGCGGCCGAGGTGTTCCGGCGGTGCGGCACGGTGTTCCTCATGCTGGCCGACGAGGCCGCCGTCGACGCGGTGCTGGGGCGGGGCGGCCCGGACTTCGCCGCGCGTGTCGCCGGACGCACCGTCGTCCACATGGGCACGACGTCCGCGGAGTACTCCAGCGGCCTGCAGGACGACGTCCGCGCCGCGGGCGGGCGGTACGTCGAGGCCCCGGTGTCGGGCTCGCGCGTCCCCGCGGAGCGGGGCGAGCTGGTGGGGATGCTGGCCGGCGACGACGACGCCGTGGCGGCCGTCCGGCCCCTGCTCGCCCCGATGTGCCGGGAGGCGTTCGGGTGCGGGGCGGTGCCGGGCGCGCTGCTGATGAAGTTCTCCGTGAACCTGTTCCTGATCACCCTGGTCACGGGGCTCGCCGAGGCGTTCCACTTCGCCGACCGGCACGGCGTCGACCAGCGGCTGCTGCGGGACGTGCTGGACGCCGGCCCGATGGCCAGCGCCGTCTCCCGGGTCAAGGCGCCGAAGCTGCTGGAGCGCGACTTCACGGTCCAGGCGGCCGCCGCGGACGTCCTGAAGAACAACCGCCTGATCGCGCAGGCCGCCCGCGCGGCGGACCTGGCGTCCCCGCTCCTCGACCTCTGCCACGCCCTCTACGAGGAGACCGTCGCGCGGGGCCACGGCGCCGAGGACATGGTGGCGGTCCTGCACGCCCTGGAGGCCCGGACGGCCGCGGCCCCCGCCCCGCCCACTCCCCCGGCCCGCCGGCCGCGCTGACGCCGTCGGGCATACGGTCGGCCCGGCCCGCGGCCTGTCCCACCGCGGGCGCCCTCACCCCGCCGTGCGCTCTGTCCCGCCGCGCGCCCTGCCCCGGGGTTTGAGCGGCGTGTTCGGCAGGGCCGGTGCCGGGAGGGGATCGCCGTCGTAGCCCTGGACGACGCCGAACCGGGTGCCCCGCGCCCAGTCCTCGCGTGCCTGCGCGATCTCCTCGTGCGAGCGGGCGATGAAGTTCCACCACATGACGATCTCCTCCTCGAAGGGAGGCCCGCCGAGCAGGATCGTCCGGGCGGGGGCGTCGGCGTCGTTCGCGAGCGTCAGGGTGCCGGATCCACTGGGGACGTAGCCGAGTTCGGCCGGTTCCAGCGGGGTGCCGAGGAGGCGGACGTCCCCGCTGTCGACGAGCAGGCCGTGTTCGAAGGCGGGGTCCACGGAGAGGGTGAGCGTCGCTCCCGGATCGAGGGTGATCTCGGCGCCGAGCAGGGGCGTGAACGTCCGTACCGGGGAGGTGCTGCCGGCGAGCGAGCCCAGGAAGACGCTGACGGCGGCGCCGTCGACGCGTACCGGCTCGGGCACGTGGTGCTGGAAGTCCCGGGCGGTGTCGCGGTGTTCGTCGGGCAGGGCCACCCACAGCTGGACGCCGTGCAGGACGTTCGTCGCCGGGGTGGAGACCTCCGAGTGGGCGATGCCGTGCCCGCCGGTCATGAGGTTGAGCTCGCCGGGGCGGACCAGGGCGTGGCTGCCGAGGCTGTCGCGGTGCTCGATCTCGCCGCTGAACAGCCAGCTCACGGTCTGCAGGCCGGTGTGCGGATGCGGGGGCACGACCATGCCCGTCGTGGTGGCGTCGACCGGGCCGTAGTGGTCGGCGAAGCACCAGGCGCCGATCAGCGACCTGGCCCGCTGGGGCAGCGTCCGGCGCACGGGCAGGGCCCGGGGGCCGCCGAGGGGCACCTCCCGCGCGGACAGCACCTCGACGTGCGGCGTCCCGGGCGTCGCCCCGCCGTCGGCGGTCGTGCCGCAGCGCAGCTCCTCCGGCGCGGTTTCCACGTTGCTCACCGGGACCACCCCTCACCCGCTCTAGTTGTCACATCAACTACTATGTCACGCGGGCGGTTGGATGACCACGGCGGACCTCGTCAGGTCCGGTCCTCGTCCATCCGGGCGAGGACGCGCTCGGAGATCTCGGCCAGGACCCGCAGCTCCGCCGGCGTGACGTGGTCGATGAACAATTCGCGCACGGCGGCGACGTGACGCGGAGCGGCCGCCTCGATCGCGGCGCGCCCGGCGTCCGTGATCACCACGAACGCGCCACGGCCGTCCTCGGGGCACTCCTCGCGCACCACCATGCCCCGCCCGGCCATGCGGGCGATGTGGTGGGACATCCGGCTCTTCTCCCACTCCAGGGCGCGGGCCAGGTCCTGGGGGCGACGGCGTCCGTCCGGGGCGTCCGTCAGGTGCACCAGGACCGCGAAGTCGGCGGGCGACACGTTCGACTCCGACTGCAGCAGACGCCCGAGGCGTCCTCCGAGCCGCTCCTGCAGCCGGACGAACCCCCGCCAGGCGCGCTGTTCCTGAGGCGTCAGCCATCGCGGTTCCTCTGCCATGGGCGCAGTCTACGCATGGTTGACACATCATCCAGTGCGCGAGCCGCCCGCGTAGGGGGGCACGGGGGAGATCGCGCCGGTGGTGGACCGGATGGGGCCCGGCTCGACGAGTGGGCTGATCGTTGGCATGATCTGCCGGTCGGAGGGGGTCACCGGCCCTCACGTGGTGACAGCGGCTGAACGGGCGGGGAACGGTGGGGTCGTCGGGGGGCGGTGCGATGAGGTCCGTCGTGTGGCTGGTGCTCTCGGGCGTGGCGCTCGTCGTCGGCGTGGTGTCCGCCGTCCAGGTGCGCGGCGCGCTGGAGCGGGAGCGGGCGTACCAGGCGGCGCCGGTCTGTGGCACGGCACCGGCGCGGGCAGCGGAATGCCGGTGGGAGCGGGAGTTCACCGTGCGCTCGGCGGACATGAACCGCGGGGAGCGGCACGAGTCCCCCGAGGCGGTGCTGGTGCCGTCCTCCGGCGCCGCCCGGCACGTGACGTTCCCGAACACGGAGCCCGTGCTGTCCGAGATGGCGCCCGGCGAGAGGGTCGTCGGGGTGATCTGGCGCGGGCGGCTCGTCGAGGTCCGGGACGCCGAGGGCCGGCGGCAGCAGACGGCCGACGGGCCCGTGGGGTGGCCGGCGGACCGGCTGGGCGGGGCGCTGGCCTGTCTCTCGTTCGGCCTGGCCGGACTGGTGGGCGTGGTGTGGCCGCTCCTGCGGCGCGGCGACCGCCGGCACGCGACGGCGGGGCAGGTCGTGCGGTGGCACGGTGCCGTCCTGGGCGTTCTGGCGATCCTGACGCTCTGGGCGCGGTCGGCCAACGACTGGCCGCTCTGGGCGATCCCGGCGATCTGGGGGCCGCTCGCCGTGCTGGGCCTGGCGTCGATGACGGCCTTCGTCCTGGCCGCCCTGCGCGGTGAGCTGTCGGACCCCGCCTCCGCCGACGCCTGACGTCTCAGCTCTGCCGGGCGTGTACCGGGCTGTTGGCGACGTCGTCCGGGCAGGTGCGGTGCGGCTGCCGGGCGCGCCGGTCGCGGCGCCAGTCGAACGCGGCGAGGGCCAGGGACGCCGCCATGCCGACGATGCCGGCGACCAGGGCGAGGAAGAGGGCGCCGCGGTAGTCGTCGTCGCGGTGGCCGAGCACCAGGTAGAAGAGGCCGGGCAGGGCTGCGGTGCCCACGGCGGCGCCGAGCCGCTGCCCGGTCTGCAGTGCGCCGCCCGCCGCCCCGGCCATGCGCACGGGCACGTCCCGCAGGGTCATGGTGATGTTCGGGGAGATCACACAGCCGCCGCCGAGGCCACCGAGGAACAGCGCCGGCGCCGCCAGCCAGGGCGCGATGTCCAGGGGCGCGAAGCGCAGCAGCAGCGCGGTGCCGCCGAGCCCGAGGATCACCCCGGTGAGCCCGCCCACGGTCAGCAGGCGCCCGAGGCGGTCCACCAGCCGGCCGGAGACGGCGGCCGCGCAGGCCGAGCCGACGGCGAACGGTGTCACGGCGAGGGCCGAGCGCAACGGTGAGAAGCCGAGGCCGTGCTGGTAGAAGAGGGCGAAGACCAGCCAGATGCCGCTGAAGCCGATGAAGTAGAGCGTGCCGACGCCGGCGCCGACGGCGTAGCCCCGCACCTCGGTGAACAGCCGCGGGTCGAGCAGCGGCTGGGTGCCCCGGGCCAGCAGCCGGCGCTGCCACAGGGTGAAGACGACGAGCAGGACGGCACCGGCGGGGAACAGCCACCACAGGCGGGTGAGACCGCCCGCCTCGGCCTGCACCAGCGGGTACATCAGCGCGAGGACGCCCAGGCCGAGGAGCAGCACGCCGGGCAGGTCCACGTGCTGCCGCCCGGAGCGCCGGGTGCGGGGCAGCAGGCGGCGGCCCAGGAGCACGGCGAGGATGCCGATGGGGACGTTGATGTAGAAGATCCACCGCCAGCCCTGGGGGCCGTCGGCCAGCGCGAGGATCAGACCGCCCGCGAGGGGGCCGACCGCGGAGGAGATGCCGACGGTGGCGCCGAAGAAGCCGAAGGCGCGTCCGCGTTCCGCACCCCGGAACATCTGCTGGATGAGCGCGGAGTTCTGCGGTGCCATGAAGCCGGCGGCCAGGCCCTGGGCGAGCCGGGCCGCCACCAGCAGGGCGATGCCGGGGGCCGCTCCGCAGGCCGCGCTGAACAGCACGAAGCCGCTGAGGGCGAGCAGGAAGATGCGGCGCCGGTCCAGCGCGTCGCCGAGGCGGCCGGCGGTGACGAGGGCCAGTCCGAAGCTCAGGGCGTAGCCGGACACCACCCACTGCACCTGCGCGGCGGAGGCGTGCAGCTCCTGCTGGATGGTGGGCAGGGCCACCGCCACGATCGACACGTCCAGCAGGCTCATGAAGCCGGCGACCAGGGTGACCCACAGGGCCCGCCAGCGGCGCGGCTCCGGCTCGTAGTCGCTCTCCGGTGCGCCCTGGCTCCCGCCGCCCGGCGCCGATGCCGTCACATGAGCTCCTTCCGCCAGGGACCGACCCGGGCGAACCAGGTTCCCCACCAGGGCACCAGCACACACGACCGGGCGCCCGTGCGCGACCCCGGGCGGGCGCCGGTCCCGCGCGGGGTCGCCCTTCCTCACGCGCGGTGATCGACCGGACGCCACGCGAAGGGGGTCGTTTGAGGACGCGAGATCTGTGCAGGCGTTCTGCTTGGAGTAGACCACTCGGCGAAAGGAACGACTGATGGCGGCGCCCGACAACGACGCATCGCTGGATCCGGCGGCGGTGAGACGGCACCGGGTGCTGTTCCGGGCGATCGAGAAGCGGCGCCACCCGAAGCTGCGCCGCAGCGACATCACGGTGACCGACGAGGCGGCGGTCAAACGCGCCACCAAGGCGGCCGCGCTCGGCAACGCGATGGAGTGGTACGACTTCGGCATCTACAGCTATCTGGCCTCGACCATCGGGAGGGTCTTCTTCCCGTCCGGGAACGACACCGCGCAGCTGCTGAGCTCCTTCGCGACGTTCGCGGTGGCCTTCCTGGTGCGTCCGGTCGGCGGCATGGTCTTCGGGCCACTCGGTGACAAGGTCGGCCGCAAGCGCATCCTCTCCCTCACGATGATCATGATGGCCGTGGGCACCTTCGCCATCGGCCTCATCCCCTCGCACGCCGTCATCGGTCTGTGGGCCCCGGCCCTGCTGATCTTCTTCCGGCTGGTGCAGGGCTTCTCGACGGGCGGGGAGTACGGCGGCGCCTCCACGTTCATCGCGGAGTACGCGCCGGACAAGCGGCGCGGCTTCTTCGGCAGCTTCCTGGAGCTGGGCACGCTCGCGGGCTACGTCGGGGCCTCCGGTCTCGTCGTCGTGCTGCAGATCCTCCTCAGTGACGAGCAGATGCTCTCCTGGGGCTGGCGGATCCCGTTCCTGGTCGCGGCGCCGCTCGGCCTCATCGGGCTGTATCTGCGGCTGAGGCTGGACGAGACGCCCGCGTTCCGGAAGCTGGAGGGCGGCCAGGCACAGGCGAGCGAGGCGGCCGAGAGCGCGGAGACCTCGGCGGCGGCCGATCTCGGCACGATCTTCACCCGGTACTGGCGGCCGCTGCTGCTGTGCCTCGCGCTGGTCGCGGCGTACAACATCACCGACTACATGCTGCTGTCGTACATGCCGGCCTATCTGTCGGACGAGCTGGGCTACGGCACCCACCACGGGCTGCTGATCCTGCTGCTCGTGATGGTGCTGCAGATGTGCGTCATCACCCGGGTCGGGCGGCTGTCGGACCGTTTCGGGCGCAAGCCGCTGCTGATGACGGGGATGCTGGGCTTCCTCTTCCTGTCGCTGCCGTCCTTCCTGCTGATCCGGCAGGGCGGCGTCGTACTGATCTCCCTGGGGCTGTTGCTGATGGGGCTGTCGCTGGTGGCGATGCTCGGCACGATGTCGGCGGCGCTCCCGGCGATCTTCCCCACGCATGTGCGCTACGGCTCCCTGTCGGTGGCCTACAACCTGGCCACCTCGGTGTTCGGCGGCACCACTCCCCTGGTGATCACGGCGCTGATCAGCACCTTCGACTCGACCCTGATGCCGGCGTACTACGCCACCGGCGCGGCGGCCGTCGGCGTCGTCGCCGTCCTGTGCATGCGGGAGACCGCCGACAAGCCCCTGGCCGGTTCCCCGCCGTCCGTCGAGACGGAGGCGGAGGCCGCGGAGCTCGTCGAGGCCCAGGCTCCGCGCCCCAGGTTCTGAGCCCCGCTTCCCGACGGGTGGTCCCCGGGCGCCGCGCGGCGCCCGGGGACCGCCGGCTACGCCCCGCGGTGCGTCGCCGAGGCGAAGCCGAGCCAGGTGTGGCGGTTGTTCCACCAGCACCAGCCGACCTTCGGGGCGTTGCGGCGCTCGCGGCCGTCCCGCCCGGTGCCGTTGCTGATCCAGATGGCCGGCGTACGGGCGTCCAGCGCGCCGTCGGCCTTGCGCAGCCGGGAGCCGATGGTCATGAAGCAGCGGTTGCGCTCCAGGGCCTCGGGCTGCTGGAGCAGCCAGTGGATGCCCTCGGTGAGGACGAGCGGGGAGCGGCCCTCACCGGTGAGCGCGGGCAGGGCCTCGGCCGGGCTCCAGTCGGCCATGCGGTCGCCCCGGTCGACGCCCATGAGGGCGTAGAGCGGCGCGTCGGGCAGTTCGACGCCGCAGGGCGTGAACCCGTCGACGTCCGGCATGTCGACGACGACGAAGCCCGGCTTGCCCTCACGGCGCAGCAGCGGCGCGAGGGCGGAGGCCGGTGCCCGGTCCGGGTGCACGGCCAGCAGGGCACCGTCGTCGGCTCCGGCGGCGACGGCACGGACCTCGTCGGCGGACAGCCCGGCGATCTCGTGCACCCCCAGCTCGATCAGCCGCTCGGCCTGCGCGCTCGGGGCCGGGAGTGCGGGCAGGGCGGTGGACGGGTCGGGCCGGGTGTTGGGCACGATGCTCCCTCGGATCGGCGACGCGGGTGAACTCCTCTGCAACGACCGGGCACTTCGGGGCGTTCCCGCCCGGGCGGGCAGCGGGCCCGCGTCCGGTCACTCGGGCAGCGGCCGGTCGTCCACCACGTGCTTCATGACGAGCGTGGAGTTCAGGCGCTGGACGCCGGGCAGCCGGGCGAGGCGCTGGTCGTAGAGCTGCTGGAAGGCGGCCAGGTCGGTGGTGGCGACGCGCAGCAGGTAGTCCGGGTCGCCGAACAGACGCTGGGCCTGCAGCACGTGCGGGACGGCGGCCACGCCCTCCTCGAACGCCGAGACGGTGTCGGCGTCCTCCCAGCGCAGGGTGACGAAGACGAGGGCCTCGAAGTGGAGGCCGACCGCGGCAGGGTCCACCACCGCCCGGTACCCGCGGATCGCGCCCTCGCGTTCGAGGTCGCGCAGCCGGCGGTGGCACGGCGAGACGCTCAGCTGCACGCGGGCGGCCAGCTCGGTGACGGTGAGACGGCCGTCCCGCTGGAGCTCGGTGAGAATTTTCCGGTCGAGGGCATCCATGGCGAAGATTCTGCCCCAGAAGACGCGATCATGGAGTAAATGCGGGAACACTTACGCGCTGATCCGGCCTAGCCTTCCTCTCGCACCGCGGCACGTGAGAGGGATCGCTTCATGGACACGACGACACTGGCGGCCTTCCTGGCCCTGGACCTGCTGCTGGTCTTCACCCCCGGCGCGGACTGGGCCTTCGCGATCACGGCGGGCCTCCGGGACCGGTCGGTCGTGCCGGCGGTCGCCGGGCTGATCGCCGGTTACGCGGGCTACACGCTGCTGGCCGTGGCGGGCCTGGTCGTGGTCGTGGCGAGTTCGGGGACCCTGCTGACCGCGCTGACCGTCGCGGGGGCCGGTTATCTGGTGTGGCTCGGCTGGGACGCGCTGCGGCATCCGGCCGAGCCGGCGTCCGCCGGACCGGAGGCGGGCGCCGGACCGGAGGCGGGCGCCGCCGGCTCCTCGCGGTTGCGGGTCATGCTCAAGGGCGCCGGGACCAGCGGGCTGAACCCGAAGGCGCTGCTGCTGTACTTCTCGCTGTTCCCGCAGTTCATCGACCCGGGAAGCGGCTGGCCGGTCGCCACCCAGACCGGTCTGCTCGGCGCCCTGCACATGACCGCGTGCGCCGTCGTCTACCTCGGGGTCGGGGTGCTGGCCCGCACGGTCCTGAGGACCCGGCCCACCGTGGCCCGGGCGGTCACCCGGGCCTCCGGTGTGCTGATGATCGTCATCGGCGGTCTGCTGCTGGTGGAGCGCCTGGGAAGCTGACGGCCCACCCTCGGCCCGAGCACCGCGACCGCCCTCCTCACGCCCCCGGCCCGAGCACCGCGACGGTCCCGGTCACGGCACCGGCGGTCCGCCGAACTCGGCCATCGCGTCGATGAGCCACCGCGCCAGGTGGTCGGCGAACGAGGAACGCGGGAACAGGCGGTAGACCGGCCGGTCGTCGACCTGCCAGAGCAGCACGGCGACGGGGCCGACCGTGGTCGACACCGCCCGGCCGGGCCCGAAGGCCCGGGGGTGCAGATCCAGCGGGCAGCCCTTCTCCAGGACCTGCCGGGCGGCCGGGCCGCCGAGCTCCAGGGTGGTGCGGTGCGCGGAGACGTCGACGACCGACCCGGAATCCGGCCCGAGGGCCTCCCGCAACTCGGCGGTCAGGGCCGCCCCGTCGGCCGCGGAGAACACCAGCCACTCGTCGGGGCCGAGCCAGAACAGCGCATGGCGTCCGGACGCGGTGGTGTGTCCGCAGTGGTCCGGGAGCCGCGCGCCCAGGGTCTTCGCCAGGCGCTCGGCGGCGTCGGAGACCGGGTCGGCGCGCAGGTTCACCAGGGTGCGGAACGGCAGCTCGGTCAGGGTCACGCCCCGGGGGCCGGTGACGGCGGCGGCGCGCATCCGCTCCGCCAGGTGGGCCAGGGGGCTCACCCGTGCGTCGGTCATGGGCTCAGCCATCGCGCTTGGTCCCTTCCGGGTCGTAGAGGACGCAGTCGGTCACCTCGACGGGCACCAGTTCGTCGCCGACGGGGGCGAGCAGGGTGCGGCCGATCCGGGACCGCCCGCCGGCGACGAGCGCGAGGGCGAAGGGGCGGCCGAGGGCCGGGCTGTGGTAGCTGGAGGTGACGTGCCCGAGCATCGGCACGGGCACCGTCTCCAGGGAGACGTCCGGGGCGACCAGCTGGGTGCCCTCGGGCAGGCGGGTCGTACGGTCGACCGGCAGCAGGCCGACCAGCTGCTTGCGGTCGGCACGGGCGGTGTCGGCGCGGGAGAAGGAGCGTCTGCCGATGAACTCCTTCTGCTTCGACACGGCCCAGGACATGCCCGCGTCCTGCGGGGTGACCGTGCCGTCGGTGTCCTGCCCGACGATGATGTAGCCCTTCTCGGCGCGCAGCACGTGCATGGTCTCGGTGCCGTAGGGGGTGATGCCGTACGGCTGCCCGGCCGCGTGCACCCGCTCCCAGACGGCCTGGCCGTACCAGGCGGAGACGTTGATCTCGTAGGCGAGTTCGCCGGAGAAGGAGATCCGGCAGATACGGGCCGGGACGCCGCAGGCCAGCGTGGTCTCGCGGAAGGCCATGAAGGGGAACGCCTCGGGCGACAGGTCCAGCTCCGGTGCGAGCGGGGCGAGGACCTGACGCGAGCGCGGGCCGACGACCGCGATCGTCGCCCACTGCTCGGTCACCGAGGTGCAGTACACGTCGAGGTGGGGCCACTCCGTCTGCAGCCACTCCTCCAGCCAGTCCAGGACCGCGGCGGCGTTGCCGGTGGTGGTGGTCATGAAGTAGCGGCCGTCGTCGAGGCGCAGGGTCACCCCGTCGTCGAAGATCATGCCGTCGGGCTTGCACATCACGCCGTAGCGGGCGGTGCCGGGCTTGAGCTTCTTGAAGGCGTTGGTGTAAACGCGGTTGAGGAACTCGCCCGCGTCCGCGCCCCGGATCTCGATCTTGCCGAGGGTGGAGGCGTCCATGAAGGCCACGCCCTCGCGCGCCGCGCGGCACTCGCGGGCCACGGCCGCGTCCATGTCCTCGCCGGGCCGGGGGTAGTACCGGGGCCGCTTCCACTGCCCCACGTTCTCGAGCACCGCCCCGTGCGCGACGTGCCAGGCGTGCAGGGAGGTCGTCCGCTCGGGGTCGAACAGCTCGCCGCGCTCCCGCCCGGCCAGGGCGGCGAAGGCGACCGGCGTGTACGGCGCCCGGTAGGCGGTGGTGCCGATCTCGCCGGGCGAACCGCCGAGGATCGCGGCGAGCACGCCGATGGCGTTGACGCCGGACGTCTTGCCCTGGTCGTTGGCCGTGCCGAGCGAGGTGTAGCGCTTGACGTGCTCGACCCCGCGCATGCCGGTGCCGGTGGACCGCCGCACGTCGGCGACGGTGACATCGCGCTGGAGGTCGACGAAGTGGGTGTCCCAGGTGCCGTCGGTGCCGGGGACGAGCCACAGGGGGCGCGTCGGGGCGGCGGGCGGCGCGGTGGCGGGCGGCGGCACGGGCACCGGGAAGCCGGCCTCCGTCGCGGCCAGCGCCCCGGCCCGGGCTCCCTCGGCCAGACAACCCTCCAGGTCGTAGGTCCCGTTGGCCGCGCCCACGACGCGCTGGCCCTTCACGGCCCCGTCGGGGACGAAGGCGGCCCGGTCCTCGTCCCAGCGGAGCCGGCCCTGGCGCTGGCTGTGCAGGTGCACCACGGGGTTCCAGCCGCCGGAGACGGCGAGCAGGTCGCAGTCGAACGACTCGGGTGCTCCGGTGGGTGCGCCGTCCGCGTCGATCCCGTGGACCGTGACGGAGGTGATCCGCGTCTCGCCGGCCGTGCCGGTGACCGCGCTCGCCGTGCGGATCCGTACGCCGGTCGCGGCGGCGACCTCGGCCGCCCGCGCGGAGCGTTCGGCGCGCGCGTCGACGACCGCCGCCACCTCGACGCCCGCGGCGTGCAGGTCCGCGACCGTGTCGTAGGCGCTGTCGTGGGTGGTGCTCACCACGGCCCGCGCACCCGCCGCGACGCCGTACCGGCCGAGGTAGGTACGGACGGCCCCGGCGAGCATCACCCCGGGCCGGTCGTTGCCGGCGAAGACCAGCGGCCGCTCGTGCGCGCCCGTCGCCAGCACCACCCGGCGCGCCCGGATGTGCCACAGCCGCTGGCGGGAGACGCCCTCGGGTGCGGCGGGCCCCAGATGGTCGGTGCGCCGCTGGAGGGCGAGCACGTAGTTGTCGTCGTACGAGCCGACGGCGGTGGTGCGCGGCAGGACGACGGCCTCCTCGGCGGCGTCGAGCGCGGCGCGCAGTCCGGCGACCCGGTCGAGGCCGCCGGACAGCAGCGCACCGCCGGGCTCCGGCTGGTCGTCGAGCAGCAGCACGCGGGCACCGGAGCCCGCGGCGGTGGCGGCGGCCGCCAGGCCGGCCGGTCCGGCCCCGACGACCAGGACGTCGGTGTGGACGTACTTCTTGTCGTAGACGGCCGGGTCGGGGCTCGGGTCGAGCCGGCCCCGGCCGGAGAGGGTGGTGGCGGACAGGCCGTCGTACAGCTCGACCGTCGTGGCCGGGAGCATGCTCTCCGCGCACGGTCCGTCGAGTCGCAGCAGGGCGTTGGGTTCCTCGACGCCCGCGGCGACGATGCCGCGCGGGCGCCCGCGGTACAGGGAGGGGGCGGCCCCGGTCAGGCCGTGGGCGAGCAGGGCGGAGGCGACGGTGTCACCGGGGTGGCCGGTCAGCTCCCGTCCGTCGACGGTGAACCGCAGTACGGTGCCGCGGTCGATCCGCCCGCCGTGCGGGAGCCGGAAACGCTGGTCGGTCATCGGGTCCCTCCGGGGCGGGGCTCGTCGGGCCGGTAGGAGGCCAGCACCTCGTGCGTGGCGGTGTCGCGCAGCACGTTGAACCAGCGGCGGCAGCCGGTGCCGTGCATCCACCGCTCGGCGAACTCGCCCTTGGGGTTGTCGCGGTAGAAGACGTAGGCGGCCCACTCCTCGTCGGTGAGGCCGGCCGGGTTCTCGGGGTACGGGACGTGGGCCTGGCCGCCGTAGTGGTACTCGGTCTCGTCGCGCGGGCCGCACCACGGGCAGGTGATCAGCAGCACGGTGGTGTCCTCCTCAGTGGGCCACGGCCGCCGCGCCGTGTTCGTCGATCAGGGCGCCCGTCGTGAAGCGCTCGAGGGCGAAGGGCGCGCTGAGCGGATGCTGCTCACCCGTGGCGAGGGTGTGCGCGAAGGTCCAGCCTGCCGCCGGGGTGGCCTTGAAACCGCCGGTGCCCCAGCCGCAGTTGACGTACAGGTCCGTCACGGGGGTGCGGCCGATGATCGGGGAGGCGTCCGGGGTGACGTCGACGATGCCGCCCCAGGTGCGCAGCACGTGGGCGCGGGCGAAGACCGGGAACAGCTCGACGGCGGCGGCCATCTGCCGTTCGATCACGTGGAACGAGCCGCGCTGCCCGTACCCGTTGTAGGAGTCGACGCCCGCGCCCATCACCAGTTCGCCCTTGTGCGCCTGGGAGACGTAGACGTGCACGTGGTTGGACATGACAACGGTCGGGTGCACCGGCTCGTGCAGCTCGGAGACCAGTGCCTGGAGCGGATGGGACTGCACGGGCAGCCGGACGCCGGCCCGGGCGGCCAGCACGCTGCTGTGGCCGGCCGCGGCCAGGCCGACCCGCCCGGCGTGGATGCGGCCGCGGTCGGTCTCGACGCCGACGACCCGGTCGCCGTCCTTGAGGAAGCCGGTGACCTCGCAGCCCTGGATCAGGTCGACGCCCAGGGCGTCGGCGGCGCGGGCCAGCGCCCAGGCGACGTGGTCGTGCTTGGCGATGCCGGCCCGGGGCTGATAGGTGGCGCCGAGGACCGGATGGCGGGTGCGGGGCGAGACGTCGAGGATGGGGCAGACCTCGGCGACCTGGTCCGGCTCCAGCCACTCGGCGTCGACGCCGTTGAGCCGGTTGGCGCTCGCGCGGCGCACGCCCTCGCGGACGTCCTGGAGGGTGTGCGCGAGGTTGAGGACGCCGCGCTGGCTGAACAGGAAGTCGTAGTCCAGCTCCTCGGGGAGCCGCTCCCACAGCTTCAGGGCGTGTTCGTAGAGGGCGGCGCTCTCGTCCCAGAGGTAGTTGGAGCGGATGATCGTGGTGTTGCGGGCCATGTTGCCGCCGGCCAGCCAGCCCTTCTCCAGCACGGCGACGTCGGTGATGCCGTGGTTGCGGGCGAGGTAGTAGGCGGTGGCCAGGCCGTGGCCGCCCCCGCCGACGATGACGACGTCGTAGGAGGAGCGCGGCTCGGGGTTGCGCCAGAGGAAGTCGGGGTGCTCGGGCGGCGGTCGCTCGGTCATGCCGGGGCTCCATCCTGACGGCCGACTCATGCACAACTGATATATCAGACTGTGCGGTACGGTATGGGAGCTCGCCGGACAGGTCAAGGGGGCCTTCATGCAGCAGCTGGCGACCGAGCCCCGGGGCAGTGAACCCGGCGGCGAGGAGCTGTCTCTCGCCGAACGCGCCTACCGCGCCGTCCGGGACCGGCTCGTCATGCTGGAGATCCGCCCGGGCGCGCCGATCCACGAGGAGCAGCTGGCCCAGTCCCTCGGCGTGGGCCGCACGCCGGTGCGCGAGGCGCTCAAGCGCCTCCAGTACGAGCGGCTGATCACGACGTATCCCCGGCGCGGCACCTTCGCCACCGAGGTCAACATCACGGACCTGGCCCACATCTCCGAGGTGCGCCTGGAGCTGGAGCCGCTGGCCGCCGCCCGCGCCGCGCGCCGCGCCACGGCCGCGGACCGGGCGGCCCTGACCGCGCTGCGGCAGGAGCTCACCGGCGCCGCTCCCGGCCGGCAGGACGCCGAGCTCATGCACCTCGATCTCACGGTGCACCGCGCGATCTACGCGGCCGCGCACAACCCCTACCTGGAGGACACCCTCGTCCGCCACGACAACCTCGCCACCCGCATCTGGTGCCTGTTCCTGGACCGCCTGCCCGGCATGGCCGGCCATGTCGAGGAGCACGGGCCGCTGATCGAGGCGGTCGTCGCGGGTGAGCCGGAACGGGCGGCGCGGCTGGCCCGGGAGCACGTCGAGGGCTTCGAGCGGGCCATCCGCGCCGCCCTCTGAGGCGCGCCCGCCGCCACGTCCTCACCGGTCGCCTGGCTTCACACTGCTTTTGCAGGGTGAAGTGGAGCGTCCCGGCCGGCAGACGCGCCCCGCGCAGGCGGGAGCGGGACAATCGGGGCAGAAACATCATGAGCAGCCGAGGGCGTCATATCCGGAGGCACCGTGGAGGGACGCGTACCGGAGGACCTGGCGGTGGTGGTCGACGCCGACCGGGCCGTCCTGGTGTGGAGCGACGGCGCACGCCGTCTGCTCGGACACGAGTCAGCAGAGATCGTGGGCAGGCCGGTCACGGAGCTGCTCGCCGCCGCCCTCCCCCCGTCCACGCGACGGCATGTGCGCGACGGGCAGCCGTGGTCCGGCGAGGTCGCGCTGCGGCACCGGGACGGCGACCGGGTCGTGGTCCGGCTGCAGGGGACGCCGTTGCTGGACGCGGCCGGCGGGCGGCTGTGGCTGGTGACCGGCAGCGCCCCGGCCCACCTGGCCCGGCGCACCGGCCACCGGCCGAAGGCGCTGTGGGACCTCACGCTCTCCCAGCTCCCCGTGCCCGTGGCGGTCTACGACCGGCAGGCCCGGCTCGTCGCCGCGAACGAGATCATGACGCAGGTCATGGGCCGGACCGAGGAGGAGATGCGGGGCAGTACGCTGCGGGAGATCCAGCCCGGCCCGCCCTTCGAGGAGTACGACCGGCTGCAGCGGGAGGTGCTGCGCACCGGCGAGATGATCTTCCACGAGGACCACAGCCAGGCCCCGGGCGAGACCCGGCCGCACGCCTGGTCGATGTACCTGTCGCCGGTGAAGGACGAGGCCGGAGCCGTGCGGGGCATGTCCGCGACCGTCTTCGACACCACGGAGCAGTACTGGGCCCGGCGGCGGCTGGCGGTGCTCAACGAGGCGAGTCTGCGGATCGGCACCACGCTGGACGTCACCCGGACGGCCGAGGAGCTCACCGAGGTGGCCGTCGGCGGGTTCGCGGATTTCGTCACCGTGGATCTGCTGGAGTCCGTGGCGCTGGGCGCGGAGCCGGGTCCGTTGCCGGCGGACACGCCGGTCACCGTGCGGCGCACCGCGCAGCGGTCGGTGCTCGGGGGCTGCCCGGAGTCGGTGGTCGCCGCCGGGGAGGCGACCCGCTACCCGGTGGGGACGCTCCCGCTGCGGACCCTGGCCGCGGGCCGGGCCACCCGGCGCCGGCCGGGCGATCCGGAGCTGCGCCAGTGGCTCAGGACGTCCCCGGCCCGTGCGGAGTCCATGACCCGGCACCTGATCCACTCGGTGATGATGGTGCCGCTGCGCGCCCGGGGCCTGACCCTGGGCCTGGTGCACTTCCTGCGGCACCGGACCCCGGAGCCGTTCAGCGAGGACGACCTGCTGCTCGCGGAGGAGATCGTCGCCCGTGCGGCGGTGAGCGTGGACAACGCGCGCCGCTACACGCGTGAGCGCCGCACGGCGCTGGCGCTGCAGCGCAGCCTGCTGCCCGAGCGGCCTCCGCGGCTGGCGGCGCTGGAGGTCGCCTACCGCTACCTGCCGACCGGCTCCGGTCCCCCGCAGGCCGCGCCGGGAGCGGACATCGGCGGCGACTGGTTCGACGTCATCCCGCTCTCCGGCGCCCGGGTCGCCCTGGTCGTGGGCGACGTGGTGGGCCACGGCATCCAGGCGTCGGCCACGATGGGCCGGCTGCGGACCGCCGTGCGCACGCTCGCGGACGTGGACCTCGCGCCCGACGAGCTGCTCACCCAGCTGGACGACCTCGTCATCCGGCTGGACCGGGAGGAGGGCCCGGAGACGCGCGGCGCCGAGGAGACGTCGGGGCAGATCGGCGCCACCTGTCTGTACGCCGTGTACGACCCGGTGTCCCGGCGCTGCACCATGGCCCGCGCGGGACATCCGCCGCCCGCCCTGGTCACGCCCGGCGGCGACGTCCGCATCCTCGACCTGCCGGCCGGTCCGCCGCTCGGCCTCGGCGGGCTGCCGTTCGAATCCTCCGAGGTGCTGCTGGAGGAGGACAGCCTGCTCGCCCTCTACACCGACGGCCTGATCGAGGCGGCGGGCCGTGACGTCGAGGTGGGGGTCGCCCTGCTGCGCCGGGCGTTGAGCGACCCGGCCGACAGCCTGGAGGAGGCCTGCGACCGGGTGCTGCGCGCGGTGCCGGCCGGCCGTCCCGCCGACGACATCGTGCTCATGCTGGCCCGCACGGCCGTGCTCGGCGAGGAGCGGGTCCGCACCTGGCAACTGCCGCCCGAACCGGCGGCGGTGTCCCGGGCCCGCAAGATGGCGGGCGGCCAGCTGGCCGAATGGGGCCTGGCGGAGGCGGAGTTCGCCGCCGAGCTGATCGTCAGCGAGCTGGTCACCAACGCGCTGCGGTACGGCGGCGCCCCCATCGAGCTGCGGCTGATCCGCGACGCGACCCTCATCTGCGAGGTGTCCGACGGCAGCAGCAGCGCGCCGCATCTGCGCCGGGCGCGGGTCTTCGACGAGGGCGGACGCGGTCTGCTCCTGGTCGCCCAGCTCGCCGAGCGGTGGGGCAGCCGCCAGACGGCCACGGGCAAGACCATCTGGGCGGAGCTGCCCCTGTCCGACGGGGAGTGAGCCGGGTCACGTCGTGTCGACGATGCCGCCGGTCACGGCGGTGGCCTCCCCGACGGTGTAACGAACGTCTACGCCTACTTCCACCCGCTCATGGCGGCCCTGCCCGTCCGTTCCACGGCATCCCGGCAGAACGCCGGGCCGGTGAGGTCGCCGGGCAGCAGCAGACAGCGCCTCCAGGCCGGGCCGCGCGGTGCGCCGGCGGAATGCCGGCAGGCACAGCGGGTACTCCGACGATCTTGCAATCTCCGGCCCCCGGGCCGGACGTCGGAAGGAGAGCCGTGTCGGACGAGACGGTCAAGAACATCTTCGTGATCGGGCTCGACGAGGCCAACGTGCCGACTCTGCGGCAGGTACCGGGAGCCGAACGGCTGCGCTTCCACCAGCTGCTGACCATCGAGGAACTCCAGGTCGGCGAGGTGCACCTGCCCACGCTGCTCGACAAGGCGCAGCGCGTGCTGGACGGCTTCGACGGCAGCGTCGACGCGATCGTCGGCTACTGGGACTTCCCCGTCAGCACGCTCGTGCCGATCCTGAGCGAGCGCTACGGCACCCGCAGCACCAGCCTGGAATCGGTCGTCAAGTGCGAGCACAAGTACTGGAGCCGGCTGGAGCAGCGCAAGGCCACCGACCGGCACCCGCGCTTCGGCCGGGTCGACCTGTCGGCCGATCCGCCCCGGCCGCCGGAGGGCGTGGCGTTCCCGATGTGGGTCAAGCCCGCCCTGTCCTACTCCTCCGAACTCGCCTTCGGCGTCGCCGACGAGGAGGAGTTCCACAAGGCCGTCGCCGAGATCCGGGAGGGCATCTCCCGGATCGGCCGGCCCTTCGAGCACATCCTGGAACGCATCGACGTGCCACCGGAGATGGACGGCGTCGGCGGCCGGGTCTGCCTCGCCGAGGAGTCGATGTCCGGCGTCCAGGTCGCCGTCGAGGGCTACGTCCACCAGGGCGAGGTGACCGTCTACGGCGTGCTGGACTCCATCAACTACCCGGACTCCTCCAGCTTCCTGCGCCACCAGTACCCCTCGATGCTGCCGCCACCGGTCGTCGCGCAGCTGCACGACGTCAGCAAGCGCGTGATGCGGCAGATCGGCATGGACTCGGCGACCTTCAGCATCGAGTACTTCTACGACCCGCACACGCAGGAGATCAATCTGCTGGAGATCAACCCCCGGCACTCCCAGTCGCACGCGGAGCTGTTCCGCTACGTCGACGGCGTGCCCAACCACCACTGCATGGTGCGCCTCGCCCTCGGCGAGGACCCGCGCATGCCGCAGGGCGAGGGCGAGTACGCGATGGCCGCCAAGTGGTACCACCGCTGGTTCACCGACGGCGTGGTGCGCCGGGTGCCGAGCCGTGAGGAGATCGACCGCGTCGAGCGGGAGACCCCGGGCGTGCGCATCGAGGTGATCCCCGAGGCGGGTGACCGGCTCTCCGACCTCCCCGGACAGGACAGTTACAGCTACGAGCTGGCGCACATCTACACCGGCGGGGCCGACGAGAAGGAGCTGCGGGAGAAGTTCGACCACTGCGTGGCCGCCCTGGGCCTCGTCTTCGAGGACGCCCCGCCCGAGGCCGGCGCCACGCGGAAGTGAGGAGCACGTGGGTTCCATGCGTTACGTGACCAACCTGCCGTACGCGACCAAGGAGGAGGAGCACGTCACGATCCCGATGTCCGACGGGGTCCGGCTCTCCGCGCGCATCTGGCGCCCCACCTCCTCCGACACCGAGCCGGTGCCGGCGGTGCTGGAGTACATCCCGTACCGCAAGCGCGACCTGACGGCCGTACGGGACTCGATCCACCACCCCTACCTCGCCGGGCACGGCTACGCCTGTGTCCGGGTCGACCTGCGCGGCACCGGCGACTCGGAGGGCGTGCTGCGCGACGAGTACCTGGAGCGGGAGCAGGCCGACGCCGAGGAGGTGCTGGCCTGGCTGGCGGAGCAGCCGTGGTGCGACGGCGGCACGGGCATGATGGGCATCTCCTGGGGCGCGTTCGCGGCGCTGCAGGTGGCGGCCCGCCGGCCGCCGAGCCTGAAGGCCATCGCCATCGCCTCCTTCACCGACGACCGGCACGCCGACGACATGCACTACATGGGCGGCGCGCTGCTGTCGGACAACCTCGCCGAGGCGGGCACCATGTTCGCCTACGGCACCTGCCCGCCCGACCCGGCCGTGGTGGGCGAGCGCTGGCGCGAGATGTGGCACGAGCGGCTGGAGCAGACCGAGCCGTGGGTGCTGCCGTGGCTGCGCCACCAGCGCCGCGACGACTACTGGCGGCACGCCTCCGTGTGCGAGGACTACTCCGCCGTGCGCTGCCCGGTGCTGGCCTCCAGCGGCTGGGCGGACGGCTACTCCAACGCCGTGACCCGGCTGCTGGGCCACCTGGACGTGCCCCGCAAGGGCCTGATCGGCCCGTGGTCGCACAAGTTCCCGCACCTCGGGGAGCCCGGCCCGGCGATCGGCTACCTCCAGGAACTGGTGCGGTGGTGGGACCACTGGCTCAAGGGCGTCGACAACGGCGTCATGGACGGGCCCATGCTGCGGACCTGGATGCAGGACAGCGTGCCGCCCTCCACCTCCTACGAGGAGCGGCCGGGCCGCTGGGTCGGCGAGCCGCACTGGCCTTCCCCGCACATCCGCCAGGTGACGCACCCGCTGACCCGGCACACGATCGGGCCGCCGCGGGACCCGGACGGCACCGGCCCGGACGGGGACGGCGACGGGGAGGCGATGACCGTGCGGTCGCCGCTGTCCGTGGGCCAGTTCGCGGGCAAGTGGGCCTCCTACAACGCTCCCCCGGACCTGCCGTACGACCAGCGGGAGGAGGACGGCGGCTCCCTGGTCTTCGACAGCGAGCCGCTGACCGAGCAGTTGGAGATCCTCGGCTCGCCGACCGTGGAACTCGACCTGTCGGTCAGCGAGCCGGTCGCGATGGTGGCCGCGCGGCTGTCCGACGTGAGTCCCGACGGCGCCGCGACGCGCGTGTCGTACGGCATCCTCAATCTCACCCGCCGCGACAGCACGGAGTCCCCCGAGCCGCTGGAGCCCGGCCGGCGCTATCGGGCGACCATTCCGCTGAACGGCGTGGCGCAGGCGTTCCCGCCGGGGCACCGCGTGCGGCTCTCGCTGTCCACGTCGTACTGGCCGCTGGCCTGGCCGCCGCCGAAGCCGGCGCTGCTCAGCGTGTACGAGCGGTCCAGCACGCTCACGCTGCCGGTGCGGCCGGTCGACGAGCCCGACGAGGTGCCGTCGTCGCCGTTCGGGGAGCCGGAGGGCACTCCCCCGCTCGAGACGCGTCAGCTGACGCCGCCCGAGGAGCGCTGGGAGGTCAAGCGCGACCTGGTCGGCTACCAGGCCGAGCTGGACATCGTGAAGGACCGGGGCACGGTCCGCTTCGAGGACACCGGCATCGAGGCCGGCCGCCGGGCCCACGAGCGGTACACGGCCGTCGCCGACGACTTCACCTCGGCCGCGGGCGAGTCCACATGGACGATGGCGTTCCGGCGGGACGACTGGGACGTGCGGGTGGTGACCCGTACGCGGCTCAGCTGCGACGAGACGGACTTCTTCGTCGACGCGACGCTGGACGCGTACGAGGCGGACCGCCGGGTGTTCTCCCGCACCTGGAACGAGAAGGTGCCGCGCGACCTGTTGTAGGAGTTCCGGCGTCCGCGCCGGTCCGATCCGGGCCGCCAGGAGGTACGTTCGTCGCAGCGGTCGCCGGCCCGGACTGGAGGAACGCATGACCACGCGCACGGCACGTGTCGAACTGACGCCCGCGGCGGAGGAGTTGCTGCGGCGGCTGACCGGGGCGCACGGCCCGGTGATGTTCCACCAGTCCGGCGGCTGCTGCGACGGCAGCGCGCCGATGTGCTACCCGCGCGGCGAGTTCCGGGTCGGCGCCTCGGACGTCCTGCTGGGGCACGTCGCCGGGGACGTCCCGTTCTGGATGAGCGCGGACCAGTACCGCTACTGGTCGCACACCCACCTCACGGTGGACGTCGTCCCCGGCCGCGGCAGCGGCTTCTCCCTGGAGGCCCCGGAGGGCGTCCGCTTCCTGCTCCGCTCCCGCCTCCTCACGGACGAGGAACTACGCCGAGTGGACGCGGAGCCGCCACTGCCCACGGGAGCGGACGTGGCGGACGGGGTGTAGGCGACCGGGGCAGAACCGTTTATGGCCCTGGAGAAGCGCGCCTGCCCTGTCGAGGCGGACCTCCTGTAGGTCCGCTCCCCTGATCACGGTCACGGATCACTGGCACGGGCGTGCGATAGGTTGCCGGTCATGACCGGACTCGGGCCCGTCGCCTGGCCACTTGACCCGATCAGGACCGAACGGCTCGTGCTCCGCGCCTCCGAGGCCCACGACCGTGCGGCGTTCATCGAGCTGTTCGCCTCGCCCGAGGTGGGGACGTACCTCGGCGGCCCCCGGCCCCGTGCCGAACTCGAGCGCCTCGTACCGGAGATACCCGGCCGGCGCCCCGGCGTCTTCGTGGTCGATCTCGGCGGGGAGATGATCGGCACGGTCTCGATCAAGCGGCGCGAAGCGGATCGCCCGGGCCGCTTGAGCCCGCAGGGCGGTGAGGCCGAGCTCGGTTACATGTTCCTGCCGCGGTCCTGGGGGCGCGGGTACGCCGCCGAGGCGTGCGCGGCGGCGCTGGACTGGTGTGCCGGCGCGCTGCCGGGTGAGCCGGTCGTGCTGTGCACCCAGACCGCCAACCTCCCCTCGATGCGCCTCGCGGCCAAGCTGCGGTTCCGTGAGGTGGAGCGCTTCGAGGAGTTCGGCGCCGAGCAGTGGTTCGGCGTGAGGTACCCGACGCGGGGACCGCGGATAAATGAACGCCCTGAGCCTTCCTAGGGAAAAGACACCGGGACACCTGGAACTCCGGGATGAATGGAGTTTCTCGAGTGGTGGGAGGGGATCGGATGGTGTGGCGTGCTTCGGAAGTGATGCGTTCAGCGCTTCTCCGTGCACCTGTGCGCCCCCCTGGAGAAACCGTTCATCAAGTCGGCGGCCCGCGTGAACTGGGCAGGAGACGGTGCAAGTGCCATGTACGTGTAACGGCACCGTATTTTCTGGCCGACCGAAGCAGGTGGTATGCGATGAACAGCCGCGTTCCGAATCCGGCACCCACATGGACAGTTGGCACTGCTCCAGGCATATTCCCATCCATCGGCCACGGTATCGCCTTGTTCCGCCGGCCGCTGGATTTCCTGAATTCTCTTCCCGCGCAGGGTGATCTGGTCGGGATACGCCTCGGCCCCCAGCGCGCGTGGATGGTGTGTCACCCGGAGCTGGTCCACCGCATGCTCCGGGACAGCCGCACGTTCGACAAGGGCGGGCCGCAGTACGAGAGGCTGCGGGCCCTGATGGGCGGCGGCGTCGTCACCTGCCCCCACTCCGAGCACCGCAGGCAGCGCCGGCTGCTGCAACCCCCTTTCCGTCCGGCCGCCGTCGCCGGGCACACGGACCTGATGGCCGAGGAGGCGGCGTCGCTGTGCCGTGACTGGCAGGACGGGCAGCGGGTCGACGTCAGCGCGGCGATGCTGGGCCTGACGACACGGCTGATCAGCCGCGTCCTGCTGTCCGACGCGCTCGGCCCGGCCGCCGCCGACGAGGTGCGGCGCTGTCTCGCCGTCATCGTCCGCGGCCTGTTCGTCCGCACGGTCGTCCCGGTCGACGCGCTGTTCCGCCTTCCCACCCCCGCCAACCGCCGCTACCGGCGGGCCGTGCAGCGCACCCACGAGCTCGTCGACGCGGCGATCGCGCAGCGCCGCCGCGGGGCTGCCCGCGAGGATCTGCTGGGGCTCCTGCTCGCGGCCGCCGACCGGGACGGCGAGGAGACGCCGGTCACCGACCAGGAGATCCACGACCAGTTGGTGTCACTGCTGCTGACCGGGTCCGAGAGCCCTTCGATGTGCCTCGCCTCCACCTTCGCCCTGCTGGCCCGGCACCCGGAGGCGGAGCGGCGGCTGCACGCCGAGGTGGACTCCGTCCTCGCCGGGCGCTTACCGGAGGCCGGTGACCTGCCGCGCCTGGTCTACACCCGGGCCGTCCTCACCGAGACGCTGCGTCACTCACCGCCCGGCTGGCTCTTCACGCGCGTCACGACCCGGGACACGGAGCTCGCCGGACGCCGTCTGCCGCGCGGGACCACCGTCCTGTACAGCCCTTATCTGCTGCATCATGACGCGACGTCGTTCCCCGAGCCGGAGCGGTTCCGGCCCGAGCGCTGGCTGGAGGGCGAGGCCGCGGCGGGTCCGCACGGGGCTCTGATCCCGTTCGCCGCGGGCAGCCGCAAGTGCATCGGCGACCTGTTCTCCCTGGCCGAGATGACGGTGGCCCTCGCGACCCTCGCCGGCCGCTGGCGGCTGCGCCATCCGCCCGGGCCCGTCGCTCCCCCGCGCCCCGGGGCGACACTGGGCCCGCGGTCCCTGACGATGATCTGCGCACCGCGGGACCGGGCAGCGGGCGGTACGGCCGTACGGGCCGCCGCCCTGGCACCCGGCGCCCCGGCCGCCCCGGCCGTCGCCTCGGCGGCGGGAGAGACCCGGAGGGACGGTGAGCAGGATGTCCACCACGCATGAGGACGTCCCGGCCGTCGCGCAGAGCGGCCGGCCGGCCTCCACCCTGGTGGAGCTGATCGACGCCCAGCTGCACATGCCGTTCCCGTTCCGGCGCCATCCGCGCGAGGCCGCGGCCGCCGCCGACGTCGACCACTGGCTGCGCGCGACCGGCCTCAGCGACGAACCCGGCGTCGCGGCGATGATCTCCCTCACCCGCCCCGCCGAACTCGCCTCCTACAACAGCCCGGACGTCGACGAGGGGATCCTCCGGCTCGTCGCCCGGCAGATCGCCTACCAGTTCGTCTTCGACGACCGCGCCGAGGAGGTCGGGCGGCACCGGCCGGGCGACCTGCTGCCCATGCTCTGCGAGAGCGTCGCGATCCTGCGGGACGGCGCCGCGCCCGCCACCCCGCTGGGAGCGGCGCTCGCGGACCTCCACCGGCAGGTACGCGAACGGTGCACCCCCGCCCAGGCCGCGCGCTGGGCGGACAAGAGCCGCGAGTACGTGCACGGCCTGCTCCACGAAGCGGTGGCCCAGAGCCATCCCTCGCCCGTGCGGTCCGGCATCTGCACCTCGATACGGTCCCTCACCGCGGGCGTCGAGCCGTTCCACCCGCTGTGCGAGGCGGCGCAGCCGTGCGAGCTCACCGACGGGGAGCTGTACCACCCGCTCATGCGGCATCTGAGCCGGCTGTCGGCCGACGCGGCGGTGTGGATCCCCGACCTCTTCTCCGCGGTCAAGGAACAGCGGGCGGGCGAGCTGATCAACCTGGCTCTCGCCTACCAGCGGGCGCACCACTGCCCCCTGCCGGTGGCGGTCACCCTGGCCATCCGGCGGATCAACCGGACGATCCGGGAGTTCGAGAGGCTGTACGAGGAGATCCGGCCGGAGTTGAGCCCTTCGGGCGTCGGCTACGTGGAAGGCATGGCCGGCTGGATCCGCGGGTGTTACTACTGGTCCCGCACCGTGCCCCGGTACGCGGACGCGGGGACGGCTGCGGCCCTGGGGTGAGGACGGCCGCCGCGGGCCCGGCCGGAGGGGCGAGGTGCCGGCCCGGCCGCGAGGCGGACATTCGGACCACGCTACCCGCGTGGTCCGCACTCCACTCCCTGACAGCAGGTCATTCACCCTTCCTCGTCGTGCTCGTACCGGAATCCGGTCAGGTGCCCTGTCGGGAGGCGTACGCTCTGCGCTGCCTCCCGATGGCCGACGACAGGAAGCGGTACGGCACATGGCGAATGAGCTGCGGCAACCCCCGCCCGACTCGCGGCCGTTGCTCGAACGCCGCAGGGAGCTGAAGGCCCTCGACTCGGCGCTGGCTGCCCTGCGGGACCGTGCCGGCGGCGCGCCCCGGACGCCCCGTGGCGGACTGCTGGCCTTCACCGGACCGGCCGGGATGGGCAAGACGGCCCTGCTGACCGAGGCCCGCGCCCGGGCCCGGGCCGAAGGCTTCACGGTGCTGTCGGGGCGGGGCGGCGAGAACGAACAGGAGCTGGCGTTCCACGTGGTGCGCCAGCTGGTGCAGCCCGCGCTGGCGGCCATGGACGAGGCGGAGCTGCGCTCGTTCCTGGGCGGCTGGTACGACATCGTCGCCGCCGCGCTCGGCCTGGCGGCCCCGGGCGGCCACGCGCCGGACCCGACCGGGGTGCGCGACGGCCTGGACTGGGTGATGACGCGCCTCGCGGTCAAGAAGGCACCCGTGGTCCTCCTCCTGGACGATCTGCACTGGGCCGACGTCGAGTCCCTGACGTGGCTGGCGTCGTTCGCGCCGCGGACCGCGGACCTGTCCCTGCTGATGGTCGTCGCCTACCGGCCCGAAGAACTGCCGCTCGCGGGCGACTCCTTCGGCACCGCCGAGCTGGGCCACCGCCCCTTCGCCCTGGAGCCGCTCAGTGCCACGGCCGTGGCGCGGCTCGTCCGGGACGAGGTGGGCGAGCAGGCCGAGGACGGGTTCTGCGAGGAGTGCTGGGAGGTCACCGGAGGCAGCCCGTTCGAGGCCGTCGAACTCGCCATCAGGCTCGGCGAGCGCCGGCTGCGCGGCACCAACGAGGACCTGGCCGTCATGCGCGATCTGGCCGCCGCGGTGACGGGCCCGGGGCTGATCGAGCGCCTCCACGGCTTCGGCACCACGACCGTCCGGTTCGCCTACGCGGCCGCCGTGCTGGGCCAGGCCATCTCCCAGGAGCTGGCCGCCCGCATCGCGGCCATCGGCAGCACGGCGGCGGCCGAGGCGGCGGACCGGCTGCGCACCGCCCGCATCCTCACCGACGGGGAAGGGGACGGGCTGGAGTTCGTCCACCCCACCATCGCCACCACGATCTACCAGGCCATCGGCACGGGTCTGCGGGAGGGCATGCACAACTCGGCCGCGGAGGTGGTCCGCGCGGCCGGACTCGGACCCGTGGCGGCGGCCCGGCATCTGCTGGAGGTTCCCTGCGAGGGCAACCCCGAGGCCGTGGCCTGTCTGCGGCAGGCCGCGCGGGCGGCGCTGCACTCCGGCGCCCCGGAGGCGGCCCGGCGGCTGCTGGACCGCGCACTGCAGGAGCCGCCCCTGCCCGAGGAGCGCGCCGCACTGCTGCACGAACTGGCCTGCGCCACCTTCCTCATCAAGCCCACGGCGACCGTCGCGCACCTGCGGGAGGCGCTGGCGGAGGGCGACATCGATCCCGAACTGCGTGCCTCGATGGTGTACCGGCTGACGCAGGCGCTCGCCCACACGGACCGGATGGCGGAGGCCGCGACGGTGGCCGCCGACGAGGCGCGGCGGGCGCACGGCCATCCCCGCATCCGGCTGCGGATGCAGGCCGACCACTTCGTCTGGAGCGCGTTCCGCACCGACGAGCAGGACTCGGCCGGCCGTTCGCGCAGGCTCGCCCGGCTGGCCGACCGTCTGACCGGCCGCCGGCTGGAGGAGCGCTACATCCTCGGGCTGCGCGCCTGGGACGCCATGATGTGCGGCGAGCCCCGGCAGCAGGCCCTGGCGTACGCCGAGAAGGCCCTGGACGGCGGGCTGAGCTGGACCGATGAGAACCGCGGCTTCGAGGTGCCGGTCTCCGTCGCCCTGGTGTTCATGTACTGCGACCAGCCGCGCCGGGCCGAGGAGCTGTTCGCGAAGGGCATGGCCGAGTGCGCGTCCAAGGGCTGGCGCGGCTCCCATCTGGCCCTGGGCCAGACCCTGTCCGCGTACATCCGCTACCGGCGGGGCAGTCTGGCCGAGGCCGAGAACCTGGTCCGGGAGGGGCTCGGCATCGCCGACCGGGTGGAAGGGGCCGTGCCCGCCCAGTGGTTCGCCATCGGCATCCTCATCGAGACCCTGCTGGCCCGCGGCCGGGTGGTGGCGGCCCGCCGGATCGCCGACCGGTACCGCTACGGGGACGTCATCCCGAACGCCGTCATCTACCCCGACCCGCGCACCGTCTACGCCGAGCTGCTGCTGGCCGAGGGCCGGACCGACGAGGCCGCCGCCCTGCTGTCGGAGGTGGGCGAGTGGCTGGAGGGCCGGGACTGGCGCAACCCCGCCTGGTGTCCGTGGCAGCTGGGTCTGGCGAAGGCCCTGTCGCGCCGGGCTCCCGACCGGGCCGTGCAGCACGCGCAGGACGCCGTGAAGCGGGCCCGGGACTTCGGCGCGGCCTCGGCGATCGGCCAGGCGCTGCACGCCCAGGCGGAGGTGACGGGCGGGGCGGCGGCGCTCGAACTGCACGCGCAGGCCGTCGACCATCTGCAGCGCTCCCCCGCCGCGTACGAGCTGGCCCGGGCCCAGGTCGGCCACGGTGCCGCGCTGGCCCGGGACGGCCGTCTGCACGACGCCGCCGACCGGCTCTACCAGGGGCTGGAGGGCGCGGTGCACTGCGGTGCCGAGGGGCTGGCCGCCCGGGCCAGGCGGGAGCTGTCCGCCGCCGGGCTCCGTCCGCTCCCCCTGCGCTACGCCCACACGGACATGCTGACGGCCCAGGAGCGCCGGGCGGCCGAGCTGACGGTCCAGGGCCACCCGGCCTCCGTGGTCGCCAAGGACCTGCGGATCACCGAACAGGGCGTCCGCCAGCAGTTGTCCTCCGTCTTCCGCAAGCTCGGCACGGACGCGGCGGGCCTGGCCGACGCCCTGGCCGCCGGCCCCCGCACGGGGCGCTGACCCGACCGGCACGGCTCCTCGCCATCGCGCGGCGGCGTGGTCTCACATGGGGCCGGGGCCCGCCCCGCCCTTGAGGCGTTCCAGGTCGGAGGGGCGGACCTGGATGACGAGCAGGGCGATCACCGCGGCGACGGCGGTGAAGATCGCCGCCATGATGAAGGCGGCCGAGACGCCGGCGGTGAGGATCTCGTCCGACCACGGTTTGGGCACCTGCCCGGTGCGTTCGAACCGCAGGCGCTCGACCGGCGTGGCCTGCTGCAGGAAGGCCGGGATCTGCTTGTCCGCCTCGTTGGTGCTGGCCGTGCCGTACATCGTCACCAGGATGGACAGGCCGAGCGAGCCGCCGACCTGCTGGGTGGCGTTGAGGAGGCCGGAGGCCGCGCCGGTCTCCGGGGTGGGCACGTTGGAGAGCGCCATGAGGGTCAGCGACACGAACTCCATGCCCATGCCGAGGCTGAAGACGAGCATCGGCCCGAGGACGCTGCCGGCGTAGGTGGAGTGCACGTCGGTCAGGGTGAGCCAGGCCAGTCCGGCCGCCGCCAGGATCGCGCCGAGCACCATGAAGGGCTTGGGCCCGTAGACGGGCAGGAAGCGGGAGGCCAGGCCGGCGCCGATGGCGATGACCGCGCTGACCGGCAGGAAGGCGAGGCCCGCCTGCAGAGGGCTGAACTCCAGCACGTTCTGCACGAAGAGGGTGAGGAAGAAGAACATGCCGAAGATCGCGGCGGCGAGGCACAGCATGATGCCGTAGGTGCCCGCGCGGTTGCGGTCGGCGAACATGTGCAGGGGTGTGATGGGCTGTCTGGAGCGCCGTTCGATCAGGATGAACGCCACGAGCAGGACGACCGCCCCGGCGAACGAGGCCAGCGTGAGCGCGTCCCGCCAGCCGTCCTGCGCGGCCCGGATGAACCCGTAGACCAGCAGCACCATGCCCGCGGTGGAGGTGAGCGCGCCGGTGATGTCGAAGCGCCCGGGGTGGCGTTCGGACTCCCTGATCCACTTGGGGGTGGCGAGCACGATGAGCAGGCCGATGGGCACGTTGACGAACAGCACCCACCGCCAGTTCAGCCACTCCACCAGCATCCCGCCCGCGAGCAGGCCGATCGCGCCGCCGCCCGCCGAGACCGCGGCGAACACCCCGAAGGCCCGGTTGCGTTCGGGCCCTTCGCGGAAGGTCGTACTGATCAGGGCGAGGGACGTCGGGGAGGCGATGGCTCCGCCGACGCCCTGCAGGGCACGGGCGCCGAGGAGTTGACCGGAGTTCTGGGCGAATCCGCCGAGCAGGGAGGCCAGCACGAAGAGCAGCACGCCGAAGATGAACACGCGCCGCCGGCCCAGGATGTCGCCGGCCCGGCCGCCGAGCAGCAGCAGTCCGCCGAAGGTGAGCGTGTAGGCGTTCACCACCCAGGACAGGCTCGTGGTCGAGAAGTCCAGCGAGCTCTGGATGTGCGGGAGCGCGATGTTCACGATGGTGATGTCGAGGACCACCATCAACTGGCACGAGGCGATGACGAACAGCGCCATCGCGCTCCCGCCGCCACCGGATTCCCCGGTGGCGGTCGTCTGTGGTGCGGCCGGCTGCGGGCTGCTGCCTGCGGTGTCCACCGTTCGACGGTACGCCCGCCTCCCGGACCTCACCACTCGTGCCGTGCTGTGCCGTCCGGCGGGCCGGTCGTGCCCGCGGCCCGGAGGGCGGTCGTCCGGGCGGGCGGTGATAATCCGATCGTGATCCGCGTTCTGCTCGTCCAGCACACCCGTCTCGTGCGGGGAGCGTTCGCCGCGCTGCTGTCACGCGAGGACGACATCGAGGTCGTCGCCGAGGCCGACGGCGACGGTGACGTGGTGGCGCGCGCCCTGGCGTGCCGGCCCGACGTGGCCGTGATCGACGTGGACTCCCGGGCGGGCGAGGAGGTCGCCGTCCGCGGCGAGCTGCGGGAACGGCTGCCGGAGTGCCGGATGCTGCTGATGATGGCCTCCACGACGCCGGAGCGGCTGCGTCGCATGCTGGATCTGCACGCGGCCGGTGTCATCAGCACGAACGCGCCGCCGGACCGGCTGGTGCACGGGGTGCGCAAGCTGGTGCGGGGGCAGCGGTTCGTCGATCCCGAGTTCGCCCTGGCCGCGCTGGACGCGGCAGCGAACCCGCTCACGCCCCGCGAGGTGGAGGTGCTGCGGCTGACCGCCGACGGCACGCCCACGCGGGAGATCGCCGAGCGGCTGTGCCTGTCCGTGGCGACGGTCCGCAACCATCTGTCGGCGATCAGCCGCAAGACCGGCGGACGCACCCGCATCGACGCGGTCAGGATCGCCACCGAGTCCGGCTGGGTGTGAGCAGCCGGGCCTCGCCGCGCCCTGCGGACAGAGGACGGCCGGGCAGGTCATCGAGGTTGTACCTGCCCGGCCTCCGTGGGCCCTCACGCCCTGTCCCGGGATCCGGTACGAGCATCTCAGAGCCCGGGGGCCGCGGACCAGCGCCGTTCGTCATGTGTACGGCGTGAGACCGTACGCGCGGACCCGGGAGGAACGTCGGGACGGGATGGGCGTTCGGCCCGGCGCCAGCCGCGGATCAAGCTCGTGAGCCGTCGCGCGGATCAGGCCCGTGAGCCGCCGCGGATCAAGCCCGTGAGATAGCGCCACAGTGAGGAGCGCTGCCGGGCGGACGGGTCGGGCAGGACTTCCCGCGCCACCTCGGGGGCCGGGTCGTCCACCGTCCCGGCTCGTCGCGCGGGCGTCGCGGCGAGCTCGTAGCGCACGGGCAGCGAGCGCAGGCCGCGCATGAACGGGGAGGACCGCCAAGGGAGTTGGTCGGCGGGCAGGGCCAGGTCGAGGTGGTCGAACCGCTCGAAGACGCGCCCCGCTGCCACCGCCGCGACCGTCGAGGCGAGTTCGCGGGCCGGGCACTGGCGCGGACCGGCTCCCCAGGACAGGTGCGCCCGGGTGCTGATGGCGGTGCCGGAGGCGACGTGGTCGGCGAAGAGCGGATCGGCGTGCGCGGCGGCCGAGGAGACCCACACCGGGTCGCCGGCCCGGATCGTGTAGTTGCCGAGCGGGGTGTCCCGGGCCGCGAAGCGCGGGACGAAGTTGACCAGCGGCGGCTTGCGCATGACGACCCGGTTCATGGTCTCCCTGACCATGCCGGCGGACAGGCTGGCGCGCACGCTGCTCTCGCCCGAGACGACCTCCACGACGGTGTTGGAGATGAGGATGCCGACGTGGTCGGAGGTCATGCCGAGCAGCATGAACAGCTCGCGGGCCAGGTGGTCGAGCGACAGGTCCGGGTGGGCGGCCAGCAGGTGGGAGGGGAAGTCGTCGCCGGGCTTCTGAAGCTTCTGCGCGGCCAGTTCGGCCAGCGTCGCCAGCAGCCGCTCCAGCGCGGCCTCGGCGTCCGGGCCCGCGTCGAGCACGCGCCACATGTCCATCAGCGCGTCGTCGCCCTGGGAGCCGGGGAAGCCGAGCAGGTGGCTGGCCACCATCAGCGGCAGCGGGCGGGAGAACTGCGCGGACAGGTCGGCCACGCCGGTCGTCCCGCCCTGCCCGATCAGGGTGATCAGTTCGTCGGCGTAGGCGGTGACGGCGGACTTCAGACGCTTGGCCTGCGCGTGGCGCGGGTCCTGGAAGGGCTTGAGGGCGGCGTCCCAGGCGGTGCGCAGCGGCCGGTAGCCGGGGCCGCCCTGGATCAGGATGTGGTTGACCTCCAGGGAGGGGCCGAGCGGCCAGTCGGAGGGCACCCGGCCCTCGGAACGGGCCCGCCAGTTCTCCAGCCCCTTGGGCCAGCCCTCGTCGTCCTGGAGCACCTGGAGCGCCTCGCGGTAGCCGAGGACGAGCCAGGCGGGCACACCCAGCAGGTCGACGGGGGCCACGGGGCCGTGCTGCCGGCGCAGCCGCTCGTACACGAGGGAGGGACGCGTCTCGTAGTCCCGGGTCAGCAGCGGTTCGGGACTCAGCGTCTCCAGCCCCGTGTCCTGAAGGTCCACGGATCCGCCGTCGTACCACTGGGAGTCCATCGTCTTGCCACCCTCCGACACGCCCTGTACCGGCACACCATCAGTCGGTAGCCGGAAACGGTGGGGACCCTACCCCAGAGGCAACCCGCGGGTAACGACGGGGGGTGGCGGGCGGCCGGGCCGGCGTCCCAATCGGGGCGCAGGGCACCCGAGTTGGCGGTGCCTATAGGGCGTCACCAGGGCCTTTCCCCTTGGCGGGGGTGGTGCGGCCAGCCCTGGAGGGGCACCGCGGCGTCACACGTCACGGACGGCGCTCGGCCCAGGAAGCTCACCCCAGGAGCTCAGCCGGGGAAGCTCACCCCAGGAAGCTCAGCCGCACCGTGCGGTCCGGGTTGTCGCGGTTGGTGTCGACCAGGCACACCGACTGCCAGGTCCCGAGCTCCAGCCGCCCGCCGAGGACCGGCAGGGTCGCGTGCGGCGGGACGAGCGCCGGCAGGACGTGGTCGCGGCCGTGGCCGGGGCTGCCGTGCCGGTGCTGCCAGCGGTCGTCGGCGGGCAGCAGCGTGTGCAGCGCGGCCAGCAGGTCGTCGTCGCTGCCGGCGCCGGTCTCCAGCACCGCGACGCCGGCCGTCGCGTGCGGCACGAAGACGTTGAGCAGACCGTCGCGGCCTGCGGCCGCCTCGCGCAGGAAGGACTCGCAGTCGCCGGTGATGTCGACGACCCTCTCCGCGGATCCGGTGGTGACATTCAGAACTCGGGTGGTGAACGCATCTGGCATGTCCTCCATCCTGACGCACCCGGCGGGATTCCCCCGGACCCGCCCGGCCGTGTTCCGGTACCGGAGTCCACTGGACGAGACGCCCGTTGACCGTGCGCATGCCGGCTGACTAGGTTCTGCGGCATGTTGCGTTCAGCCCTGCTCACCACGCGCGGTCACATCGACCTGCTGCGGGTGGCCTCCGCCGCGTGTCGCCGCGGCCGCTGACGCCCTCTTCCCTCACCTTCCCCACCCTTCTTTCCTCGCCTTCGTCGCGCCTGCCCGCCGACCGCCGCTGATCCCGGTCGCGTCGGTGTGCCGCGCGAGCAGGGCGTGCCCTCGTCTCGGCCCCCGCTCTCCTCCCGTGGAGCCCTCATGAGCATCAGCCATGCCCCGCCCACGCCCTCGAAACCCGCCGTATCCCCCGCAGAGGGCTCCGGTCCCGAACTTCAGCCCCTGGTCCCCGCTTCCTCGCGCCGCACCCGGGTGCCCCGCTGGCTGCGCCGCACCAGCGGTCCCGTCCTGCTGCTGGCGCTCTGGCAACTCCTCAGCAGCACCGGTGTGCTGGCCTCGGACATCCTGGCCTCGCCGGGCCGGATCGCGCGGGTCGCCGGGGACATGGTGGCCGACGGCTCGCTGCCCGCGGCCATGGGCACCTCGCTGCAGCGGGTCGCCGCCGGGCTGCTGCTCGGCCTCGTCGTGGGGACGGGACTCGCCCTGCTGTCGGGGCTGTTCCGGATCGGCGAGGACCTCGTGGACGCGCCGGTGCAGATGCTGCGGACCGTGCCGTTCGTGGGTCTCGTCCCGCTGTTCATCATCTGGTTCGGCATCGGCGAGGCCCCCAAGGTCGCCATCATCACCCTCGGCGTGACCTTCCCGCTCTACCTCAACGTCTACGCCGGGATCCGGGGCGTGGACGCCCAGCTGATCGAGGCCGGGGAATCGCTGGGACTGTCCCGCCGGGGGCTCGTGCGGCACGTCGTCCTGCCGGGCGCGCTGCCCGGCGCGATGACCGGGCTGCGCTACTCGCTCGGCATCGCCTGGCTCGCGCTGGTCTTCGCCGAGCAGGTGAACGCCGACTCCGGCATCGGGTTCCTCATGGTGCAGGCGCGGGACTTCCTGCGGACCGACGTGATCGTGGTCTGCCTCGTCGTCTACGCCTTCCTCGGCCTGCTGGCCGACTTCATCGTCCGCTCCCTCGAAAGGCTGCTGCTGCAATGGCGACCGACGTTCACCGGCCGGTGACCCCGCAGGCGGTCCATGTCCAGGGGCTCACCCGCTCCTTCGACGGACGCGCCGTCATCGACGATCTGCGCCTGGACGTCCGGCCGGGCGAGTTCGTGGCCCTGCTCGGCCGCAGCGGCTGCGGCAAGTCGACGCTGCTGCGCATCCTCGCCGGGCTCGACCGCGAGATCGAGGGCACCGTGCTGGTGCCGCGCCGCAAGGCCGTCGCCTTCCAGTCGCCGCGGCTGATGCCGTGGAAGAAGGTGTGGCGCAACGTCGTGCTCGGCCTGCCCGGCCGGCCCGAACGCGCCGTCGCCGAGCGGGCCCTGCACGAGGTGGGCCTCGGCCACCGCTCCACCGCCTGGCCCAAGACCCTGTCCGGCGGTGAGGCCCAACGCGCCTCCCTCGCACGGGCGTTGGTGCGCGAGCCCGATCTGCTGCTGCTGGACGAGCCGTTCGGCGCGCTCGACGCGCTCACCCGCCTCAAGGCGCAGCGGCTGGTCGGCGAGCTGTGGCAGCGCCGGGGCTGCGCGGTCCTGCTCGTCACCCATGACGTCGAGGAGGCCGTGCTGCTCGCCGACCGGGTCCTGGTGATGGACGGCGGAGTGATCGCGCACGAGCAGCGCGTCGACCTCGACCGGCCCCGCGACATCACCGACCCGCGCTTCGCCGCGCTGCGCGCCGGTCTGCTCGAACGCCTCGGTGTCGAGGCGACGGCCGCCGACGCCGCCTGAACCACCCCCCGCGAACGACCCGTAGGACCCGCTCGTACGTCCCTGCCGTACGACCCACACGAACGGAACCGTCATGCGACGACGTCTCATCCCCGCCGCCCTGCTCCTGCCCCTGGCCCTGCTGCTCACCGCCTGCGGCGGGAACTCGGCCGCGAGCACCTCGGAGGGCGGCACCGACGGCCGGGGCTCGGTGACGATCGACGTCGGCGACCAGAAGGGCGGCTCGGAGGCCATCCTGCGGGCCGCCGGGGAACTGGAGGACCTCGACTACAAGATCAAGTGGTCGACGTTCACCTCCGGTCCGCCCCTGCTGGAGGCCGTCAACGCGGGAGCCGTCGACATCGGCGGCGTGGGCAACACCCCGCCGGTCTTCGCGGCCGGGGCGGGCTCGAAGATCAAGGTGGTGGCGGCCTGGCACGGCACCTCCAAGGGCGACGCCGTCCTCGTCCCGGACGACTCGCCCCTGAAGCGTCCCGAGCAGCTGAGGGGCCGCTCGGTCGCCGTCGCCCAGGGCTCCTCCGCGCACTTCCAGCTGGTGGCGTCACTGAAGAAGGCCGGGCTGAAGCTGAGCGACGTCAAGGTGAAGTACCTCCAGCCGGCCGACGCGCTCGCCGCGTTCACCGCCGGCAAGGTCGACGCGTGGGCGGTGTGGGACCCGTACACCTCGCAGGTCCTCAAGGGCGGGCAGGGCCGGATACTGACCGACGGCGACGGGGTGACCAACGGCCACACCTTCCAGGTCGCCGCACCGGCCGCGCTGAAGGACGAGAAGAAGGCGGCCGCCGTCGAGGACTACCTGGAGCGGCTGCGGCGCGCCTACACCTGGGTCTACGACCACGAGGAGGAGTGGGCGAGGGTCTGGGCGAAGGAGACCGGGCTGCCCGAGGACGTGGCGCTGGCGGCGGTGAAGCGGACGTACACCACCCGTGTCGCCGTGGCGGTCGACGAGCCGCTGATCGCCTCCGAGCAGGAGATCGCCGACACGTTCACGGCGCTGAAGCTCATCCCGCGCAAGGTCGACTTCGCCGCGTTCACCGACACCCGGTTCAACGGCGACCTGCCGCCGTCGACCTCGGCGGCCCGGCCCTCGGAGGGCTCGTAGCGCGGGAAGATCCACGGCCGTCGCACCGTTGGTAGAAGCGTGAACAACACACGCGAGGTCGAGGTGGTCGTTGTCGGCGCGGGTCAGGCCGGTCTGGCCGCCGCCTATCACCTGCGGCGATCCGGTTTCGAGCCGGAGCGCGACTTCGTCGTGCTGGACCACTCCCCCGGCCCCGGCGGCGCCTGGCAGTTCCGCTGGCCGTCGCTGACCTACGGCAAGGTGCACGGGATGCACGCACTGCCGGGGATGGAGCTCACGGACGCGGACCCGGCACGGCCCTCGGCCGAGGTGATCAGCGCGTACTTCGACCGGTACGAGCGGACCTTCGGCCTGCGGGTGCGGCGGCCGGTCGACGTCCGGGCGGTGCGCGAGGGCACCGGCGGGCGGCTGCGGGTGGAGACCTCGGACGGGGTGTGGTCGGCCCGGGCGCTGATCAACGCGACGGGCACCTGGGACCGGCCGTTCTGGCCGCGTTACCCGGGCCAGGAGACGTTCCGGGGGCGGCAGATGCACACCGCGCAGTACCCCGGACCGCGGGAGTTCGCCGGGCAGCGGGTCGTCGTGGTGGGCGGCGGCGCCTCGGGCACGCAGCACCTGCTGGAGATCGCCTCGTACGCCGCGGCCACCACGTGGGTGACGCGGCGCCCGCCCGTCTTCCGGGAGGGGCCGTTCGACGAGAACGCGGGCCGGGCCGCCGTCGCGCTCGTCGAGGAGCGGGTGCGGCAGGGGCTCCCGCCCCGCAGCGTGGTCTCGGTGACGGGGCTGCCGCTGAACGACGCGATCCGGCAGGGCATCGAGGACGGGGTGCTGGACCGGCAGCCGATGTTCGACCGGATCACCCCTGACGGGGTCGCGTGGGACGACGGGCGACGGGTCGACGCCGACGTCATCCTGTGGGCCACCGGCTTCCGCCCCGCCATCGACCATCTGGCTCCGCTGCGGCTGCGCGGTCCCGGCGGCGGCATCCGCATGGAGGGGACGCGCGCGGCCGCCGACCCCCGGGTCCACCTCGTCGGCTACGGCCCCTCGGCCAGCACGATCGGCGCGAACCGCGCGGGCCGGGCGGCGGTGCGCGACATCCGGCGGCTGCTGGAGCGGGAGCCGGCCGCGGCGTAGGTACGCGCGCCGGCCGCGGCGCAGGGCGCGCCGGCCGTGGCCGGACCGGAGGTCCGCCGTGCCCTCAGGGGCGCGCCTCGGCGCTCTTGGCGCGGTGGGCGTTGAACTCCGCCACGTTGCGCGTGTGCTGACGGTAGTCGGCGGTGAAGCGGGTGTCGCCCGGGCGGACCGTGACGAAGTACAGCCAGTCGCCCGGCGGCGGGTTGACGGCCGCGCGCACGGCGTCCTCGCCGGGGTTGTCGATGGGCGTGGGCGGCAGGCCCATGCGCTGGTACGAGTTGTAGGGGCTGTCGATCCGGGTGTCGCTCGCGGTGGTGCGCAGGGTGGAACGGTTCAGGGCGTAGTTGAGGGTCGAGTCCATCTGCAGGGGCATGCCGCGTTCCAGGCGGTTGAAGATCACCCGGGCGACCTTGCCCATGTCGGTGCGGTTGGCGGCCTCCGCCTGGACGATGCTGGCGATGGTGACGGCCTGGTAGACGTTCATGGCGTTGCGCTGCGCGCCGGCGGTGATGGGGGCGCCGTTGAACTTCTCGTTGGCGGTGTCGACCATGAGCTGCAGGAGCTTCTCCGGCCTGGCTTTCTCCGGGAGCGGATAGGTCGCCGGGAAGAGGTACCCCTCGGGGTTGCCCTCGGCGTCGTTGGGCAGTTTCAGCATCGCCTTCGCGAGGGACTTCTTCGTGCTGCCGGCGGGCAGGGCGAGGGCCTTGTCGACGGCGGCGTAGACCTGGCTCGCGCGCCAGCCCTCGGGGATCACCAGGGTGGTGGGCCGGCTGTCCTCCTCGGGCGCCAGGGTGAGCAGCGGCACCGCCACGGCGGTACCGACCACGACGGCCCCGGTCACGACGAGGGCGATACGGCCCCGGCGCGTCAGTCGAATCGTGCTCCGTGGCGGAGTGTTCTTCTGCATGCGGGCACGGTAACCCGCATATCGTCACAAACCCGGCATATTTTCATCTTGTCGGCTCCAGTTGGGCGTCCCGGCGTACGAGGGCCGCGTACCGGCCGCCGTGCCGCAGCAGTTCCTCGTGCGTGCCGCGCTCGACGGCCCGGCCCGCGTCGAGGACGACGATCTGGTCGGCGCCGCGGACGGTGGAGAGCCGGTGGGCGATGGTGATCGTGGTGCGGTTCGCCGACAGGGCGTCGATGGCGTCCTGGACGGCGGCCTCGGTGCGGGTGTCCAGCGCGCTGGTGGCCTCGTCGAGGACGAGGACCGGCGGGTCGCGCAGGATCGTGCGGGCGATGGCCAGGCGCTGCTTCTCACCACCGGAGAAGCGGTGGCCGCGCTCGCCGACGACGGTGTCGTACCCGTCGGGCAGGGACGCGATGTGGTCGTGGATCTGCGCCGCCTTCGCCGCCCGGTGCAGCTCCTCGTCGGTGGCGTCGGGCTTGGCGAAGCGCAGGTTGTCGGCGACCGAGGCGTGGAAGAGGTAGGTCTCCTGCGAGACGACGCCGACCGCGCGGGCCAGGGTGTCGAAGTCGAGGTCGCGCACGTCGACCCCGTCGAGCGTGACCCGGCCGCCGGTGACGTCGTAGAGCCGGGGCACCAGGTGGCCGAGCGTGGACTTGCCGGCGCCGGTCGGGCCGACGACGGCGAGGCTGCCGCCCGCCGGGACCGTGAGGTCGATGTCGTCGAGGACGGGGCCGCGCTGGCCGTCGTAGCCGAAGGAGACGTGCTCGAAGCGGACCTCGCCCTTGATCCGGTCGAGGTGGACCGGGTCCGGGCGTTCGGTGATGTCGATCGGCAGGTCGAGGTACTCGAAGATGCGCTGGAAGAGGGCGAGCGAGGTCTGGATCTGCACACCGGTCGACAACAGGCTCACGGCGGGCCGGAACAGGCCCTGCTGGAGCGAGACGAAGGCGACGATCGTGCCGATGGAGACCGCGGGGCCGCCCAGTTGGAGGGCCATGCCGGCGGTCCAGTAGATGACGGCGGGCAGGGCGGCCATGACGATCGTGATGACGGCCATGCGCCACCGGCCGGCCATGTTGGACCGCACCTCCAGGTCGACCAGTTCCTCGGACTCGTCGGCGAAGGACTTCGTCAGGGAGTCGGAGCGGCCCATCGTGCGGCCGAGGAGGATGCCGCTGACGGAGAGCGACTCGGTGACGGTGGCGGCCATGACGGCCATCTGCTTCTGGCGCCGGGTGGTGATCTTGCGGCGTTCGTCGCCGACGCGGCGGCTGATCCACACGAACACCGGGAGCAGCAGCAGGGAGACGACGGTCAGGCGCCAGTCGAGGGCGATCATGGCGACGATCGTGGCGACGACGCTGGTCAGGTTCGAGACCAGGGACGTCGCGGTGGAGGTGACGGTGGCCTGCATGCCGCCGATGTCGTTGGCGATGCGGGACTGCACCTCGCCGGTGCGGGTGCGCGTGAAGAACGCCAGGGACATGCGCTGCAGGCGGCCGTAGACCGCGGTGCGCAGGTCGTGCATGACGCGCTGGCCGACCGTGGTGGAGATGAGGGTCTGCAGGACGCCGAAGACGCTCGTGAGGACGGCGCTGAGGATCATGCCGAGGGCGAGCAGGCTGAGCAGGCCCGTGCGCCCCTCGGGGATGGCGACGTCGAGGATCTCCTTCAGCAGGAAGGGCGTGGCGACCGAGACCAGCGACGCGGCGCCGACCAGCAGGCCGACGACGGCGAGCCGGCCCCGGTAGGGGCGGAACAGCCGCAGGATGCGGCGGACCTGCCGGGGCTGTTCCTCGGCGCCGGCCGGTGGGGTCCAGGGGGCTTCGCGGTCGGGATGCATGGGCTCCTTCGGGGACGGTCGGGCCGGGCGGCGCCGCCACGGGTGCGGCCCCGGCGCCCGGGCGGATCGGATCACAGCTCATTGTTACCTATACTCACAATGAACGTCATCCTGATATTGTTCCCGCATGACCACGCCCGATTCCGACGGCCTGCTCGCCGAGCAGCTGCTGCGGCTCACCCGCCGGGTGCACCGCATCCAGAAGCGTCATCTGGAGCAGCGCGACCTCGGCATCACCCCGGCCCAGTCCCGGCTGCTGCGCACCCTCGCGCACTGGGGTTCGCCGCCCCGCATGGCCGACCTGGCCGAGCGCCTGGAGGTGGTGCCGCGGGCCGTGACGACGCTGGTCGACGGGCTGGAGGCGAGCGGCAAGGTGCGCCGGGTCCCGGATCCGGCGAACCGCCGGGTGATCCGCATCGAGCTCACGGACGACGGGCGGGCCGCGCTGCGCGAGCTGCGGGCGGCGCGCCGGTCGGCGGCGGAGGAGATCCTCGCGCCGCTGACGGAGGAACAGCGGGAGTCGCTCGGCGGGCTGCTGGACACCCTGATCGACGGGACACCGGTGCGCTCCTGCTGACGACCCGGGACGTACCGCGGGCCGTGGCCGCCGCTCCTGCACGAGAAGCGGCGGCCACGGCCCTTTCCGGTCATGTGACAGCAGCTCACACGGCCCGCGTCACGGGTACGGCCCGCCTGTCGTCAGCAGCGGCTGCGGTCCTCCGTGAGGACGCCCTGCACGGTGGTCAGGGTGCGGTCGTGGCAGCCGTGCGAGCCGTACAGCCGGTAGCGCTCGCTCGTGGTCCCGACCGCGTGCCGCTGGTCCCGGGGCACGTTCGCCGTGTAGGTCGCGTCGCCCGTGTAGGTGTCGTCGAGCCGCGACCAGGCGGTGCGCCGGGCGCCGTGTGTCTCGACGGTCGTGGCGCGGTCGCCGAGGGTCAGGACCGTGCGCAGCCGGTCGCCCGCGCCGAGGGTGGTCGTGCCGTCCATCGTGTAGGTGCGGTGCGTGCGCGTGGTACGGCCGTCCACGGTCACCGACTCGCGGTCGGTCCAGGTGGCTTCGAGACCGTCGCTCGTCTCGCCGTCGGTCCAGCGGTGCACGGAGGTGTGGGCGAGGGAGCGGCCGACGGTGGTGTGGACGCGGCCGTGCGAGGTGTCGACGTATCCCGCGACGGTGAGGCGGTGGGCGGCGTCGGTGTCCACCCGGTGTTCCGTGCCGGGCGTGTGGGTGGAGGAGCCGGTCGGGTCGCTCTCCCGGTGCGCGGTGAGCTTCCCGGTGACCCGCGCGCGCCGCTCGTCCTGCCAGACCAGGACGTTCACGGGGGTGCTCCAGCCGGGCTGTCCCTCGGGCACGCCGGTCACCGCGACCTCGACGCGGTGCGGGCGGCCGTCGTTGAGGAGCCCGGCGAACGGGGTGAGGTCGTAGGTGATCGGCTTGATGTCGAAGGCGCGCGGGCCGGGGACGACGTACCACAGGAACGGGTTGGACCAACCGCCGGTCCACACGGTCGGGAACGGTGTGGCGATGCCCGCGAGCCGGCCGTCGACGCGGATCTGCACCTCGCGGTAGGGGCCGCGGGCGGCCTTGCATGAGTAGGGCGCCGGGTCGGGCACGGTCAGGTACCAGTACTCCTCGCAGCCGCCGCCGGAACCGGTCGCGTACACCTCGGCGACGACACGCTCGCTGTTGCGCGGGGTGGTGAGGGTGGTGCCCTGGTCGAGGGTGAGGACCCGGTCGGGGAGCGCGGGGTCGGGGCGGCCCGGGTGGAAGGTCAGCGTGACCTCGACGTCGAGCACGCCGGTGTAGGTGTCGTCGACGACGTTCCCGATGAGCATCTCGACGTCCTGGCCGCTGCGGAAGGTGTCGGCGTAGCGCGTGACGTCCTTCTCCACCGACCACGTGATGCCGTCGGGTGAGGGCTGTGGTGTCGAGGTGCGGAAGATCTCGACGCCGCCGACGTGGAGGTAGCCGAGCCGGTCGTACTGACGCCCCTTCACCTTGCCGTCGAGCCGCAGCACCACCTTGCTCCAGCGGTCGCCGCAGTCCTCGGGCGGGGTGTAGGTGCCGCGGTAGGGGGTGAAGTCGCGGAACTGCGCCCGCGCGAGGGTGACGTCGCAGGACTTCCCGGACGGCCTCTCGACGGGCGGGGCGGCCGTGACGGGGTCGTGCCAGTCGGTGGCGAACTCGGCGGGGACGTCGGCCGCGTGGGCGGGACCGGTCCCGAGGAGGGTGCTCACCAGGAGGGTCGCCCCGGCAAGCATGGACATGACGATCCGTCTCTTCATGGCCGGTGTTCTACGGGGAGTCGGCCCGCCCGCGCAATGCGCACCGGCCCGCCGCGCAGCCCTGTCCCCACCCGTGTCGGCCGGTTCCGTTCGGTGGGCGGAAAACCTGTTGCCTCCGACCACGCGGCGAAGCGAACCTGTCACGGTTTGCTGCCCGCGGCCCGCTCCCGCCGTGGCGGCTGCCCTGCCCGCTCCCCCTCCCCCCATCCCCTGACACGAGCCACTGGGACGTCATGCAGATTCAAGACCTTCCGTATCCCGACCCAGGTGTGCCCGACGCGCGTTCGGGGCCCCGATTCCTGTGGTGGCTCTTCCGCAATCAGCTGGGCGGTCAGCTCAAGTCGCTCGCCTGGGGGCTGCTGCACTTCGCCTCCGTCGCCGCCCTGCCGTTCTGCGTCGGTGTCGCCGTGCAGGCCGTCGTCGACCGCTCCGGCTCGCGCCTGGCCCTGGCGGGCGGCCTGCTGGCGCTGGCCTGCGTCGGCAACGCGGTCGGCGACACCTTCCTGCACCGCACCGCCATCACCAACTGGATCACCGCGGCCGCCCGCGTGCAGCAGCTCCTCGCCCGCAAGGCCGCCGGGCTGGGCTCGGCACTGACCCGGCGCGTCGCCGCCGGCGAGGTCGTCGCCGTGTCCACCGGCGACGTGGAGAAGATCGGCTGGTTCGTCGAGGCCCTGTCCCGGTTCACCGCGGCCCTCGTCACCATCGTGCTGGTCTGCGCCGGCCTGCTGGTCTACCAGCCGGCGCTCGGCGTGGTCGTCGCCGTGGGCCTGCCCGCGCTGGCGCTCGCCGTGCTGCCGCTGCTGCCCCGCGCCACCCGGCGCGCCGACGTCCAGCGCGAGAAGGCCGGACGCGCCACCGAACTCGCCTCGGACACCGTGGCCGGCCTGCGCGTGCTGCGCGGCATCGGCGGGGAGGAACTGTTCCTCGACCGCTACCGCCGCGCCTCCCAGGAGGTCCGCCACGCGGCCGTGCGCAGCGCCCGGATGTGGTCCCTGATCTCGGCGATCCAGGTCCTGCTGCCCGGACTGCTGCTCATCGCGGTCGTCTGGCACGGGGTCGGACTGGCCCGCGAGGGCCGGATCACCGTCGGTGAACTGGTCACCGTCTACAGCTCGGTGATGGTCCTCACCTACCCCCTGCGGCACTTCGAGGAGATCGCCATGGCGTACTCCTTCTCCCGGCCCTCCGCCAAGCGGGCCGCGGGCGTGCTGTCACTGGAGCGGGCCACGGACACCGCCGGATCGCGCGCCGCCGAGGTCCCCTCGGGCGACCTGTACGACCCGCGGACCGGACTGCTCGCGCCGGCCGGTCTCCTGACCGCCGTGGTGTGCGGCGACCCGGACGCGGCGGGCCGGCTGGCCGAACGGCTGGGCGGACACCCGTCGCAGGAGGGCGTCGCGGTGCTGCTGGGCGGGGTCCCGCTGGACGACCTCCCGCTGGACAGCGCCCGCACGGCCGTCCTCGTCCAGGACAAGGACCCGGTGCTGCTGTCGGGCATGCTGCGCGAGCTGCTGGACGTGCCCGCCTCGGGCGGCGTCTCGGCGGAGGCCGCGCTGGCCGCCGCCCAGTGCGACGACGTGCTGGCGGCACTGGTGCAGGGCTCGCTGGACGCGGCCGACCCCATGGACGCGCGCATCACCGAACGCGGCCGGTCCCTGTCCGGCGGCCAGCGGCAGCGGCTCGCGCTCGCCCGGTCGCTGATCACCGACCCGGAGGTGCTCGTCCTGGACGAGCCGACCTCGGCCGTCGACTCGCACACCGAGGCACGGATCGCCCAGGGCGTACGGGAGTTGCGTGCCGGGCGCACGACCGTGGTGTTCACCTCCTCCCCGCTGCTGCTGGACCGCGCCGACCGGGTGGCGTTCCTGCACGGGGACGAGGTCGTGGCGGTGGGCGCCCACCGGGAGCTGGTGCACAGCGAGCCCCGCTACCGGGCCGTGGTCACCCGCGAGACGGACGACGAGGCCGCCCCGGTCGGTTCCGTCGCCCTGACGGACGTACTGCAGGAACTGGAAGAGATCGAGGAGAAGGCATGATCGGCGTCGCGCCCCCGGCGTACGACCCGGCGGCCCCGACGACGGCGAGCACCCTGCCCGTCGGGGCCCCGGCGACCGTCCGCGCGTACGTGGCCGAACTGCTGCGGCGGCACCGCCGCGCGTTCCTGCTGCTGATCGCCGTCAACACGGCGGCCGTCATCGCCTCGATGGCCGGTCCGTGGCTGCTGGGCGGTCTGGTGGAGCGGGTCTCCGACGGGGCCGCCGAGCTGCGGCTCGAGCTCACCGCCGGGTTGTTCGTGGCGGCGCTGGCCGTGCAGGCCGTGTTCGTCCGTCAGGTGCGGCTGCGCGGCGCGATGCTGGGCGAGCGGATGCTGGCCGATCTGCGCGAGGACTTCCTCGTGCGGTCGGTCGGGCTGCCGCCGGGCGTGCTGGAACGGGCCGGGACCGGCGACCTGCTGTCCCGCATCACCACGGACATCGACCGGCTGGCCAACGCGATGCGCGAGGCCGTGCCGCAGCTGTCGATCGGTGTGGTGTGGGTGGTCCTGCTGATGGGCGGACTGGTCGTCACGGCACCGCCGCTGGCGCTCGCCGTGCTGCTCGCGCTGCCGCTGCTGATCGTCGGCTGCCGCTGGTACTTCCGGCGGGCACCGGCCGCCTACCGTTCGGAGGCCGCCGGGTACGCCGCGGTGGCCGCCGCGCTCGCCGAGACCGTGGACGCGGGCCGGACCGTGGAGGCGCACCGCCTGGGCGAGCGCCGGGTCGCGCTGTCGGAGCAGCGGATCAGGGAGTGGACGGCCTGGGAGCGCTACACGCTCTGGCTGCGGTCGGTGCTCTTCCCGGTCGTCAACGTCACCCATGTGACCGTGCTGGCCTCGGTGCTGATCATCGGCGGTGTGTTCGCCCTGCACGGCTGGATCGACGTCGGCCAGCTCACCACCGGCGCGCTGATCGCGCAGATGCTGGTCGACCCGGTCGGCATGATCCTGCGCTGGTACGACGAGCTGCAGGTGGCACAGGTGTCACTGGCCCGGCTCGTCGGGGTCCGGGACATCGAGCCGGACGCCGGGGACGCGGCGGTGGTGCCCGAGGGACGTCATGTGCACGCCGACCGGGTGCACTTCGGCTACCTGGAGGGCGTGGACGTGCTGCGCAAGGTGTCCCTGGAGGTCGCGCCCGGCACCCGGCTGGCCCTGGTCGGCCCCTCCGGTGCGGGCAAGTCCACGCTGGGCCGGCTGCTCGCCGGGATCTACGCGCCCCGCGACGGCCGGATCACGCTGGGCGACGCCGAGCTGTCCCGGATGCCCGCCGAGCGGGTCCGCGCGCACGTGGCCCTGGTCAACCAGGAGCACCACGTCTTCGTCGGCTCCCTGCGCGACAACCTCCGGCTCGCCCGGACCGGCGCGGTCGACGCCGAGCTGTGGGCGGCGCTGGGCGCGGTCGACGCGGACGGCTGGGCCCGGGCGCTCGACGACGGCCTGGACACCGAGGTCGGCTCGGGCGGCCTGGCGCTCACCCCGGCGCAGGCGCAGCAGATCGCCCTGGCCCGCCTGGTGCTGGCCGACCCGCACACGCTGGTCCTGGACGAGGCGACCTCCCTGCTCGACCCGCGCGCGGCCCGCCACCTGGAGCGCTCCCTGGCCCGGGTCCTCGACGGCCGCACGGTGGTCGCCATCGCGCACCGGCTGCACACCGCGCACGACGCCGACGTCATCGCGGTGGTCGAGAACGGGCGGATCAGCGAGCTGGGCAGTCACGAGGAGCTGGTCGCGGCGGACGGGGCGTACGCGGCCCTGTGGAGGTCCTGGCACGGCTGAGCGGGCCGGGGGGCGGGGCGGGCTCCGGTGGGACCGTGGCGTTGCGCGGTCCCGAGGCTCGGTGGAAGGCTGGAAGCAGGCACCGGCTCGGGGAACGCCCAAGGACAGTGGTTCCGGGCGGCGCCAGTGCCGTGCGGCGGCGGCCCGGCGCGGGCCCGGTGAGACGGGCCCGTCCCCACCCCCTGGAGGTACCCGTGAACAGCTCCGACGGCTGGGGAGACGACGTCTACCAGCCGGACCAAGACGAGCAGAGGGAGGACACGGGGCTGCTCGACGCCGAGGACACGCTGGAGTACGACGGTGTCGACGATCCCCTGGACCGGGGCTGGTCCCCGCCGGAGCGGCCGTGGGCCGTCGAGCACCTCGGGGTGACGGCGGCCGAGCGGCAGCGGGGCGAGACGCTGGACCAGCGGCTCGCCGAGGAGCTGCCGGAAGCCGTCGCCCAGGACGGCGACGGGCTCGGGGACTGCGCGGGCAGCGACGGGGAACTCCTGGACAACGAGGTCGGCGCCGCCCGCTCCGGCCGCCTGGTCGCCCCCGACGAGGGTGCCCACGAGGACGAGGAGTCCGCGCTGGTCGCCACGGACGTGGGCATCGACGGCGCCGCGGCGTCGGCCGAGGAGGCGGCGGTGCACATCGTCGACGAGGACACCCTGCCCGGCTGACCGCACCCAGCTGACCCGCACCCGCCGACCGCCCGCCTACCGCACACGCTGATCGCACAGGCCGACCGCACCGGCTGATCGCAGAACGGACCCGAGTCGCCCGAGGAGCATCCATGCAGCAGGACAAGCACCCCGACTACCACCCCGTCGTCTTCCGCGACCGCGCCGCCGGTTACGCCTTCCTCACCCGGTCCACCGCGACCAGCGAGCAGACCATCGAGTGGGACGACGGCGAGACCTACCCGGTCGTCGACGTGGAGATCTCCTCGGAGAGCCACCCCTTCTACACGGGCAAGGCCCGCACGGTGGACTCGGAGGGCCGGGTCGCGGCCTTCGAACGGCGGTACGGGGGCGGGTGAGCGCCGCAGGCCGGTGGGCGCCCGGGGGCGGATGACGTTACCGGGGTCAGATGACGTTGAGCGCCACCGCGCAGCCCACCCCGCCGAGCAGCATGAACGCCGGCATCAGCACCCTGAGCTCGACCCAGCTGCCCGCTCGGAACCGCATGAACTTCGGCGGCCCGACCGGGTACCAGCGCTTGCGCCCGACCGGGATGGGCCACAGGATCGGGCAGCCGGAGACCGTCAGCGCGTCCCCGATGTCGTGCACGATCGCGCCCAGCACGACCGGCAGCCCCAGCCACAGGTACTCCTGGCCCGGCGCCGTGAACAGCCAGTCCGCGCCGTTGCCCGGTTTGTCCAGCATGCCCGCCAGGATCCACGCCGTGGTCGCGGCCAGCAGCCACACCAGGACGTCGGCGCTGGAGCCGCGGGTCGCCCGCCACAGCAGGCCCTCGATGGCCAGGACCAGGTGCACGAAGAGGATCGCGAGCACACCCCAGCGGTCACTGGTGATCGCCACGACCGAGGTGCCCGCGCCGATCAGCACCGCCCACAGCCAGGTGTGCGTGAGCGTGCGGTGCCCGCCGGAGCGGCGCGGGTCGCCCTGCTTCTTCGTGGCCTTGTAGACGGCGTACGACAGCTTGTCGACGATCTCGCACAGCCAGCGCGACAGCGGTCCGAAGGACCGGGAGATGGTGGCCGCCTTGTGGTCCAGGTCCGGGGCGAGGGCGGCTCCGGCGCAGATCAGAGCGCCGACGAGGAGGACCGGCCAGGGCATCGGCTGCCCGGCGGCGGCCGCGGCCGCACCGACGCCGAGCCAGGCGGCGGCGCCCGACAGTGAGTGTGCTGGTCCCATCATGGCCGTAGCCCGCCCCATTCCTCGTGTGCCGCTGTCCAGTTGACCGGGAGCGCTGACGCGTCGTCGGCGCCCCAGCGTAGCGTTCGTGATCTTCCCCGCCGCAGCCGATTCCCGCATCGGGCACCGGGCCAGGCAAGATGGGGGCGTGACCCTCATCGATCAGCTGCCGCGGACCGCCGACCCCGACGCCCTGTACGAAGCCTTCGAGTCGTGGGCCGGCGAGCGGGGGCTCACGCTCTACCCCCACCAGGAGGAGGCGCTGATCGAGGTGGTCTCCGGCGCGAACGTGATCGTGTCGACGCCCACCGGCTCCGGCAAGAGCATGATCGCGGCGGGCGCGCACTTCGCGGCCCTGGCCCGCGACGAGGTCACCTTCTACACGGCTCCGATCAAGGCGCTGGTGTCGGAGAAGTTCTTCGAGCTGTGCAAGATCTTCGGCACCGAGAACGTCGGCATGCTCACCGGCGACGCCTCGGTCAACGCCGACGCCCCCGTCATCTGCTGCACCGCCGAGGTCCTCGCCTCCATCGCGCTGCGTGACGGCAAGGACGCCGACGTCGGCCAGGTCGTGATGGACGAGTTCCACTTCTACGCCGAGGGCGACCGCGGCTGGGCCTGGCAGATCCCGATCCTGGAGCTGCCGCAAGCGCAGTTCGTGCTGATGTCGGCGACGCTCGGCGACGTCTCCTTCTTCGAGAAGGACCTCACCCGCCGCACCGGCCGCCCCACCGCGGTGGTCCGGTCCGCCACCCGCCCGGTGCCGCTGTCGTACGAGTACCGCTACACCCCCCTCACCGAGACGCTCACCGACCTGCTGTCCGCCCGGCAGGCCCCCGTCTACATCGTGCACTTCACACAGGCGCAGGCCGTGGAGCGGGCGCAGGCGCTGATGAGCATCAACATGTGCTCGAAGGAGGAGAAGGAGCAGATCGCCGAGCTGATCGGCAACTTCCGCTTCACCACCAAGTTCGGCCGCAACCTCTCCCGTTACGTCCGGCACGGCATCGGCGTGCACCACGCCGGCATGCTGCCCAAGTACCGCCGCCTGGTGGAGAAGCTCGCGCAGGCCGGTCTGCTGAAGGTCATCTGCGGCACGGACACCCTCGGCGTCGGCGTCAACGTCCCCATCCGCACGGTGCTGTTCACGGCCCTCACCAAGTACGACGGCACGCGCGTGCGCACCCTGCGGGCCCGGGAGTTCCACCAGATCGCGGGCCGCGCCGGACGGGCGGGCTTCGACACGGAGGGGTTCGTCGTCGCACAGGCCCCCGAGCACGTCGTGGAGAACGAGAAGGCCCTCGCCAAGGCGGGTGACGACCCGAAGAAGCGCCGCAAGGTCGTCCGCAAGAAGGCACCGGAGGGGTTCGTCGCCTGGTCGGAGCAGACCTTCGAGAAGCTCATCGCCTCCGAACCGGAGCCGCTCACCTCCCGGTTCCGGGTGACGCACACGATGCTGCTGTCGGTGATCGCCCGCCCCGGCAACGCCTTCGAGGCGATGCGCCGGCTGCTGGAGGACAACCACGAGCCGCGCAAGCAGCAGCTGCGGCACATCCGCCGGGCCATCGCCATCTACCGCTCGCTGCTCGACGGCGGCATCGTGGAGAAGCTCGACGAGCCGGACCCGACCGGCCGCATCGTCCGGCTCACGGTCGACCTGCAGCAGGACTTCGCCCTCAACCAGCCGCTGTCCACGTTCGCGCTGGCCGCGTTCGAGCTCCTCGACCCCGAGTCGCCGTCGTACGCGCTCGACATGGTGTCCGTCGTGGAGTCGACCCTGGACGACCCGCGGCAGATCCTCGCCGCCCAGCAGAACAAGGCGCGCGGCGAGGCCGTGGCCCAGATGAAGGCCGACGGCGTCGAGTACGAGGAGCGCATGGAGCGGCTCCAGGACATCACCTACCCGAAGCCCCTGGAGGAGCTGCTCTTCCACGCGTACAACACGTACCGCAAGAGCCATCCCTGGGTCGGTGACCATCCGCTGTCGCCGAAGTCGGTCATCCGTGACATGTACGAACGGGCGCTGTCCTTCACGGAGTTGGTGTCCCACTACGAGCTGGCCCGCACCGAGGGCATCGTGCTGCGCTACCTCGCCAGCGCCTACAAGGCCCTCGACCACACCGTCCCCGACGACCTCAAGTCCGAGGACCTGCAGGACCTGATCGAGTGGCTGGGCGAGATGGTGCGCCAGGTCGACTCCAGCCTGCTGGACGAGTGGGAGCAGCTGGCCAACCCGGAGGAGTTGACCGCCGAGGAGGCCCAGGAGAAGGCCGACGAGGTCAAGCCGGTCACCGCCAACGCGCGCGCCTTCCGCGTCCTGGTCCGCAACGCCATGTTCCGCCGCGTCGAACTGGCCGCCCTGGACCAGGTCGAGGAGCTGGGCGAGATGGACGGCGAGTCCGGCTGGGACGCCGACGCCTGGGGCGAGGCGATGGACAAGTACTGGGACGAGTACGACGACCTCGGCACCGGCCCCGACGCCCGCGGCCCGAAGCTGCTGCTCATCGAGGAGGAGCCGCACAACGGGCTGTGGCGGGTCCGGCAGATCTTCCACGACCCGAACCGCGACCACGACTGGGGCATCAGCGCGGAGGTCGACCTCGCCGCCTCGGACGCGGAGGGCCGCGCGGTCGTGCGCGTCACCGACGTCGGCCAGCTGTGACCGGCCGGGCAGCAGCGAGCACAGGAGCATCCCACCCATGACGACGAACCCGGCCGAAAGGCTCGTCGATCTGCTCGACCTGGAGCAGATCGAGGTCAACATCTTCCGCGGGCGCAGCCCGCAGGAGTCCCTGCAGAGGGTCTTCGGCGGGCAGGTCGCCGGCCAGGCCCTGGTCGCCGCCGGGCGCACCACGGAAGGGGACCGGCCCGTGCACTCGCTGCACGCCTACTTCCTGCGCCCGGGCATCCCCGGAGTGCCGATCGTCTACCAGGTGGAGCGGGTGCGCGACGGACGCTCGTTCACCACCCGGCGGGTCACGGCCGTGCAGCAGGGCCGCACGATCTTCAACCTCACCGCCTCCTTCCACCGGCCGGAGGACGGCAGCTTCGAGCACCAGCTGCCCCCGGCCCGCGAGGTCCCCGACCCAGAGTCGCTGCCCAACGTCACGGACGAGATCCGCGAGCACCTGGGCGCGCTGCCCGAGCAGCTGGAGCGGATGGCCCGCCGCCAGCCTTTCGACATCCGCTACGTGGACCGGCTGCGCTGGACCGCCGAGCAGGTCCAGGGCGCCGAACCGCGCAGCGCCGTGTGGATGCGCGCCGTCGGGCCGCTCGGCGACGACCCGCTCGTGCACACCTGCGCCCTCACCTACGCCAGTGACATGACCCTGCTGGACGCCGTGCGCATCCCGGTCGAGCCGCTGTGGGGGCCGCGGGGCTTCGACATGGCCTCCCTCGACCACGCGATGTGGTTCCACCGCCCGTTCCGCGCGGACGACTGGCTGCTGTACGACCAGGAGTCCCCCATCGCGGTCGGCGGCCGCGGTCTGGCCCGCGGCAGGATCTACGACCGCGACGGCCGGCTGGTGGTGTCGGTCGTGCAGGAGGGGCTCTTCCGGAAGCTGGGCTGACGGGCGGGCGTGCTCCGGCCGGGTGGCTCCGATCGCGCCCGTGTCCCGATCCGGCGACCATGGCAGGAGGCGGCCCAGTCTGCGTCACGCGCCCGCCGATCCGGGAGGTGACCACGCTGCACACCGTGCTCCCCGTGCTGTTCGCGGTCTGCGCGGCCCTCAGCAACGCCGTCGCGACGGTGTTGCAGCGCAAGGCGGCGCTGTCCGTGCCGCGCTCCGAGGGCCTGCGCGCCGGACTGATGCTGGATCTGCTGCGCCGGCCCGTGTGGCTGGCCGGCATCCTCGCGGTGATCGGCGCCGCGGTCTGCCAGGCACTGGCTCTGGCGACCGGACCGCTGACGATCGTGCAGCCGCTGTTCGTTCTGGAGCTTCCCCTCACTCTGGTCGTCGCCTCTCTGCTGATGCACCGGCGGCTGCCGGGCTCGGGCTGGCTGGCCGTGACGGTGGTGGTGGCGGGGCTGGCCGTCGCCCTCGCCGCCGCCGCACCCTCCGGCAACCGCACCCACGTGGAGCTGGACCGCTGGATTCCCGCGCTCGCCGTCTGTGCGGGCGCCGTGGTAGGTCTCGCCCTCGCGGCCCTCAAGCGCCCGGAGGGTCGTGCCCGGGCGGCCTGCCTGGGCGCCGCGACGGCGATCAGCTACGCGGTGACCGCGGCCCTGATGAAGGCGGCCACCCACATCCTGGACGACCAGGGGCTCGTGGCCTTCCTCACCACCTGGCAGACGTACGCCTTCGCCGCGACCGGCGTGTGCGCCCTGTTCCTGCTGGAGAACGCCATGCAGGCCGGTCCCCTGGTCGCCTCGCAGCCCGCGCTCACCCTCGGCGACGCCCTGGTGAGCCTCGCCCTCGGCATCCTGCTCTACGAGGAGACGGTCCGCTCCGGGTGGTGGCTGCTGCCCCAGCTGTTCGGTGTCGCACTGATCGCCGCGGGGGTGCTCGCCCTGGCCCGGATTCCACTCACCCAGTCGCTGGTGGCGCCGGACGAGGAACGCCGGACGGTGGACGCGCCCTGAGCAGCCGATGGTGAGGGCGGGCGCTCTGGTGGACCGTGGAGACGCCCTGGCCGGTGGGCGGGGAGGCGCCTGGGTGGGCGGGCTGTTGGCCGGTGCCCGGCTGGTGTCCGCTGGGGTCAGGCGGTCGGCTGGCAGTGCGGGCACCAGACCGTGCCGCGGCCCGCCATCCGGGTGCGGCGCAGAGCGGTACCGCAGCGCGGGCACCTCGGGTCGCGGTCGTCGCGCCGTCCGGTCAGCCAGGAGTCGCGCGGCGGAACCCGGCCGGCCGCGACGGAGGCACGCAGGGTGTGCCGCATCTCCCGGTACAGGCGCCGGCGGTCGGCCTCGGCGAGGTCGCGCGCCGGGCGGTCGGGACGCAGCCGGGCACGCCACAGGATCTCGTCGGCGAGCAGGTTGCCGAGGCCGGCGAGGACGGACTGGTCGGTGAGTGCCGTCTTGAGGTGCCCGCGCCGGGCCGCGAGCACGGTCTCGAACTCCGTCCGGTCCACCGCCAGCGCGTCGGGACCCTGCCGCCCGAGCAGCCGGTCGACGTCGGACTCGTCGTGGGCGAGCCAGAGGCCCTGGAGCTTGCGCTGGTCACGGAAGCGGAGCTGGCGGCCACCGCCCAGCGTGAACAGCACACGGTCATGAGCCTCGACCGGGTCGTCGGCGCGAGCACAGACCAGGCTGCCGGTCATACCGAAGTGCAGGGCGAGGGTGGGACCGCCGGTGCGGGCGAGCAGCCACTTGCCGTGCCTCCGGGGTGTGCCGAACCGCCGCCCCTGAAGCGCGTCGCGCAGTCCCCGGGCGTCGATCCCGTGCAGGACGCCCGGGTCCCGTACGTCCACCTGCCGGATCACCCGGCCGCTCGCGCAGGATTCGAGCACCAGCCGGAAGCCCTCGACGTCGGGCAGTTCGGGCATGGTCTGCGCCCTTCCTCCGGCCCATGGCGGGCGGCGGCAGGCCGGTGATCTCCGCCGACGGCGGGCCGTGCGTCCGTCGCAGGCCATTCGTCCGTCTCGGGCCGTGCGTCCATCGCGGGCCGTGCCGCCCTGTTCCCTCCAACCGGGTACCGCGTTCTCGGCACATCAGACGGACACCTGCCCGGTGGGCCGGACCGGGCGGGGCGGGTCGGACCGGGGGAAGGAGCGCTGCCAGAACCCCACGTCATGCCACTCCCCGTGCTTGTAGCCGGCTGCCCGCAGCGTCCCGCACGCGGTGAATCCAAGGGTCTCGTGCAAGCGCACGCTCGGGTCGTTGGGCAGTCCGATCACCGCGACCGCGCTCTTGAAGCCCTGTTCCTCCATGGACGTCAGCAGGTGGGTGTAGAGGGTGGAGCCGAGGCCCAGCCGCTGGTGCCGGTGGGAGACGTACACCGTCGCCTCCGCCGTCCAGTCGTAGGCACTGCGGGCCTTCCAGGGGCCCGCGTAGGCGATGCCGGCGACCACGCCGTCGACCTCGGCGACGAGCCAGGGGTAGCGCTCCCGGAGGCGCTCCAGGTCCTCGATCCACTCCTGTGCCGTCTGCGGTTCCGTGCGGAAGTTGACCGTGCTTGTCTCGATGTAGTGGTTGACGATGTCGCAGACGGCGGGCATGTCGGCGACGGTGGCGGGACGGATCTCGACCGGGCGTCGTGCGGGGTTCACGTGTGGTCGTCCTTCGGGGTTCCTCGGTGCCGGATGGGCGGGCACCTCTTAACTACGTCACGTTGGTCTTTCGGAGGGCCGATCCGGGCATGCCCACGGGGACGGGCGGCCGGCAGCGACGCACTCCGGGCCGACCGCCGGCTTCTGCGCCGCAGCAGGCCCAGCAGGCCGGTCGGCGGCTGCGGCACGGCGGGGAATGTCGGCTCTGTGGGTCCTGTCGGCTCTGCGGGTCCTGTCGGCTCTGTGGGTGGTGTCGGGTCCGTGGTTGGTGCCGCTGTGGGCGGCGTCGAGGCCATGGTCGGTGTCGCTGTCGGTGGTGTCGGATCCGTGGCAGTTGGTGCCTGCTCCCAAGGCGCGCCCGGTCGTGGTGCCGGGCGTTCCGCGCGTGCCGTCTCCATCGTGTGGGCCAGGTCCGCGCGGAACCAGGCCACTTCGTCGGGCTCGCTCGCCGTCATGAGCCGCTGGGCGAGCTCGGCGGCCGGTGAACCGGGCGCGCCGTGGGCGGGAAGGCTAGGGCGGAGGCGGTCCAGATGGGCTCGCTCGTAGGAGTCCTCGACGACTGCCGCCACGTCGGCGGGGTCGAGGAGACTCGCGACCGCCGCCGCGTGCGCCCACGGGTCGTCGCCCGCCTGCCGCAGCAGGAATCCGCTGTGGCGTCCCCGCCAGTTGCGGGGGCGGCGGTCCAGCCCGCCCTTCAGCCCGTCCCGGATCTCCGCGGGCAAGCGCCCGGAGAGCAGCCCGGCGTTGCTCGGCTCGGCCGCGAATTGCCGTAGCTCTTCGGCCAGGTACAGCCAGACGATCGTCCTGTAACGGTTGAGGTAGAACCTCACCGGTACGAGCAGGCCGAAGCGGGCGAGGCTCGTGAACCTGGTCGGCGCGATCTCCATGAGCGCGGCGCTCTCGTCTGTGCCGGTGGTCCGGACGCGTTCCCGGAGTCCGTCGGGGAAGCGGTCGGCGGCACGCAGCCGGTCGAGCTCCGTGCGGGTGACGCGGAGGCCTCCGCCGCCTTCGTCCGGGACAGTGCGGACGAGCCCCAGGTTCACCGCGAGGTCGAGCTCGCCTCGTTTGAGGCCCAGTTCGCGGGCGGCCCGGCTCGGGCCGAAGGTGGGGCGGTCGGTTTTCGCGATCGTGCCTGACATGGTCGTCTCCCCCGTGGAGTCAGTGGCTCGACGCCGACGCCTACCGTGGTCACATCTACGGTCAGGGCTACCGTCGCCGCGCGTGGTCACCGTGTGCGGTCGGCGTGTGCGTCGTCGTGAAAAAACCGTAGCCGGTTCCGCGCACCTCGGGGCGAGCCTGTGGATAACTCCGCGAAGGGGGCGAACGCGCAGGTCAGGCCTCCGTGGAGGGCTTTCGTTCGGGCTGGCGGGCGTCCACGTCGAGGTGCTCGCCGACCCGGTTGACCAGCAGTGTCATCTCGTACGCGATCTGGCCGATGTCGGCCTCCGCGCCGCTGAGGACGCACAGGCAGCTGCCCGTGCCGGCCGCCGTGACGAAGAGCACCGCGTCGTCGAACTCGATCATCGTCTGGCGGACGCTGCCCGCGCCGAAGTGCCGTCCCGAGCCCTTGGCCAGACTGTGCAGGCCGGACGACACGGCCGCGAGGTGCTCGGCGTCCTCGCGACGCAATCCGGTGCTCGCGCCCGTCACCAGGCCGTCGTTGGACAGGACCAGTGCGTGCCGGACCTCGTGGACGCGCTCGGTCAGGTCGTCCAGCAGCCAGTCGAGTCCCTGGTTCTGCGCCATGTCCCGATCTCCCCGTTTTCTCCCCGTGCGATTCTCCTCCTGGCCGGAGGATCTCCATGCCAGCCTTCCCCAGGACCGCGGCAGGGGCAAGGAGGATGGGAGCCATGGCAGAGAAGATGACCGACGCGCAATGGCGGGAGTTCGTCTCCCAGGGCACCCGCACCGCGAAACTCTCGACGGTCCGGGCCGACGGCAGCCCGCATGTGGCCCCGATCTGGTTCGTGCTGGACGGGGAGGAGTTGGTGTTCAACACCGGCAAGAGCACTGTGAAGGGGCGCAACATCGCCCGCGACGGCCGCGTCGCCCTGTGCGTGGACGACGACCGGCCGCCGTACTCGTTCGTCGTGCTGACGGGCCGTGCCCGAATCTCGGAGGACCTCGACGACGTCAGGCACTGGGCCACCCGGATCGGCGCCCGGTACATGAGCGAGGAGCGCGCCGAGGAGTTCGGCGCCCGCAACGGCGTGCCGGGGGAACTCCTCGTCCGCGTCACGATCGACCGGGTCCTGGCGGAGCGGAACGTCGCGGACTGACCAGGCGGCCAATCGGTCACAAGGTCACGCAGTGACGGGGCCACGGGGTCGCGAGGCCACGGAGCCACGGGGTCACGGGGTCACAGGGCTCAGCCGACCGAGTCGAGAAGTCGGGCGGTGTGCATCCGCCCGGCGTACTCGACCAGCCGGATCAGCACCTCCTTTCCGGAGTCGCGGTCCCGCGCGTCGCACAGCACCACGGGCGTACCCCCATCGAGGTCGAGGGCACGCGAGACGTCCGGTGCGCCGTGCTGCCGGGCGCCGGCGAAGCAGTTCACGGCGACGACGAACGGGATGCGCCGGTGCTCGAAGTAGTCGACCGCCGGGAAGCAGTCCTCCAGGCGCCGGGTGTCCGCCAGGACCACCGCACCGAGGGCCCCCTGGGCCAACTCGTCCCACAGGAACCAGAACCTGTCCTGGCCTGGCGTGCCGAACAGGTACAGGGACAGGCCGGAGCGGATGGTGATGCGTCCGAAGTCCATGGCGACGGTCGTGGTGGTCTTGTGGTCGACGCCGTCGGTGTCGTCCACCGACTGGCCGGCCTCGCTGAGGAGTTCCTCGGTGCGCAGCGGCCGGATCTCGCTGACGGCGCCGACCAGGGTGGTCTTGCCCACCCCGAACCCACCGGCGACCAGAATCTTCAACGCCAGCGCGGCGCTCTCGCCGTCCGCGGCGTCGGAGTGTTCGGAGACCATTGATCACTTCTCTCGGGAGTGTGGGACGCGGGTTGGTTCGTGCATGTCGGACACGGGTCGCCCTTGTGCTTGGACAGCGGATGCGCCCTCGTGTTTGGGTGGCGGATTCGTCCTCGTGCTTGGGCAGCGGGTTCGTCCTCGTGTTTGGGTGGCGGGTTCGGCTACAGCGCCCTCAGTCCTTCGATGACCTCGCGCAGGATGCGTTCGTCGGGCAGTTGGGCCGGTGGCACGGGGCGGCTGACGGTGACGCAGCCGAGCTCCAGGAGGTCGCCGAGGAGTACCCTGACCACGCCCACGGGCAGGTCCGCTCCGGCGGCGAGTTCGGCGACCGACTGGGTCTCCTCACGGCACAGGTCGATCAGGGTGCGGTGTTCCGGGCCGAGCGGGGCGTCGTCCACGCCGGGCGCGCCCGGGTCCAGGGTGACCAGGGCGATCAGGTCGAACCGGACGCCCGTGGGACCGGGCCGGGTACGTCCCCCCGTCATGGCGTAGGGGCGGACGAGCGGGCCCGCCTCGTTGTCGTACCACTGGCTGCCCTGCTCGCGCGGGGTCTTCGTCATGTCCTCGGTCATCTGCGCGGACCGCCCTCCCGTCTCATCCGGCGGCGGGTGGCCGCGCGCCGACGCGGGGTGCCGTGCCGAGGTGCTCGCCGACGCGCTTGACCATGCGGGCCATCTCGTAGGCCACGAGGCCGATGTCGGCGGTCACGGCGATGAGGAGTGCGAGGCAGGAGCCGTCGCCCGCGGCGGCCACGAAGAGGAAGCCCTCGTCCATCTCCACCATCGTCTGACGGACCCCGCCGACGCCGAAGTGCCGTCCCGTTCCTTTGGCGAGGCTGTGGAACCCGGAGGCGACGGCGGCGAGATGCTCGGCGTCCTCACGGCGCAGGTCGCTCGATGCGCCCACCGCGAGGCCGTCGTTGGACAGCACCACGGCGTGCCGGATCTCGCTCACGCGGAGCACCAGATCGTCGAGCAGCCAGTCGAGTTCGCCGGAGTGCCGGGCGGAGTGCGTGCTCGGGTCCTGGATCATGCGCGGTCTCCTTCACTGCTGTCGCCGCCCATGTCGGGGCGGTAGGTGGTTCCGCGGCCGGGTCGCCTGCCGCCGCCGCGCGCCCAGCCGTCGCGGTAGGCGGCCATGCGGTCCCGTACGAGTTCGGGGGTGCGTTCGTCGTCCCGGGGTGCGGAGGCCTGGGGTGACTCCTCGGGGCGGCCGTCGCGCAGTTGCGGGGCGAGGCTGGCCTGGCGCACGCGACGCGGCAGTTCGTCGGATCCGTCGGGCTGCTCCTGGGCGCGGTGCAGTCGCAAGGTGGCGACTCCTGGAGGTGGGGTGGGGCTCATGGTCTCGGCGTGACTCGCGGTCTGCCCGGCCCGCCCGGTCTGCGCGGGGTGGGTGGTGTCTGCGGTGCCGGTGATTTCCACAGGGCCGGTGGCCGTACCGGGGCCGGTGGTGGTCCCGGCGGGGCCGGTGGCGGTCCCCGCCGGCCCGGTGGCGGTCCCCGCCGGCCCGGTGGCGTTCCTCGCCGGCCCGGTGGTGGCGGCGGGGCCGGCCGCGTCCGCTGACGCCACCGGCACGGGGGCCACCAGGGCCCGTCGGTCGGCCGGGGCGGGGACGGCCTCGTGCGGTGGGTCGGCGTCGGGCACGCGCGCGGAGGCCCGTTCCTCGTGCTGCCGCGCGTGGGCCGCAGCTGTGGAGGGACGTTCCGCCGCCGCGGAGTGCAGCAGTGCTGTGGGCAGCAGCACGACCGCTGTTGTCCCGCCGTACGGCGAGGTCCTCAGATGCACTTTGATGCTGTGCCGGGCGGCGAGCCTGCTGACGACGAACAGGCCCAGCCGGTCGCTGTCGAACAGATCGAGCGCCTCGGACTGGGCGATGCGGCGGTTGGCCTCGGCGAGGGTCTCCTGGCCCATGCCGAGTCCGCGGTCCTCGACCTCCACGGCGTAGCCGTTGCCGACGGGTTCCCCGGTGACCCGCACGCGCGTGTGCGGCGGCGAGAACTGGGCGGCGTTCTCGATGATCTCGGCCAGCAGGTGCGTGAGGTCGGCGACGGCGGCGCCGACGACGGCTGCCTCGGGGAGTTGCCGTACCTCCACGCGCGCGTAGTCCTCCACTTCGGAGACGGCGGCACGGACCACGTTGGTCAGCGGAACCGGCATGCGCCAGGCCCGGCCGGGGGCGGCTCCGGAGAGGATGATCAGGCTCTCGGCGTGGCGCCGCATGCGGGTGGTGAGGTGGTCGAGGCGGAAGAGGTCGCTCAGTTCGTTCGGGTCGTCGGAGCGGCGTTCCATGCTGTCGAGGAGGCTGAGCTGCCGGTGGACAAGGATCTGGCTGCGGCGGGCGAGGTTGACGAAGACGCCGGAGATGCCGCTGGCGAGTTCGGCGCGTTCCACGGCGGCCCGCAGCGCGGCCCGGTGGACGGTGCCGAGGGCCTCGGCGACCTGGCCGGTCTCGTCCTCAGCGGGTGGTCCCGGCGGGGCTTCGGCGTGGACGTCGATCTCCTCCCCCGCGCGCAGTCTCCGCATGGCCTCGGGGAGTTTGCGCCGGGCGATCTCCAGGGCGGTGTTGCGCAGGCTGACGAGTTCCACGACGAGACCGCGTCCGATGCGCACGGAGATGACGAGCGAGGCGGCGACGGCGGCGAGTCCGAGCAGCACGGCGGCTCCGGCCGGGGTGAGCAGGCCTCGGGTGAACGGGTCCGCTCGTCGGGCGACGCCGCGCGCCGCCTCGTCCTCGATCGTGCGCATGCCGTGCTGCACGCGCGCGTGCGCCGTGTTCCAGGTGGCTTCGGAGGCCTTCTCGACCGCCCGGGCCCCCGGCCCGTCGGCGAGGACCCTGTCCTCTACGGCGCCCAGCCCGGCATAGGCGCCGCTGTCGGCGAGGGCGTCCCAGGCGGAGCGCTCGGTGCCGCGCAGGTCGGCGACGGCGGATCCGGTGAGCGTGCGGCGCAGTTCGACGGCGCCGGTGAAGAGCCGCAGCCGCTCTCCGTGGAATGTGCCGTCCAGGCGGGCACTCGCCAGGACCGCGTCCTCCTGCGCCAGGGCCTCGCCCGCGCGGGCGAATTCGAGCAGCACGCGCGCGTCAGAGCCGAGGTCGGCATCCTGGATGCTGGTGAGGGCGCCGCCGACGCCGAACGCCGCCGCGATGGTCCGGGTGTAGCGGCCGTACGTCTCCGCCCAGCCGGCGCTGCCGTCCCGTACCGCGGTTCGCAGTGGGCGCAGTTCCTCTGCGGCGGTGACGAACTCCTCCAGCCTGCCGGCCACTCCGGCGGGCAGTTCCTCGCCGTCGGCGACGGTGCTGTCCTTGCCGAGCCGCAGCTTCGCGACGGCCCGGTCGGTGCGCCGGGCGAGCTCTCCCAGTTCGCCGGTGGGTACGGCGGAGGGGTCGGTGGCGTGGCGTACGGCGGCCGCGCGTTCCGCCTGGAGAGCGGCGATAGTGCCGGAGACGGGGGCGCGGACGGCGGCGTCCACGCGCTGCACCTGCCGGAGCCGGGCGACGTCCTGGGCGGTGGTGACGGTGGCGTAGGCCCACAGGGCCAGCAGGGAGACGACCGGCACCATCAGCAGGCAGACGATCTTGGCGCGCACGGTGCGCGGGCGTATGTGCCAGCGCTCCGCACGCGTGGACGCCCCGTCGGGTGCGCTGCCCGAGGGCTCTTCGGGGCCCTCGTCGGCGGGTGGTCCGGCGTGCGCACGACGACCGCGCACGGGCGGGGGCGGCGCCTCTGCGCCGGTGGTCGGTGGCCTACGGGGTGTACGCATGGACTCCTCGCTGGGGAGTGGGTCGGAGAGCGGGCCGCCCGCGACGGCGTGAGCGACAGGGGACTCGCAGGGACAGGGCGGGGACGCGGCGGACGGTCGGCGCGGGGATCACCGAAGACGCCCCCGGGGCCGAGGCGGGCCTGCGCGCGGCGCGCGGCGGGCCGGGGTCTGGGCCGGGACGAGCAACCGCCCCGCAGTGAGTCGTCCTCCGCCGGGGCCAGGTGCACGGGCTCGGAGCGAGCCGCCCGGAACGGCCCCGCACCGGTTGCGTGACCCCGTCCTCACGCCGGCTGCGCACGGCGCGGCGCTCCAGGGCAGGACGCCCCGGGGGCTCGACGTACGCCCTAGGGCGCGAGGCTCTCGACGGGCCGCTGGGCCGACGCGGACGCCTCCCGTTCCCCCGCCGTCGGCGACAGCGCGACGAAGGCCGACGTCAGGAACAGATAGGACCCGAGACCGACGGCGAGGGGGAAGATGAACTGCATCGCCGCGGCGCCGGGCAGGGCCTCTCCGGAGGGCGTCACCCGCACGCTCACCGCGAGCATGCCGGTGTAGTGCATGCTGCTGACCGCCGCGCCCATGATCAGGGAGGCGAGGGTGACCGCGACGGGCGACTTGATGTTGAGCGCCGCCCACAGCGCCGCTGTCGCGGCGACGACGGCGATCAGGACGGAGAGCATGACGAGCGCCGGGTCGTAGCTGACGTCACCGTGCAGGCGGACGGCCGCCATGCCGAGGTAGTGCATGCTCGCGACGCCGAGGCCGGTGGTGAGTCCGCCCACGAACAGCGCCCGGCCCCGGTCACGGCCGTAGCCGACGGCGAAGACGCCGGCGCAGACGACGACCATGGCCACGAGCAGGCTCAGCAGTGTGAGCGGCACGTCGTAGCGGATGTCGGTGCCTGTGACGCTGAAACCGAGCATGGCCACGAAGTGCATGGTCCAGATGCCGGTGCCGATCGCCGAGGCGGCGGTGAGGAGCCAGTTGCGGCGCGAGCGCCCCGTGGCGGCGAGGGCGCGGACGGTGCAGCGCAGTCCCAGGGCGGCGCCTATGCAGGCCATCACGTACGACAGCGCGGGGGTCAGCCACCCCAGGGCGGCGTGGTCCAGGTGTCCCATGGCCCCGGGACGCTAGACCCCGGGCGGGAGTACAAAGGGGGCGCATTTCGAAAGCTGTTGCAATCTGACACGCGATGCACCGGAACGATCGGGTCACGCTCGAACGTGTGCGCTGAGGCGTCATCCCTGCCGGTGAGGAATCATGCGGTGCATGAGCGACGACCAGACGCGTGTCCAGGAGTTCTTCACCGCCCGCGCCGCCGACTGGGACACACGGTTTCCTGACGACGGTCCGGCCTACGCCGCCGCGGTCGCGGAGCTCGGGCTGCGGGCGGGGGACCGTGTCCTCGACGCCGGTTGCGGCACCGGCCGCGCGCTGCCGCCCCTGCGCGCCGCCGTGGGGCCCTCGGGCGTGGTGATCGGGGCGGATCTCACCCCGGCCATGCTGCGGGAGGCCGTGCGGGCGGGACGGGACCGTGACGGGGCGCTGCTGCTCACGGACGTCGCCGCGCTGCCCTTGCGCGCCGGGTCGCTGGACGCCGTGTTCGGGGCCGGGCTCGTCTCGCATCTGGCCAGCCCGGCCGAGAACCTGCGGGAGCTGGCGCGTGTGGTGCGCCCCGGCGGTGTGCTGGCCCTGTTCCATCCGATCGGCAGGGCCGCCCTCGCGGCCCGCCACGGCCGTCCGCTCACCCCGGACGACCTGCGCGCGGAGCCCAACCTCCGCCCTCTGCTGGCCGGTTCGGGGTGGCGCCTGACGTCGTACGTCGACGAGGACTCCCGCTTCCTGGCCCTGGCCGTCCGCGAGAGCTGAGCCTCGCCCTCACCGTTCCCGGACCTGGCCGTCCGCGAGGCCCGGGCCTCATCCGGCTGCGGCGTCCGGCGCCTCCGTATGCCGCACCGGGCAGCCCCGGATGCCCGGGACCGGCCGTGTGCCGAGGTCGGCGAGTTCGTAGCCGTTCGGGTAGCCCTTGATCTCCCGGTTCTGGCGGGCGAAGTGCGGGGCGCTCCGGGGTGGCAGCAGCCGGACGGCGCGCCCCCGCAGCCGTACCGCGCGGCGCACCCACGCGCGCGTGAGGGCGCTCGGCGGGGTGTAGCGGAAGGCTTCCAGGAGCGAGTCGTCGAGCAGCGCGAGGGTCGTGGTGCGCAGCAGCGGCGCGAGCGGGCGCGGGTACCAGGAGGCCATCAGGTCGAGCGTGGCGTCCGAGACGCGGCGGGCGTCCTCGTCCCAGGCGAAGTGGGCCGCCTCGTAGTCGTCGAGGCAGGTCTCGAACTCCTCGTACGTCTCGGGGATGTCCTTGATGCCCATGTGGCGGCCGAGCGTGCGGTAGTGGACGACGGCGGCGACGGTCTCGTGGCGCGACATCCTGCGCCAGCCGTATGCGTCGATCCACCGTTTCGGCATCACGACGAACGTGCACAGCACGTAACGCATGTCCTCGTCGCTGATGTCGTAGCTGCGGTGCATGCCGTTGATCCGGCGGATCGCGGTCCGGCCCTGCTCGCTGCCGAAGCCGTGCTCGACGACGGCGTCCAGGAGCAGCGAGGTGTCGTCGTAGCGTTTTTGCGTGCGGTCCGTGAGTTCGGCGGTCTGAGCGAGCAGGCGGCCGATGCTCGGGACGGCGTAGGTGCGGTACAGGGCGAGTTCCAGGGAGCGGGCGAAGTCCCAGGGGAACTCGTAGGCCACACTGAGCCGGTAGATCTCCGTGGCCTCGCGGTACGGGTCCATCCCGCGGATTCGTTCGAGCCGTTCGAACCGCTTCACCGTGCCGTCCCCCTTCTGCCTCCGGGGCCCTAACTCTACGTTGGGGAATGGGAGATGAACGGTGAGCGGGGACAGCGCACAGGGGGAAGGTGGTCAGCATGTGGGACAGGATCCGCAAGGCCGGGGGCAAAGTCGCCGACACCCTGCGTCCGGAGCCGAAGGCGGGCGGCGGTGAGCGTCCGCACAACCTCTTCGAGGCCGCGGCCGTCTACGTCACGGCGAGCGCGCAGGACGATCAGGAACGGGCCGACGAGGCGGCCGGCTGGGTGTCCCCGGAGGCGCTGTCGTTCGGGGTGAACGAACTGGCCTGCCGGGCCGTGGTCGCGCTGGCGCGTGAGCGCGGCGAGTCGCCCGGGGCCGTGGCCCGGGACCTGCTGGGGCTGCCGGCGGCGTGACGGACCGGGCGCCGGACGGCCGATTCGCCCTCGTCCGCCGGAAAACTGCAGCTCCGGGTGTGCTTGCGAGGTCGTGACAAGCGGCTTCCGCTCGCACTAGGGTGCGCGCCGGTGGACCAATGATGGGGAGGCTGGGATGGCCGGGACGGACGAGGACACCGTCGCCGCCGCGGACGATGCGCTCTATGTGCTCACGGCGGTGCTGCTGACGCCGGCGAAGTTCCCGAGTGTGCTCGGCGACGACTACCCGGAGGCGTGCGCGGCGCTCGGCCTCGCGCCGCTCGCCGACGGCTACGGGCTGGTGCTCGGCCAGGACGGCGAGGGCGCCCGGTGGACGGTGGTCATCGACGACGTCTCCCTGGTGGCCGTCGCGATCGCGTCGTGGGACTGCGGGATGGAGTACGAGCTGTCGCCCGACGAGCGCACGGTCGTCGCGGCCCTGCCCGGCTGGCCCCTCGCGGTCGCCGTCGCGGCGCCCGGCGTGCCCGCGCCGCACGATCCCGGCCCGGAGGCCGACGACCGGCCGCCGCTGGCTCCGCCGGACACCGGCGTCTGGGGTCCGGCCCAGCGCCGCCTGGGCGCAGACGAGATCGCGCTGCAGTGGGCGACGTGGCGCGAGCAGGTCGACGACGCGGCCTTCCCGCAGCCCGCGGCGACGGCCGCGCCGGACGACGGGGGCGAGGCCGGCGGCGGTCCGGACCGCGGACAGGGGAGCAGCGGGCAGCCAGGGCACAGCGGCATCCGGCGCGTCCTGGCGGAGGCCCGCGCCTACATCGACTCGCCACCGCCGCTGGGCCGGGTGCGCTCCTCGTTCGCGCCGGGTGACGCGCGGACCCTGCGGGCCGACGGTCCGGGCTGGTCGCTGGTGGCCAGGACCGACGACATCGCCTTCGTCCTGCTGGACGAGGAGCCCGGCGAGGTCCTGCCGGTGGGGCGGGGCCCGGAGCTGCCGGGCCTCCTCGCGGCGCTCGACAAGATGGCCGTACGGCCGACCTGAGCGGCCCGGGCCATCAGCACGGCGCCGGGGCGTGCGGCCCTGGGCGCGTGCCCCGGCCGATCAGCGCCCCGTACCATCAGCGGACCCCACCATCAGCGGACCCGACGATCAATGGTCCCGGCGATCAGCAGTCACCGTCGGCCATCGGCGGCCCCGGGCGATCAGCGGCCCAGTTCCTTGCGGCTGACGCGGCGCAGCCTGCGGCGCTGTGCGGGGTCCAGCGCGAGGTAGGCAGCGGCCGGGACTCCGAGGATGATCAGAAGCGCGGCCCACCAGGGCAGCCAGATCAGCAGGATGAGCCCGGCCGCCACACCGCCCGCGGCGATCTTGGCGTTCTTCGACATGACTGTCGCCTCCTTCGCGGCCACTGCCGCTCTCTGTCCTGAAAACGGGCCCGCGCTTCCGGCGGTTCCGTTCGCCGCCCCTGAGACATCCCTGAGGCGCACCCCCGAGGCGACCCTGAGACGACGCACTGCCACGGCCGAACACCGCAGCGCCCACCACCGCGCATCCATAGTGACCCACCTCACAAGCCATCCACACCCACGCGCACCGAAAGTGCTGTACTCTCGGCGGCTCCGACTCCACTAGTCAAATTTGAGGAATAAGCCATAGCCGAGCAGTCGACTCCCCCGGCACCCTCCTCCGATCTCTCCGAACTGACCCACTGCAGCGCCGTGTTCCTGCCCGGCGACCCGGCCCGCACCGGCGCACTCGCCTTCTGGCGGCCCGACGGGGCGCCCCCGCCGACGGTCGCGTCGGCGGTCGCGTCGGCCTCCGTCGCGGACCTGACCGTCGCCGTGCCCGGCCGCGACGGGGCCGAGGCGGTGGGCGTCCCCGCCGTACTGGTGCCGGTGGGTGCGGCCCTCCCGCTCCTCACCCGCGCGCGCGTGACCGGCGAAGGCCATCGCGCCACCGTCTTCTGGGGCGCGGCCGCCTTCCAGGCCCTGCATCTCGTGGCGCGCGGACTGCTACTGCCGGGCCTGTCGCCGGGCGACCACGACGCCTGGCGCGTGGGACCGCTGGGCGCTGAGGACATCGAGGACCTGCGCCGCCTGGCAGCCGCGATGCCGCCCGAGGCACACGCCGTGCCGCTGCCGGGCGCACTGCCCCTGCCGGGCGCAGGGCTCCCGCCGGGCGCCGGACCGCCGGCGGGCGCTGTGCCGCGGTCGGGCACAGGGCCGCTGCGGCTGCCCGAACCGGAGCGGCTCCTGCGCGCCTTTCTCGACGCCGTGGCCGACAGCCTGCCCCGCTCCCCCGCCGCGCCCCTGGTGACCGGCGGGCCCGCCTACGCGGCACCGGAGCCGGTGCACCTGCCCGAGCAGCGCCCCTGGGCCGAGGACATCGCAGCCGGTCTCGACGCGGGCGTGCGGCTGTCGCTCCGGATCGAAGCGGACGGCCTGACCGGAACGGCCGACGACAAGGCATCCGCTGAGGCCTCCGTCGAGGCCTCCGACGACGCCTCCGACGAAACTCCCGATGAGGCATCCGACGACGCCGCCCGCGTGACGTTCCGTGCCGTGCTCCAGGTGCACGGCGTGAGCGACCCGGCGCTCGTCGCGGACGCCGCGGACGTCTGGGCCGGCACCGCGGGCGAGGCACTCGGCCCCCGTGCGCGGATGGACGCCCTGCTCGCCCTGCGCCGGGCCGCCCGGGCCTGGACGCCGCTCACCCCGCTGCTGTCGGCGGCCGTGCCGGACGCGGTGGAGCTCGCCGACGACGAGGTCACCGAGCTCCTCGGCACGGGCGCCCGCGCCCTGGCAGCGGCCGGCGTGGACGTGCACTGGCCGAGGGGACTGACCCGCGAGCTCACCACGCGCGCGGAGGTGGGGCCTGCCGACGAGGAGCAGGGGTTCGGCCGCTCCTCCGCCGCCGTGCCGTCGTTCCTGTCCGCCGACGCGCTGCTCGCCTTCGACTGGTCCTTCGCCTTGGGCGACCGGAAACTGACCCGCGCGGAGCTGGACCGCCTCGCCGAGGCCAAGCGCCCGGTGGTGCGGCTGCGCGACCAGTGGGTCCTGATCGACCCTCAGGAGGTCGCGCTCGCCCGCTCCCGGCAGGACCGCAAGGTCACCCCGGTCGACGCCCTGGGCGCCGCCCTGACGGGCTGGACCGAGGTGGACGGCCGTCGGGTCGAGGTTCGGCCCACGGGCTGGCTGGCGACGCTGCGGGAGCGGTTGGCGGACCCCGAGGCGCAGCAGCCCGTGGCGCAGCCGGCCGCCCTCGCGGCCACCCTGCGGGACTACCAGCGCCGGGGCCTGAACTGGCTCGCGAGCATGACGTCGCTGGGCCTGGGATGCTGTCTCGCCGACGACATGGGACTCGGAAAGACGATCACGCTGATCGCGCTGCATCTGCACCGGCAGTCCGACGCGGCGTCCGCCGGCCCGACCCTGGTGGTCTGCCCGACCTCCTTGATGGGCAACTGGCAGCGGGAGATCGAGCGGTTCGCGCCGGGCACGCCGGTGCGGCGCTTCCACGGCCCGCGCCGTGATCTGGCCGGTCTCGCCGACGGGGAGTTCGTGCTCACGACGTACGGCACCATGCGTCTGGACGCGGCCCGGCTGGCCGAGGTGTCCTGGGGCATGCTCGTGGCGGACGAGGCGCAGCACGTGAAGAACCCGTACTCCTCCACCGCGCGGCAGCTGCGCTCCATCGGGGCACGCGCGCGCGTGGCGCTCACCGGCACCCCGGTCGAGAACAACCTGTCGGAACTGTGGGCGATCCTCGACTGGGCCACCCCGGGGCTGCTGGGCCGGCTCGGCACCTTCCGCACGCGCTACGCCGAGGCCGTCGAGGGCGGCCGCGACCCGGCCGCCGCGGACCGTCTGGCCCGGCTCGTACGGCCGTTCCTGCTGCGCCGCCGCAAGGCGGACCCGGGCATCGCGCCGGAGCTGCCGCCGAAGACGGAGACCGATCACGCCGTGTCGCTCACCGCGGAGCAGACGGCGCTGTACGAGGCCGTGGTGCGCGAGGCGCTGGCGGACATCTCGGGAGCCGACAGCATGGTCCGGCGCGGCCTGATCGTGAAGCTGCTGACCGGTCTCAAGCAGATCTGCAACCACCCGGCGCAGTACCTCAAGGAGGAGCGGCCGGTCGTCTCCGGGCGCTCCGGAAAGCTGGAGCTGCTGGACGAACTGCTCGACACGATCCTCGCCGAGGGGGCGGGCGTGCTCGTCTTCACACAGTACGTGCGGATGGCCCGCCTGCTGGAGCGGCATCTGGCCGCCCGCGGCACGCCGTCGCAGTTCCTGCACGGCGGGACGCCCGTCGCGGAGCGGGAGGCCATGGTCCAGCGCTTCCAGGACGGCGAAGTGCCCGTGTTCCTGCTGTCGTTGAAGGCGGCCGGCACCGGCCTGAACCTCACCCGGGCCGAGCACGTCGTGCACTACGACCGCTGGTGGAACCCGGCCGTCGAGGCGCAGGCGACCGACCGCGCCTACCGCATCGGGCAGACCCGGCCCGTGCAGGTGCACCGGATCATCGCGGAGGGAACCATCGAGGACCGCATCGCGGAGTTGCTGACCCGTAAGCGGGAGCTGGCGGACGCCGTCCTCGGCTCCGGCGAGGCCGCGCTCACGGAACTGACCGACGCGGAACTGGCCGATCTGGTCGCACTGCGAGGAGGCCTGCGATGACCCGGCACGACGGTGACACGGAACGCACGTTCGCGGCGCTGCCGCCGGCCGGCGGGCGGAGCTTCGCCCAGACCTGGTGGGGGCAGGCGTGGCTGAAGGCGCTGGAGGACACGGCACTGGACAACGCACAGCTCAAGGCGGGCCGCCGGCTGGCCCGGGCGGGGGCGGTCGGCGCGGTCTCCGTGCGACCGGGCCGGCTCACGGCCGTCGTTCAGGACCGCGACCGCACGGCGCACCGGGCCGACGTCCTGCTGGAGCAGCTGTCGCCCGGGCAGTGGGACCGCTTCCTGGACATGACGGTGGAGCGGGCCGGGCACGTGGCGGCGCTGCTGGACCGGGAGATGCCGCCGCATCTGGTCGAGGACGCGGCGGCTGAGGGTGTCGACCTGCTGCCCGGCCTGGGCGACCTGGAGCCGGAGTGCGACTGCGGAGCCTGGGACCACTGCGGGCACACGGCAGCGCTCTGCTACCAGGTGGCGCGGCTGCTGGACCAGGACCCGTTCGTGCTGCTGCTGATGCGGGGGCGGGCCGAGGACGGTCTGCTGGCCGATCTTCAGAGACGCAGTGGCGCCTCCACGGTCGCGCCCACCACACCGGAGGGTGTCGACGCCGCCGAGGCCTACGCCACCGGGGACATCCTCCCGCCGCTCCCGGCCCTGCCCTCCCTGCCCGACGAGGCCGGTACGCCGCCCTCCCTGGACGCGGAGACAGCGCCCGCGCGCGGTGTCGACCCGGCCGCGCTGGAGTTCCTGGCCGCGCGGACGGCGGGACGGGCCCACAGCGTGCTCGGGGAGGTGCTCCGGGGTGCCTGCGAGGCGGAGCTGACGATCGCGCAGGACGCCGTGCGGCTGGCGGCGGGCGAAGCCGGGCAGCGAGCCTCCGCCCAGGAGGCCACCTCCTCGCAGCAGACCGCCGGCTCGCGGCAGACCGCTGCCTCACAGCAGACCGCTGCCTCGCAGCAGGCCGGCTCGCGAGAGGCCGCCTTCGGCCGGGAGTTGACGGATCGTCTCGCCGACGGCTCAGGACGCGGCCGGGAGGGTCTGGCGGCGGCCGTGCGCGCCTGGCGCCACGGCGGCGTCGAGGCACTGTCCGTCCTCGACGAGGAGTGGCGCGTGGAGGGCGAGGCGCTCGCACGCGCGCGTGCCGCCCTGGCATCGGCCTGGGACGCGGACGAGCGGCCGGAGCTGCGGGCCCGGGCCAACCGGTGGACGGCTGTCGGCGCGCCGGTGCAGTTGCGCCTCGGCCGGGACGGCCGGTGGTGGCCCTACCGCAAGGAACGCGGTCGCTGGCTGCCCGCGGGAGCCGCCACCCGGGATCCGGCCACGGCCCTGGCATCTGCATCCGCCTCTGCGTCGGCGGCGGAGCTCACCGGTGACACGGCCGCGCCCGGTTCAGGGCGGTAGCTCACTCACCGACATCCAGGGACGGAAGGAGCGATTCCAGCCCACTGGGCAGTCCGCTCGGCAACTTGCTCGGCAACTCAGTGGGCAGATCGCTGGGCAGGCCGCTCGGCAGCCGGGTCGGGAAACCCGACGGCAGATCGGTCGGCAGCTCGCTGGGCAACCGGGTGGGGATGCCGAAGGAGGGTGCCGGCGTGCTGCTCGATCCCGCTCCGGGCGGCTCGTCGTCCGGCGAGTCGTCCCGCCCCGAGGCCATCAGCACGACGACGGACACTGCCGCGACGGCCACGAGCACGGCCAGCAGCAGGAGCAGCGGATTACGGCGCCGGGGAGGCCCGGGCGGGTGGGGCGGTACGGGCGGCATGGCCATACCGACCAGAGTCGCCGCGCACCGCCCGGCGCGGGAGGGGCGCGCGGAAGCTGATACGGACTCACGGCGTGGACCGCACGATTCCGCAGCATGCCGGGCCCACCCGGCCGGGGCACCGTGGTCCTGCTACGTGGTCCCGCTGGCCCCAGGCCGGAGCATGCTCGTCCGCTCGGCCGGACGCGGCGGGTCCGCAGCCGGACGTGACCGGTCCACGGCCAAACGTGGCCCGTCCACGGCTCGACGTACCCGGCCCCGTCGACCGGCCGGACGCGCCCGGGCCCGTCGACCGGTCGGCATGACCGGCCGACGGGCCCGCACGCGCGCGTGCCGCCCGCTATCACCGCGACCGCACCCGGACGGGATCAGCCGCGCGCCCCCAGCAGGTGGTCCATGGCCAGCTGGTCCAGGTGCTCGAAGGCCATGCCGCGGGCCGCGGCGGCCTCGACGTCGAACGCCTCGAAGGCCGAACTGTCGGCGAGGAGGGCCTGCAGGCCGTCCGCCGCCGTGGGCTGGGCCAGCTCGTCCAGCCGGGCCGCCCGCAGGGCCTCCTGGACCTCCGGGTCGGCGCGGAACGCGGCCGCGCGCTCCTTGAGGATGAGGTAGTTGCGCATGCAGCCCGCCGCCGAGGCCCACACGCCGTCGAGGTCCTCGGTCCGCGGCGGCTTGAAGTCGAAGTGGCGCGGACCGGTGTAGCCGGCCGACTCCAGCAGGTCGACCAGCCAGAACGCGGCGCGCAGGTCACCGGCGCCGAAACGCAGGTCCTGGTCGTACTTGATGCCGGACTGGCCGTTGAGGTCGATGTGGAACAGCTTGCCCGCCCACAGGGCCTGCGCGATGCCGTGCGGGAAGTTCAGCCCGGCCATCTGCTCGTGCCCGACCTCGGGGTTCACGCCGTACAGCTCCGGACGCTCCAGGCGCTCGATGAACGCCAGGGCGTGGCCGACCGTCGGCAGCAGGATGTCGCCGCGCGGCTCGTTCGGCTTGGGCTCGATCGCGAAGCGCAGGTCGTAGCCCTGGGAGGTGACGTACTCACCGAGCAGGTCGAAGGCCTCCTTCATCCGGTCCAGGGCCGCGCGGACGTCCTTCGCCGCGCCCGACTCGGCGCCCTCCCGGCCGCCCCAGGCGACGTACACCTGGGCGCCGAGCTCGACGGCGAGGTCGATGTTGCGGATGGTCTTGCGCAGCGCGTACCGCCGCACGTCGCGGTCGTTGGCGGTGAACGCGCCGTCCTTGAAGACCGGGTGCGTGAAGAGGTTGGTGGTGGCCATCGGGACCTTCATGCCCGTGGCGTCCAGCGCCTGCCGGAAGCGCTTGATGTGGGCCTCGCGCTCGGTGTCGTTCGAGCCGAAGGGGATCAGGTCGTCGTCGTGGAAGGTGACGCCGTGGGCGCCGAGCTCGGCCAGGCGCTGCACCGTCTCGACCGGGTCCAGGGCACGCCGCGTGGCGTCGCCGAAGGGATCCCGTCCCTGCCAGCCGACGGTCCACAGGCCGAAGGTGAACCTGTCCTCGGGGGTGGGCTGGTAGCTCATGCCGCGGCTCCTTGCTCGCTGAGGCTATTTCGTCATGCCGATTTACAAATTAGTATGCGAACACCTCTCTGGGAAGAGACGACGTGCTCCGGAACGGAGACACGTGCCGCGCGCAGTAGGGAGAAGCCCGATGTCAGCAGCCGAGGGTCCGCTCGTCGTCGGCGTGGACTCGTCCACCCAGTCCACCAAGGCGCTGGTCGTCGACGTGGCGACCGGCCGGGTCGTCGCGAGCGGCCAGGCGCCGCACACGGTCTCCTCCGGGGCCGGCCGTGAGAGCGACCCGCGCCAGTGGTGGGACGCGCTGTGCGAGGCGCTACGCCAGTGCGGTGAAGCGGCGCACGAGGCCGCCGCGGTGTCGGTGGGCGGCCAGCAGCACGGCCTGGTGACCCTGGACGACCGGGGCGAGCCGGTGCGCCCGGCCCTGCTCTGGAACGACGTGCGCTCGGCGCCGCAGGCCCGCCGGCTCACGGAGGAGCTGGGCGGGGCGAAGTTCTGGGCGGAGCGGACGGGCAGCGTCCCCGCCGCCTCCTTCACGGTCACCAAGTGGGCCTGGCTGGCCGAGCACGAACCGGAGGCGGTCCGCGCCACGAGGGCCGTGCGCCTCCCCCACGACTACCTGACCGAGCGGCTCACGGGCCAGGGCACGACCGACCGCGGCGACGTCTCCGGGACGGGCTGGTGGGCGTCCGGCGCGGAGGCGTACGACGAGGAGATCCTGGCGCGGGTGGGACTCGACCCGGCCCTCCTCCCCCGGGTGGTCCGTCCCGGCGAGGTGGCGGGCACGGTGCGCGACAGTCATGATCTGCCGTTCTCCAAGGGGACGCTGGTCGCGCCCGGCACCGGCGACAACGCCGCCGCGGCCCTGGGCCTGGGCGTGCGTCCGGGCACGCCGGTGATGAGCCTCGGCACGTCGGGCACGGTGTACGCCGTGTCGAGGCACAGGCCCACCGACCCGAGCGGCACGGTGGCGGGCTTCGCCGACGCTCGCGGGGACTGGCTGCCGCTGGCCTGCACCCTGAACTGCACGCTCGCCGTCGACCGCGTCGCGACGCTGCTCGGCCTGGACCGCGAGGCCGTCGAACCGGGCACGGCCGTCACCCTGCTGCCCTTCCTGGACGGCGAACGCACCCCGAACCTGCCGAACGCCTCGGGCCTGCTGCACGGTCTGCGTCACGACACCACGGCCGGCCAGCTCCTCCAGGCCGCCTACGACGGCGCCGTCCACTCCCTGCTGGGCGCGCTCGACCTCGTCCTCGACGAGGACGCCGACCCCACGGCACCCCTGCTGCTGATCGGCGGCGGCGCCAGGGGCACGGCCTGGCAGGACACCGTACGGCGGCTGTCGGGACGTCCCGTGCAGGTGCCCGAGGCGAAGGAGCTGGTGGCGCTGGGGGCCGCCGCGCAGGCGGCCGGACTGCTGACCGGAGAGGATCCGGCGGCGGTCGCACGGCGATGGGACACGGCCGCCGGGCCCGTGCTGGACGCCGTGGAGCGGGACGAGGAGACGCTGGCGAGGATCGCCGGGGTACTCTCCGACGCGGCTCCGCTGCTGGAGCGGCCCACCGACACCCACTGAGGACTGGCGTCAGGCATGACCGCACCGCCGCACGAGCCCCATCCGACCGGACCGGAACCGCACGAGACCCCTACGGCCCGATCGGGACGCGCCCCGCACGAACCGCACGCCACCGGGCCTGCACGCACGCCGCACAAACCGCACCCCGCCGGGCCCGGGCGCACGCTGCCCGACACCCAGCAGGGCATGCGTCGGCGCAATCTCGCCCGCGTACTGCACACCGTGCGTGCCGAGGGGCCGCTCTCCCGGGCCGCCGTGGCCTCGCGGATCGGTCTGACCCGGGCCGCGGTGTCCACGCTCGTCGACGAACTGATCCGCTCGGGGCTGCTGGAGGAGCTCGGGCCCGAGCGGCCCGGCCGGGTGGGCCGCCCCGGCTCCGCGCTCGCGGTCAGCGGTCGCGGTCCGGCCGGGATCGGCGCGGAGGTCGGCGTGGACCACCTCGCGGTCTGTGCCGTCGACCTGCGCGGCGCGACCCGGTCCCGGGCGATACGCCAGGGCGCGAACCGCGGCCGCTCCCCCGAACCGGTGCTCGCCGAACTCACCGAGCTGATCCACCGGGTCGTCGCCGAGGCGGAGGGTGAGGGACTGTGGCCCGCCGGGCTCGCGGTGGCCGTACCGGGTCTGGTGGGGCGCGACGCCCGGACCGTGGTCCGCGCCCCGAACCTGGGCTGGCACGACACGGACCTGGGCCCGCTGTTGCCGGCGGACCTCCCGCTGACCGTGGACAACGAGGCCAACTTCGGCGCCCTGGCGGAGCTGTGGCTCGGCGAGGGCACCCCGCGCGACTTCCTGCACGTGTCGGCGGAGATCGGTATCGGCGCGGCGGTCGTCGTGGACGGCGGGCTGCTGCGCGGAACGCGCGGATTCGCGGGCGAGTTGGGGCATGTGCCGGTCCGGCCCGACGGCCCGGAGTGCGCCTGCGGGGGGCGCGGGTGCCTGGAGCAGTACGCCGGTGAGGAGGCGGTGCTGCGCGCGGCCGGTCTCGAACCGGACGAGGACCGGGTCGGGTTGCTCGCGGGACGCGCGGCCGAGGGCGACGCGGACGTCCGCCGGGCCCTGAGCGACGCGGGCACCGCGCTCGGCATCGCCCTGACCGGCGCGGTCAATCTGCTCGATCCCGAGAGCGTGGTGCTGGGCGGGGAGCTGTCCGGGCTCGCGCCCTGGCTGCTGCCCGCGCTGCGGGACGAGCTGGCCCGGCGCACCGCCGGCCCGGCCTGTCCCGTGTCGGTGTCCCGGCTTGGCCCTCAGGGACCGCTGCTCGGCGCGGCGCACTCGGTCGTGCGAGCGGTGCTGGACGATCCGGCGGCGGCCGCGCAGCGGGCCTGAAGACCGGCCGGGCCCACCACGGCGTACGCGGTCAAGACGCCGCAATCACCCGACCGGGTGAGCGAGTTGTCCACAATCCCCTGTCCTTCCACGAAAACGCAGTGCGTCCCCCGGACCGCCCTGCGGGCGCCGTAACTTGATCGACGCGGGCCGCGACCACACCGGCCGCCTGCTCCGCGCAGTCGAGCACGACACCCCCGCCCGTCGATCCCGGAAGGCACACCCATGGACCGGACCACTCCCTCCCCCAGCAGGCGCGGCCTCCTCGTCGGAGCCGCCCTCACCGCCGTCCCCTCCGCCCTGTTCGCCGGCACACGCGCCGTGGCCCGGTCCCAGGCCGTCGACCACCCCGGAGCGGCATGGCATCCGGCGAGCCGCGCCAACTACACGCCCTCGAACCGCCCCAGGGCCCACCCGCTGCACTACGTGGTCATCCACGTCGCGCAGACGACGTATGCCGGCACCCTGTCGGTCTTCCGCGACCCGGGGAAGAAGGTGTCCGCCCACTATGTGGTGCGCGCCTCCGACGGGCACGTGGCGCAGTGCGTACGCGAGACCGACATCGCCTGGCACGCGGGGAACTGGGACTACAACACCCGCAGCATCGGCATCGAGCACGAAGGCTGGGTGGACCGGCCCCGGTACTTCACCGACGCCATGTACGAGCGGTCGACCCGGCTCACGGCGGCGATCTGCGCGCGGTACGGCATCCCCCGCAACCGCGCGCACATCATCGGCCACCACGAGGTGCCGGGCAGCGACCACACCGATCCGGGCCGGCACTGGGACTGGAAGCGCTACCTCAGACTCGTCAAGTCGGCCTGAGGACCGGGCCGGTGTCCCCGCCGACGGCTCACGTCCCGGTTACAAATCACTCAACCACTGGTTGCGGCGCGGTAAGCAGGCGACGATGGGCACATGACTCTGGCCCAGCACGCCCTGGAGCGTCTGCAGGCCTGGCCCGACCTGACAGCGGGCCCGGCGAGTTGCGGCACCGGACGGGCACTCCGTTCCGTCCGCGACGAGATCGTCCACTTCCACTCGAACCGGGACGTGGACCTCCACCTCACCCGCCAGGCCATTCAGCGCTTCCACTACGACCTGTCCGGGTCGAGCGCGATCCACCTGGTTCCGGGTTCGTGCTGGCTGACGGTCCACCTGGACTGCGAGGCGGACGTCGACCTGCTGCTCACGCTGGTGAGCATCGCCCTCAAGACCCACCAGACCCGGCCGTCCGCCGGCGAGGCCGGGCCGACCGGCTGCAACTTCCACCGGGTCACCGTGCTGCCGCGCGACGCGGTGGCGGGCGGCTGAGCGTTGGCGACCGGACGACCCGAGGCCGCCAACGTCGAGGCCTGGCAGGCCTACGGCACCCACCACCTGCGGCGTGGCACGGTCCTGCCCGAAGCGGCGCGCGTCGACTGGGGCTTCGAGGGCGGGGGGCCGGGGGTCGAGGTGCTCGGGGAGCTCGCCGGGCGGCGGGTGCTGGACCTCGGCTGCGGTCCGGCCCGGCACGCCGCTCATCTGGTCCGGGCTCATGGCGCGCTGGTGGACGCGGTCGACGCCTCGGCGGGTCAGTACGAGCGGGCCCGCGCCCGGTACGGCTCCCTGCCCGGGCTGCGGCTGGTCCTGGCCGACGCGGTGGAGCACCTGCGCGCGTCGGAGCCGTACGACGTCGTCTACTCGGTCAACGCCGTCCCGTACATCGACCCGCACCGGCTGCTGCCCGCCCTGGCCGGGGCGGTCAAGCCGGGCGGCAGGCTCTGCTTCACGGTGCTGCACACCAACTCACGGGGTGACGGGCCGTCGGACCGGGTGGCGGCCCGGCCCGAGATCCTGCGGCTGGCCGGCGGCGGAGAGCTCACGGTGCACATGTGGGTCCTCACGACCGACGTGTGGACGGCCCTGCTCACCGAGTACGGGCTGCGCGTGGAGCACGTCGACGTGCTGGACGCGCCCGAGCCGGGCAACCGGGCCTCCTACCGGCTGTTCCGGGTGACACGGCCGGTCCGGGTCTCCTCCAGGCCGCGTACGGACAAGCCGCCGGTGGCGCACGCGGCGCTCGGGGTGGGTGCCATCCTGCACGGGCCGCGCGGCGTGCTGCTCGGGCGGCACCGGCACGGGACGTGGGAGCTGCCCGGCGGGACGGTGGAGCCCGGGGAGTCCTTGCAGGAGGCGGTCGTGCGCGAGCTCGGCGAGGAGACCGGCCTCGCCGCGAGGCCGGAGGACGTCCGGCTGCTCGGGACGCTCCTGGACGACGCGGGCGGGGTCGTGCGGGTGACCGTGGCCGCCCGGGTCACGGCCTGGCGGGGTGAGCCGTCGGACCAGCCCGGGGAGAGTGTGGGCCGCTGGCGCTGGTTCGCGCCGGACCGGCTGCCGGAGCAGCTCTTCGTGTGCAGCGCACAGGCCCTCACGGCCTGGCGCCCCGCGCTGCCGATCGACCACGCCCCAGCGCGTTTCACGCCGTACGGCACCGGAACGGGCAACCGCTGACGCACCCGGAGGAGTGCGTTTTTTCAGCCGTTCCCGCGTTGTCGGCGCTCGGCCACCCCGGTGGCCCGTGCGGTCTGGTGCACTGCCCCTGAGTGTCGGGACATCTGACGAGACATCAGGGGGCATGGTGACCGGTCGTCACAGACACGGAGCGGGACGGGCGGTGCTGGCGCTGCTCACGGCGTTCGCCGCGCTGGCCGGTGCGGGCCTGGCGGGGGCGGCCCCGGCCGGCGCCGTGCAGAAGGGCGTGCGGATCGCGCCGGGCGTCACGTACGAGCAGTTCGACATCAAGGCGGCGAAGGGGGTGACGCGTGCGCACCTGGTGCGGGTCGACCTGGGCAATCCGCAGGTGAAGGTGGATCTGCTGTATCCGGGGGCGGTGGCCTCCCGGGCGCAGGTCTCGCGGATGGCCGATGCGCAGGGGGCGGTCGCCGGTGTCAACGGCGACTTCTTCAACATCAGCGAGACGCAGCACCCGGGTGTGGAGGTGACGGGGGCGAGCGTGGGTCCGGCGATCGCGGCCGGGCGGACGCTCAAGGCGGCGGTGCCCAAGGGGCAGCGTTTCGGGCCGGCGCTGCCTCCGGGCACGACCACGCAGGACGTGTTCGGCGTCGGCACCGACAGTGTGGCGCGGCTGGACAGGCTGGCCCTGGACGGCTCGGTCCGCACGGCCGAGGGGCAGTTGCCGCTGGGGGGACTCAACCAGTACGCGCTGCCGGTGGGTTCGGTCGGGGCGTTCACGTCCGAGTGGGGCAGTGTCTCCCGGGTACGCGCCACCTGCGGTACGGACACGGACCGGGGCGCGCCGTGCAGCACCGACACGTACGAGGTGACGGTCCGTGACGGCAAGGTCGTCTCGGCCGCCGACACCCCGGGCAGCGGCGCCATCGCCGACGGGACGACGGTGCTGGTCGGCCGGGAGGCGGGCGCCCAGCAGTTGCGCAAGCTGTCCGCGGGTGCGGCGGTGGAGGTCGAGCACCGTCTCGTGGCGGCCACGGACGGCGCCGCGTACCGGCTCGCGCTGGGCGGCTACCCGGTCCTCGCGGGCGGGCAGCCGCTGTCGGGGCTGGACGACACGACGTCGGCCGTCCGCACGGCCGTGGGGATCGCCGACGGCGGGCGGCGCGTGCTGCTGCTCGCCCTGGACGGCGCAGCCGCCTACCGCAGCGGCCTGACCATCGCGGAAGTGGCGGACACCATGCGGAAACTGGGCGCGGCCGACGCGTTCAGCCTGGACGGCGGCGGCTCGTCGACGCTGGTCGCCCGGAAGCCCGGCGCGAGCGCGGTCACGGTCCGCAACCACCCCAGCGGGGGCGCCGAACGAGCCGTCCCCAACGGAATCGGCGTGTTCTCAGCGCCGTGAGCGCCGTGAGCCCGAGTCAGGGCCGCAGGCTGCTGACGATGTCCGCCGTTGCCGTGAGGCCGCTGTGGATGGTGGGAGCGATGCTGGTGCTCGCCAGGTAGAAGCCGAGCAGCAGGCAGACCAGCGCATGGGAGACCTTCAGCCCGCCGTTGCGCAGGAAGATCACCGCCAGGATCACGAGCAGCAGCACCACAGAGATGGAAATGGCCATCGTCGACTCCTCCGCCACGCCGCCTTGTCCGGTTCACGGCGTTCGGCCGTAAGTGTGGCGTAGCGGAGGGTTCGTCCGGGCGGCTGACCTGTCCGCCGAACGTGTGGTGTTCGGCCCGTGTCTACGCCGTCCGGCGGGCGTCGAGGAACGCCTCGAGGCCGGCGAGGTCGTCGGTGTTGAGGTGGTCGACGTCGGCGGCGAGCAGTTCGCCCCAGAGTGCGTCGCGGGCGGGTCCGGGCAGGTCCGGGGTCCCCCAGAAGCGCACTCGCCGGCCCTGCCGGTGGGCGGCGCCGACGATGTTCCGCAGCTTCTGCCGTTCGGCCTCGGGGAACGCGCCCACGCCCCGCCAGGTGAAGTTGAGCGTCCAGTTGTCGCTGATCAGCGGGATGAAGGAGGCCGGGGCCTGGCCGCCGAGGTCGGCGAGGCGGCCGTCGTAGAAGGCGCGGCGGACGGTCTGGGCCTCCATCGGGACGCGGGCGGCGCGGTCGCCGGAGATGACGGCGGTGACCGGGCCGCGGTGGACGCGGCCGTGGGCGTAGGTGGTGAACAGGTGCCGGTAGCGCCGGAGGTGGCGGTCGAGTTCCCGGTAGGTCGACGAGCCCTCGGTCTTGATGTCGATCAGCAGTTGCAGCGATCCGCGGTGCCCCCGGTACACCCGGCCGTGGTGGGCCCGGACGCGGGCGGCGAGCGGGTCGAGGTAGAGGGACTCCAGGGTGCGGGAGGGGTCGAGGTCCTCCGGGTCGTGGGCGACGAGGAGTTGGTCGCCGACGAGGTGGATGTCGGCCTCGACGCTGCCGAAGCGGTGGTCGAGGGCGTCGAACAGCGGGCGCGGGTGCTCGTAGTCGTTGTGGGCGTGGGCGCGCCACAACGGGCGGGGCCGGTGGCCTCGTTCACCGGCCGAAGCGGGGGCCGCGGGAAGGGCGATCGGGCCCGCGAGGGCCGCGCCGAGGGTGGTGAGGGCTCTGCGACGGGTGGTGAGGGCCATGCTCTGCCTCCCTGGAGGTGCCGTACGGGAACCCTGCGAGTATGGGGTGGGGACGGCTCCAAGAGGCAGGCCTGGGAGCGGAGTTGGCCGGGTCGCCGCCGCGCGTTCACTTCACGGGCGCAGGGCGCACGGAAAAGCCCGCCCCGGGTGGGGCGGGCTTTGCGCGCGGGCCGGCCGGATGTGTCCGGGTGTCCGCCGGGTGTACGTCAGGGGGCCTGGAGGTCCACCAGGTGGGCCAGCGCCTCCCGGTGGGCGCCCGCGGTGCCGTAGGCGATCGAGTCGGCCTTCGCCCGCTTCAGGTACAGGTGGACCGGGTGTTCCCAGGTCATGCCGATGCCGGCGTGCAGTTGCAGGGCCTCCTCGGCGGCGTGGACCGCGACGGGTGCCGCGTAGGCCTGGGCGACGGTGACCGCCACGTCGACGTCCTCGCCGGTCGTCAGGGCGTCGGCCGCGTTGCGGGCGGCGGCGCGGAGGTTGACGACCTCCAGCCAGAGCTGGGCGAGCCGGTGCTTGAGCGACTGGAAGCCGCCGACGGGCCGGTTGAACTGCTTGCGGTCCTTCAGGTAGCGGACGGTCTCGGTCAGCGTCCATTCCGCGAGGCCGAGTTGTTCGGAGGCGAGCAGTCCGGCTCCGGTGCGCAGGGCGCGCCGGACGGCGGGTTCGGCGTCGCCCAGCAGCCTGCCCGGGGCTCCGTCGAAGGTGACGGTGGCGAGGGGCCGGGTCAGGTCCAGGGAGGTCTGCGGGGTGACGGTCGCGGCGGCGGCGTCGACCGCGTACAGGCCGCCGTCGTCGGCCGGCACCAGCAGGACGTCCGCGGCGGCGGCGTCGGCGATGCCGGTCAGTTCGCCGTGCAGCAGGCCGTCCTCGTGCCGGACGGTGCGGAGGGCGGTGCCCGGCGCGACGTGGAGGGCGACCGCGAGGGCGCCGATCGTCGTCCCGGTCGCCAGCTCGCGCAGCAGGTCGTCGGCGCCGCAGGCCAGCAGCGCCTCGGTGGCGACGACCGCGCTCGTCAGATACGGCACGGGCGCGACCGCGCGGCCCAGTTCCTCCAGTACCACGGCGGCTTCACGGTGGGTGGCGCCCTGGCCGTCGAGTTTCTCGGGCACCAGCAGTCCGGCGAGGCCCATGCCGTCGGTGAGGGCCTTCCACAGGGCCCGGTGGTGCGGGGTGTCCGACTCGGTGCGGGCGATGACGCCGGGCGCGTCGCAGTGGTCGGTGAGCAGGTCGCGGACGGCGGCGCGCAGCGCCTCCTCCTCTTCCGCGTACAGCAGGTCGCTCATCGGGCGAGGTCCTTCCAGGCGACGTCCTTGTCGGTGCGCGGCTCGGGGGGCAGGCCGAGGACGCGCTCGGCGACGATGTTGAGCAGGACCTCGCTGGTCCCGCCCTCGATGCTGTTGCCCTTGGAGCGCAGGTAGCGGTAGCCGGCCTCGCGGCCGGTGAAGTCGACCAGCTCGGGGCGCCGCATGGTCCAGTCGTCGTACAACAGGCCCTCCTCGCCGAGGAGTTCCACCTCCAGGCCGCTGATCTCCTGGTTGAGGCGGGCGAAGGCCAGCTTCATGCCGGCGCCCTCGGGGCCGGGCTGGCCCGCGACGAGCTGCTGGCGCAGCCGCTCGGCGGTGAGGCGGGAGACCTCGGACTCCACCCAGAGCTTGAGCAGCCGCTGGTGCAGGTCGTGGGTGCGCAGCTCGGGACGCTCGCGCCAGGTCTTCGAGACGGGGCCGATCATGCCGCCCTCGCGGGGCAGCCGCATGCCGCCGATGGCCACGCGCTCGTTGTTCAGCGTGGTCTGGGCGACCTTCCAGCCGTCACCGACCGCGCCGAGGCGCCGGGAGTCGGGGATGCGGACGTCGGTGAGGAACACCTCGTTGAACTCGGCCTCACCGGTGATCTGCCGCAGCGGGCGCACCTCGACGCCCGGGTCGGTCATGTCGCAGACGAAGTACGTGATGCCGCGGTGCTTGGGCACGTCCGGGTCGGTGCGGGCGATGAGGATGGCCCAGCGGGCGACGTGCGCGCTCGACGTCCACACCTTCTGCCCGTTGACCACCCAGTCGTCGCCCTCCCGCACGGCCCGGGTGCCGAGCGCGGCCAGGTCGGAGCCGGCGCCCGGCTCGCTGAACAGCTGGCACCAGACCTCCTCCCCGGTCCACAACGGCCTCAGGTAGCGCCGCTTCTGCTCCTCGGTGCCGTACTGGAGGATGGTCGGCGCGGCCATGCCGAGGCCGATGCCGATGCGCCGGGGGTCGTTGTCGGGCGCTCCGGCGGCTTCCAGCTCGGCGTCCACGACGGCCTGCAGCGAGCGGGGCGCGCCCAGTCCGCCGAGGCCCTGCGGGTAGTGCACCCAGGCGAGTCCGGCGTCGAAGCGGGCCCGCAGGAAGTCCAGGCGGTCGGTGGAGGCCGGCGGGTGGGCGGCCAGCAACTCCCGTGTCTTGCCGCGCAGTTCTTCGGCGGTGGTCATGCTGACTCCTCCAGGACGACGGCGATCCGGCCGGTGGTCAGACCGTCCGCGACCCGCTGCACGGCGGCGGCCGCCTCGCCGAGCGGCACGCGCTCGCTGACCAGCGGCTTGATGGCGCCCCGGGCGGCCAGTTCGGTGAGTTCCTCGTGGCAGCGCCGGACCAGTTTCGGGTCCTTGGTGTTGTACAGGCCCCAGTGCAGGCCGAGGATCGAGTAGTTCTTCACCAGGGCGTGGTTGAGGGCGGGGCTGGGGATGGTGCCGCCGGCGAAGCCGACGACGATGATCCGGCCCTCGAAGGCGACGGTCTTGGCGGACTGGGTGTAGGCCTCGCCGCCGACCGGGTCGTAGATCACGTCGGCGCCCTTGCCGCCGGTGGCCTCCTTGACGGCGGCGACGACGTCCTGGCTGCGGCGGTCGATGACCACGTCGCAGCCCAGGTCCTTGGCGACGGCCGCCTTCCCGGAGCCGCCGACGACACCGATGACGGTGGCGCCGGCGGCCTTCCCGAGCTGCACGGCCGCGCTGCCGACCCCTCCTGCGGCAGCGTGGACGAGCAGGGTCTCCCCGGCCTGCAGGGCGGCCCGGCGGTGCAGGCCGAACCAGCCGGTCTGGTAGCCGATGTGCAGCGCCGCGGCCTCGGCGTCGTCGAGGGCGTCGGGGGCGGGCAGCAGGGCGGCGGAGTCGGCGACGGCGTACTCGGCGAAGCCGCCGTGGGGCAGCGCCGGGTTGGCGATCACGCGGCGTCCGTCCTCGGTCTCGCCGCAGATCTCCACGCCCGGCGTGAACGGCAGCGGCGGCCTGACCTGGTACTGGCCGCGGCACAGCAGGGCGTCCGGGAAGTTGATGTTCGCGGCGCGCACCTTCAGCAGGACCTGGCCCTCGCCGGGCGTGGGCGGCTCCGCCTCTTCGAGGCGCATCACCTCGCTCGGCTCGCCGTTCTCGTGCACGTGCCATGCCTGCATGCGGTGCCTCCACGGGGGACTGCTTCGTCTGACCGGGGTCGTTCGCATACTAAGCGGTCGCTTGCCGATCAGGGAACAGTCTCCGGGAGAAGAGTCCGGCCGTCTTGTATCGCGTGCGTCACGACCGCTTCGGCCGCGCCCGCACGTGCATCCGCTCCCCCTGCGGCCCGAACAGGCTGAGGAATTCCACGGGCCCCTCCCCCGTCGACCCGAACCAGTGCGGCACCCGGGTGTCGAACTCGGCGGCCTCCCCGGCCGTGAGCACCACGTCGTGCTCGCCCAGCACCAGCCGCAGCTTCCCGGACAGTACGTACAGCCACTCGTAGCCCTCGTGCGTGCGCGGTTCCGGCTCCAGCCTGCGCCGGGGCTCGAGCACCTTGTAGGCCTGGAGGCCGCCGGGCTGGCGGGTGAGGGGCCAGTGGGTGCGGCCGTACATCTCGATCGGTTTGGCGCGCACCCGGGGATCGCCGGCCGGCGGCGCCCCGACCAGGTCGTCGAGCGCCACCTGGTGGGCGCGCGCGATCGGCAGCAGCAGCTCCAGACTGGGTTTGCGCAAGCCGGACTCCAGCCGCGAGAGGGTGCTGACGGAGATGCCGGTGGCTTCGGAGAGCGCCGCCAGGGTCACCTCCCGGTCCTTGCGCATCTGCCGCAGCCGGGGGCCGACGCCCGCGAGTACCTCGTCCGTGGTCATGGTCGTATTGCAGATTCGGCAAACGCGTTTGTCAATCCCGTACCGCCGGGCGACGCTCGGGGTACGGAGGTGGTCACATGACCGAGAAGTACGCAGTGGTCGTCGTCGGCGGGGGCGCGGCGGGCCTGTCCGCGGCGCTGGTGCTGGGGCGGGCCCGGCACCGCACGCTGGTCGTCGACGCGGGCGAGCCGCGCAACGCGCCCGCCGCGCACATGCAGGGCTACCTGACGCGGGACGGCATGCCGCCCGCCGAGTTCCTGGCGATCGGCCGGGAGGAGGTCGCGCGCTACGGCGTCGAGCTCGTGCGGGACCGGGTGGTGGACGTCGAGCGCGGTGAGGACTTCGCCGTGGTGCTGGCCGGCGGCCGGACCGTGCGGGCCCGGCGGCTCGTCGTCGCGACCGGGCTGAAGGACGAGCTGCCCGCGGTGCCCGGAGTCGCCGAGCGGTTCGGCCGGGACGTGCTGCACTGCCCGTTCTGCCACGGCTGGGAGGTGCGCGACCAGCCGTTCGGGGTGCTCGCGACCAGCCCGGCGAGCGTGCACCAGGCGCTGATGGTGTCGCAGTGGTCTAAGGACGTGCGGCTGTTCCTGCACACGGTGGCCGAGGCGGAGCTGTCCGACGAGGATCTGCGCCGGCTCGCCGCGGCCCGGGTGGACGTGGTGCCCGGGGAGGTCGCGGAACTGGTGGTCGAGGACGACCGGCTCACCGGGGTCCGGCTGGCGGACGGCACGACGCACGCCCGCCCGGTGCTGTTCACCGCCCCGCGGCCGGTGCCGCAGACCGGCCTGCTGGAGCGGCTGGGCGCCGAACTGCACGAGACGCCGTTCGGCGCGTACCCGGTGGTCGACGCGACCGGCCTGACGACCGTGCCGGGCGTGTGGGCCGCGGGCAACGCGATCGGCTTCGCCGAGCAGGTCGTGCACGCGGCGAGCGGCGGCTACCGGGCCGCGTCCGCGATCGTCGGGGACCTGCTGATGACGGACCTGGACGCGGCCGCCCAGGTGTAGAGGCACCGCCCGCGGTGCACCATGACTGCATGCTGCTGCACCGGCTGGCCCGCGTGTCCCAGGAGGTCGCCGCCACCTCGGCGCGGTCCCGGAAGACGGCTCTGCTCGCGGAGCTCTTCCGGGACGCCGAGGCGGAGGACGTGCCGATCGTCATCCCCTATCTGGCCGGGCGGCTGCCGCAGGGCCGGATCGGCGTGGGCTGGAAGGTGCTGAGCCGCCCGGTCGGCCCGGCCGCGGAGCCGAGCCTGACCGTGCGGGACGTCGACGCCCGGCTGTCGGAGCTCGCCAAGGTGTCCGGCCCGGGCTCCCAGGCGGAACGCACCCGGCTGGTCGGTGAGTTGATGGGCGCGGCCACCGCGGACGAGCAGCGGTTCCTGCTCGGGCTGCTCACCGGGGAGGTCCGGCAGGGCGCGCTGGACGCGGTCGCGGTCGAGGGCCTGGCCCAGGCCACCGGGGCGCCGAGCGCGGACGTACGGCGGGCCGTGATGCTCGCCGGTTCCCTCCAGGCCGTCGCCGAGGCCCTGCTGACGGACGGCCCGGCTTCCCTCGAACGGTTCCGCCTCACCGTCGGCCGCCCGGTGCTGCCGATGCTGGCGCACAGCGCCTCCTCGGTGGCGGAGGCGGTGGACAAGCTCGGCGCCTGCGCCGTGGAGGAGAAGCTGGACGGCATCCGCGTCCAGGTGCACCGCGACGGCGACAGGGTGCGGCTGTACACCCGCACCCTCGACGACATCACCGACCGGCTGCCCGAAGTGACGGCCGCGGCGCTGGAGTTGCGGGGCGAGCGGTTCATCCTGGACGGCGAGGTGATCTCCTTCGACGCGCAGGGGCGGCCCCGTTCGTTCCAGGAGACGGCCGGGCGGGTCGGCTCCCGCACGGACGTGGCGACGGCCGCCCGCGCGGTCCCGGTCGCCCCCGTCTTCTTCGACGTCCTGTCGGTGGACGGCCGCGACCTGCTCGATCTTCCGTTCACCGAGCGGCACGCCGAGCTGGCCCGGCTCGTCCCCGAGCCGATGCGGGTGCGGCGCACGCTGGTGGCCGGGCCGGACGAGACGCGCACGGCGGAGGAGTTCCTCGCGGAGACCCTCGGGCGCGGCCACGAGGGCGTCGTCGCCAAGGCCCTCGACGCCCCCTACAGCGCGGGCCGGCGCGGCGCGTCCTGGCTGAAGGTCAAGCCCGTCCACACGCTCGACCTGGTCGTCCTGGCCGCCGAGTGGGGCCACGGCCGCCGCACCGGCAAGCTCTCCAACCTCCACCTCGCCGCCCGCACCGCCGACGGCGGCCTCGCCATGCTCGGCAAGACCTTCAAGGGCATGACCGACGCGATGCTCACCTGGCAGACCGAACGGCTCCGGCAGCTCGCCGTCGACGACGACGGCCACGTGGTGACCGTCCGCCCGGAACTCGTCGTCGAGATCGCCTACGACGGGCTGCAGCGCTCCACCCGCTACCCGGCCGGCGTCACCCTCCGCTTCGCCCGCGTGATCCGCTACCGCGAGGACAAGCGCCCGGAGGACGCCGACACGGTCGAGACGCTGCTGGCCGCCCACCCGGAGGTCAAGCCGTGAAGCGCAGCGCCGGTCTGCTGCTGTTCCGTCCCTCCGGCCAGGGCTTCGAGGTCCTGCTCGGCCACATGGGCGGCCCGTTCTTCGCGCGGCGCGACGCCGGGGCGTGGACCGTCCCCAAGGGCGAGTACGAGCCGGACGAGCCCGCCTGGGACGCCGCCCGCCGCGAGTTCCAGGAGGAACTGGGGCTGCCCCCGCCCGACGGGGAGGCCATCGACCTCGGCGAGGTCCGGCAGACCAACGGCAAGATCGTGACCGTCTGGGCGATCGAGGCGGACCTCGACCCGGCGGCGATCGTGCCCGGCACGTTCCGGATGGAGTGGCCGCCGCACTCCGGCCGGCTCCAGGAGTTCCCCGAGCTGGACCGGGTGGCCTGGTTCGGGCCGGAGCGGGCCCGCGAGGTGATCGTCAAGGCGCAGGTGGCGTTTCTCGACCGCCTGGCGGAGCACTCGCCCTGAGGAGACGCTCCCGCGTTGCGGTCCCCTCCGCCGCGCGGGAAGGTCGAGACACAGCCCGCTCCCAGGGAGGTCAGCCATGCCCATCGCAACGGTCAACCCGGCGAACGGCGAGACGCTCAAGACGTACGAGGCCATGGGCGAGGAGGAGATCGAGCGCCGGCTCCAGCTCGCGGAGGCCACGTTCCGCACGTACCGGACGACGACCTTCGCCGAGCGGGCCCGGCTGCTGCGCCGGGCCGCCGACCTCCTCGACGAGGACCAGCAGGACATCGCCCGGGTGATGACCACCGAGATGGGCAAGCCGATCCAGCAGGCCCGGGCCGAGGCGGCGAAGTGCGCCAAGGCGATGCGCTGGTACGCCGACCACGCCGAGGAACTGCTCGCCGACGAGGAACCCTCCGAGGCCGACGTCAAGGACTCCGGCGCCTCCCGGGTCCGGGTCCGCTACCGTCCGCTCGGCCCGGTGCTGGCGGTCATGCCGTGGAACTTCCCGCTGTGGCAGGTGGTGCGCTTCGCGGCGCCCGCTCTGATGGCGGGGAACGTCGGCCTGCTCAAGCACGCCTCGAACGTGCCGCAGACCGCCCTCTATCTGGAGGACCTCTTCCACCGGGCGGGCTTCACCGAGGGCTGCTTCCAGACCCTGCTGATCGGCTCCGCCGCGGTGGACGACATTCTGCGCGACGAGCGGGTCAAGGCGGCCACGCTCACCGGCAGCGAGCCCGCGGGCCGCGCGGTCGCCTCCACCGCCGGAGAGATGATCAAGAAGACGGTGCTGGAGCTGGGCGGCAGCGACCCGTTCGTCGTGATGCCCTCCGCCGACCTCGACCGGGCCGCGAAGGTCGCGGTGACCGCCCGGGTGCAGAACACCGGGCAGTCCTGCATCGCCGCGAAGCGCTTCATCGTGCACGCGGACGTCCACGACGCGTTCGCCGAGCGCTTCGCCGAGGGCATGCGGGCGCTGAAGGTCGGTGACCCCCTGTCCGACGAGACCGAGGTCGGGCCGCTCTCCAGCGAGCAGGGGCTGCGCGATCTGGAGGAACTGGTCGACGACGCGGTGCGCGGCGGTGCGCGGGTGCTGTGCGGTGGTGAACGGCCGGAGGGTCCCGGCTGGTACTACACGCCGACGATCCTCTCCGGCATCACGCGCGAGATGCGGATCCACCGCGAGGAGGCGTTCGGGCCGGTCGCCACGCTGTACCGGGTGGCCGACCTGGACGAGGCGGTGCTGGTGGCGAACGACTCTCCCTTCGGGCTGAGTTCGAACGTGTGGACGCGCGACGAGGCGGAGGTGGACCGGTTCACCCGGGACCTGGAGGCCGGGGGCGTGTTCTTCAACGGGATGACGGCGTCCCATCCGGCGTTCCCGTTCGGCGGGGTGAAGCGGTCCGGGTACGGGCGTGAGCTGTCCGGGCACGGAATCCGCGAGTTCTGCAACATCACCACTGTTTGGCATGGTGCGTGAGTGTTGCGGGGCTACGATCCCGTCTGTGAACCGCGAAGTGACTCTGCCTCTGATCGTCGACGACCGCGGGACCCTGCAGGTGGCTGCGGCGGATGTCAGCAAGCTGTTGCGGACGGTGGGGGGTCGGTGGGTCCGGCTGGTGGAGGACGGGGAGTCCGGGCTGGACGAGGACACGGTCGCGGCGCTGACCATCGAGCTGGCGAAGCTGGCCGACCGTATCGACGTGGCGTGCATCGCGCACAGCAGCGGGACCGCGACGTAGCGGTCAGTGGGACATCGTCCCGCTGAGCGCCGACCAGAAGCTCGCCTCGTAGTGCTGCAGCAGCCGGCCGTACGTGCGGGCCCGCCGCTCGTCGAGGCGCCCGGTGTCCACGGCCGCCCGCACCGCCCCCTCCGCCAGCCGGTCCAGGTCGGGTGAGGGCTCCGCGAAGAAGTCGAAGAAGGCGCAGGCCTCGTCGCCGAGGCCGTAGTGCTCGCGCAGCGCGGTGGCGATGGCCGCGCAGTAGCCGCCCCACGCCGAGAAGTTGGCCGTCAGGGCCAGGACGGCGTCCGCCGGTGCGGCGTTGAGGGCCAGCCACGCCACGTACGCGGGGTACGCCTGCGCGCCGGGGAGCGGCTCGTACGACGCCTGCTCGGCACCGCAGGCCCGTGCGAAGGCGACCAGCCGCTCCCCGGCCAGCGCCTCGCCCTGCGCGAGGGTCGTGAAGAAGGCCGCCGCCTCGGGGTCGGTCGCCTCGGAGCGCACGGCCAGGTGCTCGAACGCGCAGCGGTCCGCGGGGATCACCCAGGTCTGTTCCAGGGCGAGCGCGGCGAGGGTGGCGCGGGGTGCCGTGCCGGCGGCGATCCGGGGGACCACGGGGTTGGCCTCCGGGTCGGGGGCGAGGGCCGCCGTGGTCGTGCGCAACAGGTCCCGGGCGGGGTGGGTCATCGCGTCCTCCGTCGTCAGGGTGTCGGGTCGAGCCTGGCACGCGGTCCCCGAGACGGAGTAGTCCGGCGCGAAGTCGGCCTGCCGAAGGGTGATCGTGGGTGTACCACCCTAGAGGTGAACCACCTTCTGACCGGGGGGCGAAGGGCCTTCCGGGAGGCGAAAGCAGGCACGGTTCATGGCGACTTTGTGCAGACCTTCGGTGTCCGTTCCAGAGCACGTGATCACGATGGAGGAGACGCTTGAGCTGGCGCGTGAGCGCCACGCCGACCACCCCCAACTGCCGCTGGCCCTCCGGCTGATCGAGAACACCGGTGTGCGCACGCGGCGCATCGTGCAGCCCATCGAGGAGACCCTGAAGCATCCGGGGTTCGAGGACCGCAACAAGCTCTACGAGGCCGAGGCCAAGGCGCGGGTGCCCGCGGTCATCCAGCGGGCGCTCGACGACGCGGAGCTGCTCGCCACCGATGTGGACCTGATCATCTACGTGTCGTGCACGGGCTTCATGATGCCCTCGCTCACGGCCTGGCTGATCAACGAGATGGGCTTCGACCCGACCACCCGGCAGCTGCCGATAGCCCAGCTGGGCTGCGCGGCCGGCGGGGCGGCGATCAACCGGGCGCACGACTTCTGCACGGCCTACCCCGAGGCCAACGCGCTGATCGTGGCCTGCGAGTTCTGCTCGCTGTGCTACCAGCCCACCGACATCGGCGTCGGCTCGCTGCTGTCCAACGGTCTGTTCGGCGACGGCATCGCGGCGGCCGTGGTCCGCGGCCGGGGCGGCGAGGGCATCGCTCTGGAGCGCAACGGCTCGTACCTGATCCCCAAGACCGAAGAGTGGATCATGTACGACGTCAAGGCGACGGGTTTCCACTTCCTGCTGGACAAGCGGGTCCCGGCCACCATGGAGCCGCTCGCGCCGGCGCTGAAGGACCTGGCAGGCGAGCACGGCTGGGACGCCTCCGACCTGGACTTCTACATAGTCCACGCGGGTGGGCCCCGCATCCTCGACGACCTCAGCACCTTCCTGCACGTCGACCCGCACGCCTTCCGCTTCAGCCGGGCCACGCTCACCGAGTACGGCAACATCGCCAGCGCCGTCGTCCTGGACGCGCTGCGCCGGCTGTTCGACGAGGGCGGCCCCGAGCACGGGGCGCGCGGGCTGCTGGCCGGGTTCGGACCCGGTATCACCGCCGAGATGGCCCTGGGCCGCTGGCACCGCGCGGACGAGACGAAGTGAGATGAGCGAAGAGACGATCACCCAGACGCCGCCCCCGGTCCGGGAGTGGCCCGCGCTGGACCTGTCCGGTGCGGACTTCGACCCGGTCCTGCGGGAACTGATGGACGAGGGCCCGGTCACCCGCATCAAGCTGCCCAACGGTGAGGGCTGGGCCTGGCTGGTCACCCGCTACGACGACGTGCGGATGGTGACCAACGACCCGCGCTTCGGCCGCGAGGCCGTCATGGACCGGCAGGTCACGCGGCTGGCCCCGCACTTCATCCCGTCCCGGGGCGCGGTCGGCTTCCTCGACCCGCCGGACCACACCCGGCTGCGGCGCAGCGTCGCGGCCGCCTTCACGGCACGGGGCGTGGAGCGGGTGCGCGAGCGCTCCCGCCGGATGCTGGCGGAGCTGGTCGACGAGATGCTGCAGGACGGCCCGCCCGCCGACCTCACCGAGGCCGTGCTCGCCCCGTTCCCCATCGCGGTGATCTGCGAGCTGATGGGCGTCCCGGCCGCCGACCGGCACGACATGCACACCTGGACGCAGCTGATCCTGTCCTCCGCGCACGGCGCCGAGGTCAGCGAGAAGGCCAAGAAGGAGATGGGCGCCTACTTCGCCGACCTGATCGGCCTGCGGGAGGGCGCCACCGGCGAGGACGTGACCTCGCTGCTCGGCGCCGCGGTCGGCCGGGGCGAGGTCACCCTGGAGGAGGCGGTCGGACTCGCCGTGCTGCTGCAGATCGGCGGCGAAGCGGTCACCAACAACAGCGGCCAGATGTTCTACGTGCTGCTGACCCGCCCCGACCTCGCCGAACGGCTGCGGGCGGAACCGGAGATCCGCCCCCGGGCCATCGACGAGCTGCTGCGCTGGATCCCCCACCGCAACGCGGTCGGGCTCTCGCGGATCGCCCTGGAGGACGTGGAGATCGAGGGCGTGCGGATCCGGCAGGGCGACGCGATCTACGTGTCGTACCTGGCGGCCAACCGCGACCCGGACGTCTTCCCCGACCCGGAGACCATCGACTTCTCCCGCAGTCCGAACCCGCACGTCTCGTTCGGCTTCGGACCGCACTACTGCCCGGGCGGCATGCTGGCCCGGCTGGAGTCGGAGCTCCTGGTCGACGCGCTCCTCGACGGCGTGCCCGGTCTGCGGCTCGCCGTGCCGGCCGGGGACGTGCCCTTCAAGAAGGGCGCGCTGATCCGCGGGCCCGAGGCCCTGCCCGTCACGTGGTGAGCCGGCGATGACGGCGACGGAGGGCCTGCTCGTCCCGCCCGGTCAGGGCCGGGTCGTGCAGGCCCCCGCCCAGCACGTGACGTTCAAGGTGACCGGCACCCACTCCCGCATGGCCTCCACCTTCGAAGTGGTGGTGCCACCGGGATTCGACGTCGGAGCCCATGTGCACACCCGCAGCGAGGAGTTGTTCTACGTCCTCGAAGGCGAGCTGGACGTGCTCGCCTTCGAGCCGCGGGTGCGCACCCGCGACCACTGGCAGCGGTGGGAGTCCACCTCGGGCAGCCGGGTGGTGCGGGCGACGCCGGGAACGGTGATCGTCGTGCCCCCGGGGTGCCCGCACGCGTTCGCCAACCCGACGGACGAGCCCGCGAAGATGTTCTTCCAGGCGAGCCCGCCGCCGGACCACGAGCGCTACTTCGAGGAGCTGCTGGAGATCCTCGCCGGCGGGGGCCCGCCGGACCACGCGGCCATCGAGGAGCTGCGGGCGCGCTACGACATCGAGCAGCTGACGCCGCTGCGGCACCGTTAGCGGGCGTCAGCGGATGGGCACGCCGGCGAGGGTGCGGGCGATGACCAGGCGCTGGATCTCGCTGGTGCCTTCGAAGATGGTGTAGATCGCCGCGTCGCGGTGCATGCGCTCGACCGGGTACTCCCGGGTGTAGCCGTTGCCGCCCAGGATCTGGATGGCCTGGGCGGTGACCTTCTTGGCGGTCTCGCTGGCGAACAGCTTGGACATCGAGCCCTCGGCCGCCGTGAACGGCTTGCCGTTGATCGCCATCCAGGAGGCGCGCCAGACCAGGAGCCGGGCCGCGTCGATGGAGGTGCGCATGTCCGCGAGCTGGAACGCCACGCCCTGGTTGTCGACGATCGGCCGGCCGAACTGCTCGCGGGTGGTGGCGTAGTCGAGGGCGACCTCGTAGGCGGCGCGTGCGGTGCCGACGGCCATGGCGCCGACGGCCGGGCGGGAGGCCTCGAAGGTGGCCATGGCCGCGTTCTTCACGCGCTCCCCGCCCTGCCTGGCCTTCTCGCGGGCCCGGGCGAGCCGCTCGTCGAGCTTCTCCTTGCCGCCGAGCAGGCAGGAGCCGGGGACGCGCACGTTGTCCAGGATGACCTCGGCGGTGTGCGAGGCGCGGATGCCGTGCTTCTTGAACTTCTGGCCCTGGGACAGGCCCGGCGTGCCCGGCGGGACGATGAAGGAGGCGTGGCCCTTGGAGCCGAGCTCGGGGTCGACGACCGCGACCACGACGTGGACGTTGGCGATGCCGCCGTTGGTCGCCCAGGTCTTGGTGCCGTTGATGACCCACTCGTCCTTGGCCTCGTCGTACACGGCGCGGGTGCGCATCGAGGCCACGTCGGAGCCGGCGTCGGGCTCGGAGGAGCAGAACGCGGCGACCTTGACGTCGTTGGCGTCGCCGTACATCTGCGGGATCCAGGTGCCGATCTGCTCCTCGGTGCCGTTGGCGAGGACGCCGACGGCGGCGAGGCCGGTGCCGACGATGGACAGGGCGATGCCCGCGTCGCCCCAGAACAGCTCCTCCATCGCCATGGGGATGCCGAGACCGGTGGGGTCGAAGTACTGCTGGGCGTAGAAGTCCAGGGAGTAGATGCCGACCTTGGCCGCTTCCTGGATGACCGGCCAGGGAGTGTCCTCACGCTCGTCCCATTCGGCGGCCGCGGGCCGGATCACGTCGGCGGCGAAGCCGTGGAGCCAGTCGCGGACCTCCTTCTGTTCGTCGTTGAGCTCCATGGTGAACTCGGCCATGTCGGTCCCCTCCAGCGGCACACGTGCATGTTACTTGCGGTAACACCAGTCTGTTACCGGTGGGTAGTCCGCGTCAACTCCTACCGACCGGTCGGCACCCTTTCGGTGTCCGGGGCGTGCTTCAGTGTTAGTTTGCGCAGGCGTCATCGAAACAGCACGGGTGGGGAGAGCACATGGACACCACGCAGCGGACCGACCAGCAACGGTCCGCCGACCGCCGACGGCGTGAACTGCTGGAGGCCGCCGACCGGGTGGTGCTGCGCGACGGCCCGCAGGCCTCGATGAACGCGATCGCAGCGGAGGCCGGCATCACCAAGCCGATCCTCTACCGGCACTTCGGCGACAAGGGCGGACTTTACGCGGCCCTTGCCAAGCGGCACACGGACGCGCTGCTGGACTCGCTGCGGGCGGCGCTCGACGCGCCGGCGGACCGGCGCGAGCGGGTCGAGGCGACGCTGGACACCTACCTCGCGGCGATCGAGGCGCGGCCCCAGGTGTACCGGTTCCTGATGCACCCGGCGGAGGGGAGCCAGCCGGGCGACCAGGGTTTCGACGTCGGCAAGCACAGTGCGCCGCTGCTGCGGCGGATGGGCGAGGAGCTGGCGCAGGTCATTGAGGAGCGGCTGGATCTGGGGCCGGGCGGACAGCAACTCGCTCGCGTCTGGGGACACGGGATCGTCGGCATGATGCACGCGGCCGGGGACTGGTGGCTGGGCGAACGGCCGTGTTCCCGTGCGGAGTTGGTGCGGAGTCTGGCCGACCTCTTGTGGGGTCGCCTTGCCGCTGCGGGAGACAAGATCGGCGGTCCGGGGTTCTGACCGCCGGATCTCGGATGCGGGCCGGTGGGGGCTGGTCGCGCCCACGCGGCGGAGCCGCATATCGGATACGGCCCCGCGCCCCCGAGGCAACGGCCCTCAGGCGTTCCACGAAGCCCGGGCCACCTGGCGCATCAGCTTGCGTCGGCGCCAGCCCTTGAGGTGGTCCGCGTAGACGCGGCCCTCCAGGTGGTCGCACTCGTGCTGCAGGCAGCGGGCGAAAAAGCCCGTGCCGTGCAGGGTGACCGGTGCGCCGGTCATGGTGAAACCCTCGACCACCGCGTGGTCGTGGCGCTCCGTGCCCGCTTCCAGGCCCGGCAGGGACAGGCAGCCCTCGGGGCCGCGGATCACCACCCCGTCCGTCGTGACGAGGCGGGGGTTGACCACGTGGCCGAGGTGGCGGACGTCCTCGTCGTCGGGGCAGTCGTAGACGAAGACCCGCAGCGGCTCGCCGATCTGGTTGGCCGCCAGGCCCACGCCCCGGGCGGCGTACATCGTCGCGAACAAGTCCTCGACCAGCCGGGCCAGTTCGGGGCCGAAGTCGGTGACCTCCGCGCAGGGCGTGTGCAGGACGGGGTCGCCGTGCAGGGTGAGGGGTCTCACGCGGCCGCGGGCGCCGGGGATGGGGCTCTGTCGCATGGCCGCAAGAGTAAGGTCCTGTCGGTGCGCGCCTCCCACACGAGTTCGCCACGGTGCCGCGGTTCGGGAGTGCGAATGGATCTCGATAGGCTGAGGTCCACACCACGTGGCCGTCAGGCTTCAGGCGCGGCGCGTACGCAAGGAGGATCGAGAACTGATGGCAGGCAACTCGGACCCGCTCTCGCCGCGGGCCAAGCTGGCCGTGACCGCGGGCAAGGCGGTCGCAGCGGCGTCCCGTGCGGCGGGACGCGGCAGCGGATCGGTCATCGGCGGCCGGGTGGCGCTGAAACTCGACCCCGACCTCCTCGCCCGGCTGGCCCAGAACCTGGACGTGATCCTGGTCTCGGCGACCAACGGCAAGACCACCACCACCCGGCTCATCGCCGAGGCCCTGCGCGCGGCGGGACCGGTGGTCTCCAACGCGCTCGGCGCCAACATGCCGGCCGGCATCACCTCGGCGCTCGCCGGCGGCTCGGACGCCCGGTACGGCGTCATCGAGGTCGACGAGAAGTACCTGGCCGGCGTCGCCCGGGACACCGCCCCGAAGTGCATCGCGCTGCTGAACCTCTCGCGCGACCAGCTCGACCGCGCCGCGGAGACCCGCATGCTCGCCGAGAACTGGCGCGAGGGACTCGCGGGCTCCAAGGCGGTCGTCGTGGCCAACTGCGACGACCCGCTGGTGGTGTGGGCCGCGTCCTCCTCCCCTAATGTGATCTGGGTCGCAGCCGGGCAGATGTGGAAGGACGACGCCTGGTCCTGCCCGTCCTGCGGCGGCGTGATGCAGCGCCCGGGCGACGACTGGTTCTGCGGCGAGTGCGGCTTCCGCCGTCCGACGCCGAGCTGGGCGCTCTCCGGCGACCACGTCCTCGACCCGCACGGCTCGGCCTGGCCGATCCACCTGCAGCTGCCCGGCCGCGCCAACAAGGCCAACGCCGCCTCCTCGGCCGCCGTCGCCGCCGTGTTCGGAGTGCCGCCGCAGGTCGCGCTGGAGCGCATGTACCAGGTGCAGGCGGTGGCCGGACGGTACGACGTCGTGCAGTTCCAGGGCCGCGACCTCAGGCTCCTGCTCGCGAAGAACCCGGCCGGCTGGCTGGAGACGTTCTCCCTGATCGACCAGCCGCCCGCCCCGGTCATCCTGTCCGTGAACGCGCGCTCGGCCGACGGCACCGACACCTCCTGGCTGTGGGACGTCGACTACACGCGCCTGACCGGCCACCCGATCTGCGTGGTGGGTGACCGCCGGCTCGACCTGGCGGTGCGCCTGGAGGTCGCCGACCAGCACTTCCAGGTCTACGAGAACCTCGACCAGGCCGTGGCGGCGTGCCCGCCGGGGCGCATCGAGGTCATCGCCAACTACACGGCGTTCCAGGACCTGCGCCGCCGCGTCGGCAACTGAGCACGAGACGTCAGGGGACTTTTGTGAGCGACAACCAACTGCGGATCGTCTGGATCTACCCGGACCTGCTCAGCACCTACGGCGACCAGGGCAACGTCCTCGTCGTGGAGCGCCGGGCGCGGCAGCGCGGCCTGGACGTGGCCCGGCTGGACGTGCGCAGCGACCAGCCGATCCCGACCTCCGGGGACATCTACCTGATCGGCGGCGGCGAGGACCGGCCGCAGCGGCTCGCGGCCGAGCGGCTGCGCCGGGACGGCGGGCTGACCCGGGCCGTGGAGAACGGCGCCATCGTGTTCTCCGTGTGCGCCGGCTACCAGATCCTCGGCCACGAATTCATCAACGACCTCGGCCAGCGCGAGCCCGGCCTCGGGCTGCTGGACGTGGTCTCGGTGCGCGGCGAGGGCGCGCGGTGCGTCGGCGACGTCCTGGGCGACGTCGACCAGCGGCTCGGCCTGCCCCCGCTGACCGGCTTCGAGAACCACCAGGGCGTCACGCACCTCGGACCCACCGCCCGCCCGCTCGCCCGGGTGCGCTTCGGCAACGGCAACGGCACGGGCGACGGCACGGAGGGCGCGTACAACGACACGGTCTTCGGCACGTACATGCACGGCCCGGTGCTCGCGCGCAACCCGCTGATCGCGGACCTGCTGCTGAAGCTGGCCCTCGATGTCAACGCGCTGCCGCCGACCGACGACCGCTGGTACGAGGCGCTGCGCAACGAGCGCATCGCCGCTGCTCAGCAGCCCGCGTAGGCACAGCGCCGCAGCGTGCCCGGGGCACGCGTCAACCTGCTGGTCAACAGCCCGTATGACGGCCCATCCGCACAGGTGAGCGGGGTCGTCCAGCAGGCGGACGCGTGCTTCGGTCCGGCCCCTCGAAGCCGCTAGGGTGGCGGGGATTCCAGCCGGACAACGTGGTCCGGCCCCGGCCCACGTCGATAAGGTTTCTCGGGCTATGCGCATTGGTGTCCTCACGTCCGGCGGCGACTGCCCCGGCCTGAACGCCGTCATCCGGTCCGTCGTGCACCGTGCCGTCGTCGACCACGGCGACGAGGTCATCGGCTTCCGGGACGGCTGGAAGGGCCTCCTGGAGTGCGACTACCTCAAGCTCGACCTCGACGCGGTGGGCGGCATCCTCGCCCGCGGCGGCACGATTCTCGGGTCCTCCCGTGTCCAGCCCTCCCATCTGCGGGACGGTGTGGAGCGGGCCAGGGGCCATGTCGAGGAGCTCGGCCTCGACGCGATCATCCCCATCGGCGGTGAAGGCACGCTCAAGGCCGCGCGGCTGATGTCGGACAGCGGGCTGCCCGTGGTGGGTGTGCCGAAGACCATCGACAACGACATCGCGGTCACGGACGTCACGTTCGGCTTCGACACGGCCGTCGGGGTGGCGACCGAGGCGCTGGACCGCCTGAAGACCACGGCCGAGTCGCACCAGCGGGTCCTCGTCGTCGAGGTCATGGGCCGGCACACCGGCTGGATCGCGCTGCACTCCGGCATGGCGGCCGGCGCGCACGCCATCGTGGTGCCCGAGCGGCCCTTCGACATAGAGGAGCTGACCCGGCGGGTCGGCGAGCGGTTCGAGGCGGGCAAGCGCTTCGCGATCGTGGTCGCCGCGGAGGGTGCCAAGCCCCGGGCCGGGACCATGGAGTTCGACGAGGGCGGCAAGGACATCTACGGGCACGAGCGGTTCGCCGGCATCGCCCGGCAGCTCTCCGTCGAGCTGGAGCGGCGGCTGGGCAAGGAGGCGCGGCCGGTGATCCTCGGGCACGTGCAGCGCGGCGGTACGCCCACCGCGTACGACCGGGTGCTGGCCACGCGGTTCGGGTGGCACGCGGTGGAGGCCGTGCACCGGGGCGAGTTCGGACAGATGACCGCGCTGCGCGGGACCGACATTGTGATGGTGCCGCTGGCGGAGGCCGTGGAGACGCTGAAGACCGTGCCGGACGAGCGGTACGAAGAGGCGGAGACCGTTCTCTGAGGTCGCGCTCGTTCCGCCGGATGCGGGTCCTGAGTGACCGGTCGCGCGGGACCCCGCACCCCTGACGTGTCGTACCGCCCCCGGTCGCAGCGGCCACCGGGGGCGGTTCTACTCTTGTGGGCGGACAACTTGCTGCACACCCCCACGAAACAGGAGCCGGCGGAATGGATCACAGCGGGCACGGCATGACCATGGATCTGCCGCCGTTCACGCTGGGGCGAGGTCTGGAATGGTCGGCGGACCCGTTCTTCCTCGTCGCCTGCCTGGTGGGGCTGGCGCTGTACGGCTGGGGCGTGGTGCGGCTGGTGCGGCGTGGCGACAAGTGGCCCGTCGGCCGGACCGTCGCCTACACCCTGGGCGTGCTGAGCATCATGCTCATGATGTGCACCGGGCTGAACGACTACGGCATGGTCATGTTCAGCGTGCACATGGTGCAGCACATGGTGATCAGCATGGTCTCGCCGATCCTGATCCTGCTCGGGGCGCCGATCACCCTGGCGCTGCGGGCGCTGCCCACGGCGGGGCGGGGCCGCAAGGGGCCACGTGAGCTGCTGCTGATGTTTCTGCACAGCCGGTACATGCGGATCGTCACGCACCCGGCGTTCACGATCCCGCTGTTCATCGCGAGCCTGTACGGGCTGTACTTCACGCCGCTGTTCGACATGCTGATGGGCTCCAAGGCCGGGCACATCGCGATGATGGTGCACTTCCTCGCCGTCGGCCTGGTGTTCTTCTGGCCGATCATGGGCGTGGACCCGGGGCCGCACCGGCCGGGCTATCTGATGCGGATGCTGGAGCTGTTCGCGGGCATGCCGTTCCACGCGTTCTTCGGCATCGCGCTGATGATGGCGTCCCAGCCGATGGTGTCGACCTTCGAGAACCCGCCCGCCTCCCTCGGCATCGAGGCGCTGTCCGACCAGAACGCTGCCGGAGGCATCGCCTGGGCGTTCAGCGAGATCCCGTCCGTGCTGGTCCTGATCGCGCTGCTGTTCCAGTGGTACGCCTCGGAGCAGCGGCAGGCCAGGCGCTCGGACCGGGCCGCCGAGCGGGACGGGGACAAGGAGCTGGAGGCGTACAACGCCTATCTGGCCTCGCTGAACACGCAGGGGCGCTGAGAACCGGCTCGTGTAGGGCCCGTGCGCGCCGGGCGCCCACCGGGCACCATGGAGGGACCGGACCACGAGGAGGGTGTCACGATGCCCGGTTCCACGCACGGTTCCAGCGGTTTCAACGGGACGAAGACCATGGGGGTGCTCACTCTGGGCGGCCTCGTCGTGGTGACGGCCTACACGGTGGCACTCGGCAGCAACGGCTGGCTGTGGTTCGGCTGGGTCGTCCTGGGCCTGATCACCCTGGGGATGGTGGTCACCACGCGCAGCACCTGACGGCTCACTCCCGGGTCAGCCGGCCCGCCGAGTGCACACCCGGCTGGTACTTCGGGAGACGGACGGTGATCTTCATGCCGGCACCGACCGCGGTCTCGATCACGAGGCCGTGGTCGTCGCCGTAGACCTGGCGGAGCCGGTCGTCGACGTTGGACAGGCCGATGCCGCCCGAGGGGCTGGCCTCGCGGGCGAGGATGCGGCGCAGCAGTCCGGGGTCCATGCCCGCGCCGTCGTCCTCGATGACGACCAGGGCCTCGGCTCCCGCGTCCTGGGCGGTGATCTGGATGTGGCACTTGCCCGAGGAGACGGCCTTGCCCTCCAGGCCGTGCTTGACGGCGTTCTCCACGAGCGGCTGCAGGCACAGGAAGGGCAGTGCGACGGGCAGCACCTCCGGCGCTATCTGCAGGGTGACGGAGAGGCGCTCGCCGAAGCGTGCGCGCACCAGGGCCAGGTAGTGGTCGATGGCGTGCAGCTCGTCGGCGAGGGTGGTGAAGTCGCCGTGCCGGCGGAACGAGTAGCGGGTGAAGTCGGCGAACTCCAGCAGCAGCTCGCGGGCGCGCTCGGGGTCGGTGCGGACGAAGCTCGCGATCACCGCGAGCGAGTTGAAGATGAAGTGCGGGGAGATCTGGGCGCGCAGCGCCTTGATCTCGGCCTCGATGAGGCGGGTGCGGGACCGGTCCAGGTCCGCCAGTTCGAGCTGCACCGAGACCCAGCGGGCGACCTCGCCGGCGGCCCGGACCAGGACGGCGGACTCGCGGGGCGCGCAGGCGACCAGGGCGCCGTGGACCCGGTCGTCGACGGTGAGCGGGGCGACGACCGCCCAGCGCACCGAGCAGTCCAGGCGGTCGCAGGTCAGGGCGAAGGCCTCGCCCCGGCCGGAGTCCAGGGGGCCCGCGAGGCGTTCCATGATCTCGGAGCGGTGGTGGGCGCCGTCGCCGTCCCAGACCAGGACCTGTTCGCGGTCGGTGAGGCAGAGGGCGTCGGTGCCGAGCAGCGAGCGCAGTTTCCGGGCGGACTTGCGCGCGGTCTCCTCGGTCAGGCCGGCCCGCAGCGGCGGCGCGGCGAGGGAGGCGGTGTGCAGGGTCTCGAAGGTGGCGTGCTCCACGGGGGTGCCGAGACCGGCGAGGCTCTTGGCCCGGGCGGTGCGCCGGCCGAGCCAGACGCCGAGGGCCAGGACGGGGAGCACGGCGACGCACAGGCCGGCCAGGAAGTCGCTCATGCCGTCACCTCCGTGCGCAGTTCCTCGGGCAGGTGGAAGCGGGCCAGGACCCCGGCCGTGCCCGGCGGGACGCGGCCGGGGGTGGCGAGGGACACCAGGATCATCGTGAGGAAGCCGAGCGGCACCGACCACAGGGCCGGCCAGGCGAGCAGGGCGTGCAGGGCGGCGCCCCGGCCCGGGTAGCCCGCCATGGTCGCGGCGACCGCGAGCAGGGCGGAGCCGCCTCCGACCAGCATCCCGGCGGCGGCGCCGGGCGGGGTCAGCCGCCGCCACCAGATGCCGAGGACCAAAAGCGGACAGAAGGAGGACGCCGACACGGCGAAGGCGAGGCCCACCGCGTCGGCGACCGGCAGCCCGCCGACCAGGACGCTCGCCGCGAGGGGCACGACCATGGCCAGGACGGTCCCGAGCCGGAAGTGCCGCACGCCCCGGGAGGGCAGCACGTCCTGGGTGAGCACGCCCGCGACGGCCATGGTCAGGCCCGAGGCCGTGGACAGGAACGCGGCGAAGGCGCCGCCCGCGACCAGGGCCCCCAGCAGATCGCCGCCCACTCCCCCGATCATCCGGTCGGGCAGCAGGAGGACGGCGGCGTCCGGGTCCCCGGTGAGGGTCAGTTCGGGGGCGTAGAGGCGGCCCAGGGCGCCGTAGACGGGGGGCAGGAGGTAGAAGGCGCCGATCAGGCCGAGGACGGCGACGGTGGTGCGGCGGGCGGCGACGCCGTGCGGGCTCGTGTAGAAGCGGACCACCACGTGGGGCAGGCCCATGGTGCCGAGGAACGTGGCGAGGATCAGTCCGTAGGTGGCGTAGAGGGGGCGTTCCGCGCGGCTCTCGGCCTGGGACGGGGAGAGGTCGCCGCCGCCGCTGCGCTCGGCTTCGGGGACGGCCGCGCCCCGGGCGAAGGTGAGGCGGGTGCCGCCTTCGATGTGGTGGGTGCCGGCGGGCAGGTCGAGGCGGGTCCCGGTGTGGGTGCGGCCGTCGACGGTGCCGGTGACCGTGACGGTCAGGGGACGCTCCAGCTTCAGGTCGACGCTGTCGTCGACGCGGACGACGCGCTGCTCGCGGAAGGTGGCCGGTTCGTCGAAGGCGTGGCGCGGGGCGCCGTCGCTCTGCCAGGCGAGGACCAGGAAGAGGGCGGGGACGAGCAGGGCCGTCAGCTTCAGCCAGTACTGGAAGGCCTGGACGAAGGTGATGCTGCGCATGCCGCCGGCGGCGACGGTCGCGGTGACGACGACGGCGACGATCACGCCACCCAGCCAGTCGGGCGCCCCGGTCAGCACGGTCAGGGTGAGCCCGGCTCCCTGCAGCTGGGGCAGCAGGTACAGCCAGCCGACGCCGACGACGAAGGCTCCGGCGAGCCGACGCACGGCCTGGGAGGCGAGGCGGGCCTCGGCGAAGTCGGGCAGCGTGTAGGCGCCGGAGCGGCGCAGCGGGGCGGCGACGAAGAGCAGCAGGACGAGGTAGCCGGCGGTGTAGCCGACCGGGTACCAGAGCATGTCGGGGCCCTGGACGAGGACCAGGCCGGCGATGCCGAGGAAGGACGCGGCGGAGAGGTACTCGCCGCTGATGGCCGCGGCGTTCAGACGCGGGCCGACGGTGCGGGAGGCGACGTAGAAGTCGGAGGTGGTGCGGGAGATGCGCAGGCCGAAGGCGCCGACCAGGACCGTGGCGACGACGACGAGGGCGACGGCGGGGACGGCGTAGCTGGAGTTCATGGGCGTGGAAGTCAGCGGTCCTCGACGAGACGGACGAAGTCGCGCTCGTTGCGCTCGGCGCGGCGGACGTACCAGCGGGCGAGCAGGACCAGGGGGAGGTAGAGGCCGAAGCCGAGGACGGCCCACTCCAGGCGGCGGGCGTCGGGCATGGCGGCGAAGAGCAGCGGGAGCGGGCCGACGAGCAGGCCGAGGACGGCGAAGACGGTGAGGGCGGCGCGCAACTGGGTGCGCATCAGGGAGCGGACGTAGGTGTGGCCGAGGGTGGTCTGCTCGTCGATCTCGGTGCGCGGGCGGTAGTAGCCGGAGGCCCGCCGGGCCTGCCGGGGCGGGCCGGTGACGACGACGCGGCGTTCGGTGTGGTCCTGGGGCACCGTCATGTCCTCCTCATGAGCAGGTCGCGCAGTTCGCGCGTGTGGCGGCGGCTGACCTGCAGTTCCTCGGAGCCGACGAGGACGCTCACGGTGCCGGCGTCGAGGCGGAGTTCGCCGATGTGGCGCAGGGCGACGAGGTGTCGGCGGTGGATGCGGACGAAGCCGCGTGAGCGCCAGCGCTCCTCCAGGGTGGACAGCGGGATGCGGACCAGGTGGCTGCCCTTGACGGTGTGCAGGCGGGCGTAGTCGCCCTGGGCCTCGACGTGGGTGATGTCGTCGACGGCGACGAAGCGGGTCACGCCGCCGAGTTCGACGGGTATGTGGTCCGGGTCGGGTTCGCTCACGGGGATGCGGGGCGTGGCGCCGCGCAGCTCGGCGGCCCTGCGGACGGCCTCGGCCAGGCGTTCCTTGCGGACGGGTTTGAGGACGTAGTCGACGGCCTTGAGGTCGAAGGCCTGCACGGCGAAGTCCTCGTGGGCGGTGACGAACACGACGAGCGGCGGGCGGGCGAAGCCGGTGAGCAGCCGGGCCAGGTCGAGGCCGTCGAGCCCGGGCATCTGGATGTCGAGGAAGACGACGTCGATGGCCTCGGGTCCGCCCGGGCCGGACTCCAGGGCGCGGTTGATGCGGCGCAGCGCCTCGGTCGCGTCACCGGCGCCCTCCGCGCTGCCGATGCGGGGGTCGGCCTGCAGCAGGTAGAGCAGTTCCTCCAGGGAGGGGCGTTCGTCGTCGACAGCCAGGGCGCGCAGCATGAACGTGGAGTGTAGGGGCGATCCCTGCGTCTGGACACGTGCCGGGGGTGGACGTTCCCGCCGGACGCGGTGGCGGGGCCGGAGCGGGCGCGGGCCGGGGGGCCGGTGGATACAGTGCCCGCATGAACAGCAGGTCCTCGGCGTTCGACGAACTCGACCGGAAGATCGTCACCGCGCTGATGGCGAACGCCCGGACGTCGTTCGCGGAGATCGGCACGGCCATCGGGCTGTCGGCCACGGCGGTCAAGCGGCGCGTCGACCGGCTGCGCGAGACGGGCGTGATCACCGGGTTCACGGCGACCGTCAAGCCGTCGGCGCTGGGCTGGCGCACCGAGGCCTACGTCGAGGTGTACTGCGAGGGCGCCGCCCCGCCGCGGCGGCTGGCCGACGTCGTGCGCGACTACCCGGAGATCACCGCGGCGATGACCGTGACCGGTGGCGCGGACGCGCTGCTGCACGTGCGGGCGCGGGACGTGGAGCACTTCGAGGAGGTGCTGGAGCGCATCCGGCAGGAGCCGTTCATCCGGAAGACGATCAGCGTGATGGTGCTCTCCCATCTGCTGCCGGAGAGTCCGGAGGCGGGAGCCAGCCACCCGGCGCCCGAGTAGCTCCCGGGCGGCGCAGCGTCCGTGCGCCGGCCGGGCGGAAGACGCAGCGTTCCTGCGTGGACGCGCAATCTTTGTTTCTTGTCGGCCCCCACCGTCAGTTCCTACCGTTGTGTCAACCCCCAGTCACACACCGTGAGGAAGCGGAGGGACCCCTTCGTGCCCGACTCCCGTGTGCCGCGCCGGCGGCGCTACCTCGTCTGCGAGCCCAGACACTTCGCCGTGCAGTACGCGATCAACCCCTGGATGCACCCCGACGAACCCGTCGACGTGATCAGGGCCCTGGACCAGTGGCAGGCGCTGGTCGACACCTACCGTGCCCACGGCCATACCGTGGACAGTGTGAAACCCGTTCCCGGCCTGCCCGACATGGTCTTCGCCGCGAACGCGGCGGTCGTGGTCGACGGGCGCGTCTTCGGCTCGCTCTTCCACGCGCCCGAGCGCCGTCCCGAGTCCGTGCCCTACGAGGCGTGGTTCAAGACGGAGGGCTACGAGGTCTATCACCCCGAGGCGGTCTGCGAGGGCGAGGGCGACCTGGTGCCGGCCGGGCGCTGGATCCTCGCCGGGACGGGCTTCCGCACGACCCGGGAGGCCCACAGCGAGGTGCAGGAGTACTTCGGCGTACCGGTGATCGGGCTGACGCTGGTGGATCCGTACTTCTACCACCTCGACACGGCGTTGTTCGTCCTCGACGACGAACGCGACGGGAACATCGCCTACTACCCCGAGGCGTTCTCGCCGGGCAGCCGCGAGGTGCTGGCCCGGCTCTACCCGGACGCGGTGCTCGCCACCCGCGAGGACGCGATGGCGTTCGGGCTCAACTCCGTCTCCGACGGGCGCCACGTCTTCATCTCACCCGGGGCGACGGGCCTGGCCGCGCGGCTGGCCGACCGCGGCTACGTGCCCGTCCCCGTCGACCTGTCCGAATTCCACAAGGCCGGGGGCGGCATCAAGTGCTGCACCCAGGAGATCCGGGAGATCCGCTCATGACCGCACCCGTCACCACCCGTGGCCCGCAGGAGACCCCCGGTCCGCGGGGCGGCCGCGGCTCGGAGGAACTCATCCGCGCGGAGGAGCCGGTCCTCGCGCACAACTACCACCCGCTGCCCGTGGTCGTCGCCCGCGCCGAGGGCACCTGGGTGGAGGACGTCGAGGGCCGCTGCTACCTCGACATGCTGGCGGGCTACTCGGCCCTCAACTTCGGCCACCGGCACCCGGCGCTGATCGAGGCCGCCCACCACCAGCTCGACCGGCTGACCCTGACCTCGCGGGCCTTCCACAACGACCGGCTCGCGGAGTTCGCCGAGCGGCTGGCCGCGCTGACCGGGCAGGACATGGTGCTGCCCATGAACACCGGCGCGGAGGCGGTGGAGAGCGGGGTGAAGGTGGCCCGCAAGTGGGCCTACGACGTCAAGGGCGTCCCGGCGGACCGGGCCACGATCGTGGTGGCGGCGGACAACTTCCACGGCCGGACGACGACGATCGTCAGCTTCTCCACGGACGAGACCGCGCGGAGCGGCTTCGGGCCCTTCACGCCGGGGTTCCGGATCGTGCCGTACAACGACCTGGCCGCGCTGGAGGCGGCGGTCGACGAGACGACGGCCGCGGTGCTGATCGAGCCGATCCAGGGCGAGGCCGGGGTGATCATCCCCGACGACGGCTACCTGGCGGGCGTGCGGGAGCTGACCCGCCGCAGGGGCTGTCTGTTCGTGGCGGACGAGATCCAGTCCGGGCTCGGCCGGACGGGCAGCACGCTGGCGGTGGAGCACGAGTCGGTGGTGCCGGACGTGCTGCTGCTGGGCAAGGCGCTGGGCGGCGGCATCGTGCCGGTGTCGGCGGTGGTCGGGCGCCGGGACGTGCTCGGGGTGCTGCACCCGGGCGAGCACGGCTCGACGTTCGGCGGCAACCCGCTGGCGGCGGCGGTCGGCACGGCGGTGGTCGAGCTGCTGGAGACGGGCGAGTTCCAGCGCCGGGCGGCCGAACTGGGCGTGATCCTGCGCGAGGGCCTGGCGGGCCTGGTCGGCAAGGGCGTGGTCGGTTTCCGCTCGCGCGGGCTGTGGGCGGGCGTCGACGTCGATCCCGCGCTCGGCACCGGCCGCGAGATCAGCGAGCGTCTCATGCGCGAGGGGATCCTGGTGAAGGACACCCACGGCTCGACGATCCGCCTGGCACCGCCGCTGACCATCACCGGCGAGGAGCTCCGGGAGGCGCTCGGGGCCCTGGAGAAGGTCCTCGGATAGGCGGGCCGGAGGCTGGTCCCGGGCGGGCGGCCGCCCGGGACCGGCCTCCCCGACCGGACCTGCACAAGCCGCCCCCTCTCACCGGAAGGGTGAAGATGGGGGCAAGAGGTGGTAGACCACTCTCAGCGACAGAGAGGTCGGCCGTGGGCGCAGACGAGGAGTACGGCACTGCCCGGCAGCGGTTCGACGTGGCCGACGCGGCGCCGCTGTTGCTCGATCCGCAGGGCGTGGTGACGGCCTGGACCGACGACGCCCGGCGCCTGCTGGCGTACCCGGCCGCCGAGGCGGTGGGCCGCAAGCTCGCCGATCTGCTGGCCGACGAGGACGCGCAGCGGGTGCCGGACCTGGTCGAGCGGTGCCGCAGGGACGGCGGCTGGCGGGGACTGCTGACGGCCCGCCACAAGAACGGGCGGCCGGTGCGGGTCGCCGCCCGGATCGCCCCGGCGGAGGAGGCACACGGCGGCTCCCGCTGGCTGGTGCTGCTGTCGGAGCTGGCCGGCGCACCCGGCTGGGACATGAGCCGTACGGTGCTGGAGCGGATGGTGTCGGACGCTCCCGTCGGCATCGCCATCGTGGACACGGACCTGCGGTTCGTGTGGTCCAACGCAGCCCTGGAGCAGTTCGGCGGCGGACCGGCGGCGCGCCGGCTCGGACTGCGGTTCGCGGACGTCCAGCCGGGGCTGGACGGGCAGGCGGTCGAGGCGCAGATGCGGCACGTGCTGGAGACGGGCGAGCCGGTCGTCGGCTACGAGCACGTGGGGCATGTGCGGTCGGCGCCCCTGCGGGAGACGGCGCACATGCTGTCCTTCACCCGGCTGGAGGACGACCGGGGCCACCCGATAGGCGTCTACTACACGGTCGTGGACATGACCGAGCGGCACCGGGCCCGGCAGCGGCTGGCGCTGCTCGACCGGGCCGGTGAGTGCATCGGCCGCAGCCTGGACCTTATGCGCACCGCGCAGGAACTGGCCGACGTGGCGGTGCCGGGACTGGCCGACTTCGCCTCCGTGGACCTGCTGGACACGGTGCTGCGCGGCGGCGAACTGTCGCCCGGGCCGCTCCCGGACACGGCGGAGCCGGTGGCGCTGCGCCGCGCGGGCCACCGGGCCGCGGACGAGGACCTGCCGGCCGTCGTCGTCCCCGTCGGGGACACGGCCACCTACCCGGCCGGGTCGCCCCCGGTCCGCTGCCTGACCTCGGGCCGGTCCTGGCGGGCGGAACGGCTCGACCCGTCGTCCAGGGACTGGACCACCGACGCCCCGGGCGGCCGGCGGGCCACCTTCCGGGAACTGGGCCTGCACAGCGTGCTGACCGTGCCGATCCGGTCGCGGGGCACCACTCTGGGCCTGACCAGCTTCTTCCGCCGCACCCACCGGGAGCCCTTCGACGCCGAGGACCTGCGCCTGGCGGAGGACCTCGTCGCCCGCGCGGCCGTCTGCCTGGACAACGCCCACCGCTACACCCGCGAGCGGGACGCCGCGCTCGTCCTGCAGCGCAGTCTGCTCCCCCACCGGCTGCCCGAGCAGGACGCCGTCGAGGTGGCCGCGTGCTACCGGCCGGCGGACGAGCTGACCGGCCTGGGCGGCGACTGGTACGACCTCATCCCGCTGTCCGGGGCGCGGGTCGCGCTCGTCGTGGGCGAGGTGCCCGGGCACGGCATCGACGCCGCGGCGGCCATGGGGCAGTTGCGGACCGCCGTGCGGACGCTGGCCGCGCTGGATCTGCCGCCCGAGGAGGTGCTGGCGCACCTGGACGACCTGGTGGCGCGGTCGGCGCGGGAGGACGGGGCCGAACCGGACGCGGCGGGCGCCGACGGCGGGCGGTCCGTGGGCGCCGGATGCCTGTACGCCGTCTACGACCCGGTCGACGGCGGGTGCGCGATGGCCGCGGCGGGCCAGCCCGCCCCGGCGGTCGTGCGGCCGGACGGTTCGGTCACGTTCGTCGATCTCCCGCAGGGCCCGCCGCTCGGCGTGGGCGGCCCGCCCTTCGAGGCGGTCGAGCTGACCCTGGCGGAGGGCAGCACGCTGGCCCTGCACACCGACGGGCTGCTGGCCCGCAGCGACACCTGGGCCGTCGACGCCGGCCGCGAGCGGCTGCGCCGGGCCCTGGAACAGGCGGGTCCGCTCGACGCGCACTGCAGAACCGTGGTCGACGCGCTGGTACCGGCCCGTCCGTACGACGACGTGGCCCTGCTGATGGCCCGGACGAAACGTCTCGGCAGCGGGCAGGTGGCGGTCTGGGAGCTGTCCAGCGACCCGGCCGTCGTCGCCGAGGCCCGCCGCACGGCGACCCGGCAGCTGGCGCGCTGGGGCCTGGACGAGCTGGTGTTCACCACCGAGCTGGTGGTGAGCGAGCTGGTCACCAACGCCATCCGGTACGGCGACGGGCCCATCCGGCTGCGGCTGATCCGGGAGCGCGCCCTGGTGTGCGAGGTCTTCGACAACGGCGCCACCGCGCCCCATCTGCGCCATCCCCGCACGACGGACGAGGGCGGGCGCGGGCTGCTGCTGGTCTCCCAGCTCACCCAGCGGTGGGGCACGCGCTTCATCCCCGACGGGAAGATCATCTGGGCCGAGCAGCCGCTGACGGGCGTCCCGGAATGATGCCCGGGTGAGGTACGCCCATACCGTGCGAAACTGGTGTGATTCCCGGCATCGGTGAGGCGGCGGCCATGACGAATTCGGTGATCGACTACGCGGCGATGTTCCAGTGCCTGCCCGGCATGGTGGCGCTCCTGACGCCCGAGCTGGTGTACGCGGACGTCAACGAGGAGTTCGTGCGGGGCTCCGGCCGCTCCCGGGAGCAGCTGATCGGCCGCTACGTGTTCGACGTCTTCCCGGACAACCCCAACGACCCGGCCGCGACGGGCATGCGCAATCTGGAGGCGTCGCTGTACCGGGTCCTGGCCACCGGCGAGCGCGACGCCATGGCGCTGCAGCGCTACGACGTCGAGGATCCGGACCGCCCCGGGGAGTGGGCGGAGCGCTACTGGAGCCCGGTGAACGCGCCGGTGCTCGGCCCCGACGGGAAGGTGCTGCTGATCGTGCACCGCGTCGAGGAGGTCACGGAGCTGATCCGGGCCCGGGGGCGCGCAGGGGGCCGCAACAGCCGCGCGCGGGTGCTGGAGGCGGAGCTGTACACCCGCGCCCGTGAGCTCCAGGAGCTCAACGAGCGGCTGCGCCAGGCGCACTCCCGGGAGCGCGAGGTGGCACTGGCGCTGCAGGAGGCGATGCTGCCCGCCCGACGCCAGGTCAGCCGCCACCATCGGGCCGCGGTCCGCTACCGCCCGGCCGTCGGCGCGCTCAACGTCTGCGGTGACTGGTACGACCTGGTCGAACTGGTCGACGGCCACCGGATCGGGGTGTCCGTGGGGGACGTGGTCGGGCACGGGCTCGCCGCCGCCGGCGTCATGGGGCAGCTGCGCAGCGCGCTCAGCGCGGCCTCCCGGGTCGCCGCGGGCCCGGCCCAGGCGCTGGACGTGCTCGGGCGCTACGCCCACGTGGTCGACGGTGCCGAGTCGGCGACGGCGGTGACGACCTTCATCGACTTCGAGCGGCAGACCATCACCTACAGCAGCGCGGGCCATCCACCGCCGGTGCTGGTCCAGCCCGACGGCCGCACCCGGTTCCTCGACCAGGCCACCGACACACCGCTCGACGCCCGGCCCGATCCGATCCCCCGGCCCCAGGCCGAGACCGTGTTCACGCCGGGCACCACGCTGGTGCTCTACACCGACGGGCTGATCGAACGGCGCCGTGAGGACATCGACGCGGGTCTGGCCCGGCTCGCCGACGCCCTGCGCCGTCACCGCGACCAGGACCCCGAGACCCTCGCCGACACCGTCCTGCTGGAACTGCTGCCGTCCGGCGGCGCCACGGACGACACGGCGCTGATCATCGTGCGGCTGTGACCGTCACATCCGGGTCCTGCCGTGGTCCAGCAGGCGCACCCGGTCCACGTTCTGCCGGTCCTCGGCGTCCGTGCTGGGCACTGCCCCGAACCAGGCGTCGAGGATCTCCTTGAGCAGCGGCTCGGACGTCAGCCGGAGGCTGAGCGCGAGCACGTTGGCGTCGTTCCAGCGGCGGGCACCGTCGGCCGTGTAGGAGTCCGTGCACAGGGCCGCCCGGATTCCGGGCACCTTGTTGGCTGCGATCGAGGCGCCCGTGCCGGTCCAGCAGCACACCACGGCCTGGTCGGCCGTCCCGTCGGCGACCTCGCGGGCCGCGGCCTCGGAGCACACCGCCCACTGCGGGTCGTCCCCGGGGCGCAGAGCGCCGTGCGGGCGCACCTCGTGTCCCCGGTCGCGCAGCGCGGCCACGAGGGAGCGGGCGACGGGCTCGTCCATGTCCGAGGAAACAGAGATCCGCATGCTTCGCAGGTTACTCGGCGGGGCCGCAAGAACCAGCGGCCGGACAGGGAGCCGTCCGTATCGCGCCATGCGCGGCGTTCGGCTTGCCGGTCACTCGTACGGAGCAGCACGCTGGTCCCGCGATACTCCCCGGCCGCACGGGCACCACCGGACACACCCTGCTGACTGACCGTCAGTCAAAGCGTGAAGGATCGGCGCGGTCCTGCCGCACGAGGTGCCCGGTGACTGCCCCTGCACCTACACTGGCACCCCACGACATGCCGGTTGACCTGCTGGAATGCGGCGGTTGAGTCCACCGCCAGAGTCGAGGAGCGCCCGCTTTGTTCTACTACCTGCTGAAATACGTGCTGCTGGGGCCGCTGCTGAGACTGGTCTTCCGGCCTCGAATAGAGGGTCTGGAGCACGTGCCGGCGGAGGGCGCCGCGATCATCGCCGGCAATCACCTGTCGTTCTCGGACCACTTCCTGATGCCCGCGATCCTCAAGCGGCGCATCACCTTCCTCGCCAAGGCCGAGTACTTCACGGGCCCGGGCGTCAAGGGCCGTCTGACGGCCTTCTTCTTCCGCAGCGCGGGGCAGATCCCGGTCGACCGCTCCGGCAAGGACGCCGGCCAGGCGGCGATCCGCGAGGGCCTCGGCGTCCTGTCCAAGGGCGAATTGCTCGGCATCTACCCGGAGGGCACCCGCTCGCACGACGGCCGGCTCTACAAGGGCAAGGTCGGTGTCGCGGTGATGGCCCTGAAGGCCGGCGTCCCGGTGGTGCCCTGCGCGATGATCGGCACGTTCGAGGCCCAGCCCCCGGGCAAGGTCATCCCCAGGATCCACCCGGTCGTGATCCGTTTCGGCAGGCCGCTCGACTTCTCCCGCTACGAGGGCATGGAGAACGAGAAGGCCGTCCTGCGCGCCATCACCGACGAGATCATGTACGCGATCCTCTCGCTGTCCGAGCAGGAGTACGTGGACCGGTACGCGGCAGTGGTGAAGGCGGAGGAGGCCGCAGCGAAGGAGCGCAGGTTCCCGCGCATGCCCCTGAGGTGACCGCTGCTGCCGGCAGAAGGCGTTCCCGGGGCCGGGCGGGGCGATCTACGGTCGCGGCATGAGACGTGCTGAGGTGATCGGGGCGGGCGGACAGACCGGCCGGCCCACGGTGGCAGCGCCGGCCCGGGACGGCTGGGCAGTGACGGCCGCCTCCCGCGGCGGCGGCCGGGACGGGGACTGGCCCGGGTAAGTCCGCGCCGCGCGGCTCGACCGCTAGTACGACGCGGCATTGGGGCGCTGATCGGCGATGGCCGCGACCCGCTGGGCCAGGTCGTCGCCTACGGGGCGGGCCCGGCGTGCACGGCGGTTGACGGCCCTGGCCGGCCGCGTCGGCTCGGCGGTCGTCGTCTCCACGGTTTTGGTGTACGAGGAGGGCGCGGGCCGCGGCTTCGACCCGCCGGGACGGCCGGGCGGCCTCCCCGGCCCCGGCCGGTCGACGGAACCTGTACGGGCTCTCGCCTCGGAAGGCGAGAGCCCGTCGGCGCTGAGCTCGAGCCGGCGTGTGGCTCGGGGAGCGGGGTGGTGTGGGTGAGGGGCGGTCGGGGGTCCGGCCGCCCCTCTTTCGCCGCTACGGCTTCGGCGTGGCGTGCGGGGTGCAGGTCACGTCCGCGGCGTCCAGTTCGCCGGTGAGCAGGTAGCTGTCCACCCGGGTGTTGATGCACGGGTTGGTCAGGCCGGTGACACCGTGGGAGCCCGCGTCCTTCTCGGTGATCAGGCGCGAGCCCTTGAACCGCTGGTGCAGTTCGACGGCACCCTCGTACGGGGTGGCCGCGTCACGCTCGGACTGCACGATCAGCACCGGCGGAAGGCCCTTGCCGGTCTTCACGTTCAGCGGCGTCTGCTGCTTGGCCGGCCAGGTGGCGCACGGGAGGTTCATCCAGGCGTTGGCCCAGGTCATGAACGGGTGGTCCCGGTGCAGCCGCGTGTTGTCGCGGTCCCACCGCTGCCAGCTGGTGGGCCACTTGGCGTCGGCGCACTCCACGGCCGTGTACACGGCGTTGCCGTTCTCGGAGGCGGCGTTGCCCGCGGTGTCCGACAGGTCGGGCGCGGCGGCGTCCACCAGCGCCTGGGTGTCCCCGGCGACGTACTTGCTGAACACCGAGGCGATCGGGGCCCACTGGGAGTCGTAGTACGGCGCGCTCTGGAAGAAGGAGATCAGCTCCGCCGGGCCGACGACCCCGCCGAGCGGGCTCTTCTTCGCGGTGGCGCGCAGCTTCAGCCACTGCTCCTGGACCTCGGCGCGGGTGTCGCCCAGGTGGTAGGTCGCGTCGTTCTTCGCGACCCAGTCCTGCCAGTCCTTCCAGCGGCCCTCGAAGGCGACGTCCTGGTCCAGGTTGGCCTGGTACCAGATCTTCTCGCGGGACGGGTTGACGACGCTGTCGACGACCATGCGGCGCACGTGGCCCGGGAAGAGCGTGCCGTACACGGCGCCGAGGTAGGTGCCGTACGAGACGCCCAGGAAGTTGAGCTTCTTCTCGCCGAGGGCGGCGCGGATGACGTCGAGGTCGCGCGCGGTGTTCGGCGTGGTCATGTGCGGCAGCATCCAGCCGCTGCGCTCCTGGCAGCCCTCGGCGTACTCGCGGGCCAGCTTGCGCTGGGCGAGCTTGTCCGCCTCGGAGTCGGGCACCGGGTCCATCTTGGGCGCCGTGACAAACTCCTGCGGGTCGACGCAGGAGATGGGCGTGGACTTGCCGACGCCGCGCGGGTCGAAGCCCACGAAGTCGTAGGCCTTGGCGGCGTTGGCCCAGATGGGGTTCTTGGCGGTGACCCGGGCCGGGAAGCGCAGTCCGGAGCCGCCGGGGCCGCCGGGGTTGTAGATGAGCGCGCCCTGCCGCTCGGCCTTCGTGCCGGTGTTGCCGATGCGGTCGACGGCGAGCTTGATCTGCTTGCCGTACGGCTTGGCGTAGTCGAGCGGCACGGTGACGTACCCGCACTGGATCGGCTTGGCCAGGTTCCAGTCGGCAGGGCAGTCCTGCCAGTCGATGCCGGCCTTCGCGGCGCGGTCGGCGGCGATGGCGGCGCCCCGGGCCTCGCGGTCCGCGCCGGGGCCGCTGCCCGCGCTCGCGTTCGCCGTGGGCGCCGCGACGGCGCCGGCTATCAGCGTGGCCGTGACGAGCGCGCCGGCCGAACCGAGCGCCGTCACCCGCCTCTTCGGACTCGTACCCCTCAAGGGGGACCTCCCCGTACTCAGTTGCGATCAGTACGGGGGATCCTCGCGGGTGTGAGGTCCCCGGCAACAGGGGCGGGCATCCTTCTTTGCCAATCCGATAAACGGAGCGCCACGTCTGCTGTGCGGACGGCTACCCGAGCTGGGCGAGGGCCTCGTCGAGCAGCCGCCGCAGCCGCAGGGCGTCCGGCGCAACGGCCGTGACCAGCGCGGCGGGCCCGGCCAGCGGCATGAGCGCGGCGCCTTCGGCCAGCACCCCGCCCTGGACCGGCTCGGCCCCGAACTCCGGACGTACCACCACGAGTTGGCCCACGGCGCGATGCCCCGCGAGACCGGCCGGCCCGTCCCAGCCGCCGGGTGCGCCGGGCCCGCAGGCCAGTTCCTGGTCGAGCACGAGCCGCCCGGCCACCCGTAGCGTCAGACGGCTCGTCAGACGCCCGGGCCGCTCACCGGTCCGCCCCAGCACCTGCTCCTCGCGCAGCACGAGCCGGGCCGTGGCGGCCACCTCGGCCCGGGTCGTGACGCACAGGTCGCTGCCCTGAGCGGAGATCAACTGTTCCGGCAGCCAGTGCAGTTCGGCGTCGTCGGCGACGTCGAGCCGGACGTCGTAGCGGGCCTCGCCCTTGGCCTGGCCGGGCAGGGCGATGGTGGCGGCTGCCGATCCGACGGACAGCGTCGCGCCCTCTTCGACCCGGGCGTGCACGGTGAAGTGGTCGCCGCCGAGCGGGCCGCTCATCGCGCCGATCAGCATGACCCGCGCCCCGGCCCCGGTGGCCCGGGTGCGTCGCAGCGCCAGCGGCCCGTCGCTCGCCAGCACGGGCAGCGTGGTGCCGCCCCGGCCGTCGTCCCGGGCGACGATCCGCGCGACGGACCGCACCCCGGCCGCGTTCACGCGCCCGCCGTCCAGGCGGCGAGCCGGCCGCGCACCCACGCGGCGACGTCGGCGACCCCGGGCCCGCCGCGCAACGACTGGAAGACCACCGGCAGTTCGGCGCGCTGCGCCTTGGCGTCGGCCGCCATGCGCGCCAGGTCGGAGCCGACGTAGGGGGCGAGGTCGGTCTTGTTCACGACGAGCAGGTCGGCGGTGGTCACGCCGGGTCCGCCCTTGCGCGGGATGTCGTCGCCCCCGGCCACGTCGATGACAAAGATCTGCGCGTCGACGAGCCCTTTGGAGAAGGTCGCGGTGAGGTTGTCCCCGCCGGACTCCACGAGGACCAGGTCCAGCGGGCCGATCGCGTCCTCCAGGTCCTCCACCGCCTCCAGGTTGGCGGAGATGTCGTCCCGGATGGCGGTGTGCGGGCAGGCCCCCGTCTCGACGGCGGTGATCCGCTCGGGCGGCAGGACGGCCTCCCGGAGCAGGAACTCGGCGTCCTCCCGCGTGTAGATGTCGTTGGTGACGACGGCGATCGACAGCTCGTCGCGCAGTGCCCGGCACAGCGCGGCGACGGTGGCGGTCTTCCCCGAGCCCACGGGCCCGCCGAGCCCGATCCGCAGGGCGCGGCGGCTGCCGTCGGGGCGGTGTGCGTCGGCACCGACGGCGGCGGGGCCGTCGTGGTGGTGATCGAGGTGCATGTGCGGCTCCTGGTGAGGGCGGGCCCGGGGTGGCGGGCTACCGAGGTACGGAGTGGAGGGCTCGGGGTTGCGGGCTGCCGGGTACGGGGTGGCGGGGGCTGGTGCCGGGTGCGGGTGGGTGAGGGCTGGTCGCGCAGGTCCCCGCGCCCCTGGGGCGGGGAACTGCACGGCGTACAGCGTGCGGCTATGAGGCGAACAGCCGTACGGGCCACCCCGCGTGCACCTCCGCCCCGATCTCCAGCAGGGGCGCGGACGGGGCGGGCAGCGCGTCGACGCCGTCGTCGACGACCCGGCGGGCCGCCTCCACGCCCCGGTCCACGACCCGGTCCAGCTCGGGGGCGAGCCGGGCCAGCACCCTCGTGGCGTCGAAGGGGTCCAGGCTCAGCAACCGCACCGTCGCCGTGGCCGGCCCGCTCACGCTCTCGTACGCCGCGCAGTACGCCGCGTCCACCGGCCCGAGGCCGGCCGCCCGCGCCGCGAGACCGAGGACCACCGGCTGATGCGCCCCCTTGGGGAACTGCCGTCCCAGGGCGTCCAGTTCGGCGGACGGCCAGGTCGCCCGGGCGGCCCGCAGCAACTGCCGCCCCAGCTTGCGCGCGGCGACGCGCAGCGCGGGCGAGGGCGTACGGGCGTCCGCCGCGCCGTCCAGCGTGACGGGGTCGATGCCGAGCGCCGCGGCCGCCGCGAGGGACGCCGACACCAGCCCGGCCGTGTGCAGCCGCCCCCGGCAGAACTCCGCCAGGCTCGCCGCCCCGCTGATCCGCCCGGCCTTGACGGCCTCCTCGGCCCCGCCGGAGTGCGCGTGCCCTCCGGCGGGGAACCGGCCGTCGGCCAGTACGAGCAGTGCCGCCCGTGACATCGCGACCTCGCCTTCAGAAGAGGAAGTAGCGCTGCGCCATGGGCAGCTCGGCCGCGGGCGTCGCCTCGACGAGTTCCCCGTCGATGTGCACGGCGAAGCTGTCGGGATCGATCCGCACCTCGGGCCGCGCGTCGTTCTCGCGCATGTCCGCCTTGGTGACCGAGCGGGTCGACTCGATGGCCACGAAGCGCTTGCCGAGCCCGAGACGTTCCGGCAGCCCGTCCTCGACGGCCAGGGGCGCGACGAAGTTGACGGAGTTGGCGGCGGGGGCCCGGCCGATCGCGCCGTACATCGGGCGCGGCAGGACCGGTTGCGGGGTCGGGATGGAGGCGTTCGCGTCGCCCATCTGCGCGTACGCGATCTGTCCGCCCTTGAGGACCAGTTGCGGCTTGACGCCGAAGAACGCGGGTTCCCAGAGCACCAGGTCGGCCAGCTTGCCGCTCTCCACCGACCCGATCTCGCGGGCGAGGCCCTGGGCGAGCGCGGGGTTGATCGTGTACTTGGCGACGTAGCGGCGCACCCGGTGGTTGTCGGCTCGGCCGTCGCCGGGCAGTGCGCCGCGCCGCCGCTTCATGACGTGGGCGGTCTGCCAGGTCCGCAGGATCACCTCGCCCACGCGTCCCATCGCCTGCGAGTCGGAGGAGATGATGGAGATCGCGCCGAGGTCGTGCAGCACGTCCTCCGCGCCGATGGTGGAGGGCCGGATCCGGGACTCGGCGAACGCCAGGTCCTCCGGCACGGCCGGGTTGAGGTGGTGGCACACCATCAGCATGTCGAGGTGTTCCTCGGCGGTGTTGACGGTGAAGGGCCGGGTCGGGTTGGTGGAGCTGGGCAGCACGTGGGACTCGGAGACCACGGTCATGATGTCCGGCGCGTGCCCGCCGCCCGCGCCCTCGGTGTGGTACGCGTGGATGCCCCGTCCGGCGATGGCGGCGAGCGTGTCGCCGACGAACCCGGCCTCGTTCAGGGTGTCCGTGTGGATGGCGACCTGGATGCCCGTGCGCTCGGCGACGGTCAGCGAGGCGTCGATGACGGCCGGGGTGGAGCCCCAGTCCTCGTGCAGTTTCAGGCCGAGCGCGCCGCCCCGGATCTGCGACAGCATCGCCTCGTGCGAGACGGTGTTGCCCTTGCCGAGGAACCCGATGTTGAGCGGGTAGGCCTCCATGGCCTCCAGCATCCGGGCCAGGTGCCAGGGGCCGGGGGTCACGGTCGTCGCCTTGGAGCCCTCCGCCGGGCCGGTGCCGCCGCCGACCAGGGTCGTGACGCCCGACGCCAGGGCCTCGTCGGCGATCTGCGGGCAGATGAAGTGGACGTGCGCGTCGATCGCGCCGGCCGTGAGGATCCGCCCGTTGCCGGCGATGATCTCGGTCTCCGGGCCGATGACCAGGTCCGGGTGGACGCCGTCCATGGTGTCGGGGTTGCCGGCCTTGCCGATGCTGGTGATGCGGCCGTCGCGGATGCCGATGTCGGCCTTGACGATGCCCCAGTGGTCGATGATCACCGCGCCGGTGATCACCGTGTCCGGAGTGCCCTCCGCGCGCGTGGCACGCGACTGGCCCATGGACTCGCGGATGACCTTGCCGCCACCGAACACGGCCTCGTCACCGGCGCGTCCGGGACCGCCGGAACGGTCCTCCTCGATCTCCACCAGCAGATCGGTGTCGGCGAGCCGGATCCGGTCACCGGCCGTCGGGCCGAACAGGTCGGCGTACGCGGCGCGCGAGATCTCAGGCATCGAGGGCACCTCCGGTCTCCCCGCGCAGACCGGGCACCACACGGGCGCCGGCGAGCGGAACGAGTTCGACGTCGACGGGGATGCCCGGTTCGAAGCGCACGGCCGTGCCGGCGGCGACGTTCAGCCGCTTGCCCCGTGCCGCGGACCGGTCGAACTCCAGGCCCGGGTTGGCCTCGGCGAAGTGGTAGTGGGAGCCGACCTGGACGGGCCGGTCGGCGGCGTTGAGCACGGTGAGCCGGGTGACCTCGCGGCCCTCATTGCAGACAATCGGGTCCTCGGCGAAGAGGATCTCTCCGGGAATCATGCGGGCCCTCTCAGACGATCGGCTCGTGGACGGTGACGAGCTTGGTGCCGTCCGGGAAGGTGGCCTCGACCTGGACGTCGTGGATCATCTCCGGGACGCCCTCCATCACGTCGTCCCGGGTGAGCAGCGTGCGTCCGGAGGACATGAGTTCGGCGACGGTGCGGCCGTCCCGGGCGCCTTCGAGGATGTGCGACGTGATGAGGGCGACCGCCTCGGGGTGGTTGAGCCTGAGCCCGCGGGCCCGGCGCCTGGCGGCCACGTCGGCCGCCACATGGATCAGCAGTCGCTCTTGCTCGTGCGGGGTCAGCTGCACGTCCCACCTCACAGTCCTCGCTCCGGGCCGTGCGGGGCCCGGGTGCCGCGGCCACGGGGCAAAGTGCCAGGTGGCGTGGAGCGGCAGGCTAGTTGGACCGCGTTTCGGGCACGTTAACCCGGCTGTGACCCGGTGGCCGGGGCGCGCTCGTCCCGCATGCTCATCAGGGCCCGCAGACCGTCCCGGAGGACCTCGACCGGGGCGGGTCCGAACAGGGACTGCTGGGCGATGAACCCGAGCACGGCGGCGATCATCGTGCGGGCCACATGGTCCGGCTCGACGTCCGGCCGCATCATCCCGGCCCGCTGGTAGCCCTCGACGATCTTCGTCCAGGCCGCGCGGACGGAGCCGTAGCCCTCGCGCAGGACGGCCGCCAGGTCCTCGTTGCGCAGGGTCTCCGGCCACACCTGGATGACGAGGCGCGGGAAGGCGGGCCTGCCGTCGACGACCAGGTACTCGCGGGCGGCGAGCACCGTGCCGAGGACGGTCGCGACGAGTTCGTCCGGCGGCGGGGGCGGGCTCTGCCGGGACGCCTCCTCGAAGGCGCCGCGGACCGAGCCGAGGACCTCGCCGACGATCGCGCCGATCAGTTCCTCCTTGCCGCTGAAGTAGCGGTAGACCGCGCCGGCGGACAGGCCGACCTCCTTCAGCACGTCCTGCATGGACGTGGCGTGGAAGCCGTTGCGGGCGAAGCAGACCGCGGCGCCGTCGAGGATCTGGCGGCGGCGGGCGTCGAGGTGTTCCTGGGACACGCGGGCCATGGTCCCCAACGTAAAACGAATATTCATTCTTGACAAGGAGCGACCGGCGGAGCACGGTGGTGACAGAGCAAAACGAACGATCCTTCTTTTTACTGCCGACCGCTTCGCAGGCCGGTCCGCCGCTCGCAGGAGACCCTCATGTCCCACACGCCGAATCGCCGACTGATCGCGGTCGTCGTCCTCGTTCCCGTCCTGGCCGCCCTGGCCCTGTGGGCCTTCGCCTGGCCGGCCGCCCGCACCGCGCCGCGCGACCTGCCGCTCGGCGTCGCCGGACCGCCCGCCGCGACGGCACAGGTGGAGCGACAGCTGGAGCGGCACGAAGGCGCCTTCGAGCTCCACCGCTACGCCGACGAGGCCGCCGCCCGGGAGGCCATCCAGGACCGCTCGGTGTACGGCGCGGTCGTGGTCACGCCGCAGGGGCCCGAACTGCTCACGGCCTCCGCCGCGGGTCCGGCCGTGGCCCAGCTGCTCCAGCAGGCCGTGACCCGGCAGGCCGCCGCCGAGGGCACGCAGGTCAGGACGGTCGACGTGGTGCCCGCCCCGCAGAGCGACCCGCGGGGCGCGGCGCTGAGCGCGTCCGTGCTGCCGCTGGCGCTGGCCGGCATCGCCGCGGGCGCGGTGGTCACCCTGCTGGGGCTGAGCGGACCGCGGGCCGTGGGTGCGCTGCTCGGCGCCTCCGCGCTCGTGGGCGTGACCGCGGCCGGGATCGCGCACAGCTGGCTCGGGGTCCTCACGGGTGACTGGTGGACGGAGGCCGCCGTGCTCGGACTGTCGTCCCTGGCCGTCAGCGGCGCCGTCGCCGGACTCGCCGCGCTGACGGGCCCCAAGGGCATCGGGATCGCCGGTGGCGTGGTGATGCTGCTCGGCAACCCGTTCTCCGGCGCCGCGTCGGCACCGCAGCTGCTGCCCGAGCCGGCCGGCGCGATCGGCCAGTGGCTGCCGCCGGGCGCGGGCACGACCCTGCTGCGCTCGGTGTCGTACTTCGACGGCGCGGCGGCCACCGGGCCCGCCCTGACACTGGCCTGGTGGGCGGTGCTGAGCCTGGGCGCGGTCCTGCTCGGCGGCGCGCTCCGCGCACGGAAGCGGTCCGGCACGGCCGCGACCGACACGCGGGAACTGACGACCGTCGGCTAGCCGGAACCCCGACGAGCCGAACGGCGGACGCGGCCCGCGCGCCGGAACCCCAGCGCCCGGGCGGCCGACGCAGCCCCCGCAAGAGAACGACCGTGCACCCCCGCTGTAGCGGACGGGGGTGCACGGTCATCCGTCTGCCGGGGTGGGTCAGGCGGGGCCGGCCCTGCGGTGCTCCGCCGCGATCCCGAACCGCTGCCGTTCGCCCGGGGCGGACGCGACCTGGCGGACGGTGGACACCGCGCTGACCACCTGCTCCTCGGCCGGTTCCGCGACCTCGGCCTGTTCGAGCCGCCGCAGGTCATCGGCGGAGACGAGAGCGACGAGGGGCTTGCCGTGACGGGTCACGACGACGCGCTCACCGGCGTACACCACGCGGTTGATCAGGTCGGCGAGCTCAGCCCTGGCTTGCGTCACCGGAATCTCGTAGGCCATGAGCCCATCATAACGTCATGTACGTCCTGTACATTTTTTACGGAGACAGCTGTCACCGGAGACAGCCCTGCCCGTGAGGAGGGGTTCGCCATGACCCGACCGTCCGCCCGTCACGTGCTGCCCGAGTTCACCGACCGCACAGGGATGGGACAGCGGACGCTGGATCCGTACTCCAAGCTCCTGAAGGAGCGGATCGTCCTCCTGGGCACGCCGGTGGACGAGGCCTCGGCGAACGACGTGTCGGCCCAGATCATGTACCTGGAGCACCAGGCCCCGGACCGCGACATCTCGCTCTACGTCAACTCGCCCGGCGGCAGCTTCCACGCGATGACGGCGATCCACGACACCATGCGGTACGTCTCCTGCGACGTGGAGACGATCTGCCTGGGCCAGGCGGGCACGGAGGCCGCGGTACTGCTGGCGGCGGGCACGCCCGGCAAACGCTTCACGCTGGCGGACGCCCGTATCGTGCTCCGCCAGCCCGCGCTTCCCGAACCGGTCCGGGGGCAGGCGGGCGATCTGGCCGTCCAGGCCGACGAGTTGACGCGCGTCCGCACACGGACGGAGGAGCTGCTGGCCCGTCACACCGGCCGCACCCGGGAGCAGGTGAGCGCGGACCTGGAACGGGACAGGTTCCTCACCGCCCAGGAGGCGGTCGAATACGGCCTGGTGGACGGGATCATGCCCGACCGCACGGCCGGCCGGCCCGCGCCGACGGGACGGTGAGCCGCCCGTGCTGCCTCCCGAACTGCCGCCGCTGCCCGCCCTGACGCGCGCCGAGGCGGAGCTGATCGACCGTTACCTGGACGTCGTCGACCTGCTCGGCCGGATCAACCCGGCGCTGGACGGCGACACCTACCGCGGACTGCGCGCCGCCCAGGCCCTGGTCGGCAAGGCGACCGCGCTGCGCGACGCGCTGGCCGTGATGCACCACCGGGGCGAGACAGAACTGCACGCGGGCACGCTGGCCCGGGCGCTGCGGGTGCTGGACGGCGAGCGGCGCACGGCACGCGTCACGCTGCCTCCGGAGTCCGCGAGTTGACGCGGCGGTGACGGCCCGGGCGCCCGTCCGGCCGACGGTGCGTCCGGGCCTGAGTCGAAACGGCCCAAACGACGTACCCCTGTTCGGAGTAGACAGGGATCCTTTTTTTGGCCCCTCGCAGTTGCGCAACGCGCGGACCCCTGGGGCGGAATGGGGCGTTCCATCGCTGGTCCGGCCGTCCGCGAACCCGTGGACAGCCGGTCGAACACAGACGTGTCCACCCGAACGGGTGAGTGGTGAGTAACAACACAAATCCCCGGTTGCGTTGGGATTTCAGGACAACCATGAGTCAAGATCCCTGTCTGACGACAAGCCCCCGCCACAGCGGCGGGGCGGTCCGGGCGGACGCCGAGTCCTGCCGCCGCCCGGATGACCGGTCGACAGGAGTGGATCGGCAGGAGTGGAGGACCCAAGCACGACGGGTCGCCGGGACGGTCACGCCATGACCGGGTCCGAGCAGCCCTTGGGGTGAAGCCGCGTCAGCGGCCGGGCAACTTCGCCAGCCCGAATCCGACAGGTCATCCTTCACAGGCGGCTGACGAAGGGTTGCGCATGACTGCGCTCAATCGTGTCCCGTCGCTGATGGTCCGGGCCGGTACGGCTTCGGCCCTCACCATCGCCGCCGTGGGCGGCTCGATCGTGGCGCCCGGCTTCTCGTCCGAAGCGGCGGCGGCCACGCCGGCGACCAAGGCACTCCAGATAGCGGCCTCCAAGAAGGGTTCGCCCTACAAGTACGGGGCCACCGGACCGCACCGGTTCGACTGCTCGGGGCTGACGCTCTACGCGTTCAAGAAGGCGGGCAAGAAGCTGCCGCGCACGGCCGCCCAGCAGTACAACAAGACGCGCCACATCTCCGCCAAGAACCGCAAGGCGGGAGACCTGGTGTTCTTCCACTCGGGCAGCAGCGTGTACCACGTGGGTATCTACGCGGGTAAGAACAAGCTCTGGCACTCCCCGAAGAGCGGTGACGTGGTGCGGTTGCAGAAGATCTGGACCAAGAGTGTCTGGTACGGGCGCGTGAAGTGATCCTCCGGCGTGCGGCGGCGTCCTGACGCGCCGCCGCACGCCCGGAGCGTGACACGGGCTCATGGGGGCACCCGTCCCCCATGGCCGAGCACCGCCCCTGCACCGCACGCAACGAGACTCCGCTGCAGCGCGCCGACCGCAACTTCGTCGAGCTGCTCCAGGAACTCCGCGTCACCCAGACGGGCGTACAGATCCTCTTCGCCTTCCTGCTGTCGCTCGCCTTCACCTCGCGCTTCGAGGACCTCGACGCGGTCCAGCGCGTCACCTACGTCATCACGCTGCTGCTGGCGGTCCTGGCCGCGACGCTGTTCACCGCGCCGGCCGCGCTGCACCGCTCCCTCTTCCAGCAGGGCGCCAAGCCGCGCATCGTGCAGGTCTCCTCGCGGCTGGCCACCGCCGGTCTGGTGGTGCTGGTGTTCGCGTTCAGCGGCTCGGTGCTGCTGGTGGTCGATGTGACCATGGGCCGGGCCGGTGGCATCGCCGCCTGCGCGGGAACGTTTCTGGTCTGCGTCGGTCTGTGGGGGCTGCTCCCCCGGCTGGTGCGGCGGGCCGGGCTGCGTGACGAGGAGGGCGGGACCGCCGCCCGGAGCGCCTCCGAGACGCCGCCCCAGGACGGTACGAGGATCCCCGCACCGCTGCGGCGCACCGTCGTCCAGCCGACCACGCCGAGCGGGGCGGTGCCCCACCGGGAGGCCTCGGCCCGGCAGCGGTGACGGCCGCTACGGCTCCTGCCGGACCGCCGTCGGCACGGGCTGCGCCGGGATCACCCACGGCAGTTCGATCGAGATGGTCTTGCCGCCCTCGCGGGTGGGGCGGATCCTGAGCCTGCCGCCGCACTCGGCGGTCAGCCACCGGATGATCACCAGGCCGCGGCCGTTGTCCTGCTGCACGGCGGCGGGGAGCCGTCTGGGAAAGCGCGGGTGGCTGTCCGTGACCCCGATGCGCAAGCGCTCGTCTCGGTCGAGCGCGACGTCGACGGTGAAGGTGGGCGACTGTCCGAAGGTGTGCTGGACGGCGTTGGTGGCGAGTTCGGAGACGATGAGCCGGATGGTGTCGGACACTTCCGTGTCCGCCGGCAGGCCCCACTCCGCCAGCGTGCCCACCACATAGGCGCGCGCTGCGGAGACCGAGGCCGGATCGCTCGGCAGAGTGACGGATGCTTCCAGATGGTCTGCCATGGCGACGTCGTCCCTTTCCCACGGGACCGCAGTCCGACACGGAGCGGATGGTTCGAGTACGGTCCCGGACTGGTGCTTCGTCCGCCAGACTGCCACCGAATCACCCACGAAGGACGGCGATCCACCAAGATATGCATATATCTGTCGCTCGAAGCGGTGAACTCTGCGACGCGAGACCGTATTTGGGTGGCACGGAAGGAGTAAGGAGAAGCCCATGCAGCACGGTCCCGCGGTGCGCCGCCGGAAGCTGGGCGCCGAACTGCGCGCGCTGCGCGCCGCGGCGGGGCTCACCAGTGGTGAGGCGGCCCGGCTGGTGGGCTGGCACCAGTCCAAGGTCAGCCGGATCGAGACGGGCACGAGCGGGGTGAAACCGGCCGATGTGCGGTTACTGCTCGACGCCTACCGCGTGGCCGACACCCAACTGCGGGACCTGCTCATGGTGTTGGCGGGATCCGACGACACCGGCGGCCGGCACCACTGGTGGCACGCCTACCGCGGGGTCCTGCCCCCGACCTACCGGGACTTCATCAGCCTGGAGTCGCAGGCCACCGCGATGCGCACACTGGAGACCACGGTCGTCCCGGGCCTGTTGCAGACGCCGGAGTACGCGCGGGCGGTGACCAGGGCCGCCGTGGAGGGACTGCCGGAGGACCGGCTCGACACCCTGGTCGAGGTGCGCCTGGCCCGGCAGGACGTGCTGCGCGCGGACCCGCCGCTGGAGCTGAGCGCCGTCCTGGACGAGGCGGTGCTGCGGCGGGAGGTGGGCGGGCCCGGGGTCATGGCCCGGCAGCTGGAACGGCTGGTCGAGGCGGCCCGCCTGCCCCAAGTGCGGCTCCAGGTCCTGCCGTTCGCCGCCGGAGCGCACATCGGCGTCACCGGGCCTTTCGTAATTTTCTCATTTTCGAGCACTTCTGATCTGGATGTGGTTGTTCTGGACCACTTGACGAGTAGCCTCTACCTGGAACGGAAAGAAGACCTCCAGGCGTACACGGAGGCCTTCAACGCCCTTCAGATCCACGCCCTTTCGCCCGAGGACTCGTTGGATTTCATCGCCGGGACAGCCGCCGGCGCCTAAGGAGGCACCATGCGTGCACTGCCTCGTCACGTCCCCTCAAGCAGCGAACTGCACGGCCTGCGATGGTTGCGCAGCAGCTACAGCACCGGCGCGAACAACTGCGTCGAGACCGCGTGTCCGCAGACCCCGCCCTGGGCGGGACTGCTCGCCGTACGCGACTCCAAGGCCCCGGACGGGCCCGCACTGCTCTTCTCCGGGCGGAGCTGGGCCGCGTTCACGGCCGGGGTCGGCCGTATGTGACCGTCTTCCGGTCTGTCCACCCTCGTGCGACGCACGGCCGTGTACGCCGACTCATGGCCGCGTCTCGCCGATCAGCCGTACAGCGCGTTCGATCTGCTGACCGGTCAGGTCCGCGCGGGCGGTCAGCCTGAGCCGTGAGATGCCGTCCGGCACGGACGGCGGGCGGAAACATCCCACGGCCAGGCCCGCCGCGCGGCACTCGGCCGCCCAGCGCACGGCGTCCTCCGCGGAGGGCGCCCGCACCGAGACCACCGCGGCGTCCGGACGCACCGCTTCCAGACCCGCGGTGGTCAGGCGTGCGTACAACTCGTCCGCCACCGCGCGGGCCCGCTCCGCCCGTTCCGGCTCGCGGCGCAGCAGCCGCAGGGCCGCGAGGGCGGCTCCCGCCGCCGCGGGGGCCAGGCCCGTGTCGAAGATGAACGTCCGGGCCGCGTTGACCAGGTGCTCGACGACCCGGGCGGGGCCGAGGACCGCTCCGCCCTGGCTGCCGAGCGACTTGGACAGCGTGACCGTGGCGACGACGTCGTCCGCGCCCGCGAGTCCCGCCGCGTGCGGGGCGCCGCGGCCGCCGTCGCCGAGGACGCCCAGGCCGTGGGCGTCGTCCACGACCAGCCCGGCGCCGTGCTCCCGGCAGGCCCGGGCGAGCGCGGCCAGCGGGGCCGCGTCGCCGTCGACGGAGAAGACCGTGTCGGACACGGCGATCGCCGTGCCCTCGTGATCCGCCAGCGCCTTGCGCACGGCCTCCGGCTCGGCGTGCGCCACGACCTCGGTGGTGCCCCGGGCCAGCCGGCAGCCGTCGATGAGCGAGGCGTGGTTGCCCGCGTCGGAGACGATCAGGGAGCCGTGCGGCGCCAGCGCGGTGACCGCCGCCAGGTTGGCGGCGTAGCCGGAGGAGAAGACCAGGGCCGCCTCGAAGCCGCAGAATTCGGCCAGTTCCCGCTCCAGCTCGGTGTGCAGTTCGGTGGTGCCGGTGACGAGCCGGGAGCCGGTCGCGCCCGCGCCCCAGGTGCGCGCCGCGCGGGCCGCGCCCTCGGTGACCTCGGGGTGGTGGGCCAGCCCCAGGTAGTCGTTGCTCGCCAGGTCGAGGAGCGGGGAACGGGCCGGACGGGGACGCAGCGTCCGCACGAGCCCGGCGCGGCGGCGCAGCTCCGCCTGCTCGTCGATCCAGCCGAACGCCATGGGTGGTCCTCCGCGGAATTTGTAGGCAGTGCACAGACACTAGCGGGACGACCAGCAGGTCAGTGTGTGGCAATACCCACACCTCGAAGCGGGTCTGTTGTGCGAAGTCTCCTTGGCCCGGACCGCCTCCTTAGGACAGGATCGGCTCTCATGGACCTGCTGAACACGCTGGTGGACAAGGGGCTTCGGCGCGAGCTGCCGACCCGGGACGAGGCACTGGCCGTCCTCGCGACGTCCGACGACGACCTGCTCGATGTGGTGGCCGCGGCCGGAAAGGTGCGCCGGCACTGGTTCGGCCGGCGGGTGAAACTCAACTATCTCGTCAATCTGAAGTCGGGCCTGTGCCCCGAGGACTGCTCGTACTGTTCGCAGCGGCTGGGCTCCGAGGCCGGGATCCTGAAGTACACCTGGCTCAAGCCGGACCAGGCCTCCGACGCCGCCGCGGCCGGGGTGGCCGGGGGCGCCAAGCGGGTGTGCCTGGTGGCCAGCGGGCGCGGTCCCACCGACCGTGACGTGGACCGGGTCTCCGAGACGATCAAGGCGATCAAGGAGAACAACGAGGGCGTCGAGGTGTGCGCCTGTCTCGGCCTGCTCTCCGACGGACAGGCCGAGCGGCTGCGCGAGGCCGGCGCCGACGCCTACAACCACAACCTGAACACGTCCGAGGCGACGTACGGCGAGATCACCACCACGCACACCTACGCCGACCGGGTCGACACGGTGAACAAGGCGCACGCGGCCGGTCTGTCCGCCTGCTCCGGGCTGATCGCCGGCATGGGCGAGACGGACGAGGACCTGGTCGACGTCGTGTTCGCGCTGCGCGAGCTGGACCCGGACTCGGTTCCGGTCAACTTCCTGATCCCGTTCGAGGGCACCCCGCTCGCCAAGGAGTGGAACCTCACCCCGCAGCGGTGCCTGAGGATCCTGGCGATGACCCGGTTCGTCTGCCCGGACGTCGAGGTGCGGATCGCGGGCGGGCGCGAGGTCCATCTGCGCACCCTGCAGCCGCTCGCGCTGCACCTGGCCAACTCCATCTTCCTGGGCGACTACCTCACCAGCGAGGGCCAGGCGGGCAAGGCCGACCTGGAGATGATCGCGGACGCCGGGTTCGAGGTGGAGGGCACCGGCCAGGTGACGCTGCCCGAGCACCGGGCCGCGGGCGGCTGCGGAAGCGGCGGTGGCTGCGGCTCCGAGGGTGCCGAGGGGGGCGGCGTGTGCGGCTCCGCGCCGGCCGCGCAGCCCGCCGAGGTCCGGACCGACCTGGTCGCCGTGCGCCGCCGGGGCGCCGGGACGGACCTCGCGCCCAATGCCTGAGCGGTCGGTCGCCGAGCTGCTGGAACTCGACCGGCGGCACGTGTGGCACCCGTACGGCCCGATGCCCGGACGGCAGGAACCGCTCGTCGTGGAGTCGGCGAGCGGGGTGCGGCTGCGGCTCGCGGACGGCTCGGGCGAGCTGGTCGACGGCATGTCGTCCTGGTGGTCGGCGATCCACGGCTACAACCACCCGGTGCTGAACGAGGCCGCGCGCGAGCAGCTCGGGCGGATGAGCCATGTGATGTTCGGCGGGCTCACCCATGAGCCCGCCGTACGCCTGGCGAAGCTCCTTGTCGACATGTCGCCCGAGGGGCTGGAGCACGTCTTCCTCGCCGACTCCGGCTCGGTGTCGGTCGAGGTGGCGGTCAAGATGTGTCTGCAGTACTGGCGTTCGCTGGGCCGCCCCGGCAAGCAGCGCCTGCTGACCTGGCGCGGCGGCTACCACGGCGACACCTGGCAGCCGATGTCGGTGTGCGACCCCGAGGGCGGGATGCACGAGCTGTGGACCGGGGTGCTCCAGCGCCAGGTGTTCGCGGACCCGCCCCCGGCGGAGTTCGACGAGGCCTACGCCGAACACCTGCGGTCGCTGATCGGGCGGCACGCCGACGAGCTGGCCGCGGTGATCGTCGAACCGGTGGTGCAGGGCGCGGGCGGGATGCGCTTCCACTCCCCCGCCTATCTGCGGGTGCTGCGCGAGGCGTGCGACGCGCACGGCGTGCTGCTGGTGTTCGACGAGATCGCGACCGGCTTCGGCCGCACGGGCGCGCTGTTCGCGGCGGAGCACGCGGCGGTGACACCGGACGTGATGTGCGTGGGCAAGGCGCTGACCGGCGGCTATCTGACGATGGCGGCGACGCTGTGCACCGCGCGGGTGGCCGACGGCATCTCGCGGGGCGAGGTGCCGGTGCTCGCGCACGGCCCGACCTTCATGGGCAACCCGCTGGCGGCGTCGGTGGCCTGTGCCTCGATCGAGCTGCTGCTGGGGCAGGACTGGCTCGCCGAGGTCAAGCGGATCGAGGCGGGCCTGCGCGAGGGACTCGCGGCGGCCTCGGACCTGCCGGGCGTGAAGGACGTACGGGTCCTCGGCGCCATCGGGGTGGTGCAGCTGGACCACCCCGTGGACATGAGGGCGGCGACGGAGGCGGCCGTGCGCGAGGGCGTCTGGCTGCGGCCGTTCCGCGATCTGATCTACACCATGCCGCCGTACGTGACGGGCGACGCGGATCTGGCGCGGATCGCCCGGGCGGTGTGCGCGGCGGCGCGGGAGGGATGACATGCCGGTACTGGTGATCACGGGCACGGGCACGGAGGTCGGCAAGACGGTCGTGACCGCGGCCGTCGCCGCGACGGCGCTGGCGGCCGGCCGGTCGGTGGCCGTGCTGAAGGCCGCGCAGACGGGCGTGCTCCCGGGCGAACCGGGGGACGCGGCGGAGGTCGCGCGCCTGGCGGGCCCGGTGACGACGGCCGAACTGGCCCGCTATCCGGAACCGTTGGCCCCGGCCACGGCCGCGCGCCGGGCCGGCCGGGCCCCGGTGCATCCGCACGAGGTCGCGGAGGCCGCCGCCAAGCTGGCCACCGAGCACGACCTGGTGCTGGTGGAGGGAGCGGGCGGACTGCTCGTGCGGTTCGACGCGGCCGGCGGCACCCTGGCGGACGCGGCCGGGCTGCTGTCCGCGCCCGTGCTGGTCGTGACCGCGGCGGGCCTGGGCACCCTGAACACGACAGAGCTGACCGCGCGGGAACTGCGCTCCCGGGGGCTGGACCTCGCCGGGCTGGTGATCGGCAGCTGGCCCGCCGAACCGGACCTCGCCGCCCGCTGCAATCTCGCCGACCTGCCGGACGTGACCCGGGCGCCGCTGCTGGGGTCCGTGCCCGCCGGGTCGGCGGCCCTGTCCCCCGCGCGTTTCCGCGCCGCGGCCCCGCAGTGGCTGGCGCCCCGGCTGGACGGTTCGTGGGACGTGGAGGCGTTCCGGACGCGGGAGGCGCCCGGGGCGCCGTGATGCCCGCGGGGCACGGAGTGAAACCGGCGCGGTCGTTTCCCGCGTGTTGACCTTCGTACGCGATCACCGTCGAAGGGAAGCCCGTGCACACCGAACAGCCACGTCCCTCCCGCCGTGCGGCACTCGTGCTGGGTACGGCCGCCGCTCTCGCACTGGGCGGCGGCACGGCCCACGCGTCACCGGGCAGCGGCTCCGTCACCGCCCGGCTGCGGCGGCTGGAGCGGGAGCACACCGCACGGCTGGGCGTCTACGCCCGTAATCTGCGCACGGGCCGGACGGTGGCGTACCGGTCCGACGAACGCTTCCCGATGGCCTCCGTGTTCAAGACGCTCGCGGCGGCGGCCGTGCTGCGCGACCTCGACCGCGACGGCGAGTTCCTGGCCCGGCGCATCCACTACACCCGGGCCTATGTGACGAAGTCCGGATACTCCCCGGTCACCGAGCAGCACGTCGCGACCGGCATGACCGTCGGTGAACTGTGCGACGCCACCATCCGCTTCAGCGACAACACCGCCGGCAACCTGCTGCTGAAGGAGCTGGGCGGACCGACCGCGATCACCCGGTTCGCCCGCTCGGTCGGTGACGGGGTCACCCGGCTGGACCGCTGGGAGCCCGAGCTCAACAGCGCGGAACCGTGGCGCCTGACGGACACGACCACCCCGCGCGCCATCGGCCTGACCTACGCCCGGCTCGTGCTGGGCGACGCGCTGGCGCCGCGGGACCGGGCCCGGCTCACGGACTGGCTGCTGCGCAACACCACCAGTACCGAGAAGTTCCGCAAGGCCCTGCCCGCCGACTGGCTGATCGCCGACAAGACCGGCGGCGGGCGCTACGGCGGCAATCACGACGTGGGCATCACCTGGCCCCCGGACGGTCCGCCGATCGTGATGTCCGTGCTGACGACCCAGCCGGAGGAGGACGCCCCGGCCGACAATCCGCTGGTGGCGAAGACGGCCGCGCTGCTGGCCGCGGAACTCGCCTAGCCCGGGGCGGGACGTCGTGGGACGCCTGGCTCGTCGCCGGCGCGGTCGGCGTCGCCGGTCTGCCGGCCCTGCACTCCGCCGTGCCCAACGGGGCGGGGCGGCTGGGGAGCCTCCTGGAGACGTTTCTGCCCTGGACGGGCGCGGCCGTGCCGGTGCTCGTCGCGTCGGCCCTGTGGGCGCGGTCGAAGGCGGGGCTGCTCGCCTGTGCGGTGCCCGCGCTGGTCTGGTGCTGGATGTTCGGGGGTCTGTGGTTCGCCTCGTCCCCGGGGCCGCACGAGCTGACCGTCGTCCAGCACAACGTCGCCGACGACAACGCCGACCCCGCCGGCACGGCCCGCGCCCTGCTGGCCTCAGGCGCCGGGCTGGTGGCCGTCCAGGAGCTGACGGCGGCGGCACGGCCCCGGTACCAGGACGTCCTCGGGGCCTCCCACCCGCACCGGGCCGTTCACGGCACGGTGGGGCTCTGGTCGGCCTGGCCGCTGTCGGACGTGCGGCCCGTGGACATCCGGCCCGAGGGGTTCCCGGCGAGCTGGCGGCGCGGTCTGCGGGCCACCGTGTCCGCGCCGGGCGGGCCGATCGCGGTGTACGTGGTCCACCTGCCGTCCGTCCGCCTCGGGCCGACGGGGCTGGCGTCGGCGGCCCGGGACGAGAGCGCGGCCCTGCTCGGGGCCCGGATCGCGGACGACCCGGCCGGGCGGCTGCTGGTCGTGGGCGATCTCAACGGCACGGTGTGGGACCGCGGGCTCGGGCCGCTCACCGGGCAACTGGACGCCCCGGAGGCGGGGTTCGCGTTCAGCTGGCCTGCCGCCCTGCCGGTGGCGCGGATCGACCAGGTGCTGGGGCGGGGCGTCGAGGTGACGCGGGTGGCGGCGCTGGAGGCGACGGGCAGTGACCACCTGCCGGTGCTGGGCCGCGTCCGTCTGCCGTAGCCGGCAGGGGTGGGCCGGGCCCGTCCGGGGGACAATGCGGGTGAGGCCGGCCTTGTCCAGGGAGGTCCCCATGCCGCTCCGCTCCGGCACGCTGCCGCGGGACGCCGTACGCCATCCGCTGTTCGCCCGCTGCTACGCCCGTGTCAGCGTCACCGCGGAGACGCGGATGGGCATGGGCCGGGTGCGCGAGAGACTGCTCGGCGGGCTGTCGGGCCGGGTGATCGAGATCGGCGCGGGCAACGGCCTGAACTTCGCGCACTACCCGGGCACCGTCTCGGAGGTCGTGGCCATCGAGCCGGAGCGGCGGCTGCGGCAGCTGGCCGTGGAGGCAGCGCTGCGCGCCGAGGTGCCGGTGGACGTGGTGCCGGGCGCGGCCGAGGCGCTGCCCGTCAAGAGCGAGGGCTTCGACGCGGCGGTGGTGTCGCTGGTGCTGTGCAGCGTGCGGGACGTGCCCCGGGCGCTCGCGGAGCTGAAGCGGGTGCTGCGGCCGGGCGGTGAGGTGCGGTTCTTCGAGCACGGCCGGGGCGGCGGACGGGCGATGGGCGCCACGCAGCACGCGCTGGACCGGACGGTGTGGCCGCTGCTGAGCGGGGGCTGCCATCTGTCCCGCGAGCCGGTGCGGGCGTTGCGCGAGGCCGGTTTCGAACTCGGCCCCTACCGGCGGCTGCTGATGCCGGAACAGGGGCCGGTACTGCCCACGTCGTACTGCGTCCTGGGCACGGCGTGGCGGCCGGGGGTCAGCGCCTAGGCCTGCCCGTCACAGGCTCCACTGGAGCAGTTCCCGCTCGATGTCGTGGACGGACGCCTCGCCGCTTTTGACCAGCCGGGCCAGGTCGCGGACCTGTTCGGGTGAGGTGACGACCTTGGCGCCGCTGGCGACGAGGTAGGCGTAGGCGACGGCCGAGGCGAACAGGGCGTTGGAGCGCTCCAGCGCGGGGACGTGGATCAGCAGTTGCAGCAGCGCGGCGGCGCGGGCGTGCGGGCTGTCGTAGACGGGGACGTCGAATATCCGGGCCTGATGGCGGGCGACGGCGGCGACGAGGGCTCCCCAGTCGGTGACCTGGGGGTCTCCGGGGGTCTTCTGCTCGGCGAGCATCAGCAGCCAGGCGAGGTCGATCTCCAGGTTGTTCAACGCTTCAGGGGCGACCTTCGCGCGGGCCGTCGCCGTCCGGGCCGAACTCCTCGGCGAAGACCGACTCGTACTGCTTCATGAAGTCGGCGGCGGCCTCCACGAACGTGTGGCCCACCTCGCCGGTGTCCTGCCGGACCAGTTCCTCGATGTAGCGGTTGACGCTCATCCCCCGGGCCAGGGCGCGCTCACGGGCGGCGCGGGCGGTGCCCTCGTCGACGCGCACGTTCAGCTGGGTCTTCGCCATACCTCGAAGCTAGCGCGCGGGTGCTAGCACCGGCAAGGCCGCGGTCCGACCCACGGAGGATGCCGGGTGTGGGCCGGGTCACATTACGCTCGGGCAGAGCCAGGACGTCCTGACGCGACCCTCAAGGAGGCGGCCTTGTCGACACCTGCTGCGGAGCACACCCCCGGCCTCGCGCCGGCCGACGGGATCGCGGCCCGGGCCCGCGGTCTGACCAAGGCCTACGGGTCCGGCGAGACGGCCGTGCTCGCCCTGGACGCGGTGGACGTGGACGTGGTCCGCGGCCGGTTCACCGCGGTGATGGGGCCGTCGGGCTCCGGCAAGTCCACGCTCATGCACTGCCTGGCCGGGCTCGACACGGTCTCGGCCGGTCAGGTGTGGCTCGGCGACATCGAGATCACGGGCCTGAAGGAGCGCGAGCTGACGCGGCTGCGCCGGGACCGGATCGGTTTCATGTTCCAGTCGTTCAACCTGATCCCCACCCTGAACGCGCTGGAGAACATCACCCTCCCGATGGACATCGCCGGCCGGAAGCCCGACGCGCAGTGGCTGGACCGGGTGATCGACACGCTGGGCCTGCGCGACCGGCTGCGGCACCGGCCGTCGCAGCTGTCCGGCGGCCAGCAGCAGCGCGTGGCCTGTGCGCGGGCGCTGGCCTCCCGGCCCGAGCTGATCTTCGCGGACGAGCCGACGGGCAACCTGGACTCGCGCGCGGGCCTGGAGGTGCTCGGCTTCCTGCGCGAGGCGGTGGACCGGCTGGGGCAGACCGTCGTCATGGTCACCCACGACCCGGGGGCCGCCGCCCACTCGGATCTGGTGCTGTTCCTCGGGGACGGCCGGATCGTCGACGAGATGCGACGGCCGACCGCGGAGGCCGTACTGGAACGTATGAAGCGTTTCGACGTGATCCGCACGCGGTCCGAGGGCGCCCCGGCGCCGGCCGAGGAGAACTGATCCGGTGCTCAAGGCGACCCTGAGGAGCTTCCTGGCCCACAAGGGGCGGCTGCTGCTCTCGGCGCTGGCCGTCCTGCTGTCGGTCGCGTTCGTCACGGGAAGCCTGATCTTCTCCGACACGGTCGGCCGCACCTTCGACCGGCTGTTCGCCTCGACCGCGGCGGACGTCACGGTCAGCCCGAAGGAGGATCTCGACGAGGCGGTGCCCTCGGGCCGGACGGCGACCCTGCCGGCGGCGCTCGCCGACCGGGTGCGCCGGGTCGACGGTGTCGCGGGCGTCCGCGCCGAGGTCAAGGTGGAGGGCCTCACCGTCACCGACGAGGACAACGAGTCGGTGAGCCCGACCACCGGGGCGCCCACGCTCGGCAACGCCTGGCAGCCGGGCCCGCGCAGCCCGGTGGAGCTGACCTCGGGCCGCGCCCCGCGCGGACCCGGCGAGGCCCTGCTCGACTCGGAGACCGCCGGCCGCGAGGACGTGGCCGTCGGCGACACGCTCACCGTGATCGCTCCCCCTGGGTCGTTCCGCGTCCGGGTCGTCGGTCTCGTCACCTTCACCACCACCAACCCGGGCGCCGCCCGGATCTACTTCGACACCCCCACCGCCCGGACGAAACTGCTCGGCGCCCCGGACGCCGCCACCTCCCTGGCGGTCGACGCGGCGGACGGCGTCGGCGACCAGCGGCTCAAGCAGCGCGTGGCCGCCGCGCTCGGCCCGCACGCCTACGACTTCCGGACGGCCGGTGAACAGGCCGAGTCGGACGTCGAACAGCTCGGCGGGTTCCTCGACGTCATCAAGTACGTGATGCTCGGCTTCGCCGGGGTCGCCGTGCTCGTCGGCGTGTTCCTGATCGTCAACACCTTCTCCATGCTCATCGCCCAGCGCACCCGTGAGCTGGGCCTGCTGCGGGCGCTCGGGGCGGACCGGCGCCAGGTGCGCCGCTCCGTCCTCACCGAGGCGTTCCTGCTCGGCCTGGTCGGCTCCACGCTGGGGCTGGCCGCCGGCATCGGGCTCGCGGCCGGGCTCATCGCCCTGATGGGCCTGCTCGGCACCCACATCGACGCCGGCGAGATGGTCATCGGCTGGGTGACACCGGTGGCGGCGTACGTCGTCGGTCTCGGGGTCACCTTCGTCGCCGCGTACCTCCCGGCGCGGCGGGCGGCGGGTGTCTCGCCGATGGCCGCGCTCTCGGACGCCGAGGTCGCCGGAGTGGGCCGTCCGCTGAGGGTGCGCGCGGTGGCGGGCGCGGTCGTCGGGGCGGCCGGAGCGGCGGCGCTCGCGGGATGCGCCGCCTCCGGGCGGACGGCGTCGGCGGCGTCCCTGCTCGGGCTCGGGGTGGTGCTGACCCTGATCGCGGCCGTGATCGCCGGGCCGCTGCTGGTGCGTCCGGTGATCCGGGTCCTCGGCGCCGCCTTCCCCGCGCTGTTCGGGTCGATCGGCCGGATGAGCCAGCGCAACGCGCTGCGCAACCCGCGCCGTACGGGGGCGACGGCGGCCGCGCTGATGGTGGGCATCGCGCTGGTCGGCGGGATGTCGGTGGCGAGCGAGTCGATGACCAGGTCCTTCGACCAGCAGATCGACCGGACGCTGGGGGCCGACTTCGTCGTCCAGAACACCAACTTCCTGCCGTTCCCGCGGGAGGTCACCGACGCGGTGCGCGAGACGGGCGGGGTGGGCCTGGTGGTGCGCGGGCGGTTCACGCCGGTGGCGGTGCGGCTGCCGGACGGCGACCGCGTGGAGACCACCGCCGCCGCCTACGATCCGCGGCTCGACGAGGTCGCCAATATCACCTACACGCGAGGGGACACCGCGGCCGCGCTCGCGCCGGGCCGGCTGGCCATGGACCGGGACTTCGCCCGCGACCACGGCGTGCGGGTGGGCAGCACGCTGCCGGTGTGGTTCCAGGGCGGACGCAGCGCCACGCTGAGGGTCGGCGCGCTCACCGACCAGGACTCCGCCGAGGGCTTCGGGACCCAGGGCGGGCTCTACTTCGGGCTGGCCACCCTGGAGCGGTACGCGCCGGGCGGGCAGGACTCCGCGCTGTACGTCAACGCCGCCCCGGGCACGAGCGACGCCTCCCTGCGCGCCGCCCTGGAGGAGACCCTGGAGCCGTACCCCCAGGTGCAGGTGCGGGACCTGGCCGACTACAAGCAGCTGGTCCGCGACCAGATCTCGGTGCTGCTGTACCTGGTGTACGCGCTGCTCGGGCTGGCGATCATCATCGCGGTGCTCGGCGTGGTCAACACGCTGGCCCTCTCGGTCGTCGAGCGCACCCGGGAGATCGGGCTGCTGCGGGCCATCGGACTGGCCCGGCGTCAGCTGCGGCGGATGATCCGGCTGGAGTCGGTGGTGATCGCGGTGTTCGGCGCGGTCCTGGGGCTCGTGCTGGGGCTGGTGTGGGGCGTGAGCATGCAGCAGGTGCTGGCGCTGCAGGGGATGACGGCCCTGGCGATCCCGTGGTTCACGATCGTCGCGGTGGTGGTGGGTTCGGCGGTGGTCGGGGTCGTGGCGGCGCTGCTGCCGGCGCTGCGCGCCTCGCGCATGAACGTACTGGCGGCCATCGCGCACGAGTGAGGCGGTCACGGGCGGGTGCGCCGGTCGCGGGCGTGCGAGGCGGTCTCGGCCGGGTCAGGCGGTCGATGTCCGCATCCTGAAACGGCCTGTCCGCCCGGACGGTGCGTGGTGTGATCACCGCATGAGCGAACTGCGCATCCGGGCGGCGACGCCGGACGACCTCGACGCCGTGCTGGCCTTCTGGAAGGTGGCCGCCGAGGGCACGAGCATCAGTGACGACCGGGGCGGTGTGGAGCGGCTGGTGGCGCGCGATCCCGAGGCGCTCGTCCTGGCCGAGCGGGACGGCGAGCTGGCCGGCACGGTCATCGCCGGGTTCGACGGCTGGCGCTGCCATCTGTACCGGCTGGCCGTGCACCCCGACCACCGCCGCCGGGGAATCGCCTCCGCGCTGCTCGCCGCCGCCGAGGAGCGGTTCGTACGGCTCGGCGGGCGGCGGGCCGACGCGATGGTCCTCACCCGCAACGCGACCGCGCACGCCGCGTGGGGCGCCGCCGGGTACGCGGCCGAGGAGCAGTGGCGCCGCTGGGTGAAACCACTGACCGACTGATGACTTTGCCCATCCTTTACTCTTGGATGGCCACTCGGTTCTTTATGAAAGGTTGTGAGCGTCCGCCCATGGGCGAGCCTCCCCGCGCGCGCCGTCGCGCGCCCCGCCCGGTCCTGGAGAACCATGGAACGGGGGTGAACCGATGACCGAAGTGCTGCTCCTGCTGGCCGCGATCCTGCTCTCGCTGGCCTGCGGCGCCTTCGTGGCCGCCGAGTTCTCCCTCACCACGGTCGAGCGCGCGGAGCTGGAGCGTGCGGTGGAGCGCGGCGAACGCGGCGCCCAGGGCGCGCTGAAGGCCGTACGGAACCTGACGTTCCAGCTCTCCGGCGCGCAGCTCGGCATCACCGTCACGAACCTGGTCGTCGGCATGCTGGCCGAGCCGTCCATCGCCGCGCTGATCGCCGGTCCGCTGCAGGACGCCGGTGTCTCGCAGTCGGCGTCGCGCAGTCTCGCGCTGGTGATCGGCACGGCCCTGTCGACAGTGTTCCTGATGGTCGTCGGCGAACTGGTGCCGAAGAACTGGGCGATCTCCTCGCCGCTGACGGTCGCCAGGACCGTGGGCAACGCGCAGCGCGGGTTCAGCGCCGCGTTCCGCCCCTTCATCACGCACCTCAACAACACGGCGAACCGGGTCGTGCGCCGGATCGGCGTCGAGCCCGCCGAGGAGCTGGCCTCGGCGCGCGGACCGCAGGAGCTGGCGGCGCTCGCCCGGCACTCCGCCAAGGAGGGCGTCCTGGAGGCCGACACCGCCGAGCTGTTCGTGCGGACGCTGAACCTCGCCGACCTGACCGCGGAGAACGTGATGACGCCCCGGGTGCAGGTGGTCGCCCTGGAGGTGCAGGCGACCCTGGAGGACGTGGCCAACGCGACCCGGGCGACCGGCCTGTCCCGGTTCCCCGTCTACCGCGGGACGCTCGACTCGGTCGTCGGCACCGCGCACGTGAAGGACGTGCTGGCGGTGCCGGCCGAGCACCGGACCAGGATCCACGTCTCCGAGCTGATGCGCGAGCCGCTGCTGGTCCCCGAGACGCTCACCGTCGACCGTCTCCTGGACCGGCTCTCCGGCAAGCGCACCATGGCCGTCGTGATCGACGAGTACGGCGGCACCGCGGGCGTGGCCACCCTGGAGGACATCGTCGAGGAGGTCGTGGGCGAGGTGCGCGACGAGCACGACCCGCACGAGCTGCCGGACATCGCGCCGGCCGGTACGGACGAGAGCGGGCACCCCCTCTACTCGGCCGACGGCTCCGCCCGCGTGGACCATCTGGAGCGCGTCGGCCTGCGCGCCCCGCAGGGGCCCTACGAGACGCTCGCCGGGCTGGTGGCGACGGAACTCGGCCGCATACCGGCCGCGGGTGACACCCTCCAGGTCGCCGGCTGGCGGATGGAGGTCCTGGACGCCACGGGCCGCCGGGCCGCCCGCGTCCTGCTGCGCGCGCCCCTGGACGACGAGCAGCCGGGCATGGAGCGCGACGAGAAGGGGGTGGAGCTGTGACCGCCGTCCAGCTGCTGATCGGTCTGGCGACGCTCGTCGTCAACGCCTTCTTCGTCGGTGCGGAGTTCGCGCTGATCTCGGTGCGCCGCAGCCAGATCGAGCCCTACGCCGACCAGGGCGACCGGCGCGCCAAGAGCGTGCTGTGGGGGCTGGAGCACGTGTCCGCGCTGATGGCGGCCGCGCAGCTCGGCATCACCCTGTGCACGCTGGTGCTGGGCGTGGTCGCCGAGCCGGCGATCGCGCACCTGCTGGAGCCGGCGTTCCACGCCATGGGGGTGCCCGAGGGCGCCGGGCACGCGGTGTCCTTCGTGATCGCGCTGTCCCTGGCGACGTATCTGCACATGCTGCTCGGCGAGATGGTGCCGAAGAACATCGCGCTGGCCGAGCCGGTGCGCAGCGCGCTGGCCCTCGGCCCGCCCCTGGTGGCGCTGTCCCGGGCGCTGCGGCCGGTGATCTTCACGGTGAACGCCTTCGCGAACGTGCTGCTGAAGCTGCTGCGCGTGGAGGCCCGGGAGGAGGTCGCCGCCTCCTACTCGGACGCCGAGATAGCCCGGATCGTGAAGGACTCCAGCGAGGCCGGGCTCATCGACGACCGCGCCCAGGAGCGGCTGCACGACGCGCTGGAACTGGGCCGCCGCCCGGTGCGTGACGTGGTGCTGCCGCTGGAACGCGTGGTCTACGCGCGCGTGGGGGTGACCCCCGAGCAGTTGGAGCGGCTGTCGGCGGAGTCCGGGTTCTCCCGGTTCCCGGTGGTGGACGAGGGGCGGCGGATCGTCGGCTATCTGCACGTGAAGGACGCCCTGGACGCCCTCGGGCGCGATGTGCCGTTCCGGCTGCGCGACATGCGGTCCATCGCGCGCGTGCGGGAGCACACGCCGCTGGACGACGTCCTCACGGCCATGCGGGGCAGCCGCACGCACCTCGCCGCCGTCCTCGGCTCGGACGGACGGCTGTCCGGGCTGGTGACCATGGAGGACGTGCTGCGGGAGCTGTTCGGGCAGCGGGCGTGAGCCACCGGACGGCCGGTGCCCGGGGACGCGCGAGCGACTGCACACCGGTGCCCGGGGACGGGCGACCGACTGCTGGGTATGTGCACGGGATAGTATTTCCGCCGCCATGGACACGAACCCCGCCTACACCAGTCTGGTCGCGCTCGGCGACTCCTTCACCGAGGGCATGTCCGACCTGCTCCCCGACGGCACCTACCGGGGCTGGGCCGACCTGCTCGCCGCGCGGATGGCCGCCCGTACGCCCGGCTTCCGGTACGCCAACCTCGCGGTGCGCGGCAAGCTGATCCGCCAGATCGTCGACGAGCAGGTGGACGTCGCGGCGGCCATGGGCGCCGACGTGATCACCCTGGTCGGCGGGCTGAACGACACCCTGCGGCCCAAGTGCGACATGGGGCGGGTGCGCGGCCTGCTGGAGGAGGCCGTGGAGAAGCTGGCGCCCGCCTGCCGGCAGCTCGTGCTGATGCGCAGCCCGGGCCGCCAGGGCCCGGTCCTGGAGCGGTTCCGGCCGCGCATGGAGGAGCTGTTCGCCTGCGTCGACGAGCTGGCCGCACGGCACGGCGCCCTCGTCGTCGACCTGTACGGCGCCCCCTCGCTCTCCGACCCGCGGCTGTGGGACGTGGACCGGCTGCACCTGACGGCCGAGGGCCACCGCCGGGTCGCCGAGGCGGTGTGGCAGGCGCTCGGCCACGAGCCCGAGGACCCGGAGTGGCGCACGCCGATACCGGCCACGCTGCCCCCGGGCTGGGTCATGCGGCGCACGGCGGACGTGCGGTTCGCCCGGCAGCACCTGCTGCCGTGGATCGGCCGCCGGCTGACGGGCCGCTCCTCGGGCGACGGCCTCCCGCCCAAGCGGCCGGACCTGCTGCCGTGGGAGGACCTGGCGTAGCGGGCCGCCACCTGCGGCTCCGCCGTGCCCCGACGACCGCGCCGGGCCCGCTCCGCCCGCGCTTCGGCCGCACCCGGGGCGCTCTCGTAGGTTCCGACGAACCCACCCGCTGCGCTGGCCTGCACGAATCGCCAGTAGAATCCGTGCACGTGACTTCCGCTCCCGCCAAGCCCCGCATCCCGAACGTCCTCGCCGGACGCTACGCCTCCGCCGAGCTCGCCACGCTCTGGTCGCCCGAGCAGAAGGTGAGGCTGGAGCGGCAGCTCTGGCTCGCCGTGCTGCGCGCCCAGAAGGACCTCGGGATCGAGGTGCCGGACGCGGCGCTCGCCGATTACGAGCGTGTCCTGGACACCGTCGACCTCGCCTCCATCGCCGAGCGCGAGAAGGTCACGCGCCACGACGTGAAGGCGCGGATCGAGGAGTTCAACGACCTCGCCGGGCACGAGCACGTGCACAAGGGCATGACCTCCCGCGACCTCACCGAGAACGTCGAGCAGCTGCAGATCCGGCTCTCCCTGGAGCTGATGCGCGACCGCACGGTGGCGGTCCTGGCGCGCCTGGGCAAGCTGGCCGGCGAGTACGGCGAGCTGGTCATGGCCGGCCGCTCCCACAACGTGGCCGCGCAGGCCACCACCCTGGGCAAGCGTTTCGCGACCGCCGCCGACGAGCTGCTCGTCGCCTACGGCCGCGTCGAGGAACTGCTGGGCCGTTACCCCCTGCGCGGCATCAAGGGCCCGGTCGGCACCGCGCAGGACATGCTCGACCTGCTGGGCGGCGACGCCGCGAAGCTCGCCGACCTGGAGCAGCGGATCGCCGCGCACCTGGGCTTCTCCCAGGCGTTCACCTCCGTCGGCCAGGTCTACCCGCGCTCCCTGGACTACGAGGTCGTCACCGCGCTGGTGCAGCTGGCGGCGGCGCCCTCGTCGCTGGCCAAGACGATCCGGCTGATGGCCGGGCACGAGCTGGTCACGGAGGGCTTCAAGCCCGGCCAGGTCGGCTCCTCGGCGATGCCGCACAAGATGAACACCCGCTCCTGCGAGCGCGTCAACGGCCTGATGGTCATCCTGCGCGGCTACGCCTCGATGACCGGCGAGCTGGCGGGCGACCAGTGGAACGAGGGCGACGTGTCCTGCTCGGTGGTGCGCCGGGTCGCGCTGCCCGACGCGTTCTTCGCGCTGGACGGTCTGCTGGAGACGTTCCTGACGGTGCTCGACGAGTTCGGCGCGTTCCCGGCGGTCGTCGCCCGGGAGCTGGACCGCTACCTGCCGTTCCTCGCCACGACCAAGGTGCTGATGGGCGCCGTGCGCGCGGGCGTCGGCCGGGAGCTCGCGCACGAGGCGATCAAGGAGAACGCCGTCGCCTCCGCGCTCGCCATGCGCGAGCAGGGCGCCGAGCGCAACGAACTGCTCGACAAGCTGGCCGCCGACGCCCGCATCCCGCTGGACCGTGCCCAGCTGGACGCGCTGATGGCTGACAAGCTGTCCTTCACGGGCGCCGCCGCCGACCAGGTCGGTGTGGTCGTCGGGCGGATCGAGGAGATCGTCAAGCAGCACCCCCAGGCGGCGGGCTACACCCCCGGGGCGATCCTCTGACCCGCTTCACCCGGCAGGAGCTGGAGGCCGCCCGCGACCGTCTCGTGCCGGACGTCGTCGCGGACGGCCTCCGTGTGCTGTTCTGCGGCATCAACCCCGGTCTGATGACGGCCGCGACGGGCCATCACTTCGCCCGCCCGGGCAACCGCTTCTGGCCGGCGCTGCACCGGTCCGGGTTCACCCCCCGGCTCCTGAAGCCCTCCGAGCAGCAGGAGCTGCTGTCCTACGGGCTCGGCATCACGAACGTCGTGGCGCGGGCGACCGCCCGGGCCGACGAGCTGAGCGCCGAGGAGTACCGCGAGGGCGGCCGGCTGCTCGCGCTGAAGGTGGGGCGGCTGCGGCCGCGCTGGCTGGCGGTGGTGGGGGTGACCGCGTACCGCGCGGCGTTCGACGACCGCAAGGCCCGGGTCGGGCCGCAGGCTCGGACGATCGGGGACACGCGCGTGTGGGTGCTGCCCAATCCGAGCGGACTCAACGCGCACTGGACGGCCGAGACGATGGCGGAGGAATTCGCCCGCCTGCGGGAAGCCGCCGAGGACTGATCGGCCGGGTCAGCCGGTCCGCCGGGCCCCGGTCGACCGCTCACCGCCGGGCCCCGGTCGACCGCTCACCGCCGGCCGCTGAACCGCCGGCCGCCCGGCCGACGGGTCCCGGTCACGGCGCCGGCGCCCCCGTCATGGCGGGGCGATGTCCGTGATCAGCGCGAGCAGTTGGAGATCCCGGGGCGGGTCGCGGTCGGTGACCGCCACGGCGACCCAGCGGCCGGTGCCCTCGACCTCCCACACGTACGCGAGACGGGCGCGCACGCTCAACTCGGCCCACGGCGCGGGTATCTCCTCCTGCCCGGTCCGCAGCAGGACGGTCTGCAGGCTGTACGGCGGGGTGTCTCCCCAGCGCGAGGCCAGCAGCTCGCAGACGGCGTCCCGGTCCTTCTCCAGCTGGTCCACCACCACCGCCCACCGCGCCGGGTCGCCGTCCGCCGCGGCGTCCAGCACCGCGACGTGCCGGCCGGGCCACGAGGCGCCGACGTCCGACGGGCCGTGCTCCGCCGGAAAGGGGCGGTAGCACAGCTCGTCGATGAGAGCGATGTGCCGGGCGATGTTCATGTCTCCAGTAAACCCGCCCCCACTGACACTTGGCGGGGCATCAGGCCGGTCCCGGCCAGGGCCGCGGTCAGGCGTCCGCGCGCCGCAGGCGCCACCCTCCCAGCAGCAGGGCGGCACCCGCCCACAGCGCGGTCACCGCGAGTCCGGACCAGGGGCCCAGGGTCCCGTCGGGCCGCTCGTGGAGGACCAGTTGGCCCGCCTTGTCGGGAAGGAAGTCGGCGACCGTGCCCGTCGCGTCGCCGATCACGAAGGACACGACGAGGAGGAACGGGATCAGCAGGGACAGTGCGGCGACTCCGCTGCGCAGGAGCGCGGCGACCCCCGCCGCGCACAGGGCCATCAGCGTCAGGTAGACGGCGCAGCCCACGACGGCGCGCACCTGCTCCGCGGCGTCGAGCCGGCCGGCCGCCGTGCCGAGCCCCGCCCGCGCCGCGAGGAGAGCCGCCGCAGCCGTCACCAGCCCCACCGGGAACACCGCCGCGGCGATGACGGCCGCCTTGGCCGCGAACCACCGGCCCCGCCGTGGCACCGCGGCCAGCGAGAGCCGCAGCGCACCCGGGTGGAATTCCGCCGACACGGCCGTCGCGCCGAAGGAGACGGCAGCGATCTGCCCCGGTATGACACCGGTCAGGGCCGTGAACAGCGGGTCGAAGCCCGGGTCCGACGTGTCGGAGGCGCCGGCGATCGCGGAGAACGCCGTGGTGGCGGCGAACAGGGCCAGGAGCGCTCCGGCCAGGGACCGCAGGGTGCGGATCTTCAGCCACTCGGAGCGGAGTACGGGCGTGTGGTCCATGGTCAGGCCTCCTGCGGCTGTGCGGTGAACTCGGTCCGGTCCCCGGTGAGGTCGAAGTAAGCCTGCTCCAACGTGGCCTCTTCGGCGGCGAGTTCGAGGACGGGGATCCCGGCCGCCGAGGTGATGCGGCCGATGTCGTCCACGCGCGCGTGGTGCACGGTCCAGTGCCCGTCCGGGTGTTCCACGACGTCGTGGCCGTGCCGGGCGAGGGCGCTGCTCAGGGCGGCGGGGTCGGTCGTGCGGATCCGTACGCGGGGGCGCACGCGCGCGTGGATGAAGTCCCGCATCGGGGTGTCGGCGAGGAGCCGGCCGCGGCCGAGGACGACGAGGTGGTCGGCGAAGGACGCGGTCTCGTTCATCAGGTGGCTGGAGACCAGCACCGTGCGCCCCTCCCCCGCGAGGCGGCGCAGCAACCGCCGGATCCACACGATGCCTTCGGGGTCGAGTCCGTTGGACGGCTCGTCCAGCATGACCACTTCGGGGTCGCCCAGCAGGGCGGCCGCGATGCCGAGCCGCTGCCGCATGCCCAGCGAGTACGTCCGCACGCGGCGGCGGGCCACGGACGCCAGGCCCGTCTCCCGGAGGACCTCGTCGACCCGGCGGTCCGGGATGCGGTTGCTCACCGCCAGGATCCGGAGGTGGTCGCGGGCGGTACGCGAGCCGTGCGCGGCCTGCGCGTCGAGCAGGGCGCCCACGTGCCGCAGGGGTTCGCGCAGGTCGTGGTAGGCGCGGCCGCCGAGCGTGGCGGTCCCGGACGTCGGCCGGTCGAGGCCGAGCACCAGCCGCATGGTGGTGGACTTCCCCGCGCCGTTGGGGCCGAGGAAGCCGGTGACGCGGCCGGGCCGCACACGGACCGAGAGCCGGTCCACGGCCCGCCGGCCGCCGAACTCCTTGGTGAGGTCCTGGATGTCGATGCTGGTCATGGCGGCAAGCGTGGCCGCCGGTGCGGGGCCCGGGCCTCCCCCTGCGGTGGAGATCGTCTCCCCCGTGCGGGGGAGGTCCGCTGTCGGTGGCGGCTGGCACGATGACGCCATGGTCCGCATGCTGCGCCCGTTGACGCGGGCGGTGACGTACACCCGGTGGCTGCATCTCGCCATGGCCGTCGTGTGGCCGTCCTTGTGGCTGTTCGTCAAGGAGACGTGGTGGACACAGGCCACGGCGGCGGCGCTGCTGGGCCTGGCCGGTCTCGTGCCCGCGATGCGGCTCGTGGAGGGGCTGCAGGCCCGGCTGCTGCTAATCGGCCACCGGCACGACAACGCGAGCGCGGAGATCATGGCGGCCCCGTCGGCGACCTGGGCCGACCGGGGCCGCACCGCGGTGTGGCTCCAGGCCCGGCTCGTCATCGGCTACGCCGTGGCCATGCTCTCCGTACAGTTGCCGCTGCTGTCGATCGACCTGATGACGACGGCCCTCGGCAGGAACCCGGCGGGCGGTGCGCTGCTGAACCTCTCGGGGCAGCACTGGTGGTACGGCCTGCTCGCGCCCGTGCCCCTGCTGCTGTTGCCCGTGGTGGTCGTCTGGTCGGGTCACCTCATCACCGCGCTGGCCGTGCGGCTCCTCGGCCCCTCCCCCGCCGAGCGGGTCGCCGCGCTGGAGGAGCGGACCGAGCAGTTGCTGGAACGCACCCGTATCGCCCGGGAGTTGCACGACTCCATCGGCCACGCGCTCACGGTCGCCGTCGTGCAGGCGGGTGCCGCGCGGGCCGCGGGCGATCCCGCCTTCACCGACCGGGCGCTGAGCGCCATCGAGGAGACCGGCCGGGCCGCCCTGGAGGACCTGGAGCGGGTGCTCGGCGTGCTGCGCGAGTCGGAGAAGCCAGTCGGCGCCAGACCGACCCTGGCGGACGCCGACCGGCTGCTGGAGTCCGCGCGTTCCTCGGGTGCGCAGGTCGACGCCGAGGTGACGGGTCCGGTGGACGCGGTGCCCGGGCCGGTGTCCCGGGAGGGCTACCGCATCCTTCAGGAGGCGCTCACGAACGTGCTGCGGCACGCGGGGGCGGTCCCGGTCCGGGTGCGGGTGCGGGTCGCCGACGACAGGCTCGTCCTCGCGGTCCGCAATCCGCTGCCCGGGGGGACACCGGGTCCCGGGCGCGGCAGCGGCCTGCGCGGCATACGCGAGCGCGCCGCCCTGCTCGGCGGGCGGGCCCGGACCGGACCGGACGCCGGCGACTGGCAGGTCCATGCCGAGCTGCCCCTGAGTTGATCTACGCTGGTCCGATGCCGGTCACCGTTCTCCTCGTCGACGACGAGCCCCTCGTGCGCGCGGGTCTGCGGGCCGTGCTGGAGGCGCAGCCCGACATCGAGGTGGTCGGGGAGGCGGCCGACGGGGCCGCCGTGATCCCGCTGGTGCGGCGACTGCGGCCGGACGTGGTGGCCATGGACGTGCGGATGCCGCTGCTGGACGGCATCGAGGCCACCCGGGCGCTGCTGCGGACGGTCGACGAGCCGCCGCGCATCCTCGTGGTGACGACCTTCGAGAACGACGAGTACGTCTACGAGGCGTTGCGCGCGGGCGCCGACGGGTTCCTGCTGAAGCGGGCCCGGCCCGCGGAGATCGTGCACGCGGTACGGCTGATCGCGGAGGGCGAGTCGCTGCTGTTCCCGGCGTCGGTGCGGCAGTTGGCCGCCGAGTACGGCGACAACGGCGGCAACCGCGCGGCGCGGGCCGCGATGGAGCGGGCCCAGCTGACCGAGCGCGAGTCGGAGGTGCTGCGGCTGATGGCGCGGGGACTGTCCAACGCGGAGATCGCACACCGGCTGGTCGTCGGGACGGAGACCGTGAAGTCGCACGTCAGCGCGGTGCTGGCGAAGCTGGGGGCACGGGACCGCACGCAGGCGGTGATCGCGGCGTACGAGTCGGGGTTCGTGGCACCCGGCTGATCGGCCGCGGCGACGCGGCGCGGCGGACGGGCACGCGGCCCCCGCCCCTCGCCGGGCGCGCCGTGCCGAAGTACGATCCGGCCAACACGCGCACGACCTGGGAGGACGGACGGTGGGGCGGCTGACCGGCGGGGATCCCTCGCTGCTGCGAAGGATCAACTCCGCGGTGGTGCTGCACGCGCTGCGTGCCACGGACTGCGCGACGCTGACCGAGATCACCCGGGTGACGGGCCTGTCGAGACCGACGGTCGAGGGCGTCGTGGAGGGGCTCATCGAGGCCGGTCTGGTCGTCGAGAAGGCGGCCGAGGAGGGGGCGGCCCGGCGGCAGGGGCGGCCGGCGCGGCGGTTCCGGTTCCGGGCGGAGGCCGGGCATCTGCTCGGCGTGGAGGTCGGCGCGCGCCGCGTGGCCGTGCTCCTGTCCGACCTGGACGGCCGGGTGATCGGCTCGCAGGCCAAGGAGGTGGCGGAGACGACGGAGGCCGACGAGCGGCTGGAGCGGCTGCGCGGGGCCGTCGCCGAGCTGCTGCGGCGGGCCGGGGTCGCACGGGGCTCGCTGCGGGCCGTGGGCGTGGCGACGCCCGGGATCGTCGAGGCCGACGGCACGGTACGGCTGGGGACCGCCCTGCCGGGGTGGACGGGGCTGCGGCTGGGCGAACGGCTGAGCCGGTCGTTCAAGTGCCCGGTGCTGGTGGAGAACGACGCCAACGCGGCGGCCGTCGCCGAGCACTGGAAGGGCGCGGCCACCGAGTCCGACGACGTGGTGTACGTGCTGGCGGGGCTGAGCCCGGGCGCCGGTTCGCTGATCGGCGGGCGGCTGCACCGGGGCTACGGCGGCGCGGCCGGGGAGATCGGGGCGCTGCACCTGCTGGGCCGCGAGGTGACGCCCGAGACGCTGTTGTCGACCACGGACGAGCCCCTGCACCCCCTCGACGAGCAGGCGGTCGCCGAGGTCTTCGCACAGGCCCGCGAGGGCGACCAGCGGGCCCGGGCCGCCGTCGACCGCTTCATCCAGCGCCTGGTCCACGACGTGGCGGCCCTCGCCCTCGCCCTGGACCCGGAGCTCGTCGTCATCGGCGGCTGGGCGGCGGGCCTGGACGGCGTCCTGGACCCCCTCCGCCAGGAACTCGCCCGGTACTGTCTGCGCCCCCCGCAGGTGACCCTCTCCCGCCTCGGCGACGCGGCCGTGGCAACGGGAGCCCTGCGCCTCGCCCTGGACCACGTGGAGGAACAACTCTTCACGGTGGAGGGCAGGGCAACGCCGTTCTAGCGTCGGGCCTTCCGGCGTGGGGCCCTCCAGCTTCGCCCCCGGCCTCGGTCCCTGAGCTTCTGGCCGTCCCGCGCCCACGGCGCTTCCGAGGCCTTCGGCGCTTCCGGCGGCGTCTCAGGACGCCTTCCGTTGCGGCCCGGCGTGGATCTCCACGCCCCCCGCGTCGCCGAAGGTCAGCCGGCACGTGTCGGCGCGGTACGTGGCCACCGACAGCGCGGCCGTGCGCCCGGCCGCGACGAACCGGGTCGTGACGACGAGGACGGGCGCCCCGGGCAGCCGGTCCAGCTCCTTCGCGTCGTCGGCCCCGGCGGAGCCGAGCTCCACCGCGTTCTCCTGCCGCTCCAGGGCCGGCCGCTGCAGCTCGCGCAGCACCGCACGCGCGCGTGCCGCCCCGGACGGGGCGTCGATGCCGGACAGCTCGGGCACCGAGAACTGCGGGACGTAGAGCAGTTCGGCGGCCACCGGCCGGCCGTGCGAGACACGGGAGCGGCGCACGATGTGCACCGGCTCGTCCGGGCCCGTCTCCAGGACCTCGGCGACGGCCGCGGGCGGCACCGCCGTCGTGCAGTCGACCGGCTGCCAGGCGTCGTCGGGGCCGCCCGGCCAGACGTGCGGGCCGGTGCCGAGGGAGACGCCCATGCGCGGCGGGGCGACGGTCGTGCCGACCCCGCGGCGGCGCTGCAGCCTGCCTTCCAGTTCGAGCTGTTCCAGAGCCTGGCGGAGGGTCGCGCGGGCGACGCCGAAGCGGGCCGCCAGATCGCGCTCGTTGGGCAGGATCTCCCCCACCGAGAACTCCGAGTCGAGCGCTTGGCTGAGCACGGTCTTGAGATGCCAGTACTTCGGTTCCGGCACCGATTCCAGCTGCGTGGTCCCCACCCTGTCCTCCGCAAGAGCCGTGGTCGGCGGCGATTTAGCGCCCTTGTTTATTAAAGGTTGTTGCACTTATCTGCGACCATAGGGCGGCCCTGATGCTTGGTCAAGACCAATGCCGGGAACGTTCACGGCACCGCAATGCGGCCGTCGTGAAGGCCGCCCCGCCCCGCGTCAGACGGCCAGCGAGCGCAGCTTGTCGGGGTTGCGGACGACGTAGACGGCCTGGATGCGTCCCCCGGCGACGTCGAGCTGGAAGACCGAGTCGGGCTTGTCGCCGGACAGGACCAGCACGGCCGGGCCGCCGTTGAGTTCCAGGAACCGCACGGAGAAATCCCGCAGGCCCTTGCGCGCGGCGCCCACGAGGAAACGGCCCACCTTGTCGGCGGTCTGCAGCACCCGCAGCGGCGCCCGCGCCTTGCCGCCGCTGTCGCCGACGAGCCGGACGTCCGGGGCCAGCAGCGCCAGCAGCCCTTCGAGGTCGCCGTCCGCGGCGGCGGCCAGGAACCGTTCGGTGAGGTCGCGGCGCTGGGCGGGGTCGACCTCGTAGCGCGGCCTGCCCTCCTCGACGTGCCTGCGGGCCCGCCCGGCGAGCTGACGCACCGCCGGTTCGCCGCGGTCGATCATGGCGGCGATGTCGGCGTAGGGGAAGCCGAAGGCCTCGCGCAGCACGAACACCGCCCGTTCCAGCGGTGACAGGGACTCCAGGACGACGAGGACGGCGAGCGAGACGGAGTCGGCGAGCACGGCCCGTTCGGCGGTGTCCGGCACGGTGGCGCCGAAGTCGGTGACGTACGGCTCGGGCAGCCAGGGGCCGACGTAGGTCTCTCCGCGGGCCTTGATCTGGCGCAGCCGGTCGATGGCGAGACGGGTGGTGATCCGGACGAGGTAGCCGCGCGGCTCGCGCACGTCCGCGCGGTCGGCTCCGGACCAGCGCAGCCAGGCGTCCTGGACGACGTCCTCCGCGTCGGCCACGCGGCCCAGCATGCGGTAGGCGACGCCCAGCAGGACGGGGCGGTGGGCTTCGAAGACGTCGGTCGCGGTCTCGGTGGTCACGGCTCCATCCCAGCCCACGGCAGCGGCCCTGTCCAGGCGGAATCGCCCCTTGTCGGACAGAACGGCGGCCGGTCCCGGCCGGGTTGGGCCGGAACGGGCCATGATGAAGCACCCTGGGGCTACCGACCGGTAGCAATTGCTGACAAGCTGTCTACAGCGTCCGCCCGCGAGTCCAGCCGAGGAGCACCGCATGCCCACCACCGTCTCCTTCGAAGTCGCCACCGCGCACGGCGAGCAGCGCGTGACCCTCGCGTACACGCGCCGGGGCAGCGGCGCACCGCTCCTGCTGCTGCACGGCATCGGCCACCACCGGCAGGCCTGGGACCCGGTGCTGCCCGCGCTGGCGGCCGAGCGCGACGTCATCGCCGTGGACCTGCCCGGCTGCGGTGAGTCGCCGGCGCTCCCGGACGGCATGGCCCACGACCTGCCGACGATGAACGCCGTGCTGGTGGGGCTGTGCGCCGCGCTGGAGATCGAGCGGCCGCACGTGGCGGGCAACTCGCTGGGCGGCCTGCTGGCCCTGGACCTGGCACGGGCGCGGCTGGTCCGCTCCGTCACGGCCCTGTCCCCCGCCGGGTTCTGGAACGACGCCGAGCGGCGGTACGCCTTCACGGTGCTGAGCGCGATGCGGCGGATCGCCCGGCGGATCCCGCCGCCCGTGGTCGAGCGGCTGGCCCGGCCCGCGCTCGGGCGCACCTTGCTGACCAGCACCATCTATGCCCGCCCGGGCCGCCGTTCGCCCGAGGCCGTGGCCGCCGAGACGCTCGCGCTGGCACGGGCCCAGGGCTTCTCGGAGACGCTCCGCTCGGGCCGGACCGTGCAGTTCACCGACGACATCGTGGGCACGCCGGTCACCGTGGCGTGGGGCAGCCGGGACCGGCTGCTCATCCCCCGCCAGGGCGTGCGCGCCAAGACCGTCATCCCCAAGGCCCGGCTGGTGAAGCTGCCCGGCTGCGGTCACGTCCCGATGAACGACGACCCGGCGCTGGTGGCCCGGGTCGTCCTCGACGGCAGCCGCTGACCCCGGGGCGGCGGCCGCCCCTGCGGGGGAGCACTTAGGGTCTCTCCTCATGAGGCCGACGCAGAGCGAACCGGGCGCAGGTGCCGCGTCCGCCGCCTGGGAGCTGCTGCTCCCCGCCGTGGCGGCACCGGCCCGCACGCGTGGCCGGTCCCTCCAGGCGGCGCTGCGCGAGGCGGTCCGCTCGGGCCGGCTGGCACCGGGCGCCCGGCTGCCGTCGAGCCGGGACCTCGCGGCCGACCTGGGAGTGTCCCGAGGGCTCGTCACGGAGGCGTACGAGCAGCTGACGGCGGAGGGTTATCTGCGCAGCGGCCGGGGCTCCGGGACCTGGGTGGGCGCGGCCGTGCGGGCCGCGCCGCCGCGCGCGCACGACCTCGCCCCGCGCGCGCCCGGCGCCCGCGCGGACTTCGTGCCCGGGACGCCGGACCTGGCGCTCTTCCCGCGCACCGCGTGGGCGGCCGCGCAGCGCGGTGTGCTGGCGGAGCTGCCGCACCAGGAGCTGGGCTATCCGGATCCGCGCGGGCTGCCCCGGCTGCGCACCGCGCTGGCCGAACTGCTGGCCCGGCGGCGGGGCGTGGTGGCCGACCCGGAGCGGATCGTGGTGGTCTCCGGGGTCGCCCAGGCGACAACCCTGCTCGGTTTCGCGCTGCACGCGCGCGGGCTGCGCTCGGTCGGCGTCGAGGATCCCGGCAGCCCCCAGCACGACACGCTGTACGCGGCCGCCGGGGTCGAGGCCGTGCCCGTGCCCGTGGACGAGGAGGGACTCGCCCTGGAGCCGCTGCGGGCGTCGGGCGTCCGGGCCGTGGTGACGACGCCGGCCCACCAGTTCCCCACCGGCATCGCCTACTCGGCCCGCCGCCGTGCCGCGCTGCTGGACTGGGCGCGGTCCGTGGACGGCATCGTCCTGGAGGACGACTACGACGGCGACTTCCGCTACGACCGCGCCCCCGTCGGCGCCCTCCAGGGACTCGACCCGGACCGCGTGGCCTACACGGGCTCGGTCAGCAAGTCGCTCGCCCCGGGCCTGCGGCTGGGCTGGCTGCTGGTGCCCCGGTCGTGGACGGACGACGTCGTCGAACGCAAACGCACCATGGATCTCGGCCACCCGGCTCTGGACCAGGCCCTGTTCGCCCGTTTCCTGGAACGCGGCGACTACGACCGCCAGTTGCGCCGCTGCCAGCGCGCCTACCGCGAGCGGCGGGACGCGCTGGCAGCGGCCCTGGACACGCACTTCCCCGGCTCCCGGGTGTCCGGGATCGCGGCGGGACTGCACGTCATCGCCACGCTGCCGCAGCGGTACGGCCCCGAGGAGCGGTTCCTCGCGCGCGTGGCGGCGGCCGGAGTGGCGGTGCGCCCGCTGTCGGCCTACGCCCACGCCCGCGGGGAGGACGCCGGGGCGAAGGAGATACGGCTGGTCCTGGGCTACGCGCACGTGCCGCCCGCCCGGATCGCCGAGGGCGTCCGGCTGATGGCGCAGGCCGCCACCGGCTGACGCGGACGCCCCGCCGGGTTCCCTCACCCCGCGGCCGGTTGTTCACTTGGGGTTCGTGTGTGCGCTGCGGCGTGCCAGTAGGTGTGGTTCCGCACACTAGCCGGATCCCGTCCCTGGAGGCGTATCCATGTCCCACCGTCCGTTCCCCGGGCGCCGTAGCGTCCTGCGCGGTTCCCTGGCCGCGTCGGCGGCCCTGTCCCTGCCCACCGCGCTCGGCGCGGCGCCCGCCTTCGCGCGCTCGGGCCGTCCCGGCGCGGCGTGGGGCGTCCAGACGGGAGACGTGACCCGCGACTCCGGGCTGGTGTGGGTGCGCTCCGACCGGCCGGCCCGGATGATCGTCGAGACGTCGGCCACCGAGTCGTTCCGCAACCCGCGCAGATGGCACGGCCCGCTGCTGGGTTCCGGCACGGACTTCACCGGCACGACCCGGCTGCGCGGACTGCCGCCCGGCGAGCAGATCCACTACCGCGTGCTGCTCGCCGACCCGGACGACCCGCGCCGCACGGGCGAGCCGGTCACCGGCACCTTCCGCACGGCCTCCGTGAAGCGCCGCGACGGCGTGCGCTTCGTCTGGTCCGGCGATCTGGCCGGCCAGGGCTGGGGCATCAACCCGGAGTTCGGCGGCTACACCATCTACAACGCGATGGCCGCCCTGGACCCCGACTTCTTCCTGTGCAGCGGCGACAACATCTACGCCGACGGCCCGATCGGCGCGAGCGTGGCCCTGCCCGACGGCCGCACCTGGCGGAACATCACCACCGAGGAGAAGTCCAAGGTCGCCGAGACGCTCGCGGAGTTCCGCGGCAACTTCCGCTACAACCTGCTGGACGAGAACCTGCGCGCCTTCAACGCCCGGGTGCCGTCCATCATCCAGTGGGACGACCACGAGGTCACCAACAACTGGTACCCGGGCGAGATCCTCACCGACGCCCGTTACACCGAGAAGCGCGTCGACGTCCTGGCCGCCCGGGCCCGTCAGGCGTTCTCGGAGTACTTCCCGATCTCCACGCTGCGCCGCCCCGACGGCCGGGTCTACCGGGTGCAGCACCACGGCCCGCTGCTGGACGTCTTCGTCCTGGACATGCGCACCCACCGCAACGCCAACTCCCCCGGCACCCAGCCGGTCGACGCGCAGGGCATCCTGGGGCGCGAGCAACTGGACTGGCTCAAGCGCGAGCTGTCCCGCTCGCGGGCGGTGTGGAAGGTGATCGCCTCCGACATGCCGCTCGGCCTGATCGTGCCGGACGGCACGGACATCGAGGCCGTGGCGCAGGGCGACCCCGGCAAGCCGCTCGGCCGTGAACTGCAGATCGCCGAGGTGCTGCGGCACATCAAGCACCGGCGGATCACCGGCACGGTGTGGCTGACCGCCGACGTGCACCACACCTCGGCGCAGCACTACCAGCCGTCGAAGGCCGCCTTCACCGACTTCGAACCGTTCTGGGAGTTCGTCTCGGGCCCGCTCAACGCCGGTGCCTTCCCGGCCAGCGCGCTGGACGCCACCTTCGGCCCCGAGCGCGTGTTCGTGAAGGCCCCGGCCACCGCCAACGTCTCGCCCGCGGGCGGCTACCAGTTCTTCGGCGAGGTCGACATCGACGGCGGCAGCGGCGAGCTGACGGTGCGTCTGCGCGAGCAGGACGGCACCGTGTTGTACACCAAGGTCCTCCAGCCCGGCCGGGTCGGCCAGTAGGCACACAGCGCAACGTTTGAAGCGTCGACAATGGGGGGAAACTGCCCCCTTTACCCCCTGGTCACAATGCGTTCTCGATCACGCAACACCGTTCCGTCACAGTGGGTGCATGACGCGAGAAGTGACCCAAGTGCCGCACCGGAACGACGACTGCCGCCCCACCACCCCGTGGCAGCGGTTCGCGGAGGCGTTCCGGGCGCGGCGATCACGACGCCACGAACACGCGCCGCCGACGAGTGATACCGAGTCCCCGGCACCGGAGCCGGTGCCGGGGGCGAACACGCTGTGGCGGATGCGGACCACGGTGAAGGACGAACCGGGATCGCTGGCCGCCCTGTGCGCGGCCCTGGCCGGACACCGGGTCGACATCCTCAGTCTCCAGACGCATCCGCTGGCCGCGGGCACGGTGGACGAGTTCCTGCTGCGGGCCCCGGGCGAACTGCCGGCCTCCGCGATCATCACGGCGGTCTCGTCGGCCGGCGGCAGCGACACCTGGATCGAGCGGGCCGACGCGCACGACCTGGTGGACGCGCCGACCCGGGTCCTCTCCCTCGCCGCCCGCACCGCCCTGGACGCGGCCGAACTGCCGCTGGCGCTGCGCCAGTTGCTGGGCCGCTGCACCATCCGCTCGCGGCCCGCGCCGGCCGGCGGCGTGCGCGGGCCGGGAGGGCTTCCCGTGGAGGGCGCCCTCGACGACACGGTGATGCGGCTGCGCGCCCCGGAGGGCGGAGTGATCACCGTCGAGCGGCCCTATCTGCCGTTCACGCCGACCGAGTTCGCCCGGGCCCGGGCCCTGGTCGAGCTGGACGCCCGGCTCGGCCCGCGCGTCCCGCGCGGCCGGGACGTGCTGACCCTCGCCGAGGGCAGCGACATCACCGTACGGCGGGCCGACCCGCGTGATCTCGAAGCGGCCAGGGCCATGCACGACCGGTGCTCGGCGCACACGCTGCGGCTGCGCTACCACGGCCCGGTCGGTGACGCGGACCGGTACCTCAACCACCTGCTGAGCCCGCGGTTCGGCCGCACCCTGGCCGTGCAGACGGCCTCCGGGCGGATCGTCGGGCTCGGTCACCTCCTGTGGGACGGGGACGAGACGGAGGTCGCGCTGCTCGTCGAGGACGCGTGGCAGCGGCGGGGTGTGGGCGCGGAGCTGCTGGGACGGCTGGTCGCGCTGGCCCGCGAAGCCGGGTGCGCGAGTGTGTACGCCGTGACGCAGGCGTCCAACACGGGGATGGTCGCCGCGATGCGGGGGCTCGGGTTGCCGCTCGACTACCAGGTCGAGGAGGGGACGCTGGTCATCACGGCGCGGCTGGACGAAGCCGTGGTGACGACCGGTGCGGAGGAGCTGGGGAGCGCCTCCGCATCGTAGGGGCGTGCCTCAGTGGGCGGGCGCGGGTGCGCGGTGGCCGGTCGCGCCGTTCCCCGCGCCCGTTTCGCAGCGCTTCAGGGCCTGGTCGAGATCCGACCAGAGGTCGTCCACGTCCTCCAGGCCCACGGACATGCGCAGCAGACGGTCGCCGACACCGGCTCCCCTGCGGTCCTCCGCGTCCACGATGCGGTGGCTGATGGACGCCGGGTGCTGGATGAGGGTGTCGACACTGCCGAGGCTCACCGCCGGGGTGATCAGGCGGACCCCGGCGATGACCTCGTGCGGGTCGCCGTGGACCTCGAAGGCGACCATGGCGCCGCCGATGCGGGGGTAGTGCACGCGGGCCACGCGCGGGTCGGCGGTGAGACGGCGGGCGAGTTCGGCCGCCGTGGCGGAGGCGGCCCGCACCCGGACGGGCAGGGTGGACAGGCCCCGCAGCAGCAGATAGCCGGCCAGCGGGTGCAGCACCCCGCCCGTCGCGAACCGCACCTGCCGCAGCCGGCCCGCGAACTCCTCGTCACACGCGACCACGCCGGCCAGCACGTCCCCGTGCCCGCCGAGGTACTTGGTGGCGCTGTGCAGCACAAGACGCGCCCCCTGCTCCGCCGGGCGCTGGAGCACCGGCGTGGCGAAGGTGTTGTCCACCAGCAGCGGCACCGAGCCGCAGGCGTGCGCCACGGCCCGCAGGTCGACCTCGGCCAGGGTCGGGTTGGCCGGGGACTCGACCAGGACCAGACCGGTGTCCGGGCGCAGCGCGTCGGCGACACCGGCCGGGTCGGTCCAGGTGACCTCGGAGCCCAGCAGCCCCGCGGTCAGCAGATGGTCGCTGCAGCCGTACAGGGGTCGTACGGCGACGACGTGGCGCAGGCCCATCGAGCCGCGCACGAGGAGGACGGCGCTCAGCGCGGCCATGCCGCTGGCGAAGGCGACCGCCGCCTCGGTGCCCTCCAGGCGGGCCAGCGCGGTCTCGAAGCGGGCGACGGTCGGGTTGCCCAGCCGTCCGTACACCGGCGGGCCGTCCGGCTCGGCACCGGTGGCGGCGAAGGCGTCGATGCGGGCGGCCTCGCCGCGGCTGTCGTACGAGGGGTAGGTGGTGGACAGGTCGATCGGCGGGGCGTGCAGGCCCTGCCGGGCCAGGTCGTCCCGCCCGGCGTGCACGGCCTCGGTGGCGAGTGCTCGGGGTGCGGTGCGTACGTCGTCGTGCGCGTCCATGCTCGCTGTGTCCATGACGGCAGGGTGAACACCGGACGGGTTCTCCGGGCCGGACCCCGTGCTACGTTCGGCCGATGGCCGAATCTGTCGTACTGGACCCGGTGGACCTCCATCTGCTGCGGCTGCTGCAGAACGACGCCCGGGCGACGTACCGGGACCTCGCCGCGCAGGTCGGGGTGGCGCCGTCGACGTGCCTGGACCGGGTGGCCCGGCTGCGCCGCTCGGGGGTGATCCTGGGGCACCGGCTGGAGCTGGATCCGGCCAAGCTGGGGCGTGGCCTGGAGGCCCTGCTGTCGGTGCAGGTCAGACCGCACCGGCGGGAGCTGGTCGGGCCGTTCGTGGAGCGGATCCGGTTGCTGCCGGAGTCGCGGACCGTCTTCCATCTGACCGGCCCGGACGACTACCTGGTCCATGTCGCGGTCGCCGACATGGCCGATCTGCAGCGGCTCGTGCTGGACGAGTTCACGGCGCGGCGGGAGGTGGCGCGGGTGGAGACCCGGCTGATCTTCCAGCAGTGGGAGTGCGGGCCGCTGCTGCCGCCTTCGCCCACGGCTCAATCCGCGTGACGTGCGCGGTGCGCCGTACGAGGATGGCCGCATGTCTGAGATCAAGAGCCCGCTGCCCCGTCAGGTCGCCGACGCGTATGTCGACGAGCTGATCGCCCTCGACCCCATCACCGGCACGTTCCTCGGCGCGCCGGAGAGTTCCAGCAGGCTGCCCGACACCTCCCCCGCGGGCCAGGAGGCGCTCGCGGAGCTGGCCCGCCGGACGCTGGCCCGGCTGGACGAGGCCGAGCGGCTGCCCGGCGCCGACAGCGACATCGAGCGCCGCTGCGCCCGGCTGCTGCGTGAGCGGCTCACCGCCGAACTGGCCGTGCACGAGGCCGACGAGAGCCTGCGCTCGGTCAGCAACCTCAGCTCCATCGCCCACGCGGTGCGCCAGGTGTTCACCGTGACGCCGGCGCAGACGGAGCAGGACTGGACGGCGATCGCCGAGCGGCTGCGCGGGGTCCCGGCCGCCCTGGAGGGCTACCGGGAGTCCCTGGCGCTCGGTCTGGAGCGCAAGCTGTACGCGGGGCCCCGTGCCACGGCCACGTTCGTGGAGCAGCTCGGCGAGTGGGCGGACGCGGACGGGCAGGGCCACGGCTGGTTCGAGCAGTACGCGGCGGCCGGACCCGAGTCGCTGCGGACGGAGCTGGACTCGGCGGCCCGCGCGGCCACCGGGGCCGTGGTGGAGCTGCGGGACTGGATGCGGGACGTGTACGCGCCGGCGATCGAGGGCGCGCCGGACGTGGTCGGCCGGGAGCGGTACGCGCGCTGGGTGCGGTACTTCAACGGCACGGACCTCGACCTGGACGAGGCGTACGCCTACGGCTGGTCCGAGTACCACCGCCTTCTCGGCGAGATGAAGGCCGAGGCGGAGAAGATCCTGCCGGGCGCGGCCACGCCGTGGGTGGCCCTGGCCCACCTCGACGAGCACGGGACGCACATCGAGGGCGTCGACGAGGTGCGCGACTGGCTGCAGGGCCTGATGGACGAGGCGATGGACGCGCTGGACGGCACGCACTTCGACCTGGCCGAGCGGGTGCGCCGGGTGGAGTCGCGCATCGCGCCTCCGGGGAGCGCCGCGGCCCCCTACTACACGCCGCCGTCGGACGACTTCTCCCGGCCGGGCTGCACCTGGCTGCCGACCATGGGCAAGGACCGCTTCCCGGTCTACGACCTGGTGTCGACCTGGTACCACGAGGGCGTGCCCGGCCATCACCTGCAGCTGGCGCAGTGGAAGCACGTGGCGCAGGACCTGTCCCGCTACCAGGCGAGCGTCGGCATGGTGAGCGCCAACGCCGAGGGCTGGGCCCTGTACGCGGAGCGGCTCATGGACGAGCTGGGCTTCCTGACCGACGCCGAGCGCCGGCTGGGCTATCTGGACGCCCAGATGATGCGGGCCGTACGCGTGATCATCGACATCGGCATGCACCTGGAGCTGACGATCCCGGACGACTCGCCCTTCCACCCCGGGGAGCCCTGGACGCCCGAGCTGGCGCAGGAGTTCTTCGGCGCGCACAGCAGCCGGCCGGCGGACTTCGTCGAGAGCGAGCTGACGCGCTACCTGTCGATGCCGGGCCAGGCCATCGGCTACAAGCTCGGCGAGCGGGCCTGGCTGCTGGGCCGCGAGAAGGCCCGCGAGCGCCACGGCGACGCCTTCGACCCGAAGGCGTGGCACATGGCGGCGCTGTCCCAGGGCTCACTGGGGCTGGACGACCTGGTGGACGAGCTGTCGCAGCTGTAGCGGTCCCGCCGGTGCTCCCGGGGCCGCGTCACCGGGCGGGTGCCGGTCCGTCGTGGCCGGCCGCGCAGTTCCCCCGCGCCCCGGGGACGCGTCCTCAGCGCGGCGCCACGAGGCGCAGCCGGACGAGGTCCAGCCAGGTCTCCGGGCCGGGCTGGACCCGTGCCGCGCCGACCGCGTAGGTGCCCGGTTCCAGGGCGACCCGGACCTGGTCGGCGCCGGTGAGGCCGGTCCCGGGCCAGGCCGCGTCGAAGAGCCGGACGGGGCCGGGGACCTGCCAGGTCAGCTCCGGTCCCCACGCAGCCGTGGCGGCGGCCGAGGGGACGCTCGCCAGCACGTCCTCCTCGGAGTCGGCCGCGCACCAGCGGACGAACAGACCGTGCCCGGGCAGGTACGCCGTCGCGGCCGGTTCGTCGCCCAGGACGAGGGCGGTGCCGTCGCCGACCGGGAGCAGCCCGGCCTGTCCGTCCACCTCGCAGGCCCGGTCGTAGTCCGACGCCGTCTCCTCGCCGTCGGCGCCCGCCCAGAACGGCAGGACCGTCTCGGGCACCGCTATCAGCGGCCCGCCGCCCGACTCCACCCACTCCACGACGCCCGGTTCCGCGTATCGCACCATGACGCAAGAACCTACAGGGTCAACTCGCGGCAAAAACAAGGGGGTTCAGCAGCCGCAGTCCCCGGCCGCCACGGGCGCCGTCAGCGGGTCCGGCTCGCGGCGCCCGGGTCCCTGCCAGGTCTCGAACGCGAGGCCCTCACGCACCCAGTACTCGAACCCGCCGAGCATCTCCTTGACCCGGTAGCCGAGTTCGGCGAGGGCGAGGGCCGCCCGCGCGGCGCCGTTGCAGCCCGGGCCCCAGCAGTACGTCACGACCGCGACGGCAGGGTCGAGGAGCCGGCCGGCCTCCTCGGCCACCGAGGCGGTGGGCAGGTGCAGGGCGCCGGGGACGTGGCCCTGGTCCCAGGCCTCGGTGGAGCGGGAGTCGACGAGGACGAAGCCGGGGTCGTCGCCGGACGCGAGCGCGGCGGCGACGTCGGAGACGTCGGTGTGGAAGGCGAGAGAGGCGCGGAAGTGGGCGGCGGCCTCGGCCGGGGCGGCGGGGGCGACGCGCAGAACGGGGTTCACGGTGGTGGTCATGACCAAGAAACTACGGCCGCCGACGCGCTCCCAGAAGTGATGATCCGCTGCGTTCCGCTTGATCCGCCGGGGATTCCCCTGCTATTCCTCGGTGATGACCGCGTATTCCCCGGACGCCACCGACTGGCGCATCCTCGACGTCCTGCAGCGTGAGGGCCGGGCCAGTTTCGCCGAGCTGGCCCGAGCCGTCTCCATGTCCGCGAGCGCGGTCACCGAACGGGTGCGGCGGCTGGAGGAGGCCGGCGTCATCCAGGGCTACGCGGCGGTGGTCGACCCGGAACGGCTCGGTCTGCCGATCCTGGCGTTCGTGCGCCTGCGCTATCCGACCGGCAACTACAAGCCCTTCCACGACCTCGTCGCCGCGACGCCGGAGATCCTGGAGGCGCACCACGTCACGGGCGACGACTGTTTCGTCATCAAGGTGACGGCCCGCTCGATGCGCCACCTGGAGGAGGTGTCCGGGAAGATCGGGGCGCTGGGCTCGGTGACGACGAGCGTGGTGTACTCCTCGCCCCTCCCCCGGCGCCCCCTGGGCCGCTGACTCAGCCGGTGCCGCGCTGCCGCAGCACCGAACCGGACCGGCCCTTGACGACCTCCAGTTGCGCGTGGATACGCCGCCGCAGGTCGGGCACGTGGCTGACGATGCCCACGCTGCGGTCGCGTTCGCGCAGCGCGTCGAGGACGTCGAGGACCTCGTCGAGGGTCTGGTCGTCGAGGCTGCCGAAGCCCTCGTCGATGAAGAGGGTGTCCAGCCGCACCCCGCGCGCCTCGTCCGTCACGACGTCCGCGAGGCCGAGGGCGAGGGCGAGGGAGGCGAAGAACGTCTCGCCGCCCGACAGCGTCGCCGTGTCGCGTTCGCGGCCGGTCCAGGCGTCGACGACGTGCAGTCCGAGCCCGCTGCGGCCGCGTCCGGTGCGGTCGTCGGAGTGGACGAGGGTGTAGCGGCCGGAGGACATGCGCAGCAGCCGCACGGTCGCCGCGGCGGCGACCTGTTCCAGCCGCGCGGCCAGGACGTACGACTCCAGGCGCATCCGGCGTTCGTTGTCCGCCGAGGTGCCGGCCGTGAGCCCGGCCATGCGGGCGACCCGGTCGTGCTCCTCGCGCAGCGGGGCGAGCCGGCGCACGGCCTCGGCCGCCCGGGCGGAGAGCCGGTCGAGTTCGGCGCAGCGCCGGCCCGCGGCGTCGTGGGCGGAGGCGGCCTCGCGCACCCGGCGGGCGGCCAGGTCGGCGGCCCGCTGCGCCGACTCGACGTCGGCGGGCGGCTGCTGGGCCGCGGCGGCCGTGTCGGCCTCGGCGAGGACGGCCCGTACGGCGGCCTCCTCGGTCTGCCACGCGTCGAGCCGGTGCTGCAGGTCACGGTGGGCGGCGGGGTCGAGCAGCGCGTCGGCCGCCGCCTGCGGGGTCTCGAAGCCGGCCCGGAAGGCGGCGTCGGCGAGGCGGGCGTCGGCGTCCTTCAGCCGCTGGGCGGCGTCCTCGGCGGCCCGGGCGGCGTCGGCGGCGTCCGTGAGCAGTGCGGTACGCCGCTGCAGTTGCGCGGCCCGCGCGGCGACGCTGTCCAGGGCGCCCCGCGCGAGGTCCAGTTCCTCCTGGAGGGCGGCGCGTTCGCGGTCGAGGCGCTCGCGGTGACCGACCCGGGCGGCGGCCCGGACGGCGGCCTCCTGCCGGGCGGCGACCCGTCGCTCGTGTTCCTGCCCGGCCGCTCGCAGCCGCTCCTGCGCGGCGTGCAGTTCGGCGGCGCCCGCGCGGGCGTGCGCGTACTGCTCCTCCAGCTCCTCGGCTTCCCGGGCGAGCTGCGCGGTGGGGGTGTCACCGGCCTCGGCGGTGGCGGCGGCCAGCGCCTCGCGGACGACACCCAGCCGCCGTTCGTGCTCGGCGCGCTCGTCGTCGGCGCGCCGGTAGGCGGCGAGCGCCCGCTCCTCCGCCTCGCGGTCGACGTGCCCGGCGACCCTGCGGGCGGGGGCGGGGTGCTCGGTCGCGCCGCAGACGGCACAGGGCTCCCCGTCGGTGAGCTGCGCGGCCAGTTCGGCGGCGATGCCGGTCAGGCGCTGTTCCTTGAGGTCCAGCCAGTGCTGCTGGGCGCGCAGCGCCGCCTCCTGCGCGGAGCGGACCTGCTCGACGGCGCGGTCGGTGTCCTCGGCGAGCTGGTCACGCAGCCGGGCGGCCTTCAGGCGCTGCCGCGCCGGTTCGCGCCGGACGGCGAGCTGTTCGGCGAGGGAGGCGGCCCGCTGCGCGGCGTCGACCCGGTCCTGGAGGGCGGCGCGGGTCTCGTCCCAGCCGTCGAGCCAGGCTTCGGCCTCCTGGAGAAGGTCGGCGTCGGCGCGCTCCTGGCGGTCCAGGCCGGTGCGTTCGGTGTGGAGTTCGGCCAGGCGGCGTTCGGCGCGGCGGGCGGAGTCCAGTCCGCCCAGTTCCTCGGCCGCCCGGCGTGCGGCGGCGGCGAGTCCGGCCGCGCCCTCGGCGGCGAAGCGCTCGGGCAGCAGGGCCCGCGCGTGTGCCTCGGCGTCGGCCGTCCGGCGGTGTTCGGCCTCGGCGGACTCCCGCAGGTCCAGGGCGGGGGCGACGGCTTCGGCCTTGCGGGCCCGCTCCATGAGTGCCTGTGCCTGACGGTAGGCCTCGGCGCCCTGTTCCAGCAGGGCCGCCTTCTCCCGCGCGTCGGCGAACCGCCGCTGCAGCCGGGCGAGTTCGCGGGCGTCGTCCAGGGCACGGCCGGTGGCGGCCTGCGCGGACTCGGCGGCGGCGAGCCGGCACGCGGCGACGGTGAGCTGCTCGCGGGCGGTGCTGCGGGCGACGGCGGCCGCGCTCAGCACGGCCTCGGCGAGCCCGGGTTCGCCGGGGGCCAGCTCCGGCAGCTCCATGGCGTCGCCCGCGGCCTGCTGCATGCGGTGGGCGTCGGCGAGCAGGGCGGCGTCGCCGTCGCGGACCCGGGTCTCGGTGGCCCGGCGGCGTTCGGCGAGGCGCTTCTCCACGTCGGCGAAGCGGCGGGTGTCGAAGAGGCGGCCCAGCAGTTTGCCGCGGGCCTCGGCGTCGGCGCGCAGGAACCGGGCGAAGTCCCCCTGGGGCAAGAGCACGACCTGGCAGAACTGCTCCCGGCTCATGCCGAGCAGCTGGGTGATCTCCTCGCCGATCTCCTGGTGGGAGCGGCTGAGGTCCTTCCAGCTCCCGGCCGTGGCGTCGTACTCGCGCAGCCAGGTCTGGGCCTTGTCCACCGTGGTGCCCGTGCCGCGTTTCTTGGGGCGCTCCCAGGGCGGCTGGCGGGTGATCTCCAGGCGGCGTCCGGCGACGGTCAGTTCGAGGGTGACCTCGGTGCGGGTGGCGGGGGCGGCGTGGTCGCTGCGCAGGGTGGTGCCCTGCCCGCCGCCCTGCCGGGCGCCGGGGACCGAGCCGTAGAGCGCGTAGCACACGGCGTCCAGGACGGACGTCTTGCCCGCGCCGGTCGGTCCGTGCAGCAGGAACAGCCCGGCCGCCGACAGCTCGTCGAAGTCGACGGTCTGGGTGCCGCCGAAGGGCCCGAAGGCGGTGACCGCGAGCCGGTGGAGCCTCACCGGGCCACCTCCCGCACGGCCTCGTCGGAGCGCACCGCGTCGAAGGCGTCGCGCAGGACGCCCTGTTCGTGCGCGTCGGGCCCGGCGCCGCGCACATGGGCGACGAAGTCCTCGGCGATCTGCTGGTCGCTGCGGCCGGCGAGGCGGCGTGCGTAGGACACCTCCGGGTCGTCCCCGGAGCGGTCGGGGTCGAAGACCAGGCTGAGCGTGTGCGGGAAGCGCTCGGCGAGCCGGGCCATCGGGTCCGCCGGCCGGACGGGGTCGGTGAGCGTCGCCTCGACCCACGCCTCCTCGTGCCGGGCCAGGGCGGGGTCGGCGAGGAGGTCCTCCAGGGCGCCCCGGATCCGGGCCAGGGGGCGCGGCACCGGGCAGTCGACGCGCTCGGCGGTGACCGAGCCGTCGGCGGCGAGGTCGACGAGCCACATGCTCTTGCGGTGCGCGGCCTCCGAGAAGGAGTAGGGCAGCGGGGAGCCGGAGTAGCGGACGCGGTCGGTGAGGGTCTGGCAGCCGTGCAGATGCCCGAGCGCCACGTAGTCGACGCCGTCGAACACGCCGGCGGGCACCGCGGCGACGCCGCCGACGGTGATGTCCCGTTCGCTGTCGCTGGGTTCGCCGCCGGTGACGAAGGCGTGCGCGAGGACGACGGAGCGGGTGCCGGGGGCGCGGCCGGCGAGGTCGGCGCGGACCCGGTCCATTGCGGCGGCGAGCACGGCCTCGTGGCCAGCCTTCTCCACCCCGAACTCGTCCTTCACCAGGGCCGGTTCGAGATAGGGCAGTCCGTAGAAGGCGACGTCCCCGTGCGCGTCGGACAGCACCACGGGGGTGCCGGCGGCCGACGGCTCGGTCCGCAGATGGATGCCGGCCCGTCCGATCAGGCCCGCGCCGACGCCCAGCCGGCGGGCCGAGTCGTGGTTCCCGGAGATCATCACGGTCGGCACACCGAGGTCCGCGAGGCGGTGCAGGGCGTCGTCGAACAGCTCGACCGCGGCGAGCGGCGGCACCGCCCGGTCGTACACGTCTCCCGACACCAGCACCGCGTCCACGGCCCGCTCCCGCACGGTCGTGACGAGGTGGGCGATGAACTCGGCCTGCGCCCCGAGCAGGTTGACCCGGTGGAACGCCCGGCCGAGGTGCCAGTCGGAAGTGTGCAGCAGTCTCATGATCCCCCGAGACTATCCGCCGGGCCTGACAGCACGGGCGGTTACTCCCGTATCGACCGTCATCTCCCGCCACGAGCGCGCCCGTTATGACCGCTTAGGGGTGGAACGTCAGGCGTCTCCGTAGGCCTCGCCGCCCGGCTCGAAGCGGGCCGTGCCGGATGTCACGTCGGCGAGCCAGGCCTTGAAGGGCGCGACCTCCGCGTCCGGGAGGGCGATCTCGATGGTGACCGCCTCGGCGTAGCGCACGTCCCGGACCTCGCGTCCGCCGGCGCGCAGGTCGTTCTCCAGCTTCCCGGCCCGCTGGTGGTCGACGGTGACGGTGGCGAGGCGGAACCTGCGGCGGGTGCGGGTGCCGACGGCGTCCAGGGCCTCGCCGACCGCCCCGCCGTAGGCCCGGATGAGACCGCCCGCGCCGAGCTTGATGCCGCCGTAGTAACGGGTGACGACGGCGACGACGTACCGCATGTCGCGGCGCAGCAGCATCTGGAGCATGGGGACGCCGGCGGTGCCGCCGGGTTCGCCGTCGTCGGAGGCCTTCTGGACGGAGGCGTCGGCGCCGATGACGTAGGCCCAGCAGTTGTGGGTGGCGTCGGCGTGCTCCTTGCGGACCGCGGCGATGAACGCCTGGGCCTCCTGCTCGGTGGCCGCAGGTGCCAGGGCGCACAGGAAGCGGGAGCGGTTGACCTCGGTCTCGTGTACGCCCGCGCGGGCGACCGTGCGGTATTCGTCCTGCATCGGGCCAGCCTAAGCCCCTGGTCAGGGGCGACGGCCCGGCCGGTACCGCCGCCGGCGCCGCGGGCTAGGAGTGCGCCACGACCTCACCGGCCGTGACCTGGGGCGGCTGGGGCAGCAGCTCGGCGAGGCGGTCCCGGACGAACGCCGCCGCGCGCTCGGTCGACGCCTCGGCGCCGGCGCGGTCCCGGAAGACGCCCGTCGACAGCATCACACCGCCCCCGGCGTCGACGAAGTAGTAGGCCACGAAGCCGTCGACGTCACGGATGAGCGGGACGAACTCCTCGTTCACCCGCCGTCCCGCCTCGGCCGGGTCGGTCACGCCTTCGTACCGTCGCACCACCGCGTGCATGGCAGGTCTCCTCTTGGGTCGCAGGGCCGTTCCTCGCAGACGGCGTACCCGTGAGGGGGGACGCGACGGCCCGCCGTCCGGCTCACGTCACCGGAAATACGCCTTTTCGGTACGCCGAACGGCGGCTACTTCTTCGCGCCCCGGGGCACCGTCACGGACGTCAGCAGGGCCGTGCCCGGGGCGAGGTCCCGCCAGGTCGTGCCGCGCCAGGACAGGACGGCGATCGCCGCCGTGGGGAACTTGGTGCGGACCCGTTCCAGGGTGTCGTCGAGGCCGTCGCGCGCCAGGGCGAGGATCAGTTCCTCCAGGCCCGGGTTGTGGCCGATCAGCAGCAGCGTCTCCACCTCCGGGGGCACCTCGCGCACCACGGTCAGCAGACCGGCGGGCCCGGCGGCGTACAGGCGCCGGTCGTGGCGGACCGGCGGGGGCGTGCCCCACTCGGCGGCGGCCAGTTCCCAGGTGCGGCGGGCGCGTACGGCGGTGGAGCACAGGGTGAGGTCGGGCAGGCAGTCGGCCTCGGCCAGGGCCCGTCCGGCGGCGGGGGCGTCGCGGCGGCCGCGGGGGGCCAGCGGGCGTTCGTGGTCGGCGACGTCCACGGGCCAGGCGGACTTGGCGTGCCGCAGCACGACCAGGCGGCGCAGCGGGCCGGCGCCGGCACGGTCGATCATCAAGAGCTCCCCAGGTCGCGGGTGAGGTCGAGGCCGAGGAGGCGGTCGGCGTGGGCGTAGGTCTCGAAGCGGGCGCCGTCCGGCAGTTCCGGGTCGCTCTCCACCCGGCGCAGCACCTCCAGCACCGCGGGCACGTCGAGGTCGTCCTCCCAGGCGTGGCGCAGCCGTCCCCGCACCTCGTCGGGGACGGGCCGCGACGGGCTGCGGGCCCACCGGGCGACCGCGGCGCGCCAGCGGGTGAGGGTGGCGGCGGCTGCGGCCAGGGCGGCCTCGTCCAGCCGGATGCCGGCGCTGTGGTGGCGGGTGAGCAGGGCGAGCCGCAGGACCGCGGGGTCGGCGGGGTCCGGCGGGCCGGGCAGCACCGGCGCGACGGCGATCCGCACCCCGTCCGGTCCCGTCGCGCCCTCGGCCGCGACGTGGATGGCCTGGGCCTCGCCGAGTCCGGCGCCGACGTCGTGGCTGTCCTCGAAGGGGCGGATGCCGAGGGCCGTGGCCCGGGCCAGCAGCTCGGCCTGGCGGTGGCCGCCGGTCAGCAGGGCCCACACGGGCGTGCCGCCGATCTCCAGCGCCCGGACGAGGAGGTCCGCGACGAGCAGCACCCGCAGGTGTGTCGTGTCGGAGCCGGGCGCGTGCGCCTCGACTCGCGTCAGGCCCCGGCGGGCCGGGGCGGCGTCGGCCGGCTCGCCGGTACGGGCGTCGATGATGCGCAGCACGAGGCGAGCGTAGGCGGGTGGGCGCGGGCGCGCAGTCATGCGCGCCGTTTTCCGGACACCCCGGGGCGGCCGTCGCTCAGTCCAGCGTGCCCAGGAACCGCACGTGGGGGCGCCCCTCGGGGCCGTCCGTGCGGACGGCGGCCCGCACCCCGTACACCTCGGCGATCAGCTTCTCGGTGAGGACGTCGGCCGGGGTCCCGCCCGCGACGACCCGTCCCGCGCACAGCACGACGACCCGGTCGCAGTACATCGCCGCGAGGTTGAGGTCGTGCAGCGCGACGACGGTGGTGACCGGCAGCCGCGCGACCAGGGCGAGCAGGTCGAGCTGGTGGTGGATGTCGAGGTGGTTGGTGGGCTCGTCCAGGAGGAGTTCGCGCGGTTCCTGGGCGAGCGCGCGGGCGATCTGGACCCGCTGGCGTTCGCCGCCCGAGAGGGTGTGCCAGCGCCGGCCGGCCCGGTCGGCGAGGGCGGTGCGCTCCAGGGCGGTCCGCACGGCCCGTTCGTCGTGCGGCGAGGCCGAGGCCCAGGCCCTGCGGTGGGGGATGCGCCCCAGCCGTACGACGTCCTCGACGGTCAGCTCGACCTGGGTGTCCGCGTGCTGTTCGACGACGGCGAGGCGACGGGCGACCGTGCGGCGGGGCAGGTCTCCCAGGGGCGTGCCGTCGAGGGTGACGACTCCCGCGGTCGGCCGGAGCAGCCCGGCCAGCAGCCGCAGGAGCGTGGACTTGCCGGAGCCGTTGGGGCCGAGGACGCCGAGCGTGGAGCCGGGCTCCGGCGCGAGGACGACGTCGTCGAGGATCAGCCGCCCGTCGGCCCGGCGCCCGACCCGCTCGGCCCGCAGCCCTTCGCCCCGGGGCTCACCCGGTCCGACCACCACCCCGACAGCACGGCCGACGCCCTGCCCGGTCATCCCGACCTGCTCGGCGCAAGCGGCCTGCCCGGCTCGCCCGGCTTGCCCCGCTTGCCCAGCGCAATCGGCCTGCCCGGCTTGCCTCGCCCCCTCGGCCCTCTTGGCCCCCTGGTCGGCGTCGCCCGCCGGTGCCCCCGTCCCGCTCACCGTGTCCTCCGCGTCCGGTACAGCACGGCCACGAACGCCGGTACTCCGATCAGGGACGTCACCACACCCACCGGCACCTCCCGCGGATCGAGCACGGTCCGGGCCAGCGTGTCGACCCACACCAGGAAGACGGCACCGGCCAGTGCCGTGACTGGCAGCAGCCGGACGTGCCCGGGCCCGCACAGCGCCCGGGCCGCGTGCGGCAGGACCAGCCCGACGAAGCCGATCGCCCCGGCCGAGCTGACCAGCGCCGCCGTGAGCAGGGCCGTGACGCAGAGCAGCACCAGGCGGGTGCGGGCCACGGACACCCCGAGCGCGGCCGCCGCTTCCTGCCCGAAGGCGAAGGCGTCGAGGGTACGGGCGTACGCGAGGCACACCACCAGCGCCACGGCCAGCACGGCCCCGCACAGCCACACGTCGGTCCAGCCGGCGCCACCGAGCGAGCCGAGCAGCCAGAACAGCACGCCCCGGGTGGTCTCGGCGTCGGCGGAGGTCAGCACCACGAAGGACGTGAGCGCCGAGAACAGCTGCATGGCGGCGACCCCGGCGAGGACCACCCGGTCGGTGGTGCCGCCCAGGGTGTGGCTGAGCAGCAGCACCAGCGCGAAGGAGACCAGCGCCCCGAGGAAGGCTCCCGAGGAGACGGAGAGCGCGCCGCCGCCCACGCCGAGCACGACGACCAGGACCGCGCCGGTGGAGGCGCCCGAGGAGACCCCGAGCACGAACGGATCGGCGAGCGGGTTGCGCAGCAGCGACTGCATCACCGCCCCGCACATGGCGAGTCCGGCCCCGCACACGGCGGCGAGCAGGGTGCGCGGCAGCCGCAGCTGCCAGACGATGCCGTCCCGGATCGGTGTCAGGTCCGAGGTGCCGAGGCCGAGATGGGCGGCCACGACCGACCACACGTCGCCGACCCCGATGTCGGCGGGGCCGATGGTGAGGGCCACGGCGAGGGAGACGACGAGCGCGAGCACCCCGGCGGCGCCCAGGGCGAGCCCCGCCCCGCGGCGGGGCGGGGGCCCGGCGTCCCGAACCCCGCGGCGGGGCCGGGCGTCCGGAGCGCCCGGGGCGGTCACTTCACCAGCCCGAAGCGGCGCAGTGCCGCGACGACGCGTTCCACGCCCTCGACCGTGCGGATGGTCGGGTTCATGGCCTGCCCGCTGAGCAGTACGTACCGCTTGTGCCGGACCGCGTCCATGTTCCTGGTGGCCGGGTTGGACTCCAGGAAGGCGATCTTCCTCGCGGCCGACTCGGCGGTCTGCGACTTGCGGGTCAGATCGCCGATGACGAGGACGTCGGGGTCGCGGTCGGCGACCGTCTCCCAGTTGATCTGCGGCCACTCCTCGTGCGTGTCGTCGAAGACGTTCCGCGCGCCCAGGGAACGGGTGATGATGCCGGGCGCCCCGCAACAGCCCGCCATGTAGGGCGACTCGGAGTTGGCGAACCAGTACAGGAGGGTCACGTCGGAGGCGTCGACGCCCGCGGTGGCCTTCTCCATCCGCTGCCGGAGGGAGGCCACGAGCTCGTCGCCGCGCTCCGGCACGCCGAAGACGGCCGCGAGGTCCCGCACCTCGCCGTAGATGGTGTCCATGCCGAGGGCCTTGGCGCGCGCGCCGTCACCGCCGCCCGAGTTGTCCTTGCCGGCGCAGTCGGACGGTGAGACGTAGGTGGGGACGCCGAGCTTTGCGAACTGCTCGCGGGTGGCGACCCCGCCCTGGCCGAGGGTGGAGACGAAGGACGCGGCGACGAAGTCCGGGTCCGCGTCCAGGACCCGCTCGAAGGAGGGGTTGTCGTCGGCGATGCGCGGCACGCGGGCGTTGGCCTTCTCCAGCCCCTTCATCACGGGATCGGTCCAGGTGGCGGTGCCCGCGAGGCGGTCGGCGAGACCGAGCGAGAGCAGGATCTCGGTGGTGCCCTGGTTGAGGGAGACGGCGTGCCGCGGCGGGGCCTCGACCCGCACCTCCTGGCCGCAATTGCGCAAGGAGACGGCGGCGGCCTTCGCGGAGGCGGGCTCGGCGTCGCCGCAGCCGGTCAGGAGCAGGGAGCCGGCCGCGAGCAGCACGGCGGCACGGGCGGGCGGGGCGAGGGGCACGGGGAACCAGTCCTCAGTCGTCGAGGGCCCGATCGCGGAGCCCGGTCGTACGGTGCTCCCCCGCCGCGCACCGGCCGCGGGGGCCGCCAGCAGGTCTTCGGACTCGGGTTCACCCGGAACGGAGCGCCTTCCCGGACGTCCGTGCAGGAGTCCAGTGGCCGAGGCCCCGCCCGTCCCCCTCACCGCTGCGCGTCAGTTCCGGATTCGCACCGGATTCCCTGACCCACGTACATGGGTTCGACTGGCCTCGGCAAGCTATCACGGCGGCTCGGCGGGGAATCACCGCGCGTCCCGCGTCGTTGCCGGGACAGCACTTCGTTCACGACGTTCCGAGGAGGCCGCCGGTGTACGGCGACGAGGCAACGGTCCGCAGGATCCTCAACGAGCTCGGCGACACCTGGGCCGTGGTGGGCCTGTCGTCGAACCGGCAGCGCGCGGCGTACGGCGTCGCGGCCGTGCTCCAGCGCTTCGGCAAGCGCGTCGTGCCGGTGCACCCGAAGGCCGAGACGGTGCACGGCGAGCAGGGGTACGCGAGCCTGGCGGACATCCCCTTCGACGTGGACGTCGTGGACGTCTTCGTCAACAGCGAGCTCGCCGGAGCCGTCGCGGACGAGGCGGTCGCCAAGGGCGCCAAGGGCGTCTGGTTCCAGCTGGGCGTCGTCGACGAGGCGGCGTACGAGCGCACCCGCGCCGCCGGTCTGGAGATGGTGATGGACCGCTGCCCGGCGATCGAGATCCCGCGGCTTCCCCAGGGCGGCGCGCAGGGTTCCTGAGGCGCTTCCCGGACGGGCGCCCCGAACGTGCCCGTCCCCCGGGGCCGGCCTCCATAATGAGCGGCATGACCGAGCTCCCGCCGCTCGCCGGCTCCGGCGCCCCAGCACGCTTCCCGGTCGTGGTCGTGGGCGCCGGCCCCGCGGGGCTGACCGTCGGGAACATCCTGCGGGCCGCCTCGGTGGACTGCCTGGTGCTGGAGACCGGGACCCGGGAGTTCATCGAACAGCGGCCCCGGGCCGGGGTCATCGAGGAATGGGCCGTGCGGGGCCTGGAGAAACGCGGCCTCGCCCGCAACCTGCTGGACCGGGCGGAACTGCACACCGCCTGCGAGTTCCGCTTCGACGGGGAGCGCTACCGCTTCCCCTACGGCGAACTGACGGGCAGCCACCACTTCGTCTACCCGCAGCCGCTGCTCGTGACGGACCTGGTCCGCGAGTACGCCGACGTGCGCGGCGGCGAGATCCGCTTCGGCGTCCGGGACGTACGGCTCCACGACCTCGACTCCGACCGGCCCTCGGTGTCGTACGTCTGCCCCGACACGGGTGAACGGCAGGTCGTGCGGGCCGCCTTCGTCGCCGGGTGCGACGGGGCGCGCGGGGTGACCCGGGCGTCGCTGCCCCCGGACCGGGTGCGGATCGCCCGGCACGACTACGGCATCGGCTGGCTGGCCCTGCTGGCCGAGGCCCCGCCGTCCACGGACTGCGTGCTGTTCGGCTGTCATGCCCGCGGCTTCGCCGGGCAGATGCCGCGCAGCCCGGAGGTGACCCGCTACTACCTGCAGTGCCCGCCGGGCGACGATCCGGAGAACTGGCCGCACGAGCGCGTCTGGGCGGAGCTCCGGGAGCGGCTCGGGGCGTCCGGCGCGCCGCCACTGACGGAGGGGCGGCTCATCGAGAAGCGCGTGCTGGACATGCACGACTACGTGGTGGAGCCCCTGGTGCACGGCCGGCTGTACCTCGCCGGCGACGCGGCCCACCTGGTCGCCCCCATCGCCGCCAAGGGCATGAACCTCGCCCTGCACGACGCCTTCCTGCTGGGTGACGCCCTGGTGGACCGTCTGACCCGGGGTGAGGACGGCGGTCTGGCCGGCTATGCCCGGGCAAGTCTGCGGCGCGTGTGGGACTACCAGGAGTTCTCCCACTGGCTGTCCGAGGTGTACCACGGCACTGCGGCGGGCGATCCGTTCCGCGCGGGCACCACGCTGGCCCGGCTGCGCCGCCTGTTCACCTCGCCCGCCGCGGCGGCCGCCTTCGCCGAGCAGTACCTGGGGACGGCCGCGCGGTACTGACCTCAGTCGTGCGCGGGATGGTCGCCGAGCCGGTGATCGGCCACGTTCAGCGCCTCGTCCACGAGCCTGCGCAGATGGCCGTCGCGCAGTGAGTAGACGACCCGGCGGCCTTCCTTCCGGGTGTTCACCAGGCCCGCGAGCCGCAGGCGCGCCAGGTGCTGGCTGACGGCCGGACGGGCCGCCCCGCACGCCTCGGTGAGCGTCGTGACGTCGGCCTCTCCCCCGGTCAGGGCGTGCAGCAGGGCGAGCCGGGTCCGGTCGCCGAGCAGCGCGAGGAGTTCGGCGGCGAGCGCGAACTGCTCCTCGCCGGGGCTGCGCGGGTGCGCATGGTGCGCAGGTGACAGGTGCATGCGTGCGCTCATACGCACATAATGGCGCCAGGGACGCGCACGCGTCCACTCACCCGCACCGGAAGGGACCCCCGTGAGCGACCGGCACGAGCACTCCCACCCCCACGACCACGACCACGCCCATCACCGTGGCCGCAGTCATGACGACGACCCTGGTCACGATCACGGCCACGACCACGACCACGGCCACGGCCACCGGCACGGTCTGCGCCACCGCCTGGGGCACCTGCTCACCCCGCATTCCCACGAGACGGCCGACAAGGTCGACTCTGCCCTGGAGTCCTCGGCGCGCGGGATGCGGGCGCTGTGGGTCTCGCTCGCGGTGCTCGGCGCGACGGCGCTGGCGCAGGCGTTCGTGGTGGCCGCCTCCGGTTCGGTGGCGCTGCTCGGGGACACGGTGCACAACACGGCGGACGCGCTGACGGCCGTGCCGCTCGGCATCGCGTTCGTGCTGGGGCGGCGGGCGGCCACGCGCCGTTTCACCTACGGCTACGGCCGCGCCGAGGACCTGGCGGGCCTGGTGATCGTGCTGACGATCGCCGCGTCGGCGGTCTTCGCCGGATGGACGGCGGTCGACCGTCTGCTCGACCCCCGACCGGTGGAGCATGTCCCGGCGGTCGCCGTGGCCGCGCTGGTGGGGTTCGCGGGCAACGAGTGGGTGGCCCGCTACCGCATCCGCGTGGGCCGCGCGATCGGTTCGGCAGCGCTGGTCGCCGACGGGCTGCACGCCCGCACGGACGGTTTCACGTCCCTGGCCGTGCTGCTGGGCGCCGGTGGCTCGGCGCTGGGCCTGCAGTCGGCCGACCCGCTCGTCGGCCTGGCCATCACGGCGGCGATCGCGCTGGTCCTGCGGGACGCGGCACGGGAGGTGTTCCGGCGGGTGCTGGACGCCGTCGACCCGGCCCTGGTCGACCGGGCCGAGCGGGCGCTGGCCGGGGTCCCCGGCGTGCGCGGGGTGGGTGAGCTGCGGCTGCGCTGGATCGGCCACCGGCTGCGCGCCGAGGTGGCGGTCGTGGTGGACGGCGAGGCGACGGTGCGCGAGGCCCACCGGATCGCCGTCGACGCCGAGCACGCGCTGCTGCACGCGGTGCCCCGCCTCACCGCGGCGCTGGTGCACGCCGACCCGGAACCGGCCCCCGGCGAGAGCGACCCCCATCTGCCGCTCGCGCACCACACGGCGGCGTAGGTCAGGAGAGCCCGAGCCCCTCCAGGACCACCGCGCCCGGGAGTTCCGCGAACGCCTTGCCCGGCACCAGGAGCTTGCCGCGCCGCCGGCCGCTGCCGACGAGCACGTACGGCAGGTCGACGACGGCGGCGTCCACCAGCACGGGCCAGCCGTCCGGCAGGCCGAGCGGGGTGATGCCGCCGTACTCCATGCCGGTCTCGCCGGTCGCCGTGTCCATGGGGGCGAAGGACGCCTTGCGGGCGCCGAGCCGGCGGCGCACGGTGGTGTTGACGTCGACCCGCGTGGTGGACAGCACGACACAGGCGGCGAGCGTGGTCTCGCCGCCGCGCTTGCCGGAGACCACCACGCAGTTGGCGGACTGCTCCAGCAGCTCGCGGCCGTAGTGCTCCACGAAGGTGGCCGTGTCGGCCCATTCCGGCTCGGTGTCCACGTAGAGGATCCGCTCGGCCGGGACGGCACCCTGCCAGTGGCGTACGGCCTCGGCGACCGGGCCGGTGAGTTCGTCGAGGCAGTGGGGCGCCGGGCGGGCGTCGTCGAAGTGTCCGATGGGTGCGCGCATGGGCCGCACGCTAACAACTTCCGGCCGCCTTCGGCCGGTCGTCTCAGGGCACGGGCGGCACCGAGACGGCCATGACCATCTCCATCGGCACCTCGCCGGTGTTGCCGTAGGTGTGGGAGACGCTGGCCTCGAAGTGGACGGTCGCGCCCGCGGGGACGCGGTGCTCGACACCGTCGACGGTGAGCGTCAGCTCGCCCGCCGTGACGTGGAGCAGTTCGGTCGTGCCGGCGGGGTGCGGGTCCGAGGCGCTGCTCTCGCCGGGCATGAGCCGCCAGTCCCACATCTCCAGCGGGCCGGGCGCCTCGGTGCCGGCGAGCAGCCGGTTGTAGCTGCCGGCGTCGGTGTGCCACAGCCGTACGGCCTGCTCGGCGGGGACGATGCGGACGTTCGGGCCCTGCTCGTGTTCCAGCAGGGTGGTGATGCTGACGCCGAGCGCGTCGCCGATCTTGACGACGGTGCCGAGGCTGGGGTTGGTGCGGGCCTGCTCGATCTGGATGAGCATGCCGCGGCTGACGCCCGCGCGGGCGGCGAGCACGTCCAGGGTGAAGCCGCGCACCGCGCGCCAGTGCTTGACGCTGCGCGCCAGGGACTGGGTCAGCAGGTCGAGGTCCGACACATTCCGTCCAATATTCTGTATGACACAGTGCAACAGGATGCACTATGGTGTGGTTGACCTGATCGTTCACTGAACTGTACTGCGAGGCCCGAGTCCCATGACAGCGCTCTTCGCCCTGGCCACCAGCGTGCTGTGGGGGCTGGCCGACTTCGGCGGCGGTCTGCTGACCCGGCGCACGCCCGCGCTCACGGTGGTCGTCGTGTCCCAGTCGATCGCGGTGGCCGTGCTGGGCGTGGTCGTCGTGGCGACCGGCGGCTGGAGCGAGGCGGGCCCGCAGCTGTGGTTCGCCGTGGCGGCGGGTCTGGTCGGGCCGGTGGCGATGCTGGCCTTCTACAAGGCGCTCGCGCTGGGCCCCATGGGCGTGGTCTCGCCGCTCGGCTCGATCGGCGTGGCCGTGCCGGTCGGGGTGGGTCTGGTGCTGGGCGAGCGTCCCGGCCTGCTGCAGTTCGTGGGCATCCTGGTGGCCGTCGCCGGGGTCTGCCTCGCGGGCGGGCCCCAGTTCCGGGGCGCTCCGGTGCAGCGCCAGGCCATCGCGCTGACCCTGCTCGCGGCGTTCGGCTTCGGCGCGGTGATGGCACTGATCGCCGAGGCCTCGACGACGCTGACGGGCCTGTTCCTCGCGCTGTTCGTGCAGCGGGTGACCAACGTCGCCGCCGGCGGCCTGGCGCTGTACGTCTCGGTGCGGCGCGGCGCGCCCGCCCTCCCGGCGGACGGTTTCCCGTGGCGCACGCTGCCGGCCCTCGCCTTCGTCGGCCTCGCGGACGTCGCCGCCAACGGCACCTACTCGATCGCGGCCCAGCAGGGCCCGGTCACCGTGGCGGCCGTCCTCGCCTCGCTCTACCCGGTGGTGACGGCCGTGGCCGCGCGGGGGTTCCTGCGCGAGCGGCTGCGGGCGATCCAGGCCGCGGGCGCGGGACTGGCCCTGGTCGGGACGGTCCTGCTGGCGTCGGGCTGAGCCGGCCGGCTCAGGAGCCCGGCTCCAGCTCCGCGAGACCGGCCGCCGCCTCCTCGTCCAGCTCGGCCAGCCGGGCCGCCGTCTCCTCGTCGAGTTCCGACAGCGCCCGCAACTGCTCGGGGGTGACGCCCTCCGGGATCGGCACCGGCGCCGGGGTGCGCAGCGGCGGCTGCCAGCCGTCGGCCGGGGTCCAGCGCCGTACGACGCGGGCCGGCGCGCCCGCCACCACCGCGTGGTCCGGCACCGCGCCCCGCACCACCGCGCCCGCGGCCACCACCACGTTCCGCCCGATCCGCGCCCCGGGCAGGATCACCGCTCCCGTGCCGATCCAGCAGCCGGTGCCGATCTCCACCGGCTCCATCCGCGGCCACTGCTTGCCGATCGGCTGGTGCGGGTCGTCGTAGGAGTGGTTCGTGGACGTGACGTACACGTACGGGCCGAAGTAGCAGTCGCTGCCGATCGTGACGGTGGTGTCCGCGATGACGTGGCTGCCGCGGCCCAGGACGACGCCGTCGCCGATGCGCAGGATGGGGTCCGGGCCGAGGTCGAGGTCCGGCATCAGACCGGCGGTCAGGGTGACCTGCTCGCCGATGATGCAGTGGGAGCCGAGGTGGATCCAGGGCTCGCCGAAGACCGTGCCGAGCGGGAACGCCAGCCTGGTACCTGTTCCCATCGCGCCGAAGCGGTAGCGCCCCGGGTGTTCGGCGGTCACGGAGGCCGTGCGCTGCAGCCAGGCCCAGCCCGCGTGGACGGCGCGCTGTGTGAGGCCCCGCCGCCAGGATGAGAACGTGTTCTTGCGCTTCGGCACGAGCTCACCGTACTCAGCGGACCGAGCGCGCAGCGGGCCGAGGGCCTGTGATCTTCGCCCTACCGCGTGGCGTACGGTGCGGGGTGTCCACGACATCTCAGGAGGCGGGCATGGCACAGCGGGCGATGATCACTGGGATCGGCGGCAGGGAGCCGGAGATCGACGAGACGGCGTTCGTGGCGCCGACGGCGTCGGTGATCGGCGGCGTGACGCTGGGCGTCGGCGCGAGTGTCTGGTACGGGGCCGTGCTGCGCGGGGACGTCGAGTCGATCTCCGTCGGGGCGAGCAGCAACGTGCAGGACAACTGCACGCTCCACGCCGACCCGGGCTTTCCCGTCACGGTCGGCGAGCGGGTCTCCATCGGGCACAACGCGGTGGTGCACGGGGCGACGGTCGAGGACGACTGCCTGATCGGCATGGGGGCGACCGTGCTGAACGGGGCCGTGATCGGCGCCGGGTCGCTGGTCGCCGCGCAGGCGCTGGTCCCGCAGGGGATGGTCGTGCCGCCCGGGTCGCTGGTCGCCGGGGTCCCCGCGAAGGTCCGGCGGGAGCTGTCGGAGGAGGAGCGGCAGGGCGTCACCCTGAACGGCACGATGTACGCCGAGCTGGCGAAGGCGCACCGGGATGTGCACGCATAGGCGGTGCGGCGGGTGCGGCGCCTCGGGGGCTGATCGCGCCGTTGCCCCTCAGGGAACCTGAGGCTCCGCCGCTGCTTCCAGGTTCTGGTTCGCCTTCTTCGCCCTGCGCTTGATCAGCAGCATGGAGGTCAGGCCCACCAGGACCGCCGCCACCAGGCCCAGCCACGAGAAGCGCTTCAGCCAGGACTCCGCGACGACGCCCACGTAGTAGATGACCGCCGTCGTGCCGCCGGCCCACAGGATGCCGCCGAGGACGTTGGCGATGGCGAACTTCCAGTACGGCATGCGCAGCACGCCGGCCAGGGGGCCCGCGAAGATGCGCAGCAGGGCGACGAAGCGGCCGAAGAAGACGGCCCACATGCCCCACTTCTCGAAGGAGCGCTCGGCGGTGGCGATGTGGCCCTCGCTGAAGTGCCGCGGGAACTTCTTGCCCAGCCAGGCCAGCAGGGGCCGCCCGCCCTTGCGGCCGATGGCGTAGCCGATCGAGTCGCCGATGATCGCACCGGCCGTGGCGCTGGCGCCGAGGACGACGGGGTCGATGTCCCCGTGCTGGGAGGCGAGCAGCGCGGACGAGACCAGGATGATCTCGCCCGGCAGCGGGATGCCCAGGCTCTCCAGGCCGATGACCACGCCGACCAGCGCGTAGACGGCGACCGCGGGTACGGTTTCGAGCCATTCCTGGACGTGCAAAGCCGGTTCCTCTCCCTGTGCTTCCCTGCGGGCCCCCGGGAAGCCTACCGGCTGGGAGGACGTCACTCGTGACTCAGGCGTTCCAGCTCCACTCGGCGACCTCGGGCAGGTCGGTGCCGTGCTCGCGGATCCAGGCGTGGTGGCGGGTGCGGGCGTCGGCCATCCGCTGGCGCACGGCCGTGGCGCGCACCGCGAGGCCCGGGACGCGGTCGACGACGTCCATGACCAGGCGGTACCGGTCCAGGTCGTTGCGCACGACCATGTCGAACGGCGTGGTCGTGGTGCCGGCCTCCTTGTAGCCGCGCACGTGGAGGTTCCGGTGACCGGCGCGGCGGTAGGCGAGCCGGTGGATCAGCCAGGGATAGCCGTGGTAGGCGAAGATCACCGGCTTGTCGGTGGTGAACAGGCCGTCGTACTCGAAGTCGTTCATCCCGTGCGGGTGCTCCTCCTGGGGCAGCAGCCGGGCCAGGTCTACGACGTTCACCACCCGGACGGACAGCTCGGGCAGGTACCTGCGCAGCAGGTGCGCGGCGGCCAGGGTCTCCTGCGTGGGCACGTCACCGGCACAGGCCAGGACGACATCGGGCTCGCCGCCGTCCTCGGTGCCGGCCCACTCCCAGATGCCGGCACCGCGGGCGCAGTGCACCTTGGCCTCGTCCATGGTGAGCCAGTCGAAGCAGGGCTGCTTGCCGGCCACGATCACGTTGACGTAGTCGCGGCTGCGCAGGGCGTGGTCAGCGACGGACAGCAGCGTGTTGGCGTCCGGCGGCAGATACACCCGCACCACCTCCGGGCTCTTGTTCAGCACGTGGTCGACGAAACCGGGGTCCTGGTGCGAGAAGCCGTTGTGGTCCTGCCGCCACACATGCGAGGTGAGCAGGTAGTTGAGCGAGGCGATCGGGGCGCGCCAGGGCAGGCGGCGGGAGGTGCGCAGCCACTTGATGTGCTGGTTGACCATCGAGTCGACGATGTGCACGAACGCCTCGTAGCAGGAGAACAGCCCGTGCCGCCCGGTGAGCAGATAGCCCTCGAGCCAGCCCTGGCAGAGGTGTTCGGAGAGGATCTCCATCACCCTGCCGTGCGGGTCCAGGTGCTCGTCGACGTCGAGGGTCCCGGCCTGCCAGGCCTTGCCGCTCGCGTCGAACACGGCCTGCAGCCGGTTGGAGGCCGTCTCGTCCGGACCGACCAGGCGGAAGTTCCGGTGGCCGGAGGTGTCCCGCATGATCCGGGCGAGCAGGTCGCCGAGGACCCGGGTGGGTTCGTGCGTCGTCGCGCCCGGCTTGTCGACGGGGACGGCGAAGTCGTCGAGGGACGGGACCGGCAGGTCACGGACGAGCAGTCCGCCGTTGGCGTGCGGGGTGGCGCCGAGCCTGCGGTCGCCCTCGGGGATCGGCGCCAGGACGTCCGCGACGGGGCGGCCCTGTGCGTCGAACAGCTCCTCGGGGCGGTAGGAGCGCAGCCAGGCCTCCAGTTGCCGCAGGTGGTCCGGGTTGTCGCGGACGCCGGACAGCGGCACCTGGTGGGCCCGCCAGGTGTTCTCGACCGGTTGGCCGTCGACCTCGGCGGGGCCGGTCCAGCCCTTCGGGGTGCGCAGCACGATGACGGGCCAGCGCGGGCGCTCGGTCGCGCCCTGTTCTCGGGCGGCGCGCTGGGCGTCGGCGATGCGGTCCAGCGCGGTGTCCATGGCGTGTGCCATGAGCCGGTGCACCTGCGCGGGGTCGTCGCCGGAGACGTGGATCGGCTCGTGGCCGTACCCGCGCAGCAGGGCGTCGAGTTCCGGCTCGGGCAGCCGGGACAGCACCGTCGGGTTGGCGATCTTGTAGCCGTTCAGATGGAGGATGGGCAGCACGGCCCCGTCGTGCACCGGGTCGAGGAACTTGTTGGCGTGCCAGGACCCGGCCAGCGGGCCGGTCTCCGACTCACCGTCGCCGATCACGCAGGCGACCAGCAGGTCCGGGTTGTCCAGGGCGGCGCCGTAGGCGTGGGCGAGGGAGTAGCCGAGTTCGCCGCCCTCGTGGATCGAGCCGGGCACCTCCGGGGCGACATGGCTCGGCACGCCGCCGGGGAACGAGAACTGCCGCATCAGCAGCTCCATGCCCTGCGCGTCCCGCGAGACGTCCGGGTACTTCTCGCTGTAGCTGCCCTCCAGCCAGGAGTTGGCCAGGACCGACGGCCCGCCGTGCCCGGGGCCCCAGATGCACAGGGCGTCCAGACCGCGCTGCCCGATCACCCGGTTGAGGTGGGTGTACACGAGGTTCAGCCCGGGCGAGGTGCCCCAGTGGCCCAGCAGCCGGGGCTTGATGTGCTCGGGCCGCAGGGGCTCGGTCAGCAGCGGGTTCGCGAGGAGGTAGATCTGACCGGCCGCCAGGTAGTTGGCGGCCCGCCAGTGGGCGTCCAGGATGCGCAGTTCCTCGTCGGTCGGTGCGGTCGTGCTCTCCGGGCGCGGGGCCTCGGGCATGAGTGACTCCCTGGGTTCTGCGACGGCTCCAGGAGGAGTACCAGTGTGGTCCGATTCGATGCCGGCCGCCTCTCGGCCGGGCTCCCGCCGGGCCGCTTCCGTACGGTCTCAGCCACCCACGCGTACGCGCGTGCGCAGCCGCAGATCGCGGGACGACGCCCCGATCCACAGGGTGCGCGGGCCGGTGCCGAGCACCCAGTCGTGGAGCTCCGGGTCCCAGGAGGACAGGGTCCGCCGCTCCACCCGCACGGTGACGCGCCGCGCCTCCCCCGCCCGCAGCACGAGCCGCCGGTAGCCGGCCAGCACCCGCACCGGCTGCGCGAGGGGCAGGTCCGGGGACGGGCCGGCGTAGACCTGGGGCACGTCCACGCCCTCGCGGGGGCCGGTGTTGCGCACGGTGAAGGCGACGTCGAGGCCGTCGGCCGTCCAGCGCGCCCGCGGGTCACGGTAGGCGAAGGAGGTGTACGACTGGCCGTGGCCGAAGGGGAACAGCGGCCGCACGCCTTCGGCGTCGTACCAGCGGTGGCCGACGTGCACGCCCTCGGTGTAGTGCTCGGTGCCGTCGACGCCGGGGTAGCGGCGCGGGTCGCCGGCGACGGGGTGGTGGTCGTCGTCGGCCGGGAAGGTCTGGGTGAGGCGCCCTCCGGGGTCCCGCTCGCCGAACAGGACGGCGGCGGTCGCGGCGGCTCCCTCCTGGCCCGGGTAGTACATCTGGAGCACGGCACCGGTGCGCTCCAGCCACGGCATGGACGTGGCGGACGAGGTGTTGAGGACGACGGTGGTGCGCGGGTTGGCCGCGGTCACGGCCTCGATCAGCCGCTCCTGGTTGCCGGGGAGGGCGACGGACGTGCGGTCCTGTCCCTCGATGGCGTCCTCGTAGGCGAAGAGGACGACGTCCCGGGCGGCGCGGGCGGCCCGCACGGCCTCCCGCACGTCCTGGGCGCGGGTCTCCTCGGTGATACGGCGCAGGCGGAACAGGAGGCCGGTGTCCCCGCCCCGCGCCGTGACGGACAGCCGGTGGCCGCCCCGGGTGAGCGTCAGGGTCCTGCGGCGTACGGAGAGGCCGTCGTCCGCGTGGGTGAGCAGGCCGCCGGTGAAGTACTCGTCCCAGCCGGGCCGCAGCGGGAACAGTTCCTCCCCGTCGAGGAGGACCCGTGGGCGCAGCGGGGGTGTGCCGGAGTAGTGCAGCACGAGGGTCCAGGTCTCCGTCGCGCCGACGGTGAGCGTGCCGTCGTACTGCCAGGTCCGGCCGGCTTCGACGCGCTGCGCCTCGGTGTCGAGGGCGGGGTCGAGCGCGCTCGCCGGGACGGGTTTGCCGAAGACGTCCTCGCCGAGCGCGTGGGTCACCCGTGCGGCGCGCGCCCGGACGGCGTCCAGGGGGCTGTCGGCGTGCTCGGGCACGACATGGGCGCTGCCGCCGCCGCTGACCAGGGGGCGGGCGCCGGTCGGCCCGATCACGGTGACGCTGCCGCCGGGGGTCAGGGGCAGGGTCCCGGCCGTGTTGCGCAGCAGGGTGGCACCCGCCTCGGCGACCTCGCGGGCGACGGCCGCCCCGGCTGCGGCGTCCCGGTCCGGGCGGTGCGGGACGGTGCCGTCGAGCAGCCCGAAGCGGTCCATGACGCCCAGGACGCGGCGGACGGCGCGGTCGACGTGGGCCTCGGGCACGCCCCCGTCGCGCACGGCCGAGGTGAGCGGTGCGCCGAAGTGGGTGCCGTCGGGCATCTCCAGGTCGAGGCCGGCCGCGAGCGCCTCACGGGTGCTGTGGGCGGCGGACCAGTCCGTCATCACCAGCCCGGTGAAGCCCCAGCGCTCGCGCAGGACACCGGTGAGCAGGGCCTGGTTCTCGCAGGCGTGGGTGCCGTTGACCTTGTTGTACGCGCCCATCACCGCCCCGGCACCGGCGGCGACGGCCGCTTCGAAGCCGCGCAGTTCGGTCTCGTGCAGGGTCCGCTCGTCCACGCGCACGTCGACCGTCATGCGGTCGCGCTCCTGGTTGTTCAGGGCGAAGTGCTTGACCGTCGCGATGAGTCCCTCGCCCTGGATGCCCTCGATCTCGGCGGCGACCAGGTGGGCGGTGAGCAGCGGATCCTCGCTGAAGGTCTCGAAGTTGCGACCGGCGTACGGGGTGCGGATGAGGTTGACCATCGGGGACAGCAGCACGTCCTGGCCGAGCGCGCGGCCCTCCCGTCCGATGACACGGCCGTAGCGCCGGGCCAGGTCCGGGTCGAAGGCGGAGGCCAGCATCACGGGGGCGGGCAGGGCCGTGGCGTGGCGGGTGACCCGGACACCGGCCGGACCGTCGGCGAGCCGCAGGGAGGGGATGCCGAGCCGCTCGACCCCGGGCACGTAACCGGCCTGCCCGAGCGGCCGCGGGTCGGTGGCGCCGTGCAGCAGGGAGATCTTCTCGTCCAGGGTGAGACGGGCGAGCAGCGCTTCGACCCGGGCGTTCCGGTGGGGGCCGTTTCCTTCCGGGCCGTGTTCTTCCCGCGCGGCGACGGCCGGTCCCGGCCGCGCGGGGGTGGGGTGTCCCTCCCGTGCGTGGGCGCGGAGCGGCGCCGCCGCGGCGAGCACGACAGCGCCGCCGAGCAGGCTCAGGGCGGTACGCCGGGGGAATCGGGGGGCGGTGTCGGTCATGCACGCACTATGAGCGGGACAGGGTCCGACACCTGTCCGGACACCTCGGGCGGCCGGGTGATCCTGCGGCGGCGGGCGATGGGCAGAGTCCGACCCGGGGCGGTGGCCACCCGAGTGAACACCCTCGCACGCCCACAGCCGCCGCCCAGATCGCCGATTTGTGCACACGGAAAGGCGGCCGGTCCACGAAATCTCCTCTTTCACAGCGCGCTCCCATGCGGCTCCCGGCCCGCACCCAGCCCGGCACGCCAGCATGGCCGCATGACCGCCCCGCACCCTTCCGCCCCCGCCCGCGCGGCCCGCGCCGCCGGCAGCGTCCGTACCGTCCGTAAGGCGGTCGTCCCGGCCGCCGGCCTCGGCACCCGCTTCCTGCCCGCCACCAAGGCGACGCCGAAGGAGATGCTGCCGGTCGTGGACAAGCCCGCCATCCAGTACGTCGTCGAGGAGGCGGCAGCGGCGGGACTGGACGACGTCCTGATGGTGACCGGCCGGCACAAGCGGGCCATCGAGGACCACTTCGACCATGCCGCCGAGCTGGAGCAGACCCTCGCGGCCAAGGGCGACACCGCGCGGCTGGACGCGGTGCGCGACCCCTCACGGCTGGCGAGCATCCACCACATCCGTCAGGGCGACCCGCTCGGCCTCGGCCACGCGGTGCTGTGCGCCCGCCGGCACGTCGGGGACCAGCCCTTCGCGGTCCTCCTCGGCGACGACCTGATCGACCCGCGCGAGTCCCTGCTCGGCCGGATGCTCGAGGTCCGCGACCGCCGCCTCGGCAGCGTCGTGGCCCTGCTGGAGGTCCCGCCGGAGCAGATCCACCTCTACGGCTGCGCCGCTGTGGAGCCGACCGGCGAGGAGGACGTCGTCCGTGTCACGGGCCTGGTGGAGAAGCCGTCCCGGCAGGACGCGCCGAGCCGGTACGCGGTGATCGGGCGGTACGTGCTCGACCCGGCGGTCTTCGGCGTCCTGGAGCGCACCCCGCCCGGCCGGGGCGGCGAGATCCAGCTGACCGACGCCTTGCAGGAACTGGCCGCGGGCGGCACGGTGCACGGCGTCGTGTTCCGGGGCCTGCGCTACGACACCGGCGACAAGGCCGACTACCTGCGCACGGTGGTCCGCCTGGCCTGCGCACGACCCGACCTGGGCCCGGAGTTCGTGGCCTGGCTCAGGGACTTCGTCGCGGGGCTGGGCGGCACGACCCCCCTGCGCCGGAACAGCGCGGCCTGACGGACGGGCGCCCCGACACGCGGCCGGGGCTCACCGCCCCGGCACTCACCACCCGGGAGGGCAATCCGCCCCGGGGGATCCGCCCGGCGGGCGCTTCGCCCGAGGGCTCGCAGTCCGGGCGCTCATCGTCCAGGGGTTCACCGCCCGGGGCTCACCTCCCGCGACGACCCTGTCAGCCGTTGGGGCGCAGGGTCCAGACCACCGTCATCTCGCCGGTGACGGCGCCGTCGGCCCGCTGGATGGCGACGGACACCGGGAACTCCGGCCGCCGGCCGGCGTCCAGCTCCGCGACGACCTCGGCGGCCGGGCGGCCCAGGGTCGCCGTGGCGGTGACGGCCCCCATCGCCAGCTTCTTGTAGCCGATCTCGGCACTGACGGCGAGCGGCACGGCGCGCGAGAGCTGGTCGCCGAACGCGGCCAGCACGATCGCGCCGCTCGCGGACTCGCCGAGCGTGAACATCGCACCGGCGTGCGGGCCGCCCACGTGGTTGTGGTACTCGCTCTGGTCCGGCAGGGACACCACCGCGCGCTCCGGCGTGGTCTCCAGGAACTCGAGGTTCAGGGTCCGGGCCATGGGCACCGTGGCGGCGAGCATCTCGCCGATGGACATCTGGTCTGCGCTCATGACCGCATGTTACTCACGAGTAGACGCGACTGACCAGGCCCGCGTGACGAGCGCCGCACCCCCGTCCGCGCAACCGCCCGCGCAACCGTCCGCGCCGCTTCGTCTCCGGGTTGCTACGTCTCCGTCCACGGGCGGTGACCGAATCGTGTCCTGGGCGCGGCTAGGGTTGCTGCCCATGTGGCCAGGACAGCAGCCGCCCGGGGGCGAGCAGAACCCGCAGACGAACAACCCCTACCAGCAGCCGGGGTACCAGCAGCCGAATCCGTACCAGCAGCCGGGCTATCAGCAGCCCAACCCCTATGGGCAGCAGCCGCAATGGGGCACTCCCGCACCGGCCGGTGCGCCGCAGCCCCCGCAGGGCGGCGGTGGCGGCAACCGGACGAAGCTGGTCGCGATCATCGCGGCCACGGCGGTGGTCGTGGCGGCCGGAGTCACCGGTTTCCTGGTGCTGGGCGGCGACTCGGACGACACGGCGGACGGGAAGAAGGGCAAGAAGCCCGCTCCCAGCGCCACGAAGGAGTCGGAGCCGAGCGCCTCCGCCTCCGACGACAACCCGCGCGGCGGCCCGGGCGAGAAGGCGACCGTCCCGGGCTGGAAGGTCGTCGTGAACACGCGCTTCGGCACCAAGTTCGACGTCCCGGCCGACTGGGAGATCGACTCCCAGGACACGAGCGTGGGCTTCGAGTGGGAGAAGAAGGACGGCGAGCTGGACCGCACCACGGTCACGGCCCCGGCCTATCTGAAGTCCAAGTGGTGCACGAGCGACGACAACAAGGACGGCCGCGAGGAGGACACCGCCCTCGTCACCGCCGGCACCCGGGGAGAGAACGGCGCGAAGAACGCGGACATGGCGGCCGAGACGCGCGTGCCGTGGTGGATCTTCGGCGGCTACACCCAGCCCGACAAGAAGAGCGTCAAGTACACCAAGCCCAAGCCGTACACCACCAAGTCGGGCATCAAGGGCAGTGTCGCCACGGCGCACTCGGAGAACACGCCGCAGAACGGCAAGTGCGACAGCGAGGGCAAGGCGATCACCTTCGCCTTCAAGAACGGCGCGGGCGACTTCGTCACCTGGAACCTGTTCGGCGCCAAGGGCGTCAAGGACGAGGTGCCCGAGGCGACCGTCCAGAAGATCCTGAGCACCGTGCGCCTCACCGAGGAACCGCCCACCGAGTCCTGACCGGCGCGGACCGCCCACGCGGCGTTTGGCAAGTCGGCCCCGGCCCGGCGATAGTCACCGGGTGCCGATATCGACCTCCCGCAGACCCGCCTGGGCGGGCCGCAACTACTCCCTGCTGACCGCCGCCGCGGTCGTCACCAACCTGGGCAGCAACGGCGCGCTCGTCGCGGCGGCGTTCGCCGTGCTGGAGGCGGGCGGCGACGGCGGCGACGTCGGCCTGGTGGCGGCGGCCCGGACCCTGCCGCTGGTGCTGTTCCTGCTGATCGGCGGCGCGGTCGCCGACCGGCTGCCCCGGCATCACGTGATGGTGGCGGCCAACGCCCTGAACTGTGTGTCCCAGGCCCTGTTCGCCGTCCTCGTGCTGACCGGCGACCCCCTGCTGTGGCAGATGATGCTGCTGGCCGCGCTCGGCGGCACCGGCCAGGCCTTCTTCGGCCCGGCCGCCGAGGGCATGCTGATGTCCTCGGTCCAGGGCGAGCAGGCGGGCCGCGCCTTCGCGCTGTTCCGGATGGCGATGTCGGGCGCCGGTCTGGGCGGTGCCGCGCTGGGCGGTGCCATGGTGGCCGCGATGGGTCCCGGCTGGGTGCTGGCCGCGGACGCGGCGGCCTTCGCCGTCGCCGGCGCGCTGCGCGCCTTCCTCGACGTCGGTCACATCCCGCCGCGGGAACCGGGCGGCGGACTGCTCGCCGATCTGCGCGAGGGCTGGGAGGAGTTCGCCGGCCGCCCCTGGCTGTGGGGCATCGTCGTGCAGTTCTCCATCGCCAACGCGGTCGTCGCGGCGGCCGACGCCGTCTACGGCCCGCTCGTCGCCCGGGACCACCTCGGCGGCGCGGGCCCCTGGGGCCTCGCCCTGGGCGCGTTCGGCGCGGGCACCGTCGCCGGCGCCCTGCTGATGACCCGCTGGAAGCCCCGCCGGCTGCTGCTCGCCGGCACCCTTTGCGTGTTCCCCCTGGCCCTTCCGTCGGCCGCGCTGGCCGTCCCGGTGCCGATCGGCGTCCTGTTCGTGGTGATGTTCGTCGCGGGGGCGACGGTCGAGGTGTTCGGCGTCTCCTGGATGACGGCCCTGCACCAGGAGATCCCCGAGGCCAAGCTCTCCCGCGTCACGGCCTACGACTGGTTCGGCTCCGTGGCGTTCGTGCCGCTGGCCACGGCGGCGGCCGGCCCGGCGGAGGACGCCTTCGGCCGTACGGCGGCCCTGTGGGGCTGCGCCGGACTGGTCGTGCTGGTCACGGCGGCCGTGCTGTGCGTCCCGGACGTGCGCAATCTGCGCCGCCGGACCACCCCGGTGGCCAAGGGCGCCACCGAGCGCCCCTCAGCCGATGCCGAACGCCCCGTCGGGGGGCTCGGGTGACGGCACCGCCTCCTCGTCCCGCACCGCCCGCGCCCCGCCGATGAACTTCCGCAGCCCGGCGCCGGACTCGACCCGGGCCGGAAAGGCGTCGGCGGCCGCGAGCCGGGTCAGGGCGGCGATGTCGACCGGCCGATGCCCGGCCACGAGCACGGCGTTGCCGAACCGGCGCCCTCGCAGCACCCCCGGTTCGGCAATCAGCACCAGCTCCTCGAACACGGTCGCCAACGTGGCGAGTTGAGACCGCAGGAAGCCGAAGGGAGCCGCGTCCGGGAGGTTGGCGAGGTAGACCCCGCCGCCCCGGAGCACCCGGGCCGCTTCCCGCACGTAGGCGACGGACGTCAGATGCGCCGGCACCCGCGAACCGCCGAACACGTCGGCGACGATCACGTCGGCCGAGTCCGCGCGGGCGTGCTCCACCCAGGCCCGCGCGTCCGCCGTGTGCAGCGCGACCCGGGCGCCCGCCGGCAGCGGCAGATGCTCGGCGACCAGCTCCAGCAGCCCCCGGTCGGCCTCGACGACGTCCTGCCGGGACCCCGGCCGCGTGACGGCCACGTAGCGGGGCAGCGTGAGCGCCCCGCCCCCGAGATGTACCACGTCCAGGGCCCGGCCCGGCTCGGCCGCGACGTCCAGCACGTGCCCGAGCCGCCGCGCGTACTCGAACTCCAGGTGCGTCGGGTCGTCCAGGTCGACGTACGACTGCGGCGCCCCGTCCACGGTCAGCAGCCAGGCCCGCTCCCGGTCGACGTCGGGCATGAGCTTGGCGAACCCGTGATCGACGGACCGGGCGACGGGAATGGCTTCCTTCACCCCTCCATTGTGCGGGGGGACGACGCCCGGCAAGGGCGTGGGGAACTGCCGGCCGCCCCAGGACGGCCCGCAGCCCCCACTACTTCACCCCACCTCTGTGACGGTGCCGGCCCCCACCGTCCGCCCACCCTCACGGATGGCGAACCCGAGCCCCGCCTCCAACGGCACGTCCCGCCCCAGCTCCACGGTCATGACCACCGTGTCGCCGGGCCGCGCGACAGCGGCCTCGCCGAGGTCCACGACCCCCACCACGTCCGCGGTCCGCAGGTAGAACTGCGGCCGGTAGCCGCTGGAGACGGCCGTGGTCCGCCCGCCCTCGCGGGCGGACAGCACGTAGACCCGCGCGGTGAAGCGCCGACCGGGCACGACGCTCCCCGGCGCGGCCACCACGTGCCCCCGCCGGACGGCGTCCCGGGGGACCCCCCGCAGCAGCAGCGCCACGTTGTCCCCGGCCTGCGCCTCCTCCATCGGCTTGCCGAAGGTCTCCAGACCGGTGACCACCGTCTCGACGGAGGCCCCGAGCACCTCGACCCTGTCCCCGACCCGGACCACACCGCGCTCGACCGCCCCGGTCACGACGGTCCCGCGCCCGGTGATGGTCAGCACGTTCTCCACCGGCAGCAGGAACGGCGCGTCCAGATACCGCTCCGGCATCGGCACGTACGTGTCCACCGCGTCGAGCAGCGCCTCGATCGACGCCGTCCACCGCGGGTCCCCCTCCAGCGCCCTGAGTCCGGAGACGCGCACGACGGGCACGGAGTCACCGCCGTAGCCGTGCGCCGTGAGCAGGTCGCGGACCTCCAGCTCCACCAGGTCGGTCAGCTCCTCGTCCCCGGCGTCGGCCTTGTTGAGCGCGACCACGATGTGGTCGACGCCCACCTGGCGGGCGAGCAGGACGTGTTCGGCCGTCTGCGGCATGATCCCGTCGAGCGCGGAGACGACGAGGATCGCCCCGTCGAGCTGCGCGGCGCCGGTGACCATGTTCTTGACGTAGTCGGCGTGGCCCGGCATGTCGACGTGCGCGTAGTGCCGGGTGTCGGTCTCGTACTCCACGTGCGCGATGTTGATGGTGATGCCGCGCGCCGCCTCCTCGGGCGCCCGGTCGATCCGGTCGAACGGCACGAACGCGCCGGTGCCGCGGTCGGCGAGGACCTTGGTGATGGCGGCGGTCAGGGTGGTCTTGCCGTGGTCGACATGACCCATCGTGCCGATGTTCAGATGGGGTTTGGTGCGTACGTATGCCGTCTTGGGCATGGCGGTACCTCGAAGCCTCTTCGCAGGAACTGGGACCCCGAGAACTCGCCGACCCTCCCCCTGCGGGGTCCGCCGGACGATCCGGAGAGGGTCAGCTTCGGGCGCCGTCGACAGCGGCCGCGAGAACGGAGACGGCAGCCTTCGGCGCATCCGCGACTGCGGATGCTGCGAGGGCGAAGGCGTGCCGGAACATGACGTCGATCATCGCCGACGGCGCATCGTGCGTCGAATGGTTTTCGTCCGCCCTGCGCAGAGGGGGTGCGACCGGGTTCCTGTGACGGTCGTGAGACGAACCATACGGCGATCACACACATTTGTCGGTTAGTGTCACCGGATGCTCGATGCCACCACCCGCTCTGGGGGCACCGCCACGGCCTCTCCCCGGGCCACCACCGCGGAGCTCGCCGTCGCCGCTCCCCCGGCAACGACCGCCTCGCCCGCCGTCTCCTCCGGTTTCGCCGCCCGTTGCACGAGAGCGGTGCTCTCCCCCTGGTCACGGCTGTCCCTGCTGGTCGCCCTGCTCGCCGGGGCCGCCTGCACGATGCTGCTGTTCGAGCCGCAGCGGCTGCTGACGCAGGGCTGGCCGCCCCAGCTGAGCGGTGCCGCCGCGGCGCTGGTCTTCGCGGTGGCGTACGGGGTGTGCACCGTGGCGTTCGTGCCGCGGCCGCTGCTGAATCTCGCCGGAGGTGCCCTGTTCGGCTCCCAGGTCGGCCTCGGCGTGGCCCTGGCCGGCACGGTGCTGGGTGCCGGGATCGCCTTCTGCCTGGGCCGTGCGCTGGGCCAGGAGGCGCTGCGGCCCCTGCTGCGCGGACGCTGGCTGAAGGCGGCGGACGGCCAGCTCAGCCGGCACGGCTTCCGCTCGATGCTGGCGGTCCGGCTGTTCCCCGGCGTGCCGTTCTGGGCCGCGAACTACTGCGCCTCCGTCTCCCGCATGGGCCTGCTGCCGTTCCTGCTGGCCACGGCCCTCGGCTCCATTCCGAACACCGCCGCCTACGTGGTCGCCGGCGCCCGCGCCTCGACGCCGACGTCCCCCGCCTTCCTGATCGCCCTGGCGTGCATCGCCCTGCCCGCGCTGGCGGGCGTGGTGGTGGCCTGGCGCAAGCGGCACCGGCTGCGCCAACTCTGACGGGCCGTCACGGCCCGCCGTCTCAGACGCGTTCCAGCACCATGGCGTTGGCGAGCCCGCCCGCCTCGCACATGGTCTGGAGCGCGTAGCGGGCACCCCGTTCCCGCATGGCGTGCACGAGCGTGGTCGTGAGCCGGGTGCCGCTGGCGCCCAGCGGATGGCCGAGCGCGATGGCGCCGCCGTGCACGTTGACCCGGTCGAGGGCGGCGCCGGTCTCCTGCTGCCAGGCCAGGACGACGCTGGAGAAGGCCTCGTTGACCTCGAACAGGTCGATGTCGTCGAGGGTGAGCGAGGCCCTGCGCAGCACCTTCTCGGTCGCCGGGATCACGCCCGTGAGCATCAGCAGCGGGTCGGAGCCGGTGACGGCGAAGCTGTGCAGCCGGGCCAGCGGCCGCAGCCCGAGCCGGGCCGCCGTCTCGCTCGACGTGATGAGCACCGCCGAGGCACCGTCGTTGATCGGGCTGGCGTTGCCCGCCGTGACGTTCCACTCGATCTGCGGGAACCGTTCGGCGAAGCCGGGGTCGTGGTAGGCGGGCCTGAGCCCGGCGAGGACCTCGGTGCTGCTGTCCGGCCGGACGCACTCGTCGCGCGTGACGCCCTCCAGGGGCGCGACCTCGGCGTCGAACAGGCCCGCCTCCCAGGCCGCGGCGGCCTTGCGGTGCGAGGAGACCGCGAAGGCGTCCATCTGCTCGCGTCCGATCGACCACTTGGCCGCGATGAGCTCGGCGCTGATGCCCTGCGGGACGAGTCCCTCGGGGTAGCGCTCGGCGACCCCGGGGCCGAAGGGGTCCGCGCCCGGCGGCACGTTCGACCACATCGGCACCCGGCTCATCGACTCGACCCCGCAGGCCACGACGAGGTCGTAGGCGCCCGAGAGGACGCCCTGGGCGGCGAAGTGCACGGCCTGCTGGGAGGAGCCGCACTGCCGGTCGACGGTGGTGGCGGGCACAGACTCCGGGAAGCCGGCGGACAGCACGGCGTAGCGGGTGGTGTTCATCGCCTGTTCGCCGACCTGGTCGACGGTCCCGCCGATGACGTCGTCGATGAGCTCCGGGTCGACGCCGGACCGCTCGACGAGGGTGCGCAGGGTGTGGGCGAGGAGCTCCACGGGGTGGACGTGGGCGAGGGCGCCGTTGGGCTTGCCCTTGCCGATCGGGGTGCGTACGGCTTCGACGACGACTGCGTCACGCATGTGCGGGCCTCCACGACTACTGGTGAGTAGGAAATCCGAACTCACGGTATCCCGCAGGGTTGGAAAATCCAACCCTCTCGTAGACTGGGCCCCATGGCCGCCAGCAAAGATCCGCGCCCCTGCTCCATCGCCGACACCCTGGCGCTGGTCGGCGAGAAGTACTCGCTGCTCGTGCTGCGGGAGGTGTGCCTGGGCAACGGCCGGTTCGACCAGCTGGTGCGCAACATCGGCGCTCCGCGCGACATCCTCGCCACCCGGCTGCGCCGGCTCGTGGACGCCGGGATCCTCACCAAGGAGCTCTACAGCGAGCGCCCGCAGCGCTTCGAGTACCGGCCGACGCGGGCCGGGCTGGAACTGGAGCCGGTGCTGCTGACCCTCATGGCGTGGGGCGACCGCCATCTGCGGGCGGACGGCGACCGTCCGATGGTCCTGGAGCACTCCTGCGGCGAGGCCCTCGCCCCGGTCGTCACCTGCCGGGCCTGCGGCGACGAGGTGCGCCACGAGGACCTCGCGGCGCGCCCGCAGGCTCCCGGCTGGACCGTGACCGGACCGGCCGCGGCCTGATCCGCTCCGCTCCGGGCCTGCTTCCAAACCCCTGTGTCCGGGCGGTCTCCCAAGGGCGCTACGCTTCCCCCTCGGCACACATGATCCCCCGTTCCTCGCGACGGCGGCCCGGTGTGCCCGTCGTCCGTCCCACGATCGGCACTTGGACTCCGCTACCTCATGTCTTGGTTCGAATCACTCATCCTCGGACTCGTCCAGGGGCTGACCGAGTTCCTCCCCGTCTCCTCCAGCGCGCACCTGCGTCTGACGGCGGCCTTCTCGGGCTGGGAGGACCCGGGCGCGGCCTTCACGGCGATCACGCAGATCGGCACCGAGGCCGCCGTGCTGATCTACTTCCGCAAGGACATCGGGCGGATCCTCTCGGCGTGGACGCGCTCGCTCACGAACAAGGCGCTGCGCAGCGACCCGGACGCCCGGATGGGCTGGCTGGTCATCGTCGGCTCCATCCCGATCGGCGTGCTCGGCGTGACGCTGAAGGACCAGATCGAGGGACCCTTCCGCGACCTGCGGATCACCGCGACCATGCTGATCGGCATGGGCATCGTCCTGGGCATCGCCGACCGGCTCGCGGCCCGCGACGAGAACGGCGGCCGGCACCGCGCGCCCAAGCAGCGCAAGGCCCTGACGGACCTGGGCGTCCGGGACGGCCTGATCTACGGCGTGTGCCAGGCCATGGCGCTGATCCCGGGCGTCTCCCGCTCCGGCGCCACCATCAGCGGCGGCCTGTTCATGGGGTACAAGCGCGAGGCCGCGGCCCGCTACTCCTTCCTGCTCGCCATCCCCGCCGTGCTCGCCTCCGGGCTGTTCGAGCTCAAGGACGCGACGGAGAGCGGTCATGTCTCCTGGGGGCCGACGATCTTCGCCACGGTGATCGCCTTCGGCGTCGGATACGCGGTGATCGCATGGTTTATGAAGTTCATCTCGACCAAGAGCTTCATGCCGTTCGTCTACTACCGCATCGCGCTCGGCATCGTCATCATCGTCCTGGTCAGCATGGGTGCGCTCAGCCCGCACGCGGGTGAGCCGGCGCACTGAGACGGCGCGTGTGAGCCGCGTCTCGTGACCAACCGCATAGCAATCCGGTAGCCGTCCGGTAGCGGCCTGTCAGTGGCTGCCCCTAGGCTTGTCCGCATGTCCCCCGATTTCGTGACCCCTGGTTCCGTGCGCTCCGCTGCCGAGGTCAACGAGGAGATCCGTGCGCTGTGGCGGCGCACGGGCGGCACCCTGTCGGCCGAGGAGCGCGCGGAGTACGAGCTGCTCGTCGTCGAATGGGCCGCCGCGATCCGCGGCACGGTCGTCAAGGCGGCCTGACCGGCTCGCGCCCTCCCCCCTCTCAAGCGGCCAGGCGCGCCAGCACCTCCTCCTCGACCGGGAACGGCCGCTCCTCGGGCAACAGCGCGGCGGCCGACTCGAGTTCACCGGCCCGCACCCGTGCGTGGATCTCCGTGGCGAGCGCGGTGACGTCCTCGATCCCCACGATCCACTCGTCCGCGTAGCGCGCGGCGGCCTCTCCCGCGAGTCCCAGCTGCAGTGACCGGTACGGCAGCGGCCGCAGCCGCAGATCCCGCTCCGGATCCCACTGCACCCGCGCCGGCGCCCGCTTCAGCTGCCGCTGCCACGCGGCCCGGTCGCCGTGCAGAGCGGGCACGTGGTGGGACAGGCAGGCGTGCCGCAGCGCCCACAGGAAGCCCTCCCGCTCGATCTCGACGGCCAGGACCGTCTCCTGGCCCTCCTTGGTGCCCCAGCCGCAGCGGTACATCATCCACAGGAACGACGGCTTGATCCAGGTCATGCGGTCGCGCTTCCAGGACGACGGGAAGCGGCCGGTGCGGGCGGCCGGGCCGCCGATCTCCGGGCGGTAGGCCTGGTAGACGGTGATCGTGGACTCGGTGTGGCGGGCGCGTATGCGACGGCGCGGCTCGTTCTGATCGTTCACGAGGGACAGGCTGGCCGCCCCGGGCCCCGACGGCCACCGAATATCGGCGCACGGCTCTTGGCCCGGCGCCCGTCATGCCCAACACTGAGCCGATGACCCAGCGTGTGGAGCTCGCCGCGGTGCGGGACCGGCTGGCCGTCGACGGGCTGATCACCGACTACGCGGTGGCGGTCGACGACGGCGACTGGGAGGGCTACCGGGGACTGTTCGCGCCCCGGGGGCGGGCGGACTACCGCTCGGCCGGCGGCATCGAGGGCGAGGCGGGCGCGGTCGCCGCGTGGCTCGCCGAGAGCCTGCTGATGTTCCCGATGCGGCAGCACCTGATCGTCAACCGGCGCGTGCGCTTCGGGATCTGGGAACAGGACACCGGCGACACGGCCCGCGTCCAGGCCGACTACGTCAATCCCATGGCCACCGCGGGGCCCGCGCCGGACTTCGTGTGCGGCGGCCGGTACGCCTTCGCGCTGCTGCGCACGGACGACGGCTGGCGGCTGAGCGAGGTGGTCGTACGCGAGAAGTGGCGGCGCCTTCCGGACCGGCACACCGCACCTGTGATCAACTGACCCGGCCTCCTCTGTCCTAGATCGTCCGCAGGGCGCACACTGGAGGCACCGCGGGGTAGGAGGCGCCTATGAAGACGCTCGGCCACTGGCTCGCCTCCCCCTGGCGGCGCTCGGCCGCCGCCGCGGTGGCGGGCGCCCTCCCCGTCCTGGCCTTCCCCGCCCCGTCCCTGTGGTGGTGGGCCTATGTCGCGCTGGTCCCGTGGCTCCTGCTGCTGCGCACCGCGCCGACCGCGAAACGGGCGGCGTACGACGGCTGGTGCGGCGGGTTCGGCTTCATGCTGGCCATGCACCACTGGCTGCTGCCGAGCCTGCACGTGTTCACGTTCGTCATCGCCGCGCTGCTCGGCGCGCTGTGGGCCCCCTGGGGCCGGCTGGTGCGCCACCTCCTGGGCGGGACTCCGTCGCTGAGCCGGGTCGCGGTGGCGCTGGTGGTGCTGCCCTCGGGCTGGCTGGCCGCCGAGCTGGTCCGCTCCTGGCAGGGGCTGGGCGGCCCCTGGGGCATGCTCGGCAGCAGTCAGTGGCAGGTGGCGCCCGCGCTGCGGCTGGCCTCGGTCGGCGGGGTGTGGCTGCTGAGCTTCCTGCTGGTGGCGCTGAACGTGGCCGTGGCCGTCCTCGTCGCGGTCCGCGGCGCCCGGGTGCCGGCCGTGGCCGGGCTCGTCGCCACGGCCGCCGCGACCTCCGCCGCCTGGATCTACGCGCCCCGCCCCGTCGTCGACGGCCAGGTGCGCATCGCCGTCGTCCAGCCGGGCGTGATCGGCGGGCCGGACAGCGGCGAGCGCCGGTTCGACCGCGAGGAGCAGCTCACCCGCCGGCTCGCCGGACAGGGCGTCGACCTGATCGTGTGGGGCGAGAGCAGCGTCGGCTTCGACCTCGGCGACCGCCCCGACCTCGCCCGGCGGCTCGCGGACCTCTCCCGCGCCACGGGCGCCGACATCCTGGTCAACGTGGACGCCCGGCGCTCCGACAAGCCCGGCATCTACAAGAGCTCGGTCCTCGTCGGGCCGGACGGCCTGACCGGGCAGCGCTACGACAAGATGCGCCTGGTCCCCTTCGGCGAGTACATCCCGGCCCGGTCCCTGCTCGGCTGGGCCACCTCCGTGGGCAAGGCCGCCGGGGAGGACCGGCGGCGCGGCTCCCAGCCGGTCGTGATGGACGTGGGCGACGGCCTGCGCGCCGGTCCGATGGTCTGCTTCGAGACGGCCTTCCCCGACATGACCCGCCACCTGACGCGGGAGGGCGTGGACGTGCTCATCGGCCAGTCCGCGACCTCCACGTTCCAGCAGAGCTGGGCGCCGGGGCAGCACGCCTCGCTCGCCGCGCTGCGCGCCGCCGAGACCGGCCGCCCCATGGTGCACGCGACCCTCACGGGCGTCTCCGCCGTCCACGGCCCGGACGGGGAGCGCGTCGGCTCACGGCTCGGCACGGACGCCTCCGCCACACAGGTCTACGAGATCCCCCTCGCGCACGGCACCACGCCCTACGTCCGCTACGGCGACTGGACCGTGCACGCCGCCCTGCTGATCCTCGTCGGGTGGGCGGCCGGCGAGGGCGTGCGGACGCTGCGGCTCAGGCGGTCCGCTCCTGAACCGCCCGCACCACCCGTTCGCACAGCTCATGGGTCTCCAGCGCGTCCCGGGCGCTGAGCACCCGGCCGGCCCGCACGGCGTCCAGGAACGCCAGCACCGCCTGCTCGATCCCGCGCTGCCGGGCGACCGGCACCCAGTCCCCGCGCCGCCGCACGGTCGGCTGGCCCTTGTGGTCGACCACCTCGGCGAGGTTGACCACCTGCCGCTTGGTGTCCTGCCCGGACACCTCCAGGATCTCCTCGGCGGAGCCGCTGAGCCGGTTCATCACGCCCAGGGCGGTGAAGCCGTCCCCGGCGAGCTGGAGCACGACGTGGTGCAGCAGGCCGTCCCGGACGCGGGCGCGCACGGTCACGTCGTCGATCTCGCCGGGCGCCAGGAACCGCAGGGTGTCGACGACGTGGATGAAGTCGTCGAGGATCATCGTGCGCGGGTCCTCGGGCAGCCCGACGCGGTTCTTCTGCATCAGGATCAGCTCACGCGGATGGTCGGCGCACTGGGTGTAGCCGGGCGCGTGGCGCCGGTTGAAGCCCACGGCGAGGCTCACGCCGCGCTCCTCGGCGAGCGCCACCAGCCGCGCGGAGTCGGCGAGTTCATAGGCGAGCGGCTTGTCGACGTAGGTGGGTACGCCCGCTTCCAGCAGGCGCGTCACGATCTCCGGGTGGACGAGCGTGGGCGCGTGCACGAAGGCGGCGTCGAGACCGGCCGCGAGCAGCGAGTCGAGGGTGGTGTGCCGCCGCTCGCGCGGGAGGTGGAGGCCGTCGGCGACCCGGTCGAGCGTGGCGGGCGTGCGCGTCTGCAGGTGCAGCTCGACCCCGGGCTGGAAGGCGAGCACCGGGAGGTAGGCCTTCTGCGCGATGTCGCCGAGTCCGATGCAGCCGACCTTCACGTGGTGCTCTCCTCTAGTGGTTGCCTGCCGGGTGGTGCTGCGAAGCATACGGCCGCTGCGGAGGCCGCCAGTCGGCGATGTCCTCGAAGCCGCGCAGGAAGAGGGCGGGTGCGGCCTTGGACAGCGCGGCCATGGCGGTGTTGCGCACGGCGATGCCGGCGCGGCCGGTCCTGAGGTTGAGGCGGGCGACCCGCACGGCCCGGCGTGCGACGGCGGTGGTGCGGGGCAGCCGGGCGGCGGTGTAGGCGGGCAGGTCGTCGCAGTGGTGGGCGAGCACGACCGCGTCCTCGATGGCCTGGTTGCCGCCCTGGCCGAGCGTCGGCGGCATGGCGTGCGCGGCGTCCCCGACCAGGGCGACCCGGCCCAGGTGGTGGGCGGGCAGCGGGTCGGCGATGTGGTGCACGTCGTGGCGCAGCACGTCTCCGGGGCGGGCGGCGGCGAGCACGGCGGGGATCGGCTGGTGCCAGTCGCCGAAGCGGCGCAGGAGTTCGGCCCGCTCGTCGTCCGGGGCGCGTCCCCCGGCCGGGGTCACGGCGGCGGCGTAGGCGTAGACGCGGCCGTCCTTGAGCGGGTGCGTGCCCCAGATGCGGCCCCGGCCCCACGTCTCGTGCGAGGCGAACTTAGCGCCGGGCACGGGGATGACGACCCGCCAGGTGGTGAAGCCGGAGTAGACGGTGCCCGGGTGGCGGGGGAAGATCGCGCGGCGTACGGCGGAATGGATGCCGTCCGCGCCCACCACGAGGTCGGCCTCCAGCTCACCGTCGCGCGTGGTGACGCGGGCGGGCCGGCCCGGACCGCCCGGGTCGGCGAGGGCCGCGGCGGCGTCCGTGCGGACGGTGTCCGCAGGGAGCCGGGAGGCGAGGCTCGTGATGAGGGTGGCGCGGTGCAGCAGCACGAGCGGGCCGCCGAAGCGCGCGGCGGCGGCGTCGGCCGAGGTGCGGGCGAGCCACCGCCCGCCGGGGGTGCGCAGACCGCCGTCCCCGGCCCAGGCCGCCAGGGCGCGGATCTCGTCGCCGAGTCCGATGACGTCCAGCGCGCGCAGGGAGTTGGGGGCGAGCGAGATGGCCGCGCCGACCGGCTCCAGCGAGCGGGCCTTCTCCAGCACGGTGACCCGCCAGCCGCGCGGGTGCAGCGCCGCCGCGGCCGTCAGACCGCCGATCCCGCCGCCGATCACGACGGCCCGCCTCGTCTCTGTCATGGCTCCTCCTCGCCGAGCACCGCGCACTACATCTGTAGTCCGCCTTCGACGTTACTACACCCGTAGTGAGACGGGTAGCGTGGCCGTCATGTCCGTACGCACCACCGGCCCCTCCCGCGCCGATCTCGTCGCCGACGCCGCTCTCTCCCTGCTCGCCGAACGCGGAATGCGCGGTCTGACGCACCGCGCGGTCGACGAGGCGGCGGGGCTCCCCCAGGGCTCCACGTCCAACGTCGCGCGGACCCGGCAGGCCCTGCTGGAGCTGGCGGTGCGGCGGCTGGCCGACCGCGAGGCACGGGTGCTCGCGCTGCACGAGATGCCGGACCCGCGTGCCGGGGCCGACGCGCTGCTGGACGCCCTGGCCCTCGCGACCCACCGCGCCCTCACCGGCCACCGCGCGCTCACGCTGGCCCGCTACGAACTGGCCCTGGAGGCGACGCGCCGCCCCGAGCTGCGGGCCTTCTTCGACGCGACGGGCGCCCGCTTCCGCGACCTGCTCGCCGCCCTCGTCACGGGCCTCGGCTCCACGGACCCCGACCGGCACACCCTGTCGCTGATCGCCTGGGCGGACGGGCTGATGTTCAGCTGCGTGGCGGGGTCGTTCAGCGCCGCGCCCCCGAGCCTGGAGGAGGTGCGGGCCGGACTGCGGGAACTGCTGGCGGGAATGCTCCGGGAGTGAGAAAACCCCTGGTGCGGCGCAGGACACCGGGAAAGGATGCGTCCATGACGACCGAACGCCGCATCCCCGCCACGACCGCCGACGAACGCACCATGCTGGAGGGGTGGCTGGAGTTCCACCGGCAGACCCTCGCGTGGAAATGCGAAGGGCTGAGCGACGAGCAGCTCAGGACCGCCTCCGCGGCCCCTTCCGAACTGTCCCTCATGGGACTCGTGCGGCATATGGCGGACGTGGAGCGCGGCTGGTTCCGCCGGGTGCTGGCGAACGAGGACGCGCCGCCCCTGTACTACGACGACGAGGACCTGGACGGCGAGTTCCACCTGACCGAGGCCGACACCTGGGCGGAGGCCCACGCCACCTGGCAGCGCGAGATCGAGGCCGCCCGCGCCATCGCCGCCCGCTTCCGCCCGGACGACGTCTCCGAGGGCAGGCACCGGCGCACCGGCGAGCACTACAACCTGCGGTGGATCTACACCCACATGATCGAGGAGTACGCGCGGCACAACGGCCACGCCGACCTGATCCGTGAACGCATCGACGGCGCGACCGGCGACTGACGTCACCCCCGGCGGGCCCGCGCCCTCCGTACGGGGCCGGACATCACCCGTGCGGGGCATTCTCCGCCTGTCCGCCGCCCCGGCGCGGGCCGGACGCACCAGAGTGACGCGGGTGCATCGAACGACGACCACAGCGACGCTCCTGGTGACCGTGGCTGTCTCGGCCCTCGCCGGCTGTACGACGGTCCAGCGTCCCTCCGCGCCAGGGCCCCCGGCGGCACCGTCCCGGCCGCCGCTGGCGCAGCCCGAGGGGCGGACGGAGACACAGATCGTGCAGGCACCGGCCCGCGAGGCCCTGCAACTGATCGACGAGGCGTCCCGCCGCCCGGCGCCGGCCACCCCCGGCTCCGACGCGGCCACGGCCCGCGCGGCGACGCCCCCGGCGGCCGCCTCCCCGCGGCAGCCGCCGTCCGGCCGGCACGACGCCGCCC
>NZ_NOKT01000013.1 GCF_002237655.1 Streptomyces sp. XY006
AACTTCTCCGTGCCCTCCGTGGGCCGGTGATACATCCAGCTCAGCAAACCCAGCGCGAACATGTTCTTGCTGCGCTCGGCCTCCTTGCGGGTGAGGTCGAACTCCTTCAGCGCCTCCACCGTCAGCGTCGTCAGCGGCACCGGGTGCACGTGATAGCCGTCCAGCGACCCGTCCTCCAGCGGCGACACCTCATAGCCGACCTTCTGCATCGCCCGCCTGGTGAACTCGTCCGTGTTGACGATCACCTCCGCGCCGCGCGGCAGGTCCCCGATGTTCGCCTTCAGCGCCGCCGGGTTCATCGCGACCAGCACGTTCGGCGCGTCCCCCGGCGTCAGGATGTCGTGATCGGCGAAGTGCAGCTGGAACGACGACACACCCGGCAGCGTCCCGGCAGGCGCCCTGATCTCGGCCGGGAAGTTCGGCAGCGTCGACAGGTCGTTCCCGAACGACGCCGTCTCCGAGGTGAAACGGTCACCGGTGAGCTGCATACCGTCACCCGAGTCCCCCGCGAACCGGATGATCACCCGGTCCAGACGCCGGACGTCCTTCGCGCCCGCCGCTTTGCGCTGCTCTCCTACGACTGCTCCGTCGGCCTGCTCCGCTGGGCTACTGACCTGGCTGGTCACTGAACTGGACCTCCCTAGAGGCGGCTGTCCGGGACAGACCTTCCCGCAGGCCCTCCCAGATCAACCCTACGACCGCAAGGATCGCCTTCCCTGGGTCATTCGCATGTTGGACACGACTTTGAGACCTTCGAGACGCTCTGTCCCACATGTCACGAGTTTCACGAATTGAGGTATGTCAACACGGCCAGCACCCGGCGGTGGTCGCCCTCGCTCGGGGACAGCCCCAGCTTGAGGAAGATGTTGCTCACGTGCTTCTCGACAGCCCCGTCGCTCACCACCAGCTGCCGGGCGATCGCCGAGTTCGTCCGCCCCTCGGCCATCAGCCCCAGCACCTCCCGCTCGCGCGGTGTGAGGCCCGCCAGCACGTCCTGCTTGCGGCTGCGGCCCAGCAGCTGCGCGACCACCTCCGGGTCCAGGGCCGTCCCGCCCTCGGCCACCCGGACCACCGCGTCCACGAACTCGCGGACCTCGGCCACCCGGTCCTTCAGCAGATAGCCCACGCCCCGGCTGGACCCGGCCAGCAGCTCCGTGGCGTAGCGCTCCTCCACGTACTGCGACAGCACCAGCACGCCGAGCCCCGGGTGGGCCTTGCGCAACTGCACCGCCGCCCGGACCCCTTCGTCGGTGTGCGTCGGCGGCATCCGCACGTCGGCCACGACCACGTCCGGCAGCTCGCCCTGCGCGTCCAGCTCCGTGATGGTCTTGATCAGCGCCTCGCCGTCTCCGACCCCGGCGACGACGTCGTGCCCCCGGTCGGTCAGCAGCCGGGTCAGGCCCTCCCTGAGCAGCACGGAATCCTCGGCGATGACCACCCGCACCCTGTCCTCCACGATGTTCGGCCCCCCACAGCCCGGCGCCGCCCGTCCGCGGCCCCCTACGGCTCCGCGCCCACCCGTGCGACGGGTACCAGCATTTCAGGCCCGGGGGTGTGCGGGGGCGGGAAAGGCGTGGGTGAGGGCGGGAAAGGCTTCCCGGCCGATCCGTTCGGGTGGTGTCACCCGTCCGTGCACGGACGCGTGAATGTCCGCGTGAACAAACACGTGCACGGACGCGTGGACGGACACGTGGACGGGCAACGGCCGGGGCCGGAGGGCGGTGCCCTCCGGCCGTCACGGCGTTCCGCGGGGGCCGGGCCCCCGCGTGGATCACCTCACGTGCTCCCCGCGCCAGGGCAGCTCGGCCGTCACCCGGGTCGGGCCGCCCGCGGGCGAGTCGACCACCAGGATCCCGTCCACCGCGTCGAGCCGCTCCGCCAGACCCGCCAGCCCGGACCCCGGGGCGACCTCGGCGCCGCCCACGCCGTTGTCCACGACCTGCAGCATCAGCCGGTTCTCCGTCCGCCAGACCTCCACGCCCGCCCAGGTCGCCCGGGAGTGCTTGCTGACGTTCTGCAGCAGCTCCGACACCGTGAAGTAGGCGATCCCCTCGATCGCGGGCGCCGGCCGCTGCGCCAGGTCGACCTCGACCTGCACCGGCACCGTGCAGCGGGAGGCCACCGAGGACAGGGCCGCGTCCAGGCCGCGGTCGGTCAGCACCGCCGGGTGGATGCCCCGCGCCAGGTCGCGCAGCTCCTGCAGCGCCGTCTTCACCTCGCCGTGCGCCTCGTCCACCATCCGCTGGGCCGCCTCCGGGTCCTCCTGCAGCTTCTCCTTCGCCAGACCCAGATCCATGGCCAGCGCCACCAGCCGGGCCTGCGCCCCGTCGTGCAGATCCCGCTCGATGCGGCGCAGATCGGCCGCCGCCGTGTCGACCACGACCCCGCGGTCCGACTCCAGCTCCACCACCCGCGACGCCAGCCGCGAGGGCCCGAGCAGCCCGTGCACCAGCAGCCGGTCCACCATCGTCAGCGCCCGCACGATCCATGGCGTGGCGATCGTGAAGAGCAGCCCCACCAGCGCCGTCACCGTGATCTCGAACGGGTTGTCCAGGTAGATCCGGTGCGTCTCGTCGCCGTAGAGCTGGATCCCGTCCTGCCCCGCGTACGCCGGGAACACCCAGAACCACAGCGGGTAGGTCAGCAGCCCCCAGCCCAGCGCCCAGACGTTCACCGTGACGACGAACGAGAACACCGCCCAGGGCAGATGCAGCACCGAGTACAGCAGCGCCCGCCAGGAGGTGCCGCTCTTGAGGACGGCGCCCATCCACGCCATGGCGCCCTGCCGCTTCATCCGCAGCGGCTCCGGCTCGGCCACGTCCAGGTCCAGCAGCGCCCTGGCCCGCACCCGCTCCAGCGCCCCGATGCCGCGGCATCCGGCGAGCGCCCCCGCCAGGACCGGGATGCCGAGGAACGTCACCAGCAGGCCCGCACCCAGCGACACCATCGTGACCGCGTAGGTGAACAGCAGGACGCTGATCGGCAGGCTCAGCAGCACGTAACCGAGCTCGCGCCAGGTGCGGCCCTCGACCGGCGCGCGCAGGGCGGCCGGCAGCCGGTGCCGCCGTTCGGTGCTCCCGGGGAACCCGGACCCGCTGTCGAGCCCGTATCCCTGTCCGTACTCCGTGGCCATCGGCGTCGTCCTTCTCCTCGTCCTGCGGCTGTGCTCTGCTACCTCCACCCTGCTCCGCCGCAGGTCGGCGGACCATGGAGTCCGTCGGCGTCTTGGACGGGGGGTTTTCCCTACCCGGCGGCCTCCGACCGGTCGCGCCACGGCAGTTCCGCCGTGACCGTCGTCGGGCCGCCCTCGGGCGACTCCAGGACGAACAGGCCGTCGACGGCGTCCAGCCGGTCGGCCAGGCCCTTCATCCCCGCACCGCCGTCGAGACGGGCGCCGCCGCGGCCGTCGTCCCACACCTGGATGAGCAGCCGGTCGTCCGTGCGCCACACCTCCACCGACGCCGACTTCGCCCGGCTGTGCTTGCTGACGTTCTGCAGCAGCTCCGAGACGGTGAAGTAGGCGATGCCCTCGATCGCCGCGGCCGGCCGGGCGGGCAGGTCGACCGTCACCTTGACCGGGACCGTGCAGCGCGAGGCGACCGAGGACAGGGCCGCGTCCAGGCCGCGGTCGGTCAGCACCGCCGGGTGGATGCCCCGGGCCAGGTCCCGCAGCTCCTGCAGCGCCAGCTTCACCTCGCCGTGCGCCTCCTCGACCATCGCCGCCGCCGCGTCCGGGTCCTCCAGCACCTTCTCCTTCGCCAGACCCAGCCCCATCGCCAGATTGACCAGCCGGGCCTGCGCCCCGTCGTGCAGATCCCGCTCGATGCGCCGCAGGTCCGCCGCGGCCGTGTCGACCACGACCCCGCGGTCCGACTCCAGCTCCGCGATGCGCCGCTCCAGCTCGTCCGAGGGCGACAACAGCCCCCGCACCATGGCCCGGTCCACGTTGGTCAGACCCCGCGCCACGAACGGCAGCACCGGCCACAGCACGAACAGCGACGCCAGCGTGAAGGAGAACGTGAAGACCCCCCACGGCAGCCGCACGAACTCGTACAGCACCGTGCGCCAGCCCACCGGGTCCTTCAGCTGCATCCACAACCGCTGGAAGAAACCGCCCCCGCCGCGCAGCCGCAGCCGGCTCGGCTCGTCCACCCGCACCCCGAGCAGCGCCCGGGCCCTCGCCCGCTCCATCCGGCCCAGCTGCCGCGCCCCCATGAGCCCGGCCGCCAGCAGCGGGAAACCGACCACCGTGAGGGTCAGCCCGAGACCGGTGAACAGCACCGTCACGACATAGGTGAAGCCGAGCAGCGCGACCGGAAGGTTCGCCAGGAGGTGCGCGATCTCCTTCCAGGTGTGCCGGTCGTAGGCGAGGCGGGGCGGGGGCGGGCGGTCGTCCCGCCCGGCCGCCGTGATGGCCCCGGAGGTGCCGGGGGACGGGAAGCGTTCGGTCATACGCGTAAGCGTGCCCGGCGGCGCACCACCGCGCCATGAGGTGGACCGCCAGGATCCACTGAGGAAAACCCCACCCCCGCATGCCGGGGCGTGACGGGCTGCTTACCCTGCCTTTATCAGGGCCTAGACTCCCGTGCGTACAGATCGTCGAACAGCGGCGCCCGCTTCCCGGCAGGGCCGGGACGCCTCCCGGCAGGGCCGGGACGCCGCGGTCTCGGCGCAGGATCCAGTCCGAGTTTCAGGGAGCGAGGGACGGACGTGCCGGAACGGACCGTCGTCACCACGACCGTCGTCGCGGCGGACTACTTCCAGTCCTACTCGGTCGTCGGACTGCTCGCCGTCGTCGGCGTGCTGTTCGTCGCCGTCGCCTTCGGGGCCGGCCGCCTGCTGCGGCCCGTGGTGCCCACGCCGGAGAAACTCCTGACCTACGAGTGCGGCGTCGACCCCGTCGGCGAGGGCTGGGCCCACACCCAGGTCCGCTACTACGTCTACGCGTTCCTCTATGTGATCTTCGCGGTCGACTCGATCTTCCTGTTCCCCTGGGCCACCGTCTTCGCCGCCCCCGGCTACGGCGCGACGACCCTGGTGGAGATGTTCATCTTCCTCGGCTTCCTGGCCGTGGGCCTGCTCTACGCCTACAAGAAGGGCGTCCTGGCATGGACGTGACCCCCGAGCCCGTGCTGCTGCCCGAGCCGAAGCGGCTCGGCGCCCTCGCGCGCCTCGCGCCCGAGCCGATGAAGGTGATCCTCAACTGGGGCCGCCGCTACTCGCTCTGGGTCTTCAACTTCGGCCTCGCCTGCTGCGCCATCGAGTTCATCGCCGCGTCGATGGCCCGCCACGACTTCATCCGCCTCGGCGTCATCCCCTTCGCGCCGGGCCCGCGCCAGGCCGACCTGATGGTGGTCTCCGGCACGGTCACGGACAAGATGGCCCCGGCCGTGAAGCGCCTGTACGAGCAGATGCCCGAGCCCAAGTACGTCATCTCCTTCGGCGCGTGCAGCAACTGCGGCGGCCCCTACTGGGACTCGTACTCCGTCACCAAGGGCGTCGACCAGATCATCCCCGTCGACGTCTACGTCCCCGGCTGCCCGCCCCGGCCCGAGGCGCTGCTCCAGGGCATCCTCAAGCTCCAGGAGAAGATCGCCCGCGAGTCGCTGGGGGAGCGGTACGGGACGAGTGCCGGACGCCCCTCGACGGCGGCGCTGCAGAGCGGCCTGGTGCAGCCGCCGGCCCCCGCGGGCTCCGGCCAGACGACTGAGGAGGGCCGATGACCGCGGTCGGCTGGCTCCCCGCCGACGCCGGGGAACTCTTCGGCCCCGACGCCACCGCCGAGGAGTCCTACGAGGTCCTGACGGTCGACGTACCGCCGTCCGCCTGGATCACCGCCCTGGAGACCGCCCGCGACCGGCTCGGCTGCACCTACTTCGACTGGCTGAGCGCCGTCGACGAACCGGGCACGGGCTTCCGCGTCTCGGCGCACGTCGCGGCGCTCTCCCCGGTCCGCCGTCTCCTGCTGCGCACCACGGTCCCGCACGACGCCGCCACCCTGCCGTCGGCCATCGGCGTCTACGCGGGCGCCGCCTGGCACGAACGCGAGACGCACGAGATGTTCGGCGTCACCTTCGAGGGCCACCCGGCGCTGGACCACCTGCTCCTGCCCGAGAACTTCGAGGGCCACCCCCTGCGCAAGGACTTCGTCCTCGCCGCCCGGGTCGCCAAGGCCTGGCCCGGCGCGAAGGAACCCGGCGAGTCGGAGCACGGCGGCCCCAAGCGCCGCCAGATGCTCCCGCCCGGCGTCCCCGACCCGAACGAATGGGGCCCCCTGAAGGGCCAACTCCCCCCGGCCCCCACCCGCCCGACCCGCGGCCCGGCCCGCGCGGCGGGGGACCGTCCGGCCCGCGCGGCGGGGGACCGCCCGGTGCGCGCGGCGGGGGACCGTCCGGTGCGCCGCACCCGCTCGGCGTCGGAGGGCTCGGCGAGCCAGGCGGCGGCTGCGAACGCGGCCGCGGCCGCGGGTGGACCGTCCCCCACTGCGGGCGAGACGGACACGCCGCCTGCGACTCGTCCACGCCGCACGCGTTCGGCGGCCGAGGAGCCGGCAAGCCAGGCGGCGGTGGAGGGCTCGGCAGGCCAGGCGGCGTCGGGCGGCTCGGCGAGCCAGGGGGCGTCGGAGGGTTCGGCAGGTCAGGCGGCGTCGCAGGGCTCGGCGAGCCAGGCCACGCCCGGTGAGCGGACTTCCCCGGCGCCCGGTCCCGAGACGGCGGCACCGGACCCGGCGTCGCGACGCTCGCAGCCGGGTGCGCCCGCAGGGCCGCGCCGGGCGCGCAGCGCGTCGGAGGGCAGTGCGAGCCAGCGGGCCGCGACCGACCGCGGCGACAGCGAGCCGGGCCGGGCCCCGCGCGCGCCGCGCAGCGCGGACGCCCCGTGGCACCACGCCCGCCCCGCCTTCGACGAACCGGCCCCCCAACCGTCCCCCGAGGCGGCGCCGTTGCCGGCCCCGAAGCCCTCGGAGGCGCCGGAGGCACCCACGGGCGGGCCCGAGCCGGAACCCCGCACAGGACCCACCGAGCCCGAAGAAGCCGGCGAGCCCGAGGCACCCACCGAGCCCACGGAACCGGCTGAGCCCGACGACCCGACAGATTCCACGGATCCCACAAAGCCCACAGGTCCCACAAAGCCCACAGGTTCCACAGATTCCACAGGTTCCGCAGATTCCACGGGAGGCCCGCGGTGAACGACGTGCTCGACGTCACCCTGCGACTCCTGATCGTCTTCGTCGTCTTCCTCACCTTCCCCCTGATCATCGGCCAGACCGAACACAAGGTCATGGCCCACATGCAGGGCCGCCTCGGCCCCATGTACGCCGGCGGCTTCCACGGCTGGGCCCAGCTGATCGCCGACGGCGTGAAGTTCGCGCAGAAGGAGGACGTCGTCCCCGCGGGCGCCGACCGCCGCATCTTCCAACTGGCCCCCGCCGTCGCCCTCCTGCCCTACCTCCTCGTCCTGCTCGCCATCCCGATCGGCCCCGACGAAGGAGCCGTCGGGCAGGTCATCGACGCCGGCGTCTTCTTCGTCCTGGCGGTCATGGGCGTCGGCGTCCTCGGCTCGCTGATGGCCGGCTGGGCCTCCGCGAACAAGTTCTCCCTCCTCGGCGGCCTGCGCACCGCCGCCCAGCTCCTCGCCTACGAACTGCCGATGCTCCTGACCGCCGCCTCGGTGGCCATGGCGGCCGGCACCGTCTCGCTCCCCGGCATCCTCGACGCCTTCGAGTGGTGGTGGCTGCCCTGGCAGATCGTCGGCGCGATCGTCTTCTTCGTCGCCGGCCTCGCCGAACTCCAGCGCCCTCCCTTCGACATGCCCGTCGCCGACTCGGAGATCATCTTCGGCGCGTACACCGAGTACACCGGCCTCCGCTTCGCCCTGTTCCTCCTCGCCGAGTACGCCGGGATCGTCGTCCTGTGCGGTCTGACCACCGTCCTCTTCCTGGGCGGCTGGCACGGCCCCTGGGGCGCCGACGGACTCGGCTGGGTCTGGACCCTGCTCAAGACCGCCGTCCTCGCCTTCCTCGTGATCTGGCTGCGCGTCACCTACCCGCGCCTGCGCGAGGACCAGCTCCAGAAGCTCTCCTGGACCCTCCTCGTCCCCCTCTCCCTCGCCCAGATCGCCCTCACCGGCATCGTCAAGGTGGTGATCCAGTAACCATGGCCCCGATCCCAGGAAGTGGCCTGGCCAAGGGCCTGGCCGTCACCCTCCGCACGATGACGAAGAAGTCCGTCACCGCGCAGTACCCGGACGTCCAGCCCGAGCTCCCGCCCCGCTCCCGCGGCGTGATCGGCCTGTTCGAGGAGAACTGCACGGTCTGCATGCTGTGCGCCCGCGAGTGCCCGGACTGGTGCATCTACATCGACTCCCACAAGGAGACGGTCCCGCCGGCGGCCCCGGGAGGCCGTGAACGCAGCCGCAACGTCCTGGACCGCTTCGCCATCGACTTCTCCCTGTGCATGTACTGCGGTATCTGCATCGAGGTCTGTCCTTTCGACGCCCTGTTCTGGTCCCCTGAGTTCGAGTACGCCGAGACCGACATCCGCGACCTCACCCACGAGCGCGACAAGCTCCGGGAGTGGATGTGGACCGTCCCGGCCCCGCCGGCCCTCGACCCCGGCGCGGAGGAGCCGAAGGAACTCGCCGCCGCCCGCAAGGCCGCCGAGAAGCTGGCCGCCCAGCAGACCCCGCCGGCCACCACACCCCACGCCGACGAGCAGGCCCGCGCCGCCGAACAGCCCACCCGCCCCCAGGGCGCCTCCAAACAACAGGTCGACCAGCCGAAGCCGGACACGCCAAGGGCGGACCAGCCGACGCCGGGCGAGTCGAAGCCGGGTCAGGCAACGCCGGGTCAGCCGACCTCCGATCAGCCGGCGCCGGGCCAGCCGAAGCCGGGCCAGTCGAAGCCGGGCGAGTCGACGCCGGGTCAGCCGACCTCCGATCAGCAGACCCCTGAGCAGGAGGGCCAGGAATGACCCTCGCCGCAGCCGCCGGACTCCTCGGCTCGGGCCCGACTTTCACGGCCGCCGCCGAGACCCGGGGCTTCCTTTCCCCGACCGGCGTCGAGATCGCCTTCCTCCTCGTCGGCCTGGTCACCTTCGGCGCCGCGATCGTCACCGTCACCACCCGGCAACTCGTGCACGCCGCCCTCTGGCTCGTGGTCGCCCTCGGCGGCCTGGCCGTGGAGTACCTCCTGCTCACCGCCGAGTTCATCGCCTGGGTGCAGGTCCTCATCTACGTCGGTTCCGTCGTCGTCCTCCTCCTGTTCGGTCTGATGCTCACCAGGGCCCCCATCGGCCGCTCCCCGGACGCCGACTCCGGCAACCGCTGGGCGGCCCTCACCGTGGCTGTCGCCGCGGCCGCCGCCTTGGTGTGGGTCGTCGTCGACGCCTTCCGCACCATCTGGATCGACCTGGACGGCCCCGCCGCCGGCTCCACCGAGGCCACCGGTGCGAGCCTCTTCCAGAACTGGGTCCTGCCCTTCGAGGCCCTCTCCGTCCTCCTCCTCGCCGCCCTGGTCGGCGCGATCGTCCTGTCCCGCAAGGCGAAGGCCGAAGCGGCGCCCCCGGCTGAACCCACCCCGCCTAAAAGCACCCCGGCGCCAAGCCCCCCGGCCGCAAGCACCAAGCCCGGAAGCTCCCCGGCCGCAAGCACCAAGCCCGGAAACCCCTCGGCCGCAAGCACCCCGCCGGGAAACCCTCCGGCGGGAAGCCCCCCGGCCACGAGTGGCCCGGCCGCCCCGAGCGAGCAGGAAGGGACCCGCTGATGCACCTCGCCTATCCCGCCGTGCTCTCCGCCCTCCTCTTCTGCACGGGCCTCTACGGCGTCCTCGCCCGCCGCAACGCGATCCTGGTCCTGATGTCGGTCGAGCTGATGCTCAACGCCGTCAACCTCAACCTGGTCGCCTTCGACGTCTGGCTCAGCAGGACCGCCGAGGAGACGCTGCACTCCGGCCAGGCCCTGACCCTGTTCACCATCGCCATCGCCGCCGCCGAGATCGGCATCGGCCTGGCGATCGTCCTCGCCGTGCACCGCAACCGCGGCACCTCGGACATCGACAAGCTCCGCGACACCGCCGAACGGCACGACCCCGACGGCCCGGACGGACCCGGCCACGACGCTCGCACGTCCGGCCCGGCCGGTGAGGCCCAGAAGGCTGAGGCCACCGCGTGACCACGACCACCCTCGCCGTCCTCGTCCCCCTCCTTCCGTTCCTCGGCGCCGTCGCCGGCCTGCTCCTGGGCCGCACGGCCCCCGGATTCGTCCGCCCCCTCGCCGTCCTGCCGACGCTCGCCGCCCTGGTGCTCGCCGCGCTGGTCGCCGCGCGCCAGGGCGGTGGCGCGGCCGTCGACGCGGCCACGGAGCTCACCCCCACCGGCTCGGTCCCGATCGAACTGGCCCTGCACATCGACGGCTTCGCCGCCCTCGTCGCCGTCCTGGTCGGCCTGGTCGCCTCCTGCGTGCAGATCTACTCGACGGGCTACCTGCGCGATGACCCGCGCTACCCCTCCTACGCCGCCCTCGTCTCCCTGTTCACCTCCGCGATGCTGCTGGTCGTCTACACCGGCGATCTGATGGTGCTGCTGGTCGGCTGGGAGGTCATGGGCATCTGCTCCTACTTCCTGGTCGGCCACTACTGGGAGACCCCTCAGGCCCGTGCCGCCTCCCTCAAGGCCTTCCTGGTCACCAAGCTCGGCGACGTCCCCTTCCTGATCGGCCTGTTCGCCCTGGCCACCGACGCCGGCTCCTTCCGCATCACCCGGATCCTCGGCACCGTCGCGAGCGGCGGGCTCGACCACCCGACCCCGATCGCCCTGCTGCTCCTGGCGGGCGTGGCGGGCAAGTCGGCGCAGTTCCCGCTGCACACCTGGCTCCCCGACGCGATGGCGGGCCCCACGCCCGTCTCCGCGCTCATCCACGCCGCGACGATGGTCGCCGCCGGTGTCTACTTCATCGCCCGTCTCCTCCCGGTCTTCGAGGCCTCCCAGGCCGCGATGGTCGTCCTCGCCGTCATGGCCGCCGTCACGATGGCCGGCTCGGGCCTCGCCGCGCTCGCCCAGGACGACATCAAGCGCGTCCTCGCCTACTCGACGATCGGCCAGCTCGGCTACATGACCGGCGCCCTCGCCGTCGGCGACCGCGGGGCCGCCGTCTTCCACCTCCTGTCCCACGGCGCCTTCAAGGCGCTGCTGTTCCTCGCGGCCGGCGTGATCATCCACGCCGCCGGCACCAACTCCCTCGCCGCGATGTCCCGCATGCGGAACCTGCGCGACCGGATCCCCGACGCCTACTGGACGATGACCGTGGCGCTCCTCGCGCTCGCCGCGATCCCGCCGTTCAGCGGCTTCTTCTCCAAGGAGGCCGTCCTCGGCGTCGCCGAGCACGTCGTGACCGGACACACCGAGCACGAGCCCGCCGCCGCGGGCTGGATCGTCCTCGTCGCCGCCCTGCTCACGGCCGTCCTCACCGCCGCGTACGCGACGCGCCTGTGGCTGCTCGCCTTCCGCGGCCGGGGCGCCGAGGCCCCCGACCACGGCAGGCAGCCGCTGACGATGACCGTGGTGCTGTGGGTGCTGGCCGTCCCCTCCCTGGCCCTCGGCGGATTCGCTTTCCGCGTGCTGCCCGACTGGTTCGACGGCCGTGACCTGGGCCCGACCCTGACCACCTCCGTGCTCGGCACGGGCCTGGCCCTGGTCGGCGGCATCGTCACCTACGCCGCCTGGCGGCACACCACCGCTCTCGCGGCCCGCGTCCCGCTGGGCGCCGTGGCGGCCCACCCCGAGGGCGACGCCGCCCGCGTGGAGGCGGAGGCCATCGCCGCACACGAGCCGGCCTACGGCGACATCGCCTACGCCCCGGACCCCGCCGACCCCGGACGGCTCCTGCTCGGCCCGCTGCACCGGCACGCCGCCGCCGGCTTCCACCTGGACGCCGTGTACACGGCCCTCTTCGTCCGGCCGGTCCAGGCCGGAGCGAGCCTCGTACGGTTCCTCGACCGCGAGGTCGTCGAGACCTATGTGCGCGGTGCGGGTGCGCTGCCCCGCTGGCTCGGCACCGCCGTACGGCGGTCCCAGACCGGCAACGTCCAGACCTATGTGAGCGCGCTGCTCGCCGGCACCGTCGTCCTCGCGGTCGCCGTCGTCCTCGTCGCCACGGGAGCGTGAGCAGGCGTGATCGATATCAACGAGTCCGTGATGCAGTTCCTTCTGGCATTCGTCGTCGTCGGCCCGCTCCTCGGCGCCGCCGCGGCTCTCCTGCCGGCCCCGCCCGGGCTGAAGGGGAAGTCACCCGAGCAGGCCGTGCTCCGGCACGGCGTCACCGTCACCGGCGCCGTCCTCATCGCGGCGATCGTCCTCGCGCTCGGCTTCGACCACGACCAGCCGTCGAAGATGCAGGCCAGCACCGACATCAGCTGGATCCCCGCACTCGACGTGCGCATCCACCTCGGCATCGACGGCATCTCCCTCCCCCTTCTGGTCCTGACCGCGCTGCTGACCTTCCTCTGCGCGCTCTACTCGTACTTCAAGATGCCGGCGGGTCCGGCCCCGAAGGCCTTCGTCGCCCTGCTGCTCGTCCTCGAGTCCGGCACGCTCGCGACCTTCGCCGTCCTCGACCTGCTGCTGTTCTTCCTCGCCTTCGAGATGGTCCTCATCCCGATGTACTTCCTCATCGCCCGCTGGGGCGGCGAGGGCCGGAGCCAGGCCGCGTGGCGCTTCATCCTCTACACGCTGCTCGGATCCGTGGTCATGCTGCTCGGCCTGCTCCTGATCGGGCTCAAGGCGGGCACGTTCGACATGATGGCACTCGCCACTGACAACGGCCGGTCGTTGACCACATCGGTGCAGGTCATCGCCGTATTGGCGATCGGTCTCGGGCTGGCGGTCAAGACGCCGATGTGGCCGCTGCACAGCTGGCTGCCCGACGCGCACACCGCCGCTCCCACCGTCGGCTCCGTCCTGCTGGCCGGCGTCCTGCTGAAGATGGGTACGTACGGATTCGTCCGGATCCTGCTCCCCATCGCACCGGACGGCTTCCGCACCTTCGCCCCGTACCTCGCCGCCCTGGCCGTCGTCGGCATCATCTACGGATCCCTCGCCTGCCTGGCCCTCGCCAAGCAGGGCGCGAAGGGCGATCTGAAGCGCCTCATCGCCTACTCCTCCGTCGGCCACATGGGCTTCGTGCTGCTCGGCATCGCCACGATGACCCCGACCGGCGTGAACGGCGCCCTGTTCGCCAACATCGCCCACGGCCTCATCACCGGCCTGCTCTTCTTCCTGGTCGGCGCCCTGAAGGACCGCACCGGCACCACCGACCTGGACACCCTCGCCGCGGAGACCGGCGCCGCCCTGTACGGCAAGGCGCCCCGCCTCGGCGGCCTCCTCGCCTTCGCCGCCGTCGCCTCGCTCGGGCTGCCGGGCCTGGCCGGCTTCTGGGGCGAGATGCTCGCCCTGTTCGGCGCGTTCCAGCCCGCCGAGGGCCTCAGCCGCCCGGCCTTCCTCACCTTCATGGCGATCGGCGCGTTCGGGACGCTGCTGACGGCCGCGTACCTGCTGATCGTGGTCCGCCGCGTCTGCATGGGCGCCCTGCCGCAGGACGCCCCGCGGCTCACCGACGTCCGCAGTTACGAGTTCGCGGCCTGGACCCCGCTCGTCGTCCTCACCGTCGTCGCGGGCCTGTGGCCCAAGGCCCTGCTCGGCCTGAGCGACCCGGCCGTCCAGCAGCTCCTCGCAGGAGGCACCCGATGAGCTCCCCGGCCCAGCCCTTGGCCGCCTCCCTCGTCCAGTCCGTCGACTGGCTCGCGATCGCACCGCCCACCATCGCGGCGGTCGTCGCACTCGCGGTCCTGGTCGCCGACCTGTTCGTCGCCGAGCACCGCAAGGCGCTCCTCGGCTGGACATCGGTGGCCGGACTGGCCGCCGCCACGCTGATGCTGCTGCCGCTCCTGGACGGCGACCGCAGCACCTTCTGCCTGACCGGCGACGCGGCCGTGTGCAGCTACACGGCCGACCGCTTCACCCTGGTCATCCAGTTCCTCGTCCTGGGCGGCGCGCTCCTCGCCGCCCTGCTGTCGGTCACCGCCCTGAAGGACGCCCGCAAGGCGCTGCCGGAGGGGGAGTACTGGTTCCTGCTGCTGTCCTCCGCGGCCGGTGCCGCCCTCCTGCCCGCCTCCCGCGACCTCGCCACCCTGATCGTCGCCCTGGAGGTCGCGTCCCTGCCCGCTTTCGCGCTGGTCGGCCTGAAGTACGGCGACAGGAAGTCCTCCGAGGCGGCCCTGAAGTTCTTCCTGTCCTCGGTCACCGCCACCGCGGTCAGCCTCCTGGGCATCAGCTTCCTGTACGCCTCCACCGGCACCCTGTACCTCACGCAGCTGGCCGACCGCGTCCAGGACGTCGACGGTCAGCTCCACACGCTCGCGGACACCGGCGTCGTCCTCACCCTGGTCGGCTTCGCGTTCAAGACCGCCGCCGTGCCCTTCCACTTCTGGGTCCCCGACACCTACGTGGGCGCGCCCCTGCCGATCGCCGCCTACCTGTCGGTCATCGGCAAGGCGGTCGGCTTCAGCGGCCTCATCCTCGTCACGGTCGTGGCCCTCCCGTCGTACGCCGACGTCTGGGGCCCGGCCCTGGCCGCCCTGGCCGCGCTGACCATGACCGTCGGCAACGTCGGAGCCCTCCGCCAGCAGGCCACGCGCGCGTACAGCGCCGTACGCCTGCTCGCCTGGTCGTCCGTCGGCCAGGCCGGCTACCTGCTGGTCCCGATCGCGGCCGCCGCGTACTCCGGGGACGCCGAGAAGTCGATCGGCTCCACCGTCGCCTACGCCCTGATGTACGGCGCCGTGAACCTCGGCGCCTTCGCCGTGGCAGCGCTCGTCGGCCGCACGAAGACCCTCAACCGCGTCGCCGACTACCGCGGTCTGTACGCGTCGAACCCCCTGTCCGCGCTGCTCCTGGCGTTCTTCCTGCTCTGCCTCGCCGGGCTGCCGCCGGGCATCATCGGCCTCTTCGCCAAGGTCACCGTCTTCTCGGCGGCCGTCGACGCCGGCCTCGGCTGGCTGGCCGTGATCATGGCGGTGAACGTCGTCATCGCGCTGTTCTACTACCTCCAGTGGACGGCCCTGCTCTTCCGCGCCGCCCCCGAGGGCGAGGCCGCGCCGCACCGGATCCCCGCGCCCCTCACCGCCGCGCTCGCCGTGACCGGTGTCCTCGGCGTCGCCCTCTCCGGGGCGCCCCAGCTGGTGCTGCGCTTCACCGACACCGGCCTCTTCTGACCGGGCGAACCGACCAGCAGAGCGGAACGGACGTACCACTCACGCGAACGACGTCCCAGGGGCTTCACCACGCGCGCGCAGGGCACTCGGCCCCACGCGCGCGTGCCGCTTCCCGGCGCCGTCACCCGTAAGGCCCACACCCGGCCCCGCGCGCACAAGGGAACTAGTGCTCCCCGCCTGGCGTTGACCAGTACGGGAGGGTCCACTGGACGTGGCACCACGGCACCAGTGGCACCGCAGAACAGCAAGCAAGGGTCCCCCTGCCGCACCACCTGGAGGGCGTACCGTGCACCGCCGGCACAACGGGCTCAGGACAGCAGTCCTCCTCGGAGGACTGTCCGCACTCATCATCGTCATCGGCAGCTTCTTCGGCCGTATGGGGCTCGTGATCGCCGTCCTGGTAGCGCTGGCCACCAACGCGTACGCGTACTGGAACAGCGACAAGCTGGCCCTCCGCGCGATGCGCGCCCGCCCGGTGAGCGAGTTCGAGGCCCCGGGCCTCTACCGCATGGTCCGTGAACTGTCCACGCAGGCCCGCCAGCCCATGCCGCGCCTGTACATCTCGCCGACGGAGGCGCCGAACGCCTTCGCCACCGGCCGCAACCCGCGCAACGCCGCCGTGTGCTGCACCGAAGGCATCCTGCGCCTGCTGGACGAGCGCGAGCTGCGTGGCGTCATCGGCCACGAGCTCAGCCACGTCTACAACCGCGACATCCTCATCTCGTCGGTCGCCGGCGCCCTCGCCTCCGTGATCATGTTCCTGGTCAACTTCGCCTGGCTGATCCCGATCGGACGCTCCGACGACGACGACGGCCCCGGTCTGCTCGGCATGCTGCTGATCATGATTCTCGGCCCGCTCGCCGCCTCCGTCATCCAACTGGCCATCAGCCGCTCCCGCGAGTACCAGGCGGACGCGTCCGGCGCCCAGCTCACCGGCGACCCACTCGCCCTGGCCAGCGCCCTGCGCAAGCTCGAACACGGCACGAAGCAGCTCCCGCTGCCGCCCGAGCCGCGCATCGAGACCGCCAGCCACATGATGATCGCGAACCCGTTCCGCCCCGGTCAGGGCCTGTCGAAGATGTTCTCCACACACCCGCCGATGGCGGAACGCATCGCCCGGCTCGAGAAGATGGCAGGTGGGAATCAGTGAGGACCATCCTGAACGTCATATGGCTCGTCTTCAGCGGCTTCTGGCTGTTCCTCGCCTACATGCTGGCGGGCCTGCTCCTGTGCATCACCATCATCGGCATCCCGTTCGGCGTCGCGGCCTTCCGCATCGGCGTCTACGCGCTGTGGCCCTTCGGGTACACGACGGTCGAACGCCGCGACGCGGGCGCGCCGTCCTGCGTCGGCAATGTCCTGTGGCTGGTCCTGGCGGGCTGGTGGCTGGCCCTCGGCCACATCGCCACCGGTATCGCCCTGTGCGTCACGATCATCGGCATCCCGCTGGGCATCGCCAACTTCAAGCTCATCCCGGTCTCGCTGCTTCCGCTGGGCCGCGACATCGTGCGGACGGACGAGCCGTTCGTGGTGCGCTGACGGCGAGAGCGGAGCCCGGCTTCCCGGGCCGGAACGCGCCTAGATCCGCCCGGTTCTCCACAGGCCACGGGTTATCCACAGGCCCGAGCGGCTGTCGGCAGCGGCCTGCATGATGAACCCATGACCGCGACCGAGCAAGCGCAGACCCGAGCCACGGCAGCCCCACACAACAGCCGCCCCCGGACCCGTACTTCCCCTCGCGCGCAGGCAAACCCGATGCGAGCCCTGCGCATACCGGGGAGCGGGGCCCCACCCGCGCATAGGACACCCGCACACCCCTACGCCCGGCCCGCTCCCGGCCGCGTCGTCCTCCGCCGCACCCCGTAAGCGACGACCCCCACCAGCAGCACGCCCGCGCCCACCACCACGGAAACCCCCGGCAGCGAGAACGCCAGCACCCCGCACCCGACCATCCCCACCACCGGCACCACCCGCGCCGCCGCTGCCGGATCCAGTGTCCAGGCCGAGGCGTTGGCCACCGCGTAGTACGCCAGCACACCGAAGGAGGAGAACCCGATCGCGCCCCGGACGTCCACCGTGGCGGCCAGGACCGCGACCACCGCGCCCACGGCCAGCTCCGCCCGGTGCGGCACCTGGAAACGAGGATGCACCGCCGCCAGCGTCCCCGGCAGATGCCGGTCCCGGGCCATGGCCAGCGTCGTGCGCGACACCCCCAGGATCAGCGCGAGCAGCGAGCCCATCGCGGCCACGGCCGCACCCACCCGCACCACCGGCACCAGCCAGGGCAGCCCGGCCGCCTCCGCCGCGTCGGCCAGCGGTGCCGTCGCGTCCCCCAGACCGCCCGACCCCAGCACCGAAAGGACAGCCACCGCCACGCACACGTACACCACCAGCGCGATGCCCAGCGCCAGCGGGATCGCGCGCGGGATGGTCCGCGCCGGGTCCCGCACCTCCTCGCCGAGCGTCGCGATGCGGGCGTACCCGGCGAACGCGAAGAACAGCAGCCCCGCCGCCTGCAGCACACCGCCCGCCCCGCCCGACGCCCCGATGTCCAGCCGGCCGGCATCGGCCTCGTCGGACACCAGACACCCCACCACCACGAGAGCGAGGACCGCCAGGACCACCGCCACGATCACCCGCGTCAGCCAGGCGGACTTCTGGATGCCGCCGTAGTTCACCGCGGTCAGCGCCACCACGGCCGCGACCGCCACCGCGTGCGCCTGCTCAGGCCAGACGTAGGTGCCCACGGTGAGCGCCATCGCCGTACAGGAGGCCGTCTTCCCGACCACGAACGACCAACCCGCGAGATAGCCCCAGAAGTCCCCGAGCCGCTCACGCCCGTACACGTACGTGCCGCCCGAGGCGGGATAGCGGGCGGCGAGACGGGCCGAGGACATGGCGTTGCAGTACGCGACCACCGCGGCGACGGCGAGCCCGATCAGCAGTCCGGAGCCGGCCGCGTGCGCCGCCGGCGCGAGCGCGGCGAAGATCCCGGCCCCCACCATCGAGCCGAGTCCGATGACGACGGCGTCCCCCACACCGAGCGTGCGGCGCAGCTCGGAACCCGAGGAACCCGAGGAACCGGAGGAGCCCGAGGTGCCGGAGGAATCGGAGGCAGTCATGCGTCGCACCCTACTGATCAGCGCAACCGGCACCCGCAGCCAGGACGTCCTCTCCACCAAGAGGGCATGAACGGGTACGGCGAGGACGACGCACCCGGGAGACCCGACGTACGACGCACGGACACGGCCTGGGGAGCGAGCTCACAGGGCCGGGACAGTGCGGGCACAGCCTGAAAGGGCAGGTTCACGGCATGACCATCATCAGCTGGATCATCCTGGGACTGCTGGCCGGGGCGATCGCGAAGTTCCTGCTGCCGGGACGCGACCCGGGCGGCCTCATCGGTACCACCCTGATCGGCATCGCGGGCGCGTTCATCGGCGGCTGGATATCGGCCCGCTGGATGGACCACCCCATCACCAAGGACTTCTACGACGGCGCCACCTGGGCGGCGGCGATCGGCGGATCACTCGTCCTCCTGATCGCCTACCGCCTCCTGTTCGGCAACTCGCGAGACTGACCACGCCACCGGCCCGACCGGCCCCGGCGGCAGCGAGAAGGGCGGGCCTCGACCAGGCACCCGCCCTCTTCACAGCCCGTGCGGACCCGGGCGAACCATGCAACCCGTCGGACGCGGGGCCCAGGGGTCCTACCGGTAGTTCACGAACTGCATCGCGAAGTCGAAGTCCTTGCCCTTCAGCAGGGTGATGACGGCCTGCAGATCGTCACGGCTCTTGGAGCTGACCCGCAGCTCCTCGCCCTGCACCTGCGCCTTCACGCCCTTGGGACCCTCGTCGCGGATGGTCTTGGCCACCTTCTTCGCGTTCTCCTGGGAGATGCCCTCCTTGATCGACGCGAAGATCTTGTACTCCTTGCCGGAGAGCTGGGGCTCACCCGCGTCCAGGGCCTTCAGCGAGATGCCGCGCTTGATCAGCTTGGACTGGAAGACGTCGAGGATGGCCTTGACCCGGTCCTCGGAGTTCGCCTCCATCAGGATCTTCTCGCCGGACCAGGCGATCGAGGCGCCCACGCCCTTGAAGTCGTAGCGCTGCGAGATCTCCTTGGCGGCCTGGTTCAGTGCGTTGTCGACCTCCTGCCGCTCGACCTTCGAGACGATGTCGAAACTGGAGTCGGCCATGTCCTGTGGCTCCTTGTATCGGGGTGCGTATCTGCGTACCGGCGTACGGGGCGGCCGCCGGGCCCGTTCAGGCCCTGGCCGCATCCGGACAAGCCTAGCCACCCCCCGCCCTCCGAGCGCCGATCAATCGGGTGGCGAAGCACCCCTCCACATCAGGTATCGTTTACGTCGTTGCCACGGAGCACCGCCGAAAAGGCGGTCGACGGGCAGCAACCCCGGCGGTGTGCCCGAGCGGCCAAAGGGAGCAGACTGTAAATCTGCCGGCTTCGCCTTCCCAGGTTCGAATCCTGGCGCCGCCACACGGGAACGAAGGGCCCGTGACCTGCGATCACAGCAGGTCACGGGCCCTTCGTCATGCGGTCATGCGATCAGCCCACCGTCTCACTGTGTCTCGCGTTCGACCGCACCCTCCCTGGGGCTGTGTGGACGGCGTCCACAGCGATCGATCAACGGTGCCCGTTCAAGCGCGCTGAGATCTTGGCGTTCGTTACTTCATCCCCGTCCTTCCGGAACTTGGCGTACGTGCGGAACAGCACGGCCACACTGCGGCCGGCCGCTCGGCAACAAGCGGGAGGCTCGACTTCGGAGCTGAGCCATGTCGATACCGCAGCGTGACGAAGATCATAAGGCGCTTGGTCAGCGCCGAGTCGAACTCGGCGACGGTCCGGGCTCGCGGGCGAGCCCCGGCTCCGACCTTGCTGTAAGCGTGTCCTGGATCGGCTCGCCCCGGCGGGGGGAGGAGCCGGCGCCAGGCCGGAAGCGCACGGCGGAGGTGGGCAGGTCCAGTGCGGACGCGATCCACCACGCCCGCGCCCGGCCAGTAGTAAAGAAGGTCGCCTGCCACGGCAAGGAACAGCTCCGGCCGCCGTATGCGGCGTACCGACGTCCTGGACAACGGGATGGTCGCCCAGTCCTCCAGCTCTCGTCTCCTGCCCGGCCGGCGCCATGCCGCATCTGCCGCCGTGACGGCGTGTTCCGGATTTGACTCAGCGGTTGTCGTTCAGGTCGCGTTGGTCGTAGATGCGCCGCAGTTCCAGCCCTTCCGGGGCATTTATAGCTGGTCACCGAGACGAGCGATATGGATGCACCAGATAGATCAATTGGTGCGACTTCGTCCGTATGTCCGGGTAGGAGCGGCGCTCTTGGGAAATCAGCGAAGAGGGTCGCGCCAATATCTGTAAGGTGAGGGCTCTCGTAGAGGCGAGAGATGCCGGCCTTTCTGAGAATGACGATGGTAAGAAGCTGCTTGCAGCGGCCCGTGTCGAATTGGATCTCGCAGACGAGTTGCTCGACTTTGAGAGGCATCGCAGGAAGCCGCTAGGGTCACATGTAACTGCTGCTCAGATCCACCTCAGTGCTGCTCGACTGCTCTGGGTGAAGTCCTTCCTCTCGTCTCCTCGGGAAATCAGGCCGTACCTGCCTAGCTTGCTGGCGATCGTCAAGGAGCATCTTCCCGCTGGAGACGAGCGCAGGAAATCCGTAGAGAAGATCCGACACGGTGAGTCCTTGGACGATGCCGATGTGGTGATGATCACCGAGGCGGTTGAAGCTGCTCAGGCGGTTAGCCTCCGTGAGAAACTGCGCGCCGGGAGTTTTGTGCGCATCGTGTGGGTGGTGGCTGGGTTCTTGTTTGTTCTGGCGTTGAGTATCGGCGCGCTCAGTGCAGCCTGGCCGGAGGCGGTACCACTCTGTTTCAACCCACCGAAGTCGATGGAAGCTCTTGCAGCAGAAGAAGCGGAGATGCGGGGGTCGACGCCACCTGTGATGTACGAGGTGGTCTGCCCTACAGGAAGTGACCCTTCGCCTGACTCCCCGGATTTGGATGTCAACTTCGCGAGGACCGCCGAAGGGCGGGACTATTTCGTTGTCGAAGTCGCTGGACTTGTAGCGGCGGGCCTCGCCTCAGCCTCGGCGTTGCGGAAAATCAGAGGTACGGCCACCCCCTATGGGGTGCCAGTTGCTCTGGCGGCATTGAAGCTGCCGGCGGGCGCTCTGACGGCTGTCGGAGGTCTTCTCCTCATGCGCGGTGGATTTGTTCCAGGTCTCAGTGCGCTTGACTCATCCGCTCAGATCATCGCCTGGGCCATTATCTTCGGTTACTCGCAGGAGCTGTTCACGAAATTCGTCGACCGGCGAGGGCAAGCGGTACTGGAAGAGGTGCGTGGGCCAGGGGACCTCCCGCCCGGGGCCCGCCGACGCGGAGATTCCCCCGGTGGTTCAAGCCCCGGATCCCAGGCTCCTGCCATTACGTGAACCATGCCTGGTCGACGTCCGTGGCCGCGGCGGAGTCACCTCGCGGGTGTCGTATGAGCGGAGGGAGAGGGAGACAAACAGAAAGGCAAGGAGTCGGATGCTCCCTGCCACCTTCAAGCTATAGCGCGTGGGGGGCCTTGCGGCAAGGCCCCCTGTGGAGCGCAGAATCCTCCGCCTGAGCCCGGGAACGGGCGCGCCTGAGCCTGGGAACGGGCGTAAAAGCAGGGGGGTTTCGTGTTCGATGTGATCATCGTCGGTGGTGGACCGACCGGCATGATGCTGGCCGGCGAACTGCGGCTGCACGGCGTGCACGTGGTCGTGCTGGAGAGGCTCGCGGAGCCCACCGGGCACACGCGCGCGCTCGGCCTGCACGTGCGGAGCATCGAGGTGCTGGACCAGCGGGGCCTGCTGGAGCGGTTCCTGCCGCTCGGCAACCGGCATGAGACCGGCGGGTTCTTCGCCGGCATCACGGCGCCCCGGCCCGCCCGGCTGGACACCGCGCACGCGTACGTCCTCGGCATCCCGCAGCCTGTCACCGAGCGTCTGCTGGCCGAGCACGCCGCCGAGGCCGGTGCCGAGATCCGGCGCGGCCGTGAGCTGGCCGGACTGAGCCAGGACGAGGACGGTGTGACGGCCGAGCTGTCCGACGGCACGAGGCTGCGCTCGGGCTACCTCGTCGGCTGCGACGGCGGCCGCAGCACGGTGCGAGAGCTGCTGGGCGTCGGCTTCCCCGGCGAACCCAGCAGGGTCGAGACCCTCCTCGGCGAGATGGAACTGACCGCGTCACCCGAGGAGTTGGCGGCCGTGACGGCCGTGGTCCGCCGGACGCACTTCCGGTTCGGCGCCATGCCCACCGGGAACGGGCTGTACCGCGTCCTCGTGCCGGCCGAGGGAGTGGCCGGGGACCGTACGGTCCCACCGACCCTGGAGGAGTTCCGGCGGCAGCTGCGCATGTACGCGGGCACCGACTTCGGGGTCCACTCACCGCGCTGGCTCTCCCGTTTCGGTGACGCCACCCGGCTGGTCGAGCGCTACCGCACCGGCCGGGTCCTGCTGGCCGGCGACGCGGCGCACATCCATCCGCCGACCGGTGGCCAGGGGCTCAACCTCGGCCTCCAGGACGCCTTCAACCTCGGCTGGAAACTGGCCGCGGAGGTGCGCGGCTGGGCGCCGGACGGCCTGCTGGACAGCTACCACGCCGAACGCCACCCGGTGGCCGCCGCGGTGCTGGACAACACCCGCGCGCAGATGCACCTGCTGACACCCGAGCCGGGGCCACGGGCCGTACGCGGGCTGCTGGCGGAGCTGATGGAGTTCGAGGAGGTGAACCGGTACCTCACCGAGAAGATCACCGCCGTCTCGGTCCGCTACGACCTCGGCGACGGCCACGAACTGCTCGGCCGCCGGCTGCGGGACGTGCCGCTGCGGCACGGTCGCCTCTACGAGCGGATGCGCGGGGGCCGCGGGCTGCTGCTCGACCGCACCGGCGGGCGGCTGTCGCTCAAGGGCTGGGAGGACCGGGTCGACCACGTCGTGGACGTCGGCGAGGAACCGGACGTCCCCGCGGTCCTGCTCCGCCCGGACGGCCACGTGGCGTGGGTGGGCGAGGACCAGCGGGATCTGCTCACCTCACTCCCGCGGTGGTTCGGGGCGCCGAGGCGCTGAGCAGCGGCGGGATGATCGGGCGGCCCGCCGAGTTGACGGGAGGGGGACAGAGGCATCGCCCCCCGTCTGCCCCTCCACCCTCCACCCCCTTCACCCCCTTCACCCCCCCAATCCGCATCCGCCCGCGCAACGGCCGGGCCCCCGCCCCTACTCGCTCACATGAGCCAGTTCGATGTCGTGGTTGTCGACGTCGGTGCCGGAGAGCGCCACGGAGGTGACCTGCGGCGGGTAACCGGTCGCGATGACCGTGTACGCGCCGGTGTCCAGGTCGGAGAAGGCGTGGACCCCGTCGGGGCCCGTCCGGGTCGTGGCGACCACGTTGCCCGCCGAGTCCACCAGCGTCACCCGCGCGTCGCTCAGCGGCACGCCCGCGCCTCGCACCGTGCCCCGCACCTGGGCCCCGGGCCACAACTCCAGTTCGACCCGGGTGGTCCCCGCCGCGCCGATCTCGACGACCTGGGCGAGCGGCCGGTGCTTCGCGGAGTCGACCGCGAGGGTCACCGGGCCGGGCGCCAGGTTCGTGACGGTGAACTCGCCCAGTACGTCCGTGCGTTCGGTCGTCAGTACGTCCCCGCGCACGTCCGTCACGATGACCACGGCCCCGGCGACCGCCGTCCCGCTGTCGGCCGACCGCACCACACCGGCGAGTCCGCTGGTGCCGCTCAACACCACGTCGTAGGCCACCGGCTCCCTGTCCACGACAACCGTGGAGGCCTGCGGCTGGTACCCCTCCGACGAGGCGATCAGCACGTAGGACCCCGCCCCGGGGGCGTCGACCTCGTACGACCCGTCACCCCGCGAGACCGACCGCCCGAGCTGCCTGCCGCCCAGCGAGACCAGCGTCACCGCGGACCCGGCCACCGGGGCGCGGTCGGCGCCGAACACGCGCCCCCGCACGGCAATCGCGCCCCCGTTGCCGGTGTTTTCGGCACGTCCGGCGACCGCAACCGGCCCATCAGCAGTCGGCTCGGCACCCTCCAAAGCCTCGGCCGGTTCGGCACCCGCCGAACCCTTGACCGGTTCGGCACCCGCCGACCTTGACCGACTCGGCACCCGCCAAACCCTCGGCCGGCCCGTCGGCAGCTGCTTCCGCCGAGGCCGCCGCCCCCCGCTGCCGTGGGATGAACGAGGCGACCACGAACGCGAGCAGCGCCGCCCCCGCCCCGATCGCCAGGACGACCTTGAACCCGTCCTGGGACGGCAGTGCGGTCGGCCCGAAGGGGGTCGTCATCTGCGCCAGGATCACCCCGGCCACGGCACTGGCCGTCGAGGTGCCGATGGACCGCATCAGCGTGTTGAGGCTGTTCGCCGCACCCGTCTCCGAGGCCGGCACCGCGCTCATGATGAGCGCCGGCATGGCCCCGTACGTGAAGCCGATGCCGGCTCCGATCACACAGGTGACCAGCACGAAGTGCCAGAGCTCGGACATCAGCACGATGTTCAGCCCGTACCCGGCGGCCACCACGAGCGCGCCCACCATCAGCGTGATCTTCGGGCCCTTGGACTTGGACAGGGCGGCGGAGAACGGGGCGGTGGCCATCATGACCAGCCCGGACGGAGCCATGGTCAGACCGGCGACGAGCAGTGACTTGCCGAGGCCGTATCCGGTCGCCTCAGGCAACTGCAGGAGCTGCGGAATGACCAGGGACATCGCGAACATCGCGAACCCGACGGCGATGGAGGCGAGGTTGGTGACCAGGACCTGACGGCGGGCGCTGGTCCGCAGGTCGACCAGCGGCTCCTTGATCCGCAGCTCCCAGGCGCCCCACACCAGCAGCACCAGGACGGCCGCCGCGAAGAGGCCGAGCGTGGTGCCACTGCCCCAACCCCAGTCGGCGCCCTTGGAGATGGCCAGCAGCAGGGACACCAGTCCGGCCGCCATGCCGATGCCGCCGACCAGGTCGAACCGCCCGCCGGTGCGCACCTGCGACTCCGGCACGACGAGCGGCACCAGCACCAGGGCGACGGCGCCCAGTGCGGCCGACGCCCAGAACAGGGCGTGCCAGTCGAAGTTGTCCGCGATCAGCGCCGCCGCGGGCAGCCCGAGGGCGCCGCCGACGCCGAGGGAGGCGCTCATCAACGCCGTGGCGGAACCGAGCCGTTCGGCGGGCAGTTCGTCCCGCATGATGCTGATGCCGAGCGGGATCACGCCGGAGGCGAGGCCCTGCAGCGCCCGGCCGACGATCATCGGGGTGAGGGAGTCGCTGAGCGCGGCGGTCACCGAGCCGGCCACCAGCATCACGAGGCTGATCAGCAGCATCCGGCGCTTGCCGTACATGTCGCCGAGCCGGCCGGTCATGGGGGTGGCGACGGCCGCGGCGAGCAGCGTGGCGGTGACGGCCCAGGCGGTGTCGGACGCGGGGGCGTCCAGCAGCCGGGGGAGTTCCGGGACGATCGGGATCACCAGGGTCTGCATCAGCGAGACGACGATCCCGCCGAAGGCCAGTACCGCCACGACGGCGTTGGCCCTCGGTGGCGCGGTTCTCCCGTCGCCGCCGGGTCGGGTGAGGGCGTGGGACATGGCCGGGCCTCCGTAGGGGGCATGAGGGACAGCGCGACCCGACCACGCTAAGCCAATTGATTGACTTAAACAACTTGATTGAGGGTCGTCGGTGTCCCTGACAGGCCCGGTGACAGCGCCTCGGACAGGCCCGGCAGGGGAGAGGCGTACCGCTGCCGCCCGCGCGGCACACTGACCCCATGTCCTCCCGCCGCAGAACGTGCCCCGAGTGCCGCCGCGAGATCGCCGTCGTCGCCGGGCGGTACGCGCGCCACGACCCGCCCGGTGCCCGCGAGCACGGCGAACTCACCTCGTGCCCGGGATCCCGCCGCCACGCCCTGCCCGGCCCCGAGCAACCGTCCCTGGACGGCTACACGGTTCCGGACTTCCCGGGCCAACTGCCGTTGTTCTAGGCGGACCTGCCGAGCAGCTCCGCGCATCCCTCGGTCGTTCTCGGCGGACCTGCCGAGCAGCTCCGCGCATCCCTCGGTCGTTCTCGGCGGACCCGCCGAGCAGCTCCGCGCACCCCTCGGTCGTTCTCGGCGGACCCGCCGAAACGTTCTCGGCGGACCCGCCGAAACGGGCCCGCCGGCCGGTCAGTTGCCCGCGACCGACTTCACGGCGACCGACACCGGCGCCGGCCCGCTGATCAGCTCCAGCGTGAGCCCGGCCGTCGCCGGGGTGTCCACCAGTTCCGCGAGAACGGCGGCCACGTCGTCGCGCGGGATCGGCCCGCGGCCCGTGTGCGCCTCCAGGCGGACGAGGCCGGTGCCGGCGTCGTCGGTGAGCTGACCGGGGCGCAGGATCGTCCAGTCCAGGGCGTCCAGACCCCGCACGTACGCGTCGGCCTCGCCCTTGGCACGCAAGTACACGTCGAAGATCTCGTCGCCCCGGTGCTCCGCGTCGGCGCCCATCGACGACACGATCACGAAGCGCCGCACACCCGCCTTGACGGCCGCGTCCGCGAAGAGGACCGCCGCGGCCTTGTCGACCGTGTCCTTGCGGGCCGCCCCGCTGCCCGGGCCGGCGCCCGCCGCGAAGACCGCCGCGTCCGCGCCCCGGAGATGCTCCGCGACCTCGTCCACGGACGCCGACTCCAGGTCGAGCACGACCGGTTCGGCACCGGCCTGCCGCAGGTCGTCGGCCTGTTCGGCCTTGCGGATGATCCCCGCCACCTCGTCCCCGCGCGCGGCGAGCAGCCGCTCCAGCCGCAACGCGATCTGACCATGACCACCAGCGATGACAATGCGCATGCCTTCGACCGTACGCCGGGACGGCCTCGCCCGCCGCACGACCCGTGCCACGCCACCGGCGCTCCGTCGACCGCACGGCCAGAGCAGGGCCGCAAAGGCCGCGTCCGCCGTGCAACCGCACCCTCGTCACCGACGGCCCGCCCGTCGCCCTAGGACACCTGGCCCCGCCCCTGACGCGGCAACCCCAGCTCCACCGAGGCAGACGAACTGCAGTACTCCCGCACCGCGCTGGTCCGCGCCACTACGCGCCCCCGGTGCACGACCACCCGGCTGTACGCCAGCGAGAGCGCCCCCGCCAGCCGGTCCCCGCGCACCGCGAGCAACTCGGCCGGGAAACCCGCCTCCACCCGCACCTCGGGCAGCCCCAGCACCGCCCGCGCCGACGAACTCACCGCCTCGTACGCCTCCTCGGGTGACAGCCCGTGCCGCGAGGCCAGCAGGAAGGCGGCTTCCAGGGGGTCGCCGCGCCCCACCGGGTTGGACACGTCCCGCAGTGCCCCGCTGCCGGCGGCCACCCGTACCCCGGCCGCGCGCAGCAGCCGTACGGGCGCCGTGCCCCGCCGGTCGACCCCGCAGCAGCCGCCCTGCGGCAGGCACACCACCGCCACCCCGGCGGCGGCGAGCTGGTCCGCCGTCCGCGCGGCCACCTCGGAGGGCAGCCGGCCGAGGTCGCCGCACGGGCTGAGCGTCACCCCCGGGCGCAGTCCGCCCGCCATCGCCGCGAGCCGGGCCAGCCGCGCCGGATCCCCGGCGTCCGTGTGCAGGTCGACGGGGCAGCCGTGCTCGGAGGCCACCTCCAGGACGGCCTCCACGTACCCCGTGGGATCCGGGTCGAGGTCGGGCCGGCCGCCCACCACCGAGGCGCCCATCTTCACCGCGTCCCGCAGCACCGCCAGCCCGTCCGCCCCCGCCACACCGGTCAGCACCCGGGGCATCGCCACCGTCGTCAGCTCCGCCAGCCCCCGCAGCGCCCGCCGGGCCTGCAGCACCGCGGCCAGCGCGCCGAGCCCCTGGACGTCCCCCACGCGCACGTGCGCCCGCAGCGCCGTCGCCCCGTGCCCGAGCTGGAGCAGCGCGGCCTCGGTCGCCCGGCGCTGGACGTCCTGGGGCTCGTGGGAGACCGGGCCCTCGGTGTCGGCCGACAGGGCGGTGTCGGCGTGCGCGTGCGGCTCGGCCGGGGCCGGCAGCAGCAGATAGCCGCGCAGATCGACCCGGGCGCCGCACGCGCGCGTGCCGCCCAGGCTGCCGGCCGTGCCGACCGCCTCGATACGCCCGCCGCCCAGCCGCACGTCCACGGTCCTGCCGTCGGTGAGCCGCGCCCCGCACAGCAGCAACGACGACGTCTCCCCGGGACCCGGCGAGGACGACGGGGGACGTGGCGGCTGCGGCTGGCTGTCGGGCATCGCGCTCCAGGGGCTCGGGCTGTGCACGCGAGGACGCATGATCACGAGCAGGCATGATCACGAGCAGGCATGATCACGAGCAGGCATGATCACGAGCAAGCATGATCACGAGGACGCATGATCACTCAGAGTGAGTCGAGCCTAGGGCGGCCTCCCGCCCGTCGCGGGGAGGAGCGCAATAGTCGTACCGGTGTGGCCCCCGGTGCCGTCCCCCCTGTGGTCCCCCCTGTCGTCCCACTGTCGTCCCCCGTGTGATCCGGCGTGCGGAACGGCGGGCGCGCGGGGTGCGGGCGGCCCGGGCGGGTGCCTCGAAACGGATTTGGGCGAACGGCGGGCGAGCGTGTAATGTCTTCATCGCTCGCCCCAATAGCTCAGTCGGCAGAGCGTCTCCATGGTAAGGAGAAGGTCAACGGTTCGATTCCGTTTTGGGGCTCTGGTGTGACTGGTTCCGTCGCGAGGCGGGGCCGGACCACATCAAAGCGGTGTAGCTCAGTCGGTAGAGCAAGCGGCTCATAATCGCTGTGTCACCGGTTCAAGTCCGGTCACCGCTACTCTCAGTAGCCGATTGCGGGGTCGGTCCTTCGATCGGCTACTCTTCTTGCGTTAAACAGTCCATCCGTTCGTCTTAGGAGCACTCACGTGGCTGCCACCGACGTCCGCCCGAAGATCACGCTGGCCTGCGTGGAGTGCAAGGAGCGGAACTACATCACCAAGAAGAACCGGCGTAACAACCCGGATCGCCTGGAGATGAAGAAGCACTGCCCGCGTTGCAACGCGCACACCGCGCACCGCGAAACGCGATAAATCAGGCTCGTACACGAGGCCGCTCCCGAGAGATCGGGGGCGGCCTCGCGTCGTTGAGTGACCCATACCGGTCAGTAGAGCTACCAGGAGGTGCCGAGCCATGGCGCTCGACCAGTCCTTCGTGGGGCGGACGTACCCGCCCACCGCGCCCTACGAGGTGGGCCGCGAGAAGATCCGTGAGTTCGCCGAGGCGGTCGGGGACGCCCATCCGGCGTACACGGACGCGGAGGCCGCCAAGGCGCTCGGCCACCCCGACGTGATCGCCCCGCCGACCTTCGTGTTCTCGATCACCTTCAAGGCCGCGGGCGAGGTCGTCCAGGACCCCCAGCTCGGTCTGGACTACAGCCGCGTGGTGCACGGCGACCAGAAGTTCGCCTACCGCCGCCCGGTGCGGGCCGGTGACCGGCTCACCGTCACCTCGACCATCGAGTCGATCAAGTCCCTCGCGGGCAACGACATCCTGGACATCCGCGGCGAGGTCCACGACGAGGCCGGCGAGCACGTCGTGACCGCCTGGACCAAGCTCGTGGCCCGCGCGGCCGAGGAGGCGTGAGCGATCCCATGACGGCGAAGATCTCCTACTCCGACGTCGAGGTCGGCACGGAACTGCCCGCGCAGACCTTCCCCGTGACCCGCGCCACCCTCGTCCAGTACGCGGGTGCCTCCGGTGACTTCAACCCGATCCACTGGAACGAGAAGTTCGCCAAGGAGGTCGGTCTGCCGGACGTCATCGCCCACGGCATGTTCACGATGGCCGAGGCGATCCGCGTGGTGACCGACTGGGCCGGCGACCCGGGTGCCGTCGTCGAGTACGGCGTCCGCTTCACCAAGCCCGTCGTCGTCCCCAACGACGACCAGGGCGCCGTGATCGAGGTGGCCGGCAAGGTCGCGGCCAAGCTCGACGACAACACCGTCCGCGTGGACCTGACGGCGACCTGCGCCGGGCAGAAGGTGCTCGGCATGTCGCGGGCGGTCGTCCGGCTGGCCTGAGCCGGCGAGAGAGACGAGGTCAGGGGCGCCCTTCCGCCGGAGGGCGCCCCTTTCTCGCGAGATCCGGCGGTACCCGCTTGACGTAGTTAGTGATTGAGTACTAACTTAGCTCCATGCCCAGGATGAGTGCGGAGGAGCGGCGCGAGAGCGTCATCCGGGCCGCGATGACCGAGTTCGCCCGCGGTGGTTACCACGGCACGTCGACCGAGGCGATCGCCCGGCGCGTCGGGGTCTCGCAGCCCTACCTGTTCCGGCTCTTCCCGGGCAAGAAGGCGATCTTCCTGGCGGCGGCCGAGCGCTGTGTGGAGGACACCATCCGCACCTTCGCGGAGGCCTCCGAGGGTCTCGAAGGCGAGGAGGCCCTGCACGCCATGGGGAACGCGTACACCAAGGTCATCGAGGAGCGGCCCGAGCGGCTCCTGATGCAGATGCAGATGTACGTCGCCGTGAAGGCCGCCGAGGAGGAGGGCGACCACGAGTTCGGCGAGTCGGTGCGGGCCGGCTGGATGCGGCTGTGGGACACCGTCCATCTGCCGCTCGGGGCGGATCCCGGCGAGACGACGCAGTTCATGGCGTACGGCATGCTCATCAACTGCCTGGTCGCCATGGGCTTCCCGCCCGAGCACCGCGTCTGGGAGGGCATGTACCCCTCGGCGCGTGCTCAGGGGCGGCTGCAGCACTGACCTGTGAGGGCGTGTGCACGGCGCCTTCTTCTGTCCGCGAAAGTTAGTAATCAATAACTAATCGATCATCGCAGAGACACGCACACACTTCTGGGGGAGCGATGTCACAGCAGACCGCACGCCGCGGGGGAGCCGCCTGGGCCCTCGTCATCACCAGCGTCGCCGGATTCATGGCGGCCCTCGACAACCTCGTCGTCACCACCGCCCTGCCCTCCATCCGCGAGGACCTCGGCGGCGGCCTGCACGACCTGGAATGGACCGTGAGCGCCTACACGCTCACCTTCGCCGTCCTGCTGATGTTCGGCGCGGCCCTCGGCGACCGATTCGGCCGCCGCCGGCTCTTCCTCGCCGGACTCGCCGTCTTCACCGGCGCCTCCGCCGCGGCGGCCATGGCGCCCGGCATCGACTCCCTCATCGCCGCCCGCGCGGTCCAGGGAGCCGGCGCGGCCGTGATGATGCCACTGACCCTCACCCTGCTGACCGCGGCCGTGCCCGCCGCCAAACGCGGCATGGCCTACGGCATCTGGGGAGCCGTCAACGGACTCGCCGTCGCCTCCGGGCCGCTGGTCGGCGGCACCCTCACCGAACACATCTCCTGGCAGTGGATCTTCTGGCTGAACGTCCCGCTCGGCCTGGCCCTGCTGCCGCTGGCCCGCCTCCGTCTCGCCGAGTCCCACGGCACCGGAGCCCCGCTCGACATCCCCGGCACGCTGCTCGCCAGCGGTGGCCTCTTCGGCATCGTCTACGGCCTGGTCCGCGGTCCCGTCGACGGCTGGACCGGCGGCCTGGTCCTCACGGGCCTGTTCACGGGCACGGCCCTGCTGGCCGGCTTCGTCCTCTACAGCACCCGCGCCAAGAACCCCATGCTCCCCATGCGGCTGTTCCGCTCCCGGGCGTTCTCCGGGATCAACGCGGCGAGCCTGCTGATGTTCCTCGGCATGTTCGGCTCGATCTTCCTGCTCAGCCAGTACATGCAGGGCGTCCTCGGCTACTCGCCCACCGAGGCCGGCCTTCGGATGCTGCCCTGGACCGGCATGCCGATGCTCATCGCCCCCGTCGCCGGCATCCTGGCCGACCGGATCGGCGGCCGCCCGGTCGTCGCCGCGGGACTCTTCCTCCAGGCCCTCGGCCTCGGCTACATGGCGGTCGTGGCCACGGCGGAGGCCTCCTACGCCGCCCAGCTGCCCGCCCTGATCATCAGCGGCGTCGGCATGGCCCTGTTCTTCGCCCCCGCCTCCCACCTGGTCATGTCCAGCGTGCTGCCCCGGGAGCAGGGCATCGCCTCCGGCGCGAACAACGCCCTGCGCGAGGTCGGCGGAGCGCTCGGCATCGCCGTCATGGCGTCGATCTTCTCCGCCCAGGGCGGCTACGAGACCGGCCAGACCTTCGTCGACGGCATGCGGCCCGCCCTGGTCACGGGCTCCGCGGTGGTCGCCCTGGCGGGTGTCGCGGCCCTGCTGATCCCGAGCCGCCGCCGCACCGGGCCGCAGGCCGCCCCGGCCGGACCGGCACCGGTCCTGGAGACGGCCTCCCACTGACGCCCCAGCACTCTCAGGACCCCGACAAGGAGAAACGGCCATGCCCACCCTCCCCTGGACCGTCCCGAACACCCCGCCCCACGGCACCGAGGTGCACGTCTTCGCCTCCCGCTTCGAGACCCGCACCCTGTGGGGAGCGATGAAGTTCCTCGCCGGCACCCCCGCCGTCTGGCGGCAGGTCCGCCGCAGCCCCGGTGCCTACGGGGCGACCCTGAGGGCGCAGCCCTTCCGGCGGACCTTCTGGACCCTGTCGGCCTGGGAGTCGAAGGACGCGCTCCACGCCTTCGCCCGCGCGGGCGCCCACGCACCCGCCTCCCGGGGCCTGGCCCCGCAGATGAGGGACGCGGCCTTCATCACCTGGCAGGCGAGCAGCGAGGACCTCCCGATCCCCTGGAGCGAGGCGCTGCGCCGCCTGCCCTGACAGCCACCACGCACGCGTGCGGCCCTCGTCCGTCCGACGGGGGCCGCACGCACGCGTGCGGGGGAGCTCCGATGCCGTCTCGTACTCTTGAGCCCGTGCAGGAACTCCACGACGCCCCCCTCGCCCCCCTGACCACCTTCCGGCTGGGCGGCCCCGCCACCCGGCTGGTCACCGCCACGACGGACGACGAGGTCATCGCCGTCGTCCGGGAAGCCGACGAGACGGGGACGCCCCTGCTGCTCATCGGCGGCGGCTCGAACCTGGTCATCGGCGACAAGGGCTTCGACGGCACCGCCCTCGTCATCGCCACCGAGGGGTTCTCCCTCGACGGCACACGGCTGGAACTGGCGGCCGGCGAGGTCTGGACCGACGCCGTCGCCCGCACGGTCGAGTCGGGCCTGGCCGGAATCGAGTGCCTGGCCGGCATCCCCGGCTCGGCGGGCGCGACGCCCATCCAGAACGTCGGGGCGTACGGCCAGGAGGTCTCCGCCACGATCACCGAGGTCGTCGCCTACGACCGCCGCAGCGGCGAGACGGTCACCCTCTCCAACGAGGAGTGCGCCTTCTCCTACCGCCACAGCCGCTTCAAGTCCGACCCCGAGCGCTACGTGGTCCTGCGCGTCCGCTTCGCCCTGGAGGACGCCGGCGGCCTCTCCGCGCCGCTGCGGTACGCCGAGACAGCCCGGGCGCTCGGAGTGGAGCCGGGCGAGCGCGTCCCGCTCGCCTCGGCGCGTGAGACGGTGCTCAAGCTGCGGGCCGGCAAGGGCATGGTCCTGGACCCCGAGGACCACGACACGTGGTCGGCCGGGTCGTTCTTCACCAACCCGATCCTCACGGACCCGGACTTCGAGACGTTCCGGGCCCGGGTGCGCGACCGGCTCGGCGACGGGGTGGAGCCGCCGGCGTACCCGGCGGGCGAGGGCCGCACCAAGACCTCCGCGGCCTGGCTGATCGACAAGGCGGGCTTCACGAAGGGGTACGGCGACGGGCCGGCCCGCATCTCCACGAAGCACACGCTGGCGCTGACGAACCGGGGCAGCGCGACGACGGAGGATCTTCTGGCCCTGGCCCGTGAGGTCGTGGCCGGTGTCCACGAGGCCTTCGGAATCACGCTGGTCAACGAGCCGGTGACGGTCGGAGTCAGCCTGTAGCCACCACGGCATCGCTGCCGGCGCCGGGTGGGCCCGCAACCCGGCGTAGCGGGACACCGCCGCGCCCACCCTCCCCCAAGCTCTCGGCTTCGCTCGAGCAGGGGGGACCCCCATCGCCCCAGCGGCACGACTGCCCGCAGCTAGGGCGGCCTGCACCCGCCGTCGAACGCAAGGGGACGTGTCGGGGGGTGTCCGCCCGCAGCGGTTGGCGCGTCGACGGACAGTGAGTCGGCACGCAACCCCATCGCGCCGTTCCGAGGACGGACACCCCCCGGCGCGGCCCCGACCCACAACCCACCGTCAGGCGAAGACGCGCACCCGCCCCCTCGGTCGCTAAGACACCAGCCACGCGTCCACCCCCGCCAGCAGTTCCTCCTTCACTCCCTCCGGGGCCGCCGATCCGCGGACCGACTGCCGGGCCAGTTCCGCCAGCTCCGCGTCCGTGAAGCCGTGGTGGACCCGCGCGATCTCGTACTGCGCCGCCAGCCGGGATCCGAACAGCAACGGGTCGTCCGCGCCCAGCGCCATCGGCACCCCCGCCTCGAACAACGTCCGCAGCGGCACGTCCTCCGGCTTCTCGTACACCCCCAGCGCCACGTTCGACGCCGGGCACACCTCGCACGTCACCTGCCGGTCCGCCAGCCGCTTCAGCAGCCGGGGATCCTCCGCGGCCCGCACACCGTGCCCCAGCCGGTTCGCCCCCAGGTCGTCCAGACAGTCCCGCACCGACGCCGGCCCGGTCAGCTCACCCCCGTGCGGCGCCGACAGCAGCCCGGCCTCCCGGGCGATCGCGAACGCCCGGTCGAAGTCGCGCGCCATGCCCCGCCGCTCGTCGTTGGACAGCCCGAACCCGACCACGCCCCGGTCCGCGTACCGCACCGCCAGCCGCGCCAGCGTCCGCGCGTCCAGCGGATGCTTCATCCGGTTCGCCGCGACCAGCACCCGCATCCCGAGCCCGGTCTCCCGCGAGGTCGTCTCCACCGCGTCCAGGATGATCTCCAGCGCCGGGATCAGCCCGCCCAGCCGCGGCGCGTACGACGTCGGGTCGACCTGGATCTCCAGCCACCCCGACCCGTCCCGCAGATCCTCCTCCGCGGCCTCCCGCACCAGCCGCTGGATGTCCTCCGGCTCCCGCAGGCACGAGCGCGCCGCGTCGTACAGCCGCTGGAAGCGGAACCAGCCCCGCTCGTCCGTCGCCCGCAGGCTCGGCGGTTCGCCGCTGATCAGCGCCTCACTCAGCGCGTCGGGCAGCCGGACCCCGTACTTGTCGGCCAGTTCCAGCACCGTCGAGGGCCGCATGGACCCGGTGAAGTGCAGGTGCAGATGGGCTTTCGGCAGCTCAGAGACATCACGTACACGCTCCATCCAAAGATCCTGCCGCACGCCTCAGCCGTCCCGGTAGCGGTTTCCCCGAACGTGGTCTTGCTCGCACGGGCAGACGAAGAACCCGGCACGGGCACACGAAGAGAAGCGGGCCGCTCCCCGCAAGGGGAACGGCCCGCCACCGCCTCACGTGAGGCGCAGGTCAGTCCCTGGCCTCCGCAAGCAGCTTCTGGATCCGGCTCACGCCCTCGACGAGGTCCTCGTCACCCAGCGCGTACGACAGCCGCAGGTACCCGGGCGTACCGAACGCCTCACCCGGCACGACCGCGACCTCGGCCTCCTCCAGGATCAGCGCGGCCAGCTCGACCGTGTCCTTGGGCCGCTTGCCCCGGATCTCCTTGCCGACCAGCGCCTTCACGGACGGGTACGCGTAGAACGCGCCCTCCGGCTCCGGGCAGACCACGCCGTCGATCTCGTTCAGCATCCGCACGATGGTCTTGCGGCGCCGGTCGAACGCCTCACGCATCGTCGCCACGGCGTCCAGGTCACCGGAGACGGCGGCCAGCGCCGCGGCCTGGGCGACGTTGGAGACGTTGGACGTGGCGTGCGACTGCAGGTTCGTCGCGGCCTTGACCACGTCCTTCGGGCCGATGATCCACCCCACGCGCCAGCCGGTCATCGCGTACGTCTTGGCGACACCGTTGACCACGACGCACTTGTCGCGCAGCTCGGGCAGCACCGCCGGGAGCGAGACCGCCGAGGCGCCGCCGTAGACGAGGTGCTCGTAGATCTCGTCGGTCAGCACCCACAGGCCGTGCTCCACGGCCCAGCGGCCGATGGCCTCGGTCTCCTGCTCGCTGTAGACCGCGCCCGTCGGGTTCGACGGCGAGACGAAGAGCACGACCTTCGTCTTCTCCGTACGGGCCGCCTCCAGCTGCTCGACGGTCACCCGGTAGCCGGTCGTCTCGTCGGCGACGACCTCCACCGGGACACCCCCGGCCAGCCGGATCGACTCCGGGTACGTCGTCCAGTACGGCGCGGGCACGATGACCTCGTCGCCCGGGTCGAGGATCGCGGCGAAGGCCTCGTAGATGGCCTGCTTGCCGCCGTTGGTGACGAGGATCTGCGAGGCGTCGACCTCGTAGCCCGAGTCGCGCAGCGTCTTCGCGGCGATGGCGGCCTTCAGCTCGGGGAGGCCACCGGCCGGCGTGTAGCGGTGGAACTTCGGGTTCTTACAGGCCTCGATGGCGGCCTGGACGATGTAGTCCGGGGTCGGGAAGTCGGGCTCGCCGGCGCCGAAGCCGATCACCGGCCGCCCGGCGGCCTTGAGGGCCTTGGCCTTGGCGTCCACGGCGAGGGTGGCGGACTCGGAGATCGCGCCGACTCGGGCGGAGACCCGGCGCTCGGTGGGAGGGGTTGCAGCGCTCATGGGCCCCATCGTTTCAGACAGGAAACGAGGGCGGCACGGGGGTTTCACAGACTGAACAACGCCGGGCAGACCCCTGAACACCAGTCCGGATCCCGCGCGCGGCCAGGCCGATCTTCAGCCGATATCCCGGCATCCGGTGCCCTCGCGGCAGGCGATCTTCCGCCAACGTGCCCGTCCCGCGGCCCTATCTGTTCGACGACCGGCCGCGGACCACGTACACTCTCACCTCGTTGGCCTCTCGCAGGCCGCGCCCGTCCGGTGCACACCAGGCATCCGGACGGATGCGGTACGTTGGGGGACACACAAAGGGTCGTAGCTCAATTGGTAGAGCACTGGTCTCCAAAACCAGCGGTTGGGGGTTCAAGTCCCTCCGGCCCTGCTACACACACCTTCGCCAGGATGTGTGCGCATGTACGTACAGCAATGCACCGCCGTGCGGCTCAGACCGGGCGCGGCACGGCCACGACCCGGAATCAGGTGAGGACGAGTGACGGACGCCGTGGGCTCCATCGACATGCCTGATGCCCAGGACGAGGCGCCGGAGTCCAAGAAGACCCGCAAGGGCGGCAAGCGCGGAAAGAAGGGCCCGCTGAAGCGGCTCGCCCTCTTCTACCGCCAGATCGTCGCGGAGCTGCGCAAGGTCGTCTGGCCGAGCCGCAACCAGCTCACGACGTATACGACCGTGGTGATCATCTTCGTCGTCATCATGATCGGCCTGGTCACCGTGATTGACTATGGGCTCAGCCACGCCGCCAAGTACGTGTTCGGCTGAGCAGCCCGCGAAGAGCGCCGAGGTACCCGGCGCTCCTTTCGCATGTTCCACCCCTATGTATCCAGGAAGAAGCAGCCACCGTGTCTGACCCGAACGTGAACGACGCCATCGAGCCCGTCGAGTCCGTCGAGGACGAGCTCGACACCGTCGAGGGCGCGGACAGCGAGGACACCGAGACCTCCCCCGAGGTCGAGGCTGCCGACGCCGTCGCGGACGACGACGCCGCCGAGGCGGAGACCGAGACCGACGAAGCGGTCGAGGAGACCGACGAAGAGGTCGAGGCCGAGGCCGAGGCCGAGGAAGAGCCCGAGGACGACCGCGACCCGATCGAGAAGCTCCGCGAGGAACTGCGGGTCCTGCCCGGCGAGTGGTACGTCATCCACACCTACGCCGGCTACGAGAACCGCGTGAAGACCAACCTGGAGCAGCGCGCCGTCTCGCTCAACGTCGAGGACTACATCTTCCAGGCCGAGGTGCCGCAGGAAGAGGTCGTCCAGATCAAGAACGGCGACCGCAAGACGATCAAGCAGAACAAGCTCCCGGGCTACGTCCTGGTCCGCATGGACCTGACGAACGAGTCCTGGGGCGTCGTCCGCAACACCCCCGGCGTGACCGGCTTCGTGGGCAACGCCTACGACCCGTACCCGCTGACCCTGGACGAGATCGTCAAGATGCTCGCCCCGGAGGCCGAGGAGAAGGCCGCCCGCGAGGCCGCCGAGGCCGAGGGCAAGCCGGCTCCGCAGCGCAAGGTCGAGGTCCAGGTGCTGGACTTCGAGGTCGGCGACTCGGTCACCGTCACCGACGGCCCGTTCGCCACGCTGCAGGCGACCATCAACGAGATCAACCCCGACTCGAAGAAGGTCAAGGGCCTCGTGGAGATCTTCGGCCGCGAGACGCCGGTCGAGCTCTCCTTCGACCAGATCCAGAAGAACTAGTTTTCTTCCGGACCCACAGCTTCCGCGCAGGTCAGGCGAACGCTCCGGCGCTTGTCTGACCTGCTCGGTTTTTGGCCGCGCATCCATACCCGTTATCGTTGTGCGGTATGCCTGCATCCGGGTGGTCCCCGGGCGCGGGCAGGACCCGAACCGAAAGGACCCGGAGAGCTATGCCTCCCAAGAAGAAGAAGGTCACGGGGCTCATCAAGCTCCAGATCCAGGCCGGTGCCGCCAACCCGGCCCCGCCAGTCGGCCCCGCGCTGGGTCAGCACGGCGTCAACATCATGGAGTTCTGCAAGGCCTACAACGCCGCGACCGAGTCGCAGCGTGGCTGGGTCATCCCGGTGGAGATCACGGTCTACGAGGACCGCTCCTTCACCTTCGTCACGAAGACCCCGCCGGCCGCCAAGATGATCCTGAAGGCCGCGGGCATCGAGAAGGGCTCCGGCGAGCCGCACAAGACCAAGGTCGCCAAGATCACCCAGGCGCAGGTCCGCGAGATCGCCGAGACCAAGATGCCCGACCTCAACGCCAACGACCTGGACGCCGCGTCGAAGATCATCGCCGGCACCGCCCGTTCCATGGGCGTCACGGTCGAGGGCTGAGCCCCAACCTCCATCAGCAGAAGTGGCAGGGCCTGCTCGGCCCGGACCACGACTCCTAAGAATCCACAGGAGCAGTAGTGAGCAAGCGCAGCAAGTCCCTTCGCGCTGCGGACGCCAAGGTCGACCGGGAGAAGCTCTACGCCCCGCTCGAGGCCGTCCGTCTCGCCAAGGAGACCTCCACGACCAAGTTCGACGGCACCGTCGAGGTCGCCTTCCGCCTGGGTGTCGACCCGCGCAAGGCCGACCAGATGGTCCGTGGCACCGTGAACCTCCCGCACGGCACCGGCAAGACCGCCCGGGTCCTGGTCTTCGCGACCGGTGACCGTGCCGAGGCCGCGCGTGCCGCGGGCGCCGACATCGTCGGCGCCGACGAGCTGATCGACGAGGTGTCGAAGGGCCGTCTGGACTTCGACGCCGTCGTCGCCACCCCGGACCTCATGGGCAAGGTCGGCCGCCTCGGCCGCGTGCTCGGTCCGCGTGGTCTGATGCCGAACCCGAAGACCGGCACCGTCACCCCCGACACCGCCAAGGCCGTCACCGAGATCAAGGGCGGCAAGATCGAGTTCCGCGTCGACAAGCACTCGAACCTGCACTTCATCATCGGCAAGACGTCGTTCGACGACACCAAGCTGGTGGAGAACTACGGCGCCGCGCTGGAGGAGATCCTCCGTCTGAAGCCGTCCGCCGCCAAGGGTCGCTACATCAAGAAGGCCGCCATCAGCACCACGATGGGCCCCGGCATTCCGCTCGACCCGAACCGCACCCGCAACCTCCTCGTCGAGGAGGACCCGGCCGCGGTCTGAGCCTGCACGCTCACGCAACCGGTCACGGGCCCCGCACCTCTCACAGGTGCGGGGCCCGTTCCCTTTTCCGGTACGCGCGTCCCCGGCCTGGGTTAACGTGCGGGAACCGGATGGGAACGGGGGACGTATGCAGGGCACGACCGTGCGCCGAGCGGGCCTGGCGCTCGCGGCGACCGCGCTGGCGGGAGTGGCCGCCTGCACCTCCCCGGACCCCGCCGACCGCCCCGGCGCGGACGACCGCGCCCCGCGCGGCGGCTCCCTGGCGGCCCTGCGCTCCGCCGAGCGCGCCACCGAGCGGGCCGGCTCCGCCCGGGTGGAGTCCACGACGACCATGGGCTCGCTGATGTCCATGACCGCCGACGGCACCCTCGGCTGGCGCGACGGCATCACCGGCACGCTGACCATCACCTACACCGGCGGCACGATCGCCGACACCATGCGCCGGCTGGGCACCACCTCCATGGAGGCCCGCTACCTGCCCGACGCGTACTACGCGCGCATGGGCGAGAAGTTCGCCGAGAAGGCCGGCGGCAAGCGCTGGATCCGGTACGGCTACGACGACCTCGAAGCCCTCGACGGCGGCTCCGGCGCCCACCTGGGCGACCAGATGCGCTCCACCACGCCCCACCAGTCCGTCCAGCTGTTGCTCTCCTCCGGGGACGTCCGCAAGACCGGCGAGGAGACCGTGCGCGGCCGGCCCGCCACGCACTGGTCCGGCACGGTGGACACGGCGGACGTGAGCGACGACGGCCTGCGGAAGCGGCTCACCGAGGCCGGTGTCACCTCCGAGACCGTCGACATCTGGGTCGACGAGCGCGACCTCCTGGTCAAGAAGGTGGAGAAGGCGCGGATGCCCGACGGCCTGATGACCCAGACCGCGCACTACGGCGACTACGGCGTACGGGTCCGTGCCGAGCGGCCCCCGCGCTCCGACACCGGGGATTTCGAGGACCTCCTGAGGCAGGGGACCGGGCGGCCCTGAGGCCCGGAATCCCGATAGATCACTTGTGCCCCACTGGGATAGGCTCACCGCCTTGCTGTGCAGCAAGCATGCATTCCTTGGGGGGAATCAATGAACAAGTCCATACCCGCCGCCGGTCTCGGTGCCCTGCTGCTCGCCGCCGGCGCGGTCGGCTGTGGAGCCGAGGAGTCGCCGGAGATGACCCCGGCCGCCGCCGTCGCCAAGGCGGCGAAGAACACGGAAGACATCACGTCCCTCCACTACCGCATGAGCGGTACGGCGCCGGAGTCCGGCAAGGTCAAGGGCGAGGCGTCCATGCGCCTGAAGCCCACGATCGCCATGAGCATGAAGGTCTCGGCGTCGGGCCAGGCGGCCGCCGCCGGGGAGACGGAGATCCGCCTCGTCGACAAGGCCATGTACATCGGTGGGGGAGCCGAGATGGCCAAGGAGATGGACGGCAAGACCTGGATGAAGTTCGACCTGTCCGGCTCCGAGGCCGGCAAGGAACTGGACCAGCTGGGTTCGCCCAGCCAGGCCGAGCAGAACCCGGCGGCGGAGTCCACCTTCCTCACGGGTGCCAAGGACGTGAAGAAGGTCGGCACCGAGAAGGTCGACGGCGTCGAGACGACCCACTACTCGGGCACGGTCACCCTCGCCGACCTGCGCGCCTCCCTCAAGAAGGAGGACGCGGAGACCCGCGAGCGGCGCGAGAAGAGCATCAAGCAGTACGAGAAGATGGGCGTCGACAAGCTCACGATGGACATGTGGATCGACGGTGACGACCACACCAAGCAGTTCCGCACCAAGGGCGACACCGACAAGGGCCCGCTCGACATGACCATCACCTTCCTCGACTACAACGAGCCGGTGGAGATCAAGGCCCCGCCCGCCAAGGACGTCGCCGACCTCGCCGACCTGTTCAAGGACCTCGACGCGAGCTGATCCGGCCGGCCCCGCCGGTCCGTCGTACGGGCGATTTGCTTGACAGCGACCCGTTCCCGTACGCTCCTACAGAAGCCAAAGACCGCTGGTCGTTACCGCGCGCTCTTATCGAGGGCGCGGTGGCCGAAGGATCCGCTGAACGGCGGACGACCCGCGCAGGTGACACAGGAGAAGCTCCCGGAGTGCGCCGCCTCGTGCGTGCGTGAATCCGGTCGAGCTACGCCCCGTGCGCTTGCGCCGGGGCGTTTCGTTTTCCCCAGTCCTCCTTCGGGTCCGCGCGGTCCGAATCACCCGGAAGGAGGCCGAGGCTCTATGGCGAGGCCCGACAAGGCTGCCGCGGTTGCCGAGCTGACGGACAAGTTCCGCAGCTCCAACGCCGCTGTGCTGACCGAGTACCGCGGTCTCACCGTGGCGCAGCTCAAGACGCTGCGTCGTTCGCTCGGTGAGAACGCCCAGTACGCCGTGGTGAAGAACACGCTGACCAAGATTGCGGCCAATGAGGCCGGGATCACGCTCGAGGACCAGCTCTTCGCTGGTCCGACGGCCGTCGCCTTCGTCACCGGTGACCCGGTGGAGTCGGCGAAGGGTCTTCGTGACTTCGCCAAGGACAACCCGAATCTCATCATCAAGGGCGGTGTCCTTGACGGCAAGGCGCTGTCCGCCGATGAGATCAAGAAGCTTGCGGACCTCGAGTCCCGCGAGGTTCTGCTCTCCAAGCTGGCCGGTGCCATGAAGGGCAAGCAGTCCCAGGCTGCCTCTGTCTTCCAGGCGCTGCCGTCGAAGCTCGTCCGCACCGTGGACGCGCTCCGTGCCAAGCAGGACGAGCAGGGCGGTGCCGAGTAACTCGGCTCGCATCCCGGCCGCCGCTGCCTGAACGCGGCGACCGTAGCGGGCCAGTAGTACGCCCGCCTCACATGTACATCCGGCACCTGCCGATTTAGTGGAAGGACCGCCAATCATGGCGAAGCTCAGCCAGGAAGACCTGCTCGCGCAGTTCGAGGAGATGACCCTCATCGAGCTCTCCGAGTTCGTGAAGGCGTTCGAGGAGAAGTTCGACGTCACCGCCGCTGCGGCCGCCCCGGTCGTCGTCGCCGGTGGTGCCGCTGGTGGCGCCGCCGCCGAGGCCGCCGAGGAGAAGGACGAGTTCGACGTCATCCTCACCGGTGCCGGCGACAAGAAGATCCAGGTCATCAAGGTCGTGCGTGAGCTCACCTCCCTGGGCCTGAAGGAGGCCAAGGACCTGGTCGACGGTGCGCCGAAGCCGGTTCTGGAGAAGGTCAACAAGGAGGCCGCCGACAAGGCCAAGGAGTCCCTCGAGGGCGCCGGTGCGTCCGTCGAGGTCAAGTAAGACCTCCGGGATCCGCCAGGATCCACAACGCGTCCCTCAGGACGTGTAACGCGTAAGCGCCGAGGAGCGATCATCCATCCGGGTGGTCGCTCTTCGGCGTTCCCGGGGTGCGGCCACGGTTGCCTTGCGGCCTCCGTGGCGGGGGGTATGGTGATCTTCGTCGTGTCTCCGGGCGGCCCGGGTTCGGGCAGGGGGGCCTTGACGAACCGCACGCAGCGCGCAATTCTCAGGACGCGTCGTCACAAGGATCCAATCCGAGGCATGGATCGGCGACGAAGAGGGCAGTATCAACGTGCGTTGAGGGCAGGGCCTTGTCGCAGGAGTGGAACAACGAGGGTGAACACGGGTTCCAGAACCCGCACTGGACATCAGTGTGCCAAGTGGCTACACTGACCCTTTGCGCTGCCTGTTAGCTGTCCCCTGCCCGTCACCAGGGGTCTGCCCTCGCCCGAGCATCGATGACAAGACATGCCTGACCTGGCCTTTCGGCCGTGTGGGCACAGCTTGTCTCCGTGTACGGGAGAGGGGCCGGTACGCGCGTAGTGAGTCCGAGCCCTCGGAAGGACCCCCTCTTGGCCGCCTCGCGCAACGCCTCGACCGCGAATACGAACAACGCCGCCAGCACTGCCCCGCTGCGCATCTCTTTTGCAAAGATCAAGGAGCCTCTTGAGGTTCCGAACCTGCTCGCGCTGCAGACCGAGAGCTTCGACTGGCTGCTCGGCAACACCGCCTGGCAGAGTCGGGTCGAGGAGGCTCTCGAGAACGGTCAGGACGTCCCCACCAAGTCCGGGCTCGAGGAGATCTTCGAGGAGATCTCCCCGATCGAGGACTTCAGCGGGTCGATGTCGCTGACCTTCCGCGACCACCGCTTCGAGCCGCCGAAGAACTCGATCGACGAGTGCAAGGAGCGCGACTTCACGTACGCCGCCCCGCTCTTCGTCACGGCCGAGTTCACGAACAACGAGACCGGCGAGATCAAGTCCCAGACGGTCTTCATGGGCGACTTCCCGCTCATGACGAACAAGGGCACCTTCGTCATCAACGGCACCGAGCGTGTCGTGGTGTCGCAGCTCGTCCGTTCGCCCGGTGTCTACTTCGACTCCTCCATCGACAAGACGTCCGACAAGGACATCTTCTCCGCCAAGATCATCCCGTCCCGGGGTGCCTGGCTGGAGATGGAGATCGACAAGCGCGACATGGTCGGTGTCCGCATCGACCGCAAGCGCAAGCAGTCCGTCACCGTCCTGCTCAAGGCGCTCGGCTGGACCACCGAGCAGATCCTCGAGGAGTTCGGCGAGTACGAGTCCATGCGCGCCACCCTGGAGAAGGACCACACCCAGGGCCAGGACGACGCGCTGCTCGACATCTACCGCAAGCTGCGTCCGGGCGAGCCCCCCACGCGTGAGGCCGCGCAGACGCTGCTGGAGAACCTCTACTTCAACCCCAAGCGCTACGACCTGGCCAAGGTCGGCCGCTACAAGGTCAACAAGAAGCTGGGTGCGGACGCTCCGCTCGACGCGGGCATCCTGACCGTCGAGGACATCATCTCGACGATCAAGTACCTGGTGAAGCTGCACGCCGGCGAGACCGAGACGGTCGGGGACAGCGGCACGACGATCGTCGTCGAGACCGACGACATCGACCACTTCGGCAACCGCCGCCTGCGCAGCGTCGGCGAGCTCATCCAGAACCAGGTCCGCACGGGTCTGGCGCGTATGGAGCGTGTCGTCCGCGAGCGGATGACGACCCAGGACGTCGAGGCGATCACGCCGCAGACCCTGATCAACATCCGGCCGGTCGTCGCCTCCATCAAGGAGTTCTTCGGCACCAGCCAGCTGTCGCAGTTCATGGACCAGAACAACCCGCTGTCGGGTCTCACCCACAAGCGCCGTCTGTCGGCTCTCGGCCCGGGTGGTCTGTCCCGTGAGCGGGCCGGCTTCGAGGTCCGTGACGTGCACCCCTCGCACTACGGCCGCATGTGCCCGATCGAGACGCCCGAAGGCCCGAACATCGGTCTGATCGGCTCGCTCGCCTCCTACGGCCGGGTCAACGCGTTCGGTTTCGTCGAGACCCCGTACCGCAAGGTCATCGACGGCCAGGTCACCGACGAGGTCGACTACCTGACCGCCGACGAGGAGGACCGCTTCGTCATCGCGCAGGCCAACGCCACGCTCGGTGACGACATGCGGTTCGCCGAGGCCCGGGTGCTCGTCCGCCGCAAGGGCGGCGAGGTCGACTACGTCGGCCCCGAGGACGTGGACTACATGGACGTCTCGCCGCGCCAGATGGTGTCGGTCGCGACCGCCATGATCCCCTTCCTCGAGCACGACGACGCCAACCGTGCCCTCATGGGCGCGAACATGATGCGTCAGGCCGTGCCGCTGATTAAGTCCGAGTCCCCGCTCGTCGGCACCGGCATGGAGTACCGCTCCGCGGTCGACGCCGGCGACGTGGTCAAGGCCGAGAAGCCGGGTGTGGTCCAGGAGGTCTCCGCGGACTACATCACCACCGCCAACGACGACGGCACGTACATCACGTACCGCCTGGCCAAGTTCGCCCGCTCCAACCAGGGCACCTCGGTCAACCAGAAGGTCATCGTCAACGAGGGCGACCGGATCATCGAAGGCCAGGTCCTGGCCGACGGTCCGGCCACCCAGAACGGCGAGATGGCGCTGGGCAAGAACCTGCTCGTGGCGTTCATGCCGTGGGAGGGTCACAACTACGAGGACGCGATCATCCTGTCGCAGCGCCTCGTGCAGGACGACGTCCTCTCCTCGATCCACATCGAGGAGCACGAGGTCGACGCCCGTGACACCAAGCTCGGCCCCGAGGAGATCACCCGGGACATCCCGAACGTCTCCGAGGAGGTCCTCGCCGACCTCGACGAGCGCGGCATCATCCGCATCGGTGCCGAGGTCATCGCCGGCGACATCCTCGTCGGCAAGGTGACCCCCAAGGGTGAGACCGAGCTGACCCCCGAGGAGCGCCTGCTGCGCGCGATCTTCGGTGAGAAGGCCCGTGAGGTCCGTGACACCTCGCTGAAGGTGCCGCACGGCGAGACCGGCAAGGTCATCGGCGTCCGCGTCTTCGACCGCGAGGAGGGCGACGAGCTTCCCCCCGGTGTGAACCAGCTGGTGCGCGTCTACGTCGCGCAGAAGCGCAAGATCACCGACGGTGACAAGCTCGCCGGCCGTCACGGCAACAAGGGCGTCATCTCGAAGATCCTGCCGATCGAGGACATGCCGTTCCTGGAAGACGGCACCCCGGTCGACATCATCCTCAACCCGCTGGGTGTGCCGTCCCGAATGAACCCGGGACAGGTCCTGGAGATCCACCTCGGCTGGCTCGCCAGCCGCGGCTGGGACGTCTCCGGCCTCGCGGAGGAGTGGGCGCAGCGGCTGCAGGCCATCGGCGCCGACAAGGTCGAGCCCGGCACCAACGTCGCGACCCCGGTCTTCGACGGTGCCCGCGAGGACGAGCTGGCCGGTCTGCTCAACCACACCATCCCGAACCGGGACGGCGAGCGCATGGTGCTCCCGACCGGCAAGGCGCGGCTGTTCGACGGCCGCAGCGGTGAGCCGTTCCCGGACCCGATCTCGGTCGGGTACATGTACATCCTCAAGCTGCACCACCTGGTCGACGACAAGCTGCACGCCCGCTCGACCGGCCCGTACTCGATGATCACCCAGCAGCCGCTGGGTGGTAAGGCCCAGTTCGGTGGCCAGCGGTTCGGCGAGATGGAGGTGTGGGCACTCGAGGCGTACGGCGCCGCCTACGCGCTCCAGGAGCTGCTGACCATCAAGTCCGACGACGTCACCGGCCGCGTGAAGGTCTACGAGGCCATCGTCAAGGGCGAGAACATCCCCGAGCCCGGCATCCCCGAGTCCTTCAAGGTGCTCATCAAGGAGATGCAGTCCCTCTGCCTGAACGTGGAGGTGCTGTCCAGCGACGGTATGTCCATCGAGATGCGTGACACCGACGAGGACGTCTTCCGCGCTGCGGAGGAGCTCGGCATCGACCTGTCCCGGCGCGAGCCGAGCAGCGTCGAAGAGGTCTGACGGGAGTCCGGCGGGCCTTGGCCAGACCAAGGCCCGCCGGCCCCAGGACCCCCGTTTCAGACCAAAGACTTACAACCCTGAGAGGGATTGACGCATAGTGCTCGACGTCAACTTCTTCGACGAGCTCCGGATCGGTCTGGCTACCGCTGACGACATCCGTCAGTGGAGCCACGGCGAGGTCAAGAAGCCCGAGACCATCAACTACCGCACCCTCAAGCCCGAAAAGGACGGACTCTTCTGCGAGAAGATCTTCGGTCCGACCCGGGACTGGGAGTGCTACTGCGGCAAGTACAAGCGCGTCCGCTTCAAGGGCATCATCTGTGAGCGCTGCGGTGTCGAGGTGACTCGCGCCAAGGTGCGCCGTGAGCGGATGGGCCACATCGAGCTGGCCGCCCCCGTCACGCACATCTGGTACTTCAAGGGCGTTCCGTCGCGTCTGGGCTACCTGCTCGACCTGGCCCCGAAGGACCTCGAGAAGGTCATCTACTTCGCGGCGTACATGATCACGTACGTCGACGAGGAGCGCCGTACGCGCGATCTGCCCTCGCTGGAGGCCCACGTCTCCGTCGAGCGCCAGCAGATCGAGCAGCGCCGCGACGCCGACCTGGAGGCCCGCGCCAAGAAGCTCGAGACCGACCTGGCCGAGCTGGAGGCCGAGGGCGCCAAGGCCGACGTGCGCCGCAAGGTGCGCGAGGGTGCCGAGCGCGAGATGAAGCAGCTGCGCGACCGTGCGCAGCGCGAGATCGACCGTCTCGACGAGGTGTGGAACCGCTTCAAGAACCTCAAGGTCCAGGACCTGGAGGGCGACGAGCTGCTCTACCGCGAGCTGCGTGACCGCTTCGGCACGTACTTCGACGGCTCGATGGGTGCCGCGGCGCTGCAGAAGCGCCTGGAGTCCTTCGACCTCGACGAGGAGGCCGAGAAGCTCCGCGAGATCATCCGTACCGGCAAGGGCCAGAAGAAGACCCGTGCGCTCAAGCGCCTGAAGGTCGTCTCCGCGTTCCTGCAGACCAGCAACAGCCCCAAGGGCATGGTGCTGGACTGCGTGCCGGTCATCCCGCCGGACCTGCGTCCGATGGTGCAGCTGGACGGTGGCCGCTTCGCGACCTCCGACCTGAACGACCTGTACCGCCGTGTGATCAACCGCAACAACCGCCTGAAGCGGCTTCTCGACCTCGGTGCGCCCGAGATCATCGTGAACAACGAGAAGCGCATGCTCCAGGAGGCCGTGGACGCGCTGTTCGACAACGGCCGTCGTGGCCGCCCGGTCACGGGCCCCGGCAACCGTCCGCTGAAGTCCCTCAGCGACATGCTGAAGGGCAAGCAGGGCCGTTTCCGTCAGAACCTGCTCGGCAAGCGCGTGGACTACTCCGCGCGTTCCGTGATCGTCGTCGGTCCGCAGCTGAAGCTGCACCAGTGCGGTCTGCCGAAGGCGATGGCGCTGGAGCTCTTCAAGCCGTTCGTGATGAAGCGCCTGGTCGACCTGAACCACGCGCAGAACATCAAGTCGGCGAAGCGCATGGTCGAGCGCGGCCGCACGGTCGTGTACGACGTGCTGGAAGAGGTCATCGCGGAGCACCCGGTTCTGCTGAACCGTGCGCCCACGCTGCACCGCCTCGGCATCCAGGCCTTCGAGCCGCAGCTGGTCGAGGGCAAGGCCATCCAGATCCACCCGCTCGTCTGCACCGCGTTCAACGCGGACTTCGACGGTGACCAGATGGCCGTGCACCTGCCGCTGTCCGCGGAGGCGCAGGCCGAGGCCCGCATCCTGATGCTGTCCTCGAACAACATCCTCAAGCCGGCCGACGGCCGCCCGGTGACGATGCCGACCCAGGACATGGTCCTCGGTCTGTTCTTCCTCACCACCGACGGCGAGATGCGCGACCTCAAGGGCGAGGGCCGTTCCTTCGCCTCGGTCGCGGAGGCGATCATGGCCTTCGACGCGGGCGAGCTGTCGCTCCAGTCGAGGATCGACGTCCGCTTCCCGGTCGGCACCATCCCGCCGCGCGGCTGGACCCCGCCGGCGCGCGAGGAGGGTGAGCCCGAGTGGCAGCAGGGTGACAGCTTCCGGCTGAACACGACCCTGGGCCGCGCGCTCTTCAACGAGCTGCTGCCCGAGGACTACCCGTTCGTCGACTACGAGGTCGGCAAGAAGCAGCTCTCCGAGATCGTCAACGACCTCGCCGAGCGCTACCCGAAGGTCATCGTGGCGGCGACGCTCGACAACCTGAAGGCGGCCGGCTTCTACTGGGCCACCCGCTCCGGCGTCACCGTCGCGATCTCCGACGTCGTCGTCCCCGAGGCGAAGAAGGAGATCGTCCGCGGCTACGAGGCGCAGGACGAGAAGGTCCAGAAGCAGTACGAGCGCGGTCTGATCACCAAGGACGAGCGCACGCAGGAGCTCATCGCGATCTGGACCAAGGCGACCAACGAGGTCGCCGAGGCGATGAACGACAACTTCCCGAAGACCAACCCGATCTTCATGATGGTGAACTCGGGTGCACGAGGCAACATGATGCAGATGCGTCAGATCGCCGGTATGCGTGGTCTGGTGTCGAACGCGAAGAACGAGACGATCCCGCGTCCGATCAAGGCGTCGTTCCGTGAGGGCCTGTCCGTGCTGGAGTACTTCATCTCCACGCACGGTGCCCGTAAGGGTCTGGCGGACACCGCTCTGCGTACCGCCGACTCGGGTTACCTCACGCGTCGTCTGGTCGACGTCTCCCAGGACGTCATCATCCGCGAGGAGGACTGCGGCACCGAGCGCGGTCTGCGTCTGAAGATCGCCGACCGGAACGCCGAGGGCACCCTGCTCAAGGCGGAGGACGTCGAGACGTCCGTGTACGCGCGCTGCCTCGCCGAGGACATCGTGGTCGACGGTCAGGTGCTGGCCCCGGCCGGCACGGACCTGGGCGACGTCCTCATCGAGGAGCTCGTCTCCCGCGGCGTCGAGGAGGTCAAGACCCGCTCGGTCCTGACCTGCGAGTCCGCCGTCGGCACCTGCGCGATGTGCTACGGCCGTTCGCTGGCCACCGGCAAGCTGGTCGACATCGGCGAGGCGGTCGGCATCATCGCCGCCCAGTCCATCGGTGAGCCCGGCACCCAGCTGACGATGCGTACCTTCCACACCGGTGGTGTGGCCGGTGACGACATCACCCAGGGTCTGCCGCGTGTCGTCGAGCTCTTCGAGGCCCGTACCCCGAAGGGTGTCGCCCCGATCTCCGAGGCCTCCGGCCGCGTGCGGATCGAGGAGACCGAGAAGACCAAGAAGATCGTCATCACGCCGGACGACGGCAGCGACGAGACGGCCTACCCGATCTCGAAGCGCGCCCGTCTCCTGGTCAGCGAGGGCGAGCACGTCGAGGTGGGCCAGAAGCTCACCGTGGGTGCCACCAACCCGCACGACGTGCTGCGCATCCTGGGCCAGCGTGCCGTCCAGGTCCACCTGGTCGGCGAGGTCCAGAAGGTCTACAACTCGCAGGGTGTGTCGATCCACGACAAGCACATCGAGATCATCATCCGGCAGATGCTGCGCCGTGTGACGATCATCGAGTCCGGCGACGCCGAGCTGCTGCCCGGCGAGCTGGTCGAGCGCTCGAAGTTCGAGCACGAGAACCGTCGTGTGGTCCAGGAGGGCGGTCACCCGGCCTCCGGTCGTCCGCAGCTGATGGGTATCACCAAGGCCTCGCTGGCGACGGAATCCTGGCTGTCGGCCGCCTCCTTCCAGGAGACGACCCGAGTCCTGACGGACGCGGCGATCAACGCCAAGTCCGACAGCCTCATCGGCCTCAAGGAGAACGTCATCATCGGTAAGCTCATCCCGGCCGGTACGGGTCTGTCCCGCTACCGCAACATCCGGGTCGAGCCGACCGAGGAGGCCAAGGCCGCGATGTACTCGGCCGTCGGCTACGACGACATCGACTACTCGCCGTTCGGCACGGGCTCCGGCCAGGCCGTTCCGCTGGAGGACTACGACTACGGTCCGTACAACCAGTAAGCGAGTCGCTTGAACCGAGGGCGGTCATCCTGCGGGGTGACCGCCCTTCGGCGTGTCCGGACGAGCCTTCGGCGGGTCCCACGCGTTCCCGCCGTCAGGACCGCCCTGCGAGGGCGTCAGAGGGCCTCTTGTGGCCGTCTCGTGGCCGACACGCGGAGCCCGTGACGGACGCCCCGGTGCCGGAAACGCTGCTTCGGCGCATCATGGAAGGACTCCGGCTTCGGGGGAGGTGCTCCGTGTCGCAGCCGTCCTATCCGTCCTGGCAGTCCTGGCAGGGCCCTGGCGTGCCGTCCATGCTCGCCTCGCACGCCGATCGGGAGCGGGCCGTGGACGTGCTCAGAGCGGGGTACGGCGAGGGGCGGATGGAGCACGCGGAGTTCGAGAAGCGGGTGGCGCGGGCGTACGCGGCGCGGACCGTGGGGGAGCTGGCGCTGCTCGTCGCCGATCTGCCCCAGGGGCCGGTGCCGCAGTCCCTGCCGGCCGTGTCCGTGCCGCCGGCGTTCCTGCCGGTGCCGCGGCCGCAGACCAACGGCAAGGCGGTCGCCGCCGCCGTGTGCGGGCTGCTGTGTGTGCCGACGATGGGGCTGACCGGCATCCCGGCCGTGGTGCTGGGGCATGTGGCGCGGTCCGAGATCCGCAGCCGGGGCGAACTGGGGGACGGGCTGGCCCTGACCGGACTCGTGCTCGGGTGGTTGTCCACCGCGGGCTGGGCACTCGTCCTGGTGTTGCTGACCCTGGTGTCGATCGCGGCCGGATGACGCCCGGCCATGGACACCGGTAATGTATGCAAATCGGACAGCTGCCACTGAATTGAAGATCGAAGACGGCTGAGGGTCTTGACATGTCCCGCATGGCGATGCGGGCGGTGCCCATTTGTTTTGACCGCAGCGAATGCGGTAGGTACGCTCAGACCTTGTGCCTGGGGTGTGCCCTGGCTCTCGTGCGTGCCATCAACCGTACGTCGAGCCGTAAGCGGCCACCGTAATCTGCGCTTAATTCTGCCTGGCGGCGGGAGTCCGCGGGATTCGACACACCCGACCGCGTGGGTCGGCGACGTTCCAGGTTAGCTGTACCCATCGGCACACAGAAACCGGAGAAGTAGTGCCTACGATCCAGCAGCTGGTCCGTAAGGGCCGGCAGGACAAGGTCGAGAAGAACAAGACGCCCGCACTCGAGGGTTCCCCTCAGCGCCGTGGCGTCTGCACGCGTGTGTTCACGACCACCCCGAAGAAGCCGAACTCGGCCCTCCGTAAGGTCGCGCGTGTGCGTCTGACCAGCGGCATCGAGGTCACGGCTTACATTCCGGGTGAGGGACACAACCTGCAGGAGCACTCCATCGTGCTCGTGCGCGGCGGCCGTGTGAAGGACCTGCCGGGTGTTCGTTACAAGATCATCCGCGGCTCGCTCGACACCCAGGGTGTCAAGAACCGCAAGCAGGCCCGCAGCCGCTACGGCGCCAAGAAGGAGAAGTAAGAATGCCTCGTAAGGGCCCCGCCCCGAAGCGCCCGGTCATCATCGACCCGGTCTACGGCTCTCCTCTGGTGACCTCCCTGATCAACAAGGTGCTGCTGAACGGCAAGCGCTCCACCGCCGAGCGCATCGTCTACGGCGCCATGGAGGGCCTGCGCGAGAAGACCGGCAACGACCCGGTCATCACGCTGAAGCGCGCTCTCGAGAACATCAAGCCGACCCTCGAGGTCAAGTCCCGCCGTGTCGGTGGTGCCACCTACCAGGTCCCGGTCGAGGTCAAGCCCGGCCGTGCCAACACCCTGGCGCTGCGCTGGCTCGTCGGTTACTCCCGCGCCCGTCGCGAGAAGACCATGACCGAGCGTCTGCTCAACGAGCTCCTCGACGCCAGCAACGGCCTCGGTGCCGCTGTGAAGAAGCGCGAGGACACGCACAAGATGGCCGAGTCCAACAAGGCCTTCGCGCACTACCGCTGGTAGTCGCAGACCCCATCGAGACCGAGAGAAGACTGAAGCCTTATGGCTACCACTTCGCTTGACCTGGCCAGGGTCCGCAACATCGGGATCATGGCCCACATCGACGCGGGCAAGACGACCACCACCGAGCGGATCCTGTTCTACACCGGCGTTTCGTACAAGATCGGTGAGGTCCACGACGGCGCTGCCACCATGGACTGGATGGAGCAGGAGCAGGAGCGTGGCATCACGATCACCTCTGCTGCCACCACCTGCCACTGGCCGCTCGAGGGCGACGACTACACCATCAACATCATCGACACCCCGGGTCACGTCGACTTCACCGTCGAGGTGGAGCGCTCCCTGCGCGTGCTCGACGGTGCCGTGACGGTGTTCGACGGCGTCGCCGGTGTCGAGCCGCAGTCCGAGACGGTGTGGCGTCAGGCCGACCGTTACGGCGTGCCGCGCATCTGCTTCGTCAACAAGCTGGACCGCACCGGCGCCGAGTTCCACCGCTGCGTGGACATGATCTCGGACCGCCTGGGCGCGCAGCCGCTGGTCATGCAGCTGCCGATCGGCGCGGAGGCGGACTTCAAGGGCGTCATCGACCTCGTGACGATGAAGGCCCTGGTCTGGTCGGCCGAGGCGACCAAGGGCGAGATGTACGACACCGTCGACATCCCGGACACCCACCTCGAGGCTGCCGAGGAGTACCGCGGCAAGCTGCTCGAGGCCGTCGCCGAGAACGACGAAGAGCTCATGGAGCTGTACCTGGAGGGCACCGAGCCCACCGTGGAGCAGCTCTACGCCGCGATCCGTCGCATCACCATCGCGTCCGGCAAGGGCGGCGGCACCACCGTCACCCCCGTGTTCTGCGGCACCGCGTTCAAGAACAAGGGCGTCCAGCCCCTGCTCGACGCGGTCGTGCGCTACCTGCCCACCCCGCTCGACGTCGAGGCCATCGAGGGCCACGACGTCAAGGACCCGGAGCAGGTCATCGCGCGCAAGCCGTCGGACGAGGAGCCCCTCGCCGCGCTCGCGTTCAAGATCATGAGCGACCCGCACCTCGGCAAGCTCACCTTCGTCCGGGTCTACTCGGGCCGCCTGGAGTCCGGCACCTCGGTGCTGAACTCCGTCAAGGGCAAGAAGGAGCGCATCGGCAAGATCTACCGCATGCACGCGAACAAGCGTGAGGAGATCGACTCGGTGGGCGCCGGCGACATCGTCGCCGTCATGGGCCTGAAGCAGACCACCACCGGTGAGACGCTGTCCGACGACAAGAACCCGGTCATCCTGGAGTCCATGGACTTCCCGGCGCCGGTCATCCAGGTCGCCATCGAGCCCAAGTCGAAGGGCGACCAGGAGAAGCTCGGCGTCGCGATCCAGCGCCTGGCCGAGGAGGACCCGTCCTTCCAGGTCCACTCGGACGAGGAGACCGGCCAGACCATCATCGGTGGTATGGGCGAGCTGCACCTCGAGGTGCTGGTCGACCGTATGCGCCGTGAGTTCAAGGTCGAGGCCAACGTCGGCAAGCCGCAGGTCGCCTACCGTGAGACGATCCGTAAGGCCGTCGAGAAGGTCGAGTTCACCCACAAGAAGCAGACGGGTGGTACCGGCCAGTTCGCCCGCGTCATCATCGCGATCGAGCCGATCGAGGGCGGCGACGCCTCGTACGAGTTCATCAACAAGGTGACCGGTGGCCGTGTGCCGAAGGAGTACATCCCTTCGGTGGACGCCGGTGCGCAGGAGGCCATGCAGTTCGGCATCCTCGCCGGCTACGAGATGACCGGTGTCCGCGTGACGCTGCTCGACGGTGCCTACCACGAGGTGGACTCCTCCGAGCTCGCGTTCAAGATCGCCGGTTCGCAGGCCTTCAAGGAGGCCGCGCGCAAGGCCAGCCCCGTGCTGCTCGAGCCGATGATGGCCGTCGAGGTCACCACGCCCGAGGACTACATGGGTGAGGTCATCGGCGACATCAACTCCCGCCGTGGCCAGATCCAGGCCATGGAGGAGCGGGCCGGTGCCCGCGTCGTGAAGGGCCTCGTGCCCCTCTCGGAGATGTTCGGCTACGTCGGCGACCTGCGCAGCAAGACGTCCGGCCGTGCGAGCTACTCCATGCAGTTCGACTCCTACGCCGAGGTTCCGCGGAACGTCGCCGAGGAGATCATCGCGAAGGCCAAGGGCGAGTAACGCACCGCGTCTACACGCCGTAGGCTTGACTCCGGAGCCTTGAGGGGCATTCCGCCGCAATCGTGGTGAATGCCCCGGGGCCCGGGCTTTCCAGCAAAGATCACCTGGCGCCGATGAAGTAAGGCGTACCAGAACCACTCCCAGGAGGACCCCAGTGGCGAAGGCGAAGTTCGAGCGGACTAAGCCGCACGTCAACATCGGCACCATCGGTCACATCGACCACGGTAAGACGACCCTCACGGCCGCCATTACCAAGGTGCTGCACGACGCGTACCCGGACATCAACGAGGCTTCCGCGTTCGACCAGATCGACAAGGCTCCTGAGGAGCGCCAGCGCGGTATCACCATCTCCATCGCGCACGTCGAGTACCAGACCGAGACGCGTCACTACGCCCACGTCGACTGCCCCGGTCACGCGGACTACATCAAGAACATGATCACGGGTGCGGCGCAGATGGACGGCGCCATCCTCGTGGTCGCCGCCACCGACGGCCCGATGCCGCAGACCAAGGAGCACGTGCTCCTGGCCCGCCAGGTCGGCGTTCCGTACATCGTCGTCGCCCTGAACAAGGCCGACATGGTGGACGACGAGGAGATCCTGGAGCTCGTCGAGCTCGAGGTCCGTGAGCTCCTCTCCGAGTACGAGTTCCCGGGCGACGACGTTCCCGTCGTCAAGGTCTCCGCTCTGAAGGCCCTCGAGGGCGACAAGGAGTGGGGCAACTCGGTTCTCGAGCTCATGAACGCCGTCGACACGGCGATCCCCGAGCCCGAGCGTGACGTCGACAAGCCGTTCCTGATGCCGATCGAGGACGTCTTCACGATCACCGGTCGCGGTACGGTCGTCACCGGCCGTATCGAGCGTGGTGTCCTGAAGGTCAACGAGACCGTCGACATCATCGGCATCAAGCCGGAGAAGACCACCACCACGGTCACCGGCATCGAGATGTTCCGCAAGCTGCTCGACGAGGGCCAGGCCGGTGAGAACGTCGGTCTGCTGCTCCGTGGCATCAAGCGCGAGGACGTCGAGCGCGGCCAGGTCATCATCAAGCCGGGCTCGGTCACGCCGCACACGGAGTTCGAGGCGCAGGCCTACATCCTGTCCAAGGACGAGGGTGGCCGCCACACGCCGTTCTTCAACAACTACCGCCCGCAGTTCTACTTCCGTACGACGGACGTGACCGGCGTGGTGACCCTCCCCGAGGGCACCGAGATGGTCATGCCGGGTGACAACACCGAGATGAAGGTGGAGCTCATCCAGCCCGTCGCCATGGAGGAGGGCCTGAAGTTCGCCATCCGTGAGGGTGGCCGGACCGTGGGCGCCGGCCAGGTCACCAAGATCACCAAGTGAGTCCTCGGACTGGCTTGAGGGTCTGCTGACCTGAGTGGCTCGAAGGGGCCCGTACGACTTCGGTCGTACGGGCCCCTTTGCCGTGTCGCAGGGGCCGCGGGTGCCCGGGGACGGCGACGCCCCCGGCTCGTGGGGGAGCCGGGGGCGTCTGTGTGGGGGGTGGCCGTGGGGAGCCGGTGCGGGTCAGGGGGTCAGCCGACCGTCCACTTCTGGTTGGCGGCGCCGGTGCACGTCCAGATCTGCAGCGGGGTGCCGTCGGCCGAGGAGTTGCCCTTGGCGTCCAGGCACTTGTCCGCGCCGACGTTCACCAGGTCGCGCGCCGCGGTGTGGACCCACTGCTGGGCCTTGGTGCCGTTGCAGGTGTAGAGCTGGACCGCGGCACCGTCGGCCGTGGAGCCGCCGCGCACGTCGAGGCACTTGCCGAGGGCGCGGACGGTGCCGTCGCCGCCGAGGGTCCACTTCTGGGCGTCGACCCCGGTGCAGTTGTGGAGCTGGATGGGCGTCCCGTCGGCCGAAGAGGCGCCGGCGACGTCGGCGCACATGCCGCCGATGCCCTTGATCGCGCCGGTGGTGCCGCCGGAGCCGCCGCCGTCGGAGGTGGAGACCCGGACGTAGTCCACGGTCATCGTCTGCGGGAACTGCGTGTTCCCGTCCGGGCTGCCGGGCCAGTTGCCGCCCACGGCGAGGTTGAGGATCAGGAAGAAGGGGTGGTCGTAGACCCACTTCCTGCCGCCCAGGTCGGCCGTGGTGCGCGTCTGGTACGTCTGCCCGTCGACGGACCACGTGATCTTCCCCGGCGTCCAGTCGACGGAGAAGACGTGGAAGTCGTCGGCGAAGGCCCGGCCGCCCGGGAGCGTGTACGCCGCGCCGATGCCGCCGCTGCCGGAGTAGCCGGGGCCGTGCAGGGTGCCGTGGACGGTGCCGGGCTCGTAACCGACGTTCTCCATGATGTCGATCTCGCCGCTGTTGGGCCATCCGACGCTGCCCAGGTCGTTGCCGAGCATCCAGAACGCCGGCCACATGCCCTGGCCGCGCGGCACCTTGATCCGGGCCTCGAAGTGGCCGTACGCCTGCGTGAACGTCCTGGCCGTGTTGAGCCGGGCGGACGTGTACTGACAGGTGCCGTACCAGCACTGCAGCCCGGGGTCGGTGTTCTTGCGGGCGGTGATGACCAGGTTGCCGTTGCCGTCGTGGGCAACGTTGTCTCTGCTGTTCGTGTAGTACTGCAGCTCGTTGTTGCCGTTGCCGGAACCGCCGGTCTCCACGGTCCACTTGGCCGGGTCCGGGGCGCTGCCGGCGGCGCCGTTGAACTCGTCGGACCAGGTCACGGCGGCGGCCGCGGCTTCGGCCTGGCCGGCGGCGTCGGCCTGTCCGGCGGACGGGCCGAGGGTCGTCAGGGTGAACGCGGCCGCGACGGAGGCGCAGACCAGCGGGACGAGCCCGCCGAGCGTGCGCCGGCGTGTGCGATGAGCAGCCATGGCTGGACACACCTTTGTCTGTGGGGGATGGGGGAGTGGGCCGACGCTGTCGGCCGTGGAGGGATGTTACGAACGGTTCACCGCACAACCAACTGCCCGATTGGTCCGTCAACCCCCTGTGAACTGGGCGGAGTTGGAGCCGACCGGCTGACCTTTGGTTCGCTTAAAGCGGGCTTAAGGCGGTGTTAAGGAGGGCCGGTGCCGTGGTCGGTCTCAGAGGTCGATCTCGGCCCAGACGGTCTTGCGGGGCGCAAGGCCCGGGGTGACGCCCCAGCGGTCGGCGAGCGCGTCGACGAGGAGCAGACCGCGGCCGGACTCGGCGTCGGGGGAAGGGAGCCGGGGTACCGGGTGCCGGTCGTCGCGGGTGTCGGTCACCTCGATGCGGAGGGTGCCGCCGGCCACGTAGAGGAGCAGGCGGAAGTCGCGGCCCGGGACGCGGCCGTGGGTGACGGCGTTGGCGGACAGTTCCGCGACGACCTGTGCGGCCCGGTCCGACGGCAGGCCCCAGGAGCGCAGTTGCTCGGTGGTGAGGAGCCGGGCGAGGCGGGCGCCGCGGGGGGTGGGGGAGAGCCGGAGGCTGAAGTTGCGGACCTGGAGGGCGAGTTCGGGTCCGGGATCGGTGGGGGAGTTCTGCTTCACGTCACCCAGCGTGGCCGGGGGCGCCTACCGTGAACAGTGACTCAGCGAGTGCGTACGGTGACTGTCCGGAGCTTGTCCGGTCGTGTCCGGGCTGTCGGCGCCGGGCGCACGGGTAGGGCGCTGGGGCAGGGTCGTACGACGGAAGGGTGCGGGATGACGGCCGAGGCGGCGGAGACAGGACGGCTCAAGAGCGAGGCGGACGAGCCGGGTTGGGAGGTCGACCCCGACGACGAGTGGGGTGTCGCCGTCATCGCGACGGTGGGCAGGCAGCTGAAGCTGCGGCGGGAGGCGGTGGGGATGCGGGCCGCGGAGTTCGGGACGGCGGTGGGGTACGGGGAGGACCTGGTCTACAAGATCGAGGGCGGCAAGCGGATTCCCCGCCAGGAGTACCTGGCGGCGGCGGACCGGGTGCTGGGGGCGGGTGGGCTCATCACGGCGACGTGGGAGGACGTGAAGAGGGTCCGCTATCCCAAGAAGGTGCGGGAGCTGGCGCAGTTGGAGGGGCGGGCGGTGGAGATCGGGGTGTACGAGAGCATCAGTGTCAGCGGGCTGTTGCAGACCCCGGAGCACGCCCGGGCCCTGTTCGAGTCGTGGCAGCCGGCCTATTCGCCGGACGAGGTGGAGCAGCTGGTGGCTGCGCGGATGGCTCGCCGGTCCGTGTTCGAGCGGTCGCCTGCCCCCTCGCTCAGTTTCGTCCAGGAGGAGGCCACGCTGCGGCGCCCGGTCGGGGGCACAATGGTCTGGCGTCAGCAGCTTGAGCGCCTGCTGGAGGTGGGCCGGTTGCGTAACGTCAGGCTCCAGGTGATGCCGACGAGCAGCGAGGCTCATCCCGGTCTGAACGGGAGGATCGAGGTGCTCAAGTTCGGGGACGGCACCGCGGTTGGCCGGTCCGACGGTGCCTTCGGCGGTCGGCCCACCACTGATCCCAAGCAGATCCAGATCCTCGAACTGCGGTATGGCACCATCCGAGCTCAGGCCCTTCCCCCTCGGGAGTCGCTGACCTTCATTGAGCAACTGCTGGGAGAGAGATGATCCGCAACGCTGAACTGACGTGGTTCAAGAGCAGCTACAGCAGTGGCCCTGACGGCAACTCCTGCGTCGAGATCGCGATAGCCCCGGACACCGCGACGGTCCATGTGCGGGACTCCAAGCACACGCAAGGCCCTCGACTGGCGGTGTCGCCCGGGGCATGGGCAGGCTTCGTGTCGAGTCTTCCCGCATGACGTCGGATCCCGCCCCTGACGATCTCGACCTCGACACGATCGAGGAACTGTGCGCGGCCGCCACGCCGGATGCGGAGTTCCTCGCTTTGGCCAGGAAGGCGGTGCCGCACCTCGTTGCCGAGGTCAGACGCCTGCGCTGGCTGGTGGAGTACGGGGCGTGCCCCACGGCCGGGACAACGGGCACGGAGTTCGTGCTCCCGCTGGACGACCAGATGCTCGCGTACTTCCGCGAGATGGCGGACGTACTGGTGGAGCACATCGGTCTCTCACGAGCTGAAGCGGTCGCGAGGATCAACGCGTCATACGGGACCCGCCAGTGGGTCGACCTGGATCTGCAACTCATGGGTCACGAGCTGCCGGAGTACTGGGCCTACGCCGTGTACTACGCCCCCGACAGCCGAGGCCGCCTGCCTGTCGGAAGCCCGACAGCTGACGCGGACATCGACTTCGGTACGCATCCCGTACGCCCGGCGCCTCCGAAGGACTCGCCGTTCTGGACTCTGTAGGCGTAGGGCACGATGTGCGCACGGAAATGAAGGACCGATTTGATCTTCTGATCGCAGGAACGGGGAGGCCGGCGTCATGGCCCGGTACATGGAGACCCTGACCGTCGAGCGGGGCGGTTTCCGGATCAAGGTGCCGGAGTCGTGGTGGGAGTTCGACGTCCGGCCGGAGTCGCGGGACGACTCGATCCGGCGGATGGTGACCGAGCGGGTGCGGCAGCGCCCGGAGCTGGAGCAGTACCGGGACACGTACGTCGACTTCCTCCGGCGGGCCGCGGCGGACGCGTGGAAGTCGGGCGCGCTGTACTGCGGCTGCATGGCGGAGAACTTCGGCGGCGACACCCCGATCACGGGCTCCGTGACCGTCTCCCTGGTCGGCGGTCGCAACGAGCGCGGTGAGCCGCTGTCCAACGACCCGGCGGCCATCGCGAGCCAGCTCGCGGTGAAGGAGGCCAAGCGGGAGGGCGACTCCTGGCGCAAGGTGACGACGGTCGACATCCCGGGCGTCGGCCCGGCCGCGCGCACCTACGGCATCGAGGACATCGCCGTACCGGGCGATGAGCTCAACCGCACCGTCAGGGCCGTGCTGATGCAGACGTACATTCCGGTGCCGGGGCAGGAGGGCAAGGTCGCCCTGGTCGCGGGCAGCAGCCAGGTGCTCGACCTGGCGGACTCGTTCTTCGACATCTTCGACGCGATCACGTCGACGTTCCGGTTCACGGCCTGATGCCGGTCTCTGGCGTGCCGGCTGCGGGCCCTGCTTGTTCCCCGAACAACCGCGCCTTGTAAGTTCACGTGTGCACACGGGTGTTGATGGGGATGCGGGCGTGACGGGGGTTGCGGTATGGCGGGCCACAGGCCGACGGACTGGCATGTCCTGGATCTGGACAAGGACCCGACCCCTGGTGATCCGCAGCGTGTGCGCACACTCGCGAAGCAGTTGCACGACTTCGCCGACGACGTCTCCGACGCGCTGCGTCTGGTCAAGGGCATGGCGGGGGAGGGGACGCTGCTGGAGTGGGCGGGCAAGTCGGCCGACGTCTTCAAGGAGGACTTCGCCGACGTCCCGAAGAACCTCAAGAAGCTGAAGAAGTCCTACGAGATGTGCGGGGACGCGCTGGCGGACTTCTGGCCGAAGCTGGAGCGCGCGCAGTCCCTGGCGGACAAGGCCCTGCGCAAGGGCCGCGAGGCCCGCGACAGCCTCTCCTCCGCCCAGTCCCGTCTCGCCTCGGCGGACTCGTGGGTGACGCGGGCCGGCAAGGAGGCGGACAAGTACAAGGACGACCCGACGGGCAGCAAGTCCGACGCGGACAAGCCCGACGAGGCGAAGGTGCGTGCGGCGACGCGGGACGTGCAGCACGCGAAGTCGGCGCAGTCGAAGGCCCAGTCGGACGTCTCCGACGCGCAGGACGCGCTCGCCGCGGCGAAGAAAATGGCCGAGGACGCGCGCAAGATGCGGGAGGAGGCCGCGCGTGAGGCGAAGTCGAAGATCGACGAGGCCTCGGACGCCGGCATCCAGAACCGGTCGTGGTGGGAGGAGGTCGGGGACTGGTTCGTCGACAACTGGGACACCATCGTCGCGGTGTGCAAGGTCGTCGTGGCCGTGGTTGGCATCGTCGCCATGATCATCGGTGGGCCGATCCTGGGCGCGATCATGCTGATCGCGGCGGCCGTCGTGCTCGCCGACACGCTCTACAAATACAGCAAGGGCCGAGCGTCCCTATGGGATGTGGGGCTGGCGGCGCTGGACTGCATCCCGGGCATGAAGGGGCTGACGACCCTGGGCGGGCTGGCCAAGGGGCTCAAGGCCTTCGGGAAGACCGGCCTCAAGGGCATGGCATTGGGGGTCAGGGGACTGGGCAAGGGCGCAGGCGCCTTGAGCCGCCAGATGAAGAAGCTCTTCTGCCGCACCGACCCGGTGGACATGGCGACCGGCGAGGTCGTCATGTCGGCGACCGACGTGAGCCTGCCCGGCGTACTTCCACTGGTCCTGGAACGCCACCACCGCAGCAGTGTGCGTACCGGCCGGCTCTTCGGGACGACCTGGATGTCCACGCTCGACCAGCGTCTGGAACTCGATTCCACCGGAGTCAGGTTCGACGTCGCCGACGGCATGGTCCTGCACTACCCGGTCCCGGAGCCGGACGCGGCCGTCCTGCCGGTGGCAGGGCCCCGCTGGCCGCTCACCTGGGACGGATCACCCGGCGGTGAGCTTGTCGTGCGTGACACAGAGACCGAACGGATGCTCCATTTCCGCTCTCTGCCCGGCTGCCGCCGCGACGAACTGCTCCTCTCGGCGATCAGCGACCACAACGGCAACTCCACAACCCTTCTCTACGGGCCCGACGGTGACCTCCGCGAAGTGGTGCACAGCGGTGGCTACCACCTGGGAGTGACCTGCACGAGCGGTCGGGTCACCGAGCTGACCCTGCTCAGCCACCCCGAGCAGCCCTCGCTCCTGCGGTACGGCTATGACGACCAGGGAAACCTCGCCGAGATCCACAACTCCTCCGCCCGACCCCTGCGGTTCGCCTATGACGAGCAACGACGGATCACCGGCTGGCAGGACAGGAACGGCGTCCGGTACCGCTACGTCTACGACGACCGGGGCCGGTGCGTCCGTACTCGAGGTGCTGAAGGCGTATTCAACAGTGACATCACCTATGAGAGCGACGGCTCCCGCACACTCTTCACCAACTCGCTGGGGCACACCACGGTCTACGACTTCAACGACTGGTACCAACTGGTCGCCGAGACCGATCCCCTGGGCGGGCGCATCCTCCGGACCTGGGACGATCACGACAACCTCCTGACGATCACGGACGCGATCGGCCGTACCACCGCCTACGCCTACGACGACCTGGGCCGGGTCACCACGGTGACGCGTGCGGACGGCCGGGCGCTGAGCGTGGACCATCACGAGCTGGGCATGCCGACGCGCATCACCCACGCCGACGGAGCCCGGTGGGAGCAGAGCTTCGACGCGGCCGGCAACCGCACCGCCGTCGTCGACCCCGCCGGCGGTGTCGTCCGGTACACCTACGACCGTCACGGCGGGCTCGCGTCCGCCACGGACCAGTCGGGCAACACGACGACGTTCGCGTGCGACGCCGCGGGCCTTCCGGTGCGTGTCGTGAGTCCGCTCGGTGAGAGCACCTCCTATCGCCGTGATGCCTTCGGCCGTCCCGTCGAGATCACAGCCCCGGACGGTGCGGTCACCCACCTGGAGTGGACGGTCGAGGGGAGGCCCTCGCGCCACATCGACCCACTCGGCTCGCAGTGGTCCTGGACCTGGGACGGAGAGGGCAACTGCCTGAGCCGCACCGACGCGGCAGGCGGTGTCCACCGGTACGAGTACGGACCGTTCGACGCTCTGCGCGCCCAGACGAACCCCGACGGATCGCGCTTCGAGTTCGAGCGCGACACTGAACTCCGGCTCACCACGGTGACCAACCCGCTCGGCGTCAGCTGGCGGTACGCCCACGACGCGGCCGGGCGACTCGTTCGGGAGACCGACTTCGACGGCCGCACGATTCGCTACGAGTACGATGCGACAGGCCAGTTGACCACCAAGGTGAATGCCTTGGGGCAGCAGATCCGGTACGTCCGCGATTCGCTCGGCAGGATCAGCGAGAAGGACGCAGCGGGGGCACGTACCACCTTCGCGTACGACCCGTCCGGTCGGCTCGTACAGGCGGTCGGTCCGGACGCGGAACTCCGCTTCGAGAGGGACCCCCTGGGCAGGATCCTCACGGAAGCCTGCGACACCCTCGTCTCCCGCTACGCGTACGACCCCACTGGCCGCATGGTGTGGCGCAGGACGCCCAGCGGAGCCGAGAGCCGCTACGACTACGACGCGGCGGGGCGTCCTGTCAGTCTGCTCGCGGACACCCACCGGCTCGATCTCACCTACGACGTCACCGGCCGGGAGGCCTCCAGGACCCTGGCGGCCGGTGTCGTGCTCGGTCACTCCTGGGACGCGGCCGGCAACCTGCGGAGCCAGGCGGCCCGTTCCCAGGACCGCACGCTGTGGCAGCGCACCTTCGCCTACCGCGACGATCACCATCTGACCTCGATCCAGGACGACCGGCTGGGTACCACGATGTTCGATCTGGATCAGCTGGGCCGGGTGACGGATGTGACTCGTCCGGCCGGACGGGAGAGCTACGTCTACGACCCGATCGGCAATCAGCTCACCGCCCATTGGCCCGACCGCCACGAGGCCGTGGGGGAGAGGGAGTACCGGGGCACGCGGGTGGCACGCGCGGGCAGGGTCCGCTACGAGTACGACGAGGCGGGCCGAACCGTTCTCCGGCGGGCCAGGACCCTGTCGGGAGTCACGTCCACCTGGGCGTACGAGTGGGACGCCGAGGACCGTCTCGTGGCCGTGACGACGCCGGACGGCACCCGCTGGAAGTATCGGTACGACCCGCTGGGCCGACGCGTGGCCAAGCAGCGCCTGGCCGCCGATGGAAAGACCGACGAGGAAGTCCGCTTCACCTGGCAGGACGCGACGCTGGTCGAACAGACCGGCGGCGGTGCGGGTGACGCTGCGGAACGGGACGTCCTGACGTGGGACTACCGCGACCAGCACGCCTTGGCGCAGCGCCGTCGGCTGTCACGGCAGGAGGTGGACTGCCGCTTCTACGCCATCGTGACCGACCTGGTCGGGACACCGACCGAACTCGTCGATGAGGCGGGCGCTGTCGCCTGGCAGGCCCGCTCCACGCTGTGGGGCGTATCCGGGGCGGGCGGGGACGGCACCGTCGACATGCCGTTGCGGTTCCCCGGCCAGTACCACGACCCGGAAACCGGCTGGGACTACAACTACCAGCGTCACTACGACCCGGCGATCGGCCGGTACACCACCCCGGACCCGCTGGGGCTGGAGCCGGACCCGAACCACTACGGGTACGTGGACAATCCGTACAGCTGGATCGACCCGCTGGGATTGCTGTCCTGCACGGGACGCCTGGACAAACTCAACCCGGGGGAGATGTACCTCTACCGTGCCGTGATGGACGGGGAGCTGGGTCAGATCATGCGCACACGAGCGTTCCAGAATCCCCAGGGTATCGAGACCAAATACTTTTCCACGACTGCCGAGGCCGCGGCCTCCTATGCGCGGGAGATGTACAGTAGGTTTCCCCATGAAGGGGCGTATACGCTGGTGCGGTCCACAATCCGGAGAGATGCCATCCCGGATATCAGTCGGGTGGACCTGGTGGAGGCGGGCGGTATCGAAGCGCTCGCCCTGCCCACCGAAGTCCTCGAACAGATGGGCAGAATCCGCATTCTCCCCGGCATGCCGATCCCCTGAGCAGGAGAGTTGCCGTGCGCCTAGTGATCACGTCGCAGAAGACCGACACGCTGGACAGGTGGCAGCGGGTCTTCGGGGAGTGCGAAGACGTCAGCTGCCAGCGAGGGCTGAGGGCCGGGACCCCGGTCGACGCGGTCCTCATGGCCGGCATGTTCGCCCTCGAACGGTACGGCGGACGTGCCGGGGCCGAGGAGGCCCAGATCTTGGAGAACCGCCGGGGCGACGGCTGGCACAGTCTCATCATCGTGCCGCCCGGCAGGCCCATGACCAAAGACGCGCAAGGGGAGTGGAAAGTGCAGACCGGGTACGCACACCTTCAGCCCGCCTATTTCGCGGCATCGCGCTCCTTTCACGCAATCGAGGAGTGGAACGCTCGCCATGTCGATCGGCGGATTTCGACGGTTGAGATCAACCTGCCTCTGATGAATATGGACAATCCTGTGGACGACGCGAGCCCGAAGTCCTTCAAGCAGGCTTTCGACGAATTTCGCGAGAGACGGCCCGATGCCGGTTGACGGATGCCATCGAGAAAGTGCAATGAATCCGGCCGTCGAATCCGGCTTCGCCCGTGCCGGTAGCCCGTGGAACGCATCCGGCGGAAGGACGGCTGGGCGCCCGCGAGTGGGCCCCGGGTCCGCGCGGCCAGCGCCGAAGGGGACGACTGCTGGATCCTGGGGGAGGAGTTCCCGGGACCCGCGTGATCGGCCGGCTCTCCGGCGGCCCTGGCCCTCCGGCTCCCCGGCGGCTCCCGTTCGCCCCGCGTGCGCCCGTGCGCCCCTGGTTTGACCTTCGTCACCCCCGGGGTATTCTCTCCGGCTCGATTGGCGTCGGCCTTGCCCCGTATGGCAGACTGTCCGAGTTGCTCGGTCGAGTGTTGATGCTGCGCGCCTCCCGCCGGGAGGACCGGAAGCGAGTCCCACAGTACTCGTCGCCCTAACTGCCATCACGGCAGCGCTGGGGCGGACGTACGGGAATCTTTCGGGAAGCAAGGTGCGGCACCGGCCAGGCACCCGGTGGGCCTTCCGCCCCCGGCTCGCGGTTCCGGAAGGGCCGTGTGCAATCCCACAGGGATGTTCGAACAAGGGGCATCTGTGTCAGCGGGAGCGCGACACGCCCGACCGCGTGGGTCGGAGGAACGAAGGCAGCAGAAGGAATCCACCGGGTTCCAGAGCGTAAGAGAGACAGGACTACTGAGTAGCCATGGCGGGACAGAAGATCCGCATCCGGCTCAAGGCCTACGACCACGAGGTCATCGACTCCTCGGCGAAGAAGATCGTCGAGACGGTGACTCGCACTGGTGCGTCGGTCGCGGGCCCGGTGCCGCTGCCCACTGAGAAGAACGTGTACTGCGTCATCAAGTCGCCGCACAAGTACAAGGACTCGCGCGAGCACTTCGAGATGCGCACGCACAAGCGCCTGATCGACATCCTCGACCCCACCCCCAAGACCGTTGACTCTCTGATGCGACTCGACCTCCCGGCCGGTGTCGACATCGAGATCAAGCTCTGAGGCCGGTGATCTGAGAGATGGCTAAGCAGATCAAGGGCATCCTGGGCGAGAAGCTCGGCATGACGCAGGTGTGGGACGCGAACAACCGCGTCGTCCCGGTCACCGTCGTCAAGGCCGGCCCCAACGTCGTCACCCAGGTCCGCACGAACGATGTCGACGGCTACGAGTCCGTCCAGATCGCCTTCGGCGAGATCGACCCGCGCAAGGTGAACAAGCCCCTCAAGGGCCACTTCGCCAAGGCCGACGTCACCCCCCGTCGCCACCTCGTCGAGATCCGCACCGCGGACGCCTCCGAGTACACGCTGGGCCAGGAGATCACCGCTGAGGTGTTCGAGGCCGGCGTGAAGGTCGACGTGACCGGCAAGAGCAAGGGCAAGGGCTTCGCCGGTGTCATGAAGCGCCACAACTTCCGTGGCCTCGGCGCCGGACACGGCACCCAGCGCAAGCACCGCTCCCCCGGTTCCATCGGTGGCTGCGCCACCCCGGGCCGTGTGTTCAAGGGCCTCCGCATGGCGGGTCGCATGGGCAACGAGCGGGTCACCACCCAGAACCTGACCGTCCACGCCGTTGACGCGGAGAAGGGTCTGCTGCTCATCAAGGGCGCGGTTCCCGGTCCGAACGGCGGCCTCGTCCTGGTCCGCACCGCGGCCAAGGGGGCCTGAGGTAATGAGCACTGTTGACATCCTTTCGCCGGCGGGCGACAAGGCCGGTTCCGTCGAGCTCCCCGCGGAGATCTTCGGCGTTGAGAAGGTCAGCATCCCGCTGATCCACCAGGTCGTCGTCGCACAGCTGGCCGCTGCCCGTCAGGGCACGCACAAGACCAAGACCCGTGGCGAGGTCCGCGGCGGTGGCAAGAAGCCGTACCGCCAGAAGGGCACCGGTCGCGCCCGTCAGGGTTCGACCCGCGCGCCGCAGTTCGCCGGTGGTGGCGTCGTGCACGGTCCCGTGCCGCGTGACTACTCGCAGCGGACCCCGAAGAAGATGAAGGCTGCCGCCCTGCGTCACGCCCTCACCGACCGGGCCCGCCACAACCGCATCCACGTCGTCTCCGGCGTCGTCGAGGGCGAGAGCCCGTCGACGAAGGCCGCCCGGACGCTGTTCGGCAAGATCTCGGAGCGCAAGAACCTGCTCCTGGTCGTCGACCGCGCCGACGAGGCCGCGTGGCTGTCCGCCCGCAACCTGCCCCAGGTCCACATCCTGGAGCCGGGCCAGCTGAACACGTACGACGTTCTCGTCTCGGACGACGTGGTCTTCACCAAGGCTGCCTTCGAGTCCTTCGTGTCCGGCCCGAAGGCCAATGACACCGAAGGGAGCGAGGTCTGATGGCTATCCGTCACCCCGCAATCGCCTCCAAGGCGGCGAAGAAGGCCAAGGCCGCTCGCGTCGCCAAGGCGCGTCGCCACGCCGCCGAGGGCAAGAACACCGTCGAGACCCCGCTGAGCAAGTCCTTCACGGACCCCCGTGACGTGCTGCTCAAGCCGGTCGTCTCGGAGAAGAGCTACGCGCTCCTCGACGAGGGCAAGTACACGTTCATCGTCGACCCGAGCGCCAACAAGACCCAGATCAAGCAGGCCGTCCAGGCGGTCTTCTCGGTCAAGGTCACCGGGGTCAACACGATCAACCGCCAGGGCAAGCGCAAGCGGACCCGCACCGGCTTCGGCCAGCGTGCGTCCACCAAGCGCGCGATCGTGACCCTCGCCGAGGGCGACCGTATCGACATCTTCGGCGGTCCGACCGCGTAAGCGGGTCGGATCGTCCGATATCGGACGAGGACTGAGAAATGGGAATCCGCAAGTACAAGCCGACTACGCCGGGCCGTCGCGGCTCCAGCGTCGCCGACTTCGTCGAGGTCACGCGGTCCACGCCGGAGAAGTCGTTGGTCCGCCCCCTGCACAGCAAGGGTGGCCGTAACAACTCCGGTCGTGTGACCGTCCGCCACCAGGGTGGTGGCCACAAGCGCGCCTACCGCGTGATCGACTTCCGTCGTCACGACAAGGACGGCGTGCCGGCGAAGGTCGCGCACATCGAGTACGACCCCAACCGCACGGCGCGCATCGCGCTGCTGCACTACGCCGACGGCGAGAAGCGCTACATCCTCGCGCCGCGCGGCCTGCAGCAGGGCGACCGCATCGAGAACGGTCCCGGGGCCGACATCAAGCCGGGCAACAACCTCGCCCTGCGCAACATCCCGGTCGGTACGACGCTGCACGCCATCGAGCTGCGTCCCGGCGGCGGCGCCAAGTTCGCCCGCTCCGCCGGCGCCTCGGTGCAGCTGCTCGCGAAGGAGGGCCAGATGGCCCACCTGCGCATGCCGTCTGGTGAGATCCGCCTGGTCGACGTCCGCTGCCGCGCCACCGTCGGCGAGGTCGGCAACGCCGAGCAGAGCAACATCAACTGGGGTAAGGCCGGCCGTAAGCGGTGGCTGGGCGTTCGCCCGACCGTCCGTGGTGTGGTCATGAACCCGGTGGACCACCCGCACGGTGGTGGTGAGGGCCGGACCTCCGGTGGTCGCCACCCTGTGTCCCCGTGGGGCAAGAAGGAAGGCCGTACTCGTTCGCCCAAGAAGGCGTCGAACAAGTACATCGTCCGCCGCCGCAAGACGAACAAGAAGCGCTAAGGACGGGTTGAGATGCCTCGTAGCTTGAAGAAGGGACCCTTCGTCGACGACCACCTGATCAAGAAGGTGGACGCGCAGAACGAAGCCGGTACCAAGAACGTCATCAAGACCTGGTCCCGTCGCTCGATGATCGTGCCGGCCATGCTCGGCCACACGCTCGCGGTGCACAACGGCAAGACCCACATTCCGGTGTTTGTCACCGAGTCGATGGTCGGCCACAAGCTCGGCGAGTTCTCGCCGACCCGCACCTTCCGGGGTCACGTCAAGGACGACCGGAAGTCGAAGCGCCGCTAAGCGCGGGGTGGAATGACCATGACAGACACTGGAAGGACAACCATGGAAGCCAGGGCCCAGGCGCGGTACATCCGCGTCACGCCCATGAAGGCCCGCCGCGTGGTGGACCTCATCCGTGGCCTGAACGCCACGGAGGCTCAGGCGGTCCTGCGTTTCGCCCCGCAGGCCGCGAGCGTGCCGGTCGGCAAGGTGCTGGACAGCGCCATCGCCAACGCCGCGCACAACTACGACCACACCGATGTCGACAGCCTCTACATCTCCGAGGCCTACGTCGACGAGGGCCCGACCCTGAAGCGGTTCCGGCCGCGCGCCCAGGGCCGTGCCTACCGGATCCGCAAGCGGACCAGCCACATCACCGTGGTCGTCAGCAGCAAGGAAGGAACCCGGTAATGGGCCAGAAGGTAAACCCGCACGGGTTCCGGCTCGGTGTCACGACCGACTTCAAGTCGCGTTGGTACGCCGACAAGCTGTACAAGGACTACGTCAAGGAAGACGTCGCCATCCGTCGGATGATGACGTCCGGCATGGAGCGCGCCGGCATCTCCAAGGTCGAGATCGAGCGCACCCGTGACCGCGTGCGTGTGGACATCCACACCGCTCGTCCGGGCATCGTCATCGGCCGCCGCGGCGCCGAGGCCGACCGCATCCGCGGTGACCTCGAGAAGCTCACGGGCAAGCAGGTCCAGCTGAACATCCTCGAGGTCAAGAACCCCGAGACGGACGCTCAGCTCGTGGCCCAGGCCGTCGCCGAGCAGCTCTCCTCCCGCGTCTCCTTCCGCCGTGCCATGCGCAAGAGCATGCAGTCGGCGATGAAGGCCGGCGCCAAGGGCATCAAGATCCAGTGCGGTGGCCGCCTCGGCGGCGCCGAGATGTCCCGCTCGGAGTTCTACCGCGAGGGCCGCGTGCCCCTGCACACCCTCCGCGCGAACGTGGACTACGGCTTCTTCGAGGCCAAGACGACCTTCGGCCGCATCGGCGTGAAGGTCTGGATCTACAAGGGCGACGTCAAGAACATCGCCGAGGTCCGCGCCGAGAACGCCGCTGCCCGTGCGGGTAACCGCCCGGCGCGCGGCGGTGCCGACCGCCCGGCCCGTGGTGGCCGCGGTGGGGAGCGGCGCGGTCGCAAGCCGCAGCAGGCCGCTGGTTCCGAGGCCCCCAAGGCCGAGGCTCCCGCGTCCGCCGCTCCGGCTGAGAGCACCGGAACGGAGGCCTGACCACCATGCTGATCCCCCGTAGGGTCAAGCACCGCAAGCAGCACCACCCCAAGCGCAACGGCATGTCCAAGGGTGGCACGCAGGTTGCGTTCGGCGAGTACGGCATCCAGGCGCTGACCCCGGCGTACGTCACGAACCGCCAGATCGAAGCGGCTCGTATCGCCATGACCCGTCACATCAAGCGTGGCGGCAAGGTCTGGATCAACATCTACCCGGACCGCCCCCTCACCAAGAAGCCGGCCGAGACCCGCATGGGTTCCGGTAAGGGTTCGCCGGAGTGGTGGGTGGCCAACGTCAAGCCCGGACGCGTCATGTTCGAGCTGTCGTACCCCAACGAGAAGATCGCGCGCGAGGCCCTGACCCGTGCGGCTCACAAGCTGCCGATGAAGTGCAAGATCGTCAAGCGCGAGGCAGGTGAAGCGTGATGTCGGCCGGTACCAAGGCGTCGGAGCTGCGCGAGCTGGGCAACGAGGAGCTTCTGAACAAGCTCCGCGAGGCCAAGGAAGAGCTGTTCAACCTCCGCTTCCAGGCGGCGACGGGCCAGCTCGAGAACCACGGTCGGCTCAAGGCCGTCCGCAAGGACATCGCGCGGATCTACACCCTGATGCGTGAGCGCGAGCTGGGCATCGAGACGGTGGAGAGCGCCTGATGAGCGAGAGCAACGTGACTGAAGAGACCAAGACGGACCGCGGTTTCCGCAAGACCCGTGAGGGTCTGGTCGTCAGCGACAAGATGGACAAGACCGTCGTCGTCGCCGTCGAGGACCGCGTCAAGCACGCGCTGTACGGCAAGGTCATCCGTCGTACGAACAAGCTCAAGGCCCACGACGAGCAGAACGCCGCGGGTGTCGGCGACCGCGTCCTCCTGATGGAGACCCGGCCGCTGTCCGCGACCAAGCGCTGGCGCGTCGTCGAGATCCTCGAGAAGGCCAAGTAATTCCTGCGGGGCAGACCCCGCAGGACAGTTCCGCCAGGCTCCGGGGGCCGCTCGGTGAGCGGCCCCCGGGGAACCGGCAGACAAACAGGAGATAGACGTGATCCAGCAGGAGTCGCGACTGCGTGTCGCCGACAACACGGGTGCGAAGGAGATCCTCTGCATCCGTGTGCTCGGCGGCTCCGGTCGCCGCTACGCGGGTATCGGTGACGTCATCGTCGCCACCGTCAAGGACGCGATCCCCGGTGGCAACGTGAAGAAGGGTGACGTCGTCAAGGCGGTCATCGTTCGCACCGTCAAGGAGCGCCGCCGTCCGGACGGCTCGTACATCCGCTTCGACGAGAACGCCGCCGTCATCCTCAAGAACGACGGCGACCCTCGTGGCACCCGTATCTTCGGCCCGGTCGGCCGTGAGCTGCGCGAGAAGAAGTTCATGAAGATCATCTCCCTCGCGCCGGAGGTGCTGTGAGCATGAAGATCAAGAAGGGCGACCTGGTCCAGGTCATCACCGGTAAGGACAAGGGCAAGCAGGGCAAGGTCATCGCGGCCTTCCCCCGCGAGGACCGTGTCCTGGTCGAGGGTGTCAACCGGGTCAAGAAGCACACCAAGGCCGGTCCGACGGCTCGCGGTTCGCAGGCCGGCGGCATCGTCACCACCGAGGCGCCGATCCACGTCTCCAACGTCCAGCTGGTCGTGGAGAAGGACGGCAAGAAGGTCGTGACCCGCGTCGGTTACCGCTTCGACGACGAAGGCAACAAGATCCGCGTTGCCAAGCGGACGGGTGAGGACATCTGATGGCTACCACCACCACTCCGCGTCTGAAGCAGAAGTACCGTGAGGAGATCACGGGCAAGCTGCGTGACGAGTTCAAGTACGAGAACGTCATGCAGATCCCCGGTCTCGTCAAGATCGTGGTCAACATGGGTGTGGGCGACGCCGCCCGCGACTCCAAGCTGATCGAGGGCGCCATCCGCGACCTCACCACGATCACCGGTCAGAAGCCGGCCGTCACCAAGGCCCGCAAGTCCATCGCGCAGTTCAAGCTGCGTGAAGGCCAGCCGATCGGTGCCCACGTCACGCTCCGTGGCGACCGCATGTGGGAGTTCCTGGACCGCACCCTGTCGCTCGCGCTGCCGCGCATCCGCGACTTCCGCGGCCTGTCCCCCAAGCAGTTCGACGGCCGTGGCAACTACACCTTCGGTCTCACGGAGCAGGTCATGTTCCACGAGATCGACCAGGACAAGATCGACCGCACCCGGGGTATGGACATCACCGTGGTGACCACGGCGACCAACGACGCTGAGGGCCGTGCGCTCCTTCGTCACCTCGGCTTCCCCTTCAAGGAGGCGTGAGCGAGATGGCGAAGAAGGCTCTGATCGCGAAGGCTGCCCGCAAGCCCAAGTTCGGCGTGCGCGCGTACACCCGCTGCCAGCGCTGCGGTCGTCCGCACTCCGTGTACCGCAAGTTCGGCCTGTGCCGCGTGTGCCTGCGTGAGATGGCTCACCGTGGCGAGCTGCCGGGCGTGACCAAGAGCTCCTGGTAATCCCCACTTCAGGGATTCCGGAAGACTCTCGGTAAGCATCTGGGTGGACAGGGGCCCGCCCCGCATGGCTTAGGCTTGTGGGGTTGGGCGCCTGTCACGCCCGTACGACTTACTACGCCGTAGGTCCACCGCGCCGCACCCGTCCCGTCTCGGATCGGGGAGAGGGATGGCGCACCAGGAAACCCCGGCGAGAGAGGCCGAAGGCCAATTCATGACCATGACTGATCCGATCGCAGACATGCTTACGCGTCTGCGGAACGCGAACTCGGCGTACCACGACTCGGTGTCGATGCCGCACTCCAAGATCAAGTCTCACATCGCGGAGATCCTCCAGCAGGAGGGCTTCATCACGGGCTGGAAGGTCGAGGACGCCGAGGTCGGCAAGAACCTCGTCCTGGAGCTGAAGTTCGGCCCCAACCGTGAGCGCTCCATCGCGGGCATCAAGCGGATCTCCAAGCCCGGTCTGCGGGTTTACGCGAAGTCCACCAACCTGCCGAAGGTGCTCGGCGGCCTCGGCGTGGCGATCATCTCCACGTCGCACGGGCTCCTCACCGACAAGCAGGCCGGCAAGAAGGGCGTGGGTGGGGAAGTCCTCGCCTACGTCTGGTAGCGGAAGGGAACGGAGGAAACAGCTATGTCGCGCATCGGCAAGCTCCCCATCGCGGTTCCCGCCGGCGTGGACGTCACCATCGACGGCCAGACGGTCTCGGTCAAGGGCCCCAAGGGCACGCTGACCCACACCGTCGTGGCGCCGATCGAGATCGCCAAGGGTGAGGACGGCGTCCTGAACGTCACCCGCCCCAACGACGAGCGTCAGAACAAGGCCCTGCACGGCCTGTCCCGCACGCTGGTGGCGAACATGATCACCGGCGTGACCCAGGGTTACGTGAAGAAGCTCGAAATCAGCGGTGTCGGTTACCGCGTTGTCGCCAAGGGTTCGAACCTGGAGTTCTCCCTCGGTTACAGCCACCCGATCCTGGTCGAGGCGCCCGAGGGCATCACCTTCAAGGTGGAGGCCCCCACCCGCTTCTCGGTCGAGGGCATCGACAAGCAGAAGGTCGGCGAGGTTGCGGCCAACATCCGCAAGCTGCGCAAGCCCGACCCGTACAAGGCCAAGGGCGTCAAGTACGAGGGCGAAGTCATCCGCCGCAAGGTCGGAAAGGCGGGTAAGTAAGCCATGGCATACGGGCAGAAGATCCTCAAGGGCGACGCCTACAAGCGCGCCGCGATCAAGCGCCGTCACATCCGGATCCGCAAGCGGATCAACGGTACGGCGGAGCGTCCCCGTCTGGTCGTGACCCGCTCGAACCGCCACATCGTGGCGCAGGTGATCGACGACCTGAAGGGTCACACCCTGGCGTCGGCGTCCACCCTGGACAGCTCGATCCGCGGTGGCGAGGGCGACAAGTCCGCGCAGGCCAAGCAGGTCGGCGCCCTGGTCGCCGAGCGTGCCAAGGCCGCCGGTGTCGAGGCCGTCGTGTTCGACCGTGGTGGCAACCAGTACGCCGGGCGCATCGCCGCCCTGGCGGACGCCGCCCGCGAAGCCGGGCTCAAGTTCTGAGCCGCTTGTAGCTAGCGGAAAGAGAGAGGTAATCCAATGGCTGGACCCCAGCGCCGCGGAAGCGGTGCCGGTGGCGGCGAGCGGCGGGACCGGAAGGGCCGTGACGGCGGCGCTGCTGCCGCCGAGAAGACCGCGTACGTTGAGCGCGTCGTCGCGATCAACCGCGTCGCCAAGGTTGTGAAGGGTGGTCGTCGCTTCAGCTTCACCGCGCTGGTCGTGGTGGGCGACGGTGACGGCACCGTGGGTGTCGGCTACGGCAAGGCCAAGGAGGTGCCGGCCGCCATCGCCAAGGGCGTTGAGGAGGCCAAGAAGCACTTCTTCAAGGTCCCCCGTATCCAGGGCACCATCCCGCACCCCATCCAGGGTGAGAAGGCTGCCGGCGTCGTGCTGCTCAAGCCCGCGTCCCCGGGTACCGGTGTTATCGCCGGTGGTCCGGTGCGTGCCGTGCTCGAGTGCGCCGGTATCCACGACGTGCTGTCGAAGTCGCTCGGCTCCGACAACGCGATCAACATCGTGCACGCGACCGTGGCGGCCCTGAAGGGCCTGCAGCGTCCCGAGGAGATCGCGGCCCGCCGTGGTCTGCCCCTGGAGGACGTCGCCCCCGCGGCTCTGCTGCGCGCTCGTGCCGGGGCGGGTGTGTGATCATGGCGCAGCTCAAGATCACGCAGGTCAAGTCCTACATCGGCAGCAAGCAGAACCACCGTGACACCCTGCGTTCCCTTGGTCTCAAGGGGATCAACACGCAGGTCGTCAAGGAGGACCGCCCCGAGTTCCGCGGCATGGTGCACACCGTCCGCCACCTCGTGACGGTCGAGGAGGTCGACTGATCATGGCGGAGCAGAACCCGCTCAAGATCCACAACCTCCGTCCCGCCCCCGGCGCCAAGACCGCCAAGACCCGTGTCGGTCGTGGTGAGGCGTCGAAGGGTAAGACGGCCGGTCGTGGTACCAAGGGCACCAAGGCCCGTTACCAGGTTCCGGAGCGCTTCGAGGGTGGGCAGATGCCCCTCCACATGCGTCTCCCGAAGCTGAAGGGCTTCAAGAACCCGTTCAAGACCGAGTACCAGGTCGTGAACCTCGACAAGCTGGCCGCGCTCTACCCCGAGGGTGGCGAGGTCACCGTCGAGGGTCTGGTGGCCAAGGGTGCCGTTCGCAAGAACGCGCTCGTCAAGGTCCTCGGCCAGGGCGAGATCTCCGTGGCGCTGCAGGTGACGGTCGACGCCGTCTCCGGCTCCGCCAAGGAGAAGATCACCGCCGCCGGCGGTTCCGTCACCGAGCTCGTCTGAACTCCACAGGCGTCTCGATGACCTGAGCGATCCCGACCGGGGATACCCCACAAATGGGGTATCCCCGGTTGGTCGTTCCTAGGGCGGCAGTCACGCCGGTAAGGTGGCCTGCACTGCCCTCTTTTCACAGGGTGCTGCACTTCCGGCACTCTGAGCGGCAGTTGACCGTTACCTATTCGTCGAACCTCAAGACCGTCACCCTTGACGCAGTTGCGCGGGGGTCGCAGGAGGCACCGTGCTCACCGCGTTCGCCCGGGCGTTCAAGACGCCCGACCTGCGCAAGAAGCTGCTCTTCACGCTCGGCATCATCGTGGTCTACCGGGTCGGTACGCACATCCCGATCCCAGGCGTCGACTACCGGAACGTCCAGACCTGTATCGACAACGCCCAGGCCAACCAGGGTCTCTTCGGCCTGGTCAACATGTTCAGCGGCGGCGCGCTGCTGCAGATCACGATCTTCGCCCTGGGCATCATGCCGTACATCACGGCGAGCATCATTCTGCAGCTGCTGACCGTGGTGATCCCGCGCCTGGAAGCCCTGAAGAAGGAGGGCCAGGCCGGTACGGCGAAGATCACGCAGTACACCCGTTATCTGACGATCGCCCTCGCCATCCTCCAGGGCACCGGCCTCGTGGCCACCGCCCGCAGCGGCGCGCTGTTCCAGGGCTGCCCGGTGGCCAGCCAGATCGTCCCCGACCAGTCGATCTTCGTCACCATCACCATGGTCATCACCATGACCGCCGGTACGGCCGCCGTGATGTGGCTCGGTGAGCTCATCACCGACCGCGGCATCGGCAACGGCATGTCGATCCTGATGTTCATCTCGATCGCCGCCACGTTCCCGTCCGCCCTGTGGGCGATCAAGGAGCAGGGCTCGCTGGCCGACGGCTGGATCGAGTTCGGCACCGTGATCGCGGTCGGCCTCGTCATGGTCGGCCTGGTCGTCTTCGTCGAGCAGGCCCAGCGCCGCATCCCGGTGCAGTACGCCAAGCGCATGATCGGCCGCCGTTCCTACGGCGGTACGTCTACGTACATCCCGCTCAAGGTGAACCAGGCGGGTGTGATCCCCGTCATCTTCGCCTCGTCGCTGCTCTACATCCCGGCGTTGATCGCGCAGTTCGCCGGAGGCAATTCGGGCTGGAAGACCTGGATCGAGCAACACTTCGTCAAGGGCGACCACCCGTACTACATCATTTCGTACTTCCTGCTGATCGTTTTCTTCGCGTTCTTCTACGTGGCGATCTCCTTCAACCCCGAGGAAGTCGCCGACAACATGAAGAAGTATGGTGGCTTCATCCCGGGCATCCGGGCTGGCCGACCGACCGCTGAGTACCTGAGCTACGTGCTCAACCGGATCACCTGGCCGGGTTCGCTGTACTTGGGTCTGATCGCTCTTGTGCCGACGATGGCGTTGGTTGGTTTCGGGGCAAACCAGAACTTCCCGTTCGGCGGGACCAGCATCCTGATCATCGTGGGTGTCGGTCTCGAGACCGTGAAGCAGATCGAGAGCCAGCTCCAGCAGCGCAATTACGAAGGGTTCCTCCGCTGATGCGTATCGTCCTCGTCGGGCCGCCGGGTGCCGGTAAGGGAACGCAGGCCGCGTTCCTGGCCAAGAACCTGTCGATCCCGCACATCTCCACGGGCGACCTGTTCCGGGCCAACATCAGCCGGCAGACGGAACTCGGCAAACTGGCGAAGTCCTACATGGACGCGGGCAACCTCGTGCCCGACGAGGTCACCATCGCCATGGCGAAGGACCGCATGGAGCAGCCGGACGCCGTGAACGGTTTCCTGCTGGACGGCTTCCCGCGCAACGTCTCCCAGGCCGAGGCGCTCGACGAGCTGCTGGAGTCCGAGGGCATGCAGCTCGACGCGGTGCTCGACCTGGAGGTCCCCGAGGACGAGGTGGTCAAGCGGATCGCCGGCCGCCGCGTCTGCCGCAACGAGTCGGCGCACGTCTTCCACGTGACGTACAAGCCGCCGGCCAAGGAAGGCGTCTGCGACGTCTGCGGCGGCGAGCTCTACCAGCGGGACGACGACTCCGAGGAGACCGTCCGCAAGCGGCTGGAGGTCTACCACACCCAGACCGAGCCGATCATCGACTACTACAAGGCCCAGGGCCTGGTGGTCACGATCCCGGCCCTCGGCAAGGTGGAGGACGTCACGGCGCGCGCCATGGAGGCGCTCAAGCGCGTCGTGGACGACAAGTAGTCGTTCGTACGCAGCTACGGCCGCGGTTCCCCTCGGGGGCCGCGGCTGCTGTGTGGGCGGGGTCCCCGCCCGGCCCCGTATCGTTGAAGACGTTCACCGTCGCCGAAGGTCCAGAAAGGCCGTAGCCCCCATGGTGCAGATCAAGAGCCCCGAGCAGATCGCCAAGATGCGTGAGGCGGGGCTGGTCGTCGCCGCCATTCACGCGGCGACCCGTGAGGCCGCCGTCCCCGGGGCCACCACCAGGGATCTGGACCAGGTCGCCCGCAAGGTGCTCGCCGAGCACGACGCCAAGCCGAACTTCCTCGGCTACGGCGGCTTCCCCGCGACCATCTGCACGTCGGTGAACGAGGTCGTGGTCCACGGCATCCCCTCCGACGACGTCGTCCTCAAGGACGGGGACGTCATCTCCATCGACTGCGGCGCGATCATCGACGGCTGGCACGGCGACGCGGCCTTCACGGCCTTCGTCGGCTCCGGTCACGCCCCGGAGCTGATCGAGCTCTCCCGGGTGACCGAGGAGTCGATGTGGGCCGGCATCGCCGCCATGAAGCAGGGCAACCGGCTGGTCGACATCTCCCGGGCGATCGAGACGTACATCCGCCGGCAGCCCAAGCCGGGCGGCGGCAAGTACGGGATCATCGAGGACTACGGCGGGCACGGCATCGGCACCGAGATGCACATGGACCCGCACCTGCTGAACTACGTCGACCGCCGGCGCGGCAAGGGGCCGAAGCTGGTGCCCGGGTTCTGCCTCGCGATCGAGCCGATGGTGTCGCTGGGGACGCCGCGCACGGAGGTCCTGGAGGACGACTGGACGGTCGTCACCACGGACGGCACGTGGTCGTCGCACTGGGAGCACTCGGTCGCGCTGACCGAGCAGGGGCCGCTGGTGCTGACGGCTCCCGACGGGGGCAAGGCGAAGCTCGCCGAGATGGGGATCCAGGCCGCGCCGGATCCGCTGGGCTGAGCGTCGTCCGCGACCGCGCGCCCGGTGGGGCCGGTCGCGCGGTACCCCGCGCCCCTGACGGGGCGCGTAAAGATCTGGCCGGTGGGGCAGACTCTCTCGATTCGTGTTTCCGAGGGGCCTGACGTAGACTGACTCGTCGGCTCTTGTGTACCCGCATGCCTGCATGCGATCGCACGGAGTCGATCAAGGTAGTCGATTCGAAGGGCGAAGCGTGGCCAAGAAGCAAGGTGCCATCGAGATCGAGGGCACTGTCGTCGAGTCTCTTCCGAACGCCATGTTCAAGGTCGAGCTCCAGAACGGCCACCAGGTCCTGGCACACATCAGCGGCAAGATGCGTATGCACTACATCCGCATCCTCCCTGACGACCGGGTCGTGGTGGAGCTGTCTCCGTACGACCTGACCCGTGGCCGGATCGTCTACCGCTACAAGTAGATCTTGCCTGTGTCCCGGCGCCTCGTGCGTCCGGGCTGCCGGCACTGACCCGGAGAACCTCACCCCATGAAGGTCAAGCCGAGCGTCAAGAAGATCTGCGACAAGTGCAGGGTGATCCGCCGTCACGGCAGGGTCATGGTCATCTGCGAGAACCCGCGCCACAAGCAGCGCCAGGGCTGACGCACGACCGATCCCTCTGCATCCATCGCAGAGATTCGCGCGACGCAAGCTGAATAGTTCATACGCAGGACCCAGGCGGACACGCGCCGCCTGACACCCCCGGTCGGAGGCCGGGGACCCAGTTCGTACCTGGTACGGCGGCTGGGAGCCGGTTCCTGCGGAAGACCTCCGTCAAGTAACTGGAGCCATTGAATGGCACGCGTTTCCGGTGTTGACATCCCGCGCGAAAAGCGCGTGGAGATCGCCCTCACCTACGTGTTCGGCATCGGCCGGACCCTCTCGCAGCAGACGCTGGCCGCCACCGGCGTCGACCCGAACACCCGCGTTCGCGACCTCTCCGAGGAGCAGCTCGTCGCGATCCGCGAGTACGTCGACAACAACATCAAGACCGAGGGTGACCTCCGTCGTGAGATCCAGGCCGACATCCGCCGCAAGGTGGAGATCGGTACCTACCAGGGTCTGCGCCACCGTCGTGGTCTGCCCGTCCGCGGTCAGCGCACCAGCACCAACGCGCGTACCCGCAAGGGCCCGCGTCGCGCCATCGCCGGCAAGAAGAAGCCGGGCAAGAAGTAGTCCACAGCGGACGCCTGTCCACGGTCTTCGCTGTAGGACCGACCACCTCCCGTAGGAGTTATAGATGCCCCCCAAGGGTCGTCAGGGCGCTGCCAAGAAGGTGCGCCGCAAGGAAAAGAAGAACGTCGCTCACGGCCACGCGCACATCAAGAGCACGTTCAACAACACGATCGTCTCGATCACGGACCCGTCCGGCAACGTGATCTCCTGGGCCTCCGCCGGCCACGTCGGCTTCAAGGGCTCCCGGAAGTCCACGCCGTTCGCCGCGCAGATGGCCGCCGAGTCGGCTGCCCGCCGCGCCCAGGAGCACGGCATGCGCAAGGTCGACGTGTTCGTGAAGGGCCCGGGTTCCGGTCGTGAGACCGCGATCCGCTCCCTGCAGGCCACGGGCCTCGAGGTCGGCTCCATCCAGGACGTCACCCCGACCCCGCACAACGGCTGCCGTCCGCCGAAGCGCCGCCGCGTCTGACGCCTGCGCTTCTAGGGCTAGCTGTGCCTCCGGGCTTTTCGGCCGGGGGTGTGGGGGTTGTCCCCCACATGTAACAGCCGGGCGGTACGGCTCCGTAAAAGGGCCGTATCGCCCGTACCCTTGCAGTACCCGCCTCTTCCAGCCGGAGGCGGTTCACGTCGGGCGTCAAATAGCGGGCGCCCACGACTGAAGGATCTGATCCACACATGCTGATCGCTCAGCGTCCCTCGTTGACCGAAGAGGTCGTCGACGAATTCCGCTCCCGGTTCGTGATCGAGCCGCTGGAGCCGGGCTTCGGTTACACCCTCGGCAACTCCCTGCGCCGGACCCTCCTGTCCTCGATCCCGGGTGCGGCGGTCACGTCCATCCGCATCGACGGCGTCCTGCACGAGTTCACCACCGTGCCGGGTGTCAAGGAGGACGTCACCGACCTGATCCTCAACATCAAGCAGCTGGTCGTCTCCTCGGAGCACGACGAGCCGGTCGTGATGTACCTGCGCAAGCAGGGCCCGGGTCTGGTCACCGCCGCCGACATCGCGCCCCCGGCCGGTGTCGAGGTGCACAACCCCGACCTCGTCCTCGCCACGCTCAACGGCAAGGGCAAGCTGGAGATGGAGCTCACGGTCGAGCGCGGCCGCGGTTACGTCTCCGCTGTGCAGAACAAGCAGGTCGGCCAGGAGATCGGCCGCATCCCGGTCGACTCGATCTACTCGCCGGTGCTCAAGGTCACGTACAAGGTCGAGGCCACGCGTGTCGAGCAGCGGACCGACTTCGACAAGCTGATCGTCGACGTCGAGACCAAGCAGGCGATGCGTCCCCGTGACGCCATGGCCTCCGCCGGCAAGACGCTGGTCGAGCTGTTCGGTCTCGCCCGCGAGCTGAACATCGACGCCGAGGGCATCGACATGGGTCCGTCCCCGACGGACGCCGCCCTGGCCGCCGATCTGGCGCTGCCGATCGAGGAGCTGGAGCTCACGGTCCGCTCCTACAACTGCCTCAAGCGCGAGGGCATCCACTCCGTGGGTGAGCTCGTGGCGCGTTCCGAGGCGGACCTGCTCGACATCCGCAACTTCGGTGCGAAGTCGATCGACGAGGTCAAGGCGAAGCTGGCCGGCATGGGCCTGGCCCTGAAGGACAGCCCGCCCGGATTCGACCCGACCGCCGCCGCGGACGCGTTCGGTGCCGATGACGACGCTGACGCCGGTTTCGTGGAGACCGAGCAGTACTGATTCGGCTGCCGGTCCGTTGTGGCTGGTCGCGCAGTTCCCCGCGCCCCTTCGGGGCGCGGATCCTCCGGGGCGTCGAAAGGCGCCCCGGATCTCCGACAGGCGACCGCCTGCTCGGATACTGACCCCGGTACCTGACACGGCCGGGGCAGACACCTAGGAGAAACACCATGCCGAAGCCCACCAAGGGTGCCCGTCTGGGCGGCAGCGCCGCGCACGAGAAGCTGATGCTCGCGAACCTCGCGAAGTCGCTGTTCGAGCACGGTCGGATCACCACCACCGAGGCGAAGGCGCGCAAGCTGCGTCCGTACGCCGAGCGTCTGGTCACCAAGGCGAAGAAGGGCGACCTTCACAACCGCCGTCAGGTGCTCCAGGTCATCACGGACAAGAGCATCGTCCACACGCTCTTCACCGAGATCGGCCCGCGCTACGAGAACCGTCCGGGTGGCTACACCCGCATCACCAAGATCGGTAACCGCCGTGGCGACAACGCGCCCATGGCCGTCATCGAGCTGGTCGAGGCGCTGACGGTGGCGCAGGAGGCGACCGGCGAGGCCGAGGCCGCGACCAAGCGCGCGGTCAAGGAAGACGCCCTCAAGAAGGACGAGGCCGTCGAGGCCAAGTCCGACGAGGCCGCCGAGGCCGAGGCTCCCGCCGAGGAGTCGAAGGACGCGTAAGCGTTCTGCCGGGGGCTGTGCGTCGGCGGCCGCGGGTTCGTGGTGGCTTGTCGCGCAGTTCCCCGCGCCCCTGAGGGCGTTGTTGGCGGGCCCGTTCCCTTTCGAGGGGGCGGGCCCGTCTTTCGTGTGGGTGAGAGGATCCAGGGGTGAGTGAGGAAGCAGCACCCGGTCACGTCCGCGTACGGCTCGACCTGTCGTACGACGGCACCGAGTTCTCCGGGTGGGCCAAGCAGGCCGGGGGGCGGCGGACCGTGCAGGGGGAGATCGAGGACGCCCTGCGCACGGTCACGCGGTCCGGGGAGACCACCTACGAGCTGACCGTGGCCGGCCGTACCGACGCCGGGGTGCACGCCCGGGGGCAGGTGGCCCATGTCGACCTGCCGGAGGACGTCTGGCGTGAGCACCATCAGAAGCTGCTCAAGCGGCTCGCCGGGCGGCTGCCGCGGGACGTGCGGGTCTGGGCCCTCAGGGAGGCGCCCAGCGGGTTCAACGCCCGGTTCTCGGCGGTGTGGAGGCGGTACGCCTACCGCGTCACCGACAACCCCGGCGGCGTCGACCCGCTGCTGCGCAACCACGTGCTGTGGCACGACTGGCCGCTCGACGTGGACGCCATGAACGAGGCCGCCCGCGGGCTGCTGGGCGAGCACGACTTCGCCGCCTACTGCAAGAAGCGGGAGGGGGCCACCACCATCCGCACGCTGCAGGAGCTGAGCCTGGTGCGCGGCGGGGACGGGATCATCACGGCCACCGTGCGGGCCGACGCCTTCTGCCACAACATGGTGCGCTCGCTCATCGGGGCGCTGCTGTTCGTGGGCGACGGGCACCGGCCGCCGGACTGGCCCGCGAAGGTGCTGGCGGCCGGGGTGCGCGACTCCGCGGTGCACGTCGTCCGGCCGCACGGGCTGACGCTGGAGGAAGTCGGCTACCCGGCCGACGAGTTGCTCGCCGCGCGCAGCAAGGAGGCGCGGAACAAGCGGTCGTTGCCGTCGGCCGGGTGCTGCTGAGCCCGGGCTACTCGTTCGCCGCGGCCGAGGCCTGGGCCTCGCCGCGGCGGCGGATCTGATTGAACGTGAACTGCTGGAGGTCGTCGCTGGTGCGGAAGACCGCGGTGTCCTTCGTGGTGACGTCCTTGCCGCTGGTGAAGCCCGCGTTGGCGAAGTAGGCGTAGCGGCCGTAGGAGTTGCTCGTCGTGTTGCAGATGGCGGACTCGCAGAAGCCCTTCACGCCACCGCCGGAGAGCGACTTGACGAAGCTCTTCTTGTCGGTCTGGCCCTTGGCCTTGAGCGCCTGGGCCTCGGTGTCGAAGACCGCCACGCCCATGGTGATCGCGATGCCGCCCTTGACGTACGTCACCCGTATCAGGCGCGTGCAGTCGTTGGCGGTGAGGACCTTGGAGAGGGTGCCGCCGGCGGCCGAGGCGCAGTTGCGCGTGTCGGCGGTGGGGCCCTTCTTGTAGACGGTGTCGCCCATCGTCAGCTGCGTGCCCGGGAAGAGCGTCTCCGGGCTGAGCGGGGCCTTGTCCTTCTTCGCGCCGGCGATGAAGTCCTTCGGGTCCAGCGGGGGAGGGGCGCTGGTCGGCGCGAACGACGGGGCCGAGGCCGTGCCGCTGGGGATGTCCGCCGAGGGCAGGGCGGCCGGGCTGTTGGTGCGGCCTTCGCCGTCGGCCGAGACCACGGCCACCGCGACGGCGGTGCCGATCGCGACCGTGGCGAGCGCGCCGCCGCCGACGAGCAGCAGGCGGCGCCGCTTGTTGCGGGCCTCGGAGGCTTCAGCGAGCGCTGCCCAGTCCGGGGACTGGCCGCCCCCGCTGTTCCAGGGCTGCTGCGACTGCGGTTTCCAGGGATCCCACTGGGACTGAGGTCCCCCCTGCCCAAAGCTCATGGGGCGCATCTTAGACGGGACATGGGGCGTGCTGGTCCGCCCGGACGGGCCCCGCAGCCCCTAGCGTTCCTCCCATGCGCACGGGCAAAGGCGACATCTGCGGGTGGTTGGGACGACTGCTGCTGGCCGTGGTGCTGCTGGTCTGTCTGTCGCTGTGGCCGGCCGCCGCGCTCGGGGTGTGGCCGTCCGTCCTGGTCGGGGCGGTGCGGGCGGGCCGCCGGGCGCGCGGGGGCGGCTCGGCGGTGCGGTGGTGCGCCGGACTGCTGGCCGATGTGGTGCTCTCGTCGGTGTTCCCGTACGTGCGGCCGGTGCGGCGGCGGACGCTGCGCAGGGTCGTGACGCTGTGTGCCGCGCTGTGCACGCCGGGGAGCCTCCGACGCCGGTGATCCCGCGTTTTGACCCTTGTCGAACACCCCGGTATTCTGCTTGTTCGTTGTGTATTGGCTTGCTCATTCTCACGGGACGGGCCCTTACACCGGTCCACCGGGCCGATGACCAGCGACCAGCACGCGGTTTGCGTCACCGCAGTGCGGTCTAGGCTGTCGTGATCGTTTCGGTGACCTGTTCAGGACCATTCACTCGAAGCGAAGGCTACGAACCGTGCGTACGTACAGCCCCAAGCCCGGCGATGTGACGCGCCAGTGGCACGTCATTGACGCTCAGGACGTCGTCCTGGGCCGTCTCGCCTCCACCGCAGCGACCCTTCTCCGGGGCAAGCACAAGCCGATCTACGCGCCGCACGTCGACGCTGGTGACTTCGTCATCATCATCAACGCCGACAAGGTGCACCTCTCCGGCAACAAGCGCACCCAGAAGATGGCGTACCGCCACTCCGGCTACCCGGGTGGTCTGCGCTCCGTCCGTTACGACGAGCTGCTCGACAAGAACCCCGAGAAGGCCATCGAGAAGGCCGTCAAGGGCATGCTCCCCAAGAACACTCTGGGCCGTCAGATGCTCTCGAAGCTGAAGGTCTACAAGGGTGACCAGCACCCGCACGGCGCGCAGCAGCCGCAGCCGTACGAGATCACCCAGGTCGCGCAGTAAGTCCGGCCACCCCCTAAGACTGAAGAGAATCTGAGGAGAATCGTGGCCGAGACCACTGCCGAGCAGCCGCTCGAAGAGCTTGACATCGACAGCTACACCACCGAGTCCGAGGTCCCCGTCGAGGGCGAGTACACCTCGGAGTCCATGGCGTCCCGCTTCGGCGAGCCCCAGCCGGCCGCCGGCCTGGGCCGTCGCAAGAACGCCATCGCCCGCGTCCGGATCGTCCCGGGCACCGGCAAGTGGAAGATCAACGGTCGCACCCTCGAGGACTACTTCCCGAACAAGGTGCACCAGCAGGAAGTCAACGAGCCGTTCAAGGTTCTCGAGCTCGAGGGCCGTTACGACGTCATCGCCCGCATCGCCGGTGGCGGTGTCTCCGGCCAGGCCGGTGCGCTCCGTCTCGGTGTCGCCCGCGCGCTGAACGAGGCCGACGTCGACAACAACCGCGGCCCGCTGAAGAAGGCCGGCTTCCTCCGCCGCGACGACCGTGCGGTCGAGCGCAAGAAGGCCGGTCTGAAGAAGGCCCGCAAGGCTCCGCAGTACAGCAAGCGCTAAGCGCGTCGCCCGTCCTCGCGACTGGCTTCGCCTCGATCGCCCCGGCGGCACGGTTGTGCTGCCGGGGCGGTTCGTTTACACAACCCGTACCGGCCCCCGACGGTCTCAGGGGACGTACTTGGGAATGTGAGCCGCATTCTCTTCAGCAATACGGAGGACACCACAGTGGGACGACTCTTCGGCACGGACGGCGTGCGCGGTGTCGCCAACGCGGATCTCACGGCGGAGATGGCCCTGGGCCTCTCCGTGGCCGCGGCGCACGTACTGGCCGAGGCGGGCACGTTCGAGGGGCACCGCCCGACCGCGGTCGTCGGACGTGACCCCCGCGCCTCCGGGGAGTTCCTGGAAGCCGCCGTGGTCGCGGGCCTGGCCAGCGCCGGTGTGGACGTCCTGCGCGTCGGTGTGCTGCCGACGCCCGCGGTGGCGTTCCTGACCGGGTCGCTCGGCGCCGACCTGGGTGTGATGCTCTCCGCGAGCCACAACGCCATGCCGGACAACGGCATCAAGTTCTTCGCGCGCGGCGGTCACAAGCTCGCCGACGAGCTGGAGGACCGGATCGAGTCCGTGTACGAGGAGCACCGCACCGGCGCCCCCTGGGACCGGCCGACCGGGGCCGGTGTGGGCCGGGTGCGCGACTACGACGAGGGCTTCGACCGGTACGTCGAGCATCTGCTGGGTGTCCTGCCGAACCGGCTCGACGGGCTGAAGGTCGTCCTGGACGAGGCGCACGGCGCCGCCGCCCGGGTCTCGCCCGAGGCGTTCCAGCGGGCCGGCGCCGAGGTCGTCACCATCGGGGCCGAGCCGGACGGGCTCAACATCAACGACGGGTGCGGGTCGACGCACCTGGACAAGCTCAAGGCCGCGGTCGTGGAGCACGGGGCCGACCTGGGCATCGCGCACGACGGCGACGCCGACCGGTGCCTCGCCGTGGACCACACCGGCGAGGAGGTGGACGGCGACCAGATCCTCGCCGTGCTCGCCCTGGCCATGCGGGAGCAGTCCGCGCTGCGGTCCGAGACGGTCGTGGCCACCGTGATGTCGAACCTCGGGTTCAAGCTCGCCATGGAGCGGGAGGGCATCCGGCTGGTGCAGACCGCGGTGGGCGACCGGTACGTGCTGGAGGAGATGAAGGAGCACGGGTTCGCGCTCGGGGGCGAGCAGTCCGGGCACGTGATCATCCTCGACCACGCGACGACCGGGGACGGCACGCTGACCGGGCTGATGCTGGCGGCGCGGGTCGCCGGGAGCGGGCGTCCGCTGCGGGAACTGGCCTCCGTGATGGAGCGGCTGCCGCAGGTGCTGGTCAATGTGCCGGACGTGGACAAGTCCCGGGTGAAGACGTCCGCGGAGCTGGCGGCGGCCGTGACGGACGCGGAGCGGGAGCTCGGGTCGACCGGGCGGGTGCTGCTGCGGCCCTCCGGGACCGAGCCGCTGGTCCGGGTGATGGTGGAGGCGGCGGACATCGAGCAGGCTCGGTCCGTGGCGGGGCGGCTGGCCGACGTCGTGAAGTCGGCGCTGGGTTAGCCGGCCGTTCCGGGTTCGGGGCGGGGGCTGCGGGTGTCTGCGGGCTGCCGGTCGTGTGTGGCTTGTCGCGCAGTTCCCCGCGCCCCTGGCGGCGATGCCCCTCAGGGTGTGGCTTTGCGCTGCCTGGCCCAGAGCCACTTCTGGAGGGCGAGTGTCGTCGTGCCCGCCAGGATGATGCCCAGCAGGTTGAGCAGGAGCTGCTCCGTCGAACCCCAGGTCTGCTTCATGTCGCCGTAACTGAGGGCGACCGCCGCGTTGGCGGCGGCGGGGACCGTGGTCACCGAGATCGCGACGCCGACCAGGGCGCCGGACTTGGCGGAGGTCAGGGAGAGCGTGCCCGCGGCGCCGGCGAGGACCGCCACGACGAAGGAGAACCAGTCGGGGGCGTAGATGAAGCCGGTGTTGGGGCGGTCGGCTTCCAGCTGGTCCCGGCTGAACAGGTCGACCGCGTCCATGAAGAGGCTGAAGCCGACCGTCACCGCCATCGCCACGGCGAAGCCCACCAGCAGGGCGGTCAGCGAGCGCAGCGCGAGACGGGGCGCGCGCTGCACCACCGCCGTGCAGACGCCCGCGAGCGGGCCGAACTCCGGGCCCACCGCCATCGCGCCCACGATCAGGATGGCGTTGTCCAGCACCACGCCGCAGGCCGCGATCATGGTGGCCAGCGTGAGGAACGCCAGGTAGGTGACCGACAGCGTCGACTCCTCGTGCGTGGCGTCGGTCAGGTGCTCCCACAGCACCGCGTCCGCGCCCTCGCCCGGCGCCTCGGCCTCCGCCCGGTCGGCCCGCTTCGACAGCGACAGGTCGATGTTCTCGACGGAGATCGAGCCGTGGTCCTCCAGGTCGAGGTCCCGCAGGCGGCCGAGGAGTTCGTCACCCGCCTCCCGGGCCACGTCACACATCACGACGTCGCCCGCGGGGTCGCGAGCCGCGCCCGGCAGCACGACGAGATGCGTGGTACCGACCGTCCCCTCGATCAGACGGACCACGTCACCGGTCTTCTCGGACGGCGTGATCAGGCGCAGATGCAGCATGGCGGCAGCGTAGCGGTCACAGTTTGCGCAGGCTGAGGCGCTGCACCGTATGGTCCGGGCCCTTGCGCAGGACCAGGGTGGCGCGGCCCCGGGTGGGGGCGATGTTCTCGACCAGGTTCGGCCGGTTGATCGTGCGCCACATCGTGCGGGCGTAGTCCAGGGCCTCCTCCTCGGAGACCTGGGTGTACTTGCGGAAATACGAGGACGGGTTCTGGAAGGCGGTCGCGCGCAGCTTGCGGAAGCGGTTGAGGTACCAGCGCTCGATGTCCTCGACGCGGGCGTCGACGTAGACGCTGAAGTCGAAGTAGTCGGCGAGGCCGACCCGGGTGCGGCCGTCCTTGCCGGGCAGGGCGGGCTGCAGGACGTTCAGGCCCTCGACGATCAGGATGTCCGGGCGGCGGACCGTGAGGCGCTCGTCCGGGACGATGTCGTAGATCAGGTGGGAGTAGACGGGGGCCGTGACCTCGTCCTTGCCGGCCTTGATGTCGGCGACGAAGCGGGTCAGGGCGCGGCGGTCGTAGGACTCGGGGAAGCCCTTGCGGGACATCAGGCCGCGGGCCTGGAGCTCCCGGGTGGGCAGCAGGAAGCCGTCGGTGGTGACCAGCTCGACGCGCGGGTGCTCGGGCCAGCGGGAGAGCAGGGCCTGCAGCAGGCGGGCGACCGTCGACTTGCCGACGGCGACCGAGCCGGCGACTCCTATGACGAACGGCGTGCCGGACTGGGAGCCCTGTTCGCCGAGGAACGTGTTCAGCGCTCCCCTGAGGCCGTCCGTGGCGCCGACGTAGAGGTTGAGGAGCCGGGACAGCGGGAGGTAGATGTCGCGCACCTCGTCCAGGTCGATCACGTCGCCGAGACCGCGCAGCTTCTCGACCTCCTCGGCCGTCAGGGGCAGCGGCGTCTTGTCACGCAGCGCGCTCCATTCGGCTCGGGTGAGGTCGACGTAGGGAGTCGCCTCCGGGCGGGGCCGGTGGGCGCTCCGGGGCATCGAGGAGACCGGAGAGATCACAGTCCATTGTTACGGGCGTACGAACGGACGGTGAGGTGGGATCCGTCACGCGGGCGCCTCGCGCCTCCCGGCAGGGGAGAAATCCGGCCAACGGGAGGAATGTCAGTGGCGTGCGTCACAGTTGTGGGAAGGGTGGGCCCAGCCCCGGGTCCACGGACCGGCGAGGGGTGACCCATGACGTATGCGATAGAGGCGGAAGGCCTGGTCAAACGGTTCCGGGAGACCGAGGCGCTGGCCGGTGTCGACCTCGCGGCCCGCAAGGGCACGGTGCTCGGGCTGCTGGGTCCCAACGGCGCCGGGAAGACGACCGCGGTGCGGATCTTCGCCACGCTGCTGCGGCCCGACGGCGGGTGGGCCCGCGTCGCCGGGCACGACGTGGTCCGGGAGGCCGGGGTGGTGCGGTCCCTGGTCGGGCTGACCGGGCAGTACGCGGCGGTCGACGAGAACCTCACCGGCACGGAGAACCTGCTGCTCATCGGCCGGCTGCTCGGGCTGCCGCGGCGGGAGGCGAAGGCGCGGGCGGGTGAGCTGCTGGAGCGCTTCCAGCTGACGCACGCGGCCGGGCGGGCCGCGAAGACCTACTCGGGCGGTATGCGCCGGCGCCTGGATCTGGCGGCGAGCCTGGTCGGCCGGCCCAGCATCCTCTTCCTCGACGAGCCGACCACCGGCCTCGACCCTCCCCCGCTCTCGAATGCGCTTGAGCGGGGGGACCCCCATGCCGCGGCGAGCTGTGGGACCTGCTGCGCGGCCTGGTCGCGGACGGGGCGACCGCCCTGCTGACCACGCAGTATCTGAACGAAGCCGATGTGCTGGCCGACGACATCGTGGTGATCGACAAGGGCCGGGTGATCGCCGAGGGCACGCCCGACGGGCTGAAGGCGCAGGTCGGCGGGCAGGTGCTGGAGCTGCGGCCGATCCTCGGGCAGGACCTCGCCCGGGCGCACGCGCTGGTGGCCGGGGCCGCCGGGCCCGAGGCGCGGATCGAGGGCGAGCGGGTCACCGCGCCGGTGAAGGACCCGGAGCTGATGCCGGCCGTGGTGCGCGCGCTGGACCGGGAGGGCATCGCCGTGGGGGAGCTGGCGCTGCGCCGCTCCTCGCTCGACGAGGTGTTCCTCTCCCTGACCGGGCACCGCGCGGAGCCGGGCGGGTCCGAGGAGGACGGTGCGTCGGACGCCCGGAGCGAGGGCGAGCTGGAGAAGGCGGTGAGCCGGTCATGACCGCCACCACCGTCACGGCACCGGTCACCTCCTCGGGCCGGGTGCCGGCCCTGGCCGGGGTGCGGCAGACCTTCACCATGGCCTGGCGGAGCCTGGTCGCCGTGAAGCACAACCCGCTCGAACTGGTCGACTACAGCATCACGCCGATCATGTTCGTGTTCCTGTTCACCTACGTGCTGGGCGGGCAGATGGCCGGGTCGCCCGAGGCCTACCTGAAGTACGCGCTGCCCGGGATCATCGTGCAGAACACCCTGTTCATGACGATGTACACGGCGATGGCCCTCAACACCGACCTCACCAAGGGCGTCTTCGACCGGCTGCGCAGCCTGCCCATCGCCCGCTCCGCTCCGCTCATCGGGCGCATCACCGCCGATCTCGCCAAGCACGTCTGGGCGATGGTGCTGATGATCGCCCTCGGGCTCGCGCTCGGCTTCCGGGTCACCGGCGGTTTCGGCGGGTTCCTGCTCGGCGTGCTGCTGGTGGTGGTCTTCGCGGCGGCCGTCTCCTGGAGCGCGGTGCTGATCGGGATGCTGGCCGGTGACGCGGAGAAGGTGCAGGCGTTCGCCTTCACCCTGATCTTCCCGATCACCTTCACCAGCAGCGCGTTCGTCGTCGTCGACACCATGCCGGGCTGGCTGCAGGCGTGGAGCGACGTCAATCCGGTCACCCATCTGTCCGACGCGTTCCGCGGGCTGCTGCTGGGCGGGCCGGTGGCGGAGCCGGTGCTGTGGTCGCTGGTGTGGGCGGCGGGCATCGCGCTGGTCTTCTATCCGCTGGCCATGAGGGCGTATCGCGCGAAGGTCTGACAGTGGGGCACCGAGGCGTTCGTACCCCGGTGGGAATTTCCGATTTCGGGCACGCAACGGCCTGTTCGGCACGGGAATCGACCCTAAGCTGCCGCCCATGTGTGGAATCGTGGGATACGTGGGGCCGCAGTCGGCGCTCGAGGTCGTGATGGCCGGGCTGAAGCGGCTGGAGTACCGGGGCTACGACTCGGCGGGTGTCGCCGTCCTGGCCGACGGCGGGCTCGCGACGGCCAAGAAGGCCGGCAAGCTCCTCAACCTGGAGAAGGAACTGGACGGCAGGCCGCTGCCGACGGGCACGACGGGCATCGGCCACACCCGGTGGGCCACCCACGGCGGACCGACCGACGCCAACGCCCACCCGCACATCGACAACGCGGGCCGGGTCGCGGTCGTCCACAACGGCATCATCGAGAACTTCGCCGCGCTGCGGGACGAACTGCAGGAGCGCGGCCACGAACTGTCCTCCGAGACCGACACCGAGGTCGTCGCCCATCTGCTCGCCGAGGAGTTCTCCTCGTGCGCGGACCTCGCCGAGGCGATGCGGCTGGTGTGCCGGCGGCTGGAGGGCGCGTTCACGCTGGTCGCGGTGCACGCCGACGAGCCCGACGTGGTGGTCGGCGCCCGGCGCAACTCCCCGCTGGTGGTGGGGGTCGGCGAGGGCGAGGCCTTCCTCGCCTCGGACGTGGCCGCGTTCATCGCCCACACGCGCTCCGCGATCGAACTGGGGCAGGACCAGGTGGTGGAGCTGCGCCGGGACGGCGTGGTGGTGACGGGCTTCGACGGCCGCCCGGCCGACGTGCGCTCCTACCACGTGGACTGGGACGCCTCGGCCGCCGAGAAGGGCGGCTACGACTACTTCATGCTCAAGGAGATCGCCGAGCAGCCCAAGGCGGTCGCCGACACCCTGCTGGGCCGGATCGACGGCTCCGGGTCGCTGACCCTGGACGAGGTGCGGATCCCGCCGCGGGTGCTGCGCGAGATCGACAAGGTCGTCATCGTGGCGTGCGGCACGGCCTTCCACGCCGGGATGATCGCCAAGTACGCCATCGAGCACTGGACGCGCCTGCCCTGCGAGGTGGAGCTGGCCAGCGAGTTCCGCTACCGGGACCCGATCCTGGACGCGCAGACGCTGGTCATCGCCATCTCCCAGTCCGGCGAGACCATGGACACGCTGATGGCGCTGCGGCACGCCCGTGAGCAGGGCTCCAAGGTGCTGGCGATCTGCAACACCAACGGCTCGACGATCCCGCGCGAGTCCGACGCGGTGCTGTACACGCACGCCGGGCCGGAGGTCGCCGTGGCCTCCACGAAGGCGTTCCTCACGCAGCTCGTCGCCTGCTACCTGGTTGCCCTGTACCTCGGGCAGACCCGGGGCACCAAATGGGGCGACGAGATCCGGGCCGTGATCCGGGACCTGTCGTCCATCTCCGGTGCGGTGGAGCGGGTGCTGGGGACGATGGAGCCGGTGCGGGAGCTGGCGCGCACGCTGGCCTCGAAGGACACGGTGCTGTTCCTCGGCCGGCACGTCGGCTACCCGGTGGCCCTGGAAGGCGCGCTGAAGCTGAAGGAACTGGCCTACATGCACGCCGAGGGGTTCGCGGCGGGCGAGCTGAAGCACGGGCCGATCGCGCTGATCGAGGAGGACCTGCCGGTCGTCGTGGTGGTGCCGTCCCCGCGCGGGCGGTCGGTGCTGCACGACAAGATCGTGTCCAACATCCAGGAGATCAGGGCGCGCGGGGCGCGGACGATCGTCATCGCCGAGGAGGGCGACGAGGCGGTCGTGCCGTACGCGGACCATCTGATCCGGATCCCGGTCACGCCGACCCTGCTGCAGCCGCTGGTGGCCACGGTGCCGTTGCAGGTGTTCGCCTGTGAACTGGCGACGGCGCGCGGCAACGAGGTGGACCAGCCGAGGAACCTGGCGAAGTCGGTCACCGTGGAGTGAGCGAAGGGGGCGGACGGCCGCTGCCGTCCGCCCCCGCCTCACCCGGCCGGCCGGGTGATCACCAGTTGATGCAGGTCTTCGGGACCCAGCCGTTGACCTTGTCGCCGCCGTAGTACCAGAGGTTGCTCTTCTTGCCGCAGGCCGTGTACGAGCCGCCCTTGTAGGCCTTGCCGTCGTTGCAGATGCCGCCTCGCTTGCCCTTGCCCCAGATGCCGAGGGCGGTGGCGGAGGTCTTCGGCGCCGTGCGGACCTTGACGGTCTCCTTGGCCTTGACGTTCACGATCGCCTTGCTGCAGTCCTTCGGCGGTGCCGCGGCGGCGGTGCCGGCGGTGGCGACGGTGCCGGTGAGGGCCGTGGCGAAGAGAGCTATCGAAGTGGCCGCGGTTCCCAGCGACTTGAACTTCATGGTGGTGCGTTCCTCCCGTTGTGTGCGATGCCGTGTGCACATCGCGGTCATCGCGAACTGTACAAGGGGGAGGGGGAGTTCAAGATCGCGGGGGCAGGGCGGGCAGGGCCAGGGAGGCGGTGGCGTGGGGCTGTACGACAGGGCGTCACGGTCGGCGTCCCGGGCCAGGGCGGCGGACCGGTCGCGCTCCTTCGGGTACCGGTCGCCGTAGCGCTCGGGGCCGGTGCGGCCGTCCCATTCCCCGCCGGTCAGGCCAGTCGCCGTAGGGTGCTGCGCATGAGCATCATCGGGGTCGGGATCGACGTCGCGGAGATCGACCGGTTCGCGGCGGCACTGGAGCGTACGCCGGCGCTGGCCGAGCGGCTGTTCGTGGAAGGCGAGTTGCTGCTGCCCAGCGGGGAGCGCCGGGGTGTGGCCTCCCTCGCGGCGCGGTTCGCCGCCAAGGAGGCTCTCGCCAAGGCGCTCGGCGCTCCCGGCGGGCTGCTGTGGACCGACGCCGAGGTGTACGTCGAGGACAGCGGGCAGCCCCGGCTGCGGGTGACCGGGACGGTGGCCGCGCGGGCCGCCGAGCTCGGTGTGCGGTCCTGGCACGTGTCGCTGAGTCACGACGCGGGGATCGCCTCGGCCGTGGTCATCGCCGAGGCGTGACGCGGGCCGACGGCTCAGAACATCGCCCACAGGAGGATGAAGGTGCCGAGGAAGCCCGTCGCGCCCAGCACGGTGCCCGTCGCCGCCGTCCACATCCGGCCCGTGCCCTTGCGGGCGTAGTGCATGCCCATCGCGCCGAAGGTGACGGCCAGCGCGCCCGCCAGCACCGACCAGGGGATCAGGAAGACCCAGGTGCCGACGGTGGAGAGGGCGCCGAGGACGAGTGCGGTGGGTCCGAGTGCGGTGGCGGGTGTGTCGCCTGCCGTGGACGTGGTGGATCCGGCCATGGTGTGGCCTCCCCTGGTGAACGACCGTCAGAGTTTTTTGAACGAGTTCAAATCCTACTCAGATCGTAGCGGACGTCCAGGAGGCGCGGCATGGTCATGGTCAAGGGTGTCGACACCCGGGGCGGGCAGCACTGCGAGACGACGGCGCTCGGAGTGCTCCTGCGGCACCAGGGCATCGATCTGTCCGAGCCCATGCTCTTCGGCCTCGGCTCGGGCCTGTCCTTCGTCTACTGGGACGGCAGGAACATGGACTTCCCGTTCCTCGGGGGGCGGGTCAAGCCCTTCGAACTCACCCGGAACCTGGCCCGCAACCTCGGTCTGGAGCTCGTGGTGCGGGAGACCGCTTCCGCCCGCAAGGGATGGGAGAACGTGACGGCGGCCGTCGGCGCCGGCTCGCCCGTCGGGCTCCAGCTCGACAGCTACCACCTGGACTACTTCACCGACAAGGTGCACTTCGGCGGCCATGTCGTCGCCCTGTACGGCTACGACGAGAACGACGCCCACCTCGTCGACACCGAGCAGCAGGGCGGCGCCGTGACCACCGGCCTGGCCGGGCTCGCCCTCGCCCGGGCCGCACGGGGGCCGATGACGGCCCGGCACCGGTCCTTCACCCTCACCGCCCCGGCAGGGCCGCCGGAGGTGCGGGACCGGATCGTCCCCGCCGTCACGGCCTGCGCGGACGCCTTCCTCGACCCGCCCATCGCCAACCTCGGCCACCGGGGCATCCGGAAGGCCGGCACGCTCGTCCCCCGCTGGCTGGAGCGCGCCGACGACCCGCGGCGGGACCTGCCGCGGGCCGCCCTGCTGATGGAGAAGGCCGGCACCGGCGGCGCCCTGTTCCGCAACCTCTACCGCGACTTCCTCGCCGAGTGCGGCCAGTGGCTCGACAGCGAGCCGCTGCGGACCGGCCACGCGCTCTACGCCGAGGCGGCCGCCCTGTGGACGGACGTCGCGGCGCTGATCGCGCGGGCCGGTGAGTCGGGGGACGGGCAGTGCCTCGTGCGGGCGGGCGCCGTGCTGTCCGACCTCGCGCGCATCGAACGCGAGGCCATGGAGGCGCTGCGCCGCCTGCGCGCGTGAAGCCCTCGCCGGTTCGGGGCCAGGGCTCCGGCGAACGCGGGCGGGTCGGCAGAACACGGGTCAGCAGAACACGGGTCGGCAGAACACGGGTCAGCAGGACACGGGTCGGCAGAACACGGGTCAGCAGGACACGGGCGGGTCAGCAGAGCACGGGTCAGCAGACCGACTGGCTGCTGTTGACCCGTGTGATGTTCCGGAACGTCGTGTTCTCGCCGCACGGGCTCTCCCTGATGGCCGAGTCGGTGACCGTCAGGTTCTGGATGGTGATGTCCTTGTTGTTCGGGAACTCCGAGCGCGCGGCCAGGCGTAGCTCGCCGCCGCCCGTGATGGTGCCGCTCTGGGCGGCCAGGCTGACGTTGTGACAGTTCTCGATCAGGACCGAGTTGTTGCCGGTGTGGGAGAGCGTCACGCGGTCGATGACGGCCCCGCCGCTCTCCGAGACGCAGAACACCCCGCGTCCGCCGCCGCGCGCGACGACCTCGCCGACCCGGATGTTGGTGGGGTAGCCGCTGCCGATCCGGCCGTTGCGGTTGGCCATGCGGAAGGCGGCGTAACCCGTGCCCGTGCCCGCGTTCTCCGCGTCCACCCTGCCGACAGTGGCGTTGACGGTCTGGTTGAGCAGCAGGCCCGACTCGCCGACGCCGCGGGCCGTCACCGTGCCGACGGTCAGGCCGTCCACGCCGTAGGTCTCGACCGCGTGGCTGGACGCGCCGGAGACGTACACGTCGTCGATGCGGACGTTGCGGGTCCACTGGCTGGTGTCGCCGCGGTTGTCGATGCGCACGCCCAGGCCGGCGGTCAGGCGCATGTCGATCCGGCCGAGCACGACGTTCTGCACGTTGCGCAGGAAGATGCCGTACAGCGGGCTGCCCGTGAGCGCGAGGTTCTGGACCTCCACGTCACGCGTGCCGCGTGAGTACACCGGCGCCTGGTCGCCCGAGCCGCTGCCGGTGACGTTGATGGTGCCGCAGACGTCGAGGACGGTGTAACTGGGCAGCGAGATGCGGGAGCTCGCCGCCATCGAGCCCGAGCCGCGGACCACGACCCGCTCCTTCGTGGTGCGGCCGGCCGTGAGGCTGTTGACCGCCGCCTGCACGGCGGCGCGCAGGTCCGTGCCGGTGTACACCGTGCTGCCGCCGCGGCGGGCGGTCCAAGTGCTGCCGCTCTGTACGGCCTCGGCCTGGAAGGAGCCGTCCCCGCAGGCCAGGGCGCGCGTGGGGGCGGCGGTGGCGGGTGCGGTCAGGGTGGCGGCGGTGGTGAGGAGGGCGGTGGCGCCGGCGGCGGCCAGTAATGCGGCTCTGCGTCCCATGGGGGCCTCGGTTTCGTCGAACGTGGGGGGGCAAGCGCTTTCTGCGCGCCGGGAGTCTGGCAAAGGCGCGCCGGAGCGTCAATGGAACCGGCACGGGAAGACCGACACGGGACCCGGGTGCGCCCGGTGCGCGGGAGTGGCCCGGGGGTCGTACGGGAAACTCGACCTCCATGCGGAGTGCGTACAGCGTGGACACGGTCAGGAACGCCGAACGGGAGCTCATGGCCCGGCTGCCGGAGGGGGCGCTGATGCAACGCGCCGCCGCCGGGCTCGCCGCGGCCTGCGCCGACCTGCTGGGGCGGGTGTACGGCAGCAGGGTGGTGCTGCTGGTCGGCAGCGGGGACAACGGCGGTGACGCCCTGTACGCCGGGGCGCGGCTGGCCCGGCGGGGGGCCGGGGTGACGGCGGTGCTGCTCGCACCGGAGCGGGCGCACGCGGCGGGGCTGGCGGCGCTGAGGCGGGCCGGTGGGCGGGTTGTCGCGGCCGGTGAGGCGGTCGGGGGCGGTGGGGGCGCCGGGGGTGCAGGGGGCGGTGACGGCGGTGTCGAGGAGCTGGTCGAGCGGGCCGATCTCGTCGTCGACGGCATCGTAGGGATCGGGGGGAAGGACGGGCTGCGGCCGGAGGCGGTGCCGCTGGCGGCGGCCGCCGGGCGGTCGCGCGGGGCCGTGGTCGCCGTCGACCTGCCGAGCGGGGTGGACCCCGGCACCGGGGAGGTGCGGGGCGTCGCGGTCCGGGCCGATCTGACGGTGACGTTCGGGACCCACAAGCCGGGGCTGCTGATCGATCCGGCGCGCGAGTACGCCGGGTCGGTGCGGCTGGTCGACATCGGCCTTGAGCTGCCCGCGGAGCCCGAGCTGGAGGCGCTGCAGCACGTGGACGTGGCCCGGCTGCTGCCGGTGCCGCGGGCGGAGAGCGACAAGTACCGGCGGGGAGTGGTCGGGATCGCGGCCGGGTCGGCCCGCTACCCCGGGGCGGCGGTGCTCGCGGTCGCGGGAGCGCTGCGGGGCGGGGCCGGGGCCGTGCGGTACGTCGGGCCGGCCGGGGACGCGGTGCTCGCACGGTTCCCCGAGACGCTCGTGTCGGACCGGGGGCCCAAGCACGCCGGGCGGGTGCAGGCGTGGGTCGTCGGGCCCGGGGCGGGCGACGACGCGTCCTCGGTCGGGGAGGTGCTGGCGGCGGACGTGCCGGTGCTGGTGGACGCGGACGGGCTGCGGCTGGCGGACGTGGACGTCGTGCGGGCGCGCCGGGCGCCGACGCTGCTCACGCCGCACGCGGGGGAGGCGGCGGCGCTGCTGGGGGTGGAGCGCCGGGAGGTCGAGGAGGGGCGTCTCACGGCGGTGCGGGAGCTGGCGGGGCGGTACGGGGCGACCGTGCTGCTGAAGGGGTCGACGACGCTGGTGGCCGACTCCGGGGGCGGGGCGGTGCGGGTGAACGCGACGGGGACGTCGTGGCTGGCCACGGCGGGCAGCGGGGACGTGCTGTCGGGGCTGGCCGGGTCGCTGCTGGCGGCGGGGCTGTCGGCGGTGGACGCGGGCAGCGTGGGGGCGTACGTGCACGGGCTGGCCGGGCGGCTGGCGGCGGACGGGGCGCCGGTGGGGGCGCACGATGTGGCAGCGGCGATTCCGGAGGCTTGGCGGAACGTGCGGGGGTGAAGCGGGCGGCGACCCTGCGGCCCGGGCTCGGGATAGCGGCCCGGGCCTCTGCTCAGGCGTGAGCGTGGGCGCTGCCGCCCCGAGCCCTGGTTGCTGCGTAACTCCGGGAGTTGCCGCCGGCCCCGGCTGCCGCCCGAGTCCGGGGGCTGCCGCCCCCGGGCCCCCGCTTCGGCCTGAACGGCCTCGTCCTCAATCGCCGGACGGGCTGGTGGGTGGCCGGGCCGGGTTCGTCGGGTGCCGGCGGGCCGGGATGGACCGAGGGGTGGCCGGCGGGCGGGCCCGAAGGGGTGAGGACTGGCCGGAACGGGGTCGCCGGGCGCCGGGTGGATGGGCTGAAGTGCGCCGGGCGGGCCTGAAGGGTGAGGGGTGGCCGGACCGGGTGCACCAGGCACCGGGCGGCCGGGGCGGGGCGGCCGGGGTGTTGGGGTGCCCGAGGGCTGGGGCCTCCCTGTGCCCGGGGCGCTGGTGCCTGCGGTGTGTGCGCGGGGCGCTGATGCCTCCGGGTGATCGGGCCGCGCGGCGTCCGTGGGGTGGTTCCAGGGCGCGCTTGTCTGGGGGCATGACCCGCAGACGTACCGCCGGCCGTGTTCTCGCCCTGCTGCTCGCCGCTGTCGCCGTGCTGCCCGTCGGGGCGGCCGGGGCCGCTCCCGTGCCGCCCGCTCCCGGCGCCCTGGCCGAGCTCGTGCCCGGCGTGGCGCCCGCGGCCGTGCAGTCCTGGGCGCTCGACACGCCCGACCAGGCGCTGCCGCCCGCGGTGTACACGCCGTCCGCCGAGGAGGAAGCCGTCGAGCCGCGCAGCGCCGCGGCGGGGACGTACGCGCTGGTGGAGTACGTGCCGCTCGGGGAGGCCGTCGCGCAGGTGAGCTGTACCGGGAAGACGGGGCCGTACCAGCGGCAGGTCGAGCGCTGGCTGGGGCTGCGCGTGGACGGGGTGCAGTCGGCGGCCGACTGCCGTGCCGTCCGGGCGTTCCAGGTGCGGCAGGGGATCAAGCCGGCCATCGGGTTCGCCGGGCCGGTGACCTGGTCACGGATGCGGTACCTGTCGGCGCGCACGAACCCCGACGCCGCCGGGAGGTGCCCGGTGCGCGGCCACCCCGTGGCGTGCGTGGACCTCGACCGGCAGCTGATGTGGGTGCAGAAGGGCAGGACGGTCGTGTTCGGGGCGGTGCCCATCCGCAGCGGACGGGCCGGGTACCGGACGCGGGCCGGCTGGCACAGGATCTACTGGCGGCACAAGAACCACTGGTCGACGCTGTACAACACCCCGATGCCCTACTCCCAGTTCTTCAGCGGCGGCCAGGCCTTCCACGGCGTCTACGGCAGTCTGCACACCCCCGTCGGCTCGATGGGCTGCGTGAACCTCACCGTGGGGGACGCGCGGCGGCTGTGGGGCGTGCTGAGGAAGGGCGACCGGGTGTTCGTGTGGGGACGGCGGCCCGGGACGTAGGCGACCTGCTGGCGGGGCCGGTGCCCGGGGCGGGCCGGGGCCCTCTGAGACACTGGGCGCGATGAGCGAGAGAACAGCCCCGCGGACCGCGCCCCTGCGGGCCCGCGCCGAGATCGACCTGGCCGCCCTGCGGGCCAACGTGCGGGCCCTGCGCGCCCATGCCCCGGGCGCGGCCGTGATGGCCGTGGTGAAGTCCGAGGCGTACGGCCACGGGGCTGTGCCGTGTGCCCGTGCCGCCCTCGCGGCGGGAGCGAGCTGGCTGGGCACGGCCACCCCCGAGGAGGCCCTCGCCCTGCGGGCCGCCGGACTGCCGGGCCGCATCATGTGCTGGCTGTGGACGCCCGGCGGACCCTGGCGCGAGGCGATCGAGGCCGACCTGGACGTCTCCGTCAGCGGCCTGTGGGCCCTGCGGGAGGTCACCGAGGCGGCCCGGGCGGCCGGCCGGCCCGCGCGGGTGCAGCTCAAGGCCGACACCGGCCTCGGGCGCAACGGCTGCCAGCCCGGGGAGGACTGGGCCGCCCTGGTCGGCGAGGCCCTGCGCGCCGAGGCCGAGGGGCTGCTGCGGGTCACCGGCCTGTGGTCGCACTTCGCCTGCGCCGACGAGCCCGGGCACCCCTCCATCGCGGCCCAGCTCGGCCTGTTCCGCGAGATGGTCGCCCACGCCGAGGGGCAGGGCGTACGTCCCGAGGTCCGGCACATCGCCAACTCCCCGGCCACGCTCACGCTCCCCGAGAGCCACTTCGACCTGGTCCGCACCGGCATCGCCACCTACGGCATCTCGCCCAGCCCCGAGCTGGGCACCCCGGCCGATTTCGGACTGCGCCCGGTGATGACGCTGTCCGCCTCGCTCGCCCTGGTCAAGCGGGTCCCGGGCGGCCACGGCGTCAGCTACGGCCACCGGTACGTCACGCCCGGCGAGACCACCCTCGGCCTCGTCCCGCTCGGCTACGCGGACGGCATCCCGCGGCACGCCTCCTCGGCCGGCCCGGTGCTGGTGGAGGGCAAGTGGCGGACGATCGCGGGGCGGGTCGCGATGGACCAGTTCGTCGTCGACCTGGGCGGCGACGCGCCCGCGCCGGGCGCCGAGGCGGTCCTCTTCGGGCCCGGGGACCGCGGGGAGCCCACCGCCGAGGACTGGGCGCAGGCGGCCGGAACCATCGCCTACGAGATCGTGACCCGGATCGGAACGCGCGTTCCCCGCGTCTATGTGAATGAGGAACAGGACGGGTAACTCGCACCGGTAGGACTGGTCACGCCAGAAACGAAAGGCACCCTGGTAACAGGGGCACCAGCAGCCCCACGGCATCATCCGACACAGCGAGTCACCCGGCCGGCAGCCCGGCGAAGAGGAGCGGTACGTGAGCGAGAGCAGTGCGGAGGTCGTCGCCGACGTCGCCTCCGCGGCCGTCGCGGCCTCCGCCGCGGGGGCGGCGGGAGGCTGGCGCCGGGCGACCGGCCTCGCCGGCGTCGCGATAGGCGTGGTGGCCGCGGGCGCGGCCGCCGGTGTCGCCCTGGAGCGGATGACGGTCGGCCGGGGCATGCGCCAGAAGGCCCGGCTCGCCCTCGACTCGGCGGGGCCCTACGGCTCGCTGCGCGGCATGCCCGGCAAGGCGTTCGCCGACGACGGCACCGAGCTGTACTACGAGGTCGACGACGTCGACGCGGAGGCCGCGCCGGCCATCGGGCCGCGCCGCCGCAGGCTCTTCGGCCGCAAGGCGCCCGCGCCGGTCACCGTCGTCTTCAGCCACGGCTACTGCCTCAGCCAGGACTCCTGGCACTTCCAGCGGGCGGCCCTGCGGGGGGTCGTGCGGACCGTGCACTGGGACCAGCGCAGCCACGGCCGCTCCGGGCGGGGTGTGGCGCAGGCGCGGGGCGAGTCGGTCACCATCGAGCAGCTGGGCCGCGACCTGAAGGCCGTCATCGACGCGGCCGTGCCCGAGGGGCCGATCGTGCTGGTCGGGCACTCCATGGGCGGTATGACGGTGATGGCGCTGGCCGACCAGTACCCGGAGCTGATCCGCGAGCGGGTCGTCGGGGTCGCGTTCGTGGGGACGTCGTCGGGCCGTCTCGGCGAGGTCAACTACGGGCTGCCCGTCGCGGGCGTCAACGCGGTGCGGCGGGTGCTGCCGGGGGTGCTGAAGGCGCTGGGGCAGCGGGCCGAGCTGGTGGAGAAGGGGCGCCGGGCCACGGCGGAACTGTTCGCCGGGGTCATCAAGCGGTACTCGTTCGCGTCCCGGGACGTCGACCCGGCCGTCGCGCGGTTCGCCGAGCGGATGATCGAGAGCACCCCGATCGACGTGGTCGCCGAGTACTACCCGGCGTTCAACGACCACGACAAGACCGAGGCGCTCGGGTGCTTCGCGGAGCTGCCGGTCCTCGTCCTGGCCGGGGTGCAGGACCTGGTCACGCCGAGCGAGCACAGCGAGGCCATCGCGGATCTGCTGCCGGACGCCGAGCTCGTGCTGGTGCCGGACGCGGGGCATCTGGTGATGCTGGAGCACCCGGAAGTGGTCACCGACCGCCTCGCCGACCTGCTCACCCGCACGGGTGCCGTGCCCGCAGGGGCTACCGTGAAGGGCTATGGAAGCACCAGCAGCACCGCACAACCCGGCTGAGCCCGGATCCTCCGTCCAGATCGTCGTCACGTCCCCCGAGCAGATGCGGGAGCTGGGCCGCCGGCTCGCGAAACTGCTGCGCGCGGGTGACCTGGTGATGCTGAGCGGGGAGCTCGGCGCGGGCAAGACGACGCTGACGCGCGGGCTGGGCGAGGGGCTCGGCGTGCGCGGGGCCGTCACCTCGCCGACGTTCGTGATCGCCCGGGTCCATCCCTCGCTGGGCGACGGGCCGCCCCTGGTCCACGTCGACGCGTACCGGCTCTCCGGCGGGCTGGACGAGATGGAGGACCTCGACCTCGACGTCTCCCTGCCCGAGTCCGTGGTGGTCGTGGAGTGGGGCGAGGGCAAGGTCGAGGAGCTGACCGAGGACCGTCTCCAGGTCGTCATCCACCGCGCGGTGGGCGACACGACGGACGAGGTCCGGCAGATGACGATCACCGGCCTGGGCGAACGCTGGAGCGCGACGGACCTGAGCGTCCTGACGGCGTGACCCGCGTTCCCCCTGCGCGCGACCCCGGGCCCCTGGTTCCGGCGCGGGCTCCCGCCCAACCCCGGCGTGTGATTGCGCGTATTCGATGAACGTTCCGACAAGGCGTCGGCAAGATGTTGCGTTCGGCGTCTTGTCCGTGGTCACATGGTATCCAGTCCGTAGTTAGGTCTACCTAACTACGTCCGCCCCCGGCCACCAGGAGGCGTCCATGTCGGCTACAGAGAGCAAGAGGCAGCCGCTGCCGTTCGCGGTCGGCGGGGTGTCCATGCGGGAGCTGCTGGCGGCGGGTGAGGCCGCGGCGCTGATCTCCACGCCCCCGCGCGCTCCCGAGCCGGAGCTGTCCGCGCCGCTGAAGACGCACCGCGAAGCCGCCTGATCCGCCCGAGCCCGTCGGGTGTCCGACCCTGATGGCGGGCCCTAGCGGACCACGACCACCGTGCGGCCGATCGTCGCGAACGTCCACATCGCGTCGCCGTCCGCGCGCGACTCGCGGATGCCGCCCGTGCGGACCCTCGGGTCGGGCGCGGCCTTGGTCTCGTCGACGGCCGAGCTGAACCCGACCACGACACCGTCCACGCTGGTGAACCGCACGACGTGCTCGACGGGGACGCCGTCCGAGCCGGTGACCGAGTTCGAGCGGGACGTCACCGCGTAACGGCCCGGGGCCGGATCCACCGTGCTCGGATCCACCTCGAACGTACGGGCGACTTTGCCGTTCGCGCCGACCAGCCAGACCCGGTCCCGGCGCAGCGAGTACACGACCCGCGCACCCTGCCCCGACCCGTCGGGCAGCGCGGCCGGGTCCCTGCGGGCCAAAGGCGCCTGCGAGGTGCCGGGCGCCGGGGTGGCGCCCGCCTGGGCCCGGCCCATCCCCGCGGGCAGGTGCGTGGACGCCTGGTGGGCGAGGTAGCCGACCGTCGCGAGGGCCGCGGCGGTGAGCCCGGCCACGATTGACGAGCTGCTGAAAGCCACCGGCGGCCACCTCCGGGCGTCGCGTCCCTGCGTACATGTCTCGTGACGGTAGGTGACGGTAGCAGCAGGCGGCGACCCGGCGGGCGCGGCCGTGCCGGGCCCCGGGGAGCCGTAGGCTGTTTGCGTGCTCTTGCTCGCTCTGGATACCGCCACACCCGCCGTCACCGTCGCGCTGCACGACGGACACGACGTCATCGCCTCGTCGAGCCAGGTGGACGCCCGGCGGCACGGGGAACTGCTGCTGCCGGCGATCGACCGGGTGCTCGCCGAGGCCGGTCTGCGCCTCGACGCCGTCACGGGGATCGTCGCCGGCATCGGCCCGGGCCCGTACACCGGACTGCGCGTCGGCCTCATGACCGCGGACACCTTCGGGCTCGCGCTCGGCGTCCCCGTGCACGGCGTGTGCACGCTGGACGGCCTCGCCTACGCCGCCGACCTGGAGGGCCCGTTCGTCGTCGCGACCGACGCCCGCCGCAAGGAGGTCTACTGGGCGCGCTACGCCGACTCCCGCACCCGCCTGACCGACCCGGCCGTCGACCGGCCCGCCGACATCGCCGGGCAGGTCGCCGGCCTGCCCGCGGTGGGCGCCGGCGCGCTGCTCTACCCGGACACCTTCCCCAAGGCCCACGAGCCCGAGCACGTGTCCGCCGCGGCCCTGGCCCGGCTGGCCGCGGAGCGACTGGCGGCCGGCGAGGAACTGCCCGCGCCGCGGCCGCTCTACCTGCGCCGCCCCGACGCCCAGGTCCCCAAGAACTACAAGGTGGTCACCCCCAAGTGACCGATCCCGTGACCGATCCCGAGACGTGTGCGCTGCGCGAGATGCGCTGGTGGGACATCGACCCCGTGCTGGAGCTGGAGCGGGACCTGTTCCCCGACGACGCCTGGTCGCGGGGCATGTTCTGGTCCGAACTGGCCCACGCCCGCGGGCCCGAGGCCAACCGGCGGTACGTGGTCGCCGAGGCCGGCCCCCGGATCGTCGGCTACGCGGGTCTGGTCTCCTCCGGCGAGCAGGCCGACGTCCAGACCATCGCCGTCGCCCGCGAGCTGTGGGGCACCGGCCTCGGCGGCCGGCTGCTGGCCGAACTGCTGCGCGCGGCCACCGCGTTCGAGTGCGCCGAGGTGATGCTGGAGTGCCGCGTGGACAACGTCCGCGCGCAGAAGCTGTACGAACGGTTCGGCTTCCAGCCCATCGGCGTCCGGCGCGGTTACTACCAGCCGGGCAACGTGGACGCCCTGGTGATGCGCCTGACCACCCCCGAGAACTCCGTACAAGGAACCGAGATCCATGGCTGACGAACCCCTCGTTCTCGGAATCGAGACCTCCTGCGACGAGACCGGCGTCGGCATCGTCCGGGGCACCACCCTGCTGGCCGACGCCGTCGCCTCCAGCGTCGACGAGCACGCCCGGTTCGGCGGTGTCGTCCCCGAGGTCGCCTCCCGGGCCCACCTGGAGGCGATGGTGCCCACCATCGACCGCGCGCTGAAGGAGGCCGGGGTGAGCGCCCGGGACCTCGACGGCATCGCGGTCACCGCCGGGCCCGGCCTCGCCGGCGCCCTGCTGGTCGGCGTCTCCGCGGCGAAGGCGTACGCCTACGCGCTGGGCAAGCCCCTCTACGGCGTGAACCACCTCGCCTCCCACATCTGCGTGGACCAGCTGGAGCACGGCCCGCTGCCCGAGCCGACGATGGCGCTGCTGGTCTCCGGCGGGCACTCCTCGCTGCTGCTCTCCTCCGACATCACCTCCGACGTCCGCCCCATGGGCGCCACCATCGACGACGCGGCCGGCGAGGCCTTCGACAAGATCGCCCGGGTGCTGAACCTCGGCTTCCCCGGCGGCCCGGTCATCGACCGCTACGCCAAGGAGGGCGACCCGCACGCGATCGCCTTCCCGCGCGGTCTGACCGGCCCGCGCGACCCGGCCTACGACTTCTCCTTCTCCGGACTGAAGACGGCCGTGGCCCGCTGGATCGAGGCCAGGCGGGCGGCGGGCGAGGAGGTGCCGGTGCGGGACGTGTCGGCCTCCTTCCAGGAGGCGGTCGTGGACGTGCTGACCCGCAAGGCCGTCCGGGCCTGCAAGGACGAGGGCGTCGACCACCTGATGATCGGCGGCGGCGTGGCCGCCAACTCCCGGCTGCGCGCCCTGGCCCAGGAGCGCTGCGAGGCCGCCGGGATCCGGCTGCGGGTGCCGCGGCCCAAGCTGTGCACGGACAACGGCGCGATGGTCGCCGCGCTCGGCGCCGAGATGGTCGCCCGCAACCGGGCCGCGTCGAGCTGGGACCTGTCCGCGGACTCCTCGCTTCCGGTGACCGAGCCGCACGTGCCGGGCCACGACCACGACCATGTGCACGAGGTGAGCAAGGAGAACCTCTACTCGTGACGGTCGCCCTGATGTGGGAGGCGCGGGCCGTGCCCGGGCGGGGCGAGGACCTGCTGGCCTGGGCCCGCGCCCAGGAGCTGCCCCGCCCGCCGCTGCGCCGCGAGACCCTGCGCGCCCCGCAGGACCGCGTCCTCGTCATCACCTGGTGGGACGCCCCGTACGACGCCGAGCTGCCCGAACTGCCGGAGCCGGACCAGGGGTTGGTCACCCGGGCCGTGCACCGCTGGCGGTTCGAATCGGTGGGCTAGGGCTGACCGGGAGCTCCCGGTCAGCCCTCGGCCCTGCCGCACCACAGCACCACGTCCCCCGGAGGCTCACCCCACCTCCGCCACCTCCGTCTCGCACCGCAGGCGCCGTCCGGTCCCGGTGACCCGGACCGGACCCGTGAGCGTCAGGTGCGCCGTGTGGCGCACGTCCGCGCTGGACGCCGCCAGCCGTAGCTCCAGCGCGCCCGGCTCGACCACCCGGCGGCCCGAGCGGTCGGTGAACGCCGAGAGGTCCGTGTGGAAACGGAACGTCACCCGGGCCGCCTCGCCGGGGGCGAGCGCCACGCGCTGGTAGCCGACCAGCCGGACGTCGGGGCGGGTCACCGAGGCCACCGGGTCGTGCAGGTACAGCTGCACCACCTCGGCGCCCTCGCGGTCTCCGGTGTTGCGGACCGTCACGGCCAGGTCGCAGCCGCCGTCCGTGCCGATCTCCGTGTCGCCGCCCGTCGCGTCCTCCCAGGCGAACGAGGTGTAGGACCGGCCGTGACCGAAGGCGTACAGCGGTGTCGGGTCGAGGTTGCTGACCTCGCCGGCCAGGCCGAGGGGCGGCTGGAGGTAGGTCCAGGGCTGCCCGCCGGGCTCCCGCGGGACGCTCACCGGCAGGCGGCCCGAGGGGTTCACGCGGCCCGACAGCACTCCCGCCACCGCTGGGCCGCCCTCCTCCCCCGGGAAGAAGGCCTGGACGACCGCGCCCAGGCGGCCCCGCCAGCGGCCGAGCGCGTAGGGGCGGCCGGTCAGCAGGACCAGCACCACCGGCACGCCGGTGGCGACGAGGGCGTCCAGCAGAGCGCCCTGGACGCCCGGCAGGCCGAGGTCGCTCGCGTCGCAGCCCTCGCCTGAGGTGCCCCGGCCGAACAGGCCCGCCCGGTCGCCGAGCACGGCCACGCACACGTCGGCCTCCGCGGTGCGGGCGACGGCCTCGTCGAAGCCCGCGGTGTCCGGGTCCGTCACGTCGCAGCCCTGCGCGAACGTCACCTTCGCGTCGGGCAGTTCGGTGCGCAGCGCGTCCAGGACGGTCGGGATCTCGATGCCGGCCGGCACCCCCGGGTGGTGGGTGAGGACGTGGGACGGGAAGGAGTAGCAGCCCAGCATGGCCAGGGCGTCGGCGGCCCGGGGGCCGACCACCGCGATCCGGGTGTCGGGGGCCAGCGGCAGCAGGCCGTCGGGGTTGTCCAGCAGGACCACCGACTCCTCGGCCAGGCGGCGGGCCAGGATCCGGTTGCCCGTGGAGTCCAGGGTGACGGGGCCGGCGGGCTCGGGCGTCCAGTCCTCGTCGAGCAGGCCCAGTTCGCACTTCTGCAGCAGCACGCGGCGGGCCGCGCGGTCCACGAGTTCCTCGGGGACCTGCCCCGCGCGGACGGCGTCCAGCAGGGGCGGGCCGTAGCACTTGACGGTGGGCAGCTCGACGTCGATGCCGGCGGCGAGGGCCGCGTGGGCCGCCTCGGCCGGGGTGCCGGCGACCCGGTGCAGGGTCTGCAGGAACCCGATGCCGAAGTAGTCGGCGACGACCGTGCCGGTGAAGCCCCACTCCTCGCGCAGCAACCGCGTCAGCAGCTCGGGGTCCGCGGAGGCCGGGACCCCGTCGGTCTCGTTGTACGCGGCCATCACGGAACGGGCCCCGCCCTCGCGCAGCGCCATCTCGAACGGCGGCAGGGTGACGTCCGCGAACTCGCGGATCCCGGCCCGCACGGGGGCGAGATTGCGCGCCCCGGCCGAGGAGGCGTACCCGGCGAAGTGCTTGAGCGTGGCGACGACCCCGGCCGCCTCCAGGCCCCGCACATAGGCCGTGCCGATCGTGCCGACCAGGTAGGGGTCCTCGCCGATGGTCTCCTCCACACGGCCCCAGCGCGGATCGCGTACGACGTCCAGGACGGGGGCGAGGCCCTGGTGGACGCCGACCGACCGCAGGTCCTCGCCGATGCGCCGGGCCATCTCCTCGACCAGCGGCGGGTCCCAGGCCGCGCCCCAGGCCAGCGGGACCGGGTAGGCCGTGGCCTGCCAGGCGGTGAAACCGGCCAGGCACTCCTCGTGGGCGACCGCCGGGATGCCGAAGCGGCCGGCCTCGGCGATCCGGCGCTGGGCGCGGGCCAGGGCCTGCGCGCCGAGCGCCGGGTCCACGGGGGCCGTGCCGAAGGAACGCGTGAGCTGGCCCAGGCCCTGGGTGATCAGCTCGGCCCACTCCTCCTCGGAGTGCTCGACGGTCATGTCGTGCTGGTGCGGGGCGACCCCGTCGCCGTCCGTCGCGGCGCCCACCCACACGCCGTACAGCTGGGCGGTCTTCTCCTCCAGGGTCATCCGGGAGAGCAGGTCGTCGACACGGGCGGCGGCGGGCAGGGCGGGGTCACGCCAGGGCGCGGTGGTCATGAAGCTCCTGTCGGGTGGACGGGGCGGCCCTCTGACGAATGGTGCGGGCGGGCGCGTGAACGCCGCTGACGACCGTTCCCGAGCCCGCTTCCACGAATGTTTCGAAATCGATATCGAATGTTCCGGGAACCTATGGCGCCACGAGGACTTCGTCAAGGGGGCCCGCAGGGATACGATCGCCGCCATGACAACCCCGGAGCCCGTTGAAAGCCGGACGCAAATCCGGACGCAGGGGCGCACCGCGCAGACCGCCACGCTCGCCGAGATCGCCCGCGAGGCCGGCGTGTCGGCCCCGACTGTTTCGAAGGTCCTCAACGGCCGGGCCGACGTCGCCCCCGCCACCCGGGCCCGCGTCGAGGACCTGCTGCGCGCCCACGGCTACCGGCGCCGCCGGGCCGAGGCGACCCGTTCGCCCCTGATCGACCTGGTCTTCCACGAGCTGGAGAGCGCCTGGGCGATGGAGGTCATCCGGGGTGTGGAGAACGTGGCCCGGGACGCGGGGCTGAGTGTGGTGCTCTCCGAGAGCGCGGGGCGGCTCACCCCCGGGCGGAGCTGGGCCGACCAGGTCGCGGCCCGCCGGCCGCACGGCGTGGTGCTCGTGCTGTCCGGGCTCGACGAGTCGCAGCGGGCGCTGCTCACCAGCCGTTCCATCCCGTTCGTGGTGATGGACCCGGCCGGCGACCCCGGCGCCGACGTGCCCTCGATCGGCGCGACCAACTGGCAGGGCGGGCTCGCGGCCACCCGGCACCTGGTCGAGCTGGGGCACCGCCGTATCGGCGCGATCAGCGGGCCGTCGCAGATGATGTGCAGCCGGGCCCGAGTGGACGGGTACCGGGCCGCGCTGGAGACCGCGGGGCTGCCGGTGGACACCTCGCTGATCGCGGACGGCGACTTCCACCACGAGGCCGGCTACCGGCGGGGCCTGGAACTGCTGCGCCGCCCGGACCGGCCCACCGCCGTCTTCGCCGGCAACGACCTCCAGGCGCTCGGGCTGTACGAGGCCGCGCGGGAGCTGGGGCTGCGCATCCCCGAGGACCTGAGCGTGGTCGGCTTCGACGATCTGCCGGTGGCCCCGCTGGTCGGGCCGCCGCTGACGACCGTGCGGCAGCCGCTGACGGAGATGGCCGAGGCGGCGGCGAAGCTGGTCCTCGACCTCGGCCGGGACCGGGACACCCCGGCGGCGACCCGGGTGGAACTGGCCACCAGCCTGGTGGTGCGCAGCAGCACGGCGCCGCCCGCGTGAGGCGCCGAAGCCAATCGGTTACACAGCCGAAACTTTCGAGCGCTCGCTGCGGGCCCCAACGCCCGTGCCCCCAGGTGCCCTTGAGGACACCGAGGTGAGTCCAGGCCCCGAAGTCTGAGAATTTCCGAAGAAAACGCGTCCTGATTCCCCTGCCCGTAATAATTCGGACTTATGTTCCTGTCTGTGACGGGAGACGACGCGAACGGGGACGAGGGCACGAGGACGGGCCGGCGGTCGATCGCTCTGCGGACCGCCGGCCTCACTCTGGCGGGACTGCTGGTGCTCGCCGCCGGTGCCGCGGGCTGGGCCTACTGGCACCTCAACGACAACATCACCAGTGTCGACATCGACAACGCGCTGGGCGACAACCGCCCGCCGAAGCCGGTGACCACGCCCTCGCCCGAGGCGGCGGCCCCGCCCGGCGAGGCGCTCAACATCCTGGTGCTGGGCTCGGACTCGCGCAGCGGCGAGGAGAACCGCAGGCTCGGCGGCGGCGACAGCGGCGGCGCCCGCTCCGACACGGCGATGGTCGTCCACCTCGACGCCGGGCGGACCAGCGCGACGGTGGTGAGCATCCCGCGCGACACCCTGGTCACCCGCCCGTCCTGCCCGCGCTCCGACGGCGGTGCGACGGCGGTCTCCCGGTACGCGATGTTCAACAGCGCCTACGCGGTCGGCGGCCCGGTCTGCGCGGTGAAGACGGTCGAGTCGATGACCGGCGTCCGCATGGACCACTACATCGAGATCGACTTCTCCGGCTTCGCGCGGCTCGTCGACGCGCTCGGCGGGGTCACCGTCACCACGGACGAGGACATAGCCGACGACGACAGCCATCTGCACCTGAAGGCCGGCACCCACCACCTGGACGGCACCCAGGCCCTGGGCCTGGCCCGCACCCGGCACGGCATCGGCGACGGCAGCGACCTCGGCCGCATCGGTCTGCAGCAGAAACTGGTCAAGGCCCTGCTGGACCGCATCGCCGCCCAGGATCTGCTCACCGACCCGGCCGAGCTGTACCGGGTCGCGGACGCGGTGACCGCCGGCCTCACCACCGACACCGGCCTGGACTCGCTGAGCGAGCTCACCCGCCTCGGCCAGAGCCTGCAGCACCTGTCGTCGAGCCGGGTCCGGACGGTGATGATGCCGGTGGTGCGGGCGCCGTCCGACCCGAACCGGGTGGTGGCCGACGAGCCCGAGGCCCGCGAGCTGTGGGAGTCGCTGCGCTGACCTGTGCTGACCTGCGCTGACCTGCGCGGACACGGCCCGGAGGAAATTTCTCGGAGAAATCCGGTGAGGGTGTCGATCCGGCGGTCCCCCGTTCGACGCAGGGGTGAGAGCGGGGAGAGGCCCCGCCCGACGCACCGAGGAGTCACCGTGCCGCGCTTTCTCACCCTGATCCGCATCGACGAGAAGAACGCCCCCGCCGAGGGCCCGAGCCCCGAGCTGCAGGAGCGGATGGGCAAACTCCTGGAGGAGATCACCAAGGCCGGGGTCATGCTCGACACCGCCGGGCTCACCCCGACCTCCGACGGCACCCGGGTGACCTGGGAGGGCGGACGGCTGTCCGTCACCGACGGGCCGTTCACCGAGACCAAGGAGGTCATCGGGGGCTGCTCGATCAGCCAGTGCAAGGACAAGGCCGAGGCCATCGAGTGGACCAAGCGGTTCCTGTCGCTGCACGAGGAGTACTGGACGATCACCGCGGAGGTCCGGCAGATCGCCGAGGGCTGACCGGCCCTGCTTGGCGGGGAGGTGCCCGGGGTGTCTGATGGTGGGTTGTGACACCGCAGCCCACCGCCGGGCCCGGCACCTCCCGGACCGCCCAGGCGATCGAGACCGTCTTCCGCATGGAGTCGCCCCGGGTCATCGCCGGCGTCACCCGGGTCGTCCGGGACGTCGGCATCGCCGAGGAGCTCGCGCAGGACGCTCCCCCACTACCGAACGTGTGGGGGTGCCCCCTGTCGCCGCCCTGGAGCAGTGGCCGCGCGACGGCGTGCCCGACAACCCCGGCGCCTGGCTCATGGCCACCGCCCGGCACCGCGCCGTCGACCTGGTCCGCCGCCGGGAGAACTACGCGCGCAAGCTCGCGGAGATCGGCCGCGACCTGTCGGCCACCCCGCCCCCGGTGGAGCCCGCCGACCCCGACGACATCGACGACGACCTGCTCCGCCTGGTCTTCACCGCCTGCCACCCGGTGCTGTCCACCGAGGCGCGCACCGCCCTCACCCTGCGTCTGCTGGGCGGCCTGACCACGGCCGAGATCGCCCGCGCCTTCCTCGTCCCGGAGGCGACGGTGGCGCAGCGCATCGTCCGCGCCAAACGCACCCTGGCGACGCGGAACATCGCCTTCGAGGTGCCCTACGGCCCCGACCGCGAGGCCCGTCTCGGCTCGGTCCTCGACGTCATCTACCTGATCTTCAACGAGGGGTACGCGGCCACGGCCGGCGACGACTGGCTCCGCCCGGGCCTGTGCGAGGACGCCCTGCGTCTGGCCCGGGTGCTCGGCGCGCTCATGCCGAAGGAGCCCGAGGTGCACGGCCTGGCCGCGCTCCTGGAGTTCCAGGCGTCCCGTACGGCGGCCCGGACGGGGCCCTCCGGCGAGCCGGTCCTCCTCAAGGACCAGAACCGCTCCCGCTGGAACCGCATGCTCATCGCCCGGGGCATCGACGCGCTGGGCCGGGCCGAGGCGGCCTCCACCGGCGGCCCGGGGCCGTACACCCTCCAGGCCGCCATCGCCGCCTGCCACGCGCTCGCCCACACCTACGCGGAGACGGACTGGTCCCGGATCGCCACCCTCTACGGACTGCTGGCCGCCCGCTCCCCGTCACCGGTCGTGGAGCTGAACCGCGCGGTGGCCGTCTCGATGGCCGCGGGCCCGGAGGCGGCCCTGCCCCTCGTCGACGCCCTGGCCGGCGATCCCGCCCTGCGCGACTACCACCTGCTGCCCAGCGTGCGCGGCGACCTGCTCGCCCGCCTCGGCCGTGCCGCCGAGGCCCGGGCGGAGTTCGAGCGGGCGGCGTCCCTGACCCGCAACGAACGGGAGCGGGAGCTGCTGCTGGGCCGGGCGGCCGAGCTGCCCTGAACGTCAGGCGGGGCGCCCGATCAGCATCGCCGGCGCTCCCGCGACCCGGGTGGGGAACACCGCCGCGGCGTCGGCCTTTGCGGCTTGGGCTCAGGCCGGGTGCCCGATCAGCATGGCCGGCGCTCCCGCGACCCGGGTGGGGAACACCGCCGCGGCGTCGGCCTTTGCGGCTTGGGCTCAGGCCGGGTGCCCGATCAGCATCGCCGGTGCTCCCGCGACCCGGGTCAGGAACACCGTCGCCGCGTGCGGTCCCTGCGGTTTGACCTTCCGGCGGAGCTCCTCCGGCTCGACCGCCGAGCCCCGCTTCTTCACCGTGAGTGTGCCGACCCCGCGCTCCCGCAACAGCGCCTTGAGCTTCTTGACGTTGAAGGGCAGATGGTCGGTGATCTCGTAGGCGGTGGCGTACGGAGTCGGCCGCAGGGCGTCGGCGGTGACGTACGCGATGGTCGCGTCGAGCAGGCCGCCGCCGACCTGGTCGGCGACCTCCGCGACCAGGTGCGCGCGGATGACGGCGCCGTCGGGCTCGTAGAGGTACCGGCCGGGCGGGCGGACGCCGGGGTCGGGCAGCCCGCGGGAGAGCAGCGTGCGCGGGCCCGGCAGCAGGGTGGCCCGGACGGCGCCCGGCTCGGTGCCGAACCACAGCACCGCCTCCTTCACATCGCCGCCGTCGGAGATCCACTCGGCCTCGGCCTGCTCGGGAACCGCCTCGTGCGGGATGCCCGGGGCGATCTTCAGCGCGGCGCGCGGGGCCCGCAGGGCGGCCGACACGGCCCAGGACAGCGGCGGCGAATACGCCTCGGGGTCGAAGATCCGGCCCCGGCCGCCACGCCGCGCGGGGTCCACGAAGACGGCGTCGAAGCCGCCCGTGTCCACCTCCGTGACGTCCGCCTCGCGCAGCTCGATCAGGTCCGCCAGCCCCAGCGCCTCGGCATTGGCCCGGGCCGCCGCGGCCGTCAGCGGGTCCCGGTCCACGGCCAGCACCCGGATCCCGGCCCGGGCCAGCGCGATCGCGTCACCGCCGATGCCGCAGCACAGGTCGGCCACCGAGGTCACGCCCCACTCGGCCATGCGCCCGGCCCGGTGGGCCGCCACGCTCGCCCGGGTCGACTGCTCCACCCCGTTCGGCGTGAAGAACATCCGCCCGGCGTCCTCGGCGCCGAACTTCACCGCCGCCCGCTGCCGCAGCCGTGCCTGCCCCAGTGCCGCCGACACCAGCTCGGCGGGGTGCTCGCGGCGCAGCCGGGTCGCGACGGCCAGCTCCCGCGCCGGGTCGGTGTCGCGCACCTCGTCGAGGAGGGCGCGGCCTTCGGGACTGAGGAGGAGGGCGAGGTCGTTCACCCGGTCATTGTCGGCCACGGACGTCCGGGGGGAGTCGTGTGGGCCAGTCGGTGGACGCGGGCCGGCGGGCCGCTGTGTCGGGGCGGGTTCGCCGGGGCGGGCTGCGAGGATCCGGCACCATGCGAGCAGTCGTACAAAATGACAAAAGCCGGGCCTCGGGCGGTGCACGGATCGGCCTGGCCGTGCTCGCCCTCGCCGCCATCGCCTCGGGCTGTGCGCAGGGCGGCGGCAGCGACCAGGTCACCCCGGCCGGCGGACAGCAGCCCCTCGACGCGCCGCCGGCCCGCGCGCTCGACTCCTACGCCTCCAAACTGCGCGCCGCGCACGCCGCCCGGGTCGCCGCCGCCCACCGCTGGGAGCTGAAGCGGGTCCCGCTGCCCGCGCCGCCGCCCCCCGAGCGCAAGCCCAGGATCAAGACCCGCAAGGGCTTCCAGGTGGCCGGACACCGGGCGTCGGACCTGCCGCCCGTCTTCACCCGGATCCCCACCCGCGACAAGGTCGTCTTCCTCACCATCGACGACGGCGCCGAGAAGGACCGCACATTCCTGCGGATGATGAGTGACCTGGACGTCCCCTACACCGCGTTCCTCAGCGGCTATCTGGTCAAGGACGACCCCCGCTACTTCAAGAAGATGCAGGCCAGGGGCGTGGTCCTGAACAACCACACCCTGTACCACCGGTACATGCCGGGCCTGTCCTACCGCGCGCAGAAGCGCGAGATCTGCGGCATGCAGCGATACATGCAGAAGCGCTTCGGCAAGCGCCCCACCCTCTTCCGCCCGCCCTACGGCAGCTACGACCGGGCGACCCTGCGCGCCGCCAAGGCCTGCGGCATCACCCACGTGCCGCTGTGGAACGAGGAGGTCTTCGTCGACCGCTGGGAGTACCGCGAGGCGGACCGCGCGCTGCGCCCGGGCGACATCGTCCTGACCCACTTCCGGGGCCCCGAGCAGTGGAAGGGCACGATGCCGGACATGATCCGCCGCTTCCTGAACAAGGTCACGGCCGAGGGATACGCGGTGGGGCGGCTGGAGGACTACCTGTGAGGCGGCCGGCCGCCGCCGCGCTCTGCGCGCTGCTGGCCCTGCTGGCCGGCTGCGCGCAGCCGGCCGGGGAGCGGCCGGGCACCTCCGACGGACGCGCCCGGGACCAGGCCCCCACGGCCCGCCGCCTGCCGCCCGTCGTCGACCACGTCCCCACCCGCGACCCGGTCGTCTTCCTCACCTACGACGACGGCGCCGAACGCGACCCCCGCTTCGTCGCCCTCGTCCGCGAACGGCGGCTGCCGGTCAGCATGTTCCTCACCGACAGCGTCGTGGGGCCCGGCTACGGCCACTTCGCGCGGCTGCGCGCGGTCGGCGCCTCCCTGCAGAACCACACCCTCGACCACCCGGCCCTGCGCGGCCTGCCCTACGCGGGCCAGCGCGCCGAGATCTGCGGGCAGCAGCACAAGCTCCACGCCCGCTTCGGCATCCGCCCCCGCCTCTTCCGCCCGCCCTACGGCACCTACGACACCACGACCCTGCGCGCCGCCGCCGACTGCGGCATCGCGGCGGTCGTGCTGTGGCGGGCGTCCCTGGGCGCCGAAGGCGAGCTGACCTACACCCGGGGCGCGCCCGGGCTGCGCGCCGGCGACATCGTCTCGGTGCCGTCGGGGGACGCGTCCGCGACCCTGACGGAGCGGACGGTGCGATTGCTGCGCGAGATCGAGGGGAAGGGCCTGCGGGTGGGGCGGCTGGAGGACCACCTGTAGGTCTGCGCGGGCCCCGCCGGGAGAAGTCGCCTGGCCGACGCGCCGTCGGCAATTAGCAGTCCGCTTGACCGAGTGCTAATCACGGTCATAGTCTCGGCTCTGGCACTCGACACAGGAGAGTGCCAACACAGCGACGGGCAGGTCCGGCACCCGCGACGACGGATCCACCTGGTCGCCACCTCAGACAGTTAACCCCGTGAGATCTCCGAAGGGGGAGGTCGGATCGTGACGACCACCAGCTCCAAGGTTGCCATCAAGCCGCTCGAGGACCGCATCGTGGTCCAGCCGCTCGACGCCGAGCAGACCACCGCCTCTGGCCTGGTCATCCCGGACACCGCCAAGGAGAAGCCCCAGGAGGGCGTCGTCCTGGCCGTGGGCCCGGGCCGCTTCGAGGACGGCAACCGTCTTCCGCTCGACGTCTCCGTCGGCGACGTCGTGCTCTACAGCAAGTACGGCGGCACCGAGGTGAAGTACAACGGCGAGGAGTACCTCGTCCTCTCGGCCCGCGACGTGCTCGCGATCATCGAGAAGTAGTTCACCCGAAGCACCTTGCTTTGAACTGCGCCCCTGGCCCCCGCGATCGCCAATAAGCCGGGCGCCCGGGGCGCAGTTGCCGTTATCCCAGATTCCGGAAGAGGGCTCACGCTCCCATGGCGAAGATCCTGAAGTTCGACGAGGACGCCCGTCGCGCCCTCGAGCGCGGCGTCAACAAGCTTGCCGACACGGTCAAGGTGACGATCGGCCCCAAGGGCCGCAACGTCGTCATCGACAAGAAGTTCGGCGCCCCCACCATCACCAACGACGGTGTCACGATCGCCCGCGAGGTCGAGATCGAGGACCCGTACGAGAACCTCGGTGCCCAGCTGGTCAAGGAGGTGGCGACCAAGACCAACGACATCGCGGGTGACGGTACGACCACCGCGACCGTGCTCGCCCAGGCGCTCGTGCGCGAGGGCCTGAAGAACGTCGCCGCGGGTGCCTCCCCGGCCGCCCTGAAGAAGGGCATCGACGCCGCCGTCAAGGCCGTCTCGGACGACCTGCTCGCCTCGGCCCGCCCGATCGACGAGAAGTCCGACATCGCCGCCGTCGCCGCGCTGTCCGCCCAGGACCAGCAGGTCGGCGAGCTCATCGCCGAGGCGATGGACAAGGTCGGCAAGGACGGTGTCATCACCGTCGAGGAGTCCAACACCTTCGGTCTGGAGCTGGACTTCACCGAGGGCATGGCCTTCGACAAGGGCTACCTGTCGCCGTACTTCGTGACGGACCAGGAGCGCATGGAAGCCGTCCTGGACGACCCCTACATCCTCATCACGCAGGGCAAGATCTCCGCCATCGCGGACCTCCTGCCGCTGCTGGAGAAGGTCATCCAGGCCAACGCCTCCAAGCCGCTGCTGATCATCGCCGAGGACGTCGAGGGCGAGGCCCTGTCGACCCTGGTCGTGAACAAGATCCGCGGCACCTTCAACGCCGTCGCCGTGAAGGCCCCCGGCTTCGGCGACCGCCGCAAGGCGATGCTGCAGGACATGGCCGTCCTCACCGGCGCCACGGTCGTCTCCGAGGAGGTCGGCCTCAAGCTCGACCAGGTCGGCCTGGACGTCCTCGGCTCCGCCCGCCGCGTCACCGTCACCAAGGACGACACCACCATCGTCGACGGCGCCGGCAGCAAGGACGACGTGCAGGGCCGCGTCGCCCAGATCAAGGCCGAGATCGAGACCACGGACTCCGACTGGGACCGCGAGAAGCTCCAGGAGCGCCTCGCGAAGCTGGCCGGCGGCGTGTGCGTCATCCGCGTGGGTGCCGCCACCGAGGTCGAGCTGAAGGAGCGCAAGCACCGTCTGGAGGACGCCATCTCCGCGACCCGCGCCGCGGTCGAGGAGGGCATCGTCTCCGGTGGTGGCTCCGCCCTGGTCCACGCCGTCAAGGTCCTCGAGGGCAACCTCGACAAGACCGGCGACGAGGCCACCGGTGTCTCCGTGGTCCGCAAGGCCGCCGTCGAGCCGCTGCGCTGGATCGCCGAGAACGCCGGCCTGGAGGGCTACGTCATCGTCTCCAAGGTGGCCGAGCTCGACAAGGGCAGCGGCTACAACGCCGCCACCGGCGAGTACGGCGACCTGATCAAGGCCGGCGTCATCGACCCGGTCAAGGTCACCCGCTCCGCCCTGGAGAACGCCGCCTCCATCGCCTCCCTCCTGCTCACGACCGAGACCCTGGTCGTCGAGAAGAAGGAAGAGGAGGAGCCGGCCGCCGCGGGCCACGGCCACGGCCACGCCCACTGAGGCGGAACGGCTGAGGCATGACGGCTGAGGGCTGCATGCCGATGGCTGATGCCTGAGGACTGATGTCCGAGGGCTGACGGCGTCGATCCGCCCGAGCCCGAGCCGAGCGAAGGCCCGGCACCCCGGAACAGGGGTGCCGGGCCTTCGCCGTGCCGCCCCTCCCGGACCGGGAACCGAGCCGGGGCCGGAAACGGTCTACCAGCACAGCAGCCGGATCATCAGGGGGCAGGAATGGACCAGGCGCTGTACGGGGAACAGTCCCGCAACCCGTTCGCGCGGACCGTGCGGCTCACCGAGGACGGACTCCGCAGGGGCGGCCGCATGACCCCGCTGGACGAACTGAACCTGGCCGCCATGGCGGAAGCGTTCCTGCGGGGCCGCTGGCTCGGCGGCGGTGGCACCGAACGCCCCCTCGGGGCGCTGCCGCAGGGCCCCGGCCTCGTCCCGGTCACCCGCGTGACCGGCACCATCACCCCCCTGAGGACCCGTCACACCGCCGACTTCGCCCGGGCCCTGGGCGAACTGGCGGTACGCAGGTGCGGGGGACCTGACCACGTGGCCGCTCTCGCCGCGCGGGCGCAGTCGGAGGGCGTACCGCTCTGGATCGCGCGCCGTCACGCACCCGGGCCCGCCGGACCGGTGACCGTCGCCGTGGACCGGCGCTCGGTACGCGTGGACGTCTGGGGCCCGCACGCCCCGGCCGTGCGGCTGCGTGCCCCGTACGGTTACCGCCCCGACAGTGCCGACCGGTCGGGCGCCCTGGTCCTGTACGTCGGCGACGTCTCCGCACGGCTCGAACTGCGCAAGAGGGCGCGCAAGTCCAAGAGCAAGGTCGAGATCAGCCTGCCCGACCGGGTCTGGACCCTGCGCCGCGAGAACGCGGAGAGCTCACGGCTCCTGCGGGACGACCGGCCGGTCGCCCTGCTGACCCGCCCCTCGCGGTGGCCCGGACCGCCGCCCGGCTCGGTGCTGCTGCCGCTGGCCGAGGTGCACCACGAGAGCCCCGACCCCCTGGACGCCGTCATGGCCCACGCGGTCGCCGTGTCCTTCGGTCTCGGCGACACCACGGGCCTGGCCAGGTTCCGCGCGGTCAGGCGCCGCCGGGAGACGGACGAGGAGCTCTGGGACCGCCCCTGGTTCAGCAACCTGGGCCGCGACCGCGACGACAACGAACCCGGCGGCGGCGACGGCTGGGGCAGCGACGGCGGTGACGGGGGCGACGGCGGGGGAGGCGGCGGTGACGGTGGTGGTGGCGGGGACGGCGGCGGAGGAGGCGGAGGCGACTAGCCCCCGCCCCGCCGAAGGCCCTCGCCCCGCCGAAGGCCCCCGCCCCCTGCGCGGGGGCTGGTCCGCCGCACTCGGCCGGCCCGCCGGAGTCGGCACCCCGTGCAGGTCAGAGCTCCGTCGGCTCCAGTGCTCCCAGCTGCTGCATCAGCCCCAGCCGGTCGTACTGCCACCACCCCTCGGCGATCTTGCCGTCCGGCGTGCACCGGTGGACGGTCGTGCCGGTCATGGTGACGTCCTGGCCGGTCGGCGGGATCCCGAGGAACTCGCCCGTGTGCCGCCCGTGGAAGGTCCACCGGGTGCACACCCGGTCGCCCTGCGCCATCTGGTCCTCGATCGTGAACGAGAAGTCGAACCCGCCGCGCCACACCTCCACCTCGCGGCGCACCGCGTCCAGTCCGATGACGTCCTGCACATTGCCGGGGTCGTGGTCGTGGTAGTCCTCGACGAACACGTCGTTGAACGCCGGCGCGTCACCCTGCCCGGGCGCGAGCTCGAAGAACCTGCGTGCGGTGGCCGCGTACAGCTGTTCGTCCCGCACCACGTCCAGGTCCGTGAAGGTCGGCTCCTCGTCACAGAGCGCCACCATCTCCTGGAAGATCCGGTCGGTCTCCGGGAGCCCCGAGTTCCGCATCGCGTCCTCGTACGACGGGAACTCCACGATCTCCACGATGTGCGAGGCGTCGGACCGGTCCTTCGCCACCACACTGTGCGTCGCGGTCCGTTTCCCACGGGTCTGCTCGACCCACCGGTCCATCAGCCGGTTCATCTCGTCGAGCCGGCTGGTCCTGCATTCGATGAGCTGTACGAAGGTCATACTCGCCCCACCTCCGGCCCCCCTGGGTCCGGCTGAACAGCACCATTGTCCCCATGCGGGCCGGGTGTCGCCTCCCGGCGCTTTGGCATCATGAGGGGATGGGGTGGTGGGGGAGACGGGGGGCGCGGTCGGTGGCCGCGGGGCGGGACATCGGCGTGGCCGTCACCGGCGACCACAACCACCTCGTCCTCACCCGGCAGGTGCGCTCGGCGTACTGGGAGCAGGTCCGCAGGATCGCCCCCGCCGAACTCGTCGGCCGCGAGCGGGAACTCGCCGAGCTGACCTCCTTCTGCACGGCCGACTCCGGCCCGTCGTACGCCTGGTGGCGCGCGGAGGCGTGGGCGGGCAAGACGGCGCTGCTGTCCTGGTTCGCGCTGCACCCGCCCCGGGGCGTGCGGATCGTGCCCTTCTTCGTCACGGCCCGCCTCGGCGCCCAGAACGACGTCGGGGCCTACGTCGACGTCGTACTGGAACAGCTCGCCGAACTGGCCGGTGAGGACCTGCCCGCGCATCTGACCGAGGCGACCCGCGAAGCCCATCTCCTGCACCTGTACGGCGCGGCCGCCCGTGCCTGCGCCGGACGCGGCGAGCGCCTGGTGCTGCTGCTCGACGGCCTGGACGAGGACCGCGGCGTCACCACCGGCGCCGAGGCCCACAGCATCGCCGGCCTGCTGCCCGCCTCACCGGAGTCCGGCCTGCGCGTCCTGGTGGCGGGCCGGCTGAACCCGCCGCTGCCGGGCGACGTACCGGACCGCCACCCCCTGCGCGACCCCGCGGTCCTCCGCACGCTCGCCCCCTCCCCGCACGCCCAGACGATCCGCGCCGAGGCCGAACGCGAGCTGAAACGCCTGATCGAGGCCGGCGGCCTGGAGTACGACCTGCTGGCCCTGGTGACAACGGCGAACGGCGGCCTGACGGCCGACGACCTGTCCACCCTGACCGGCGCGGTCACGTACCGCGTACGCGACGTGTTGCGCACCCGGGCGGGGCGGACGTTCGAGGTCAGGTCGAACGTCTACCTCCTCGGGCACGAGGAGCTGCACCAGCGGGCGCTGGACATGCTCGGCACCGCCGAACTCGACCGCCACCGGGAGCGGTTGCACGCCTGGGCGGACACCTGGCGGGACCGTGGCTGGCCGGACGGGACGCCGGACTACCTGCTGTCGGGCTACTTCGCGCTCCTGCGCGAGACAAGGGACCTGCGGCGCGCGGTCGGCTGGGCCGTGGACGCGGTACGCCACGACCGGATGCTCGATGTCACCGGCGGCGACGCGGCGGCCCTCGCCGAGATACGCAACGCCGAGGAGATGGTGACCGAGGCGGGCGTACCCGACCTGAGGGACCTGGTCCGGCTCTCGCTGAGGCGTGAGGAACTGGAGCACCGCAACGACACCGTCACCCGCACCTTCCCCTGGGCCTGGGCCATGCTCGGCCGGGTGCGCCGGGCGGAGGCGCTCGCCCGCAGCATCCCGAGCCTCGACTGGAGGGCCCTGGCGCTGGCGGACATCGCGGCCGTGCGGCTCGCCGCCGGTGAACGCGCGGAGGCCGTACGGCTGCTGGAGGAGGCGGAGCAGGCCGCCGAGCGCTACCCCTTCGACTTCGACGACGAGCGGGATCACGCCCTCGCCGAGGTGAGCCGCGGCTGGGCGGACGCCGGACTGTTCGACCGAGCCGAGCGCCTGGTCACGGCTGTCGCCGATGTCGACCTCCGGGTGGACCTGCTGGCCGATCTCGTCCGGGCCCTGGTGGCCGCGGGGGCCGCCGACCGGGCCGGGGAGCTGTGCCTCCGGCAGGAACACGACCATGTACGGAGTCTCGGTCTCGCGACGGCGGCAGCGGCTCTGACGGAGGCGGGCCACCTCGACCGGGCGCAGGGGCTGGCCCGGTCCGCCGACCCCGCGGCACGGCCCCTGGTGAGGGCGCGGATCGCCGGACCCCTGCGACGGGCCGGACGGGACGGCGAGGCCGAGACGCTCCTGGCGGCGGTGGACGCCGAGGCGGCGCCGTCACCTCTGCTCGCCGAGGTCGTCGAGGCGCTCGCCGAGGCCGGCGCGTTCGACCGGGCCGAGCGTGCCGCCCTGTTGTCCGGCGGCGCCGACGAGCGCGGATGGGCACTGCGACGGGTGGTACGGGCCTTGGCAGCGACCGGGGACCGGGCTCGCGCCGGAGCACTGGTCGCGCGCATCGAGCACCCGGCTGTGCGCTCGGGCGCGAGAGTGGCGGTCGTGGAGGGGCTGGCACAAGCGGGCGACCTGGTGAAGGCGGAGACCCTGGCCCGCGGTCTCGTCGACGAGGAGGCCCGTGACACGGCCGTGCGCTTGGTCGTCAACGCGCTCATCAAGGCGGGTGAGACCGATCGGGCGGAGCGGCTGGCGGGCAAGGACACGGAAACGGAGCCCGGCGATCCGGCGCTCTGCGCGGTGATCGAGGAACGGGCCCGAGCAGGTGAGCTGGACCGGGCGACTGAGATGGCGACATCGCTCGGCTCGACCGAGGGCCACGAAGCGCTCGTACGCGGTGCCGTGAGATCCGGTCGCGACTCCGGCCGGCTGGCCGAGCTGGTCGCGCGAACGGAGGCCGGGATCAGGCGTTCCATGAGGGGCGGGAGCCTCCACCCGGCACACACCGCGATCATCCTGGCCGAGGCTGGGTTCGGCGATGCCGCACGGGCGGTGCTGGACCAGGTGGGCGTGCCCACGGTGGAGGACCCCGACGCGGTCGGCCCCGGCGAGCAGGTCCATGCGGGACAGATGGCCCAGGCGCTGGCGTACGCCGGTCGCTTCGACGCCGCCGAGGAACTGGTCCGTGGACTGGGCCACCGCCCAGGCGGTGTCTTCGCGCTCACGCCGCTGATCGAGCGGCTGTGCGCGGCGGAGGAGTTCGACCGGGCCATCGCCTTCGTGGCGGGTCTGGACGAACGCCTGCGCGATCCGTCGCGCGCCGAGATCGTCGTGGCACTGGCCGACGCCGGGGCGGTGGAACGGGCCGTCTCACTCACCCGCGAGGTCACGGACCCCGGTTCCCGCGTGCGCTGCTGGGCCAGGATCGCGGTGGCTCTCGCCGCCGCGGGCGACCGGCGGGCGGCCGAGGACGCTCTGGCGCAGGCCGAGTCCCGTGACGAGCGGAAACTGCTGGAGCTCTGGGCGATCCCCGACCTCCTGCGCGCCTGGTTCACCCTCGGCAGGAGCGAGGCGGGTGACCACCTGCTGGCCCGGCTCGACGACGACGGCCCGCCCGGCTTCGGCGGGGCGGTCGTCCATGCGCTGGTGGAGGCCGGGGAGTACGAGCGCGCCCGTGAGCTGACCCTGCGCCCGGGCTGGGAGAGCAACCAGGCGGTTCTGGTGACCTACCTGGTGGAGGCCGGCGAACACGCCCGTGCCGACGAACTGGCTCGCGCTCTCGGGCTGACCGGCGTCCGGCCCGCGGACCGACCGCCCTTCGCCGTCGTCCGCGCCTGGGTGGCCCTCGCCCCCGTCGTCGAGCCCGCCCGCGGCCGGGCGCTGGTCGCCCAGGCGCTGAGGCACGAGACCCTCCAGGAAGTACTCCCGGCCATCGTCCGCGTGGAGCCCGACGCGGTGCCGCTGATCGTCGACGCGCTGGGGCAGCAGACGCTCCAGGACCGGCCTACTGCGGCCCGTACTTCCGTCCCGTCCTAGACGACACCGCCCCCAGCACCCCCCGCGGCACCAGCTTCGCCGCACCCATCAGGGCCTTGTAGCGCGGGTCCGGGATGGACAGGGTCTTGCCGCGGGCCAGGTCGTGCAGGGCCGCCGCCACCAGCTTGTCCGCGTCGAGCCACATCCAGCCGGGGATGTTGTCCGTGCCCATGCCGGCCCGCTCGTGGAACTCGGTGCGGACGAAGCCGGGGCACAGCGCCATCAGGCGCACGCCGCTGCCGGCCAGGTCGCGGGCCGCGCCCTGGGTGAACTGCACGACCCACGCCTTGGACGCGCCGTACGTGCCGCGCGGCACGAAGGCGGCCACCGACGCGACGTTCACGACGCCGCCGCGGCCCCGGTCCCGCATCGCCTCCGTCGCCGCCGACGTCAGCCGCAGCACCGCCTCGCAGTGCACCTTCAGCATCCGCAGCTCGTCGGCCATGGGGACGTCGAGAAAGCGTCCCTTGTTGCCGAAACCGGCGTTGTTGATCAGCAGGTCGACGGGGTTCCTGCGGTCGCCCAGGCGCTCGGCCACCGCCTCGATGCCCTTGTCCCCGGCGAGGTCGGCCGTCAGCACCTCCGCCTCGATGCCGTGCCGGTCGTGCAGCTCGGTCGCCTGTTCCCGCAGCCGCTTGGTGTCGCGTGCGACCAGCACCAGGTTGTGCCCGTCGGCCGCCAGTCGCCGCGCGAACGCGGCCCCGATGCCTGCCGTCGATCCCGTAATCAGAGCCGTTGTCATGGCAGAAGGGTAGTGACCTGGACTACCTGCATCCGCTTGCCCGCGGGCCCTTCGCCGGTGAAGGGTCGGTGGAGAAGGGCCCGGTGAGCGGCTGTCAGCCGCCGTGCTTGTCGGCGTACTCCCGCGCCGCCCGCAGCGACTCCGGGTGCAGTGCCTCGCCCGCCGCCAGCAGCCGCGGCAGCAGCGTCCGCTCGGTCGTCACCGCGCGGAACTGCAGGGCCACCGTCACATCGTGGCCGGGCCGGTGCACGACCTCGATCGCGTCGCCCGCCCGGATCTCGCCCGGCTCGACCACCCGCAGATACGCCCCGGGCGCGCCCCGCTGCGTGAACCGCTTCACCCAGCCCTTCTCACCCAGATGGCCCTGGAACGTGCGGCACGGGATGCGCCCGCAGGTGACCTCCAGCACCACCTCGGGCCCGATGCGCCAGCGCTCGCCGATCCGCGCGCCGGAGACGTCGAGGCCCGCCGTCGTGAGGTTCTCGCCGAACGCGCCGTCGGCCAGCGTCCGGCCCAGCTCGCGCTCCCACGCGTCCAGGTCCTCGCGCGCCATCGCGTACACGGCCTGGTCGTCGCCGCCGTGGTGCTGCAGCTTGCACACCGCGTCCCCGGCGAGCCCGCTCCCGCCGATGCCCTTGGGCCCCGGCGCGGCCACCCGCACCGGCCCCGTCACCGGCCGCTTGTCGATCCCCGTGACCCCCTCCGGGTTGTCCGTGTACGGCACAGCCTTCGCGCGGCCCAGATTCACAGACAGAAGCTTCATGCCCGCACGCTAGGGGACCCGCCCCCAAAGCGTCGACGCATTATTCGGAGGAGATCCAAAGCCTGGCTTATCGTCGCTTATCCTCGAAGAGTGATCGAAGCTCGTCATCTCCGCGTCCTGCGCGCCGTCGCGGCCACCGGCTCCTTCTCCGCCGCCGGGCGGGAACTGGGCTGCACCCAGCCGGCCGTCAGCCAGCAGATGAAGGCCCTGGAGACGTCCGTCGGCACCCCGCTGCTGATCCGCACCGGACGGGAGATGCGCCTGACCCAGGCCGGTGAGGCCCTGGTGCGGCACGCCGCCGGGATCCTCGCCGGGCTCACCGCCGCGGAGGAGGAGGTCGCCGCCATCGCGGGGCTGCGCGCGGGCCGCGTCCGGCTCGTCTCCTTCCCCAGCGGCAGCTCCACGCTCGTCCCCACCGCCCTCGCCGCCCTGCGCGAGGCCCACCCCGGCACACGCGTCTCCCTGGAGGAGGCCGAGCCCCCCGCCTCCGTCGGCCTGCTGCGCGAGGGCGACTGCGACGTGGCCCTCGCCTTCCGCTACGAGGGCGCGGCGGGCGCCGAGGAGTGGGACGACCTCGTCGTACGGCCGCTGCTGTCGGACCGGCTCGTCGCGCTCGTGCCGGAACGCCACCGGCTCGCGGACGCGGAGTCCGTCGCCATCGGGGAACTCGCCGAGGAACCGTGGATCGCGGGCTGCCCGCGCTGCCGTGGCCAACTGGTCGAGGTGTGCGCGACGGCCGGCTTCACCCCGCGCATCGACTTTGCCACCGACGACTACCCGGCCGTGGTCGGCCTGGTCGGCGCCGGCCTCGGCGTGGCCGTGCTGCCCCAGCTGGCCGTCGAGTCCGTCCGGCCCCGGGGCGTGCGCACCGTGACGCTGGAGCCGGCGGTGCGGCGGGAGATCGTCGCGCTGACGCTGCCCGACCTCGCGCAGGTCCCCGCGGTGGCGGCCACGCTCGACCAGCTGGCCCGGGCCGCCCGCCGCTAGCCCGGCCACGCGCACGCGCGCCAAAAACCAACGGCACGCATGCGCGTGCCTCTGAGCAGAAACGTTCCTTCAGTTGTTCGAGGCGGCGTGCCCGCCGGATGTCGACGCCGACACCAGCCGGTTGCGCGCCCGCCCCATCAGCTCTTCACGCTCGTCCTCGGTCAGCCCGCCCCACACGCCGTACGGCTCACGCACCGCCAGTGCGTGTGCGGCGCACTCGGCCCGCACCGGGCACCTCATGCAGACCTCTTTGGCCGAGTTCTCACGAGCACTCCGAGCCGCACCGCGTTCGCCCTCCGGATGGAAGAAGAGCGAGCTGTCCACTCCGCGACAGGCAGCCAGCAGTTGCCAGTCCCACAGGTCCGCGTTCGGTCCGGGAAGGCGGGAGAAATCTGCCATTACGTGACCCCTTGTAGCCGTTCTTGGCGGATCCGGTGTCCACGACCGTATAACTACGATCTAAGGAGATGAAAATATGACTCATTGCGAATCTAGCTCCAGACACCGCCAAAGCGGAAGAAATGGGTCTGAATGGGGCATAGGTTGTGATGAAAGTTCGGGGGTCTGGAGCGCATATCTGCACCGTGTCCGTGCCCTCACGTAGAGTGCCGAAGATGGCAGCCGGCCCCGTAACTCTTTCGAGTGACCGTCGTTGAGAGTGCGAGGCGGTTGAAGGAACAAGCGCTCGGGCAGGCGTCCGAGACGGTCGACCGCACAGGTGACGATTTCGTACCAGCCTGGAGGCTCAAGGTGACGCGCATCAGCTGCGGAGGGCGGCCATGACTTCCGTCCTCGTCTGCGACGACTCCCCGCTTGCCCGAGAGGCGCTCCGCCGCGCGGTCGCGACCGTGCCCGGCGTCGAGCGCGTGACGACGGCGGCCAACGGCGAGGAAGTCCTCCGCCGCTGGGGGGCCGACCGCTCGGACCTGATTCTGATGGACGTACGCATGCCCGGACTGGGCGGCGTCGAGACGGTCCGGCGGCTGCTGTCCGCCGACCCCGGTGCGCGCATCATCATGCTCACCGTCGCCGAGGACCTGGACGGCGTGGCCCTCGCGGTCGCGGCCGGGGCCCGCGGCTATCTGCACAAGGACGCCTCCCGCGCGGAGCTCCGCGCGACGGTGACGCAGGCCCTGGCCGACCCGACCTGGCGGCTCGCCCCGCGCCGGCTGCGCTCGGCCGAGATGGGCGCGGCGCCCACGCTCACGGCGCGTGAGATCCAGGTGCTCGAAGGCATGAGCCACGGCCGTTCGAACGCGGAGATCGGCCGGGAGCTCTTCCTCTCCGAGGACACGGTCAAGACGCACGCCCGGCGCCTGTTCAAGAAGCTGGGCGCCTCGGACCGGGCCCACGCCGTGGCGCTCGGCTTCCGGTGGGGTCTGGTGCGCTAGGGCCTGTCGTTTGGATCGGGCCGGCTGCGACACGCGGCCTCCGGCGCGGGCCGGAGAGCGGGGGCACACGGATGCCCCCGCGCGAGCCGCACCCGCGCGAGCGGGAGCCGGTGGCCGACGGCAGCGCCGGCGGGGGCCTCTTCCCCCGGCCCGGGCGACGCCGAGAGCCCGGGCGGGCGAGGACCCGCGTCCCCGGGATGATCCGAACGGCAGGTCCCGGCAGTGGCCCCGCGGGCCGCAGCGGTGGCGGTGGCTCCGCGGGCCGCGGCGGTGGCGGTGGCTCCGCGGGCCGCAGCGGTGGCGGTGAGGACGCGGAACGCCAGGTGGACGGGGGTGGACCGGGGGTCCGCCCGAGGCCCGCTGCTGGTTTCGCCGCGGATGCCGCATCCTTGAGGGTGTGGAGTTCCTCGGGGACGAGTCGGTCGAGCGGAAGGGGAGGGCGCAGGGGATGAGTTCCGGCGCACCTGCTCATAACGCTTCGGTGCACAACAACGGGCGCGGTGCCGCGGACCCGGCGGCCGCAGGGCACCATGGACCGATGCGTGACGACGAGGCGGTCCATGCCCAAGGGGCGATCGGCGCGCTCGTCCACCGCGCCGTCGACGGAGACGAGCAGGCCACGCACGACCTGCTCGCCCACGTCCACCCCCTGGCGCTGCGCTACTGCCGCACCCGGCTGTCCCGCCTCCCGGGCGACGCCCGGCACTTCGTGGAGGACCTCGCCCAGGAGGTCTGCGTGGCCGTGCTCCTCGCGCTGCCCCGCTACCGGGACACAGGGCGCCCCTTCGAGGCGTTCGTCTTCGCCATCGCCGCCCACAAGGTCGCCGACCTGCAGCGCGCGGCGATGCGCCACCCCGGCTCGACCGCGGTCCCGTCCGACGAGATGCCCGAGCGGCCCGACGACTCCCTGGGGCCGGAGGAGCGCGCCCTGCTCAGCAGCGACGCGGAATGGGCCAAGAAGCTGCTGGCCAACCTGCCGGAGAACCAGCGGGAGCTGTTGCTGCTGCGGATCGCGGTGGGGCTGACGGCCGAGGAGACCGGCCAGATGTTGGGAATGTCACCCGGCGCCGTCCGGGTTGCACAACACAGGGCGCTGAGCCGGCTGCGGGCACTGGCCGAGCAGTAGGCCTGCGGCGGCCCTTCGTTGAACAGGCGGTGCGCCGCTTCCGTACGAACATACGAAGCCCGGTGCGGTCCGGAACCGTGGAATGAGACAGCCCTGCTTCCCGTTAGCATGGACATCCGCACCGATCAAGGCCATTTGGGGAAGGTGTCATGACTGCCAACGTCGACGGAGTGCCCGGTAAATTCGCGACACTCGGGCTGACCTACGACGACGTGCTGCTGCTGCCGGGTGCATCGGAAGTGCTCCCCAACGCGGTCGACACCTCGTCCCGCATCTCCCGCAACGTCCGGGTGAACATCCCGCTGCTGTCCGCCGCCATGGACAAGGTCACCGAGTCGCGCATGGCGATCGCGATGGCCCGCCAGGGCGGCGTCGGCGTCCTGCACCGCAACCTGTCCATCGAGGACCAGGTCAACCAGGTCGACCTGGTGAAGCGGTCCGAGTCGGGCATGGTCACCGACCCGATCACGGTGCACCCGGACGCCACGCTCGGCGAGGCCGACGCGCTGTGCGCCAAGTTCCGCATCAGCGGCGTCCCCGTCACCGACGGCAACGGCAAGCTGCTCGGCATCGTCACCAACCGCGACATGGCCTTCGAGAGCGACCGCACCCGTCAGGTGCGCGAGGTCATGACCCCCATGCCCCTGGTGACCGGCAAGGTCGGCATCTCCGGCCCCGACGCCATGGAGCTGCTGCGCCGCCACAAGATCGAGAAGCTGCCGCTGGTCGACGAGGCGGGCATCCTCAAGGGCCTGATCACGGTCAAGGACTTCGTCAAGGCCGAGCAGTACCCCAACGCGGCCAAGGACGCGGAGGGCCGGCTGATCGTCGGCGCCGCCGTGGGCGCCAGCCCCGAGGCGCTGGAGCGCGCCCAGGCGCTGGCCGCCGCCGGTGTGGACTTCCTGGTCGTCGACACCTCGCACGGCCACAACAGCAACGCCCTCAGCTGGATGTCGAAGATCAAGTCGAGCGTGAACGTCGACGTGATCGGCGGCAACGTCGCCACGCGCGACGGCGCCCAGGCGCTGATCGACGCCGGTGTCGACGGCATCAAGGTCGGCGTCGGCCCCGGCTCCATCTGCACCACGCGTGTGGTCGCCGGCATCGGCGTCCCGCAGGTCACCGCCATCTACGAGGCCTCCCTGGCGGCCCGCCCGGCCGGTATCCCGCTGATCGGCGACGGCGGCCTGCAGTACTCCGGCGACATCGGCAAGGCCCTGGCCGCCGGTGCCGACACGGTGATGCTGGGCAGCCTCCTCGCGGGCTGTGAGGAGTCGCCGGGCGAGCTGCAGTTCATCAACGGCAAGCAGTTCAAGTCGTACCGCGGCATGGGCTCGCTCGGCGCGATGCAGTCCCGCGGCCAGGGCAGGTCGTACTCCAAGGACCGCTACTTCCAGGCCGAGGTCGCCTCCGACGACAAGCTCGTGCCCGAGGGCATCGAGGGCCAGGTGCCCTACCGCGGCCCGCTGGCCAACGTGCTGCACCAGCTCGTCGGCGGTCTGCGCCAGACCATGGGCTACGTGGGCGCGGCCACCATCGAGGAGATGGAGTCCAAGGGCCGCTTCGTCCGCATCACCTCGGCGGGCCTGAAGGAGAGCCACCCGCACGACATCCAGATGACGGTCGAGGCGCCGAACTACAGCCGCAAGTAGCGGCCAGGCCTCCCGAGGGCGGCTCCGGAGCATCCGGGGCCGCCCTCGGCGTGCCCGTCGGCGATACTGGAAGACGCTGAAACGCATCAGGGAAAGGCCACCAACGTGACTGAGATCGAGATCGGGCGCGGCAAGCGCGGCCGCCGGGCGTACGCCTTCGACGACATCGCCGTCGTCCCCAGCCGCCGTACGCGGGACCCGAAGGAGGTCTCGATCGCCTGGCAGATCGACGCCTACCGCTTCGAGCTGCCCTTCCTGGCCGCTCCCATGGACTCGGTCGTCTCCCCGGCCACCGCCATCCGCATCGGCGAGCTCGGCGGCCTCGGCGTCCTCAACCTCGAAGGCCTGTGGACGCGCTACGAGGACCCGCAGCCGCTGCTGGACGAGATCACCGGTCTGGACGCGGAGACCGCGACCCGGCGCCTCCAGGAGATCTACGCGGCCCCGATCAAGGAGGAGCTGATCGGGCAGCGCATCAAGGAGGTCCGCGACTCCGGCGTCGTCACCGCCGCCGCGCTCTCCCCGCAGCGCACCGCCCAGTTCTCCAAGGCGGTCGTGGACGCGGGTGTGGACATCTTCGTCATCCGCGGTACGACGGTCTCGGCGGAGCACGTCTCCGGCTCGCACGAGCCGCTGAACCTGAAGCAGTTCATCTACGAGCTCGACGTCCCGGTGATCGTCGGCGGCTGCGCCACGTACACGGCCGCCCTGCACCTGATGCGCACCGGCGCGGCCGGTGTGCTGGTCGGCTTCGGCGGCGGCGCCGCGCACACCACGCGCAACGTGCTCGGCATCCAGGTCCCGATGGCCACGGCCGTCGCCGACGTCGCCGCGGCCCGCCGCGACTACATGGACGAGTCGGGCGGCCGGTACGTGCACGTGATCGCGGACGGCGGTGTCGGCTGGTCCGGCGACCTGCCCAAGGCGATCGCCTGCGGCGCGGACGCGGTGATGATGGGCTCCCCGCTGGCCCGCGCGACCGACGGTCCGGGCAAGGGCCACCACTGGGGCATGGAGGCGGTGAACGAGGAGCTGCCGCGCGGCAAGAAGGTCGCCCTCGGCACGGTCGGCACGCTGGAGGAGATCCTCACCGGTCCGTCCCACACGCCCGACGGTTCGATGAACCTCTTCGGCGCCCTGCGCCGCGCCATGTCCACGACCGGCTACAGCGAGCTCAAGGAGTTCCAGCGGGTCGAGGTCACGGTGGCGGACTCGCAGCACCGGCGGTAACCCGCTCGCACGCAAAGGGGCCCGGCCACTCAGAGGAGTGACCGGGCCCTTTCGCATGCCCAAGTGGCTTTGCCGGGGCGCTTGTTGGCGCAGAGGGGCGCACGGTTGCCTTCGGGCCGTTCGGGTCGGTGAGGGGCGGTGGTGAGCCGCTAATGTCCGTGATCGGCGCCCCGGTTCCTCTGGGTGCCCCCTTCCAAGGACACGGTCCGGACCCCGCCCTCGGGGCCCGGCCCGACACCGACGAGCCGTTCACCGGGCCACTGGGCGGCGTCGTGGAAGGGGGCGCCCATGGGTCGCCACCGCAAGCCCACCCGCTGGGACCGACTCCGTCTTCGGATGGTGCAGTGCCGGAGGAGGTGGATCTTGCGGATTTTCGGATGGTGAGCGGCCGCCCCCAAAAGGACTAGGGGCGGACACTCCGTGATCCATCCAGGAGCCTGCCGCAGTGCCCCCTGCGGTGGGCTCCACCCTTTTCGGATGGTGAGCGGCCACCCCCACGAGAACTAGGGGCGGACACTCCGTGATCCATCCAGGAGCCTGCCGCAGTGGCCTCTGCGGTGGGCTCCGTCTGTTTTCGTAAGGTACCCGGGCCGGGTGCCGGGTGCCAGCAGTCGCCGGGCTCCCGCACCTCGCGCGCCCCCCTTCACAACCGGTGCGCCGCCCCCGTAGGGGTCGCCCCCCGGGTGTCCAGCAGGAGCTGTGCCTTCACCGACAGGCCCTGGAGGTCGTACGTGCGGTGCTGCTGGAGCAGGATCGTCAGGTCCGCGTCGGCCGCTGCCTCGTAGAGGGAGTCCGCGCGGGGGACGGGGCGGTCCAGGACGCTCCAGGCGGGGACGTGAGGGTCGTGGTAGCTGACCGAGGCGCCCAGTTCCATCAGACGCTGGGCGATCTCCTGGGCCGGGGTGGCCTGGAGGTCGGCGAGGTCCGGCTTGTAGGTGACGCCGAGGAGGAGCACGCGCGCGCCCCGGGCCGACTTGCCGTGCTCGTTGAGGAGCGTGGCGGCGCGCTGGACGACGTAGCCGGGCATGCGGCTGTTGACCTGCTGGGCCAGCTCCACCATGCGCAGGCCGCGGCCCGCCCGGCCGGTCAGGTCCTGGGGGACCGAGTGGCCGCCGACGCCCGGGCCCGGGCGGAAGGCCTGGAAGCCGAACGGCTTGGTCTCCGCGCAGCGGATGACGTCCCACAGGTCGACGCCGAGGTCGTGGCAGAGGACCGCCATCTCGTTGACGAGGGCGATGTTCACATGCCGGTAGTTCGTCTCCAGCAGCTGCACGGTCTCCGCTTCGCGGGGTCCACGCGCGCGTACCACCTTGTCCGTCAGCCTGCCGTAGAACGCGGCGGCCGACTCGGTGCAGGCCGGGGTGAGGCCGCCGATGACCTTCGGGGTGGTGGCGGGCGTGACCTCGCGGTTGCCGGGGTCGACGCGGCTGGGGGAGTACGCCAGGTGGAAGTCGCGGCCCGCGCGCAGGCCGGAGCCCTCTTCCAGCAGCGGGCGCAGGAAGTCCTCCGTGGTCCCCGGGTGCACCGCCGACTCCAGGATCACCGTGGTGTGCGGGCGCAGGTGCGCGGCCAGGGTGCGGGCGGCGCTCTCCAGCGGGCCGAGGTCGGGCGTGCCGTCCGCGCCCGGCGGTGTCGGCGCGCAGAGCACCGCCGTGCGGACCCGGCCCAGCTCGGCCGGGTCGGTGGCCGGCCGGAAGCCCCCCGAGAGCATCCGGCGCAGCTCGGCGGGGCTGAGCGAGCCGGCTTCGGGGCCGGTCCGGTAGCCCAGGGTGGGGATGCCGGCGGCGACGGCGGCCTGGGCCAGGGGCAGGCCGTACGGGCCGAGTCCGATGACGGCGAGATCTGCGGGCATGGCGTGGCCGTCCTTCCCGATAACCGAAGTGGGACAGGTGCGCAAGCCCTGTGGACAGGACGGGCGAGCGCAATGTCAGACTAGGAGTAAATATGACCGATATGCGGCATTGGCTGGCCGAGTTTCGGTGAGTGTTCCGTGACCGTTGTCCACAGGCTGGGGGTCCGTGGTGGCTGAAGTGGGGCAACACGGTCAGAATTTGGGCAGGGGATACGGACGGGGCTGCGCCCGACGGGTGCGGTCGGCGCGACCGATGAGCGGGAGGCAGCGGTGAGGACAGCGACACTCGGACCGGCGCAGCGCGCCGAGTCACTCGCATCGATGGCCGAGCGCGAGCTGGACGTGCTGGTCGTGGGCGCAGGCGTGGTCGGCGCGGGCACCGCTCTGGACGCGGTCACCAGAGGTCTGTCCACGGGCCTGGTCGAGGCGCGGGACTGGGCGTCCGGCACCTCCAGCCGGTCCAGCAAGCTGATCCACGGCGGCCTGCGCTATCTGGAGATGCTCGACTTCGCCCTGGTCAGGGAGGCCCTGAAGGAGCGCGGTCTGCTGCTGGAGCGGCTCGCCCCGCACCTGGTGAAGCCCGTGCCGTTCCTGTACCCGCTGCAGCACAAGGGCTGGGAGCGGCTGTACGCCGGATCGGGCGTCGCCCTGTACGACGCCATGTCCATGGCGCGCGGGCACGGCCGGGGCCTGCCCATGCACCGGCACCTGACGCGCGGTCACGCCCTGCGGGTGGCGCCCTGCTTGAGGAAGGACGCGCTGGTGGGGGCGTTGCAGTACTACGACGCCCAGATGGACGACGCCCGCTACGTCGCGACCCTGGTGCGCACGGCGGTCGCCTACGGCGCGAAGGCCGCCAACCGCGCGCGGGTGACGGGCTTCCTGCGCGAGGGCGAGCGGGTCGTCGGCGCCAAGGTGCAGGACGTCGAAGGCGGCGGCGAGTACGAGATCCACGCCAAGCAGGTCGTCAACGCCACCGGCGTGTGGACGGACGACACGCAGGCCATGGTCGGTGAGCGCGGCCAGTTCCACGTCCGGGCGTCCAAGGGCATCCACCTGGTCGTGCCGCGCGACCGGATCCACTCGACGACCGGGCTCATCCTGCGCACGGAGAAGTCCGTGCTGTTCGTCATCCCCTGGGGCCGGCACTGGATCGTCGGCACCACGGACACCGAGTGGGACCTCGACAAGGCCCACCCGGCGGCCTCCAGCGCGGACATCGACTACCTGCTCGAGCATGTGAACTCGGTCCTCGCGGTGCCCCTCACCAGGGACGACGTCCAGGGCGTCTACGCGGGCCTGCGGCCCCTGCTCGCGGGCGAGTCGGACGCCACCAGCAAGCTGTCCCGCGAGCACACGGTGGCGCATCCGGTGCCGGGCCTGGTCGTCGTGGCGGGCGGCAAGTACACGACGTACCGGGTCATGGCCAAGGACGCGGTGGACGCGGCGGTGCACGGCCTGGACATGCGGGTCGCCGAGTGCGTCACCGAGGAGGTGCCGCTGCTGGGCGCCGAGGGCTACCGGGCGATGTGGAACGCGCGGGCGCGGATCGCCGCCGGGACCGGCCTCCACGTGGTGCGCGTGGAGCACCTGCTGAACCGCTACGGGGCGATGACGGAGGAACTCCTCGAACTCATCGCCGAGGACCCGTCGCTCGGGGAGCCGCTGCCGGCGGCCGACGACTACCTGCGCGCCGAGATCGTCTACGCGGCCTCGCACGAGGGGGCGCGGCATCTGGACGACGTGCTGACGCGGCGCACGCGCATCTCGATCGAGACCTTCGACCGGGGCACGCGCAGCGCCCGGGACGCCGCCGAGCTGATGGCGCCGGTCCTCGGCTGGGACAAGGACCAGATCGAGCGCGAGGTGCAGCACTACGAGAAGCGGGTGGAGGCCGAGCGGGAGTCGCAGCGGCAGCCGGACGACCTGACGGCGGACGCGGCGCGGCTGGGGGCGCCGGACATCGTGCCGTTGTAGGCGGCCCGGCCCGCTGTGCGGCCCCTCCCCCCACGCGCACACACATCACCCGAACGAGTGTCGGGGGATGGGATCTCCGTTCGGGGCCCGGTCGTTTCACATGGTGCGGGGGCAGAACTCGGCCGCGAGCACCGCGGGTTCGAGACCGGGATCGGCTATCGCGTCCGTGTTCACGCGGAGGGTGAGGACACGCCGGCCGTCGACGGTGGCCGCGCTGCGCACATAGCTGCCGGATATGTGCCCGTTGTGTCCCCACACGGTCGTGCCGCACGGCAGCTTCTCGGGGAACAGCCCCATGCCGTACGCGCCGTGTGCGGCACGGGTGTCGAGCATCTCGCGCAGCCGGCGCGGGGGCAGCAGCCGGCCGCCGAGCAGGGCCGCGTAGAAGCGGTCCAGGTCGGCCAGTGTGGTCACCATCTCGCCCGCGGCTCCGGCCGCCCGCGGGTCGAGAGCGGTGACGTCGGTTCCGTCGGCGGCGTAGGAGCGGCCGTGCGGGGAGGGCAGCGAGGAGCGTGATCCGGGGAAGGAGGTGCCCGTCAGGCCCAGCGGGGTGATGATGCGGCGCTCGGTCTCGGCGGCGTACGAGTCGCCGGTGACCTGCTCGACGACCATGCCGAGCAGGACGTAGTTGGTGTTCGAGTAGGAGAAGCGGCCGCGTTCGGCCGGGGGGTGGGTGAGAGCTATGCGCACGGCCTGATCGGGTGTGACGGGCGTGGTGCCGTCGGTGGCCGCGGTGAAGTCGTACAGACCGCTGGTGTGGGTGAGCAGGGAGCGCAGGGTCAGCGCGCGGCCGTCGTTGCCGGCGCCCCGCACCAGACCGGGCAGGTGCCGCTCCACGGTGTCGGACAGCGACAGCCGGTCCTCGGCGGCCAGTTGCAGCACGACGGTGGCGATGAACGTCTTGGTGATGCTGCCGGCGCGGAAGTGGTCCGACCGGGCGATTCCCGGCCCGGCCTGGGCATAGCGGGTGGTGGTCCCCTCCCGGGCCAGCAGGGCCGCGGCGGGTGCCCGGCCCCGGGTCACGAGCAACGGCAGCACGGCGTCCGTGGGCGGCACGGACAGGGCCGAGGAATCGGCGGGCGGCAACCCCAGCAGGACCACGACCAGGGGCAGGGCCGGCAGCGTCCGGAAGGACGGCATACGGGCACCTCCCTGGTCGGGGCGTCGGGGCGTCGGGGCGTCGGGGTGTCGGGGTGTCGTGGTGTGGGGTGTCGGGACGTCGAGGCGTCGGGTGCGTGCGGGCGTCGGGGAGTCAGGGCGTTGCAGTATCGCGGAGAGGGGGAGCGTAGGGGAGTGGGAGTGTGAGGTGTCGGGCGTCGGGCCCGGGTGTGCCTCGGGCGTGGGCGCCGGGGGCCCATCATGCAGGGCGGGGCCGGGTCCGCCGCGGGCGGGTTCCGGCGGGGCGGACCCCCGGGTGCTTGGCCAGGGGCCCCCTGGGCACTTGGCACTTGTCGGGTGAGAGACAATGGAGGCTCTGTCAGGGCGGGTTGTATGAGGGGACGCATGTCGGAGGCGGAGCGGGCGGGCACATCTCGTCAGGACACTCGTCAGGACAACAAGGAGCGTCTCCTCGCGGGGCGTTACCGGCTGGGCAACGTGCTGGGCCGCGGAGGCATGGGCACCGTCTGGCGGGCCCAGGACGAAACCCTGGGGCGGACGGTCGCCGTCAAGGAGCTGCGGTTCCCGTCGAACATCGACGAGGACGAGAAGCGGCGGCTGATCACGCGGACGCTGCGCGAGGCCAAGGCGATCGCACGGATCCGCAACAACAGCGCCGTGACGGTGTACGACGTGGTCCAAGAGGACGACCGGCCCTGGATCGTCATGGAGCTCGTCGAGGGCAAGTCGCTCGCCGAGGTCATCCGGGAGGACGGCCTCCTCGAACCGAAGCGCGCGGCGGAGGTCGGGCTCGCCGTCCTGGACGTGCTGCGGTCCGCGCACCGCGAGGGCATCCTGCACCGCGACGTGAAGCCGTCCAACGTGCTGATCGCCGAGGACGGCCGGGTCGTGCTCACCGACTTCGGCATCGCGCAGGTCGAGGGCGACCCGTCCATCACCTCGACCGGCATGCTCGTCGGCGCGCCCTCCTACATCTCCCCGGAGCGGGCGCGCGGGCACAAGCCGGGCCCGGCGGCCGACCTGTGGTCGCTCGGCGGGCTGCTGTACGCGGCGGTGGAAGGCGCGCCGCCGTACGACAAGGGGTCGGCCATAGCGACGCTGACGGCCGTGATGACCGAGCCGCTGGAGGAGCCGAAGAACGCCGGTCCGCTGACGGACGTCATCCACGGGCTGCTCACCAAGGACCCCGCCCAGCGGCTCGACGACGCGGGCGCCCGGGCGATGCTGAACGCGGTCATCCACGCACCCGCCAAGGCCGACGCGGAGCCGCTGGACGCGACGAAGGTCGTGCCGTTGCCCGCGCAGCCGGACAGGGCGTCGGGCAAGGGGAGTTCGGGCGGCAAGCGGGGCGAGGAGGCCGGGGAGCGGCTGCGCGGCGCCCTGCGCTCGGTGCGCAAGGCCGCGACGGGAGCGGCGGCCGCCGGGGCCGCGTCCGGGACCGCCGAGTCCGCTTCCGGCCCGGACGGCCGGGCGGAGCGGTCCGCGGGCGCGGGTGCAGTCGCCGGATCGTCGTCGAGTCCGGTGCCGGGCCAGGCGTCGGCCGCCGAGCCCGCCGCCGGGACCGGTGAGAAGCAGACTGGGAAGCAGACGAAGACCGGCTCCGGAGGCCGGAGTTCGGGGTGGCCCGTGATGCCGCCGCCGGACCTGCCGCCGAGGCCGGCGCCCCGGGCGCCGCTCACCGACGTGGTGCCGCGGCGCACGCTGCTGATCATCGCGGTGGTCGTGGCGCTGGCCGTGATCGGCACGGTGCTCGCCATCGTGCTCAGCGGGGACGACGACAAGGGATCGCAGGGTGCCCGCGGCGCCGGCGGCAAGACCGTCGCCACCGCGCCGAGCAGCCCCGACACCAAGGGCGACGAGAGCGACGGCACGCGCACGGACGGCGCGCAGAGCCCCAAGCCCTCCGGCCCGGCCTCCAACAGCACACCCGGCAGCGGGTCCGGCGCCTCCGACGGCAGCGGCTCCTCCGAAGGGGACGGCACGGCGGCCGAGTCGACGCACCAGGGCGGCCAGGGGTACTCGATCGGCCTGCCGAAGGGCTGGAAGTACCAGTCCACGGGTGCGGCGGGGGACCGCTTCACCGGCCCCGACGGGCAGAAGCTGCTGATCGCCTGGACGTCCACGCCCAAGGGCGACCCGGTGGCGGACTGGGAGAGCCAGGAGCGCTACATGCAGCGCGCGCAGTACCAGAAGATCCGAATAGAGAAGGTGGACTACCGGGGCTGGAACACCGCCGACTGGGAGTTCACCTACACGGACGGGGGCACCAAGTACCGGACGATCGACCGCGGTTTCGTCGTCGACGACCGGCAGGGGTACGCCCTGATGTACACGGCGAAGGCAGCCGACTGGGACGGCGAGCTGCGCAAGGAGACCTGGCGGACGCTGACCAAGACCTTCGAACCCAAGTCCTGAGCATGAGGGCCCCCGGGTTTGGGGAGGCAGATCTGGTCATCCCCACATTGCGGGTTGCCTGCGGCACGTATCGTAAATGTTTGCGGACCGTGCGCAGCCGGAACGGACTGTGGGGCGAACGGATGTGACCGACCGGGCCGACGGGGGAGGCAACGTGGACGACTATGCGGGACGGGTTCTCGCCGACCGCTACCGCCTGCCGCTGCCGCCGTCCGACGAGTACGAACTCACCGAGACCCGGGCCTTCGACACCTACAGCGGACAGGAAGTCCTGGTCCGGCAGGTGCCGTTGCCCGAGGTGGTCGAGGCGGAGGTGCTCGACGCGGAGGGGCTGCCCGACGGTTTCACGGCCCGTGACGGAGGAGTGCGGCGGCCCGGGGCGCGCCAGGGCGTGCGGCGGCCCACGGATCCGGTGGTGCGGCGCGCGGTCGCCGCCGCGCAGGCTGCGGCGGCGATCCCCGACCATCCGCGGCTCGACCAGGTCTTCGACGTGTTCGCCGAGGGCGGTTCGCTGTGGATCGTCAGTGAGCTGGTGGCCGCGCGTCCGCTGGCGGCGCTGCTCGCCGAGAAGCCGCTGACGCCCTACCGGGCGGCCGAGGTGGCCTCCGACGTGCTCATGGCGCTGCGGGTGCTGCACGCCCACGGCTGGGTGCACCGGAACATCACCGCGCGGACGGTACTCGTCTGCGACGACGGCCGGGTGATGCTGACCGGCCTCGCGGTGGGCGCGGCGGAGGAAGCGCTGTGCGGCTACGACCCGGTGCCGCCCCCGCCGTTCGAAGAGTCCTCGCAGGGACAGGCGCTGGGGCAGGGGCCGGGACAGGGGCAGGGACCGCGGGCTGTGGGCCCCGGGGCCGGAGTGGTCAACGGCGTGGGCGGCCCCGGCGGCCCCGGTGGCGGCCCCGGCGGTCAGGGCCGTGCCGGTGGGCCGGTCGGCATCGGCGGCCCGGGCGATCCCGAGGCCGCGCGGCGGGCCGCCATAGAGGCGCGGGAGGCCAGGGGACTGCCCGCGGCCGGGGCGGACTCGACCGGCGCCGGCCCGGCCGTGCCGGCGCGGCGGAGCCCGGACGACACCGACCCGCGGGCGGCGCGCGCCGGGGCCATCGCGGCCTACCGGGCGGGTGCCAGGGCGGCCGCCCGGGTCCAGGAGGCCCAGCAGAACACCCGGGCGCTGCCCGGCGCCCGGCCCGCGCAGGACAGTGGGCCGGGGTCCCACACCAACGGCGCGGCGCACGCGCCCTACGTCCCCGGGCAGGGCACGGGGCCCGACGCCTCCCCGCCGGGACGGATAGCCGACCCCTACGGCGTGGCCGGCAAGCCCCGCACCACCGCCTGGCACGGCGCCACGCCCCGCGGCGGAGCCGGTGACGCAGGCGCCGGCGTCTCCTTGCCGCAGGGCCAGGAGCAGGCGGCCCTGCCCCCGGCCCAGGACCCTTCCCAGCCCACCCGGTGGGACGACCTGGTCGCCGACACCCCGGCGCCCCGGCGCGGTCCGGCCACGGCCCTGGCCGCCGAGCGGGCGCGGCAGGCACGCATGGCGGTCGTCGGGCCCGTCACGGAACGCTGGGCGCCGGAGCAGGCCGGACCCGTGCACGAGAACTGGCAGCTGGCCGCGCCCATCGGCCCCGCCACCGATCTGTGGGCGCTGGGCGCGCTGCTCTTCCGTGCCGTGCAGGGCCATGCGCCCTACCCGGAGGAGTCGACGGCCGAACTGGTGCAGATGGTGTGCGCGGAACCGCCCGCGTACGCCGAGGAGTGCGGGCCGCTGCGCCCGGTCGTGGAGTCGCTGCTGCGGCAGGACCCCACCGAGCGCCTCGACTTCGAGGAACTGCGCGGCTGGCTGCGCTCGCTGGTGCGCTCGGCGCCCGAGCCGGAGGCCGGGCTGCACGTGGTCGCGGCGCCCCCGGCCGACGCCAGCCGGCTGCCCGTCGTACGCCGCCGGGGCGAGCTCGTGCGCAGGCGGAAGGCCGGGCTGCCCGCGCATCACGGGCGGCACAAGCGGGCCAAGGAGTCCCGTTCGCCGCACCGCCTCGGCCGCACCCTGCTCGTGCTGGTGCTGCTCGCGATGGCCGCGGCGATCGCCTACGCCATGCTCTTCATGCCCAAGTCGGACACCGGCGCGGGGCAGGGCACGGACCGCACCGGTGCCGCCGGCGAGGCCGGGCAGGCGCCCGAGCCGGACGCCAGCAGCGAGCCGAGGCCCGACCAGACCTCACCGGCTCCGGACAAGAGCCCGTCCACGTCGGCCGGTTCCTCCGAGACGCAGACCACCGGACCCGACGTCGCCGACGGCTTCACGCTGCGCAAGGACGCGGCCGGTTTCCAGGTCGCCGTCGCCAAGGGCTGGGACCGGAGCTCGGGGGGCGGCAACGGCCGGGTCGTCTACGCGAAGGGCGACTTCGAGCTCATCGTCGTACCGGGCCGCGACAAGGCGTCGGAGTACGGCAGTGATCCGATGGCCTACCAGCGGGAGCGGGAGCGCGAGTTGCAGCCCTACCGCGACTCCAGCTGGGCCACCTCGACGGGGCTGAAGACGATCGAGGTGGGCGGACGGACCATGGCCGAGGGGCAGTTCACCTGGACCGGCGACGACGGGGGCGAGCTGTACGTGCGCAACCTCGCGATGCTGGTCGACGGGCGCTACCACGTGCTCCAGGTACGCGGACCGGAGTCCGAGCGGGACGAGGTGACGCGGCTGTACGAGCAGGCGGCGGCCACCTACCGGGTGACGGGGTGAAGGGCGGGCCTGCGCCCGTACGTCCCGGTTCCCCCTCTGGTCATCTCACGTCTCCGCAGGCGACAACCGTCACAGTGCGGTCACCGTGGCACCCCGCTTGTTCCCTGGGAAGGGGCGTGTCCTTACGCTGACCCTGTCAAGACCATTGCGGGGCAACGTGAATCAGATGCAGGGCCAGCTCGTCGCGGGCCGTTACCGGCTGGCCGACGCCATCGGCAGCGGCGGGATGGGCCGGGTGTGGCGTGCGCATGACGAGGTGTTGCACCGTTCCGTGGCCATCAAGGAGTTGACGGCCGCCCTCTACGTCTCCGAGAGCGAGCAGGCGATCCTGCTGGCCCGCACCCGGGCCGAGGCCAGGGCCGCCGCGCGGATCAACCACTCAGCGGTCGTCACCGTGCACGACGTGCTGGAGCACGACGGGCGTCCGTGGATCGTGATGGAGCTGGTCGAGGGCCGCTCCCTGGCGGACGCGGTCAAGGAGGAGGGGCGCGTCGAGCCGCGTGAGGCGGCGCGCATCGGGCTGTGGGTGCTGCGGGCCCTGCGCGCCGCGCACACCGCCGGTGTCCTGCACCGCGACATCAAACCGGGCAACGTCCTGCTCGGCCGCGACGGACGGGTGCTGCTCACCGACTTCGGCATCGCCCAGATCGAGGGTGACACGACCATCACCCGGACCGGGGAGGTCGTCGGCTCGGTCGACTACCTGGCACCCGAGCGGGTCCGCGGCCACGACCCGGGTCCGTCCTCCGACCTGTGGGCGCTCGGCGCGACGCTCTACACGGCCGTCGAGGGGCGCTCGCCGTTCCGTCGCACCACGCCGCTGACCACCATGCAGGCCGTGGTCGAGGAGGAGGCCGACGAGGCCCGGTACGCCGGTCCACTCGCGCCCGTCATCACCGCGCTGCTGCGCAAGGACCCCGCCACCCGGCCCGACCCGTCCGAGGCCGAGCAGATGCTCGCTGAGGCGGCTGAGGGACGGCGGCCGAACGGGGCACAGGCGTACGTGCCGACGCAGTACGGGGGGACGCAGCCGTACCGGGAGGGCACGGGCGGCACGGGCACGGCGGGCGCGGGAACGACCGGCACGGGCGCGGCCGGCGCGGGTGCGGGCCCGAATGGCACCGGCCTGCACGGAACCAGCGGGCACGGCCCCGGTCCGAACGGCCCCGGCGGGCACGGCCCCGGCCCGAACGGCCCGGGTCCGGCCGGCTCGGGTTCGTACACCCGTACGCCGCTGCCGCCGCAGGCCGGCACCCCGGGGACCGGAACGCCGACGTCCGGTGCCGGACAGCCGCACGCCGGGACGCAGCAGGGCGGGGGACACACCTACGGCGGGGCACAGCCCTACGGCGCGCCGCAGACGTACGGCACCGGACACCACCCCACCGCCGGACACCAGTCGAGCTCGGGACACCACCCCACCGCCGGACACCAGTCGAGCTCGGGACACCAGCCCGGCGCCGGACACCACCCCAGCCACGGACGCCAGCCAGGCCCGGGGCATCAACCCGGTGTGGGGCAGGTGTCGGGGGTGGGCCGGACCGTCGGGTCGGGGCGGCGGCGTCGGCTGCGTACCCTCGCCCTCGTCATCGCACTCGCGGCGATCATCGGCGGGGGCACGGCCGTCGTGCTGCAGCAGTGGGACGACTCCCGGCGCACGCCGGGGACCGCGTCCGGGTCCGTGGGCCCCGCGGCCGAGCCGGGGAGTTCGGTCCCGGAGGGCTGGACCCGCCGTGACGACCCCGCGGGTTTCAGCCTCTACCTGCCCAAGGGCTGGAAGCGCAAGCCCTTCGGCCCGCAGGGCGAGCTCCGGCAGATCGACTACACGCCGGACGGCGGACGGCAGTTCGTCAGGATCGCCGTCGACACCTCCCCGGACTTCTCCGACCCGTACGCCCACCAGCTCGACCTGGAGGAGCAGCTGAAGGGCCTGGCCGAGTACCGCCGGCTCACGCTGGAGCGCAACGTCTACCGCGACCGGAACGGCGCGCTGTGGGAGTACACCTGGACCGCGCGGGCGAAGGACACCCCGTTCCCCGGTCCGCGCCGGGCCATCGAGGAGACGTACGTGGCCCGCGACGGCACCGAGTACGTGCTCTACATGTCGGCCCCCGCGTCCGACTGGGCCAAGGCGCGCAAGCAGTTCACCGCGCTGTTGCAGGGGTGGCAGGAGAAGACCGCCTGAGACGCTCCGGCCGCTGACCCGGGGACGTCTGTTTCGGCCACCCGCGTTTCGCCGCCCCGGAGCGGTTCCGTCCGGTGGGGCATGATGGCCGCATGGGGACCGAGGGGCACAACATGCGTGTCATCGCGGGCCGTTACCGGCTCGGGGAGAGGCTCGGGCGCGGTGGCATGGGCGTGGTCTGGCGGGCGACGGACCAGTTGCTCGGCCGGGGCGTGGCCGTCAAGGAACTCCCCTACGACGAGACGCTCTCGGCGGCGGAGGCACGCCGGCAGCGGGACCGTACGCTGCGCGAGGCCCGGGCCGTGGCCCAGTTGAGCCACCCGCACATCATCGTCGTCCACGACGTCGTCGAGGACGGTGAACGCCCCTACATCGTGATGGAGTTGATCGAGGGCGGCTCGCTCGCCGACCGCATCGCGGGCCGGGGCCCGGTCGACGCCGCCGAGGCCGCGCGCATCGGCATCGCCCTGCTCGGCGCCCTGCGCGCCGCGCACGCGGCCGGGGTCCTGCACCGCGATCTCAAGCCCGAGAACGTGCTGCTGGAGGCGGGCACCGACCGGGTCGTCCTCACCGACTTCGGCATCGCCCAGGTGCAGGGCGCCCCCACGCTCACCGAGAACGGCTCCTTCGTCGGCTCGCCCGAGTACACCGCGCCCGAGCGGATGTCCGGGGCCAGGACCGGGCCCGAGTCCGACCTGTGGTCGCTGGGCGCGCTGTTGTGCGCGGCCCTCAGCGGGGAGTCGCCGTTCCACCGCGACTCGCTGGGCGGCGTCCTGCACGCGGTCGTCGTCGGCGACATCCAGCCACCCCCGCAGGCCGGGCCGCTCCTGCCCGTCGTCCAGGGCCTGCTGGAACGGGACCCGGACCGGCGGCTGGACGCGGACCGGGCGGAGCGGATGCTGCGGGCCTTCCGTGCGACGGGCCGGACGCCGCCGGCGCCACCGCCCGGGTACGCGGCACCGCCCGGGTACGCGCCACCGACCGGGTACGCGCCACCGACCGGGTACGCGCCGGCGGTACGGGACGCGCCGCGTGGGCAGCCGCAGGACGCCACGGGCGCGTCACCGTCCCTGCCGCCGGCGGGCCAGGACCGGCCGGGGCAGCGGGAGGAGCGGGAGTTGCCCTTCATGCGGCAGCCCACCCGGCGGGTGCTCGTGGCCGCGCTGCTGGTCGCCGCCGTGGCGGGCGCCGGGGTGTCCGCCGCGGCCCTGCTGCGGGACGAGAGCAACGGCGACGGCGTCACCCCGCCCACACGTCCGGCCCCTTCGTCCCCCGGCACGCCCACGGCCCGGCCCTCCTCCCCGAGCGCGCCCGCCCCCGTCCCCACGGTCACCGCGAGTCGGCCGGAGCATCGCGAAACGTCCTGAAGCGGGCATAAGGCGCGGCTGGAAGTCACGGGTCTGTGACCGGCTCGCGTCCGTGGTGGATACGGGGGTGCCCGGCGCGATAGGGATGAACCCATGAGCAGCGACGGGGGAGCCCGATCCGGGGCCGACGAGCCGACGAGTTTTGCATTGCAACCACCCCGGCCGCAGGCGCCGGTACCGGGGAACCCGTACGCGACGCCCACCCAGGTCGTGCCGCCCCGTGCGGAAGCCGCCGCGGCGGCGACGGCCGAGGAGCCCGGTGCCGGGCGTCTCATCGCGGGGCGTTACCGGTTGATCAGCAAGCTCGGGCATGGCGGCATGGGCACCGTGTGGCGGGCGCAGGACGAGATGGTGGACCGGGAGGTCGCCGTCAAGGAGCCCCGCGTCCCCGACCATCTTCCCGAACGCGAACGGGCCAATGCCTTCGAGCGGATGCGCCGTGAGGCCCGGGCCGCGGCCCGGCTCGACCACCCGGCGGTCGTCGACGTGCACGACGTGGCCGTCGTGGACGGGCAGCCGTGGATCGTGATGGAGCTGGTCCGGGGCCGTTCGCTCGGCGACGCCCTCCAGGAGGGCACCCTGTCCGCGCGCGAGGCGGCCCGGATCGGTCTGGAGGTGCTCGGCGCGCTGGAGGCCGCACACGCGGCGGGCATCCTGCACCGCGACGTGAAACCGGACAACGTGCTGCTCGGCCGGTACGACCGGGTCGTCCTCACCGACTTCGGCATCGCCCGCATCGAGGGCGAGACCAGTCTGACCGACACCGGCGGCTTCGTCGGCTCGCCCGAGTACATCGCGCCCGAGCGCGTGCTGGGCCAGCGGCCGGGTCCCGCCAGCGACCTGTGGTCCCTGGGCGTCGTGCTGTACGCGGCGACGGAGGGCGTCTCACCGTTCCGCCGCAGCAACACCCCGGCCACCCTGCAGTCCGTCCTCAACGCCACGCCCGCGCCGCCCGCCTCCGCTCAGGGTCCGCTCGCCGAGGCCATCAACGGCCTGCTGCACAAGGACCCGGCGCGCCGCCCGGACGCCGCGCGGGTACGGGCCCTGCTGGAGTCGGCCGCGCACCCGCCCGCCGCGCAGCCCACCCAGGCCGTGCGGGCCCCGGGTGAGGGCGGCGGGAGCAGACGCGTCCGGTTCGGCCGCGGGGCCTGGGCGGGCCGCGGCGCCTGGATCGGCCTCGGCGCGGCGGTCGTGGCGGCGGCCGTGACGGCGTACCTGGTGGTCGCCGACCCGTTCGCCGGGCCGCTGCCCGACGGCTGGCAGATCCGTCAGGAGAAGGAACTCGCCGCCGCGCTGGCGGTACCGGCCCACTACGAGCGGACCGTGCCGGACCCGGAGGCCAACCGCGGGCACCGGGTCACGTACACCGACCACAGCGGCAGCATCTGGATCGTCCTGTCCCTCGACAAGAAGGCGGAGGACACCGGCCGGGCCATCGCCGGTTCCGCGGCCGCCGAGATGTACGACGACGACACCGGGTTCAAGGAGAGCGGCAGTTACGACCTGGACATGCCGGAGGGCCCGGAGACCAACCCCAAGGTGACCACCTACCGGGGCAAGAAGGCGGCGGAGAACACCCTCACGTACGAGACCGACGACAGCCAGAACCCCCGCCCGCGCGAAGTGCGCATCTTCTACTTCCAGAAGCCCGGCGGCGACCTGTACAAGCTCACCGTCGGCTACCCCGGCGAGGGCGACTTCACCGACCGCGGGCGCGAGGTGGCGCGCACGGCGATCGAGAATCTGGACATCGAGGGGACCTGAACCGGCCGCGGCCCGCCTCGCTTCGACATACCCGCGCGTCGCGGGGTACTGATGGGGCATGAGCAACGACGGGGGCGGGACGGACGCCGCCCAGGGCCGGCTGGTCGGCGGGCGGTACCGGTTGGTGGAGCGCATCGGCTCCGGCGGATCCGGCACCGTCTGGCGGGCCCACGACGAGCTCGGGCAGCGCGAAGTCGCCGTCAGACAGCCGCGGTTGCCCGGCGCCCCGGAGGACGAGGGACACCGGCGGGCGGCCCACCGGCTCCACCGCGAGGCCCGTGCCGCCGCCCGGGTCGACCATCCCGTCGCCGTCACCATCCTCGACGTCGTCGTCGAGGCCGAGCGGCCGGAGGAACGCCCGGGACCGCAGGGCCCCGACGAGCTCGACGCGACCGAGATGCTGGACGGACTCCCTTGGATCGTCATGGAGTTGGTGCCCGGCGAGTCCCTGCGCGAGACGCTCCGGCGCGGCCCGGTCGAGCCGCGTGAAGCCGCCCGGATCGGTCTCGCCCTCCTCGGTGCCCTGCGCGCCGCGCACGCCGTGGGCATCGTGCACCGGGACGTGAAGCCGTCCAACGTGCTGCTCGGCCAGGACGGCCGGGTCGTCCTCACCGACTTCGGCATCACCTCCGCCCAGGGCGAGGAGCCGCCGCCGGCCGACGAGGAGCACACCGGCCCGCCTCCGGCCCGTGGGGAGCACACCGGCCCGCCCGCGTTCGTCGCCCCCGAGCGGCGGTCGGGCCGTATCGCCGGGCCCGCGTCCGACCTGTGGTCCCTGGGCGTGCTGCTGTACGCGGCCGTGGAGGGCTCGCCTCCGTCCCGGCGGGCCACCGTCCCCGAGGACCCGTCCGCCGCGCTCCTCGCCGCCGGGCTGCCCGAGCCGCGGCGGGCCGGACCGCTCGGACCGCTGATCGGACGCCTGCTGGCCCCGGACCCCGAACTGCGGCCGGACGCCGAGGAGGTCGCGAAGGAACTGGAGGCGGTGGCGGGACCGGCCGTGGAGGCGACCTCCTCGCAGAGCGCGACGGGGCACGCGGAACCGTTCCCTCAGGGGCAGACGCCCGCGCGGCGCACAGTGCGCACGGCGGTACGGCAGGAGCCCGGAGAAGCGATACCCCCAGGGCCACCCGCCCCCGCGCTCCCCGGCCGCCACACCGCACCCCCCGACCGCCACACCGCACCCGCCGGCCGCCACACCCTCCTCCGCCCCGGCCCCCTGGCCCTGCTCGGCGCGCTGCTCGCCGGTGGTGTGGGGGCGGCCACCCAGTTCGCCCACACCAGCAGCGCCGACACCGGCACCACGGCGACCGCCGAGACCACCGCGACCGCCGAGACCACCGAACACGCCACGGAAACCGCGCAAACCGCGGAAACCGCCGACCCCCCGCCCACCACGGACGCCTGGACCCCGCACCCCGCCCCGGACATGGCGGCCGTCCTCCACCTGCCGCGGCACTTCCGTCCCCTCCACCGCACCGGCGACGGCTCCGGCGACGGCGCCGGCGACCGCACCGGCGAGCCCCGCACGGTGCTCTACGGCGACGACCGGGGCGGCACGATCCAGGTCAGCCTCCGGTATTGGGACCGGGCCCCGGCCGCCCCGATGCGGCAGGCCCGGAGGACGGCCGAGGCCGGGGGAGAGGCGCACTACACCCGCACCACCGTCCAGGGCCACGCCTCCGTCCTCGCCGACACCACCTACCGCCGGGGCGAGCACCCCAGACGTGCCCTGCGGGTCCTGGTCCGCACCGGCGACGACCGCATGTACGAGCTGCGCGTCGACATGGCCGCGGGCACGTCCGAGGAGCCCGAGGGCACCGCCCTGTTCCGGGGCGCCCGGGACCGGCTCGGGATCGTAAAAGGCTGAACCGTCCCCGCGCCACCGCACAACGCCCTGATCAGGGCGTTCGTTGCCAGTGGTCACTGGCGTCGTGTGTGCAGTCGGTGAAGCCGTATTACCGACGGGTACCCAAAGCCTCCGCCGCGGCATACCCTGCGCCTCATGACGGACGCGCAGGCCGTGGAGAAGACGGCAGAGACCGGCACGGCACAGACCGGCACGAACCCCCTCGCCCCCGCCCCGGAGGGCGCCCGCACCGCCGCCGACGTGGTGACCCCCGAGCTGGTCGCCCAGCTCACCAAGGGCGTGGCCGGCTCCGGGCGGACGGCCAACCACACGCCGTTCACCGGTGAGAAGCTGGCCGACCTCCCCGAGGCGACGCCCGAGGACGTGGCCGAGGCCTTCCAACTGGCCCGGGCCGCCCAGTCCGTGTGGGAGCGGACGCCCGTGCGGCAGCGCGCCGCCGTCCTGCTCCGCTTCCACGACCTGCTGCTGGAGCGCCAGGCCGAGGTGCTCGACCTGATCCAGCTGGAGACCGGCAAGGCCCGGCTGCACGCCCACGAGGAGGTCCAGGCCGTCGCGGTCGCCGCCCGGCACTACGGCCGCAAGGCCCCGGCCTACCTCCGTCCCAAGCGGCACACCGGTGCCGTGCCGACCCTGACGAAGGTCGTCGAACTGCGCCACGCGCGCGGTGTCGTCGGCCAGATAGCCCCATGGAACTACCCCCTCGAACTCTCCGTCGGCGACGCGCTGCCGGCCTTCGCCGCGGGCAACGCGGTCGTCATGAAGCCCGACACGGAGACCTGCCTGACCGCACTGTGGGCCCGCGACCTGCTCATCGAGGCCGGCCTGCCCGCCGACGTCTTCCAGGTCGTCCTCGGCGAGGGCCCGGTCGTCGGCCCCGAGGTCGTCCGCCACGCCGACTACGTCTCCTTCACGGGCTCCACCCGCACCGGCCGCGAGGTCGCCCAGGGCGCCGCCGCCCGGCTGGTCGGCGTCTCCCTCGAACTCGGCGGCAAGAACGCCATGCTGGTCCTGGAGGACGCCGACATCGAGAAGGCCGCGGCCGGTGCCGTCCGCGCCTGCTTCTCCTCGGCCGGCCAGCTCTGCATCTCCATCGAGCGCCTCTTCGTCCACGAGTCGGTCGCGGACGCCTTCCTGGAGCGTTTCGCCGCCCGCACGAAGGCCATGCGCCTCGGCACGTCCCTGGCGTACGGCGCCGACATGGGCTCCCTGGTGGGTGAGCGTCAGCTGGAGACGGTCACGCGGCACGTCCAGGAGGCCGTCGCCAAGGGCGCGAAGGTCGTGGCCGGCGGTGTGGCCCGCCCCGACATCGGCCCCTACTTCTTCGAGCCGACGATCCTCGACGGAGTCGGCACGGACATGTCGGTCTGCGAGGAGGAGACGTTCGGCCCGGTCGTCTCCGTCTACCGCTTCACCGACGAGGACGAGGCGATCGAACGCGCCAACGCCACGGCGTACGGCCTCAACTCCTCGGTCTGGACCCGGAACGGCCGCCGCGGCCGGGAGGTCGCCGCCCGCCTGCGCACCGGCACGGTCAACATCAACGAGGGCTACGCGCCCGCCTACGGCAGCGTCCAGTCCCCCATGGGCGGCATGAAGGACTCGGGCCTCGGCCGCCGCCACGGCTCCGAGGGCATCCTCAAGTACACGGAGGCCCAGACGGTCGCCCACCAGCGGGTGCTGCCGATGGCCCCGTCCCTGGGCATGGACGACGAGCAGTACGCCCGGTTCATGAGCCGGAGCCTGCGCCTGATGAAGGCGTTCCGCTTCCGCTGACGCACGAGCGGCGCGGGCGACCGCGCCACTCGATCACCGACGCCCCGCACGCGAGACTCAACGAGGAGAACACGTGCCTCAGGACGCATACGACTACGACGTCATCGTGGTCGGCTCCGGCTTCGGCGGCTCCGTGACCGCCCTGCGCCTCACCGAGAAGGGTTACCGCGTGGGCGTCCTGGAGGCCGGCCGCCGCTTCACCCGCGAGACCCTCCCCAAGAACTCCTGGGACCTGAAGAACTACCTCTGGGCCCCCAAGCTCGGCATGTACGGCATCCAGCGCATCCACCTGCTGGGCAACGTCATGGTCCTGGCCGGCGCGGGCGTCGGCGGCGGCTCCCTGAACTACGCCAACACCCTCTACGTCCCGCCGAAGCCGTTCTTCGAGGACCCCCAGTGGCGTCACATCACCGACTGGCAGGACGAACTCGCGCCCTACTACGACCAGGCCCGCCGCATGCTGGGCGTCCGCACCAACCCGACCATGACCCCCTCCGACGTGCACCTGAAGGCCGCGGCGGAGCGGATGGGCTGCGGTGACACCTTCCACCTCGCCCCCGTCGGCGTGTTCTTCGGCGACGGCCGGGACGCCGACGGCTCGGTGGAGGCCAAGCCGGGCCAGGAGGTGCCCGACCCCTACTTCGGCGGGGCGGGCCCGTCCCGCAAGGCCTGCGCGGAGTGCGGCGAGTGCATGACCGGCTGCCGCCACGGCGCGAAGAACACCCTCAACGAGAACTACCTGCACCTGGCCGAGCGGGCGGGCGCGGTCGTCCACCCCCTGACCACGGTCGTCTCGGTCACCGACGACTCGCGCGGCGGCTACGCGGTCGCCACCCTGCCCACCGACCGCCGCAGGGCGAAGGGCCGCACCTACACGGCCCGCCGGGTCGTCCTCGCCGCCGGCACCTACGGCACGCAGACCCTCCTGCACCGGATGAAGGCCGGCGGTCAGTTGCCGCACCTCTCGGACAGGCTGGGTGAGCTGACCCGCACCAACTCCGAGGCCCTGGTCGGCGCCCAGACCGACGACCGGCGCTACCGCAAGGCCCACGGCGCGCCCAAGGCCGACTTCACCCGCGGCGTGGCCATCACGTCCTCGATCCACCCCGACGCGAACACCCACATCGAGCCGGTCCGCTACGGCAAGGGCTCCAACTCGATGGGCAGCCTGTCCATCCTCCAGGTCCCCTACGCCGGGCAGAACTCCGGCGCCGCACGGGTCCTGGGCTTCCTCGCGAACGCGGCCCGCCACCCCGTGCTCGTACTGCGCTCCCTGTCCAACCGCCGCTGGTCGGAGCGGACCATCATCGGCCTGGTGATGCAGTCGCTGGACAACTCCCTGACGACGTACCTGAAACCGTCGGGTGTCGGCCGCGGCCTGCTCACCGCGCGCCAGGGTCACGGCGCCCCCAACCCCAAGCAGATCAAGGCGGCCACGGAGGGCGCCTCGGCCCTCGCCGCCGAGATCAACGGCTTCGCCGGCTCCAACGTCGGCGAGCTGATGGGCACCCCGCTCACCGCCCACTTCCTGGGCGGCTGCCCGATCGGCGACTCGCCCGAGACCGGCGTGATCGACCCGTACCACCGCCTCTACGGCCACCCCGGCATCTCCGTCGTGGACGGCGCGGCGGTCTCCGCCAACCTGGGCGTGAACCCCTCCCTGACGATCACCGCCCAGGCCGAACGGGCCATGTCGTTCTGGCCCAACAAGGGCGAGCCCGACCCGCGCCCGCGGCAGGGCGCCGCCTACGAGCGGCTCAAGCCGGTCGAGCCGAAGTCCCCGGCGGTCCCGGCGGAGGCCTTCGGCGCACTGCGGCTGCCGTTCCTGGGGATGCCGGCCGTACCGCCGAAGAAGTAACCGCTGACCCCGTCCGGCTGCCGCCGCACCCTCGGCAACGGAAGAGGGACCTGCGCCCCCCTCCGAGCGCAGGTCCCTCTTCTGCTGTGGTGCGACGGCCCGCGGGCCGCTGTGGCTTACGCCTCGGCGCCGGCCTTGCGGCGACGGACGACGAAGATCGCGCCGGCACCGGCGACGACCGCGGCACCGCCGACCAGGCTGATCATCGGCAGGGCGGAGCTGGAGCCGGTCTCGGCGAGGCTGCCGGTGACCTCCGGCGTGTTGCCGCTGGGCTTCTCGTCGGTGACGGGCGCCTTGCCGCCTTCCTGCGGCTTGGTGCCGTCGGTGTCCGTGCCGGCGGAGACGATCTGGAACTTGTACGACACGTCACCGAAGCCGGTGCACTCGGCGTCGTTGTCGCCGTAGATCGTCGCGCCGAGCGAGAAGCCGGCACCGACCGGGGCGGACTTGCTGACGTTCAGGCGCAGCGGGATGTTGACCTCGTACTCGGGCTGCAGCTCGTCGGTGTAACCGACGTAACCGACCGCGTAGCCGTCCTCGTTGAGGTCGACCCAGATCTTGTCCTGGGGGTCCCAGGCCTGGAGCTGGACCTGCTTGCTGGAGAACAGCTCCTCGCCGTTCTTGTCGGGGGAGGCCCCGGCGAAGAAGTCGAGGTCGTTCAGCGTCGAGTCGGAGTTGTTCAGCACGTTCAGCGAGAACTTGTGCCAGCCGCTGCCCGCCGCGATCTTGCCGGGCAGGCCGGAGATGCTGACGTCGACCTTGGTGTCCTCACAGATCGAGGGCTCGGGGTCCGGGGACTCCGACTCCTCGGGCTCCGACGTCGAGGGCGACGGGGAGGACTCGGTCGCGGACGCGCTCGGCGAGCTCGACGTCTCGGGAGCGGACTCGCTCACGGACACGCTCGGCGACGGCGACGTCTCGGGCGTCGTCTCGGTCACCGACGGCGAGGGGGACGTCTCGGGAGCGGACTCGCTCACCGACGCGCTCGGCGTGGGCGTGGTTTCGTCGGTCGCGTACGCGGCCGGTGCCGCGAGCAGTGCCACCGGGGCTATGACCGCCGTGGCGGCCGCTGCTGCCATGGCGCGGCGAAGCTTCATGAAGACCTCGGAAAGTCCGGCGTACCGCGGGCTGCGGTACGAACGTTGGGGGAGGCCTCCGCGTGTGGGGCGCGGGAGTGGCCCTTGGTTCGGCAGGTTTGATCAGTGAAACCTGTGAATGGTTGTGCCGGAGTTCACAGAATTCTTATGTGGGCTGCGTCACACCAGGAATCTCCTTGTGAAGGCGCTGACCACCCGCTTAGATCTATGGCTCGTGTCTGAAAAGCCGTCCGACGATCAGCCGTCGGCCTCGGAACTCCCCGACGACGTCTGGGAACAGTTCACCCGTGACACCGAGCGGGACATCCGTGCCTCGGCCCCGAAGGAGCCGTCCGCCCGGGCGCGCATGGTGACCGAGCGCCTGCGCCGGCAGGAGGAACGGGGCGAGCTGCCGCCCGGCTGGCGCACCGGCCCCGACCCGCTGGGCGCGAACCGGCGCGCGGGGCGGCGCCGGAAGCTGTGGGCCGTGCTCGGGGTGCCGGTCGCCGCCGCCGTCGTGCTGGTGGCCCTGAAGCCCTCGCTGCTGCCCGGCGACCCCTTCGGCCCGGACGGGCCGGGGGACACCGCCGCCTCCCCGCTGCCCGCCGAGACGGCGGCACCGACCGCGCCGCCCGGCGGGTCGACGCCGCGGACCCCCACCCTGGACGAGCCGTTCGCCGGCTCCCCGGCCCTGCGCTGGGCCGACGGCGCGGCCGGCATCGTCCCACCCGAGGCCAAGGCCGTCGGCCCGGTCTCCAAGGAGCGCGTCGCCCAGGCGCTGGAGCTGACCAAGCGGCTGCTGGTGGGCGCCAACCTCGACCCGCGGACGGTGCGCGGCGCCCGCCCCGAGGCCGCGCTCGCGGTGCTGGACCCGCGGCAGCCGAAGCTGCTCGACGACTTCGACACCGCCCTGCGCTCCCCGAGCGAGCGCAACGACCCCCTGACGATGTTCAGCCGGTTCGACCCCGACGAGATACGGCCCGTCGGTGACGTGGTCAAGACGCGCGGGCGCATGACGTTCGAGCAGGGCGCGGGTGCGGGGGTCGTGGTGCACGCCGACTACACCTTCGTCTACCCGGTCACCCGCGCCGACGGCCGGCCCGAGGTCGCCCGCACCATCGTGCGACGGGTCATCGACGTCGAACTGCCCGACCCCACGCGCTACCGGGTCACCCCGGGCCGGCTCAGCGTCAAGAAGTACGACGAGGAGATCGGCAACTCCGCCTGCGACGTCCACGACGGCTATCTGCACCCGCGGTTCCCGAGCGACGACCCGGGCCGCGAGCCCACCGGCCCGGCGGTCGACCCCTACGACCGCAGCCGCGGGATCGACGACGGCGGCCCCTGCGGGACGGTGACCCGCACCTGACCGTGCGCGGAGGCCGCCGGAACGCGGCGACAGGCCGGAGCGGAGCGAAAGACCGGGACAGGGCGAAGGCCCGGGACAGAGCGAAGGGCCCCGCGGGGTGGAGCCGCGGGGCCCTCCTTCTCGTCAGCACCGACGTCAGGGCAGCGCCGGTGCCTGGAAGCGGCGCCGGGGGGTTGCGCCGCTGGTCCGTACCTCTGGCAATGGGGCAATGCGGATGCCTGCGAGGGGACTTGGGGCTGTGTACGCATCGTGCTGGATGGACGCGGCGCCCGCAACCGTTTGACCCAGCCTTGTGCATTTTTGCAATGTCCGCCGGTCGGCCCCGGGCGTCCCCGGAGCCGACCGTTCTCTTGGGTGACCGGGCTGCTGTCCCCTGCCGTCCGGTCACTTCCCTGGAGCGAGGTCCCACGACGCACGGCACGATCCGTACGTCTCATCGCCCCAGCGAGCCACGCGTGGTTCTCTCGGGCCCGCGCCTGGCTGGCACGGACACCGGGACCAACGAGGCCGCCCGGGGGCGGTCACGCGCCGTACGGGTGAGGAGGATGCGTACGTCTGTCCCGCGAACGCGGATTCCTCGGGCGGGTCAGATCCTGCCGCGGCACAGCTCCAGCAGCGTCATCGCGAGCGTCGTGCCCGGCTTGCCCAGGGCCTCCCGGTAGTGGCCGAGGACCTCCATCTCGCGTGAGAGGTTCACGCGCCGGCCGCCGGAGGAGATCCGCGCCTCCTGGATGACGGCGGAGACGGCCGCCCGTTCCTGGATCAGCCCGATGATCCGGTCGTCGAGCGCGTCGATCCGCTCGCGGGCGCCGGTGATCACGTCGGCGGCCTCGGCGGTGCGGGCACCGGTCACGTCGGTGGCGGTCATGAGGGGCTCCTCGTCGTCAAGGGGTGCCCCGGTCCGGCAAGGCCCCGACGACGGCAGGCGCCCCGGGCCTTGTCGGCCCGGGGCGCCTGGGAAGTCGCTTGTCAGTTGCTCAAGCAGCACGACCATGGCAGCCGGCGGGCCGGGTGCCATAGGTAAAGACGAACGTCGCGTACTGCTGCATGGGGCCCAGTATGCCCCCGGCCGGAGGGGCGTCCAAACGGGTTCGCATGGTGAGACGCGGGCTCCGCGGCCCGCCCGGGCGGCGGGCGGGACGCTCCGGGCGAGCACCTCGGTAGAATCGGGTGGCACAAGACCCCCGCCCCACCGCCGGAAGGCACCCCGTGTCATCAGCGTCTCCCGCTGCCAGCGCCGCCGACACCGTCCTGGTCGTCGACTTCGGCGCGCAGTACGCCCAGCTCATCGCCCGTCGCGTCCGCGAGGCGCGGGTCTACAGCGAGATCGTGCCGAGCACCATGCCGGTCCAGGAGATCCTCGCCAAGAACCCCGCGGCGATCATCCTCTCCGGCGGCCCCTCCTCGGTCTACGAGGAAGGCGCCCCCCGACTCGACCGCGCGCTCTTCGAGGCCGGTGTCCCCGTCTTCGGCATGTGCTACGGCTTCCAGCTGATGGCGCAGACCCTCGGCGGCACCGTCGACAACACCGGCGCCCGCGAGTACGGCCGCACGGACCTGCACGTGGCGAAGTCCTCCTCCACCCTCTTCGAGGGCACCCCGGCCGAACAGGCCGTCTGGATGTCCCACGGCGACGCCTGCTCCGCCGCCCCCGAGGGCTTCTCCGTCACGGCCTCCACGGACGTCGTGCCGGTCGCCGCCTTCGAGAACGACGAGAAGAAGCTCTACGGCGTCCAGTACCACCCCGAGGTGATGCACTCCACGCACGGGCAGCAGGTGCTGGAGCACTTCCTCTACCGGGGCGCGGGCCTGACCCCGTCCTGGACCACGGGCAACGTGATCGAGGAGCAGGTCGCCGCCATCCGCGAGCAGGTCGGCGACAAGCGCGCCATCTGCGGCCTGTCCGGCGGCGTGGACTCCGCGGTCGCCGCTGCCCTCGTGCAGAAGGCCATCGGCTCCCAGCTGACCTGCGTGTACGTCGACCACGGCCTGATGCGCAAGGGCGAGACCGAGCAGGTCGAGAAGGACTTCGTCGCCGCGACCGGCGTGCAGCTGAAGGTCGTGGACGCCGAGGAGCGGTTCCTCAAGGCGCTCGCCGGGGTCTCCGACCCCGAGGAGAAGCGGAAGATCATCGGCCGCGAGTTCATCCGGGTCTTCGAGCAGGCCCAGGCCGAGATCATCGCCGACGAGGGCCCGGCCGTGGAGTTCCTGGTCCAGGGCACGCTCTACCCGGACGTCGTCGAGTCCGGCGGCGGCACCGGCACCGCCAACATCAAGTCCCACCACAACGTGGGCGGCCTGCCCGAGGACCTCGAGTTCCAGCTGATCGAGCCGCTGCGCCAGCTGTTCAAGGACGAGGTCCGCATGGTCGGCCAGGAGCTCGGCCTGCCGGAGGAGATCGTCCAGCGCCAGCCGTTCCCCGGCCCGGGCCTGGGCATCCGCATCGTCGGCGAGGTCACCAAGGAGCGCCTGGACCTGCTGCGCGAGGCCGACGCCATCGCCCGCGAGGAGCTCACGGCGGCCGGCCTCGACCGGGACATCTGGCAGTGCCCGGTGGTCCTGCTCGCGGACGTCCGCAGCGTCGGCGTCCAGGGCGACGGCCGCACCTACGGTCACCCCATCGTGCTGCGCCCCGTCTCCTCCGAGGACGCCATGACGGCCGACTGGTCGCGCCTGCCGTACGACGTCCTCGCGAAGATCTCCACCCGCATCACCAACGAGGTGCGCGACGTCAACCGCGTCGTCCTCGACGTGACCTCGAAGCCGCCGGGCACCATCGAGTGGGAGTGACCCCCCGGGTCGCCGACAGGCCCTAGGTGCGCTTGATCGTGCGCAGGGGCGCACCGGGCGTCCAGACCTGGACGACGAGATAGGTGTCGTCCTCGACGTAGGTCCGCACGACCTCCGTCAGCTCGGTGCGGAAGAGGTGGAACGGCTCCGGCGGTTCCACCTCTTCGACGTATCCGGCCTTCGTCGCGACGTCGTCGACCTCGATCGCCCGGCCGCTGACGCGGACGTCGCCGCCGCCCATGCCCGTGCCCTCCCCGGGGTTCGCCTGGAGCGCGAAGCGCGGGTCGCGGCGCAGGTCCCGCGCCTTGAGCGAGTCCGGCATCATGCCGAGCCACAGCTCGCCGCCGAGGAACCGCACCTCCAGGCCGCTCGTGCGGGGCGAGCCGTCCTTGCGGAGAGTGGCGAGGATGTGGTGGGTGTAGGCGCCGAAGCGCTTCTCGACCGTGCCGGCCAGATCCGGTTCGGCGGTGGTGAATGCCGCCCAGTTCGCTGTCATACGGAGAGTGTGGCGCCGAATTCCGACATCTTCTGTCGGCTATTCGGGGGGCGCGGGAGCCCGGGGGCATACGGGTGGGTGCAGGGTGCTCACAGGGGCGCTCGACCCATCTTTACGGAACGGTTCTGTTTTCCCGGCCTCACCGGCGGTAACTTCCGCCCCGTACGAAAGCGACGCTGGAGGACCTATGCACGGGCCCACCCCGCCCCTGCCGCTGCCCACGGACCGGCTGCGGTTCGCGATGCCGCCGATGCACGAGTCGGTCGAGGACGAGCGCCGGCACCGCAAGGAGCGCCTCGCGGGCGCCCTCAGGATCTTCGGCCGACTCGGCTACGAGGACGGGGTATCCGGGCACATCACCGCCCGCGACCCGGAGTACAGCGACTGCTTCTGGGTCAACCCCTTCGGCCTGCCCTTCCGGCACGTCACGGTGAGCGATCTGGTGCTCGCCAACCAGGACGGCCAGGTCGTCGAGGGCCAGTACCACGTCAACCAGGCGGCCTTCACCGTGCACGCCCAGGTCCACGCCGCCCGCCCCGACGTGGTCGCCGTCGCCCACTGCCACTCGGTGCACGGCCGGGCGCTCGCGGCCCTCGGCGAACTGCTGGAACCGATCACCCAGGAGAGCTGCGCCTTCTACGAGGACCACGCCCTCTACGACACCTACACCGGTGTCGCCGTCGACGCCGAGGAGGGCCGGCGCATCGCGGGCGTGCTCGGCTCCCGCAAGGCGCTCGTGCTGCGCAACCACGGACTGCTGACCGTAGGCGACTCGGTGGACGCGGCGGCCTGGTGGTTCGTGTCGATGGAGCGGTCCTGCCAGGTGCAGCTGACCGCGCAGGCGGCCGGGCGGCCGGTCCGCATCGACCACCGGATGGCCGTGGCCACCCGCGAACAGCTCGGCGGCGACCTCGTGGCGTGGATCAACTACCAGCCGATGTGGCGGGACATCAGCCGCAGCGAGCCCGACCTGCTGGACTAGGGCCTGTCGCGGCCCGCGCTCAGAAGCCGCGCAGCACCGCCGCCTTGGTCCGCGCGAACTCCTCGTCCGTCAGGACGCCGTCGCGGTGCAGCCGCCCCAACTCGCGCAGGCGGCGCAGCAGGACGTCGTGGTGGTCGGAGCCGGCCGACGGCAGCGGGCGGCTGTGCGCGGGGTGCGCGTCGAGCGCGTCGGCCGCGGCCGGCGGGTCGCCGGCGGTGGCGGGGCGGGTGGACGGATGCGGCAGCCGGGCGGTGACCGCCGTCGCGACCAGCGCCGTCAGCAGGTCGCGACGGGCGCTGCCCCACAGGTCCAGGGCGTACGGGTCCTTCTCCGGCGGCAGCTTCGAGAACACCGTCTCGCGGGTCACGAAGCGCAGGAAGCCGTCCTCGTGGCCGGTGTGGGGCAGCCACTCCACGCGCACCAGCTCGCCGAGGCCGATGATCCGCGGGCCGGTGGCCCGTTTGACCCGCTCGGAGGTGTCGGACCAGTCGATCCGCACGTGGGTGCCGTCGAAGGAGACCGTGCCGTCCGAGGAGCGCACCGAGACCGGGACCGGCGGGCCCGGCAGCAGATAGGCCCGCGCCGGTTCCTTCGGTATCCGGTCCAGCAGCAGCGCGCGGCGGATCTCCTCGGCGAGGTACTCGGCGACCCCCGTCCGGTCGGCGTCCACCGTCAGCCGGTACGGATCGGCCGCGTCCGGCAGCCGCCCGCCGGTCGCCTGGAGGAGCGGGTCGGCGCCCTCGCGCAGCCGCAACCGGAGCCGTCCGCGCTTGCGTTCGGGCTCCAGGACGACACCCGCGACGGCCTCCAGCGGGACGGCGATCTCACCGTACGTCTGCCGGAACAGCGGCACGGAGCGGTGCAGACCGGGGGTGATCCGGACCGTGCCGCCGTCGAAGGCCCAGGTCCCGTCACGCTGGCTGATCTCGGCCATAGGGGAATTCTCGCAGCCGGGTCAACACGGCACGCCGAAGTTCACCCGTGTTGACCAGACGGGGCGGACGTGGACCGGGTGGTATAGGGCACAATTCGTCGTCGTCGCACGGGAGTTGCACAGCGGTGTTTCCGGGGTCCGGAAGACCGGCGGTGGTTGGGTCGCGGGAAGGCGGGCGTCGGGCGTGGCGGTGCGCGAGACGGGGCAGGGCGGCGGGGACGCGGCCGGGTACGCGAGGGGGTACGCGGGCGCGTACACCAGCGGCAACGCGGGTGCACGGGACGGTGCGTCCGCGGGCGGGTACCGGGGCGGGTATCCGGGTGGATACACAGCGGGCCACACCGGTGGCCACGCCGGAGCGCACGAGGGCGCGTCCGGGGGCGCCCATGGGGGCGGGTGCGCCTGCGGGGACTGTCCGCACGGGGCCCGGGAGGGGCATCGGCGGGCCGTCGCCGCGTTCCTGCGCAGGCGTGACGAGTTCGCGGCCGGGCACGGGCTGCCGGCCGCGGTCGCCCACTCCGCCTCGGCCTCCCGCCAGTGGGTCTCGGAGGAACTGGCGCAGTCCGCGGAACTCGTTGCCGAACGGGGCCGGGCGGAGGGCCAGGCCTGGCTGGCCGGCCTGTGGCGCCGCACCGCGGGCGCGGTCTGGGCGGGCGTCGTCCTGCTGCTGCTCGGGCAGGCCCTCACGGCGGTGGGCGCGGGCTGGACGGCCGCGCGTACGGCCGGACTGGCCGCGGCACTGGTGGTCGCCGGCGCGCTGACCGCGGCGTCGTGGTTCCACCGGGCCAAGGGCGGTGCGCTGGCGCCCCTGATCGGTGAGGACAACCGGCTGTCGACGTCCCGTACGGTCGCCGCGGTGTGGGTGCTCTTCGTGGCCTACTCGGTGCTCGTGCTGGCCGGGCGGCTCGCGGCCGCCTCCCGGCACGAGGAGCGGGACGCGCTGATCTCCGGGCTGGAACTCGCCCGGGGCGCCGGTGTCGTGACCGTGCTGGCCGTGGTGTGCGGGATCGCCGTGCTCGTGCGGCGGGTCGTCGGGCTGCGGGTGCTGGGGCAACGGCTGCAGAAGGTGCGCGCCGACCGGCCCCGCGCGGCCGACCTGCTGACCGACGACGCCGGGCGGGGCACGTTCGCGGACATCCAGTACGTCGTGATCGGCGGGGTCGCCCTGGTCTTCGCGGCGGTACGGCTGGCCAGGCGGCCGGACCAGCTGCCGGATCTGCCGTGGGGACTGGCGGTGGTGGTGCTGGTGTCGGCGGCGACGTATCTGGCCGGGAAGTACGCGGAGGGCGGGCGCCCCGTGATCCTCTCCGTGGTCCGGGCCCGGGAGGCGGGGGACCTGGACGCGCCGATCCGGACCGGCGACGACATCGAGATCCGGGGCGCCGGGTTCGTCCCGCCCGGGGCGCAGGGCGCGGACCGGCTCGCGCGGATGGTCGTGCGGGTCGGGGCGGTGCACGTCCATGTGCCGCTGGTGCCGGTGCCCGGGGGGTTCCGGAACCCGACGGACACGCTGCTGACCGTGCCGGTACCGGCGGATGTGGAGCCGGGCCGGGTGGAGGTCCAGGTCGTCACGGCGGCCGGGGTGGAGACGAACCGGTACGCGGTGGACGTGACGGACTAGGGCGATGTCCCGCGCCGCCTCCGGATCGGGCGGCACCCTGTTCCTCCGGGCAGGGCGGGACCCCGCTTCTCCGGCGTCGCGCAGCGCCCCGGCCTCGGTGGAACGCTCCGTGCGTCAGAAAAGCCGGGCGCGCAGGATTGAGCCGGGGCTGTTTGTCGTACGTATGGTCTGTTGAGGGGGTCTCGGCACCGGCGGGCGAGAGGCGGCTACGCAACGATGACGCACAGCATGAGAACGGACACGCACACCCCCCAGCCCGACGGCAGGGGCGACTGGCGGGACGCCGGCGTCCGCTACGCCCTGCTCCCTCTGCGCATCTTCCTCGGCGTCACCTTCATCTACGCCGGCCTGGACAAACTCACCGACAGCGCCTTCATGAAGGAGGCCGGTTCCGGGTCGATCGGCGACATGATGCGCGCCGTCCGGGACTCCTCCGCCATCCCGGCCCTGGTCGACCTCTCCCTGAAGAATCCCGTCGGCTTCGGCTACGCCATCGCCTTCGGCGAACTGGCCGTCGGCATCGGCACCCTCCTCGGCCTCCTGGCCCGTCTGGCGGCGCTCGGCGGCGCGCTCATCTCCCTGAGCCTGTGGCTCACCGTGAGCTGGGCGTCCGACCCGTACTACTACGGCAACGACCTCGCCTACCTCATGGCCTGGATCCCGCTCGTCCTGGCGGGCGCGCCCCTGCTGTCCGTGGACGCCGCCTTGCGGGCACGGCGACGGCAGCGGAGGGATGACTGGTAGCTGTTCCGCCGTCCTGCCGTCCTGCCGTCCTGCCGTCCTGCCGTCACGTCGTCATGTCCGGGCCCGGGGCGTCGGTGGTGGTGGCCGGGATCGACCGGCGGCGCCGGCGTACCCGGCTCGTCACCAGCGCCACCGCGCCCGCCAGGCAGAGGCCGCCCGTGACGAGGGGGATCGCCACGAACCACGGGGTCTCCCAGGCACCGTCGGCGTCACCGGCGTACAGGACGCCGGTCAGCAGGAGGACGGCGCCGGCGATCAGCTTTCCGGGCTGGAGCTCATGACGCAGCACGGGTCACCTCCGCCTGTCCCACGCCTACGTTCAGGTCGAGATCGACCGTGCCGGACTTCTTGACGCCCCGGGCGGGGGAGAGGGTCAACTCCTTGTGCTGGCCGGGTTTCACGTCCACGTCCTTCTTGTCGTCGCCCGGCAGCTGGAGGTCGCCCACCCCCACGTCGACGCTCAGCCGCACGGTCACGTCCTCCGGCACGAGCACCCTCACCCGGCCCACCCCGACATCGGCCCGGGTGGTCACGGTCCGGTCCGCGGTCAGGTCCAGCCGGGTCAGGTCCAGCGTGCCGACGCCGGTGCCCAGGTCGTACCGCTCCCGTACGTCCGCGGCCGTCGCGGGCTGCCAGGTCGTGCGGTTCCACTGCGTGCCGATGTCCTCGGGCACGGCCGCCGAGGCGGTGAGCAGGCCGGCCGTGATGATCGCCAGGAGGATCGAGCCCGCCCCGGTCCGGCCGAGGAAGGCGCTGACCGCGATGCCCAGCCCGAAGACGGCGAGGGCGCAGGCCAGGCCCGTCTGCAGGCTGGCGCCGAGCGGATGCGTGTCCCAGGTCCGGCTCGTGCCGAGGGCGCCCGCCAGCAGGGCCAGCAGGAAGACCCAGCCGCCGATCCAGCGGTGGTCGCGCGGCTTGGGCGGCCGGGCGTGCGGGGCGGGTATGTCCGCGCGGGAGCGCGGACGGGTGCCGAGGCCGATGTTGACGGCCGCCGCCACGTCGAGGTCGCGGGTGTCGCGCGGGCCCCACAGATAGCCCGTGCCCCCGATGTGCGTGCCGTCCTTGACGATGGGGTCGCGCCACCACGAGGGGGAGGTGGCCAGGACCGGCGGTGCCTGCGGCTCCGGCGGGGCGTCGGCGACCGCCTGGGCGGCCAGCGGGTCGGGGCCGGGGGCGCCGCGCTGCCGGGACCAGTACCCGGCGCCCGCGAGGAGGAGGGAGAGGACCACGGCGAAGGTCAGCACCCCGCCGTTCCTCAGCATCGTCAGGAACACCCCGCAGCCGACCAGCGCGAACAGCACGGCCGCCAGGGCCTGGCCGTCGACGCGGCCGGTGAACAGCTTGCGCACCTCGTTCTCGTCCTCGTCGTCGTACGGGACGAAGAGCCAGGCGAAGCCGTAGAAGATGAGGCCGATGCCGCCGGTCGCGGAGAGCACCGCGAGCGTGATGCGGAAGATGACCGGATCCATGTCGCACTGCCGCCCGAGCCCGGCGCAGACACCCGCCAGCATCTTGTGGGGGCGATCGCGGCGGAACCCGTCGGGCGGCCCGGGCGGGACGGCCTCCACGGCCGGGCCGGCCGGGCCGGAGCGGGGCCCCGGGCCCGTCGCGGCGTGCTCGTGATCGGTCATGGGTCCATGGTGACGGGCGCGGCGCCGCTGCGGCAGTCGGAACGACCCTGGCCGGACCCTGATATCGGCCCCGAGGGGTGGCCCGGGAAGCGTTCGAGCACCGGTACGCGGAGATCAGGGGAGTCTCCGGGGCCGACCCTGATGCCCGGGCCCTGCGCACGTGTGACCATCAATGGCATGTCGGAAGCCGCAGCAGCGCCAGTCGCCGAGCCGCGGCCGCCGCGCAAGCTCTACCGCAGCAGCGACGGACGCTGGCTGGGGGGCGTGGCGCGGGGGCTCGCCGGGCACCTCGGGCTGCCCGTGATCTGGGTACGGCTCGTCTTCATCGGCCTGTTCATGGCCGACGGCCTCGGCGCGCTGCTCTACGCCGCGTTCTGGTTCTTCGTCCCGCTCGGCGTCGGCGGGGTCGACGCGCAGAAGCCGCCCTCGCTGGTCACCACGGAGACCTCGCCCGACGGCCGGCGCAAGCTCGTCACGCGCCGGCCCGACAAGGGCCAGATCGTGGCCCTGCTGCTCATGGTCGTGGTGGCCATGGTCTTCGTGGGCAACGTGAACCTCGGCGGCGGGGCCCGGGCCTACCTCTGGCCGATGGTCCTCGTCGGCGCGGGCGTCGCCCTGGTCTGGCGGCAGGCGGACAACGCCCGCCGGGCCCGCTGGGCCGAGGTCGGCCGCCGCCGGCGTACGGTCACGCTGCTGCGCTCGGTGGGCGGCGTGCTGCTCGTGACGGCCGGCGTCTCCGGCATCTTCGTCCTGCAGGGCTCCGCAGCCCACCTCGGCTCCGTCCTGCAGGCGGCCCTCGCGGTCCTCGTGGGGATAACGCTGCTGGCGGGCCCGTATCTCGTCCGCATGACCCAGGACCTCTCCGAGGAGCGGCTGATGCGCATCCGCGCCCAGGAGCGCGCGGAGGTCGCCGCCCATGTGCACGACTCGGTGCTGCACACACTCACCCTGATCCAGCGCAACGCGGAGAACGCGGGCGAGGTGCGCCGTCTCGCCCGCGCCCAGGAGCGCGACCTGCGCACCTGGCTGTACAAGCCCGAGGGCACGGGCAAGGACGAGGCCGACGAGCCCACGACCCTCGCCGACGCGGTGCGGCGCAACGCGGCCGAGGTGGAGGACAAGCACGGCGTCCCCCTGGAGGTCGTGGTGGTCGGGGACTGCCCGCTCGACGAGAAGATCGCCGCACAGATGCAGGCCGCGCGCGAAGCGATGGTGAACGCCGCCAAGTACGGTGGCGAAGGAGGAGCCGTACAGGTCTACGCCGAGGTCGAGGGAGAGACGGTCTTCGTGTCCGTCCGGGACCGCGGGCCCGGCTTCGACCTCGACTCGATACCCGCCGACCGGATGGGTGTCAGAGAATCGATCATCGGCCGCATGGAGCGCAACGGCGGTACGGCGCGGCTGCGCGCGGTGCCGGACGGCGGCACGGAGGTCGAGCTGGAGATGGAGAGGGCGGAGAAGACGTCATGAGCGACCCGACCGAGGCGAACGGCACGGCAGCGGCGGCGGAGGCGGCCGGGTCCGCGGAGCCGGGCGGGCGTCGCGTGCGCGTGGTGCTCGTCGACGACCACCGCATGTTCCGTACGGGGGTCCAGGCCGAGATCGGCCAGACCGAGCAGACCGGCGTGGAGGTCGTCGGCGAGGCGGCCGACGTCGACCAGGCGGTCACGGTCATCACCGCGACCCGGCCCGAGGTGGTCCTGCTCGACGTGCACCTGCCGGGCGGTGGCGGGGTGGAAGTGCTGCGCCGCTGTGCCCCGTTGATGGGGGACGTCGAGCAGCCGGTGCGGTTCCTGGCGCTGTCCGTGTCGGACGCCGCGGAGGACGTGATCGGCGTGATCCGCGGCGGGGCCCGGGGCTACGTCACCAAGACGATCACCGGCACGGACCTGGTGGACTCCATCTTCCGTGTCCAGGAGGGCGACGCGGTCTTCTCGCCGCGGCTGGCCGGATTCGTCCTGGACGCCTTCGCCTCCACGGACGCGCCGCCGGTCGACGAGGACCTGGACCGCCTCACCCAGCGCGAGCGCGAGGTGCTGCGGCTCATCGCCCGGGGGTACGCGTACAAGGAGATCGCCAAGCAGCTGTTCATCTCCGTGAAGACGGTCGAGTCGCATGTCTCGGCGGTCCTGCGCAAGCTCCAGCTCTCCAACCGGCACGAGCTGACCCGCTGGGCGACGGCCCGCCGGCTGGTCTGACCCCGGCCCGGCGCACCGCCCGGGGCGTCCCCGCCCCCCGGCTCAGGCCGCCCGGGCCGCGTCCCCGCCCCCGGCTCAGGCCGCCCGGGCCGCGTCCCCGCCCCCGGCTCACCGCCCGGGCCGCGTCCCCGCCTTGCTCAGACCACCCGGGTGGCGCCCGCGTAGGGCATCTCGTCGAGCGGGGCGATCCGTACCGGCGCCGACGGGTTCGGGGCGTGGATCATGCGGCCGTCGCCCACGTAGATGCCGACGTGGCTGATGCCGGCGTAGAAGAACACCAGGTCGCCAGGGAGGAGTTCGGAGCGGGAGACGCGGCGGCCGGCGTCGATCTGGGAGTAGGTCGTACGCGGCAGCGAGACACCGGCGGAGCGGTACGCGGCCTGGACGAGGCCCGAGCAGTCGAAGGCGTTCGGGCCGGTCGCGCCCCAGACGTAGGGGCTGCCCAGCTTCTGGTAGGCGTAGGACACGGCCGCGGCGGCGCGGGAGTTGGGCGCCTGGGAGGCGGCGGGCCCGGGCGCCGCCAGGGGGTCCCGTGCCCCCGAGGCGCGTGAGGCGCGCGGGGACTCGCCGAGCCGGGTGCGCTCCTCGGCGGTGAGCCGGGTCAGCAGCCGCCGTGCCGAGCCCAGCTTGCCGGTGATGGTCCTCTTGTGCCGCTTCAGCTCCGACTGCCGCGACTTCAGGGAGGTCAGCTCGATGTGGGCGGCGCCGCGCAGCTGCTCGATCTCCCGGAGCTGCTTGCGGACGCCCGCGACGGCGGATCTCTGCCGGTTGCCGGCCCGCTCGACGAACTCGGCGTTCTCCAGGTAGCGGTCGGGGTCGTCGGACAGGGCGAGCTGCACCGCGGGATCCAGGCCGCCGTTGCGGTACTGCGCGGACGCGACCGCGCCGAGAGCCTCACGGGCCGTGTTGAGCCGTTCCTCCTTGCGGGCCGCCTGGTCCTGGAGGCCCTTCAGCCGCTGCCCGGCCGCCTCGGCCTTCTCCTTCGCGCCGTTGTACTTCTCGGTGGCGACCTCCGCCTCCTGGTACAGCTTGTCCACCTTGGCCTTGACCTGGCCGGGGGTGAGCTGCGGTTCGGCGTGCCCGGTCCCGTCGAAGCCGGTCGCCGTCGCCGCGCCCGCGAGGGCGATCGTGGCGGCCGTGCGGGCCGTGCCGCCACCTGTCGAGCGCTGTCGGGGCTTGCGGTGCGCTGCCACTGGGGGGCCACGTCCTTTCCTCGGCCGCCGATGGGTGCGTACGGCCGTCGGGGGAGCGGACAGCGGCCTGTGCGCGTCCGGCGACGGCCCGCACAGGGGAAGCGGACCGCCGCCGGACCTTCTCGGCGGTGGTGCCCGACTGCCGCCCCTGGCCCGGGCGGCGGTGGGGAGCCGGTCACCTGGTGGAGGACGCTAAACGTCGGCGCAGGGGGCCGGAGGCGGGTGCGCGGAAGTGTTGCGAGAGGACCGACGGTGACCGTATGCGACCGCGATGCGCCCCTGGCCCCGTTCACTCAACTCAGCGTGATGACCGATGTGTCCATTTCCTGAGCGAGTGACGGTGATCAGGTGCTATGGGGCCGCATATATGCATCGGCAGGCCGGTGTCCGGGCGCTGTGGGGCCCCTGATTAGGCTCCGGCCTCATGGACGTACTCATCCACCTCTTCGTCGGTCTCCACATCGTCGGCATCGCCGCGCTCCTGGGCGGATTCCTCACCCAGATGAAGGCGATGGGCCAGGGCACCGCCCGCTACACCCCCGCGATGCTGCACGGCGCCCTGACGATGCTGGTCACCGGAGTGATCCTGGTCGGCCTCAACCAGGCCGACGACCAGTCCGTGAACAACATCAAGATCGGGGTGAAGCTCGCCCTGCTGATCGTGATCCTCGGCCTGGTCTACGTGAAGCGGGACGACGAGAAGGTGGGCAAGGGCCTGTTCGGTCTGGTCGGGCTGCTGACCACGGCGAACGTCTTCATCGCCGTGCTCTGGACCTGACCCCGGCGGACCGGGATCCGGCCCGGGCCGCGGCGATCGCCCAGGCGGTGCACGCCAGCCACAGTGCCACCGCGGCCCACAGCAGCACCTCCCCGACGACATCGAGCCAGGGGGCGTCCAGGGCGGCGGCGACGGCCAGCGCCGCGGCCGCCGTCACGGCCGCGCCGAACACGCCGGCCCAGCGGCGCACGTCGCAGCCGTGCCGCGGCCACATGAGCGCGGCGGTGAGCAGGGCGACCCAGCACACCAGGGTGAGGACCAGCAGGGCGACCGTGACCCTGGTGAGGACGGCGTGGTCGTCGTCGTTCCACAGGTACAGGCGGTCGCTGTCGGCGCCGAGGAGCCGCGCCCCGGCCAGTGCCGAGACGGCGAGCGCGCCGCCCGCGAGCCAGTGGTCCCCGTGTCCCTCGGTGACCTCGCGCGGGGCGAAGCGGAACAGGGCGAAGCAGTAGAGGATCAGCCCGAGCCAGAACAGCACCAGGGCCGCGTGGGCGAGCCAGGCCGCCGACTCGGCCGCGGCGAGCGTGGCGCCCAGCACGGCGAGCCCCTGGGTGGCCACGCAGCGCAGGAACACGGTCCCGCCGCGGCCCGGGTCCCCCGCCGTGAGCAGCAGCGTCCAGCACAGCGCCGACAGCGCCAGCAGGGCCGCAGCGGACCGTTCCCAGCCGGCCGCGGCGAAGCCGGTGCCGATCAGGGCGGTCGCCGCCGTGAAGGTGTGGGCGGCCGGTGCCTGTGCCCGCCACGCCGCCCGCGGCAGCCGCAGCACGGCGTACGCCACCGCCCCCAGCCAGGCCGCGCAGGCGGGCACGAGCGCGATGCGGGAGAGGGCCTCGTACCCCGCCGAGTCGAAGCCGGCCGAGAGGGTGCCGATGGTCAGCGCGTAGGTCGCCCACAAGGTGGCAAACGGGGAGGGGCCGGACATAGCGCCGATGCTAGGCAGCGGCGCACGGGATGGGAGAGGGGCACGCGCGCGTGCCCCTCAAAAACGTCCCGGACCCCTCAGGCCGGCCGTACCACGCTGTGGATGGCCGACTCGCCGTCGTAGTAGATCGACTCCTCACGCACGTAGGTGCCGGGCTTCGGGGCGTGGATCATCATGCCGTTGCCGATGTAGATGCCGACGTGGGTGACGTCGTCGTAGAAGAACACCAGGTCACCGGGCTGGGCGGCGGCCAGGGAGACCGTCGTGCCGGCGTTGACCTGGTCGTACGTCGTGCGCGGCAGGGTCACCCCGGCGGCCTTCCACGCGGCCTGGGTGAGGCCGGAGCAGTCGTAGGAGCCGGGGCCGACGGCGCCCCATACGTACGGCTTGCCGATCTGGGCGCGGGCGAAGGCGAGCGCCTTGTCGGCCTTGGTGGCGTACGAGGAGTCGGCCGGGGCCGTGGAGGTGGGACCGGAGGCGGTGCCCGACGAGGGGGTGCCGCTCTCCTGCTGCTGGGCGGCCTCCTGCCGGGCCTTCTCCTGAGCGGCCTGCTCGCGGGCCAGCTCGGCGGCCTTGCGGGCGGCCTCCTCCCGCTTCTCCTTCTCGATCGCCGCGAGCCGCGCCTTCTCCTCGGCGGTCAGCCGGGACAGCAGGTCGCGGGCGTCGGCGAGCTTCCGCTGGACGGTGGCCTTGGCCGTCTTCAGGTCGCTCTGCGACTCGGTGAGCGTCCGCAGGCTCTCGGTGGCCTCCTGGCGCTTCTTCATCGTCGCGGACTGCTGAGTGACGTAGTCGTCGACGGCCACCTTCTGACGACCGGTCATCCGGTCCATCAGCTGGGACTGGTCGAAGTAGTCCTGTGGGGTCTCCGCGAGCAGGAACGTGGCGGTGTCGGGCGCCGCGGTGCCGGTGCGGTACTGGGCGGCGGCGAAGGAACCCAGCTTCTCGCGTGCCTCGTTGAGCTTCTCGGTGCGCTGGGCGACGTCGTCGAGGAGGGTGTCGACGCGCTTGCGCTGCTTCGCGGTCTTCTCCTTGGCCGCGTTGTACTTGTCGGTCGCCGACTCGGCCTGGCGGTACAGGTCGTCGACCTTCTTCTCGACTTCCTCCAGGCTGGGTTTGTCGTCGGCCTCGGGGGCGGCCTGGGCCGACTGGGACAGCAGGGCCACGGAGGTGAGGGCCGCCGTTGCGAGGGCGGGGGTCCGTATGCCTGCCACGCGCGTGCCCGAAGGACGCGACTTGCGGTGCGACGCCAAAGGAGGCGACTCCTTCCAAAGATCCGCCTACCGGGTTAGCTGTCGGGTTCGGGCGGGTGGTTCGGAAGGGTTGCCCTACGGCCTTCCCGGGACGGGAGTCGGGCCGATTCACCCCAGAGTCTCGGTGGGTCCCCGGCTCCGGCTGCCGCTGCGGCACACCGGACTCGGCGGAGGCCGCGCGGCCCGGCGACGTTCGCCGGTGAGGGTCGTGCGGCCCGGTCGCACCGTAGCCAACCGGTGTGGCGCCTGTGAAGGTTGATGGGTGATATGCCCGATACATTTTCGTGACCTTGTGCCGGAGCATTGCCGAGCGTGAGGTTGTGAGGGCTTCTGATGGCGACTTGTCCGGGATTGTGGGGATCGTCGCACGGTGTGATCACGCCATTCCGCAGGGCGATCAGGGGCTTCCGCTCGCCACGGAGGGCCCGATTCCCGGCGATGTTCTCGGGGCGGCGGCGGGCTGTCAGTGGGGCGCCCTAGACTCGGAGAGCGATGAGCAGCCTCTTTGACGACAGCTTCCTGGCGAGCCTCCAGGCCCAGCGGGGCCCCGCGGACGAGCCCCCTCCGCCACCCGAGGACGATCACGTTCCGGAGTCGATCCCGGACGATCTGTTCGGCGGGAAGTTCGACGTGCCGCCGGACCGGGACACCCACTACCGGGACGGCGCCCCCCGCCCGGTGATCGACTCCGCCGCGCTGCTGGACGGGCTGAACGACAACCAGCGCGCCGCCGTCGTCCACTCCGGCTCCCCGCTGCTCATCGTGGCCGGCGCCGGCTCCGGCAAGACCCGCGTGCTCACGCACCGCATCGCCCACCTGCTCGCCGAGCGGGACGTCCACCCCGGCCAGATCCTCGCGATCACCTTCACCAACAAGGCCGCCGGTGAGATGAAGGAGCGCGTCGAGCAGCTCGTCGGCCCGCGCGCGAACGCCATGTGGGTCATGACGTTCCACAGCGCCTGCGTGCGCATCCTCCGGCGCGAGAGCAAGAGGCTCGGCTTCACGTCCTCCTTCTCGATCTACGACGCCGCCGACTCCAAGCGCCTGATGGCCCTGGTCTGCCGCGACCTGGACCTCGACCCCAAGCGGTTCCCGCCGAAGTCCTTCAGCGCCAAGATCAGCAACCTGAAGAACGAGCTGATCGACGAGGAGGACTTCGCCGCCCAGGCCACCGACGGTTTCGAGAAGACCCTCGCCCAGGCCTACGCGCTCTACCAGTCGCGGCTGCGCGAGGCGAACGCCCTCGACTTCGACGACCTGATCATGACGACGGTCAACCTGCTGCGCGCCTTCCCGGACGTCGCCGAGCACTACCGCCGCCGCTTCCGGCACGTCCTGGTCGACGAGTACCAGGACACCAACCACGCGCAGTACGCGCTGGTCCGCGAGCTGGTCGGCACCTCCGAGCACCCCGTCGACGTGCCGCCCGAGGCCGAGATCCCGCCCGCCGAACTGTGCGTGGTGGGCGACGCCGACCAGTCGATCTACGCCTTCCGCGGCGCGACGATCCGCAACATCCTCCAGTTCGAGGAGGACTACCCGGACGCGACGACGATCCTGCTGGAGCAGAACTACCGCTCCACGCAGACCATCCTCAGCGCCGCCAACGCGGTCATCGAGCGCAACGAGTCCCGCCGCCCCAAGAACCTGTGGACCAACGCCGGCTCCGGCGCGCTGATCACCGGGTACGTCGCCGACACCGAGCACGACGAGGCGCAGTTCGTCGCCGACGAGATAGACCGTCTCACCGACGCCGGCGAGGCCAAGGCGGGCGACGTCGCGGTCTTCTACCGCACCAACGCCCAGTCCCGTGTCTTCGAAGAGGTCTTCATCCGCGTCGGCCTGCCCTACAAGGTCGTCGGCGGCGTCCGCTTCTACGAGCGCAAGGAGGTCCGGGACGTCCTGGCCTACCTGCGCGTCCTGGCCAACCCGGAGGACTCGGTGCCGCTGCGCCGGATCCTCAACGTGCCCAAGCGGGGCATCGGCGACCGCGCCGAGGCGATGATCGACGCGCTCGCCCAGCGCGAGAAGATCAGCTTCCCGCAGGCGCTCAAGCGGGTCGACGAGGCCTACGGCATGGCCGCGCGCTCCACCAACGCGGTCAAGCGGTTCAACACACTGATGGAGGACCTCCGCACGATCGTCGAGTCCGGCGCCGGACCGGCCACGGTGCTGGAGGCGGTGCTGGAGCGCACCGGCTACCTCGCCGAGCTGCAGGCCTCCACCGACCCGCAGGACGAGACCCGGATCGAGAACCTCCAGGAGCTCGCCGCCGTCGCCATGGAGTTCGAGCAGGAGCGCGGCGAGGACGAGCAGGGCACGCTGGCCGACTTCCTGGAGCAGGTCGCCCTGGTCGCCGACTCCGACCAGATCCCCGACGAGGAGGACGGCGACGGCGTCATCACGCTCATGACGCTGCACACAGCCAAGGGCCTGGAGTTCCCGGTCGTCTTCCTCACCGGCATGGAGGACGGCGTCTTCCCGCACATGCGCGCCCTCGGCCAGACCAAGGAACTGGAGGAGGAGCGGCGCCTGGCGTACGTCGGCATCACCCGCGCACGGGAGCGGCTGTACCTGACCCGCTCCACCTTGCGCAGCGCCTGGGGCCAGCCCTCGTACAACCCGCCCTCCCGGTTCCTGGAGGAGATCCCGCCGGCTCACGTGGAGTGGAAGCGCACGGGAGCGACCTCGCCCGCGTCCTCCGGTCCGGTCTCCGCCGTGGCGGCCTCCCTGTCGTCGTCCCGCTCGCGCTCGTCCGCCTCGGGCGCGTCCGGCTTCGCCACCCGCCGTACGTCGGAGAAGCCGGTGGTGTCGCTGGCGGTCGGAGACCGGGTCACGCACGACCAGTTCGGTCTCGGCACGGTCGTCGCGGTGAAGGGCACGGGGGCGAACGCCGAGGCAACGATCGACTTCGGCGACACGAAGCCGAAGCGGCTGCTGCTGCGGTACGCGCCGGTGGAGAAGCTGTAGCCCGGGGGCCGTCCGCCGGACGGCCTCCGCTGGTCGGTCTCTTGCCGGGCGGTCCTGTGCCGGGAGGTCTTGTGCCGACGGTCCTTCCCGGCGCGGCCTTACGTCGGGTCGACGCCGTGGCTGCGGAGCCAGGAGAGCGGGTCGATCGCCGAGCCGCCCGCGGGGCGCACCTCGAAGTGCAGGTGCGGGCCGGTCGAGTTGCCCGAGTTGCCGGAGCGCGCGATGGGGTCCCCGGCCTTGACGGCCGTCCCCGAGGGGACCGTGTACGTGGAGAGGTGGCAGTACCACGTCTCCGTACCGTCCTTCGCGGTCACGATCATCATGTTGCCGTACGCGCTGTTCCACTGCGTGCGCACGGTGCCGTCGGTCGCGGCCATCACGGTCGTGCCGTACGAGACGGGGAAGTCGATGCCGGTGTGCAGGGACATCCAGTTGATGCCCGACTGGCCGTAGAAGGCGCTCAGTCCGTGCTGCGCGACGGGCAGGGCGAACTTGGGGCGCAGCCGCTCCTTGCGAGCCGCCTCCTCCGCCGCCCGCTTGCGCTCGGCGGCCTGCTGGGCCTTGAGGTCGATGCGCTCCTGCGTACGGCTGGCCCGGTCGGCGAAGTCGTCGGCACCGGCGGCGAGGCTCTGCAACTGCGTGTCGAGCTTGTTGTTGGCCGCGGCCGGCTTCACCGGCTGCGCGTCCGCCGCGGTGGTCTGCGCCTCCGCCGCGCTGTCCTCGGTGAGGCTGCCGACGGAGGCGGCCGCGATCCCGGCCACGCCCATCACGCACGCCGAGGGCACCGCGATGGTCATCAGCGCCGAGCGCTTGGGCGGCGTACGGCGGCGGGAGCGGGAGCCGGAGCGCGAGGCCGCCCGGGAAGCGGGGGGCGCGACCTCTTCCTGGCCGTCCAGGAGCGGGGCGACGGTGGGCAGTTCGCCGGTGGCGGCCTGCTCGGGGGCGTCCGCGGCGGGGTCGTGGTACCCGGCTCCCGCGGATTCGTCGTAGGCCACCTGCTCGAACGTCGCGGTCTCGAGCTGGTCGAACGGCACCGCTTCGTGCTGGTCGAACGTCGCCGTCTCGTGCTGCTCGAAGGTTTCGCCGTGCTGCTCGTAGGCGTCCGGGGCGGCTGCGGCGGTGCCGTCGGAGTTCCACTGCGTGGCGTCGAAGGCGCCCGTGTCGAAGGTCTGCGTGCCCCATTCCCACTGCTGGGTCCGGTCGGCCGGATTGCCGCCCTGGTCCGGCTGGAGCCAGGCACCGGACTCCCACTGGCCGGTGCCGTCGGGGGACGCGGCCTGCGGCGGGACGGCCGACAGCGGCTGCTGCCCGGTGTGCCAGGAGGTCGTGTCGTAGACACCGGTGTCGTAGGCGGCGTGGTGCTGGGCCGCGTACGCGTCGTAGTGCGGGTTCTCGTGCGTACCCGTGGGCCAGTGGCCGGTGTCGTACGTGCCCGTGCCCTGGCCGCTGCCCGGCATGTCGCCGAACAGGGGGTCCGTGGCGAAGCTCGCGGTGGCGTGGCCGGTGGCGTCGAAACCGGCGCCGTCCGTGCCGGCGGGATCAAAACCAGTGGCGGCGTAGTCGCCGTACGTGGTGAAGTCGCCGTACTGGACTTCCTGGGAGCCGTACGACGCGTAGTGCGCCGAGGCGGCGTCGGAAGCCGGAGCCGGGGCCATGGTCCCCGACGGGTGACGGTCGTTCACCAACTTCTCTTTCGCCTCGACAACAGGGGCTGCCAGAGCAGTGCGGCGACTGTACCCGGCGGTACGCGGGCACGACAATCTTCGGCAGGTTTCGCGCGCGCAGGAAACGGGCATTCGGCCGTGTTTTGGCGGACTGCGGGCGCAGGCTTGGCCCTGTGTTCGAAGTTTGTTCGAGGCTGTTGGGTGATGCGGAACTGTGCGTCATCTGTATGACGAGTCCGCGCGCCGGGTGTGACGGCCGAGGGCCGACTGTCGCCCGACCGTGTGGTGTGACCGTCGGGCGGACCGGTGTGGTGTGACCGTCGGGCGGCCCGCCGTCAGGCCACCGTGAGTCCTCCGGCGTGGCCCGTGGACGGTTCACCCGGGCGGGCCGTGTCGAGAACCTGCCGTATCCCGTTGGCGACGGCGGGGTGGACGGGCAGGGCGAGATGACCGATGCCGGTGACCCGCACGTTCTGCGCCGTCAGATCCGGATGGTCGATGCAGGCCGACTCCAGCGGATCCATCACGTGGTCGAGGTCGCTCCAGAAGCTCACGAAGTGCGTACGGCAGCCCGGGGCGGGCCGAGTGAGCTCCTCGAGCACCGGCGAGCCGGGGCGCATCTGGCGCACGATGGGGTGCGCGTTGGCCAGGGGCGCCACCCGGGTGCCCGAGTGCGGCGTGCCGAGGGTCACCAGGGTCCGCACGCGCGTGTCGCCGCCGAGCCGCTGCACGTAGTAACGGGCTATGAGACCGCCGAGGCTGTGCCCGACGACGTCCACCCGCTGGGCGCCCGTGCGCTCGCAGATCTCCTCGATGTGCCGGCCGAGCAGCTCGGCCGCGGCCCGTATGTCACAGGTCAGCGGTGAGTAGTTGAGCGACTCGATCTGCTGCCTGCCGTGCTGGGCGAGGCTGCGGCGCAGCAGCACGAAGACCGAGCGGTTGTCGATGAAGCCGTGCAGCAGGACGACCGGGGGCTTGGCCTCCGTCGGCAGCTGGGCCGCGCCGTCGGCCGGCAGGACCGGGGCGGGGGCGCGCCGCTCCTGCGCGATGCCGGAGGGGTAGAGCAGGAGGTGCCCGGCCAGGATCGCGATCTCCAGGGCGGTGGCCTTCAGAAGCGCCAGGGAGAGCCCCGCCAGGCGGTTCGGCAGCAGGCGCTGGCAGAACGGAAGAAAGGGCAGAGCCGCCCCGGTGACCTTCATGGCCGACCTCCTGTCGGCACGCGGGAGGACGGCATGGCCCCCCGTGTGCACTCGTGGAAAGCAGCAGCGAAGACGGCCGACGACGACCGCGCGGGCGGCGTGAGCCGCGTGAGCTGCGGGGAATGAGCGCGGCGTGTGGCGTGTGTGACGCCGGTGGTGCGGCGGGGTCCCCGGTCGGTGCGGTGACGTGGCTCCCCGCTGGTGCGCCGTGCGTGCCCTGCGTGCTGTGCGTGCGGTGCGTTCAGTACGTGCGGTGCTTGCCCTGTGTGCTGTCGCCGAAGTGACGTACCGCCGCGGTGTGGGGTGGGTGGCGCGGCGGTGCGGCGGCCTCCTTGCGGCTCCCCTTGCGCTTGTCCCACCGTGTGATTTCCCCCTCGGTCAGCACCGTGAAACTGCCGGTTGCGGGATGCTGGAGATAACGTTCGTTCACTTCCCCGGGCGGTTCGGGGCGCGTCCGGGGCACGGTGACGTGTACGGCGTGCCGGATGTGTGCGGTACTTGTCCGTACGGATGGATGTAGTCGCTTCATGGAGGCAGTGATGGGTGTGGCAGCCGGTCCGATCCGCGTGGTGGTGGCCAAGCCGGGGCTCGACGGCCACGATCGCGGGGCCAAGGTGATCGCGCGGGCCCTGCGCGACGCCGGTATGGAGGTCATCTACACCGGCCTCCACCAGACTCCCGAGCAGATCGTCGACACGGCGATCCAGGAGGACGCCGACGCGATCGGGCTGTCCATCCTCTCCGGGGCGCACAACACGCTCTTCGCCGCGGTGATCGACCTGCTCCGGGAGCGGGACGCGGCGGACATCCTGGTCTTCGGCGGCGGGATCATCCCCGAGGCGGACATCGCCCCGCTGAAGGAGAAGGGTGTCGCGGAGATCTTCACGCCCGGTGCGACGACGCAGTCGATCGTGGACTGGGTCCGGGCGAACGTACGCCAGCCGGCTGCTTCCGGCGGCTGAGCCGACGCCGCCCGGCCCCGGGCCGGGCTGATCGTTGCCCGGGCCGGGGTGATCGTTTCCTGGGCCTTTGTGGTTGCGACCCGGGCTGGTGTGGTCGTTGCCCGGGCCGGTGCGGGCATGAGTCGGACTGGCGTGGTCGTGGCCCCGGCCGGTGTGGTCGAGGGCCGGACTGGCCTGGTCGGGGCCCCGGTGTGCGGGGTGTTTCTCTAGGCCGGGGTGATGGGTTTCGCCGGGCCCAGTTCCTCGATCATCGCCGCGCGCAGGCGCAGGGTCGTGACCAGGCGCTGGAAGGCCTCCGCCCAGTAGCCGCCCGCCCCGGGCGACGCGTCCTCCGGCTCGTCCGGTACGGCCAGCAGGGCGTCGAGACGGCCGGACTCGGACGGATCGAGGCAGCGCTCGGCCAGCCCCATGACTCCGCTGAAACTCCATGGATAACTCCCCGCGTCCCGCGCGATGTTGAGCGCGTCCACCACGGCCCGGCCGAGCGGCGGAGCCCACGGCACCGCGCACACGCCGAGCAGCTGAAAGGCTTCCGACAGGCCGTGCGCCGCGATGAAGCCGGCCACCCACTCGGCCCGTTCGGCGGCGCCCAGCGTGCCGAGCAGCTTGGCCCGTTCGGCCAGGGACACCGCGCCCGGCCCGCCCGCCTCCGGTGCGGAGGGCTCGCCGAGCAGCGCCCGCGACCACTCGGCGTCCCCCTGGCGGACCGCCGCCCGGCACCACGCCGCGTGCAGTTCGCCCTGCCAGTCGTCCGCCACCGGCAGCGCCACGATCTCCCGGGGCGTCCGGCCGCCGAGCCGCCGTGACCACGTCCCCAGCGGAGCCGCCTCCACCAACTGACCGAACCACCAGGAGCGTTCACCCCGCCCCGCCGGGGCCTTCGGCACGACGCCGTCGCGCTCCATGTCCGGATCGCACTCGTGCGGAGCCTCGACGACGATCGTGGGCGTGGGGGCCGTCCCCGCGGCCCCGCTGCCGCGCGTGTGGTCGATGGCCACGCACGCCGCCGCCCGGACCGCCATCCGCGCGGCGAGCGCCGAACCGGGCAGGGCCGACAGCAGTTCCGCCGCCGTCGCCCGGACGTTGCGGCTGCGGTCGCTCAGGGCCTGTTCCAGGAACGGCTCGTCGTCCGGGCCCAGTCCCGTGCGCAGGGAGTCGAGGAACATCAGCCGGTCCTCGGCCCGCTCCGTCGCCCAGGTCGTGGCGAGCAGCTCGCGTGCGGCGGCCGGGTCGCCGGAGCGCAGGGCGGACAGCAGGGCGACCCGCTCGGCGAACAGGCCCTCCTGCCACACCTGCCGGGTCCTGTCGTCGTCCGCGACCGGCGGTGGGGCCGCGCCGCCACCGGGAGCCGACCGCAGGGCGAATCGCCAGTCCGGGTTCAGCCGGGCCAGCCACAGGGCCCGGGGCCCCGCGAACTCCAGGGCGGCCGGGCGCAGATCCGTCCGCCCCCTGGCCGCGTCCAGCAGCGCCGGCAGCACCTGCGGAGGCGGGGCGAACCCCCGGGCGTTCGCCGCCGCCAGCCACTGGGGCAGCAACTCCATCAGGTCGGGTGCGGTGCCGCGGCGGCCGCCGGCGGACGCGCCGGGCCGGTCGGCCAGCAGCATCGCGAGTCTGCGGGCGGCAGCGGCGGGCAGCGGCGGGCGCCCGTCCGCCGGGGCCGGTCGCGGACGCTGCGCCGCCCGCGCCGGACGCAGCCCGGCCCGCCGCCGTACGGTCTCCACGGCCGCCGCGTCCAGCAGGGCCACCGGGGCGTCCTGCCCGGGGGCGGTGCCCGGCGGGGTGCGCCGGTCCGTGCCCAGCAGTGCCGTGGTGACGAGCCCCTCCCAGGCGCCCGTGCCGGGCGCGTCCACAGGAGCGGAGGTCCTGGTCATGCGCTTCCTTTCCGCGGGGCGCCCGGAGTTGGTTGAAGGCTCGCCCTTACCGGTTGTCCCGTGATGCCTGAAAGATTCATGGATCGGTGAGAAGGGTGGGTCCGGCCGGTGCCGCCCAGGCCGGGCGGCCGCCGTCGGTTCAGCACAGGGACACGGCGTCGCCCGCGCCCTCGGGCCAGGCCGTCAGAGGGTTGAAGCCCTGGTGGCCGCACTCGCCGAAGACCGTGACCGGGGCGCCGCCCGAGAGGGCGACGAGCCGCCACAGGCCGGGCCGGGACCGCGCGGCCGGAGTCAGCGGCAACGCCGCGTCCTCGTCGGCGTCGGCCAGCTGCCAGGAGTCGCCGTCGGGGGTCGGGACGACCCTGCCCAGCGTCACCGGGACGGACTCGAGCCACGGGTCGTCGCGCAGGGCGTCGCCGTAACGGGCGGCCGCCTCGGACGCCGTCACCCCCGGCGGGCGTATCTCCGCCGGTGCCGGTGGAGCGAACTGCTCGCCCAGGGCCACCCGCGGCTGCCCGGCGCCCGGGTAGGAGGACACCTCGGCCTCCAGGGCCAGCCCGACGGGCAGCGCCAGCTCCGGCGCGCGGCCGGCGGCACCGTAGGAGAGGAGCAGCGCCGTGCGCCCCGAGTCGGCGCCGTACAGCCATATCCGGCGGGTCGTCAGGCGCGAGTCCGCCGTGTCGTACTGGGCGAGCACCAGCCAGCGGTCCCGCACCGGCTTGCCGTCCGCCGAGGCCGGCAGGCCCATGCGGGAGCGGACCGTGGCGGCGAGGGCGTCCGGGAGCCGTTCGCGGCGCAGCCAGCCCTGGCCGAGCAGATGCAGCAGCGCGCACTCCTCCAGCAGCCGCACCGGCCAGCCGGGCCCCGTGGACGGGATCGCCCCCAACTCCCGCACCCGAGCGGCCAGACCTTGCGCCTGGGCGTCGACCATGCGGGCCGCCGTCTCCTCCCAGAGGCCGTACCCGGACTGCTCCGCCGTCGCCAGGCCGCCGCGCAGCAGGTCCGCCAGCCGCTGCTCCAGCTCCAGCGCGCCCGCCGTGACCCGCTCGGCCCGGCGCTCCGCCCGGCGCCGCGCCGCCTCCGGATCAGCCGACCCGGACGGCGCTTCCTGCCCGCTCCTCTTCTCTTCCGCGCGTCTGCGGCGCCCTGCCGTCCACTGCTCCGCCCACTCCGGCGCCTCCCCCCGCGGCACCGCCGCGTCGTCGCCCGCCCAGAGCAGCAGCAGCCCCAGCGCGTGCTTGCACGGGAACTTGCGGCTCGGACAACTGCACTTGTACGCGGGCCCGGAGGCGTCCGCGATGTCGACCACCGTCTGATACGGCTTGCTCCCGCTGCCCTTGCACAGCCCCCACACCGTCCCCTCGTCGGAACAGCCCGCCTCGGACCACGGCCCCGCCGCGCCGAGTTTGCTTCCCGCTTTGCGTGACGCGGCGTCAGGCGCCAAGGCCAGCACCTGGTCCGCAGTCCAGCGCACCCCCTGCTGAGTCATGCCATCGAAGGTAGATCCCACCACTGACAATCGGGTCCGCGAGCGACCCCGGCAGGGTATTTCCGCAGGTCAGAACGGATTGTCAGTGGTGTGGTGCAACGTTGGTGCCAGATCCGAACCGGCCGAGCTGGAGGGGGCCTCAGCCATGTCTGTGTCCATTGAACCGACGCCCGTGGAACCGAAGCAGCAGGAGCCGTCCGAGGCGTTGCGGCCGCATGCCGAGGACGCCTTCGCCGACGAACTCGCCGCGCTCGCCGCACAGGACGACCGCCCGCGCCCGGCCCGCTGGAAGCTGTCGCCGTGGGCCGTCGCGACGTACCTGCTGGGGGGCGTCCTGCCGGACGGCACGGTGATCACGCCGAAGTACGTCGGCCCGCGCCGCATCGTCGAGGTCGCCGTCACGACCCTCGCCACCGACCGCGCCCTGCTCCTGCTCGGCGTGCCCGGGACGGCGAAGACGTGGGTGTCCGAGCACCTGGCCGCTGCCGTCAGCGGCGACTCCACGCTGCTGGTGCAGGGCACCGCCGGCACGCCGGAGGAGGCCATCCGCTACGGCTGGAACTACGCGCAGCTGCTCGCCCACGGCCCGAGCCGCGACGCCCTCGTGCCCAGCCCGGTCATGCGTGCCATGGCCGAGGGCATGACGGCGCGCGTCGAGGAGCTGACGCGCATCCCGGCCGACGTGCAGGACACGCTCATCACGATCCTGTCGGAGAAGACGCTGCCCATACCGGAGCTGGGCCAGGAGGTGCAGGCGGTCCGGGGCTTCAACCTGATCGCCACGGCCAACGACCGCGACCGCGGGGTCAACGACCTGTCCAGCGCCCTGCGCCGCCGCTTCAACACGGTGGTTCTGCCGCTGCCGGAGACCCCCGACGCCGAGGTCGACATCGTCTCGCGCCGCGTGGACCAGATCGGCCGCTCCCTGGACCTGCCGCCCGCGCCCGACGGGCTCGACGAGATCCGCCGGGTCGTCACCGTCTTCCGCGAGCTGCGCGACGGGGTGACGACCGACGGCCGGACGAAGCTGAAGTCGCCCAGCGGCACGCTGTCCACGGCCGAGGCGATTTCCGTCGTCACCAACGGACTGGCGCTGGCCGCCCACTTCGGCGACGGAGTGCTGCGGGCCGGCGATGTCGCCGCGGGCATCCTCGGCGCGGTGGTCCGCGACCCGGCGGCCGACCGCGTGATCTGGCAGGAGTACCTGGAGACGGTCGTCCGTGAGCGCGACGGCTGGAAGGACTTCTACCGGGCCTGCCGCGAGGTGAGCGGGTGAGCGACCGGGGGCGGGGGCCGGTCGGGGGACGGACAGGGGATGGGAGGGAACCAAGTGACCATTGAGGAACGGCCCGCGGGCCGGGGGGCCGGGGCGGGGCCGGTGCTGCTGGGGGTGCGGCATCACGGACCGGGATCGGCGCGGGCCGTGCGCGCGGCGCTGGAGGCGGCGAGGCCGGGAGTCGTGCTGATCGAGGGGCCGCCCGAGGCGGACGCCCTGATCCCGCTCGCCGCCGACGAGGAGATGCGGCCGCCGGTCGCCCTGCTCGCCCATGCGGTGGACGAGCCCGGCCGCTCGGCGTTCTGGCCGCTGGCCGAGTTCTCGCCCGAGTGGGTCGCCCTCCGCTGGGCTCTGGAGCACGGCGTTCCGGCCCGCTTCATCGACCTGCCGGCCACGCACACGCTGGCCTGGGGACAGCGCGAGGACGAGGAGGGAGCGCGGGGCGAATCCCCGCTGGACGGGGATCCGGCCCAGCCGGCGGACGGTGACCATGCTCCCGGCACCGCCCCCGCCCGCGAACCCGAGCTCGAACCCGAACCCGAACCTGAGCCTGACGGTGCCGACGAGGTGCGGATCGACCCGCTCGGGGTGCTCGCCGACGCCGCCGGGTACGACGACCCGGAGCGGTGGTGGGAGGACGTCGTCGAGCACCGCGGCGCCGGTCAGGGGGACGCGCTCGCGCCGTTCACCGCGCTGGAGGAGGCCATGGCGGCCCTGCGGGAGACCTACGGCAGCGGGGGCCACGACCGGGACCTGGTCCGGGAGGCGTACATGCGGCTCCAGCTGCGGTCCGCACAGCGGGAGTTCGAGGACGGCGTGGCCGTCGTCTGCGGCGCCTGGCACGTGCCCGCGCTGCGGCAGAAGACCACCGTCGCCGCCGACAAGGCGCTGCTGAAGGGCCTGCCCAAGGTCAAGACGGACATGACCTGGGTCCCGTGGACCCACCGCAGGCTGTCCCGGGTCAGCGGCTACGGGGCCGGCATCGACTCGCCGGGCTGGTACGGCCACCTGTTCAGCGCCCCCGACCGGCCGGTCGAGCGGTGGATGACCAAGGTGGCCGGCCTGCTGCGCGCGGAGGACCGGATCGTCTCCTCCGCGCACGTCATCGAGGCGGTGCGGCTGGCCGAGACGCTCGCCGCGATGCGCGGCCGCCCGCTGCCGGGCCTGAGCGAGTCGACCGACGCGGTGCGGGCGGTGATGTGCGAGGGCTCGGACGTGCCGCTGGCCCTGGTGCACGACCGGCTGGTCGTAGGTGACGTCCTGGGGGAGGTGCCGTCGACGGCACCGGCGGTGCCGCTGCAGCGGGACCTCACCCGGCTGCAGCGCCGGCTGCGGCTGAAGCCGGAGGCGCTGGAGCGGGAGCTGGAGCTCGACCTGCGCAAGGAGAACGACGCCGCACGCAGCAGGCTGCTGCACCGGCTGCGGCTGCTCGGCATCGCGTGGGGCGAACCGGCCGCCTCGCGGGGCAGCACCGGCACGTTCCGGGAGACCTGGCGGCTGCGCTGGGAACCGGAACTGTCCGTGCGGGTCGCCGAGGCAGGCGTGTGGGGGACGACCGTGCTGTCCGCCGCCACCGCCAAGGCCGAGGCGGACGCCGTCACCGCGGAGGGCCTCGCCGACGTGACGGCGCTCGCCGAGCGCTGCCTGCTGGCCGAACTGCCCGACGCGCTGCCCACGGTGATGCGGATCCTCGCCGACCGGGCGGCCCTCGACTCGGACGTCGGCCACCTCGCCCAGGCGCTGCCCGCCCTGGTCCGTTCGCTGCGCTACGGCGACGTCCGCGGCACCGACACCGGGGCCCTCGGCGAGGTCGCCGCGGGGCTGGCCGAGCGGGTCTTCGTCGGGCTGCCCCCGGCCTGCGCCGCGCTCGACGCCGACGCGGCGGAGGAGATGCGGCGCCATGTGGACGCGGTGCACGGGGCCGTCGGGCTCCTGGGCGACGCCCCGGCAGCGGGACACGGTCACCTCAGAGCACGCTGGCAGTCGGTGCTGCGGGTGCTGTCCGGGCGGGACACCGTGCCGGGCGTGATCCGGGGACGGGCCGTGCGGCTGCTGCTGGACGACGGGGAGCTGGCGCAGGACGAGGCGGCGCGGCTCATGGGGCTCGTCCTGTCGCCGGGCACGCCGCCCGCGGACGCGGCCGCCTGGATCGAGGGCTTCGTCGGCGGCGGCTCCGGCGGCGGCATGCTCCTGGTGCACGACGAGCGGCTGCTCGGGCTGGTCGACGCGTGGCTGACCGGGGTCCCGGCGGAAGCGTTCACGGACGTACTGCCGCTGCTGCGGCGGACGTTCTCGGCGTACGAACCGGGGGTGCGCCGGACCCTGGGCGAACTGGTCCGGCGCGGTCCGGCCGCACCGGGCGCCGCGACGGCCGCCGGCGCCGCGATACCCGGCTTCGCGGCGGAACTCGACACCGCACGCGCGGACGCCGTGCTGCCGGTCGTGCGGCTGCTGCTCGGCCTCGACGAGATGGACACGCGGAACGACCTGGTGGGGGTGGAGAGATGACGACCGACGGACTGCGAGCACCGACGCCGCGGGCGGCGGAGGCGGACACGGTCGGAAGGGGGCCAGGGGCGGAAGACCGGCCGGCGACGACCGTGCCGGTGATCCCGCTGTGGGAACGGTCGCGCGGGGGAGGACACGGATGACGGCCGACGGAACGGGGGGGATCGCCGGGGCGACGGACCCGGCGCGGGAGCGGCTGCGGCGGTGGCGGCTCGTGCTCGGGGGAGACGCGGCGGACGGCACCGGATGCGCGCTGTCCGGTCAGGACGCGGCGATGGACGGGGCGCTCACCGCGCTCTACGGCAGGAAGGACGGCAAGGGGCAGGGCGGCCGGGACCGTTCGGCGGGGCTCGGGGCATCGGCGCCGTCCGTGGCGCGCTGGCTGGGTGACATCCGGACGTACTTCCCGTCCTCCGTCGTCCAGGTCATGCAGCGCGACGCCATCGACCGGCTCGGTCTCGCCACGCTCCTGTTGGAGCCGGAGATGCTGGAGGCGGTGGAGGCCGACGTGCACCTGGTCGGCACGCTGCTGTCGCTCAACAAGGCGATGCCCGAGACGACGAAGGAGACGGCACGGGCCGTCGTGCGCAAGGTCGTCGAGGACCTGGAAAAGCGGCTCGCCACCCGCACCCGGGCCACTCTGACCGGTGCGCTCGACCGCAGTGCCCGGATCAGCCGGCCGCGCCACCACGACATCGACTGGAACCGCACGATCGCGGCCAACCTCAAGCACTACCTGCCCGAGTACCGCACGATTGTGCCGGAGCGGCTCATCGGATACGGGCGGGCGACCCAGTCCACGAAGAAGGAGGTCATCCTCTGTATCGATCAGTCGGGATCCATGGCGGCGTCGGTCGTGTACGCCTCGGTGTTCGGAGCGGTGCTCGCCTCGATGCGGACGATCTCCACGCGACTCGTCGTCTTCGACACGGCGGTCGTCGATCTCACGGACCAGCTCGACGACCCGGTGGACGTCCTGTTCGGCACGCAGCTGGGCGGCGGCACGGACATCAACCGGGCCCTGGCCTACTGCCAGTCGCAGATCACCCGGCCCGCGGAGACGGTCGTCGTACTGATCAGTGACCTCTACGAAGGGGGCATCCGGAACGAGATGCTCAAGCGGGTCTCGGCGATGAAGGCCTCCGGGGTGCAGTTCGTGACGCTGCTGGCGCTCTCGGACGAGGGCGCACCGGCGTACGACCGGGAACACGCGGCCGCGCTGGCGGCGTTGGGGGCGCCGGCGTTCGCCTGTACGCCCGATCTGTTTCCGGAGGTGATGGCGGCGGCGATCGAGAAGCGGCCGCTGCCGATACCGGACGCGGCCTGAGGGCCCGCGTCCCGCGGGAGCCGGTCGGATGGCGACATGTCGACCGATCGTCGCCCGACTTGGGCCGGTAAACCGGACATGACGGCCCATCGTCCGGCAAGGGCTTGCGTGACCTCCGCACTCCCGTGCGAGGATCGGCGCCTGCTCGGCGGTGCGTTGCGCCGCGCCGGGCGGACCGCGTCGTGCCGACCGTTGCCCGTGGCGCGTGATGCGTTCCGCGCGCTTGTTCCGTCGCACGGAGGAACTCCCCTTTTGACCTGGTCAGCAGCCCTGTCCGGTGCCGCGTCGCGCGTGCTGCGCACGGCGGCCGGACGGCGTGCGCTCCAAGTGGCGCTGCTGGTGGGCGGGTTGCTGGTGATCGGGCTGCTGTGCGGGGAGCGGGCCGATGCGGCGGACGGCACGGTCGGGCGGACCGCCGGCGGGGAGCGGCCCTTGATCCGACAGGACGTGCACGCTGCGGCGGGGCGGGGGGCTTCGCTTCTGCCCCGGGGCCAGGACGCGCTCGGGCCGGGAGCGGGGGCGGGAGCAGGGACGGTGACGGGGACGGTTGGGGAGCGGCCGCGTCTCGCCGGCCGCCCGCCTGCGTCTCCGGCGGTGCGCGAGGCGCCGTCGGTCCTGGAATCGTCGGCGCCGCCGTCTCGGCCGGAGCCGCCGGCCCAACGGACCCGGCCGTCCACGCGGCCCATCTCCGAGCCGCCACCGTCGCTCTCCGGCTCTCCCGCCCCGGCGCCCTTGCCCGAGATCCCGGCGCTGCCGGTGGGGTCGGGGCTGTCGATCAGGTCGGGGCTGCCGGTCGGGTCAGCCCTACCGGTCGTGTCGACGCTGCCGATCGCACCGGCCTTGCCCGACCCACCCGCCGTACCGACGCTGCCCACAGCCCCTGGCACGTCACCGCTGCCGGGCCTGCCTGACCTACCCGAGCTGCCCGGGGCGGCGCTGCCGACCCTGCCCACCATCCCCGGCACGCCGCCGCTGCCTGGCCTGCCCGACCTGCCCGGGGTATCGCCGCACATCCCCAACCTGCCGGGCGATGCCATCGCGCTCCCAGAAGCCCCCGGCTTCCCCGAGCCTCCCGGCCTTCCCGAGCCTCCCGGCATTCCCCAGCCCCCTGGCCTTCCTGTGCCCCCTGATGCCCCGGTCGTCCCTGGCGCCTCGGTCTTCCCCGGCGCCCCGGTCCTCCCCGGGCAGCTTCTCCCCACCCCGGTGACGGGGGTCCCGGGGACGGGTGTCCCGGCGTTGGACGTGGCGGGTGGGCCGTCGGGCGGTGTCGGTGTGGCCGGTGCCGTGGGGCCGGCTGTCGGGGGCGAGTCGTGCTCTGTCGGCTGGCAGCGTGCTGGCTGGACGGCTCGCGTGGATCATCACCCTGGACACCGTGACGGCCGGACCGCGCAGGCCGCCCGTACCGCCGGGCACGCCCCCGCCGACGAGGCCCCCGCCGAGCGGCCGGACGGCACGCTGGGCAACCGTTCCTCGGCCGACAACGGCACGCCCCGGCACGGCGAAGCGCACGCCGTCACGCCGAGCGGGCGGGCCCCGTCGCGGCTCGCGCCCGGTACCGCGGCCCGTGACGAGGCGGCCGGTACGCGGGACAGCCGCGGGGACGTTCCCCTCTTCCCTGGCTAGCAGGACAGCAGGACAGCAGGCCGGGCCCGCGGCCCCTCTCCCGTCAACCTCCGGTCCGCCCGCGTGTCGCATGCACGGCGCCCGCCCGGGGAGACCGAACGCCGCGCGCCACCGCCCGTCACCACTGCCGCTGCCGCCACAGCACAGCTACCTGCCGACAGCCGTCAAGACACAGCCACCGCCGCCGCCACCGCCAGCCAAGCTTCCACGAGACATCCCCCCGGACGGTCGAAAGCCGTCGGCCCTTCGGGGGCCGAGGTCTCGTGGGGAGGGGCGGCCGGTTCCCCTCGGGGTGGGGACCGGCCGGCCCGCACCCCGAGGAGCCAGGGCCCGAGCAGGCCCTCCACGCTCCTCCGGAGGTGTCCCGCGGGCCTCACCGGGTGAACCCCAGCCCGGTGAGGCCCCTCACCCCCGGCACGCCGTGCCAGACAGGGCGGCATCATGTGACAGGTATCACCGCTCAGGTGTGACCCTCGATTTAGAGGCCTCCCGGAAGCAGCGATAACCTGCGAGACGGACATGCCGCGCGCTCGGACACCGTGTGCGCCTCCCTTGTGACAGACAGCGGACGTCACGTTGCCCTCGCGGCACGCCCACGCAGACAACGAACCGCGAGATCACTGATAGGGACGGAAGCGCGTGGACCTGTTCGAGTACCAGGCGAGGGACCTCTTCGCCAAGCACGATGTACCGGTGCTGGCCGGTGAAGTCATCGACACGCCTGAGGCGGCCCGCGCAGCCACCGAGCGCCTCGGTGGCAAGTCCGTCGTCAAGGCCCAGGTGAAGGTCGGCGGCCGTGGCAAGGCCGGTGGCGTCAAGCTCGCCGCCACCCCCGACGAGGCGGTCGAGCACGCGACCAACATCCTCGGCATGGACATCAAGGGCCACACGGTCCACAAGGTGATGATCGCCGAGACGGCCCCGGAGATCGTGGAGGAGTACTACGTCTCCTTCCTCCTGGACCGCGCCAACCGCACCTTCCTCTCCATCGCGTCCGTCGAGGGCGGCATGGAGATCGAGGAGGTGGCGGCCACCCGCCCCGAGGCCGTCGCCAAGACGCCGATCGACGCCAACGAGGGCGTGACCGAGGAGAAGGCGCGCGAGATCGTCGCGGCTGCCAAGTTCCCGGCCGAGGTCGCCGACAAGGTCGTCAACGTCCTGGTCAAGCTGTGGGACACCTTCATCAAGGAGGACGCCCTCCTGGTCGAGGTCAACCCGCTGGCCAAGGTCGCCTCCGGTGACGTCATCGCCCTGGACGGCAAGGTCTCCCTCGACGAGAACGCCGAGTTCCGTCAGCCGGAGCACGAGGCCCTCCAGGACAAGGACGCGGCCAACCCGCTCGAGGCCGCCGCCAAGGCCAAGAACCTCAACTACGTCAAGCTCGACGGCGAGGTCGGCATCATCGGCAACGGCGCGGGTCTCGTCATGAGCACCCTGGACGTCGTCGCGTACGCCGGTGAGGCGCACGGTGGCGTCAAGCCCGCCAACTTCCTCGACATCGGTGGTGGCGCCTCCGCCGCCGTCATGGCGAACGGCCTGGAGATCATCCTCGGCGACCCGGACGTCAAGTCCGTCTTCGTCAACGTCTTCGGTGGCATCACCGCCTGTGACGAGGTCGCCAACGGCATCGTCCAGGCGCTGCAGCTGCTCAAGGACAAGGGCGAGGACGTCAACAAGCCGCTCGTCGTCCGTCTGGACGGCAACAACGCCGAGCTGGGTCGCAAGATCCTCTCCGACGCCAACCACCCGCTGGTCCAGCGCGTGGACACCATGGACGGCGCGGCCGACAAGGCCGCCGAGCTCGCGGCTGCTGCGAAGTAAGGGACGAGGGACTACACAGCCATGGCTATCTTCCTCAACAAGGACAGCAAGGTCATCGTCCAGGGCATGACCGGTGCCACGGGCATGAAGCACACCAAGCTCATGCTGGCCGACGGCACGAACATCGTCGGTGGCGTGAACCCGCGCAAGGCGGGCACGACCGTCGACGTCGACGGCACCGAGATCCCGGTCTTCGGCACGGTCGCCGAGGCGATCGAGAAGACGGGTGCCAACGTATCCGTCCTCTTCGTCCCGCCGGCCTTCGCCAAGGCCGCCGTCGTCGAGGCCATCGACGCCGAGATCCCGCTCGCGGTCGTCATCACCGAGGGCATCGCCGTCCACGACTCGGCCGCGTTCTACGCCTACGCCGTGTCCAAGGGCAACAAGACCCGGATCATCGGCCCGAACTGCCCCGGTCTCATCACCCCGGGCCAGTCCAACGCCGGCATCATCCCGGGCGACATCACCAAGCCGGGCCGCATCGGCCTGGTCTCGAAGTCCGGCACGCTGACGTACCAGATGATGTACGAGCTGCGTGACATCGGCTTCTCCTCCGCCGTCGGCATCGGTGGCGACCCGGTCATCGGCACCACGCACATCGACGCGCTCGCCGCGTTCGAGGCCGACCCCGACACCGACCTGATCGTCATGATCGGTGAGATCGGCGGCGACGCCGAGGAGCGGGCCGCGGCCTTCATCAAGGAGAACGTGAAGAAGCCGGTCGTCGGCTACGTCGCGGGCTTCACCGCGCCCGAGGGCAAGACCATGGGCCACGCCGGCGCCATCGTCTCCGGTTCCTCCGGCACGGCCGCCGCGAAGAAGGAGGCCCTCGAGGCCGCCGGCGTCAAGGTCGGCAAGACGCCGACCGAGACGGCCAAGCTGGCGCGCGAGATCCTCGCCGGCTGACACCACCCCGGCTCCGGCCGACCGTGGGCCCGCTCCCCGTCCGGGAGCGGGCCCACCGCCGTTTCCGTCACCGCCGTTCCGCAACCCCCGTTTCCGTCACCCCCGTTTCCGTCACCGCCGTTTCCGCCACCGCCGTTTCCACCACCGGCGATTCCGTCACCGCGGTTGTGGAAGAAGCCGTTCCGGTCCCTTCTGGGTCTGCTTGCGCAGCTTCGCCCGCAGCTCGCGCTCCGACTCCGACAGCGGCCCGGGCGCGACCGGGGGCGGTACGCCCTGGACCGTCTCGCCCTGCGGCACGGGCGGTTCGTAGCGCGTGGGGGCCGTGCGGAGGGTGAGGGCCGTGGTGCCGATCAGGGCGACGGTGAAGGCGATGGCGGCCCGGGTCCAGAAGCGGGCCCGGCGTTCCCCGCCCTTGCGCACCACCTGGGGCTTGGCGGCGCGGAGCCGCTCGGTGGAGGCGAGTTCGACCAGCCGCCAGTGCAGCGTCTCGGGGTCAGCCAGCTCCGGCAGCCGTTCGGCGACCGTCTCCCGCGCGTGCATCAGCCGGTTCACGGCCGCGCGCGTGCTGGCCTCCGTCTCAGCGGCCGTCTCCGGCAGGCCGAGCCCCACGCCGTCGTGGAGCAGGAGCGTGCGGCGGTACGAGGGTGGGAGGTTCAGCAGGGTGTCCATCAGTGCGCGGTCGACCGGATCCGAGGGCGGCGGCTCGGGGTGCCGGTAGCGGGGGCGGAGCCGTTGCCAGGGGGAGAGCGCGCACTCGTAGGCCAGCGCCCGCACCCAGCTCGCCGGGTCACGGTCCCGGGCCACCTCGGGCCAGCGCTGCCAGGCGTTCTGGAACGCGCGTTCGACTGACTCCCGGGCCAGTTCACGGCTCCCGGTCAGCAGGTAGGTCTGCCGGACGAGTGCGGGGGCGCAGAAGGCGTACAGCGCGTCGAAGGCCTGGTCGGGGGTGAGCGCGGTGGTGGCGTCGTCCGGCAGGTACGTCCGCGTCGGGCGCGCGACCGGGGCGGAACGCCGATCGAGCGTCGGGACGCGCCCACGGTCGAGGGCCGTATGGTGCGCTCGGCCGGAGAGGGGGGTGTGCCCGCGGTCGGGAGGGGGTGAGTGGGGTCGTTCGTGGGCGGGGCCGCGGGACCGGTCGGTGGTCGCGGTGCGACCGCGGCCCGGGTCTGACCCGGTGGCGCGACGCCTGTCCTTGGTGGAGACCCGGCCCCGGTCGGTCCCGGCCCCGGTGCCGGCGGAGGCGCGCTTGCGGCCCGGGGCGGAGGCCCGGCCGCGCCCGCTCGTCGACTGGGCCGTACGAGTGACCTGGGAGGCCTGTGCCGCCTCCACCGGGTGCGCCTCGCCGTCCGGCTGAGGAGTCGTCACGTCGGCCTCCTCGTACAGTTCGTCGAGGACCCTCGCGTACTTCTCGCCTTTCCGGCCGCGCGGCGTCGAGCGGCCGGTCTCCCATCCGCGCACCGTCTCACTGGTCACGCCCACCCGGGAGGCCAGTTGAGCCCGCGTCAGGGACGCGGCCTCACGCAGGCGTCGGCGCTCCTTCGGTGGGGGGAGCGGCATGGCAGGGCCCTGAGTCACAGCATGCCCCTCCGTGCAGAAAAGTACATAAACGTATATTGAGCGACACAGCGGTGGTTCGCCTGTTACGACGGGAAAGCGCGTGTCGTTGGGAGCATGGCGGGCGTGACCGAGATGACCGCTCGCCGACGTCCCTCGTCGCCCCTGCTCGCCCGGGTGCGCGACCGTTCGCCCGCACTGGTCGGCGGCCTGCTGGGTGGTGCGGTCGCGGCGGGTCTGGGGCTGGCGTCGTTCGCCGTGCTGGTGACGCTGCTGTGGATCAGCTCGCCGTACCCCGACAGCGGTCCCGGCGGCGCACTGCACATCGCGGCGGCCCTGTGGCTGCTGGCCCACGGAGCCGAACTGGTCCGGGTCGACACGCTCACCGGCGGCGCCGCCCCCATGGGCGTCCCGCCGCTGCTGCTGCTCGCCGTGCCCGTGTACCTGCTGCACCGCGCGGCGCGGGACGCCACGGACGGCCGGACGGGGGGCGGCCGCGACGCCCATGACGAGTACGGCGCCGGCGAGTACGGCGCCGGCGAGTACGGCGTCGTCGGCGAATATCACGTCGTCGATGTGGGCGCGGAACCTCCCCTCGCCCCGGCGGGCACCGCCTGGGCGGGAGTCGTGCTCGGCTACCTGGCCGTCGCCGCGCCCGCCGCCCTGTACGCGGCCGGCGGTGTGCTGCGGCCCGCGTGGGTGTCGGCGTGGGTGTGCGTGCCGGTCGTGACCGTCGTGGCGGCGGGGCTGGGGGTGTGGTCGGCGTACGGCCGTCCCGGCGGGCCGCTGCGGCGGCTGCTCGGGGTGCTGCCCGGGGGAGTGCGGTCGCTGGTGCTCGCCCCGGACGGACGCCCGGGTGTCGCCGCCCGGGCCGCGGCGGCGGGGCTGGCCGTGCTGCTCGGGGGCGGCGCGCTGCTCGTGGCGGTGTCGCTGGCCTGGCACGGGGGCGCGGCCCAGTCGTCGCTGCTCCGGCTGACCGAGGGCTGGTCGGGGCGGTTCGCGGTGCTGCTGCTGTGCGTGGCCCTGGTGCCGAACGCGGCGGTGTGGGGTGCGGCGTACGCGCTCGGGCCCGGCTTCGCCCTCGGTGCCGGGCACGCCGTCGGCCCGTTGTCCTCGGCGTCGGCGCCGTTCCTGCCGCCGTTTCCGCTGCTGGCGGCGGTGCCGGAGGCCGGGGCGGGGACGCCGGTGCACTGGGCGGCCGGGGCGGTGCCGTTGGTCGCCGGGGTGATGGTGGGCAGGTGGGTGGCGAAGGCGGCGGCCGCGGCGGAGCGGGGCGGGACGCGGCCGGGGGGCCGGCCGGCCGTGGTCTGGTCGGCCGGGCGCACGGCCCGTGCGGCCGGTGTGGCGTCCGTGCTGTGCGCCGCCGTGCTGGCCGGGCTCGCCGCGCTGTCCGGTGGCCCGCTCGGGGTGTCCGTGCTGGCCCGTTTCGGGCCGGTGTGGTGGCAGGTCGGTGCGGCGGCACTGGCGTGGCTGGCGCTGGCGGCGATCCCGACGGCGCTGGCCGTACGGTCCCGGCGGTGCCGGCCCTCGCGCGACGAGGACCCGAGAATCGGCCGGCAGCGGGACGACGCGCCCGAGGAGGAGAAGGACCACCGGGCCCGACGCCTCTGGAAGGCCCCGCGCTGGGCCGGACGCCGTTCGCCCGCCCGCGCGGGCACCGACGCGACCGGGAAGAGGGAGGGCTCGGTCACCACCGCCGGCGGGAAGACGTCAGCATGGGCCGACGACGAGGCCCTGGACGCGCTGTGGACCCCAGAGACTTCAGCCGACGCCCCGGACCCCTTCGCCCCGCACGACGACACCTGGCCGACCGGCACTCCGGCGGGGCGGGGCGGTTCTAGGGCGGGAGGGGCTCCCGGCGGCGGGCCGGCCCCGTTCACCTCGGACGACGACGCCTGGCAGACACCCTGGCCGACTGAAATGCCTGCGGGGCGGGACGGTTCTCGTGCGGGTGGGTCTCCCGGCGGCGGGCCGGACCCGTTCGCCTCGGATGACGACGCCTGGGAGACCCCCTGGCCGACCGGTGCCCCGGCGGGGCGGGGCGGTTCCCGTGCGGGTGGGTCTGCCGGCGACGCCCCGGACCCGTTCGCCCCGCACGACGACGCCTGGGAGACCCCCTGGCCGACCTCAAGCTCTGCCGGGCGGGGTGGTCTGCCGGGGGAGTCAGGACCCGGCGTGGTACCTGAAGGTGAGGTCCTGGGGCAGGACAGTGCAGGTCCCGGCGGTCAGGAGCGCAGAGGCGCCTTCGAGCGGCATGACGTTCCGCCGCCCGGGGCGGAGACCCTCTGAGGACGCGGGGTCAGCCGTCCGTGCCCAGTACTCCGCGGAGTTCGTCCGGCAGGAGCTTGGAGCAGGACTGCTTCGCCTCGTTGGTCAGGGCGTCGGTCGTGCACGTGTAGTAGTCGCGGTAGACCAGCTGTGCCGCGAAGGACGCCGCGACCAGGACGATGGCCAGGGACGCCGTCACCAGGCCGCTCACCGCCGCCGTCGTCTGCGGGCGGCCCTGCTGCTCGGGAGCCGGGGAGTCCGGGTCGGACCTGCGGGGCTTGGCGCGCAGGGAGCTGATGGCCCAGTACAGGGCCAGCGCGCCGAGCAGCAGCGCCACGTACGGCCAGCTGAACAGGGCGAAGAAGAACGCCCACATGCCCGAGAGCAGGGCGTAGCGCGCGCGGCGCTGGGCCGGGTCGGTCGGGTCCCAGCGCATGTTCGGGCCGCTGCCCTGGGGGCCGCCCTGGCCTTCGGGGCCGCCGCGCGGGCGCTCGCCGAAGCCGCCGGGGGAGCGGCCGGGCTGCCGGTCGCTCCACTGACTGCCCCACGGCGAACCGTCACGCTCCCCGCCGTCCTGCGCGCCGTCACCGGACGGGCGCCGCGGCTGCCAGGGCCGGTCCGGCGTGCCCTCGGGCGGCGGCGCGAAGGGGTTGTCCTCCTGGGACCCGCGCTCGCGCCCGCCCCGGTCGCCGCCGTCCGACGGCGCCTCGGGCGGTGAGCCGGGGCGCTCCCGCAGCAGCACGGCGCCGCGCTCCCCTCCCTGTGGCGACAGCTGGGGGAACGTGAGGAGTCGCAGGCTGCGGTCCGGCATCAAGTGAGCGTCTTCCCGTTGGTGAGTAGGACTGGCTGGACAGGACTGGGTGGTGTCGGATCCGGGTCCGTCACCTCCTGAACGCTCCGCGCCCGGACGGCGTTCCCGGAGCCGGCCCCGCCCCGACGCTACCTTCCGGCCATGCCCCCGTCCCGTGGGGGCCGTCCGGTGTGCCGGTATCGTTGCTGACGGTCGGCCGGTTCGTAGGCTTCCCCGTATCCGGGGGCCCGAAGCATTCGTATGAACGCACAAACGCCACGAGGCGGGCCGTCCGGACAGACGCTCCCCCGAGAAAGGCCCACCACCGTGGCCGCCAAGCCCGTGGCCCCGCGCGCCAAGCGCCTCGTCGTGCTGGTCTCCGGATCCGGCACCAACCTCCAGGCGCTGCTGGACGAGATCGCCGCCACCGGCACGCAGGAGTACGGAGCCGAGATCGTCGCGGTCGGCGCCGACCGCGAGGGCATCGAAGGGCTGGCCCGCGCCGAGCGCGCCGGGCTGCCGACCTTCGTGTGCAAGGTCAGGGACCACGGCAGCCGCGAGGAGTGGGACGCCGCACTCGCCGAGGCCGTCGCCGCCTTCGAGCCCGACCTCGTCGTCTCCGCCGGGTTCATGAAGATCGTCGGCAAGGAGTTCCTCGCCCGGTTCGGCGGGCGGTTCGTCAACACCCACCCCGCCCTGCTGCCCAGTTTCCCGGGGGCCCACGGCGTACGGGACGCGCTCGCGTACGGCGCCAAGGTCACCGGCTGCACCGTCCACTTCGTCGACGACGGCGTCGACACCGGGCCGATCATCGCGCAGGGCGTGGTGGAGGTCCGGGACGAGGACGACGAGAGCGCTCTGCACGAGCGCATCAAGGAAGTCGAGCGAAGGCTGCTCGTCGAGGTCGTGGGGCGGCTCGCCCGCAACGGCTATCGCATTGAGGGACGAAAGGTAGTTATCCAGTGACCGCCGAGAGCAACAAGCGGCCCCTTCGCCGGGCGCTCGTCAGCGTCTACGACAAGACCGGTCTGGAGGACCTCGCGCGCGGGCTCCACGAGGCCGGGGTCGAGCTCGTCTCCACCGGCTCCACCGCCGCGAAGATCGCCGCTGCCGGCGTCCCCGTCACCAAGGTCGAGGAGCTCACCGGCTTCCCCGAGTGCCTGGACGGCCGCGTGAAGACGCTGCACCCGCGCGTGCACGCCGGCATCCTGGCCGACCTGCGCCTGGACAGCCACCGCGAGCAGCTCGCCGAGCTGGGCGTCGAGCCGTTCGACCTCGTCGTGGTGAACCTCTACCCGTTCCGCGAGACCGTCGCCTCCGGCGCCTCGCCCGACGAGTGCGTGGAGCAGATCGACATCGGCGGCCCCTCGATGGTCCGCGCCGCCGCCAAGAACCACCCCTCGGTCGCGGTCGTCACCAGCCCGGCCCGCTACGCCGATGTCCTCGATGCCGTACAGAGCGGCGGCTTCGACCTCGCCACCCGCAAGCGGCTCGCCGCCGAGGCCTTCCAGCACACGGCCGCCTACGACGTGGCCGTCGCCTCCTGGTTCGCCTCCTCCTACGCGCCGGTCGACGACTCGCAGTTCCCCGACTTCCTCGGCGCCACCTTTGAGCGCGAGCACACCCTGCGCTACGGCGAGAACCCGCACCAGCCCGCCGCGCTCTACGTCTCGGGCACCGGCGGCCTCGCGGAGGCGGAGCAGCTGCACGGCAAGGAGATGTCGTACAACAACTACACGGACACGGACGCCGCCCGCCGTGCCGCGTACGACCACGCCGAGCCGTGCGTCGCGATCATCAAGCACGCCAACCCCTGCGGCATCGCGGTCGGCGCGGACGTCGCCGAGGCCCACCGCAAGGCGCACGCCTGCGACCCGCTGTCGGCGTTCGGCGGCGTGATCGCGGTCAACCGCCCGGTCAGCAGGGAGATGGCCGAGCAGGTCGCGGAGATCTTCACCGAGGTCATCGTCGCGCCGGACTACGAGGACGGCGCCCTGGAGGCCCTCACCAAGAAGAAGAACATCCGCGTGCTGCGCTGCCCCGACGGTCCCTCGGCCCCCGTCGAGGTCAAGCCGATCGACGGCGGCGCACTGCTGCAGGTCACCGACCGGCTCCAGGCCGACGGCGACGACCCGGCCCATTGGACGCTGGCGACCGGCGAGGCGCTGGGCGAGGCCGAGCTCGCCGAGCTGGCCTTCGCCTGGAAGGCCTGCCGCGCGGTGAAGTCCAACGCGATCCTGCTCGCCAAGGACGGCGCCTCGGTCGGCGTCGGCATGGGGCAGGTCAACCGCGTCGACTCCGCGAAGCTGGCCGTCGAGCGGGCGGGCGCCGAGCGCGCGGCGGGTTCCTACGCCGCGTCCGACGCCTTCTTCCCCTTCCCGGACGGCCTGGAGATCCTCACCGCGGCCGGCGTGAAGGCCGTGGTCCAGCCCGGCGGTTCGGTCCGCGACGAACTCGTCGTCGAGGCCGCGCGGAAGGCGGGCGTCACGATGTACTTCACGGGCACGCGGCACTTCTTCCACTGACCCGGGACGATTCGACGGAGCGGCCGGACCGCACGAGCGGCGCCACGCGGAGACGCGGGGCGCCGCTCCCCGTTTTTCGGGCTGCACCCCACTTATCGGATCCACGGACCGCGAGTAACATACAGACTTATCTGTTTCCCGCTGTGCGCCGTCCGGTTACCGGCACCCGCCCCTTCACCTCGGAGATCCCGTACATGCCACGTCAGGAACGCGCTGTGCGCACCAGGGCACTGTTGCTCCGGTCCGCCGCCGAATGCATCAAGGAGCACGGCTACGACGGCTCCAGCACCACGGACGTGCTGCGGCGGGCAGGGGTGACCCGGGGCGCCCTCTACTTCCACTTCCCGTCCAAGGAGGCGCTGGCCGACGCCATCGTCGAGTACCAGATGCCGCTGCTGCGGCCGCTGCCCGGGGACTGCTCCCTGCAGTCCGCCATCGACCTCACGCTCTCCTACGCGCGGATGCTGCAGAAGGACGTGGTGCTGCAGGCCGCCGTACGGCTGGCGACCGAGGAGACCTCCTACCAGCCCGGGACCCGCCCCTATCTGTGGTCCCAGCAGAGCGTGGCCGACCTGCTGCACCAGGCCCGCAACAAGGGCGAGCTGCTGCCGCACACCGACCCCGACGAGATCGCGGTCCTGATCGTGGGGGCCTTCACCGGCATCCAGCTGCTGTCCCAGCTGTCCTGCGGGCGGTCCGACCTGCTGTTCCGTGTCTGCGTGCTGTGGCGGGCCCTGCTGCCCGGGATCGCCGCTCCCGGGCTGCTGCTGCGCCTGCGGACCGACGAGAAGCGGGCGGAGGAGCTGGAGGAGGCCGACGCGGCACCGGAAGACCGGCTCCTGCACGACGTGGGGTGACGGCGCATGACCCTGGGTGATGCTTCTCACGTCTCTCGGGACGGTAGTTCAAAACATGTAGCACCATAGAAATAAACAGACGAGTATGTTTGTTTGTGAGGCTGAGGCGGCACGGGGGAGCCGCGTGGTCCTGGTGCGTCCGTATGTCCCCCTGCTCCGTCATGAACAGAAGGGGAACCGCAACCGATGGCAAACGCTGCTTCCGCCAGGCGCGTGGCACCTCCGCACCTCCTCGAACTCGGCCGGTTCCTGATGGCACGGCGGGCCGAGGTGTCCCCGAACCAGGTCGGCCTCCCGGACGCCGGCAAACGCCGCACGCCGGGGCTGCGCCGGGAGGAGGTCGCGCTGCTCGCCGGCGTGGGCGTCTCCTGGTACACGTGGATCGAACAGGGCCGTGCCGAGAACGTCTCGGGCGAGGTCCTCGACTCCATCGCCCGGGTGCTCCGGCTCAGTGAGAACCAACGCCTGTACCTGCGCCAGCTGGCCGGGGTGCAGGCCGTCCCGCTGCTGCCGGACGCCCCGCCGGAGGCGGAGGCCATGCGCCCGTTCGTCGAGAACTGGTGGCCCAACCCCGCCTACATCGCCGACCACGCCTGGAACGTCGTCGTCGCCAACGCGGCGGCGGAGACCCTCCTCGGCATGACCGACGACCATCCGGGCGACGCCCGGCTCGGCGGCCCCGGTGCCGGCGCCCTCGGCAGGCGACGGCCGTACAACATCCTGCGGGAGTTCTTCACCAACGACGGCGTGCGGTCCGCCTACCCGCTGTGGGAGAAGATCGCCCCGACCGTCGTGGCCCGCTTCCGCAGCCAGGCGGCGCTACACATTGAGGACGCGGCGATCCCGGCGCTCGTGGAGGAACTGCGGGTCGCCAGCCCCCTGTTCGCGCAGCTGTGGGACCGGCACGAGGTGCTGGAGGACTCCTGCGGTCCCGAGGTGCTCACCCACCCCGCCGTCGGCGACCTGCACTTCACCCGCGCCACGCTCGACTTCACGCGCCGCATCGCCCTGCGGATGACGGTGTTCCTGCCCGCTCCGGGCACCGGCACGGAGGCGGCGCTGCGCCGGATGTCCCATGTGACGCTGGCGCAGCGGATGAACCTCCTGGGCCGCGACGACCTGGTGGGAGAGGCCCGATGAGCACAGCGGTGAACAGTCATGTGACCGAGCCGGTCCGGGTCACGCTCGGTACGCACCGGCTGACCTATCTCCCCGACGGCTATGTGCAGTTGCATCCGCGGGCCTGGTTCCCGGACTCACCCGGAGCGTTCTGGGAGGACCGCGCCGGGCATCTGGACGACGAGGGGTTCCTGCGGGCCTCGGTCGGCGCGCTGCTCGTCGAGTACGAGGACCGGGCGATGCTCTTCGACACCGGCTTCGGACCGGCCCGCATCCCCGCCGGCCACACCATCCCGCCCCTGGGGCGGATCGAGGGCGGAGGCCTGCCCGACGCGCTGGCGGCGGCGGGGGCCGCCTGGGAGTCGGTGGACACCGTGGCGTTCACGCACCTGCACGACGACCACGTCGGCTGGGCGGGGGACGAGCGGCTGCGCGGTGCCCGGTTCGTGGCCTCGGCCGCCGAATGGCGTGGTGCGCACCGCCGTCCGGCCGGGCAGCCGGTGGCCGTACGGGACGGTCAGGAGGTCTTCCCCGGCGTCACGGCACTGGCCACCCCGGGACACACCCCGGGCCACCTCTCGTACGTGATCCGGGGCGGGGCGGACGGGCCCGCGGCCGTGGTCGTCGGCGACGTCCTGCACTCCGCCCTGCAACTGGCCGACCTCACCTGGCGGGCGGCCTCGGACCTCGATCCCGCGGAGGCGGTGCGCAGCCGCCGCAAGGTCGTGGCCGAACTGTCCCGCCCCGGCACGATCGGCTTCGCCGGCCACTTCTCCGGCGCGGTGTTCGGGCGCCTGGTGTCCTCCGGCGACGGGCCGCGGTGGCAGCCGCTGGACTGACGTCCCACCGCTTCCCCTTCTGGCCCACCGGCCCCCGGTCCTCCCACGGACCGGGGGCCGGGCGCTTTTCCCGGGCCGGGGTTCCGCTTCCGTCCCACGCCCGCCGCCCCTCGCTTACGCCCGCTCGCTTACGCCCCCACGCTTTACGCTCCCTCGCTTTACGCCCCCACGCATCCCGTCACCGGGGGCGTCCCGTGCTCCGGCAGACGCCGCGAATATTCCCGGTCCCGGATACGTGGCCAGTCCCTTCTGTTGGCGCGAGCAATATGTTGCATGCGCACTGGCAGGGTCTACGGGCCCGGCCGAGCCTGAGGTCATGTCCTCAACGGTTGTTCCCCCGATGACCTGCACGGCCCCGGTCGAACCGCGGCGGCTGCGGACCGTCGCCGGACGGTTCACCACCGGAGTGGTGGCCGTGACGGCGCTGCGCGGCTCCGACGGCGCTCCCGCAGGGCTGGCCGTCAACTCGTTCACCTCGGTGTCCCTGGACCCTCCACTTGTCCTGTTCTGTGTGGGCAGGACCAGCACCAGCTGGCCCGACGTCCGCTCGGCGGACCGGTTCTGCGTGAACATCCTCGGCGAGGGCCAGCGCGACCTCAGCGCCCGCTTCGCGACCAGCGGCTCCGACAAGTTCGGTGAGGCCTCCTGGACGCCCTCCCCGGGCGGCGCGCCCGTGCTCGACGGCTCGATCGGCTGGATCGAGTGCTCCGTCGAGGAGGAGATACCGGCCGGCGACCACGACGTGGTGATAGCCCGCGTCCACGACCTGGACACCCACCACGAGGACTCGCCCCTGCTGTTCTTCCGCGGCCTGTACGGGCGTTACGCCCAGCTCTGACCCTCTTTCAGGAAAGGACGATGCTTTCGTGAAGCACACAGCGGCCCCGCTCGGAGTGGGGATCGTCGGACTGAGCGCGGACGGCGGGTGGGGCGGGCGCGGCCACCTGCCCGCACTGCGCGCCGTCGAAGGCTACGAACTGCGCGCGCTGACGGCGTCCACGCCCGACTCCGCGCGCAAGGCCGCCGCGGCGTTCGGACTGCCCGAGTCGGCGGCGGGGACCGACGCCGCCGCACTCGCGGCCCGGGACGACGTCGACCTGGTGGTGATCGCCGTGCGCGTACCGCACCACCGGGAACTGATCCTGCCCGTCCTGCGGGCCGGCAAGACGGTGCTCAGCGAGTGGCCCCTGGGCAACGGCACGGCCGAGGCCGAGGAACTCGCCGCCTACGCGGCCGAGGCGGGCGTGCGGACGGCCGTGGGCCTCCAGGCCCGGTCGGCCCCGGTGGTCCGCTACCTCCGGGACCTCGTCGCGGACGGGTTCGTCGGCGAGGTGCTGTCCACCACGCTGGTGGGCTCCGGCGGCGGCTGGGGCCCGGTGGTCGCCGAGCGCACCGCCTACGTCGCCGACCGCGCCAACGGGGCGACCCTGCTGACCGTTCCGTTCGGGCACACCCTGGACGCGCTGACCATGGTGCTGTCCGGGTTCGCGACCCTGACCGCCACCACGGCGACCAGGCGTCCCCGGGTGCGGATCGCCGAGACCGGTGCCGAGCTGCCGATGACCGCCGAGGACCAGATCGCCGTGACCGGGCGCCTGGAGAGCGGGGCGGTGGCCTCCCTGCACTACCGGGGCGGCTCCTCGCGCGGCACCAATCTGCTCTGGGAGATCAACGGCACCGAGGGCGATCTGGTGCTGACCGGCGACTCCGGCCATCTGCAGTTCGGCCAGGTGGAACTGCGCGGCGCCCGGGGCGACCAGCGGGACCTGCGGCCACTGCCCGTGCCCGGTGAGTATCTGCTGCCGGACGGCCTCGACGGCCTCGCGGCGCTGGAAGGGCCGGCCGGGGTGGTCGCCCACGCCTACCACCAGTTGCGCGCCGACCTGCGGGACGGCACCTCCGTGGTGCCGGACTTCGCCCACGCCGCCGCCCACCACCGGCTGCTGGACCGCATCACGCGCGCCGCGGAGACCGGCACCGCGCAGTGACCAACCCCTGACCACCGCCCATCCCCCCGGCCCCTCCGGCCCTCCCCCCCCGGCCCTCCCCCCCCCGACCCCTCCGGCCATCCCCCCAGACCCGGCGGACCCCGTGCCGACCAGCGCGCGGCACCACGGTGTCCGCCGCCACCCCCCGATCACAGGAGCACCCATGCACACCGGCTTCGGAGCCTTCCTCTCCCCCCTCCACGCGCCCGGACAGGACCCGCACCTGACCATCCGCCGTGACCTCCAGCTCGTCGAGCACCTCGACGAACTCAACTTCGACGAGTGCTGGTTCGGCGAGCACCACTCCCTGTCCTGGCCCACCGTGGGCGCCCCGGAGACGATGATCGCGGCCCTCGCCGAGCGGACCCGGCAGATCAAGCTGGCCAACGGTGTCGTGACGCTGCCCTTCCACCACCCGTTCCACGTCGCGACCCGGGCGATCATGCTGGACCACCTGACGCGCGGCCGGTACATCCTGGGCGTCGGCCCCGGTGCCACCCCCAACGACGCCCACATGCTCGGCCTCGACCTCGGCGAGCTGAAGCGCATGGCGCGCGAGGCCATCCCCACCGTCATGGAACTGGTCAACGGCGAGGAGCGGATCTCGGAGAAGACCGACTGGTACACCCTCCAGGACGCCAAGATGCAGCTGCCGCGCTACAGCAAGCCCGGCATCGAGATCGCCGTCTCCAGCGTCGGCACCCCCAACAGCCCCCAGATCGCGGGCAAGTACGGCCTCGGCCTGCTGTCCTTCGGCGCCCCGCCGCCCGGCTGGCCGGCCGTCGACCTGGCCCGGCAGTGGAGTTACGCGGAGGAGTCGGCCGAGGAGCACGGCCAGACCGTGGACCGCCGCAACTGGCGCATCGCCGTGCCCCTGCACATCGCCGAGACCCGCGAGGAGGCCTTCCGGGACGCCCGGGAGGGCTTCGGGCAGTGGCTGCACGGCTACTGGGGCGAGGCGGTCGGCGCCGATGTCCTCGGCGGCCTCGAAGGCGTGCCGCAGTCCCGGCACCTGGAGGCGACCGTCGAGCAGGGCCGGGCCGTCGTCGGATCGGTCGAGGACGCGGTGGAGGCGATCCGGAACCTCCAGGAGAGCACCGGCGGCTTCGGCACGTTTCTCACCTACGTCGTCAACTGGGCCTCCTTCGAGAAGGTCAAGCGCAGCTTCGAACTGCTCGCGACCGAGGTGGCCCCGCGGTTCACCGGCACCGCCGACCGCGGTCTGGAGTCGGTGCGCTGGAGCACCGAGAACCGGGCCCTGTTCCCGCACACCGAGCCGCTGCGCACGCGCCTGGCCGCGAACGCCCGCTGACCCGGACCCCGTGACCCGCGCCCGGCCCCGCCGCCCCACCGGCGGGGCCGGGCGCACCCATGTTGCGGAATTCTCAATTCCAGCTTCGTTCTCGCACACATTCCCGTAACGTGTATCCGGACCTCCCATTTCCGGATTCGAGCTCATCCTGTTGTTCATGGCAATAGCGTTGATGGCCACTGGTTCAAGTCAAAGTCCCCTGTGATGCTTGATCCGTGACGAAACGAATCGCCGTCGTAGGCGCCTACGGATCGGGAAAGACAACGCTTTCCACGGCGCTCTCGCATCTGGCCGGCCTGCCCCGCACCCACGGTTCGCCCATGCGGGAGCCGATCGGGGGCGAGGGCCGCAGCGTGCACAACTGGACCGACGGACAGCTCATCCAGCTCACCGTGAACCGCTATGCGGAACGGCTGCTCGGTGAGGCCGCCCACCCCGGCGGCTTCGTGTCCGACGGCTCGGTGGTGCACGAGTGGGTGTACGCCAAGCTCCGCCTGGTGGCCGGCTCGTACCCGGGCACGCTCACCCCGCTCGAGGACCGGCACCGTGCCGCCACGACGGCCGCGCTCGAAGCCGCCGTGGACGACATCGGCCTGCTGATGAAGCACCACGCCCGCACCGCCTACCAGGCCTTCGTACACGTGCCGGTGGAGTTCGAGCTGGCACCGGACAACCGTCCGATCAACGAGAACTTCCGGCGTCTGTCCGACTCCCTGCTGCTGCCCGCCCTGGAAGCCACGGGCGTTCCCGTGCACACCGTCCACGGCGACCTGGCCGAGCGCCTCGGCCAGACCGTGAAGCACCTGGGACTCCAGGACGCGACGGTCATGACGGTCGACGAGGCCGCCGCACTCGCCGCGCCCGCCCGCTAATCCACCCACCGAGCCCCGGGGCTCCCTTCCGCAAAGGTGACCATCTGTGTCCGCGCTCGAAGTACCCAGTTTCAAGGACAATCCCAAGCTGAAGCTCGCCATTTCCGGCACGTATTCGACGGGTAAGTCGACGACGACCGAGGCCCTTTCCATAGCCACCGGAATACCGCGCACCCACGCCAAGACGTCCCGCGAGCTGCTGGTGGACCTCGTTCCCGGCAAGACCGTCATGGAACTGAACGCCATGGAACTCGTGAAACTCGGACTGCGCCGCTTCGAGGAGCGCGTGCACAACGAGTCCAGCGGTGACGCCTTCATCTCCGACGGCGGCGTGTTCCACGAGTGGGTGTATTTCGAGGCGCGCATGCGCGTCGGCATCAACCCCGGCGCCGACTGGTGGTTCAAGGGCATCAAGAAGGTCATGGGCCTGCCGGTGAAGCACTTCTACCAGCGCTACACCGACACCCTGGGCGACATCACCCGCGCCCGCGCCAAGCGGATCTACGACGCCTATGTCCACCTGCCGGTGGAGTTCGACATGGAGCCCGACGGCCACCGGCCGGTCTCCGAGAAGTTCCGCCGGCTCTCCGACGACCTGCTCATCGAGGCGCTGGAGCGGATGGACATCCCCTACCGGGTCGTCGGCGGTCCCATCCCGGACCGGATCGAGAAGATCGTCAAGCTTTTCGACCTGCCGGTGGTGGTCCCGATCGAGGAGGCCATCGAGGAGGCGCAGCGGCGCGTCCTGGCCGACATCGAGGACCTCAAGGCCGACGCCCGGTTCCACGAGGCACAGCGCCAGAAGTCGCTGGCCCGGCGCATCGGTTACGCCATGCGCTACTGACGGCCGCCGCGTCCCGGCCCCGTCCCGGCCGCTCCCGCCTCCCCGGATTCCCCCCACAACCACAAGCCCCCACAACCCAACCCCCCACGCCCACCTCCCCATCCCCTCCCTTCCCACCCTCGTCCCCCGACGTCAACCACGAAAGGAACCGGCGTGTCCGGCATCAACTCGACACGGCCGCGTCATCTGGGTGCGGTGCTCGCACTGCTCGCGTTCGCCCAGATGATCATTGCGATCGACTACAACATCGTCTTCGTCTCCCTGCCGGAGATCGGCGACAAGCTCGGCTTCGGCGCCCAGGACCTCCAGTGGGTCGTGTCCGCCTACGCCGTCGCCTTCGGCGGATTCCTGCTGCTGGGCGGCCGTGCGACCGACCTCTTCGGCCGCAAGCGGATGTTCGTCCTCGGCCTCTTCCTCTACGCGGCGTCCTCCCTCGCGGGCGGTCTCGCCGAGGAGCCCTGGCTGCTCATCGCCGCCCGCGCGGTGCAGGGCCTGGGCGGCGCGTTCCTCGCGCCTGCGACCCTGTCCCTCGTCACGACGCTCTTCGCGGAGGGCGCCGAACGCAACCGCGCCCTGTCCGTGTGGGGCGGCGCCGGCGGCTCCGGCATGGTGCTCGGCTCGATCCTCGGCGGTCTGCTGACCGACGCCTTCGGCTGGCCCTCCGTCTTCTACGTCAACGTGCTGCTGGCCGGCGCCGCCATGTTCGTGGCGATGTCCCTGCTGCCCGACGACAAGCCGCAGGCCGGCGGCGGGTTCGACCTGCCCGGCGCGATCACCGGCACCGTCGCCTCCACGCTGTTCGTCTTCGCCCTGGTGCAGGGCCCGGAGGCGGGCTGGGGCTCCGCCCAGGTCCTGGCGGCCCTCGGCGTCGCCGTGCTGACCTTCGCGCTGTTCCTGGTCATCGAGAGCCGCAGCGCGGCCCCGATGGTGCCGCTGCGGCTGTTCGGCAACCGCAACCTGTCCACCGGCGCCGGCATCACCTTCCTGTTCATGGCCACCTTCGGCGCCCTGGCGTACTTCCTCACCCAGTACTGGCAGATCGTGCAGGGCTACAGCGCCTGGACCACCGGCTTCGCCTTCGTGCTGCCTTCCGGCAGCGTGCTGATCGGCACGATCGTCGGCGGCAAGTGGGCCACCAAGTTCGGTGTGCGCAACACCCTGTTCATCGGTCTGACCATGGGCCTGGTGGGCACCGTCGTCCTCGCCCTCACGCTGGGCCAGGACGCCTCCTACGGCGTGATCGCGCCCTCCCTGTTCGTGCTCTCGCTGGGCCAGGGCATCGTCTTCACGACGATGTTCGCCGCGGCCACCACCGGCGTCGAGGCGGCGGACCAGGGCATCGGCTCCGGTATCGCCACCACCGGCCAGCAGATCGGCGGCGCCGTCGGCCTCGCCGTGCTGATCGCGATCGCCAACGCCTCCGGCGGCGGCGAGACCAAGGACCTCGGCGAGCTGATGGACGGGGTCACCACGGCCACCTGGGCGATCGCCGTCGGCATCGCGCTGACGTTCCTCGTGGTGCTCAACTTCAAGAAGCCGGCGGCGGGCGACCACGTCGACCCCTCGGAGACCGAGCCGGTCGCAGGCACCGCTGAGCCCGTCCAGGCCAGCCGGACCGCCTGAGCACCGCCCGACCTGGACGTCGGCGATACCCGGTCCACTGTTGCGGAGGGTCCCGGGCATCGCCGTCGCCGTTCAACGGCCGTCACCCCGCAGGGGTATGGCCGCCTACGAAGGAAACTCTATGACTACGGCAGCACCTCTCGACACCCTGGGCACCGTGGACGACTTCCTCGGCGCCAGGCAGGAACGGTTCTTCGGTGAGGGCTTCAAACGGGTCCACCACTCGCTCACCGACCTCACCGTCGACGACCGCGGGATCACCGGCACGGCGGGCCTGGAGATCCCGGGCGCCTGGTCCCGCAAGGGCGAAAGCACCCAGCGGCCCCACCTGTCCACCATCGACGTCATGCTCTACGGCGCCCGGCTCGCCGGCCTGCACGCGGCCCACACCCGCGGCCTCGGCCCGCACACGCCGTTCACCGTCCGGTCGCTGACCATCAAGGCCGGGAAGAAGCCGCAGGAGGAGGACCTCGACACGTTCGCGGTCTCCGGGCGGCTCCTGGACACCACCGGCGACGGCACCACGACCATGGAATGCCGCGTGGGCCTGCTCACCGTGCAGGTGGAGACCACCACCGGCGGCGGATCGCCGCAGCCGGCCCCCACGCAGGCGGGCACGGCCCACTACGCGGACGCGGACGCGCTCGCCGGGCCCTGGAACGACGCGCCCTTCGGCACCCCGCACCGCGACCGGCGGCAGCTGCTCACCTCCGTCGACGTGGCCCCGGACGCCTCGCTGGCCCGGGCCGACCTCACCCTCGACCCCGACGGACCGGCGACGATGATCGACCTGTTCGTCGCGGCCCTCCAGCTCGGCCAGGTCCTGCTCTACTCGCTGGACGGGGTCGCCCGGGCCGACAGCAACACGCTGTGGATGCGGCGCACCGTCATCGGGCCGGCGCCCGGAACCGGCGCGTCCGACGGCCGGTTCGAGGTCGAGCTCCGGGAACCGCAGCTGCTGCGCAGCGCCCAGGGCACCTGGCGCAGCGCCGAGATCGCCGCCGACCACGCGGGGCTGCGGCTGAGCTGCTCCGTCGCCCATCTGCTCCCCGCGTGACGGCCTTCGAGCGCACCACCACCCGGAGCCGATCGCTCCGATCCCAGTTCGCGTCCTCGGCCGCAGCCGGACACCGCCGGCGCCCGCGGCCCACGGTCCTTCACGGGAGGCGAGAGACATGCCCCTGACCGCCGTACTCACCGGACTCGGCGCCTACCTTCCCCCGCGTCGCGTCAGCAACGAAGAACTCGCGGACCGCTTCGACACCACCGACGAATGGATCACGTCCAGAACCGGCATACGCAGCCGGCGCTGGGCGGACCCGGGCACCTCCACCGGCGACCTCGCCGTGGAGGCCGGACACCGCGCGCTGAAGTCCGCGGGCGTCGACCCCGAGCCCGGCGCGGTCGACCTCGTGGTCCTCGCGACCACCACGCCCGACCACCTGTGCCCGGCCACCGCGCCCGACGTCGCGGCCCGGCTCGGCCTCGTCGGCGCCGCGGCGTTCGACATCAGCGCCGTCTGCTCCGGGTTCGTCTACGCGCTGGAGACCGCGGCCAACGCCATCGGCACCGGCCGGGCGAAGACCGCCCTGGTCATCGGCGCCGAGACCTACTCGACGATCCTCAACCCGGCCGACCGCACCACCTCGGTGATCTTCGGGGACGGGGCCGGCGCGGTCGTCCTCACCGCGGGCGACGCGGACCTGCCCGGAGCCCTGCACGGCTTCGAACTCGGCTCCGACGGCACACAGAAGGACGTCATCTGCATCCCCGCGGGGGGCTCGCGGCAACGCGCCGCGCTGACCGAACCCGCCCCGGGCGACGAGTACTTCGCCATGGAGGGCCGCAAGGTCTTCCTCTCGGCCGTGCAGCGCATGAGCGAGTCGTCCACGTCGCTGCTCGACCGGATCGGCTGGCCCGTCGAGAGCCTCGGCCACCTGGTCGGCCACCAGGCCAACGTCCGCATCCTGCGGGCGGTCGCCGAGCAGCTCGGCGTCCCCGCCGAGCGGGCGGTGGTCAACCTCGACCAGGTCGGGAACACCTCGGCCGCCTCCATCCCCATCGCCCTGGCGGACGCCGCGGCCTCGGACTCCCTCACGGTGGGGGAGCGGGTGCTGCTCACCGCCTTCGGCGGCGGGCTCACCTGGGGCTCCGCGGCCCTCACCTGGCCCGACGTCGTACCCGCCTGACCACACCCGGCTCCACCCGCCGGCCCTCGCAGACCAAGGAGAAGGACACCATGACCGCACCCACCACCGCCCCCGGCGACCTGACCGACGCCGTGCTCGACATCGTCCGCGGCAAGTTCGAGGCACCGCAGGACTCCACCGCCACCACGCCGTACGAGGACATGGAGTTCGACTCCCTCGTCCTGCTGGAACTCGCGGTGCACCTGTCCAAGGTGTACGGGGTGGAGATCGGCGACGACGAGATACTCGAGGCGTCCAACGTCGCCGAGACCGCACGGCTGCTCAGCGCGAAGGGCGCCCGCCTTGCCCGGTGACGGCCCGGCCGGCGCTCCGGGGGCCGCGTTCTTCGACGTCGACGGGACACTCACGACCGGGACCACCCTGTTCCGGTTCCTCGAGTACCGCTTCGCCGTCGAGGGACGCCCCCCGCAGGCCTACACGGAGGAACGGCAGCGCCTGCGCGCCATGACCGAGGCGGGCGTCTGCCGGTCGCGCACCAACCGTGCCTACTTCGCCAGCTACGCCCGGCTCGGCGTCTCGTACGTGGCGGACCTGGCCGAGGACTGGTTCCGCGCGGAGCTGGAGTCCGAGGGCTTCCTGCACGACAGCGCCGTCGCGGCGCTGCGCGGGCACCAGGCGGCGGGGGAGCCTGTGGTGCTCGTCTCGGGCTCCTTCCCGGCGCTCCTCGCGCCGCTGGCCCGCCTGCTCGAGGTGGACGCGGTCCTGGCGACGGAGCCCGAGACCCTGCTCGGCCACTACACCGGCGACGCGGTGGTCACGATGATCGGCAGCACCAAGGCGGACGCCGTCCGGTCCTGGTGCGCCGAGCACGGCATCGACCCGGCCGCCGCCACCGCCTACGGCGACCATGTCTCGGACCTGCCCATGCTGCGGGCCACGGGCCGGGGCGTGGTCGTCGGCGGCGACCGGGAACTGCGCGCCGTCGCCGCACGGCAGGGCTGGCGCCTGCTGCCCGCCCCGCCCGCGGCGCCGGCGCTGCGGCTCCCCGAGCCCCTCTGGACGGCCCGGGCGCCGTCCACCGCCGTGCGACGCCCGGCCTGACCGCCCCGTCGCACCCGTACGAGACCACCCACCCGCAGGCCTCACGGCCCCACACGGAAGATCCACCATGCGCGCAGTCGGAATCCTGGAATACGGCAGACCGGACGTGCTCGAGGTCATCGACCGGGGGATACCGGACCCCGGCCCCGGAGAGCTGCGCATCCGCGTGGCCGCCGCGGCCGTCAACCCCACCGACCTCATGCTCCGCTCGGGCGAACTCGCGGCCTACATGGCCGCCTTCGAGCCCCCGTACATTCCCGGCATGGACGTGTCCGGCACCGTCGACGCCGCCGGCGCCGGCACCCTGTTCGCCCTGGGCGACCGGGTCATGGCCTTCGTCAACCCGTTCCGCCCGCAGGGCGGGGCCCAGGCCGAGTACGTCGTCGTCCCGGCCGCCGACACGGTCCTGGTCCCGCCGGGCCTGGACCTCATCGACGCGGCCGGGCTGCCGATGAACGCGCTGACCGCCCATCAGGCGCTCGCCCTGCTCGGGCTCCGCCGCGGGGCCACCCTGGCCGTCACCGGCGGAGCCGGCGCGCTCGGCGGCTTCGTGATCCAGCTCGCCGTCCACCGCGGCCTGCGCGTGGTCGCCGAGGCGGCCGCGCAGGACGAGCCGCTGCTCAAGCAGCTCGGCGCGGAGATCATCGTGCCGCGGCACGCGGAGCCGACGGACACGCCGCAGGAGCCCGACGCGGCGGCGGCCTCGCTCGCCGAGCGGTACCGCCGCGCCGTGCCCGAGGGCGTCGACGCGCTGGTGGACGCCGCCGTCCTGGGCGCACCGATCCTCGGCGCCGTCCGGGACGGCGGTGCCGTGGCGACCTGCCGCCCGGGCCCGCTGGACCCGCCCCGCGGCATCGTGCGCCACGAACTCAACGTCCTGGCCCACCCGGACAAGGCCGCCGCCCTCACCGAACTCGCCGCGCTCGCCTGCGAGGGACTGATCTCGCCGCGCACGGACACGCTGCTCGCCCCGTCCGCCGCGCCCGAGGCCCACCGCCGGCTCGCCGCGGGCGGTGTGCGGGGACGCCAGCTCCTCGTCTTCGACGGGGCCTTCGACGGACGACCCACCGCCGGTCCCTGACCGGGCGTCACCCCTCACCGGGCCCTGCCGGGCCGGCGGCGGTCCCCGCCCCGCCGTCGCCCCGGCAGCCGCCCCGCAGTACCGCACCGCTCAGCCCGACCCGACACGAACCCGCCCGAGGAGGCAACACCCATGACAGACGGGGTCCTTTCCTACGCCCGGACCGTCGATCGCGCCCTCACCCACCGTGCCGCCGTGAGCGAGTGCTTCCTGACCGACGCGCTGCGCACCGGTGAGCGCACCTTCCGGGTCGCGGCCCAGCCGCCCCGCGCGCACCTGTACTACAGCGACCACGTCACGGACGCACGGACGGCCCCGTCCTACGACCCGCTGCTCGTACTGGAGATCTTCCGCCAGTCCTGCATCCTCGCCTCGCACGAGTACCTCGCGGCACCGGCGGACAGCAGCTTCGTCTTCGACCTGGGCGTGCTGGAGGTGACCGACCCCGAGGCGCTGTGCGTCGGCGAGGGACCCGCCGCCGTCACCGTGGAGGGCGAGTTCACCGAGGTCCGGGAGCGGGCCGGTCGGCCCTGCGGCGCCACCGCGGAGGTGCGGGCGTCGGTCGACGGCAGGGCGGCGGCGACCATGCGGCTGGCCTACCGGTGGATACCGCGCCGGAGCATGCTGCACCTGCGCACCCGCGCCAGGGCCGCTCTCGCCCGGACCCCGCACCGCGCGCACCCGCTGGTCAACCGGCTGGCGCCCGAGCAGGTGGGCCGTGAGCTGTCCGCCAACGTCGTCCTGGGGCGGGTGACCGTGTCCTCCACTTCGGAGGTGGTGGCCCAGGTGGTCGTCGACCGCGGCCACCCCGCCCTCTTCGACCACTACGTCGACCACATTCCGGGCGCGGTGATGTTCGAGGCACTCCGGCAGACGGCCACCGCCGCCGCCCGTGAGCTGTGCGGCCTCGACGTCGCTCCCCAGCACCTGGCGCTCACCGGCTGCGAGGTGGCGTTCCGCAAGTTCGGCGAGTTCGAGCTGCCCACCGACTGCCGCGCCCGGGTGGCCGAGGGGGCCGACGGCCGCCCCGTGCTCGACCTGGTCCTGGAACAGGAGGGCGACGTGCTGGCGACGGCGCGGGTGACCCTCGCCGTGCGGGAGCGCGCGCTGTCGGAGCGAGGTGGCTGCGGCGGCCGCGACGTCATGGTGCCGGGCCCCCGCCCCCGGCTCCTGACCGCCGCCTGAGACGGGCGGCGCACCGTGACGACCACGCGTGACGACCACCGCCCACCGGCGCACGCCCCGGAGGGTGAGGCGTCCGCCACCACCGTCTGGTTCGACTTCGGCGGTGTCCTGACCCCCACCATGGACGAGCTGTACGCCCGGTACGCCGAGGAGACCGGCATCTCGCCCGAGCGGCTGCGCCGGGCCGTGGCCGACGTGGGAGCCGACCTCGGGATGCACCCGCTGGCCCCGCTCGAACTGGGCCGGATCAGCGAGGCCGAGTGGGGAGCACGGGTCCGGGCCGCGCTGCGCGCCCGCCACCCGGGCCTGGACCTGGGCGCCGCGCGGCTGGAGCGGTTCGGCGAGCAGTGGCTGGGCGGGCGGCCGGGCAACCCGGTGATGGCGGCGGTGGTCCGCGCCGTCCGGGCCGCCGGTCACCCGGTCGGGCTGCTCACCAACAACGTGCCCGAGTGGGAGGGGCACTGGCGGCGCATCACCGCTCCGGCGGGCCGCTTCGACGCCGTCGTGGACTCGTGCCGGGTCGGTGTGCGCAAGCCCGATCCGGCCGTCTTCCGCATCGCGGCGGCGGCGTCCCCGACCGCCCGCCACGTCCTCGTCGACGACCTGCCGGAGAACTGCGCGGCCGCCGCCGCGGCGGGCTGGCGGACCGTGTGCTTCCGCGACGACGCGCAGGCGTCCGGCGAGCTGTCCGCGCTCCTGGGCATCCCGCTGCCCGGCCCCGGCACGCTCCCGGCGGCCGGCACGCTGCCCGCCACCGGCCCGCTCACTTCCGGCCGGGCGGGGCGTACTCCTTGAGGTAGTGGGCGACGCGGCCGGCGTACTTCCGTACGTCCGGCGGCACGCCACCCGCCTTGTTCACCGTGTCGAACGACGTGCGGTAGGCGGTCGCGACCAGGACCTGCCGGTCGCCCCTCAGGTCGTCGTGCAGGCGGGGCGCGATCCAGCACAGATAGCGGCCCATCGCCGGGATGGACTCGGCCGGCGGGAACGGGGGCTGGGGCACGGTCTCCCCGGGGGTGCCGTCCTCGTTCATCCACCAGCGCAGGACGCGCGGGGTCCAGCGGGCGATGCCGTACTCGTCGTTGGCCGGGTCGGACAGATCGGGGTCGAAGTCGCTCTCCACCTTCAGCATGGCGGCGATCAGGGCCGGTGTGACCTCCTGCTGGTCGCAGTCGTGTGCCGTCTCGACGATCAGCAGCCGGTAGGCGGGCGGGATGCCGCGGTCGGTGCGCAGGTCGGAGGCGCCGTACGTGGCGGCGGAGACGTTCGCCGTCGCCCCCGCGCCGCTGCCCCCGCCGCGTCCGCCGTCGCCCCAGACGCTGACGCCGTAGGCCAGCGCGGCGACGGCCGTGACGCCGGCGGCGGCGCCCGCCACGACCGAGGCCCGGCGCGGGCGGCGGCGGCCCGGGCGCAGACGGGGCAGGCGGAAGGGGCCGTGTCGGGTGCCGGCGGCCGCCTCGACACGGCGCAGCAGCGCCTCGGCGGTGATGCGGTGCTCGTGGGTGCGGGTGAGGCAGGCGGAGATGATCTCCCGCCAGTCGTCGGTCAGCCGGGGCGACAGACGCAGCTCGTCGGTGCCGCGGGCGTAGGCGGCGGCGGCGTCGCGGCGCGCCGCCGGGGTGGCGCCGGGCAGCGGGAAGGAGTCGGTGAGCACGAGGTGGGCGAGCACACCGAAGGCCCAGACGTCGGCGGAGGCGCGGATCCGGCGGCCGCGTTCGCCGATCTCGGTCCACAGCAGCTCGGGCGGGGTGTAGTCCGGGGTGGAGAAGGCCGGTGTGTAGGCGTGGGTGCCCTCCAGCTCGGCGGCCATGTTGAAGTCGGCGAGCCGGACCGAACCGTCCTTCATCAGCAGGACGTTGGCCGGTTTCAGGTCGCCGTGCACCCAGCCGGCGCCGTGCAGCTGGGCCAGCCCCTCGCAGATCTGCGCGAGCAGGGCCGGGCCGGCCGCGGGCCGGGGCGTGGCGGCGAGCAGGGCGGACAGCGAGCCCTCGGCGCGCTCCAGGACGAGGACGGTGGCGCCGTCCAGCCCCGGGCGGCCGGGGTCGTCGACGGTCAGCGTCTCGTACATCCGCACCAGGCGCGGATGCCGCAGCCGCCGGTACAGCTCCACCTCGCGTTCGATCAACTCCCGCAGGTGGGCCAGCCGGCGGGGCGTCGCGGTGCCGGTGGGCAGGAACTTCAGGGCGGCCGTGGGCGGCAGCACGTCGCTGTCGCCGACGCGCCGGGCCGTGTACACACTGCCGAAGGCGCCGGTCGCGAGGGGCTCGCGCACTTCCCAGACGCCGACCCGGTAGCCCTTGGGTACGGGTACGGCGTAGGGCTCCGTCACCGGGTCACCTCGCCCGGCGGGGCGGCCGGTCCGGCGCCGGACGCGGCGCGGACGGAGCAGTGGGCAACGTTGTCGGGCGCGCCGGGCGTGGGATACGGGCCGGGCGCGCAGCGGATGGGGGTGCGGTCTCGCTCGTCCTCCGTGGTCGGCGGAGGTACCACGACGATGCTGTACAAGGTGCTCTCCCCGTGCCTGAACAGCTACCACCGTCAGACTAGGACGACGCACCAGGGCCGTGCCCCCCTCGTACGGGTGAGACACGGCCCTTGGATGTGATTGGCGTGAAGTGGTCCGCTCGACCGGGTCCGCTCAGTAGCGGGGGCGGTTGAACCAGGCCTTGCCGGCCGCGTTGCCGACGAACACCGCCACCAGGACGGCCAGGATCGTGTGCACCAGGCCCACGATGACGAACGGGTAGATGCCGAGGACGGCCGTGATGATGGCGAAGACCAGGATGGTGACCCGGGCGCCGTTGCCGCCGTTCTTGAACTTCGTCGCCAGCACGGCGGCGAACACCAGCCAGGCCAGGCCGAACACGACGTAGCCCCAGATCACGCCGGTCGAGTCACCGACCAGGTCCTGGAAGGCGGTGTTGTCCTTGAGGGCCTCGTCGTCCTTCGCGGCGTTCAGCGCGACGGCGGAGAAGGCGAAGATCGCCACACCGAGGACCTGCAGACCGACGATGACCCACAGCATCACGCGGGCCGCGCTCACCGAGCCGGGCATCGTGGCCGGGGCGGCCGGGCCGCCGCCGTAGGGGGAGACCGGAGGGGCCTGCGGATAGCCGTAGCCGGGCGCCTGTCCCTGCTGCTGCGGGTAGCCGTAGCCCTGCTGCTGCGGCTGCTGCCCCTGGGGCGGGCCGTAGGGGTTGTTCGGGTCGCCGAAGCTCATGGCGGACTTTCCTCCGTTGTTCCGAGTGCGGGGACGACGCGTGCCGTCCGTACGGAGGAGAGCTCTTCAGATTGCGACCGTCCCCCCGTTGAACTGCCCGCGGCACTAGTCAGGTCATCGTTCTGCACCACTGACCGGCTTGTCCAGCCGCATTCCCGATGTGTTGTGCAAGTGCAACATCGCTGATCATGGGCGGATACGGGGGGAGCGCACCCGCGGTGCCCGGATTGCGGGCGGATTGGAACCGGGGCGGGGTCATCCGCGAGGATGGGGTCATGACCGCCCAGATTCTCGATGGCAAGGCCACCGCAGCCGCGATCAAGTCCGATCTGACCGCCCGCGTGGCGGCGCTGAAGGAGAAGGGCGTCACGCCCGGCCTCGGCACGATCCTGGTCGGGGACGACCCCGGCAGCCAGAAGTACGTCGCCGGCAAGCACCGCGACTGCGCGCAGGTCGGCATCGCCTCCATCCAGCGCGAGCTGCCCGCCACCGCCACGCAGGAGGAGATCGAGGCGGTCGTGCGCGAGCTGAACGAGGACCCGGCCTGCACCGGCTACATCGTGCAACTCCCGCTGCCCCGCGGCATCGACGAGAACCGCATCCTCGAACTCATGGACCCGGACAAGGACGCCGACGGCCTGCACCCGATGAACCTCGGCCGCCTCGTCCTGAACGAGCCGGCGCCGCTGCCCTGCACCCCCAACGGCGTGCTGACCCTGCTGCGGCAGTACGGCGTGGAGATCAAGGGCGCCGAGGTCGTCGTGGTCGGACGCGGCGTGACCATCGGCCGCCCGATGCCGCTGCTGCTCACCCGGCGCAGCGAGAACGCGACCGTGACCCAGTGCCACACCGGCACGCGCGACCTGTCGGCCCACCTGAAGCGCGCGGACATCATCGTCGCCGCGGCCGGTTCCGCCCATCTGATCCGCGCCGAGGACGTCAAGCCGGGCGCGGCCGTGCTCGACGTCGGTGTCTCCCGCAGCGCGGAGGGCAAGATCGTGGGCGACGTCCACCCCGACGTGGCCGAGGTCGCCGGCTTCATCTCGCCCAACCCCGGCGGAGTCGGCCCGATGACCCGCGCGCAACTGCTCGTCAACGTGGTCGAGGCGGCGGAGCGCAGTGCCGGCTGACCGCAACGCAGCGAGCGCGCCGAGCGCCGCGCCCGGCCCGGACGACCCGGACGAGCCGAACGGCCGGGGTGGCCCCGGTGCGGCGGACGGCGCCGACGGTGACGAGCTCACCGTCCGGGACCCCGTCAGCGCCCCCGACGCCCAGGGGCGGCCGCGGCGGGTCACCCGGCGGTTCCCGCTGTTCACCAAGGACACCGCGCGCCCCGAGGGCGGCGGCCGGGCCGCGTCCGGGGACGCGCCCGCGCCGGCGCGGCAGTGGCCCGTGCTCGCCGTGCTGGGGCTCGCCGGGCTCGGGCTGCTGATCACCGCGTTCGACCAGTTCCGGCTCGGGACGCTGCTGATCGGCGTCGCCCTGCTGGGCGGCGGTGCGATGCGCTGGCTGCTGCCGGACGTGGGCATGCTCGCCGTCCGCTCCCGCTTCACGGACATCGTCACGTACGGCGTGCTGGGCACCGTGATCGTCCTGCTGGCGCTGATGGCCCAGCCGCATCCGCTGCTGCAGATCCCGTTCCTGAAGGACACCCTGCACTTCACGGTCACCAGCGAGTGACCGACGACGGCCCGTCCTCTCCCCCGAGGAAGGACGGGCCGCCGCCGCGATCCACTTTTGTGCACCGCGAACGGCCTGTTCAACGCCTGTCAGTACGCTGTGGCACGGAAGTGACGGTTCCGGTACGTCCTGCTTCCGATTCCGCACGAAGTGGTGCGACACGGGGGTTGGCGTGGACAATCGGGACGGTCCAGGGTGTATCGCGCGCGGGCACCATGCTTCCGTGCGCCCCCCGTCGGGGAACTGAGATCCTGACTGGGCGCATCCCTGTGGGTAGCCACAACGGGGATCGGCCGAGGCCGCCACGCGCGGGGCGAACAGCGCGGGAAAGAACAGCACTACCCGGGGGAAGAGGGGGGAAGCAATGCCTCGTTGGAAGGCCTTGCCGGATGAGCTCGATCCGCAGATCAGGGAGTTCACCAGCCAGCTGCGCAGGCTCGTGGACCGCAGCGGTCTGAGCATCGCGTCGGTGGCGGACCGCACGGGCTACAGCAAGACGTCGTGGGAGCGATATCTGAACGGCCGGCTGCTCGCGCCCAAGGGCGCGATCGTGGCCCTGGCCGAGGTCACCGGGACCAACCCGGTGCACCTCACCACCATGTGGGAGCTCGCCGAGCGTGCCTGGAGCCGCTCGGAGATGCGCCACGACATGACGATGGAGGCCATCCGGATCTCGCAGGCGCGCGCCGCGCTCGGCGAGTTCGGCGGCCAGGACTTCGGCGCCGCCGCGGCCGGCTCCAAGGAGGACGCAAGACCCGGGGGCGGCAAGCCGTCCCGCCGGAGCGGCAGCGCCACGGTCACGCCCGGCATCGCGGGCCCGGCCGGCGTCGTCCCGAGCGTGCCGCCGCAGCCGACGGCGCCCGAGGTCCAGGACTCCACCGGCAGCGGTCCGGGGGAGGACCGCACCGACGTCAACTCCTGGGGGCTGGCCGGGTACAAGGGCCCGTCGCCGACCGGGCCGGGAGCGGGCGGACGCACCGCCGGCCCGGGCACCGGCACCCGGCCCGGCGCGGGGAACGCGGCCGGAGCGCCGGGCGCGACCGCCCGGACCCCGTCCGCGAGCGCGAGCGCGGGCGGCGCGTACGGCGGGCGGCA
>NZ_NOKT01000014.1 GCF_002237655.1 Streptomyces sp. XY006
GAGCCGCCCCGGCCCGCCCGCCGGATCCGCCGCCCGCACCGGCCGCCCCGGGGCCGCGCACCGCCCCGCACCGCCCCACGTCACCCGCTCCCGGCGACCGGCCCGACCGGCCCGCCCGGCACCTCGCCCACCCGCCCGCACCCGCACCCCACGACGGACCCGCACCCAACGACGGGCCGGCGCACCCGCGCCCGGCTGTCGGCACCCGCCAAGGCACAGACGCCGCAGACCCGAACACCGGAGGTCAGACGCCCGTGCACGACACCACCGCCATGCTCATAGAACTCGGCGCGATCATCCTCGCGCTGGGCCTGCTGGGACGCCTCGCCGGACGGGTGGGCTTCTCGCCCATACCCCTCTACCTGCTCGCCGGACTCGCCTTCGGCCAGGGCGGCATCCTGCCGCTGCGGGCCAGCGAGGACTTCGTCGCCACCGGCGCCGAGATCGGCGTCATCCTCCTGCTGCTCCTGCTCGGCCTCGAGTACAGCGCCTCCGAACTCGTCACCACCCTCAAGACCCAGTACCCCTCCGGCGCCGTGGACCTCGTCCTCAACGCCCTGCCGGGCGCGGCGATGGCGCTGCTGCTCGGCTGGGGACCGGTGGCCGCCGTCGCCCTGGCCGGCGTCACCTGGATCTCCTCGTCCGGAGTGATCGCCAAGGTGCTGGGCGACCTGCGCCGGCTCGGCAACCGCGAGACACCCGTCGTGCTCGGCGTGCTGGTCCTGGAGGACCTGGCCATGGCGGTCTACCTGCCCATCCTCACCGCCCTGCTCGCCGGGGTGAGCCTCGCGGGCGGCGCGCTCACCCTGCTCATCTCCCTCGGCACCGTCGGCGCGGTCCTCTACGTGGCACTGCGGCACGGCCGTCTGGTCAGCCGCGCGGTCTCCTCGGACAGCGCCGAGATGCTGCTGCTGGCCGTGCTCGGGCTGACCCTCCTGGTGGCCGGCCTCGCCCAGCAGCTGCAGGTCTCCGCCGCCGTCGGCGCCTTCCTGGTCGGCATCGCGCTGTCGGGCGAGGTCGCCGAGGGGGCCAGCAGTCTCCTCACCCCGCTGCGGGACCTGTTCGCCGCCGTGTTCTTCGTCTTCTTCGGCCTGCACACCGATCCGGCCGACATCCCGCCCGTGCTGGTGCCCGCGCTCGCCCTCGCCGCCGTCACCACCCTGACGAAGATCGCCACCGGGTACTGGGCCGCCCGGCGCGCCGGGATCTCGCCCCGGGGCCGCTGGCGCGCGGGCGGCACCCTGGTCGCGCGCGGCGAGTTCTCCATCGTCATCGCCGGGCTCGCCGTCGGCGCCGAGCCGCGGGTCGGTCCGCTGGCCACCGCCTACGTCCTGATCCTGGTCGTCGTCGGCCCGCTCGCCGCCCGCTGGACCGAGCCCCTCGCCCGGCGCCTGGACCGCCGTACCGCCACCGCCCCGGCGGCGGACACCCTCAAGAGCGCGGCCCCGGCCGGTGGTTGAGCGACCGGGAGGCCGCACGCCGGGAACGGCCGGATGACGCCCGGCCGAAGAGGTCATATCCCCCGTCCCCGCCCGGCGGGCCGGAGGCGGGGGCACAATCCCTGTGCAGGAGAGCGGAAGGAACCGCCGGCATGATCGAGTGGATGCCCCTGAGGGCCGGAGTCCGGCCCGTCCCCCAGCCCGTGGCGACGCCCCTGGTCTGGGCCGGGGCCTTCGGCGGCGCGCTGGTGCTCGTGGCGCTCCTCAACGGCGTCGTCGGGCCCGGCCGGCCCGAACTGGTCCTGGCGGCGCTGTCGTTGCTCGCCGCCGTGCTCGGGCTGTGCGCCCGCTTCACGGCGGCCCCCGGCACGGCCGTGCTGTGCTGGCTGTTCCTCAACGCCTTCGGCATCCCGCCCATGGGCACCCTCACCTGGGCCGGCCACCGCGACACCACCTGGCTCGCGTGCCTGCTCGGCGCCGCCCTCGTGGGCACGGCCCTGTCCCGCGTCGCCCACGCCCGCGCCGCCTACCGCCGCCTCGCCCCCGGCGGCACCCGGCCCGACGGCGGAGCCGGCGCCGGGCCGTACGACGGGCGGCCGGCGGGCGGGCGTTAGGATCCGGACCATGCCTCTGACCGCGCACGACGTGGACCGGTTCGAAGCCTTCAGGCCCCGCCTGGAGGCCATGGCCTACCGGCTGCTGGGTTCGGCGAGCGAGGCCGAGGACGTCGTGCAGGAGACGTTCCTGCGGTGGCAGGCCGCCGACGTCGAGCGCGTCGAGGTGCCCGAGGCCTGGCTGACGAAGGTGCTCACCAACCTGTGCCTCAACCAGCTCACCTCGGCCCGGGTCCGCCGCGAGACCTACGTGGGCCAGTGGCTCCCCGAGCCGCTGCTCGACGGCGACCCGATGCTCGGCCCCGCCGACACCGCCGAACAGCGCGATTCGGTCTCCTACGCCGTCCTCACGCTGCTGGAGCGCCTGACCCCCAGCGAGCGGGCGGTGTACGTGCTGCGCGAGGCCTTCGGCTACCCGCACCGCGAGATCGCCGCGATCCTCGACGTCACCGAGGCCGCAAGCCAGCAGATCCTCCACCGTGCCAAGCAGCACGTCGCGGCCGGCAAGGCCCGCGCGGAGGTCGACCGGGCCACCGCGCGGCGGGTCATCGACGAGTTCCTCGCCGCCGCCACCAGCGGCCGGACCGAACCGCTCGTCCGGCTGCTCACCGAGGACGCCGTGGCGATCGGCGACGGCGGCGGCAAGGTCCCGGCGCGTGCCCGGGCGTTCGAGGGCGCCCTCGCGGTCGCGAAGTTCATGCGGGGCATGTTCAAGCCGGGCAAGGCCCAGCGCGCCCTGGCCGGCGGCTCGGTCGCCGTCCACGCGACCACGGCCAACGGCGGCCCCGCGCTCCTGGCGGTCGTCGACGGCCGGGTCTTCGGCGTCATCAGCCTGGAGATCACCGCCGACGGCATCGCCGCCTTCCGCAGCCAGGTCAACCCGGACAAGCTGGAACGCGCGACCCGGCGGTGGGCGGCCACCGACCACGGAGAACCCCTGGTCACCATCTTCTGACCGCCCGCCCGTCGCGATGTGACCTGCTTCACACCGCACTTCTGTCAGGAATCGGCGGACCACCCGGTTCAAGGGGTGAATCCGCAGACGACAGGAGCCAGGAAATGCAGCACCGCATCATCGTCCTCGGCGCCGGATACACCGGCGCCGTCGCCGCCGGCCGCCTCGCCAGGCGACTGCACCGCGACGACGTCGCCATCACCCTCGTCAACCCCGAGCCCGACTTCGTCGAGCGCGTCCGCATGCACCAGCTCGCCGTCGGCCAGGACCTGACGCCCCGGCCCTTCAGCGAGATGTTCCGGGACACCGGCGTCGTCCTGAAGCTCGCGAAGGTCACCGCCGTCGACGTCGACCACAGGACCGTCACCGTCGCGGCCGCGTCCGAGCGGCCGGTGTCCGGGGAGCCGGCGTCCGAGGAGCTGGAGTACGACACCCTCGTGTACGCGCTCGGCAGCGGCTGGAACGACGGAGGCGTGCCCGGTGTCGCCGAGCACGCCCACGAGATCGCCGGCCGTCCCGGAGCGCTCCGGCTGCGCGAGCGCCTGGCCGGCCTCGACGCCGGACAGCCCGTCGTCGTGGTCGGCGGCGGCCTGACCGGCCTGGAGGCCGTGACCGAGATCGCCGAGGCCCGGCCGGACCTCGACGTCGCCCTCGCCGCGGGCGGCGGGCTCGGCGACTGGCTGTCGCCCCGGGGCCGCCGGCACCTGCGGAAGGTGACCGACAGGCTGGGCATCACCGTGCACGAGCACACCGAGGTCACCTCCGTCGCGGCCGACCACGTCACCGTCGCCGACGGCACCTCGATCCCGGCCGCCGTCACCGTGTGGACCACGGGTTTCGCCGTCCACCCCATCGCCCGGGCCAGCGCCCTGGAGGTCACCGACACCGGCCGGATCCTGGTCGACGGAACCATGCGCTCGCTCTCGCACCCGGACGTGTACGCGGTCGGCGACGCGGCCCTCGCGACGGGACCCGGTGGCAAGCCGCTGCGCATGTCGTGCGCCTCGGGCGTGCCGATGGCCTGGCAGGCCGCCGACGCCATCGCGGCCCGGCTGACCGGCGGAAAGCTCCCGAAGGTGTCGATCCGGTACTTCAACCAGTGCGTCTCGCTGGGCCGCGGGGAAGGCCTGATCCAGTACGTCACCGCCGACGACCGGGCCGTCGACGCGGCCCTGACCGGCCGGCTCGCCGCCCGCTACAAGGAACTGGTGTGCAAGGGCGCGGCCTGGGGCGTCGCCCACCCGGTCCTCGGCCCGGCCCGCCGCCGGCGCGTCGTCCAGGCCCCCGCCTCCGCGCACGCCTCGGTCGAGGCGGCGGCCTGACGGGCGCGACGGGGCCGGACCCCGGGTCACCGACCCGGGGTCCGGCCGCCGCACCGCCGGTCAGAGCCGGTCGAGGACGCCCTTCAGCTGCTCGACCTCGGCGGACTGGCCCTTGACGATGGCCTCCGCCAGCTTCTTGGCGTCGGGGTTCTCGCCCTCGCGCCGCTCGTCCCCGGCCATGGCGATGGCGCCGTTGTGGTGGTCGATCATCAGCTGGGCGAAGGCCTTGTCGAACGCCTTGCCCTTCAGGGCCTTGAGCTCGGTCATGTCGGCCGCGCTCATCATGCCGTCACCGCCGTGACCGCCGCCGTGGTCCATGCCGGGCATGGAGGGCGCCGCGGTGGGCTTGCCCCAGGCCGTGAGCCAGCCCTTCATCGTCTTGATCTCGGGGTCCTGGGCCTGCTCGATCTTCCGGGCGAGCTCCTGGATCTCCGGGTCGGAGGCCCGGCCGTCGGCGAGCCGGGACATCTCCAGGGCCTGCTCGTGGTGGGGGATCATCAGCTGAGCGAACAGGACGTCGGCGTCGTTGAACGCACCGGCCGGGGCGCTGGATCCGGCGCCCGGACCGGCGTCGGCCGTGGCCGACGGGCCGGTGCCGCCGTGGTGGGACGCGTTCGTGTCGTCGCCGCTGCCGCAGGCGGACAGCAGCAGGGCTCCCGCCGTGAGGGCGGCCGCCGCGGCGGCACGTCGGACGGGGGTGCGGCGCAGGGCGCGCGTGAAGGCGGTCATGGTGGTCTTTCACCTCGGTGTCGTCTGGTCTTCGGGCTGTTTCGGGTGTGCGAGACGGGCGGGACCGCGCGAGGAGCGCGCCCGCGAAGGTGTCTCGGCCTACAGCCGGAGGACCGACAACCGGGTGAGATCGGGACCGCGGGGCGGAGGGTTGGGACGCGGCACCGCGTCCACCTGGGCGCGCAGCCGCGCCGGCCCGTCGGGATCCCGGGCCAGCGCCGACCGGACGAGGGCGGCCAGCACCCATGCGGCGAGCAGGACCGCCACGCACAGGGAGGCCATGTCCCCGGCGCCGACGGGCCGGTCGGTGGAGACCGCGTGCCCCGCCTGCCCGGCGGGAGCGGCGTGCGGCGGCGGGTCCTCGGAGCCGTGCGCGGCGGGCCGTTCCGCCGCCGGCTGCGTCATGGCGGCCGGCGCGTGCGCGGCCTGCCCCGGACCGGAGCCGTGCGCCTCGGTGGGGTGCCCCAAGGTGTGCATGACGAACACGCCGAGCGCGAGCACGACGACGAGCAGCAGGTGCCCGAGGGCGCCCGCTGCTCGTGCGTACCGGCTCACGGCCACGGTGACTGGACCTCCGTCGTGGACGACAGGGGCAATATACCCCCGGCCCGTATACCGGGGGCGGAGGGCCCGGTCAGTGGTGCGCGTGCACCACGGCGTGTCCCTTGCCCCGCCCGATCATCCACTTGTTGATCGGCGTGGTGACCAGGAAGGCGACGGCGAACCCGCCGAGCAGCGCCGACCAGAACAGCCCGTCGGACAGATGCGCGTCCATCGCGCCCGGCGTCAGGGCGATGATCGCGTTGTCGACGAGCTCCATGACGGCGATCGAGACCGTGTCGGCGGCCAGCGCCACCTTGATCGCGGCCTTGAGGCTCAGCCCGGCGCGCACCACCGCGAACAGGGTGAAGGAGTAGCCGAACAGGAAGGCCAGCGCGATCGCCAGCACCATGGTGGGGACGTTGCCCCAGCGCAGCGCGGTCCCGACGACCATGCCGAGGATCTCGCCGATGGCACAGCCGGTCAGGCAGTGCAGCGTCGCCTTGACCGCCATGCCCCAGGTGGCGCCCGCCCGGGCGTCGTGGGACGCGTGAGGTGAGGAGTCGTGCGCGGTGTGGTCCATGCCGCTCAATGTATACCCCTAGGGGGTATGCTGCCACCCCGGTGCGGCAGAAACGGGGCGATGGAGGAAGTGCGGACAGCACAGCGGGTGGGCACCGGCCCTGACCTGCCGGTGCCCACCCGCTCGCGCTTCTCGCGCCGTCGTCCGCCCGGGCGGACGCTAGCCGCCCACGTACCAGCTGAACCCGCCGTTGCTGGAGGCGACCGCCAGCATCACGAGCCACAGCACCACGGCGACGATGCCCAGGATGATGCCGGCCTTCGCCATCCCGGCACCGTTCCCGGCACCCTGACGGCGTGCGACGACACCGAAGACGATGGCCAGCGGGCCCAGGATGATGTTCAGGATGAACAGCCCGACGATGCCGCAGCACAGGCTCGCGATCGCCATGCCGTTGGTGCGCGATCCGGAGGACGCGGCAGGGGAACTGCCGTAACTCGTCATGGGAGACTCCCAGTTGTCGATGACACGGACCGAACGAGCCGCTCGTGCCTTCACGTTCGGCTCGATTGTCCGAATGCCCCCTTGCCGCGTTCCCATGTCACCCGGTGCGCGAAGCCGCGGTGAAGTCGTCTCTCGGAACAGCCCCTAGAACAGCCCCTTGTAGCCCTGCCACCCGGTCGCGATCCTCGTGCGGCCGCCGAAGGAACCCTTGCCGTCGCCGTTGTTGCGCCAGGCGTTGCCCGAGGTGTCGCGGGAGACCAGGTCGGCCCGGCCGTCGCCGGTGAGGTCGCCGACGCCGACGACGGTGGTGTAGGACGCGCCCCAGTCGTCGAACACCTTCACGCGGGCCTTGAAGCCGCCCGTGCCCGTGCCGTCGTAGCGCCACAGTTCGTTCGACTTGTCCTGCGCGAGCAGGTCGCCGTGGCCGTCGCCGTTGAGGTCGCCGGCGCCCAGCACCTTCTTGTAGCCCGTCCACTTGGACGCGATCTTCACCCGGGTGGCGAGCTTCCCGGTGCTCGTCGCCTTGTAGAGGTAGACGTCCCCGGTCGAGGCCTGGCGGGCGACCAGGTCCGCACGCCCGTCACCGCTGACGTCGCCCGGCGAGGTCAGCACGTCGTACTGGGTCCAGCCGGACGTGCCCAGCGAGGTGTACGCCGTCGACGGGGTCACCGCCTTGCCGCACCCCGGCCGGTAGGCGCGCAGCGCCCCGTTGCCGAACCGCACCAGCACGTCGTTGCACCGGTCCCCGTTCAGGTCGCCGAACGGCACCGCCTTCACGGTCGTCGGCCACCCCGAGCCCGTCGTCTTCCCGGTGAACGTCCCGGTGCCGGTGCCGTACTGGTACGTCAGCCCGCCCGAGCCGTTCAGCGTCAGCAGCTCGCCGAAGCCGTCCGCTCCGACGAAGTCGCGCCACGCCGCCGCGGCGCCGGTGAGCTTCACCGAGCCCGACTTCGTCAGCGCCGCGCCCTGCCCGTCGGCGGGGGTGACGGTCAGCGTCCAGGTGTAGGCGCCGTTGGGCACCAGCCGGCCTGCGCCGTCCTTGCCGTTCCACACCGGGGCCACCACTCCGCGTGCCTGACCGCCGGTGAGGGTGCGCACGGCCGTACCGGCCTTCGTGCCGATCACCAGCTTCCAGGAGGCGGCCGGCTTGTTCAGCCACCACTTCGGACTCCACGCGGCGGCACCGCCCTTGACGTCAGCCGAGGGGGCGACGGTGGCGTCCCGCTGCACCAGGGGCGAGACGGGGACGCCGCTCGGGGTGAGGCGCACGGAGTGGTCGGAGCGGAGCTGCGCGATCACGCCGGTGTACGGGTCGACGTCCCAGGACTGCAGGCCCAGCCCCTCGAAGTTCCCTGCGGTGTGCGCCACGGGCGTCTCGCCGCGCACGTCGATCACCTTGAGCTGCCCGGCCTCGGCCGTCGCGACGAAGCCGTCACCGAGCTGCGCCTGCTCCCAGTCGGGGCCGGAGACGAGCGTCTGGTTCCGCTTGGTGACGGTGTCGTAGACGCCCAGCCCCTCCGAGTCGAGCACGCAGTTCCACAGCAGCCAGCGGCCGACTGCCTGGAAGTCGTTGAGCAGGCAGCCCCGCCCGAACGACACGAACTCGCCCTCGCGCCCGGTCAGCAGGTCGACCGCGACCACGCCGTTCTTGCCGGACGACACCCACGCCGTGGTGCCCCACAGCGCCCGCACCTGCTCCGTCGTCGTGTACACCGTGCGCCCGGAGTCCAGGTCGACGATCCGCGTCTGCACCACCCCGGCGCTGTCCCACGGCCCGCTCAGGGCGGCGAACCGGCCACTGGCCGCGGCCGCGGTCTGGTAGACGCGGGAGCTGTCGATCCGGGTGCCGGGCATCGACTGGGCGGGCCCGAGGACGCGCGGCTGCGCCTCGGCCTCTGTGCCGTAGCCGGAGACGATCGTCCGGCCGTCGCCGGTGTCGAGCAGGCGCGGGCCGCCCTGCCCGTAGTGCAGCAGGTCGAGACGGCCCCGGTTGACGCGCGTGCCCGCCATGGGCGAGCCGGTGGCGCCGGTGTCACGGCTGTGCAGGTAGGTCCACTCCCCGGCGGGGTCCTCCTCCACGGTGGTCAGCCGCCCCTGGGCGAGGGTCAGCCGGGAGACCGTGTGGGCGGCCCGCTTCGGGTCCGCGTCCGCGACCCTGCGCACGGTGACCCCGCCGCCCTGGGCGGGCTCGACGAGCCAGACGCCCCACTGGTCAGGGTCGGCACCGCCGGGTATCAGGAGCCCGCCGTCCGGAGTGGGCATGGCCTGCCGGGAGGTGCGGGCCAGGATCGTCCGGGACGCGGAGCCGTCGAGCGGGACGGCGTCGATCCGGGAGACGGGCAGATGGGTGCTGTTGCGGCCGTAGGAGGCGTCGTACCGGGACACGATCACGGTGTCGCCGACCAGGCCGAGCACCTGCTCCACATTGGTGAGCGGCCTGCTCGTCGGGGTCGCCGTCAGGTCCTGGCGCGAGACGGTGAACAGGGTGCCGTCGTGCCACCACACCAGATGGGTGGAGCTCAGCGCGACGAGGGAGTACCAGGCCTGCACCGCGTACGGCAGCGTCGTCAGCCGCCCCTGCGCGACGTCGAGCCAGCCGGTGAACTCGTCGTCGCCCGTGCGGTACCGCACGATCTGCCCGCGCGCGTCACTCAGCGACGAGTGCCACAGGTAGCTCCCGGCGGGCAGGCCCGTCACCGTGCGGTCGGCGACCGAGCCGTCCCCGCCGAGGTCCAGCAGGTGCAGCACGGTGTCCGTGCCCGGCTTCCCCGTGGTCGTCACGACCGTCGACCCGAGGGTGCTGTAGTACGTGTGCCCCTCGGGGAGCGCGACCTCGCGGACCTCGCCGGAGGTCATGTCGCGCAGCGTCACGGTCCTGGCCGACTGGTCGTACCGGGCGACGACGTCCGAGCCCGCGCCCGAGGCGGTGGTGCCGTACGAGTCCCAGCCCGACGCGTCGACGACCGTGTCGGCGCCGGCGTAACTCGTCCACAGGTGACCGCGCCCCTGCTCGTAGCGGAGGAAGCCCGAGGGCCCCGCGCTCAGCAGGCTCGTCCAGGGGACGGCGGACGTGGTCGCCGGCACGACGGCCTCCCCGGCGACCGGCTCGCCGTGCGCGCTCCCGGCGCTCAGCGAGCCGATGCCGACGGCCAGTGCGAAGGAAACGGCGACGGCGGTGGCGCCTCGAACGAGCGCGCGTCTGCCCATGCAGGACCTCTTCGGGGATGTAGGCATGGCGGGGCAGGCGTGCGCGCGGTCGCGCCGCAGGTCATGCGCCTGCGGCAGCCGGCGTTCCGGACACCCCCCCGGGTGAGTGGCCGGATCGTAGCAGTTGTTCGGTTCATGATCGACAGCTCATGATCGACAGCGGAAGCCGCCGGCCGTCCACCTCGCGTCGAATCGGCCGTTCCCACCGTTCCGGCCACCCGGCGACGGCCCTCCGATAACATGTTCGACCTCATCAAAGGATCAAAAACTGGAGCATCGCGGGTGTCTTCGCGGATGAGCGGCATGACTTCGTTGGTCGCGTGGCGCCACGGGCGCGCGATGCTGTGGACCGCGGCGGGCGTGGTGGTGTGCGCCTTCCTCGTCGCCCTGGAGATCGCCTCCCGCCACTACGGCGAACCCGGCCCGATCACCAACCAGCTGGCGGCCCTCGTCCTCGCCCCCAAGTCGGGCCCGCTCTACGGCGGTCTGGCGCTGATGATGGTCGTGCTGACCTGGCGCCAACGGTTCCTCGCGGCCGGCACGGCCCTCGGCATCGACACCGTCCTGGCCCTCGTCCGCTGGGCGGCCGGCGCCGAGATACCCGAGGGCATCGCCTTCGGCACGGGCGCGCTGTGGGTGATGCTGGGCACGGCGTTCGTCGCCCTCACCCGCCGCACCGGCCCCGAACGCGTCCTGCTCCTCAAGGGCGTGGGCCTCGGCCTGCTGCTGGTGGCCGCCCGCAAGATCGGCGACACCTGGCTGTTCATCACCGCGAAGACCCGCCCCACGGTGCTGGACCAGTACGTGGCCGTCGCCGACCACGCGCTGGGCGACCCGTCCTGGCTGGTGGGCCGGATGCTCCAGGCCACCGCCCCGATCGGCCCCCACGTCACCCAGCTCGTCTACGCCCAGCTGGCGGTGGCCGCGATCGTCGTCGCCTGCTACCAGCTGCGCAACGTCGCCACCGAGGGCCGCTTCCCGCGCCATCACCTGGTCCGCACGTTCCTGCTGATCGGCCTCCTCGGCCCGGGCGTCTACATGCTCTTCCCCGTCGTCGGACCGGTCTTCGCCTACGGCCCGGGCGCCTCCGGCACGGGCGGCGTGGAATGGGCGCTGGCCGACCTCTGGCCCCACACCCCGCCGCCGCTCACCACGCCGGTGCCCATGACCTACGACGGCATCACCCCGCGCAACTGCATGCCCAGCCTGCACACGGCCTGGGCCCTCGCCATCTACATCCACACCCGCCGCGCCCCCCGGCTCCTCCGCTTCGCGGGCACGTTCTGGCTGATCGCCACCCTCACCGCGACCCTGGGCTTCGGCTACCACTACGGGGTGGACCTCGTCGCCGGCGTCGTCTTCGCCCTCACGGTCGAGGCGGCCGTACGCTCCGCCGACCACGGCTGGGACCGCGCGGGCATCCGCCTGGTCGCCCACGGCACGACGGTCTTCCTCGCGCTCCTGCTCTCCTACCGCTACCTGCCGATGGAGATGGCCCGCCACCCGGAGATGTCCGGCCCCCTCCTCGTCCTGGCGATGACGTCGGTGATCTACGGCTACGTCCGCACGACCCGCCGCTGGGACCCGGTCCCCACCGCCGCCCACCGTCCGGAACCCCAACCGGAACCGGTCTGACCGCTGCCGGGGCGCCGCGCGGCGCCCGGACCGGTCACAGGTCCAGCACCGCGCGCACTCTGTTGCCGCCCCCGGCGACGCGAGCGATGTCGAGGCGCTGTGCCAGGGACCGCACCATGGCGAGGCCCCGTCCGCTCTCACTCCACGTCGTCAGCGGCCGTACGTCAGGTCGCCCGGGGCTGCCGTCGTAGACCTCGACGGTCACCTGGGTCTCGGACACGTGCAGGCACAGCCGGCAACCGCCCCCGTGCCGCGTGGCGTTGGTGACCAGCTCCGAGACGATGAGGGCCGCGGCGTCACCGATGTGCCCGGCGTCGAGTCCCCCCGCCCGCAGGGCCGGCCGGGCCAGGAACTGTGCGGTCAGCCTCCTTGCTCTGCGCGCCGATTGGGCCTCGTCCGGCAGGTGGTACTCGACTCGTGCGGAACGCCGATGGGTACGCCGATGCGTACGCATGGCGGATCACTTCCCCTCCTGGGCCACCCGACCACCATGGCCGTGACCGCTCGCCCGGCCGCGGAACGTCCTGTCCGGCCGGGCCTGCCCCCTCGTGATGCCCCGGGCCCGTGATCGCCAACCGGAATGGGACGAGGCGGCGGCCGGCCCGATCCGCCGAAGGGTTCTCACCCGCAGCAAGTGCACCTAGGCTTGCGGCAGTCCGCCGTGCACGGGTTCCGCTCGGAACGCACGCCGTTCGGCAGCCCGAGGGCTGTCTGTGCCCGGCCCGGGCAAGGACCGATCCGCAACCTTCGCGAGCAGCAGGCCTCGCCGCCCGTCGCGGGCGGCTCCCGTGCTCGCCTCGTCCCGCTTCCCCTCGTCGCGAGACCGGCACGGTCACCTCCCGCGTGCCGTCGCACGGTCCGATGCGGGGCACACGGCTCCCGGGCGCGCACCCGAGAAGGGGGAATCGGCCGCGCGGGGAGCCCCGGGCGGCCGCCGTCGTGAAACGTTCGAGCGACGGCGGCCGTCGGAAGGCGCTCGCGCCACGCCGTGGCGCCGCTCAGGCGCGCAGCAGACGCCCGGTGATCTCCCGGTACTCCCGCAGGGCGACCCGGAGTTCGGCGGACCGGTTCTCGGTGTCCTGGTCCTGCCAGGCCGCGTGCAGGAGACGCCGCCGTTCCGCCAGGGCGTCGACCAGTGCCGCGGTCGCTTCGTCGAAAGCGCTCTCGGCCTCCGCCAGGGCCTCGTCGGGGGCGTCCGCGAAGGTGTTGACGGCATGCCCGAGGCGCCGGGCGATCCTGTCCCGTTCGTCGGACGAGAGCAGCGGCTCCGGTCCCTGGGTGCTGCGTCCGGCGAGGCCCGGGGCCCGGCCGGCGGGTTGCTGGGCGCGTGTCTGGTCGTACATCGTCGTGTGCACCGTTCCCGTAGATGTGGGGGTCGCCGCCCGAAGACCCGCGGTCTTCTCGGCGGCCTGCTTCAGGCTGCCGGAACCCGGCCGGCCCTGCCCTTCACGGCCCTGTGCCCTGCCGCCAGTCAACGTCCGGCGATGATCCGTGTCAACGTGGCACCGGCCCCGGGCGGGGGCCACCCGCCGGATTCCGCCGGGCCCCGTCCCACGCGCAGCACGGAGTAGCGTGGTGAGGGCACCTTCCGATCCCACCCACGGCTTCCCGGACACGCCGAAGCTCGAAGACGGGCGGCTCATCATGGTCGACTCCGACACACCCCCTGGGACGCCTGCCGTGCCGAGTGCCGGTCTGCCCGGTGTGCGGCCGGGGAGCGCACTGCTGCGGCTGGAGACGGCCGAGTCGCGTGAGGGCATCCTCGACGGGGCGTGGTGGCCGCGGTCCCGGGACATCGGTGCCGAGCTGCCCGCCCTGGTCGAGGCGCTCACCGCACACCTCGGTCCCGTCTTCCGCGTGGGGCTGGACGCCGAGGCCTGGGAAGGGCTCCCGACGCGGATCGTCGTCGACGACCGGGTGGTGCACATCGACTCGTTCGCGGTCGGTGACGACACCGTCCTCATCACCAGGGCCGAGGGGGACATCCTCTCGTTGCTGGTGGTCCCGCCGGACGCGACACCCGAGGCCGCGCACGCCGCCATGGCCCAGGCGGTGCGTACCGACAACCTCACCGGCGCGGAACAGATCCTCATCGACACCGGATCCGGGAGCACGTCCCCCTGAAGGGGGCCTCACCGCCACCGGGTGGCCCGCCCTCAGGCGCGGGGGCCCAGCGCGGTGGTCATGAGCGGCTCGGCGTCCTCCTCGGTGGTGTCGGGCGGCACGACCATAAGGTCCCAGCGGCCGTGGCCGGGGGTGAGTAGGACCACGGTGTCCGGGGCATGCCGCCCGGCGGCCCGGCGCAGGCGTACGACCCTGTCGCACACGAGCATCCGGCCCGGTGCCGCCGACCAGGCCGCCCCGTTCACCGTGACGCCGGCGATGTGACCCCAGGCGCTCGGCAGCCCGGCGAGCAAGTGCGGCAGTTCCGCCGGCAGGTCGTAGGAGCGCGGCCACCACACACCGTCGAGCCGGCGTGGCAGCGGACTGTCGGGTGCGAGGCGCAGCCGGAGATGAGGGCCGGCGAGCGGTGACGGCGGTGCTGTGGTGGACACGACAATTCCTTCGGGCTGGTGAGGCGTCTGGTTCGGGGCCGGGCGCGCCGGTCAGCCGGCCGGACGCACGGCCTCGCCGCGCCAGGGGGCGACGGCCCCGGTGGTGAAGAACAGCAGAACCGTTCCGCGCGGGTCGGGTTCCGGCCGTGGGCCGGCGGCACGACGGTCCGGCCCGGCGCCGGTCCCCCCGCCCGGGCGCAGGCGGGAATCCCGCGAAGAACGGGCGGGAGAGCAGGACACCGGCGCCGAGGGGTGCGGCGGGGGAAGGGTGACGGGCTCGGGGGCCGAGGGCATCATGCCGACCTGTCTCGGGAGACCGCGCGGTGCGGCGGGCCTTCCGGCGAGTTGTCGCGCCGAGAACGAGACCGGCGCGGAAGCCGGTGTGCGACATGCCCTCAGTACGTCCACCGTACTCCGCTGCCCCGTACGGCCCCGGCCGGCGGCAGCGAAGGCCACACGCCCCGCCGTTCCGGTCCCCTCGGCCCACGCCGTCCACCGCAGGGCCCGCGCGGCCGGGAGTACGGTGGAGACACCGGGAGCTCCGTGCGCACCGGCTCCGACACCGGTGCCGCCCCCGGTGACCGACGACACCGGGATGGGTCCGCCCGTGCCCGGGGCAGGGCTGGTCCCATGACCGTGAACGTCCCGGTTCCGCCGACCACCGCCGAATTCCCCGGGGGCGCCGTCCGACCGCACCGGCCCGGCACACCGAAGCGGCGTCGGCCGGGTCCCGAGCGAGGCTCGTCGCCCCGCGCGGGCGAACGCGTCCGTGAGTTGACCCGAGGTCAGATCGAGGACCGGTCGGGAGAGCTGGGCGACCTGTACGCGCAGACCTCGGGCGGCGGACCCTGGGTGTGGAACCAGGCCCGCGGCGCCTTCCTGCGACGGCTGGCGGCGGACCTGCGGCGCCCGGGGTTCGAACTGGTGATCGCGGAGTCCACGGAGCTGACCGGGTGTGCCTACGGCTTTCCCGTACGCGGCGACGGGCCCTGGTGGGAGGGGTTCGACGGGCACCTTCCCGGGAGCCTGCTGCGCACCGCCGCCTCCGGCCGCCTCTTCGTCATCTCCGTGATTCTCGTCCCGCCCCGGGTGCGCGACGAGAACCAGGGCCGTCCCTGGAACCTCGCCCGGCGCCTGCAGACGCGGTTGCTCACCGACCACGGCGCCGCGCTCGGCGTCATGCTGGTGAAACGCTCCGACAGCAGGACCACCGAGGCGCTGCGGTCCTGGGGGTGGCGGTGCGTCGAAGGCGACGCGCCCCGGCAGTCCGCGCCCCCGCGCAGCCCGTTCCGCGTCCTGCTCCTCGGGAGCTGAGGGCGCACCGCCCGTCGCCGGTCATCGGTGGCCGGCCACCACGTCGCCTGCCGCCCGTCACGGCATCGGCAGGCGCAGGGCGAGCAGAGCCACGTCGTCGGTGCTGCCCGGCGGCATCCGGGCGAGCAGGTGGTCGCACAGCGTGTCCAGCGGAGCGCCGGCGAGGGCCAGGGCGTGGCGGCGCAGGTGGGCGAGGCCGGTGTCCAGGTCGCTGCCGGGCACCTCGATCAGGCCGTCGGTGTAGAGGATCAGGGTGGAACCCGGCGGCAAGGGCAGCGTGGCGTTCGGCCGGCTGCCGCCGCCCGTGCCCGGAGGCGCGCCGAGGAGCAGCCCCTGCCCGGCTTCGAGGTAGCGTCCCTGTCCGTCGCGGGTCAGCAGCAGAGGCGGCGGATGCCCCGCGCTGCTCCACCGCAGCGTCCACGGCCCCGTGTGGGGGCCGCCTTCCAGCAGGGCGAGGACGAGAGTGGCCATGGGGACAGTGGTGATGGCGGACATGGCGTCGTCGAGGCGGTCGATGACGGCGCCGGGCGGGCCGCTGTGGTCCCAGGCCAAGGAGCGCAGGATGCCGTGCAGTTGGGCCATCCCGGCCGCCGCGGTCAGGTCATGGCCCACGACGTCGCCGATGACCAGTGCGAGCGTGCCGTCCTTCCGCTCGAAGGCGTCGTACCAGTCGCCGCCCACCTGGGAACCCGCCGGGGCGGGCTGGTAGCGGGCCGTCAGCCGCAGACGGCCGGGCTGGGGCGGCGGGGCCAGCAGGTTGCGCTGCATGGCCTCCGCGACGGCGCGCTGGCGGCCGAAGCGGCGGGCGTTGTCGATGACCAGCCCGACCCGGCGGCCGATGTCGCTCACCACTTCCAGGTTCTCGGCGTCGAACGGGTGAGCCGGGTCGGTGCGCGCCAGCGTCAGGGCCCCGGTGATCCGCTGCCGGGCACCCAGCGGCACCGTGAGGGCGGACGTCGCGTGCACCGTCCGCAGGAAGTCGCGGTGGAGGGCGGCCAGGGCGGAACCGGGCGGTCCCGCCGGCTCCGCCTCGTCCCGCTCGTTCTGCAGCGCGGGATCACCTCCGTGCAGCACCCGGACGAGAGGTGAGCGGTCGGCCTCCCCCGTCTCGGGAAGGCGCTCGCGGCCGCCCTCCAGCCCGGCGTCCCGGCCCATGGGCCCCGTCACGGCCACCCGGTGGACCTCCCCCGAACCGGTCCGCAGGTCCACCGCCGCCCAGTCGGCGAGGCGGGGCACCAACAGGCGGCCCAGCCGGGCCAGGGCCTCGTCGGTCTCCAGGGTCTGGCCCAGTACGTCGGTGATCTCCGCGACCAGCGTCAGCCGCTCGTTGAGGTCCTCCAGAGCACTCGTGTAGGCCGCCCGCTCCCGGCGTGCGCTGCGGTCACCCGTCACGTCGTGGAACAGCACGGCCATGCCCTGCAAGGAGCCGCCGTCCATCAGGGGGGAAGCGGACCAGGAGATCGTGATCAGACGGCCGTCACCGCGCCGGTACCTGTCACCCTCCCCGCGCGAGACGGTTCCCTCGACCAGTGCCCGCAGCAGCGGGCACTGCTCCCGCAGGAGCGTGCCGCCGTCCGCCTCCCGGTGCAGCAGCTCGTGCGCGTCCTGCCCGCGTACGGTGGCGGAGTCCCGGTCCAGCAGCCGTTCGGCGGCCGGGTTGACGGCGAGGACCCGTCCGGCCGGGTCCACCACCATCAGGGCCGTGCTCAGCTGCTCGACGACATGCCGCCAGAACTCCGGCCCGGCAGCCGGCCGCGACCGCCGCTGCCCCTGCGCACCGGGCACCGCATCCTCCACCACGCCGCCTTTCGTCCTGGCCGCCTCCGCGCGGAGACCGCCGGCGTGCCGGCGTCCGATGAGCCGACCCTTCGACACCCCGATGGTCCCCTGAGAGACACCCGCCCGTACGGCCGACACGACGACCGCCGGCGGGGCGTCGCACTGAGCAGGTCACGAACGCCCGGTCGCCTACGGGCCGGGGTACGCGCCCACGGTGGCCATCAGCCGGGCGGCCGAAGACGCCTGCGTCTCCGGGGGGATCACCAGGAGGTTCCAGCGGCCCGCCGAGTAGGAGAGCAGCGTGATCCCGTGCGAAGCCGGCCCGGAGGCGAACCGACCGACCTGTACCGCATAGCCGTTGACGACGACCCGGTCCGGGATGCCCTGCCAGTGGCGGGGGTCGACCGTGACCCGGACGATCCGCCCCCACAGCGGATCCAGCACGTCCGCCAGGGCGGAGAGCTCGCGGGGCAGGTCACGTGAACGGGGCCACCACACACCGTCCGGGCCGCCACGCCCCGTGGAGGCGTCGTCCGACCGCAGCGCCAGGCGCGCGGTCGGGGCCCGGAAGGGGACGGCCCTGAGCGGGGGAGGTGAGTCGGTCACGGACATGGCGCGAACCCGTCTCCGGGCTCCCGCCGGGGGCAGCAGTCCGGTGTCGTCGCTCACCGGGAGCGACACCGGCATCGGAGCCGACGTGCGAAAGCTCCCGATGCGTTCACGCTACTCCCCGAAGGAGAGGGGCGGACCGTGCCGTGTGCCGCCGGCCGCACAGGCCGGTCGGGCTTGCTCGGTCGGTCCTGTCAGTCCGATCCGTCTGGTCCGTTCGGCCCCTCCGAGGAGTAGGCTCGAATCACCGAGGATATTTCGCGCACCGGCTTCCAGGCTCGTGTCGTTTTCGGCGATCGAATACACCGGGCCGGTTTCGGCCGGTCCGGGGGCAGGGTCCGCGTCATGACTGCGACCATTTCCCTTCCGCCGACAGCCGAAGCCGACGACCGCTCGCTCCCCTCGGCCTCCTCCTCTCTCCGGTTGTCGCTGGCTCCCGCCGGTCCCGCACCGGCTCTGCTGGACGGCGCGTGGTGGCCCCACTCCCGTGACCTCGGGGCCGAACTCCCCGCCCTGGCAGCCGTACTGGACCCGCTGTGGGGCCGGATCACCCGCGTCACGGTGAACCCCACCCACTGGCCGGTGGTGCCGCGCAAGGTGCCCGTCTCCGGACACACGGTGAAGGTGGGCTGGTTCCTCGCCCAACAGGACCCGCACGAACTGCTGTTGCTCTCGTACCGCGCGGGCCGCTGGAACCTCCTGGTGATCCCGCCGCAGACAGCTCCCGCCGAGGCCGCCTGGTTGATGGCCGCCGCGAGCGACCCCCTGGGCACGTCGACCGCGAGCCGGTTGATGGCAGAGGCGGCGTCGACGGCAGAGGCGCCGCGCCCGCCGACGGTGCCCGTGAGCGACCGGCGCGTGGAGCGGGCGGCGTCCGAGTCGGACCGGGCCGTGGAAGCGGTCTGGGACTCCGAAGGCGGCCACGAGGCCCGCGATCCGGCCGTACATCCCGAAACCACGCCCGCCACCGCTACCCCGGCGCATCCCCCGACGGGGAGGTGAGGACCGTGGCGACCTTCGTGACCGTGCTGGCGATCCTGGCGATGATCGCCTTCGGGGCGCTCCTGATCCGCCTGCTCAACGCGCAGCACAGTGACCGCGCCACCGCCTTCCACTACGGCCGCTCCGGGACACCCGTCCCGGGCCCGGCCCCGCCGGCTCCACGGAAGGCCCACGGCCGGGCCGCGGCCATCGCCCCCGCAGGCGACCGTGACCGTCACGACGACGGACCCCGCCGCCCCGGCCGACGGCACAGCCCCCACTGACACCCACTCCGGTTGCCCGACCGGCCGCTCCACCACCACCGCACGACGCGAACCGGCGGCATACGGCGGGCGGACCGGCGGCATGGCCCGAGGGCCGGACGAGGACCGCACCGACTCACCTGGCCCCACCACGCGGCGCTCCACCACGCGGCACGCCCGAGAATCACACGGCGGAGCCTCCTACGAGGCGGCCCGGGCGCCCTCACGGAGCGGTGCTCCCGCCTGGTGAAGACTGATGAGGGCCAGCCGGTAGGAGGTGATCAGGCCGGTCTCCACGTAGTCCACCCCCAGCTCCTCGCAGTAGCGCTGGACGATGGCCCGGGCCTTGCGCAGATTGGGGCTGGGCATGCTGGGGAACAGGTGGTGCTCGATCTGGTGGTTCAGCCCGCCCAGGGCGATGTCGGTGAGCAGCCCGCCGCTGACGTTGCGCGAGGTGAGCACCTGGCGGCGCAGGAAGTCCGGGCGGTCCTCGCCCTTCAGGATCGGCATCCCCTTGTGGTTGGGCGCGAAGAGGGAACCGAGATAGACGCCGAACAGGCACTGGTGGACGGCGAGGAAGGCGAACGCCATCCCGGGCGGCAGCAGCCAGAACAGAAGGCCCAGATAGACGGCGAAGTGCCCGAACAGCAGGGTCCCGTCGAGCCCCCGGTGCTTGAGCGAGCGATTGGCCAGCGCCTTCACGCTCGACACGTGGAGGTTGAAGCCCTCCAGGGTCAGGAGCGGAAAGAACAGGAACGCCTGCCGGCGGCCGATCAGGCGGGGGAGCCCGGTGGCGGCCCGGGCCTGGTCCTGGGACCAGACCAGCAGGTCGGGGTCGAGGTCCGGGTCGAGTTCCTCGTGGTTGGGGTTGGCGTGGTGGCGGGTGTGCTTGTCCTGCCACCAGCCGTAGCCCATTCCGATGCCGGCACCGGCCATCCGTCCGGACACCTCGCTGGCCCGGCGCCGGCGGAACACCTGGCGGTGGGCCGCGTCGTGCGCGAGCAGGGCGACCTGGCCGAACACGACAGCCAGGAAGGCGGCGACCGCCAGGGTCCACCAACTGTCGCCGAGGAGCGCGACGGCCGCCCAGCCGCCGGCGTAGAGCCCGGTCACGATCGTCATCCGCAGCGCGTAGTAGCCGGGACGGCGCCCCATCAGCCCGGCATCGGTGATCCTTCGGGACAGGCGGGCGAAGTCACTGCCGGACGCCTGCGCGGGCGGGGGGCGGACCGTGGTGTTGCTGGTCATGGTGGTGACACTCTCTCCGGGAGGGAAGATGGCGCCGCCCCGGGGCCGCTGATACCGGACCGCAGACGGAGTCGCGCTCACTGCTTCGCCGGCCGACGGCCGCGCAGGCCCTCCTCTCCATGGGGGTTCCCAGCGGGCCGGGTCTCACACCGCAGCGCACCCCCATGCGCCGGCCTGTCATCATCCTCCGATGCTGAAGATCCCCGGATACGAAGACGGACCTCTGGTCCCGGGCACGGCTTACCTCGACGATCCGTTGTTCTGGCCCGTCCACCTCGGCAGCTGCCTGCGCGGTGAGCGAGCGCTGCGAGCCGCGTTCGGTGCGGACTGGGACGCGGCCATGGAGCTGAGCCGCGCCCTGTCCGCCGAGAGCCACTGGCCGGTGTTCAGCGTGCCCCTGTCCTCCGGACACACCATCCATGTCGTGTACCGCAACATCGTGGACGAGCGCGGAGTGGACTACCTGATACACCACCCGGCATGGTCCGCGGCGGAGACGCTCGCGGTGGACGACGGTCACTTCATGGGGCCCGGCGTGGCCTGGCCGGAGCTGCTGTCCGTCGCCCGACAGCCGGCAACGGAGGGAGTCGACGACCCCGACTCCCGTCTCCTGCTGATCTTCCCGGCACTCGGCGACGCACGACTTCCCCACGAAGCCGCAGCTCCCCTCACGACCGCGCTCACCGCGCTCACCTCGATCGAAGATCCCGCCGAAGTGGCGACCCTGCTCCTTGCGAACCAGGGCCAGTGGGCCCCCGCCCACTGGACCACGGCAGACGGCGTCCGCACCAACGACGGCGGCCACTCCTACCGAAACCCCGAAAACGCCTTCGCCCTGCCCGAGGACCGCCTGAGGGAAATCAGTGCCGCACTCGACGGCGTCTCCCACTCGAGGGGCACCGGTCGCAGGAAGTTGGGCTGAGGCGGTCGTGAGGGTGGACGGCCCAGAAGCACCCGGCTCACTGGAAACAAGCCGTCAGTTCGGAAACGATGCACGCCCCCTGCCCTGCATCTACGAGCCAACGGCACCGGCTCCGTCCAGTCCGCGTTCTTCGCTGCCATGGCCGAGGCCGAGGCGAGCGGGAAGGCATCTGCTCAACGGCCGGTGGCGCCAGGCCTGTTGGTCATCGGAGACACTGCCACCCATGGACTGGATCTCTCCCGTTTCCGGACTCGTCGGCGCCCTGGTGGGCGCTGCCGCCACGTACGGCGGCACCCGCCAGGCGCAGAACAAGGCCCTGGCGGACGCCCGCCAGGCACGCCTGGAGGCCAAGCAGGACACCGCCGTTGCGACGCTGGCGGACACCTTCGGCAAGCTCCAGAGGCATGTCCGTGACGTTCCCGGCGCCCGGGCGCGTGGGCTGGACGCCGAGGAGTCCGCCGCGTTCACCGCCGCCCGGCAGACATGGGACCAGAAGCTGGAAGACCTCACCGCCCCGGCGCGTATCGCCGTTGGCGTCATCCGCGACGAGGCCCTACGCGCCCGCCTGCACCAGACCCTGGACCTACTGGATGCCTGGCAGTCCGGCTTGGAGTACGCCTACAGGGGCGGCGCCCGCTCCCGGGCCTGGGTGCTGCGCGGAGTCATCTCCCACGCCGTGGAGTGCGTCGGCGCGTGGCAGCGGGAGGAGCCGATGCCGGAGCCGAACCACGCCTACAGCGACGCCGTGGAGTCCCTGGAGCTGAAGCGGGAGGAGGCGGAGGCCACCGCACAGGCCGAGGCCGAGTACCGCCGGGAGCAGCGCGCCCAGCGCGTCAGCGGGGCCAACGAGCCCCCGTCACCGACTGCGTGAGGAGGGCGCGGAGAAGGCGAGGACTCGGGAAGGGCGGGGCCGGGCAGAGGTGAGCGGCTACGGAGCGGAAGGCCGACTGCTGCCCACAGGAGCCGCCGCTGTTCCCTGCTTCCCTTCCCCTGCGGGAGGTTGGGCCGCTTCGCCGCCCAGGGCGTGGCCACTACCGGTCCCGCTTGGCGAACCACTCGGCCAGAGCGTCGGTGCAGCCGTGATACCACTCCTCGGGAGCCGAGTGGAAACCCGTAGGAGCCTTTCCGCCCGCCATGATCCGGTGAACGATGACCTTGCAGTTCTTCAGCAGTGTGTCTTGCACGGTCCCCTGTCCGGTGCCCGGAATCTCCAGCCAGATCTGATTGCGGGCCGGCACGGTCGTGGTGGTCGAATAGGCCTGGTCGTGGACACTGGGCGAACTCTCCCCGCCTGAGGACCCCGACTGCCCGCTGGTGCCTCCGTTCCACATCGCCCACCTGCCCGTTAAAGCACGACGTTGGGCCATGATCTTCGAGGCTCGACCCATGGTGGCTGCCTAAAGCCGTGGAGCCGACCGCCCCAGCCACAGAGGGTGTCTCCCACTTCATGCCCGCAGCCGCCGGGCGCGGCCAGCCGGGGCGGAGACAGGAGGCCGGCCGCGCCGCAGAGGCGGCGCGCGCCCGCGCCGTGCGCGGGCCTTGAACCCGTGAAGAAGGTTGTTACTCAGTAGTGGCTGTGATGCGCCACAAGGGAGCGTCGTATTGCTTCGGACGGCTGCTGATGAGCAACTGGCGCAGGTCCTCGCGCAAGGAGCCGTTGAGGTTCAAGGCTTCTGTGATGCGTCGGAACGTCGTGTGGGTGACTCCGCGGCTGTGGGCCTCGGCTTCGAACTGGTCGAGCTGGGACAGTACGGCCTCCGGGTCGAGCTGGGCCGGTGGCTGGTCCTTGAGCCATGCAGCCTTGTTGCGCTCGTAGTCGATTTCCGAGTAGCCGCAGATTTCGCGGCTGTGTGCCTCGACCTCGTCCAGGGTGGCGGTGGTCAGGATGGCGCGGGCCAACTGGTTGCGGGTGAGCGTCTCGTCCAGGTCGACTTCATGGACCGTCGGTCCTTCGTCGGTGAGGGGGACCGGGAGGCCGGCGTCTCGCATTTCGCATGTGCCGCGTACGCCTCGGGCTGTCGCCGCGAGCATCCCGGTTGCCTCGGAGGGGTGCCATTCCAGGACGGAGCTGATCGGCTCGACGTCCTTCGCGGTGAGGCTGTGGAGGAGCGGGCCGAGCATGCCGCGCAGTTCGTCGAGAGGTAGTTCGCCATCGAGGCCGGGGCCCGCCACCAGGAGGCGGACGGGGGCATTCACCTGGCAGCACGCGGCGAGGGTGAGGGCGTCGGCAAGCGGGCTTTTCAGCGTTGGCTCGTCGCCGCGGGCGAGGATGTCACCGCCCACGTCCAGCAGGTCGATCGACTCTGGTGAGAAGTGGTCAACCATCTCTTCGAGTTGGCGGGTGACGCCTTCGACCCCGTGGCGTGGATCGATCAACGCGAACCTGTGCCGGAGCTCTGCTGCGAGTCGGGGGAGAGTCGAACCCGCGGGAGCGATCGGGCGGGCCTCGGCCGGCACTGCCCAGACTGCTGGGGTGAGGGGCTGGAGGCCTGTGAAGTTGTCCGGTCCTCGGGGACCGGGTACCGGGTCGATCAGGAGGCGGTCCCAGGCGTACGTGAGGATCACCGCCTGGTCCTCGTCGCCGTAGAGGGCGGCGTGGATCATAGCGGCCGCGACTGCGTCACCCCCGCCTCCTGCTGCGACGATCAACCGCGTCATGCCCCCCAGCCTACGGCGTGGGGGGTGACCCCCTCGCTCTATAGTGGCTGGAGGCCATAGCCACTTTTAACGAGAAGCAGGCCTCAGCTCGGTAGCGGGGTGCCCGACTACTCGCCTGGGGCTCGCCTTGGGTGAGGAGGACTGATGCCGCAGATCGAGGAGGCTCAGCCGAAGTATCTCCAGATCGCGCACTACATCCGTGATCAGATTCTTCGGGGTGACCTGCGACCCGGTGACGAGGTGCCGTCCGAACGGCAGTTGGCGGCCGACTGGAAGGTGTCCCGGCCCACGGCTGCACGGGCGTTGGAGGCGCTGAGCCATCAAGGGCTCGTCGAGAAGCGCCAGGGATCGGGCACGTACGTGCGCAGCCTCGAAGTCAACCGGCGGGCTCGTGAGTTGTACGGGCGCGCTCGGCAGACCGGGAAGATCTACACGCCTGGCGAGTACGCCGTGATCACTTCTGCCGGTTGGCTGGAGGCACCGGATCACGTGGCTGAGGCGCTGGGCCTGGTCAAGGATCGCCGTGCGGTGCACCGCCGGCGGGTGACCAACAACCACGACGGGCCGATCACGCTCTCCACCTCGTGGTTCGCTCCGGAAGTCGGTCAGCGTGCACCGAAGCTCCTGGAGCCTGAGCGGATCCAAGAGGGGACGCTGCTGTACGTCGAGAACATGACCGGGCGGCAGGGGAGTTACGCGGAAGATCGCATCTGCGCGCGTGCGGCGACGGAGAAGGAGGCCGAAGACCTTCAACTTGCCGTCGGCTCCGCCGTACTGGTCGTGCACCACGTCGTCTTCGACCTCCAAGACCAGCCGTTGGAGTTCGCTGAGGCCACCTACCCGCCGCATCGCTGGGCGTTCGAGCAGGGCTACCCCCTCACCTGAAGGGGGACAGTATCGGTGAATGGCTTGCGTCTTCGAAGTGGCTAATGCCACCATCCAGTAAGTGGCTAAGGCCACTTTGGGAGGAGGTGCGGTGTGACGAGTCAGCGGCCGGATCAGGGCACGCACTTACCTTGCCGAGGTTGCCGAGGCGCGGCTGGAAGCGTGCCGGTTCGCGTACGAGCCCGGCGCTTGTCACCGCCGCCGATCGCACCCGCGTCACATCGAAGCGGCGCTGCCTCGACTGCGGTGGTAGCGGCAGGAAGTGAGCACCGGATGGCCTACATGATCGACCGCTACCCGCCTGAGGGGTCACCGCGTCTCGGGTCGATGACCTTGCATCCTGTCGCTGAGTCCGTGCCGCGGGCTCGGCGCTGGTTCCGCAAGTTCATCGCTCCGTACAACCCGGCCTGCTCCGTGGACGACTGTGTGTTGATGATCTCGGAGCTGGTGACCAACGCCATCGCTTACGGTCGGTCGGACGAACCCTGGCTCGTCCGGGTCGAGTGGTTCCGTGAGGGGACCTCGCTCCGGGTCGACGTGCACAACCCCGGCTTGTCGGCGAACGTGCGGCTGCGGCATCCCGACGCTGATGACTCCCACGGGCGTGGGCTGCTGCTGGTCGATGCGCTGGCCGAGTCGTGGCATGCGGCGCCGAGCCGGTTCGGCGGGACCGTCGTCTCCTTCGTGATGGCCGATGCCTGGCCCGAAGGTGGGATCGCTTCGGCGGTGCGGTGAGCGGCGTGGTCCATGTCGCTTCACCTGCTGATCCCGAGGGGCTCCGAGGGGCTCGGTCGCGCGCCGGCTCGGTCGGCAGGAGGGGCCGTGTGCGGGGACCTCAGTCCCGTCGTGGCCTGCTGGCCAGTCGGTAAATGGCGTACGTCAGAGCCAGGATGAAGTCGGCGGCTACCCAGAACGCGACGATCAGGCCGACACCGATGGTGGTCCCGAGGTCGTTCGCGTCCTCGCACAGCTCAAGATTGTCACCCGTCAGGCCGCGGCATTCTTCGGGCGTGCCGCTGGAGGTCGCGGCACCCGTGATCACCCAGATCAGGAACAGGATCTGCACTGCGAGGAAGATCCAGAGGAAGATCCGGCGCCGCCTCCTGGGTGGGGGTGCCGTGCTTGTCTGCTGCGGGTGCTGAAGCGGGGCGGAGCCTTCAGGCCCCGGCCAGGGTCTCGGCGGTGGTAGTGCGCCTCCCGGGTCGCGTGGACCCCATGACTGCGGTTCCGGAGCGCGGTGCTTCCTGCCCATGACGCGCCCTCCCTCTGCTGCTGACTCCATAGTGCGCTCGGGGCGACGGGAGTGCTCGTTCGCCGGCGAGGGGCAAGCCGCCAGGGGATCGAGTGAAAGCAGGCTGTGCCTGAGGCTGGGGTTCATGCGCCGCACAAACAAAAACCCCCAGGTCTCTGACCTAGGGGTTCGCATGGAGCGGGTGACGAGAATCGAACTCGCGCTCTCAGCTTGGGAAGCTTGGGTTCTCGGCAGGCGGTTGCTTGGCTGAACTGCGTTGCAGCGGGCGCGGAGTCCGATTGATCAGCGGCCTGGTCCCCGCTATTCCCCGCACGATCTGGCACGTGTCTGGCACGGGCGCTGCCGTCAGCTCTGCGCCTCTGCCGCGAGCCACGGACTACTCGTGGTGGTTGCAGCCAGCAAGGCTTGTGCGAAGAAGCTCCAGCCGCCGCTGGCGGGCAAAATTGCGGCCAGCGTTGTTGTACCAGCCGTCCGCGTCGTCCATCCAGGCTGCCAGCACCTCACTCGCGAGGTCCGTGTTCTCCCTTGAGTGGCCCTCCTCGGTGTGGCTGCTGTGGAGGGTTCGGACGAAGGCAGCCAGGTTTCTGACAGGCACTGACGGCAAGTGTCTGACTTGCCGGGAACCGATGGAGCACTTGCACGTGTGGCGCCGACTGGAGCTTGTCAGCACAAGTGGCAACTCTGTCACCGTATGTCCCTCAGATAGCCGACGAGATTCGCCCTCTCGAGTGCAAGTCGGCTGCTAGGAGGTAGATTTTCAGCCGTCCGAGGCACCTAGGCTGCTCGATTGCGCCATCCTCTGTTGGTGAGCTGTGCCACATGGGTAGGCTGATCGAGGGGGTGGAGATCTCAATGGCAGAGCAACTGCGATTCGAACGGCCGCCAGTACATGCAGTGTCACTCGCACTGCTGTTTGACACGCTGCCGAAGCTGCAGACCTTGGATCTGGCTCAGTTGCGAGTGGATTGGCGCGAGGACTACCCGATTCTTCGGGAATCTACGCCTATGCCAGCATGGCAAGCCTCGGAGCAAGACGACGTGGAGTTCGTCAGGTCCGGCTTGTCTTGGCCCATGGCTCTCTGTTCGCTCACCACAGAAGCAGGGGACAGGGAAGTTAGGTTCCAGCAAGATCGGTTCGTTCTAAAGTGGAACCTCTCCGACGGAGAGAATTCCTACCCGGGGTATCAGGCGCTTAAAGCCGAACTTCTCGCTAAGTTTGATCAATTCTCGAAACTGTCGCAGTCGGTTTCGGGTGTGCTTCCACGAGTGAAGCGAGCAGACGTAACTTATACGAATAAGATCCCTGGTGTTTCTGCTCACCAAGCAATGGCGGGCGTTCTTACCGGGTGGAAATCTGAATCATCCTTCCCTTTCCGTGTTCCAGATTACTGCGGCTTCAGGGTTCACTACGACGAATCGGAACTGGATCCGCGGGTCGCGGTACTTATTGGTGTTGACTCTGCTGTGACGGAACCCTCGGACGGCGAATTCACTGAGGGTGCGTCTCTAATCATTGACGCGGAATCCCAAGTCGACACAGAAGATGACTTTACGGACCGTATGGATCGTGCCCACGAAGTGGTGGCAGGTGCTTTTCTTGAAGTCACCAGTGACGGGATGAGAAGTCAATGGGGGGAAATCAAGTGATCACGCAACCTGCGCGAGGGGGGAAACCCTTCACTGCTGCCCCCGCTCGGGACGCTGGCGTGTGGATGATTCGCCGTAACGACGCACGGCGTGGAACGTCCCGTGTGTTAGAGAAGCGAACCAAGCTCGAACTGCAGATGTATGTGAGCGGCAAGCTGCACGAACTTAGGACGCTGCCTCTGAACTGGGATGACGCCGGCGGTGAGCCTGCCTCGCAATCCGTCACCCATGTCGCTTACCGGACGCTCGACAGGATCTCGGATCATCGAACAGTTTTCCCCTTCATCACCCCTGGTGAGGACGGCTCCATCGTCTTTGAGTGGCGAGCTGGCCGTGAGAGGCTGGAGATCGAGTTCTTCCCAGGAGAGATGCCCTATATCCGCTACGCGGAGCCCTCTGGTGGCGCCAGGGTGAGCGGGTACTTGGGTGAAGAGGGGGTGGGAGTCGAGGCCGTTAGGAGGCTCCTTTCGTCCCTCTCGCTCCGTGTGTGGGTGGCGAATCCGGCCTGGAGAAGACTTTTTTCCTGAGGGTCGGTAGCTTGCGAGAGGGGGGCTCTTTGGGTTCGAGTGAAAGCGATATTCCGGATGACGAGATCATCTACCGAAGGATTCCTGATAAGCCAGACTTTCTAGCCCCTGATCTGATAACAGGGAAGAAGGCTCCTACTCACACGGCCTTCAAGTGGGATCCGGATGGCATCTCGGTGCATCGGAGCTCAATTCTGTCGGAGCACGACCTCGGCCCGCACTCGATGATCAAAAAAGAGGGTCAAGTTGTATACGGCTTCCCTGTTCAGGTAGTGCGCTCTTGTAAGGCAAAAGTTCTGGATGATCCGGACTTTGATGATCCCCCTATTGGGATCGCGCATGCTTTGATTCAGTGTGAGGTTCCCCGGCCGGATAGGCCGCGGAGGCGGGAGATATCCGAGGCGCTGGCTGAGGCCGCTGAGCGATGCTATCCGCCTGAGTGACAAGGTCGGTGGAGCGGCTTTGGGCTGGAGCTGCTTTGGCGCGAGTGATCATGGCCCCGTAAGCTTCCGGCGCGTCGGGCAGTCTGTGGACCTGCCCGCTAAAGCACGACGTTGGGGCCATGATCTTCGAGGCTCGCGCCAAAGTGGCTGCCTAAAGCCGTGGAGCCGACCGCCCCAGCCACGACGCACCCCTTCTCTGGCATCAAGTGGCTGATCGCTGTGCGCGCGGCGCGGGCGCCGGCCGGGCTGGAGCGGGGCGGAGACAGGAGCGCAGGCCCGGCCGGGGGCCGGGCCGCGCGCGGTGAGCGGAGCGAGCCGCCTTGAACCAGTAGAGAAAGTTGTAACTCAATCGGTCGGCTGGGGTCTGAAGGCATAGGCACAGGCCGGAAGTTCAGCGGCCTGCCGGTGTGCGAGGGGCAGGTAGAGCACTGGCCGGATGGTCCATGTGATGCGGAGTTGGGCGTGCTTAATGGTCACCGTGAACGGCTCGGAGCGTAGGAGAGCCCTTCTCGTCTCGGCACGGTCCTCGCGTAGCCATGCCCACGCTTCATCCGAGGCGTCTGAGTCGAGTGCCGGTGAGATGGTGCGGAGTGCGATGGCCACCCATCGGTCTGCTTGGGAGGCCGAGTACGCGTCGAACGATGCTCGTAGTGCCGGCGGTTCCGGCCTGGTGACGTGCTCGGTCCAGCACTCGCACCAGTAGCCGCGGACTGTCCCGCTCACGAGGCCGCTCCCATCGGGTGGGCGGTGAGGACGTAGTGGACGTTTTCGTCATGCAGGGTGAGTTGGTAGCCCGTTCCTGCGGTCATGTAGGCGAGGGCTCGTTCGTGCTCTGCCTCGTCGATCAGCCAGTGCAGTCCAGGCTGCGCGTACGCGGCGTCGAGCTGGTCGGTGATGTGGCGCGTGCGCTCCAGTAACCAGCGCAGGGCCAGGCGCGAGCTCGTGGTGTCGTGTGTCCCCAGGGGAATGGAGCTAGCCGCGTGCGGGGAGTAGGCGGCAGCCTGGCAACGGTATTGAAGGGGTCGGCTGTCCGCGTCCAGTGCTTCGGGATGCTGGGACGTCAACACTGGTTTCCCCCTGCCGTGCGGGCCTGGGTGAAGAGCTCCGCGGTGACCGTGTAGCCGCCGTGGCTGTCGTAGACGACGACCCGGTGTGCGAGCGCGCTGACCATGCCCAGGCCCCGGCCGTGCTCGGCCTGGTCGTCCTGGCGCTCGACCTTCGGTGCCGTGCCGGTGCCTCCCTCGTCGGTGACCGACAGGGCGACCACCTGCGGGGAGACCGCGAGTGCCAGATGGAAGCTGCCCGATTGCGAACCGCTCGCGGTGTGGAGGATGGCGTTCGCGCTCAGCTCGCTCACGATCAGCTCGGCGTCGTCGGCCAGGGGAGATCCGCGCAGGATGTCGCGGGTCCAGCGGCGGGCCCGGCTGACCTCTTCCGGGAAACCTGGGCAAGACAGTCCCCAGACCCGGGCTGTACTCGTATACTCGTGCATACAAGTTCCTTCATGCTGGTAGGCCGCCATGTGCAGCGGGTTCGGGCTAGACGAGTTTCACGCCGTCGTGGGCGCGGATGGCCGGCGGAGACATCGCGTCGAGTGCGTCAAGGACGCGGATCGCGTAGGCCTCGTCGGCAAGGTCGATGACTTCTTCGCGGGTGGCCCAGCGCAGTGCGCGGGTCTCGTCTCCGGTGGTGGGGGTGCCGTCGACTGCCTGACAGCGGAAGACGAGGGAGACGATCAGGCCCGTCATGTTCTTGTAGACGCCGGTCAGGGTTGCAGAGAGCTCGATCTTGATGCCGGTCTCTTCGAGAACTTCGCGCTGGAGGGCTTCGGGGATGGTTTCCTCACGTTCGAGGATTCCGCCCGGGGGCTCCCAGTGACCGTTGTCGCGGCGCTTGATCAGGAGGGCCCGGCCTTGGTCATCGACGATGACCCCGGCGACGCTCACGGAGTGCGGGCGTTTTGTGCTCACGTTCCTCGGCCCTCTCGGCTGACTAGGCTCTCCACCGTAGCAACAACACTCGCCCACTCGTCTAGATACCTAAAGGAGTACGCGTGACGTCTCTACCGAGCATTCTCGGCGGCATCGATCCGACCAGTGATCGTGCGGTCTTCCGGCAGATCGCCGACCAGCTGCGCGAGGCCATCGACCGTGGGCGATTCAAGGAGGGGGAGAAGCTGCCCTCCGAGGCTGAGCTGGTCGAGCACTACGGCGTTTCCCGGATGACGGTCCGCAACTCCTTCTCGGTCCTCCAGGGCGAGGGCCTGGTGCACGCCGAGCACGGCAAGGGCGTCTTCGTTCGGCCACGGCCCCCGGTGCGGCGGCTCGCCTCGGACCGGTTCGCCCGGCGCCACCGCGAGCAGGGCAAGTCCGCGTTCATCGTGGAGGCCGACGCCGCCGGCAGTCACCCGAAGGTGGACAGTCTGGAGGTCAAGGAGGAGAAGGCCAGTCAGGACATCTCCACCCGCCTCGGCTCCGTGCGGCGCGTGCTCGCCCGGCGTCGTCGGTACCTGCTCGACGGACGGCCGGTCGAGTTCGCCACCTCCTACCTGCCGCTCGACATCGCCCGCGGCACGCAGATCGCCGAGCCGAATCCCGGCCCCGGCGGCATCTACGCCCGACTCGAGGAGCTGGGCCACCAGCTCGACCACTTCGAGGAGGAGATCCGGGCCCGGATGCCCTCGCCGTCCGAGGTCAAGACGCTGCAACTCGCTTCGGGCGTGCCGGTGATCCACCTGATCCGCACCGCCTTCGACGCGGCCGGACGAGCCGTGGAGGTCTGTGACACGGTCATGGCCGCCGACGCTTACGTCCTCTCCTACCAGCTCCCGGCGAACTGATCGGCGGTGCGCGAGGCCACTCCCCCGGACTCGTACACCCCGACACGCATACTCGTATAGACGAGTGGGCAAATGGTGTGGCAGAGCGGTCGACGTTCCCGGCGTCACCGGGTTCGAAGACTGCATCTTGTCTAGACGAGTAGATGGGAAGAAGCCTTGCGCACCATCCGTGTGGAGACCTCGGCCGCGACGATCCTGCTGACCGAGGCGCCCGAACCCAAGGTCCGCGACCGGCAGACGGGCGAGATCGCCAAGGACGCCGTCAGCGGTGAGGCCCTGATGACGATCGGCGTCGTCTACATCGAGGAGGGGGAGTCGTCCCTGATCAGGGTGACCGTCCCGGAGAGCGGGGTGGCGGAAGGGCTCGCCCTCGGCGCCCCGGTCTCTCTGCCGGGCCTGGTCGCCCGGCCGTGGGAGAGCGTCTTCAACGGGCAGCAGCGGCACGGCATCGCCTTCCGGGCCGCCGCCGTCACTCCGGCCGCTTACCCCGCCTCCGTGGGGGCTGCGGCCTGATGACCGATCTGGCAACGCTGCTGGAGGTGGGTGGTCCCGTCGCCGCACTCGGCGGTGGGGCCGCCTACGCCCGGGCCAAGCACCCCGAGGTGTACTGGTCCACCGTCGGCTTACCGATATCCACGGTCCGGCTGCTCAGCTCCTACAGCTCGGTCATGGAGGCGTGCGGTCTGACTGTCGCGCCCTCCCGGCTGCGGGTCTTGGCGGTCAAAGCCACCACCCGCCGTGAAGTCCGGCCCGTACCGCCGCGTCGGGGGATCATCTGGCCGACCACGACGGGGCTGCGGGTCCGCCTGCGGCTCGCCCCAGGCCAGGAATCCGCCGATGTGGCCGCCTCCGCCGAACGGCTTCGGCACGCCTGGGGCGTCCACGCCGTCTACGTGAGCACGATCAAGCCGGGGGTGGTGGAACTGCGGCTCGTCGGCTTCGACGTACTGCGGAAGGTTCGTATGCCCCGAAAGCTCCACCCGGACCTGCTGCGGGTGCCGGTCGCGCTGCGCGAGGACGCCACTCCGTTCATACGTGACTACCGCACCGTGCCGCACCAACTCACCCTCGGCGCCACGCTGTCCGGCAAGTCCATGTATCTGCGTCACCTCGTCGTCGGCCTCGCCCGTCAGTCCGTCGCTCTGGTCGGCATCGACTGCAAGTGGGGTGTCGAACTGGCGCCCTTCGCTCCGCGCCTGTCAGCACTCGCCACCGACCCCGACCAGGCCGCCGAACTACTGCCCGTGCTTATCAAAGAAATGGAGGAACGATACGACCTGATCAAAGCCCGGCAAGGCGTCGCGCCGAGCACCCCGGACGAAGAGATCACCTCCGACATCTGGGGCCTGCCCGACCACGAACGCCCGGTTCCCGTCGTGCTGTTCGTCGACGAGGTGGCTGAACTCTTCCTCGTCGCCACGAAGAAGGACGAGGAACGCCGGGACGAGATGGTCACCCAACTCATCCGGCTCGCCCAGCTCGGCCGGGCCGCCGGCATCTACCTGGAGGTCTGCGGCCAGCGCTTCGGCGCCGAACTCGGCAAGGGCGCGACCATGCTGCGGGCCCAGTTGACCGGCCGCGTCTGCCACCGCGTCAACGACGAAGCCTCCGCGAAGATGGCGCTCGGCGACATCGCCCCCGAAGCGGTTGCCGCCGCCTGCGCCATCGCCCCCGAACGGCCCGGCCTCGCCGTTGCCGGTGACACTTCCGGCGGCTGGTCCCGCATCCGTACCCCGTACCTCTCCCTCGGCGACGCCGCCGAGACCTGCCGCGCGTCGGCCCACCTGGTCCCCGACCTGCCCGCGCTCAAGCCCTTCCGGCCCGACGTGCCCGTACGGCCGACCGTCGAGACTCCGAACCCGGTCGTACGCCCCCGGCCAGTGACCGACTGATTCTCGGCCGCACGTATCCCCGGTCGGCGTGACCGCCTCGCGCCACGTCCCTACCCCTCCCATGCCTGAATCCGGAAGGAGCCGCAGCATGCGCGCCCACCTGGCCCGCGTCGACGCGGTGCTCGTCCAAGCGGTCATCGCCGCCGCGCTGTCCTTCGCCCACCTGCACGACGTCGCCTCCGTGGCCGGACAGGACGGGTGGAAAGCGTGGGCCTACCCGATCAGCGTTGACCTGCTGCTCGTCGCAGCCTGGCGCCGACTGCGCTCCGGGGAGGCGAAAACGGCCGGGTGGTGCTGGTTCCTGATCGCCCTCGCCGCATCCCTCGGCGCGAACATCGCAACCGCCGGACTGCTCGACCTCGACCACGTACCGGCCTGGCTCCGCATCCTCGTCGCGGGCTGGCCCGCGGTCGCCTTCCTCGGCGGAACCCTTCTCGCCCACTCCCCGCCGGCATCGCACCACGAGACCAGTGACGCCCTGGACGGAGAGACGTCCGAGGAGATCGAGGGCCAGGAGGACGCCGTCCTCGACCTCGCACCGGAACTCCCGGCGCCTCCGGCAGTCGATCCGGTACCGATTCCGGCAACGCCCACGCCTCCGGTTGCCGTCCCGACCGCTCTGGTCGAGCACGCCCGCAAGGTCGCCGCCGAGCACCACGCCCGCACCGGGACGGCCATCGACACCCCAACCCTGCGCGCCCGCCTCGGCGTCCCGCCGCCCATGGCCGACGCCATCGCCGCCCAACTCTGAGAGGAAACATCCACGTGAGCGCAAACCGCCGCTTCCGCTCCGTCACCCGCATCGGCCCCGTCCAGGTCGGCACGTCCTACGACGGCCGTGGCCGGGAGAAGCACACCGCCGCCTGTACGGCCCCGCGCTGTGGCTTCTCCGCCGACTACGACAGCCGTGCCGCCGCCGAACTGGCCGCCCGCACCCACCGCTGCCCCGCCCGCTGAAAGGACCCGCACACCGTGACCGTCAGCCTGCCGCTCGTCGCCGTCCTCGGCTTCTTCGCCTGGGGAGCGGTCAAGTTTCTCGGCGTCCGCACGTGGATCGTCGTCCTGATCGCCCTCTTCGGTTTCTGGCTCTCGCACACGTTCATGGCCCCGGCCATCGAGTCCGGTACGCGCTCCGGCGTGGACATCGTCAACGGCTCACATGACTAGACGAGTAGGTAAGGAGAGCTTCGCTGTGTTCCTGCCTAAGTACCCCGACAGCCCGACGCCGCCGCCCGCGTATCCCCACACAGTGGCCGACCAGGCGCCCGCGCGGCGTCCCGCCCCTCACATCTCCGTCAACACGGGAGCGGTTGCGGCCGTCCTCGTCGGCGGCGTCGTGCTGACCGCGCTCCTGGCCGCCGTCGCCGTCACGGCCATCTCCGTGGCCGTCGCCGCCGTGGTCCTGCGCTCGATGCTCCGCGACCAGCACCGCCACTGACACACCAGACCCCCGGGGCGGCCTCGATACCGCCAAGCATCCGCCGCCCCGGGGCCCTCTCCCTCCAGCCGAAACCAGAAGGAGAAGCCATCATTACCCGCGCCACTCCTCCTCCGCTCCACGAACTCGGTGAACTGGCCGCCCTGGGCACCATGCCCGCACTTCTACGCCAGCTCGCCGGCCTCGGCGGCTGCACCCACCCGATCCGCCTCGACGGCCACCGCACCGAATACGACCTGAACACCCGCACCGGCGAGATCGGCAACGTCCTCCACCACCTCGACTCCTCCAGCCTCCCGGCCGGTCACCTCCTGGTCCGCTGCAACAACCGCCGCACCACCCGCTGCGCGGCCTGCGCCGAGGTCTACCGCCGCGACACCTTCCACCTGATCACCAGCGGCCTGCGCGGGGGCAAGGGCGTCCCCGAACGCGTCGCCGCACACCCGCGCGTCTTCGCCACCTTCACCGCACCCAGCTTCGGCCCGGTCCACAACCGCCCCACCGGCCCGGCAGGTTCGGTCCGCCGCTGCCGCTGCGGCACGCTCCACGACCAGGACGACTCCGCACTCGGCGCCGCCCTCGACCCGGACACCTACGACTACGAAGCGGCCGTGCTCTGGAACGCGCATGCCGGTCCGCTGTGGCGGCGCTTCTCGACCTACCTGCGCCGGGAGGTCGCCAAGCGTGCCGGACTGACTCAGCGGGCCTTCCGCGAGTACGCCCGGGTGTCCTTCGCCAAGGTCGCCGAGTACCAGAAGCGCGGAGCCGTCCACTTCCACGCCGTCATCCGCATCGACGGCCCCGAGGGCGGCGACACCCCGCCACCTGCCTGGGCCACCGCCGAGCTGCTGACCGACGCCATCCGGTCGGCCGCTGCCGCCGCTCGCGTGGACGGCCCGGTCATCGACGGACGGGCCCACACCTTCGCCTTCGGCCGTCAGCTCGACGTGCGCACCATCCGCTCGGCCGACTTCGACGGCGGCCAGGAGCTGACCGAACGGGCTGTCGCTGCGTACATCGCGAAGTACGCCACCAAAGGCGCCGAGACCGCCACGGGAGCTCTGGACCGGCCGCTGAAGTTTCTCGCCGAACTCGCCCAGCTCGACATCAGCGACCACGCCCGCCGACTCATCCGCACCGCCTGGACCCTCGGCGCACGCAAAGACCTCGAACACCTCCGCCTGCGCGCCTGGGCCCACATGCTCGGCTTCCGCGGCCACTTCTCCACCAAGTCCCGCCGCTACTCCACCACTCTCGGCACCCTCCGCCACGCCCGCGCCGAATGGCGCCGCGCACAAGCCCTGGAAGCGGCTGAGACCGACCCGGACACGACCCTCGTCCTCGCGCACTGGATCTACGCCGGGACCGGCCTCACCGACGCCGAAGCCTGGCTCGCCGAAACCATCGATCCCGCTCCCGGAACGGAAGGAGAGCCCACACGTGGCTGAGCGCTATCTATCGGTCGGGCAGGTCGCCGAACTGCTCGGCACCACGGTCCGTTTTCCTCGGCGACTCATCGAGGAGCGGCGTATCCGCTACGTCAAGGTCGGTCGGCACGTACGTATCCCAGAGAGCGCCCTTGCCGAGTTCATCTCGTCTCATACGGTCGAGCCGATCCGGCGGCCTCGCGCTCGCTACGGGAGGGCTGCCTGATGGCCAACAACCGAGGCAGACGGCGCCGCTTCGGAGCAATCAGGAAACTGCCGTCAGGCCGCTATCAGGCTCGCTATCCAGGACCTGACGGTGTGATGCGTCCCGCTCCCTGCACCTTCGAGACGACGGCGGACGCAGATGACTGGCTCGCCGAGAAGCAGACCGAGATTCGCCGTGGCGAGTGGCGTGATCCCGACGCAGGCGCGGTGAGCTTCCGGGCCTACGCCGAGAAGTGGGTGGACGAACGGGAGCTCGCACCGCTGACGCAGGACCTGTACCGCTACCTCCTCGACAAGCACCTGTTCGCCTTCACGGACTTGGACCTGGACGAGATCACCGCACCCCGAGTCCGGGAGTGGCGGGCCGAACGGCTCCGGCTCACGGGCAAGACGATCACAGCCAAGGCGTACCGGCTCCTCAAGGCCATCATGGAGACGGCTGTGGACGACGAGCTGATCACGCGCAACCCGTGTCGCATCAAGGGTGCCGGTAAGGAAAAGGCTGCTGAGCGGCGCATTGCCACCGTCGCCCAGGTGGACGCCCTCGCCAATGCGGTCGGCATGCGCTGGCGGCTCATGGTTTACCTCGGCGCCTACGGTCCTCTCCGGCCCGAAGAGCTGGCCGGTCTCCGGCGCCGGGACGTCGACCTTGACCACTTACGGCTCCGAGTCCGCCTCGCCGAACCGGAGCGGATGAACGGGCGCCGCGTCCAGGGCGACACCAAGTCCGAGGCAGGCACCCGGACTGTGATTCTTCCCGCCTTCCTCCGCCGGGAGCTCCGCTGGCATCTGGAGTCGTACGCCGAGCCGGGCCCGGACGGGCTGCTCTTCGTCGGGGAGAAGGGGGCCCCCTTCCGGCGCAGCACCTTCGGGCGGAAGTGGCGGAAGGCCCGGGAGGTCGTCGGTATGCCGGAGGGGTTCCGGTTCTACGACCTGCGGCACACCGGGCACACCCTCTCCACCCGTTCCGGTGCCACCCTGAAGGACACGATGGTGCGCGCCGGGCAGTCGTCCGAGAAGGCCGCGCTGATCTATCAGCACTCCGACGAGGAGCGACAGAAGGAGGTCGCCGCCGGCCTCGACGTCACGGTCCGGAAGGCTCGCGAGGAGGCTGCCCGGAAGGCCGCCGTGAAGCCTTCTGGCACGGATCTGGCACGCGGCCAGTGATCACCCCGGACAGCAAAACGGCCCAGGTCTCTGACCTGGGCCTTCTTCGTGGAGCGGGTGACGAGAATCGAACTCGCGCTCTCAGCTTGGGAAGCTGATGTTCTACCATTAAACTACACCCGCGTAAGACGCCGACCCGAGTCGGTGTCCGAATGCTCGCCCACTCTACCTCATGCCAGGCCCCCGGTGTCCGCACCGCGGGGCCTGATGGTCTTTCAGGGATGAGATGCGGCTGCGGGGGAACGGAGTTGGGGCGTACCGTGTGGGCGTCGAGGAGGGGCCGGGCGGGATCGGAGTGCCGCCTGGAGGGCCGTCCCTTTGATCCCGTACTGTGGCTTTTGTCGTCAGGCGAGCAGCAGCCGGACGCGGCTCTTGGGGAAGGGACTCTTGGACTTGATGGAGCGCACCGTCGTCCGTTGTGCCGAAGGGCACGTGTTCACCACCGCTTCGTTCCCGATGCAGCAGGCCGAGCGGCTCGGCCCCGGGCGCCTGGTTCGGTGCCCGCGATGCGCGCGGCTCCGGAGCGTGGTGCCCGTCAGCTATCAGAAGCAGTAGGAGCACGTAGCAGCAGCAGCGCAGGCGCGCGGTGGTGTCCGGTTGCGGGCGCTCCGCGCGCCTTGCGTATCCTCGGGGCGTGCTTCTCTCAGACAAGGACATCCGGGCCGAGATCGACGCCGGACGGGTACGCATCGATCCGTATGACGACGCGATGGTGCAGCCGTCGAGCATCGACGTGCGTCTCGACCGCTACTTCCGGGTGTTCGAGAATCACCGGTACCCGCACATCGACCCCGCCATCGAGCAGAGCGATCTGACCCGGCTCGTGGAGCCGGAGGGCGACGAGCCGTTCATCCTGCACCCGGGCGAGTTCGTGCTGGCCAGCACGTACGAGGTCATCACGCTGCCCGACGATCTCGCCTCCCGGCTGGAGGGGAAGAGTTCGCTGGGGCGTCTTGGGCTGGTGACGCACTCCACCGCCGGGTTCATCGACCCCGGCTTCAGCGGGCACGTCACGCTGGAGCTGTCCAATCTCGCCACGCTGCCGATCAAGCTGTGGCCGGGGATGAAGATCGGGCAGCTGTGCATGTTCCGGCTGACCTCGCCCGCGGACTTCCCGTACGGGAGTGAGCGGTACGGATCGCGGTACCAGGGACAGCGGGGGCCGACCGCCTCCCGGTCCTTCCTCAACTTCCATCGGACCCAGGTATGAGCGACAGCGGCAAGAGTCCAGTGCGGGAGAACCTTTCCTACGAGAAGTTCGGCGTCGCCGTGCGCGAGCTCGCGCAGACGATCGCCGACGACGGCTACGAGCCCGACATCGTGCTCAGCATCGCCCGCGGCGGTGTCTTCGTCGCCGGCGGTCTGGCCTACGCCCTGGACTGCAAGAACATCCACCTCGTGAACGTGGAGTTCTACACCGGTGTGGGGACCACGCTGGAGATGCCCGTCATGCTCGCCCCCGTGCCGAACGTGATCGACTTCAGCCGCAAGAAGGTGCTGATCACCGACGACGTCGCCGACACCGGCAAGACGCTCAAGCTGGTGCGCGACTTCTGCCTCGACACCGTCGCCGAGGTGCGCAGCGCCGTCGTCTACGAGAAGTCCCACTCGCTCGTGAAGTGCGAGTACGTGTGGAAGCGCACCGACGAGTGGATCAACTTCCCGTGGAGCGTGGAGCCGCCCGTGGTGCGGCGGGCCGGGCAGGTGCTCGACGCCTGACATCCGGCGCCGTCATGATCCGGCGTCGTCATGATCCGGCGCCGTCATGAGAAAAGGGGCTCCCCGCCGGGAGCCCCTTCGTCTTGCGTGCGGTGTCTCAGACCGTGCCCAGCTTCACGATCGACAGCAGCGCGATCAGCTGGATCGCCGACCCGCCCAGGGCCTTCGGCCAGGGCAGGTCGTGGGAGCGGCTCACCATCAGGGTGAGCAGCGCGCCGCCCGCGATCCAGGTCGCCCAGCCCAGCAGCTGGACGAACGTGGCGTCGCCGCCGGCGAACATCGCGACGACCAGGCGGGGCGCGTCCGTGAGGGACATGATCAGCATGGAGAGGCCGACCGTGGGCTGCCAGGCGCCGTCGCCGCCGAGCTGGCGGGCCAGGGTGTGGGTGACCACGCCGAGGACGAACGCGCTCAGCACCATCGCGACGGCCGTCGTCAGGACGATGGGGATGGCGTTCGAGAGTGTGGCGTTTATCGCATCCGCGCGGGCGCCGTCGAAGCCGAAGACGGCGAGCAGGCCGTAGAGGAACGTGACGATCAGGGCCGGGCCCCACATCGTGTAGTCCCGCATCTGGAGGAACGTCTGGTTCGGGGCGAGGACGATCCCCCTCAGCAGGGCCTTCCAGTGCAGGCGCGGGCCGACCGGGCCGGGCGGCGGGGCGGCCGAGCCGGCGAGGTAGGTGTCGCCCTGGGTGTAGGGGTCCTCACCGACCGAGAAGGCCTGGGTGTGGCCCGGGTTGTTCGCCGCGTACGGGTCGTGCGGGCCCTGGGGGCCGGGTGGGTACGCGCCGTCGCCGAAGTACTCCGGCTCGCCCTGGCCGCCGTAGCCGCCGCCGGGGCCGGCGTTCGACTGCGGCCAGCCGGGGCCGCCGCCGTTGCCGTACGGCTGCTGCTGCGGGTACGGCTGCGGCGCCGGCGGGTAGCCGTACGACGGCCCCTGCGGCGTCTGCTGCCCGTACGGGGGGTGTTGCGGTCGCGTCTGAGGAGCGCCGTTGTTCCGGCCGCGTCCGATCCTGAATCCAGCCACGTCTTCGAACGTACCTGGTCCCGGGCAGTGGCGTGCCGGGCCCGGGCATCCGGGCCCGGCTTTGCGGCCGAGCTGTGACATCCCTTAAGGGACAGGGCCCTTGGGCGTCCGTGAGGCCTCGGGGTTCGGCCGTACGGGCCTCGCCGTGACGCGCCGGGCCGCGGCTAGAGCATGTCCTGGCCGAGCCTGAGGTAGCCGGTGGTCGACATGCCGAGCGAGCCCGGGCCGAAGCTGACCGCGTTCTTCGTGGTGACGCCCGAGGCCGAGCCGCGCAGGCTGTAGACCGCACCCGAGGGGTGGTTCTCGCCGTCGGCGCCGACCGACAGGTCCGCCTTGCCGTCGCCGGTGAGGTCGGACAGGCGCACCGAGGCGCCGAAGCGGTCGGCGGTCTCGGCGGTGCCGGGGACGCCGGCCGTGTCCTGGGTGAACGACTGGGCGCCGGTGGTGGTCAGGCCGGCCGCCGAGCCGCGCAGGACCGTGACACCGCCGGCGATGTCCGCGCTGCCGACGTCCTCGTGGATCGTGCCGACGGCCAGGTCGCCGTAGCCGTCACCGTCGACGTCGGCGATCGACAGGTCGTTGCCGAACCAGTCGCCCTCCTCGTCCGCGCCGGGGACGCCGGGGGTGTCCTGGTCGACCGTGATCTGGGGGCTGGTGCGGGCTCCGCCGGGGCCGCCCGGGTACACGCTGACCGAGCCGCCGAGGCTCTTGGCGTCGCCGCCGTAGTCGGCCGTGACGACGTCGTCGTGGCCGTCGCCGTTCAGGTCGCCGACGGTGGCCAGCTCCCAGCCGCCGCTCCTGAGGAAGGTCTGGCGGGTGAGGCCGGAGGCGGCGCCGAGGAAGACCATGGCACCGTCCTCGTAGTCGGACGCCTGGCTGCCGGTGGCGACCAGGTCGTCGGTGCCGTCGCCGTCGATGTCGCCGGCGGCGAGGCTCTGCGCGCCGGCCAGTCCGGCGCCGCCCCGCAGGCCGGTGGCGAGCTCGGAGCGGGACGTCGAGCCGTTGGTCTTGGTGAAGCTCCGGTGGATCCAGACGTCGCTGCCGGTGCTGCCGACGGCGAGGTCGGGGCGGCCGTCCCCGTCGAAGTCGGCGACCGCGAGGGACATGCCGTACTCGTCGTGGGCGGAGACGGCCGGGTCGCTGACGCCCTTGCCGCCGGACAGGCCGTTCTTGCCGCCCCAGACGACGGTGACCGAGCCGCCGTCGGCGTCGGAGCCGACGTCCTCGCCGACGCTGCCGACGACCAGGTCGGCGTACCCGTCGGCGTTCAGGTCGCCGGAGGCGAGGGCCTTGCCGAAGCGGTCGCCCTGCTCGGCGGTGCCGGGGATGCCGGCGGTGTCCTGGGTGAGGACGGTACGGCGGGCCGCGGCGATGCCGTTCGCGGAGCCGTAGGTGACGACGACGGCGCCCGCGTCGGTCTTGCCGGCGACCGGGGCGTAGGGCGCCGCCGTGGCGAGGTCGCGGTAGCCGTCGCCGTTGAAGTCGTCGGCAAACCTGGCCGGGGCCGCCGATGCCGGGGCCGCGAGGGTGAGCGGGGTGAGACCGGCGGTGAGCAGGGCGGCGGCGAGTGCGGCCGCGGTCTGCCTGCGCATGGGTGATCCTCCAGGTGGGGGGTGGTGTGGGACGGGTGCGGGCTCAGCCCGCGAGGACGTCTCCGAAGGCGGCGTCGGCCGCGAGGCCGCCCAGCGTCGCCGCGCCGAAGGACCTGGAGCCGGTCGCCGTGACGCCGGACGCGGTGGACTTCAGCAGCCACACCGCGCCGTCGCCGCTGTTCTCGAAGGCGGCGCTCGTGACCAGCTCGGCGCGGCCGTCGCCGCTCGCGTCGGTCAGGCGCACGGCGTAGCCGAAGGAGTCGTAGGCCTCGACGGCGCCGGGGACGCCGGTGGTGTCCTGGGAGAAGGACTTGGCGCCGCTGCCGGTCAGGCCGGACGCCGAGCCGCGCAGCACGGTGACCGTGCCGGCCTGCTTCGCCGAGCCGATGACCTCGTACGGGGCGCCCACCGCGATGTCGGCGTAGCCGTCGCCGTTGGTGTCGCCGGCCGACAGGCTCCAGCCGAAGCGGTCGTTCTTCTCGGCCGCACCCGGGACGCCGGTGGTGTCCTGGGTGATGCGGACCGGGGTGCGGGTGCTGACGCCGCCGGGGGCGCCGTAGGTGACGGTGACCGCGCCGCCGGGGCCGCCGTTGGGTTCGTCGGCCGTCTTCTCCATGAAGTTGCCGGTGACGATGTCGCCGTGGCCGTCCTTGTCGACGTCCGCGATGACCCCCGCGTAGCCGCCGGCGAGCGTGCTGCCCGGGCGCAGGCCGTCGGCGGAGCCCTTGTACAGCACGCTGCGGGTGCGGAAGCCGCCGTTGCTCTCCTGCTGGCCCATGACCAGCAGCTCGGCCGCGTCGTCGCCGGTGACGTTCCCCGCGACCAGCTGGTCGGTGCTGATGCCGGTCTCGCTGTGGACGTACAGCGGCAGCAGGGCGGAGGCCTTGCCGGTGCGGGAGACGGGTCCCTGGAAGACGCCGACCTCGGGGGAGGCGTTGTTGGCCGCGGCCAGGTCGGTGACGCCGTCACCGTCGAAGTCGCCGGCGGCGACCGACCAGCCCAGTTCGTTGTGGCTGTCCGGCAGCGGGGTGGTCAGGTCGGTGGCGGTGCTCAGGCCGGTCGCGCCGCCCCAGACCACGGTGATCACGCCGGACTCGTCGGTCGAGCCGATCCGTTCCGCGTGCACGCCCACGATCAGGTCGGTGTAGCCGTCGTCGTCCAGGTCGCCGGTGGTCAGGCGGTCACCGAAGTGGTCCCCCGCCTCGGGGACGCCCGGGATGCCGTCGGTGGCCTGGCTGATGATCTGGCGCTTGGCGCTGTCGAGGCCGGCGGCGGTGCCGTAGACGACGGCGACGTAGCCGGCGCCGGTCCTGCCGCCGGCCTTGCCGAGCGGGGCGGCGATCGCCAGGTCGCGGTGGCCGTCGCCGTTGAAGTCGCCGGACAGGCCGGAGGGCGCGGCGGCGGCCGGTGCTGCCGGCAGGGCGGTGAGCAGGCCGGTGGTGAGGGCCGTGGCCAGCAGGAGGGTGCGCTTGCGCATGGTGGAGGTTCCCCGTCGGTGTCAGGAGGTGAGTGCGGTGCCGTAGCCCGGCGTGCCCGCCGTGGAGACGCCCGTGGTGCCCGGGCCGAAGCTCGTCGCGCCGGACGTCGTCAGGCCGGTGGCGGTGGCGCGCAGCGACCAGACGGCGCCGTCGCCGGCGTTCTCGCCCGGCGCGGAGACGGACAGGTCGGCGCGGCGGTCGCCGGTGTGGTCGGTGAGGGTGACGCGCTCACCGAAGCGGTCGCCGCTCTCCGAACCGCCGGGCACGCCCGCCGTGTTCTGGGTGTACGACACCGCGCCCTTGGTGGTCAGGCCCGACGCCGAGCCGTACAGCACGGTGACGGCCCCGGCGGCGGAGTTCTCGCCCGCGGTGCCGATCGCCAGGTCGGCGAACCCGTCGCCGTTGACGTCGCCGAGCGCGACGCCGCTGCCGAAGCGGTCGCCCTTCTCGGCGGCGCCGGGCACCCCGGCGGTGTCCTGGGTGAGGACGAGCGGGGCGCGGTCCGGGTCGAGGCCCGCGGGGCCGCCGTACACGACGGAGACCCTGCCGCCGAGGGCGCCCTCCGGGTCGGCGGCGGGCTCCCGGTCGTTGCCGACGGCGATGTCGTCGTGGCCGTCGCCGTCGATGTCGCCGACGGCGGAGACGAACCCGCCGGGCAGCTTCTGCAGCCAGTCGTTGTAGTTGCCGATCTCCATGTCGGCCAGGGTGGTGGTGGCGGCGCCGTTGTGCGCGGCGCGGCCGTGCAGGACGACGCGGGGGTGGCCGTCGCCGGTGACGTCGCCGGAGGAGAGGTGGGTGACGCCGGTGGCCGTCGACCACCAGTCGTTGCGGGAGCCCGAGGCGCCGTTCGGCGAACCGGTCCTGGTGACGGGCCCGTTGACGAGGGTGAGAGTGACCGGGCCGGTGGAGCCGACCGCCACGTCGGGGTCGCCGTCGTGGTCGAAGTCGCCGGCGGCGAGGCTCTGGCCGTAGCGGTCGTAGTCGGTGTCGAAGGGGCTGTACAGCGAGCGGGCGCCGCTCAGGCCCGACGCCGAGCCCCAGACGAGGGTGACGGTGCCGTTGTTGGTGTCGTGGGAGTCCTCCCCGGGCACGCCGATCAGCAGGTCGGCGTAGCCGTCGCGGTTGAGGTCGGCGGAGGCCAGGGCGGAGCCGAAGGCGTCGTCGGCCTCGGCGGCGCCGGGCACCCCGGCCGTGTCCTGGGTGAGGAGCGTGCGCGTGGAGGTCTTCGGGCCGCCGGTGCTGCCGTGGACGACGGAGACCGCGCCCGCCTTCGCCTTGCCGGAGACCGTGGCGCCGGGCGCGCCGATCGCGAGGTCGGTGCGGCCGTCGCCGTTGAAGTCCCAGGGGGCGGCGGCGGTGGCCGCGTGGGCCGAGACGGTGAGGGTGAGCGGGGTCAGGGCCGCCGCGAGCAGGACGGCGGTGATACGGGTCCGCATGGGGGTGGGTGCCTCGCTGAGGAGTCGTCGGTGGGTCACTGGGCGATGGCCCAGGCGAAGGCGGCGCCGCCCTTGAGGGAGACGTCGCGGGCCGACACGAACAGCGACCCGGAGGTGGTCAGGCCGGAGGCGGAGCCGCGCAGGACGGTGACGGCGCCGTAGCCGTTCTCGTAGCCGGCGCCGGTGACCAGGTCGGCCTTGCCGTTCTTGTCGAGGTCGACCAGGCGCACCGTCATGCCGAAGGCGTCCATGGTCTCGTTGCTGCCGGGGACGCCCGCGGTGTCCTGCGACCAGGACTTGGCACCGGTGCCGGTCAGGCCGCCGGCCGAGCCGAACAGCAGGGTGACCGAGCCGGCGTCCTCCACCGAGCCGATGTCCTCGGCCCAGGCGCCGACCGCGATGTCGGCGTAGCCGTCGCCGTTGACGTCACCGGCGCTGAGCGCCGAGCCGAACAGGTCGCCGGTCTCGCCCGCGCCGGGCACGCCCGCGGTGTCCTGGTGGATCACGGTCGGCTTCTGCGCCGGGTCGGGGCCGGACGGGCCGCCGTACCAGACGGTGATCTGGCCGCCCTTGTGGCCGCCGGGCTTCTCGGCACGGGGGTCCTGGTAGTCGCCGAGGACGAGGTCGCCGTAGCCGTCGCCGTCGACGTCGGCGATGGTGCCGGTCTCGCCGTCGGCCTGGGGCAGGTCGGTGGCGGCGTACTTGGTGCCCGTCCAGCCGTGGTAGCTGATCTCCCCGCCCTCGTCGCCGGTGACGAGGAAGGGGTAGACGCGCTCGGCGTCGCCGTCCCGGTCGAGGTCGCCCGCGAACACCTCGTACGTGGAGCCGAACGTGCCGAGGCTGGTGTGGCCGGCGGGGCCGCTCGTGCGGGTGAAGGGGCCCTTGTAGAGACGGGTGCGGGACTGGCCGGTGATCGTCACGTCCGTCGCGCCGTCCCCGTCGAAGTCGCCGGTGGCGACGCCGGAGGAGAAGCCGCCCCACTCGGTGAGGTCGGACGGCTGGGGCAGGCCCTTGCCGCCGGACAGGCCGGACTTGCCGCCCCAGAGGACGGTGGCCGAGCCGACGCCGTCCCGGTCGCCGATGTCCTCGTACTGGGCGCCCACGACCAGGTCCGAGTAGCCGTCGCGGTCCAGGTCGCCGGCGGCGAGGCTGTAGCCGAAGCGGTCGTCCTCCTCGGCGGCGCCCGGGACACCGGGGGAGTCCTGCGTGATGACGGTCCTGCGGGCCGCCGAGACACCGGACGACGAGCCGTACAGCACGACGACGGCGCCGGCGCCGTGCACCGGGCCGGCGTCGGCGGCGAACGCGCCGATGGCGACGTCGCGGTAGCCGTCGCCGTTGAAGTCGCCGGAGAGGCCGGAGGGTGCGGCCGTGGCGGCGGGGGCGGCGGTGAGCAGGCCGGTGGTGAGGGCGGCGGCCAGGACGAGGGTGCGCTTGCGCAAGGCGGGGCTCCGGGTCGGGGTGGAGGGGCTCAGACGGCGGGGGTGCCGTGGCCGGCCGGGGGCGTGGGTGCGCAGGCCCGGTGGGGGGTGCCGTGCGGCGGGGCGTGCGGGTCCATGCGGGGTCTCCTGCGGCATGCGGGATGCCTGGCGGGCATCCGCGGTCGATGAGATGCCGGAGCCGTCCCCGTTCGCCGGGAGTTGTCCTGGCGTTCATGGGCGGTCGGCGATCAGGAGACCTGTGTGAGGGCGTAAGGGTTGTACGTGAGTTCGGTTGTTCTCGGCGCTGCTGTGGGCTGCTGTGGGCTGGGGGCTGCTGTCGGCTGGGGGAAGCCGCGGAAGCTCGGGGGACCGTCGTCAGAGGCGTGCGGTAGAAAGGCTGTTCGGCCGCGCGCGGGCTGTCCGGTGCGGCGTTCGACGCGTTCCTGTGGGGGGACCTTGTTCAGAACTCGGGCGGCCTGCGCTGCCATCGGTACGGCCGCCGCGCTCCTGCTGACCGGCGGGCCGGCGGCGTACGCGGCGGAGGGGGCGGAGGGTGCCGAGGGGCAGGCGCCGGACGTCCGCTACGCGAACAGCGTCTCGGGCGACCTCGGCACGCTGCAGATCGGCATCCGCTCCGACAGCGCCGTCACGGGCATCCGGGCCCACCTCGTCTCGGCGGCCACGCAGCAGGAGGTCGCCGTCGTCGAGTTCGACGCGTTCACCCTGGCCCACGGCACGGCGGACGACGGCGTGTGGCACACCAGGCAGCCGCTCGACCTGCCCGCCCTCGGCACCTACGACGTCCGTGTCGAGGCCACGGACGCCGACGGCGACCGCACCGTGGACAACTCCGCCGGCACGCTCGCGTACTACGTCGCGGCCGTGTTCGAGGACGTGCGCACCGACCGCACGGAGATCGACACGGACGGCCGCCAGGTGCGGGTCGACGGCACGCTGAAGGGACGCTGGCCCGGGAACCGCGAGGTCAAGCCGCTGGCGGACCACCGGGTGGACCTCGACGTGGACAACTGGACGGAGAACACCGTCCGCACCGACGCGCAGGGCCACTTCTCCGGCACGGTCACCGTGAACGACGCGGTCCCGGTCCAGGCGGTCTACCGGCACGACAACGCCAACCCGTACGTCCTCTACGGCGAGTCCTCACCGATCGGGATCGGCGTCCGGCAGGTCGCCACGCGCTGGACGATCGAGGCCCCGGCGGCGGCCCGGACGATCGACCTCGGCGAGGAGGTCACGATCACGGCGACGCTGGAGCGCGAGACGGCGCAGGGGTGGGTGCCGTTCGAGGGCCAGAGCGGCGGGGTGCTGTTCGAGCCCTCGGCCGGAGGGCAGTTCGCGAGCGTCGGTTACTTCACCACCGGGGCGGACGGCAGGATCAGCTTCACCCACGCCCCCTGGGAGACCGGCACGTTCCGCGTGGCCTCCCACAGCGACGACCCGTTCATCGCGCCGGCCTCCAGGAACAGCGCGGAGATCAAGGTCCTGCGCGCCTCGGTCTTCACGTCCTTCTCGGCCACGCGGGCGCAGGGCGGCGGCGTGCGCGTCGAGGGCGCCATGGACTTCCCCGACGGCTGGACGCCGGGCACCATCCCGGTGCACATCGAGTACTCCCGGGACGGCAGGCGCTGGACGGACCTGCGCACGGTGGAGGCTCAGTGGTCCGGTGAGGGGTACGCGTTCTCGGCGGACCTGCCGGACGCGGGGCGCGGCTCGTACCGGGCGCGCTTCGAGGAGACGGAGTCCTTCCGCGGCGCCACGTCGGCGGTGGTGCGGGTGGGGCGCTGAGCGCGCCCGGCTGAGATCGTCTAGCCGTCCACGAAGCCCAGGGCCGTGTCCGGCCGGCACTGCGGGCAGGCCTTGACGCCCTCGGCGAGGGCCCGCCGGGCGTGATCGCGGTCGACGCCCCTGCTGCGCTGCCCGGCGTTCCAGCAGCCGCCGACGTGCACGTACACGGCCTCCTGACCGGACAGTCCGCGCTCGATCAGCCAGTCGGGTGCGGGCGGCCGGGCCAGGAGGCCGTGCCGCCGCTCCGCCTGGCGGCGCTCCTCGTCCGCGATCCACCGACGGGTGCGTGCCAGGTCGCGCTCCTGCACGCGCTCCAGGAAACGGAGCAGCGCGAGCCGCGACTCTGGATCGTTCATACGTTCGATTCTAGGTTCAGGGCCAGAAGGACGGGAGGGCGAGCCCCTCCCCGCGCGACCCTGCCGCGAACGGCCCGCTGCCCTGCGGTTGTTGACCCGCCCGGGCCTCGGCATGATGGGTGCCGCTGCCCGCGTCGCGGGTCGGCGTTCCCCCTCGATCAGGACGGAAGCAGGACGGAAGCATGCCGGGAGAGATCTCGCCCACCGGGAGGCAGTCCGGCCCCGGCTCCACGCCCGACCTGCGCGCCTCGCACGCCGACCGGGACCGGGTGGTGGACGTGCTGCGCATCGCGGCGGGGGACGGCCTGCTGACCGCGGACGAGCTGGACGAACGCCTGGAGACGGCCCTGTCGGCGCGCACCCTGAAGGAACTGGCGCCCCTGACCGCGGACCTCCCGCCGGCCCTGGCGGGGACCGGTGCGGCGGAGGCCAAGGACGTCGTCCGGATCGAGCAGGTGCACAGCGGCCCGGTCGTGCGCGCGGGGCGCTGGGTGGTGCCGCGGAGGCTGGAGCTCGCGGTGACGTTCTGCAAGGTGACGCTCGACTTCACGGAAGCGGTGATCACGCACGACACGCTGCGGATCGACCTGGCGATGACCGGAAAGACCCTGACCCTGATCACGAGACCGGGCATCGTGATCGACACGGACGCCCTGCAACTGACACACAGCAGAATCAAGCACCGCCGGTCCCCGACGGCCCCCGATACGCCGGTGACCCTACGAGTGGAACTGACCGGCCAGAAAACCCACGGCCGCGTGGTGATCGGCCCCACGGGCGGGACACTCGGCCGGCGGCTGCTGGGGAGGGCGGGGTCTTCCTCCGCGGGGGCTTGACGGCCCCTCTACGTGGCGCTGGGCGACACGACCGTCACTCCGGCCCGAACTCGTACTGCAACTCGTAGAGATGCCCCGCCTTCACCATCGACGTCGCCTCGACCGGGCGTCCGTCCGCCGCGTGGACGACCCGCAAGGTGCACAGGACCGGCAGGCTCCCCGGGAGGCGCAGGGCCTCGAACTGTTCCTGGGTGGGGACTCGGGCCGAGACGCGGTCCACGCAGCGGTGGGGCTCGTGGCCCAGGTGCCTGAGCAGCGTGGCGGTTCCGCCCTTGATGCGGTGGGGTTCCATCAGTGGCGTGCCGTCGGCGATGTCCCGCGGGTAGTAGGACTTCACGAGCTCCGCCGGTTCGTCGTCGATCAGGAGCAGCTGGCTGCGCAGGACGGCCGTCTCGCCGTCCTGAAGCCCCAGAGCCGTGCGGATGTCAGCGGGCGGAACCGTCTCCGTCACACCGAGGAGAGTGATGCGGGCGTCCGTGCCCTGCTCGGCCGCCTCGGCCAGCCAGGGACTGGGCTCGCCCGGCGCTGCCGGAGTGAGGGACCCGGCAGGGCGTATCGTCCGCTGCCTGTGCTCGCGGACCGTGACCGCCGCGCCTGCCCGTCCCACCACCAGGCGCTCCTCCTTGAGGAGTTGCAGTGCCTTCTGAACGGTGGCGTTCGAGGCGTCGAAGCGACTTCTGAGCTGTGCGGTCGAGGGCAGGTTCGCACCCGGCGGCAGTTCGCCGGTCATGATGTCGTCGCGCAGGTCGGCCGCGATCCGTTCGTGCAGTGAGCGGCGGTCGTGGGCTTGCGGTTCTGCCTTGGGCACGGTCATCCGATTCTGATCTCGTAGCGCAGCTGCTGGCGCCGGGCGGGCATCACCATACGGTCGACCTGGATCGGGCGGTCGTCACGGTCCAGGGTGAGCCTGGTGAGGCGTAGGACCGGCTCGGTCGGTGTGAGCCGCAGGGCCTCTCGCTCGGCCTCGTCGGGCAGGTCGGCCGTCACGTCCTCCCTGACCAGCGTGCCGACGTGCCCCAGCTCCGCCAGCAAGGTGACGGCTCCGCCGCGAATCTTCGCCGTTCCGGCCAGCGGCGTCCCACGGGCGATGGCGGTGGGGTAGTAGGTGTCGGTCAGTTCGTTCGGTTCGTCGTCGAGGAGGATCAGGCGGCGCCGTACGACGACCTGGTCTCCGTCCGGCAAGCCGAGTAGTCGCGCGACCTCGGGTGGTGCGGGGACCTCGCCGGCGTGGACGATGCGCTGCGAGCCACGTCGGCCCTGGGCGGCTGCGTCGGCGCTCCACGCGTCGCTCTGTCCGCGTTCGCGCGGCGCCAGATACGGCATCGACGTGCTGACCCACTTGCTCGCATCCACAGTTCCTCCGACCCCGGCGCCCACTCCGACCTTGCCGCTTTACACGGTAAGCCGCTTGGTGGCCATGGGTTCCCGGACGGCCGCTTCGGCCTTCTTGCTGCATTTCGCGAATAGCAGTAAGGTCGAGCTATGGCTGACTTCCTGCGCCGTCGCTTCGCCTGGCCGAGGCTCACGGCTCGTTCCTGGCCGGCGGGCCGAATCCCGTTACGCGGCTCGCCGACTGCGGCCTGCACCCGGGATGTGCCTCTGCCTGCCCACCGCAGCCCGTACCGCTCGGACGACCCCATCGACGGTGCCTCGACCGTCGCCGTACGTCCGTACGTCGGGGCCTGCTGATGGACGCCACTCCGCGCCGTACGCTCCGGCTCCTTCCCTGGACCGGTGAGGGAGCCAAGCCGTGCTTCCTGATCACCGATGACGGTGGAGGGCGTGTCTCCCGGATGGCCGACATCGCCGAGGCCGTTCGGCTCGACATGGCCGCCCGGCTCCTCGCCCACGCCGACGATCTGCTCTCCGACGCCACCGAGGGTCAGCTGCGGTATCTCGCCGAGCGGCTCACCGAGGCCCTGCGGGACGTTCTGCGCGTCGCGGAGAGCCGGGGGCGGAGGAGCGTGGAGGAGGCGTGAGGAGCAATGCCGACGCCCCCCGGCCGATGACTCGGGCAGGGGGCGTCAGGGTCAGTGGAACCAACCGGCCGGGGTGGCTACTTCACCGGCTCCGGTTCCGGGGCGTTCTCCGAGTCCGCCGTGCCCGCCGGCGGTTCGCCGTCGTCGCCGTCGGTGTCGTCGTCGGTCTCCGCCGGGACCGGGGTCTTGACCGAGTCCAGCAGGAGCTGGGCGACGTCCACGACCGTGATGGACTCCTTCGCCTTGCCCTCGTTCTTCTTGCCGTTCACGGAGTCCGTGAGCATGACCAGGCAGAACGGGCAGGCCGTCGAGACGATGTCGGGGTTGACCGACAGGGCCTCGTCCACACGCTCGTTGTTGATGCGCTTGCCGATGCGCTCTTCCATCCACATCCGCGCGCCACCCGCGCCACAGCAGAAGCCCCGCTCCTTGTGGCGGTGCATCTCCTCGTTGCGGACGCCCGGGACGGCCGCGATGATCTCGCGCGGGGGCGTGTAGATCTTGTTGTGGCGGCCCAGGTAGCACGGGTCGTGGTACGTGATGATGCCCTCGACCGGCGTCACCGGGATCAGCTTGCCCTCGTCGACGAGGTGCTGCAGCAGCTGCGTGTGGTGGATGACCTCGTAGTCGCCGCCGAGCTGCGGGTACTCGTTGCCGAGCGTGTTGAGGCAGTGCGGGCAGGTCGCGACGATCTTCTTGGCCGACTTCGGCTTCGCCGACTCCGGCGTCACCTTGCCGTCCTCGTCCATCTCCTCGCCGAACGCCATGTTCAGCGCCATGACGTTCTCCATGCCGAGCTCCTGGAACAGGGGCTCGTTGCCGAGGCGGCGGGCGGAGTCACCGGTGCACTTCTCGTCGCCGCCCATGATCGCGAACTTGACGCCCGCGATGTGCAGCAGCTCCGCGAAGGCCTTGGTGGTCTTCTTCGCGCGGTCCTCCAGGGCGCCGGCGCAGCCGACCCAGTAGAGGTACTCGACCTCGGACAGGTCCTCGATGTCCTTGCCGACGACCGGGACCTCGAAGTCGACCTCCTTGAGCCACTCCAGGCGCTGCTTCTTCGCCAGGCCCCAGGGGTTGCCCTTCTTCTCCAGGTTCTTGAGCATCGTGCCCGCCTCGGACGGGAACGCGGACTCGATCATCACCTGGTAGCGGCGCATGTCGACGATGTGGTCGACGTGCTCGATGTCCACCGGGCACTGCTCGACACAGGCGCCGCACGTGGTGCAGGACCACAGGACGTCCGGGTCGATGACGCCGTTCTCCTCCAGCGTGCCGACCAGGGGGCGCTCGGCCTCCGCCAGGGCGGCGGCGGGCACACCCGCCAGCTGCTCCTCGGACGCCTTCTCCTCGCCCTCCATCGTCTTGCCGCCGCCGGCCAGCAGGTACGGCGCCTTGGCGTGCGCGTGGTCGCGCAGCGACATGATCAGCAGCTTGGGGGAGAGGGGCTTGCCCGTGTTCCAGGCGGGGCACTGCGACTGGCAGCGGCCGCACTCGGTGCAGGTGGAGAAGTCCAGCAGGCCCTTCCAGGAGAACTGCTCGACCTGGGAGACGCCGAAGACGTCGTCGTCGCCCGGGTCGGTGAAGTCGATCGGCTTGCCGCCGGACGTCATCGGCTGCAGGGCGCCCAGCGCCGTGCCGCCGCTCGCCTCGCGCTTGAACCAGATGTTCGGGAACGCCAGGAAGCGGTGCCAGGCCACGCCCATGTTGGTGTTGAGCGACACCACGATCATCCAGATGAACGAGGTGCTGATCTTGATCATGGCGACCAGGTAGACCAGGTTCTGCAGCGCCGTGACCGACAGGCCCTTGAAGGCCAGGACCAGCGGGTACGAGGCGAAGTAGGAGGCCTCGTAGTGGTCGACGTGGTGCAGCGCGCCCTCCAGGCCGCGGAGCACGTAGATCGCCAGGCCGATGGTGAGGATGACGTACTCGACGAAGTAGGCCTGGCCGGCCTTGGAGCCCGCGAAGCGGGACTTGCGGCCGGGCCGGTTCGGCAGGTTCGCCAGGCGGATCGCGATGAGCACCGCGATGCCCAGGACCGTCATCACGCCGATGAACTCGATGTACAGCTCGAACGGCAGGAACGTGCCGATGACCGGCAGCACCCAGTCGGCCTGGAACAGCTGGCCGAAGGCCTGGGCCAGGGTCGGCGGCAGCGTCAGGAAGCCGACCGCGACGAACCAGTGGGCGATGCCGACGATGCCCCACCGGTTCATGCGCGTATGGCCGAGGAACTCCTTCACCAGGGTCACGCTGCGCTGGTAGGGGTTGTCGGTCCGGGTACCGGCGGGCACGGGCTGGCCCAGCTTGAAGTACCGGACGAACTGGCCGATCGCGCGTGCGAGCAGCGCGACGCCGACCACGGTCAGTACCAGCGACACGATGATCGCGGCGAGTTGCATGGGGGCTCCTCGGGCCTGCGAGGGGTTTCGTCGGGGTGACCTGTCGTTTCCGAGGGTTCCCCGAAATTACTAAGCGGTAACTTATGCGGTCCGTCTGAGACTACCCCTATCTTCCGCCGCACTGTAGCCGGGTGGGCAGTGATCTGAATCGCTGAGGGTTGCCTCAGAAGCGCCGCGGAATCCGGCCGCGATCCCGTCGTGTTATTCGTACCGAATTGTCATAGTGACGCCTAACTTATATCCGTGCTCTACGGGATCGCTGCCGCCGCCACCGCCCTCCTCCTCACCGCCCTGCTCGCGGCCGCCCTGCGGACCCCCGCCCTGCGGCTGCGGCTGGTCGAGCGGCGGCGGCAGCGGGAGGTGCCGCTGTCCGGCGGAGTGGCCGTCGTGGTCGTCACCGGGGCGGTGGTCGTCGTCAAGGACTGGGGGACGGCCGGGAGCGGGACCGGCGGGCTGCTCGTCGCCGGCGGTGTCGTGGCCCTGCTCGGGCTGGCCGACGACGTGTGGCGGCTGCGGCGGCGGGTGCTGGCCGCCGGCACGGCCGTGGCCGCCGCGTGCGTCGTGCCGTACGGGGAGACGGGTGTGGTGCCCGGGCTGCTCGCCGTCGCCTGGGCCGTGGGGGTGACCTTCGCCTTCCGAGGGCTGGACCACGCCGACGGGCTCGCCGGGACGGCCGGGGTGGTCGGCGCCTTCGGGGTGGCGGCCTGCGCGGCGGTCGACGTCCTGGACGGGGTCGCCGGGCTGATGAGCGTGCTGGCCGCGGCGCTGACCGGCTTCCTGCTGCACAACTGGCATCCCGCGCGCGTGGGTCTGGGCAGTTGCGGGTCCATGACCGCCGGGTTCGTGATCGCGCTCGGGCTGGTGCACGTCCGGGCCGGGTTCGGGCTCGCGGAGAGCGCGGGGGTGCTCTTCGCGCTGACGGCCCTGGCGGGCGCCGACGCCGTGCTCGTGCTGCTGACGCGGCGGCTGGGCGGGCGGCCCGTCCTGCGCAGCGGCCCCGACCATCTCGCGCACCGGCTGCGCCGGCTCGGTCCGACCGTGCCGGGCGTCACCCTGCTGCTGGGCCTCGCGGCGTTGTCCGGCGCGGTCGTCGGGGTACTCGCGCACGCCGAACGGGTCGGGAGCGACGCCCTGTGGTGGGTGGCGGGCGGGGCGGTGGTGGTGGTGTTGTCCCTCTCCCGTGTCCCTGTGTACACCGCTCGACGCTCAGTATCGCCGCAGGTCAGAGCGCCGTTGCGTGTAAGGAACGGATAAGACTTGAGCCCGGTCGACTCAGCTCTGTTGACCGGTGGGGAGCCGTCGTGCACACTTGAGTCCGTTGCACTCAAGTCAGCTGGAGGAACCAACCATGGCACGTGCGGTCGGCATCGACCTGGGCACGACTAACTCCGTCGTCAGCGTTCTGGAGGGCGGCGAGCCCACCGTCATCACCAACGCCGAGGGCGCCAGGACCACGCCGTCCGTCGTCGCCTTCGCCAAGAACGGTGAGGTGCTCGTCGGCGAGGTCGCCAAGCGCCAGGCGGTCACGAACGTGGACCGGACCATCCGCTCCGTCAAGCGCCACATGGGCACGGACTGGAAGATCGAGCTCGACGGGAAGCCCTTCAACCCGCAGCAGATCAGCGCCTTCGTGCTGCAGAAGCTGAAGCGGGACGCCGAGGCCTACCTGGGCGAGAAGGTGACCGACGCGGTCATCACCGTCCCGGCGTACTTCAACGACTCCGAGCGCCAGGCCACGAAGGAGGCCGGCGAGATCGCCGGTCTGAACGTGCTGCGCATCGTCAACGAGCCGACCGCCGCCGCGCTGGCGTACGGCCTCGACAAGGACGACCAGACCATCCTGGTCTTCGACCTCGGTGGCGGTACGTTCGACGTCTCGCTGCTGGAGATCGGCGACGGCGTCGTCGAGGTGAAGGCCACCAACGGTGACAACCACCTCGGTGGTGACGACTGGGACCAGCGCATCGTCGACTACCTGGTCCAGCAGTTCCAGTCCGGCCACGGCGTGGACCTGGGCAAGGACAAGATGGCCCTGCAGCGTCTGCGCGAGGCCGCCGAGAAGGCGAAGATCGAGCTGTCCTCGTCGACCGAGACCTCGATCAACCTGCCCTACATCACCGCCTCCGCCGAGGGCCCCCTGCACCTCGACGAGAAGCTCACCCGCGCGCAGTTCCAGCAGCTGACCGCGGACCTCCTGGAGCGCTGCAAGACGCCGTTCCACAACGTCATCAAGGACGCCGGCATCTCCATCAGCGAGATCGACCACGTCGTCCTCGTCGGCGGCTCGACCCGTATGCCCGCCGTCGCCGAGCTCGTCAAGGAGCTGACCGGCGGCAAGGACGCCAACAAGGGCGTCAACCCGGACGAGGTCGTCGCCATCGGCGCCGCCCTGCAGGCCGGTGTCCTCAAGGGCGAGGTCAAGGACGTCCTGCTCCTCGACGTCACCCCGCTGTCCCTCGGCATCGAGACCAAGGGCGGCATCATGACCAAGCTCATCGAGCGGAACACGACGATCCCGACCAAGCGGTCCGAGATCTTCACCACCGCCGAGGACAACCAGCCGTCCGTGCAGATCCAGGTCTACCAGGGCGAGCGCGAGATCGCGGCGTACAACAAGAAGCTCGGGATGTTCGAGCTGACCGGTCTGCCCCCGGCGCCCCGCGGCGTCCCGCAGATCGAGGTGTCCTTCGACATCGACGCCAACGGCATCATGCACGTGACCGCGAAGGACCTCGGCACGGGCAAGGAGCAGAAGATGACCGTCACCGGCGGCTCCTCGCTGCCGAAGGACGAGGTCGACCGCATGCGCGAGGAGGCCGAGCGCTACGCGGAGGAGGACCACAAGCGCCGCGAGGCCGCCGAGTCCCGCAACCAGGGCGAGCAGCTCGTCTACCAGACCGAGAAGTTCCTCAAGGACAACGAGGACAAGGTCCCGGGCGAGATCAAGACCGAGGTCGAGGAGGCCGTCGCCGAGCTGAAGGAGAAGCTCAAGGGCGAGGACACCACCGAGATCCGCACGGCCACCGAGAAGGTCGCCGCCGTCTCCCAGAAGCTGGGCCAGGCCATGTACGCCGACGCCCAGGGCGCCCAGGCCGCCGGCGGCGCCTCCGCCGGAGCCGGCGCGGGTGCCGGTGACGCCAAGGCCGACGACGACGTCGTCGACGCCGAGATCGTCGACGAGGACCGGAAGGACGGTGCCGCGTGACGGAGGAGACCCCGGGCTTCGACGAGCAGCAGCCCGACGTCCCTTCCGGCGCCACCTCCGACGACGCCGAGCCGAAGGCCGCCTCCTCCTCCCCGGAGGAGAAGGCGGCCCCGGCCGGGGACACGGGCCAGGACGCCGGTCTGGTGGCCCAGCTGGACCAGGTGCGCACCGCCCTCGGCGAGCGCACCGCGGACCTCCAGCGCCTCCAGGCCGAGTACCAGAACTACCGCCGCCGGGTCGAGCGCGACCGGATCGCGGTCAAGGAGATCGCCATCGCGAACCTCCTGACCGAGCTCCTGCCCGTGCTCGACGACATCGGCCGCGCGCGCGAGCACGGCGAACTGGTGGGCGGCTTCAAGTCCGTCGCCGAGTCGCTGGAGAGCACCGCGGCCAAGATGGGCCTGCAGCAGTTCGGCAAGGAGGGCGAGCCCTTCGACCCGACGATCCACGAGGCCCTGATGCACAGCTACGCGCCGGACGTCACCGAGACGACCTGCGTGGCGATTCTGCAGCCCGGGTACCGGATCGGCGAGCGCACCATCCGCCCCGCGCGGGTGGCGGTGGCCGAGCCCCAGCCGGGGGCACAGACGGTCAAGGCGGACGAGTCCGCCGAAGCCGACGACAAGGAGAGCGGTGGCCCGGACGAGGGCTGACGTGGACGAAGGGAAGGAGGGGCGTCGAGGATGAGCACCAAGGACTTCATCGAGAAGGACTACTACAAGGTCCTCGGCGTCCCCAAGGACGCCACCGAGGCCGAGATCAAGAAGGCGTACCGGAAGCTCGCCCGCGAGTTCCACCCGGACGCCAACAAGGGAAACGTCAGGGCCGAGGAGCGCTTCAAGGAGATCTCCGAGGCCAACGACATCCTCGGTGACCCCAAGAAGCGCAAGGAGTACGACGAGGCGCGCGCCCTCTTCGGCAACGGCGGCTTCCGCCCGGGGCCCGGCGGCGCGGGCGGCTCCTTCAACTTCGACCTGGGCGACCTCTTCGGGGGCGGCCAGGGGGGCCAGGGCGCCGGCGGCTTCGGCGGCGGCCTCGGTGACGTCTTCGGGGGCCTGTTCAACCGCGGCGGCGCCGGCCCGGGCACGCGTACGCAGCCCCGGCGCGGCCAGGACATCGAGTCCGAGGTCACGCTCAGCTTCACGGAGGCCATCGAGGGCGCGACCGTCCCGCTGCGGATGTCCTCCCAGTCGCCCTGCAAGGCCTGTTCGGGCACCGGCGACAAGAACGGCACACCGCGCGTGTGCCCGACCTGCGTCGGCACCGGGCAGGTCGCCCGGGGCAGCGGCGGCGGCTTCTCCCTCACCGACCCCTGCCCGGACTGCAAGGGCCGCGGCCTGATCGCCGAGACCCCCTGCGACGTCTGCAAGGGCAGCGGCCGGGCCAAGTCCTCGCGGACCATGCAGGTGCGCATCCCGGCGGGCGTCAGCGACGGCCAGCGGATCCGGCTGCGCGGCAAGGGCGCGCCGGGCGAGCGCGGCGGTCCGGCGGGCGACCTGTACGTGGTCGTGCACGTCGACTCCCACCCCGTGTTCGGCCGCAAGGACGACAACCTCACCGTCACCGTCCCGGTCACCTTCACCGAGGCGGCCCTCGGCGGCGAGGTGCGGGTGCCCACCCTGGGCGGCCCGCCCGTCACGCTGAAGCTGCCCCCCGGCACGCCGAACGGCCGTACGATGCGCGCCCGGGGCAAGGGCGCGGTCCGCAAGGACGGCACCCGCGGCGACCTCCTGGTCACCGTCGAGGTGAGTGTCCCGAAGGACCTGACGGGGAAGGCTCGTGACGCACTCGAGGCGTATCGCGAGGCGACCGCGGGTGAGGATCCGCGGGCGGAGCTGTTCCAGGCCGCGAAGGGAGCATGAGTCAGATGGACGGTCGTCGACGCAACCCGTATGAACTGACCGAGGAGACCCCGGTCTACGTCATCTCGGTGGCGGCCCAGCTGTCCGGCCTGCACCCGCAGACCCTGCGCCAGTACGACCGTCTGGGCCTGGTGTCCCCGGACCGCACGGCCGGCCGGGGCCGGCGCTACTCGGCCCGTGACATCGAACTGCTCCGCCAGGTGCAGCAGTTGTCGCAGGACGAGGGCATCAACCTGGCCGGAATCAAGCGCATCATCGAACTGGAGAACCAGGTCGCGGCCCTCCAGGCCCGGGTGGCCGAGCTGGAGGACGCGCTCGACGGCGCCGCGGCGGCGATGCGCCAGCGCGAGGCGGCGGTGCACGCGTCGTACCGCCGGGACCTGGTGCCGTACCAGGAGGTGCAGCAGACCAGCGCGCTGGTGGTGTGGCGGCCGAAGCGGCAGCAGCAGTCCGACTGACGCGCCCATCGCGCGGAAAAGGGGCCGGGAGGAGACTCCCGGCCCCTTTCGCGTGCCTTGTGCGCCTTGAGGGCGATTCCGCCCCCCTCCTCGTCGATGACCGGGCCGTGAGCGGGACTTGAAGATGATTCCGCAGAGTCTTCACAACTGCTGCGGAGCGTGGTGTTGCCATCTCGTTAAGTGGTTCCGCTTGACGCTGGGGGGCGCGTCCGCGTTGTCTTTTCAGACACATGGGCCGCAATGCTGTGCCCACGTCCGAATCACACGCGAAGTGAGCTTCCGCATGCGTCGTCGTATCGCCATATCCGTGGCCACCGCCACGATCTCCGTCACGCTCGCCGGCTGCGGCGTGCTCAACGCGACCGGGAGCAGCGACGACGCGAGCCCGACCAAGGGCAACGACATCACGGTGGGCCTGCTGCTGCCGGAGAAGGCGAACACGCGCTACGAGAACTTCGACTACCCGATCATCAAGCGGAAGGTCGAGTCGCTCACCAACGACAAGGGCCGCGTCGAGTACGCCAACGCCGAGGCCGACGCCGGCAAGCAGGCGAGCCAGATGCAGAAGATGATCGACGACCGCGTCGACGTGATCCTGCTGGACGCGGTCGACTCGCACGCCATCGCCGACGGCGTGAAGAAGGCCAAGGAGGCCGGCATCCCGGTCATCGCCTACGACCGGCTGGCCGAGGGCCCGATCGAGGCGTACATCTCCTTCGACAACGAACTGGTCGGCGAGGTCCAGGGCCGCTCGCTGCTGGAGGCCATCGGCGAGAAGGCGAGCCTGTCCGACAAGATCGTCATGATGAACGGCTCGTCGACGGACCCCAACGCCAAGCAGTTCAAGGCCGGGGCGATGTCCGAGCTGAACGGCAAGGTGACGATCGCGCAGTCCTTCGACACCAAGGACTGGAAGCCGGAGAACGCCCAGGCCAACATGGCCGAGGCGATCGCGAGGATCGGCAAGGACAACATCAAGGCCGTCTACTCGGCCAACGACGGCATGGCCGGCGGCATCGTCAAGGCCCTGGAGGCCGCGGGCGTGACCGACCTGCCGCCGATCACCGGCCAGGACGCCGAACTCGCGGCCGTGCAGCGGATCCTCGCGGACGAGCAGTACATGAGCGTCTACAAGTCGTACCCGCAGGAGGCGGAGAACGCCGCGGAGATGGCCGTCGCCAAGGTGCAGGGCCGCGACATCCAGTTCGCCGCGCTCACCCGCGACAAGGTCGACAGCCCCACGCACAAGGGCATTCCGGCCCAGCTCGTGCCGGTGGTCGCGCTGACCAAGGAGAACATCGAGGACACGGTCGTGGCAGACGACATCTACAAGGTGTCGGACATCTGCACCGCCAAGTACAAGGCGGCGTGCCAGGCGGCCGGTCTCAACTAGCCGGTTCCGGCGCCCGCGGGGCCCGGGCCCGTCCCGGGCGTCCGGCCAGGGTGAGCGCCCGGAGCAGCCACTCGGCGGGCCCGTGCCCGAAGCGCCGCAGCCACGCGGTGCTGAGGGCCAGCTGGAGCGCGTACACGGCGAGGGCGAGCAGCAGCACGGCGGCCGCCCCCAGCCGCCCGTACAGGGACAGGCCGTACGCCGTCGCCACGCACATCACGACCAGGGACTGCCCCAGGTAGTTCGTGAGCGCGAGGCGGCCCGCCGGGACGAACAGCCGCCGCACCCGGTCACCCCGCGGGGAGTCCAGCAGGAGCAGCAGCAGGCACGCGTAGGCGGCCGACAGGGCCGGCGCCGTCAGGGTGCCCACGCCGACGCCCAGGAGGTGCCAGCGGTCCTCCAGCGGCCCCTGGGCGGCGCAGGCGAAGAACACCGCCCCCGGGAGCCCGACGGCCAGTCCGGCCGCCGCGGTCCGCCGCAGCCGGGCGCGGCCCACCCCGCCGGGAGCGAGCAGGCGCCGTTTGCCCGCCGCCAGACCCAGCAGGAAGGCCGCGAGCACGCCCGGGGCCATCAGCAGCACGGCGGCGAGGGTGAGCGGCAGCCGGTCCAGGTTCTCCCGTACGACCGTGCCGGCGGTGCCGCGGTAGGCGGCCACGGCCTCGGCGATCGCCCCGTGCGGCACGGGCTCCTCCTCGTCCACCGCCGTGGTGAGCGCCCCCAGGGCGACGAGGACGACGCCGAACACGCCGTAGAGCCAGGCGGCGGCCTTCACCGCCGTGGCCGGTGCGATCCGCCGCGCCCACAGCAGGACCAGGCCCAGCAGGCCGTAGGCCATGAGGATGTCGCCGGTGTACAGCAGCACGGCGTGCGCCAGGCCGAGGAGCACCAGGCCCAGGGACCGGCGCAGGAAGCGCGCGGTGACGGAGCCGCCGTCCCGCTCGGCGGAGACCGTCTGCAGCGTGAAGCTGTAGCCGAACAGGAACGAGAACAGCAGGTAGAACTTGCTCGACGCCAGCGCCGTCACCAGCCAGACGGCGACGTGGTCCGCGGGCGTCGCGCCGGGGTCGCGGAACCCCTCCGCCTCCCAGGGGCTCAGCATCTGCGCGCTGTTGACCACCAGGATGCCCAGCAGGGCGAAACCCCGCAGCGCGTCCACGGCGGGCAGCCGCCGGCGGTCCGCCGGTTCCCCCGGGTCGTCCATCTCTCCCCCTCGCCGGGCAGGCGGGCCCGGCCCGTGATCACAAAGGTCGCACATCGGCCGTACGGACGGCACCCCTTGGCGCGGCAACAGGCCAGGTCGGAGCGAGCGGAGGCACGGGCCCGGCGGCGCGGAAAGGAACTCCGGCGCGGGGGAGCCGTGTTGCGGAGCAGGTCCCGGCCGCGCATAGTTGCGCTGCGGAAGACGGCGTAACCGGGGGTGGAACGGGCGATGGCCGGGCACGGGGCGGAGGAGCATCCTCACGGTGCCGACCGGCTGTGCGAGGCCGGGGATCGCGTGTATTCCCGGGCCGTGCGGCGGGGCCGGGTCGCGCGCCGGGACGCGGAGCCGGTGCCCTGCCTGCTGGAACTCGCCCTGCTGCACCCGGACCCGGACGACATGGACTGGCTGGTGCCGACCTCTCCGCAGGAGGTCATGACCCGGCTGCTGCGCGGGATGTACGACGAGGTCAGCGCGAGCCAGCGGCGGGTGGGTTCGGCCGTGGCCGCGTTCGAGCGGTACGCCGGGCTGGGCCGCCAGGTGCAGCCGGCCGCGGCCGCCACGGAGGGCCCGGCGATCCGGGTCCTGGACGGACTCGCCCGGATCCAGGCGGCGATGGACGAGGCGACCCAGGCGTGCACGACCGAGGTGCTGACCGTGCAGCCGGGCGGCATCCGGCGCGAGGCGGAGCTCTCCGAGGGGCTGCACCGGGCGCTGGCGCTGCGGGGCCGCGGGGTGCGGATGCGGGACCTGTACACCCATGTCGCCCGGCACGGGCAGGGGCTGCTGACGTATCTGGAGCTGATGGGCGACGCGGTCGAGGCGCGCACGCTGGACGAGGTCATCGACCGGCTGATCCTGTTCGACCGGACGGTGGCGTTCATCCCCGCCAACACCGACCGGACGATGGCGCTGGAGCTGCGCCACCCCGCGCTGATCGAGTATCTGGTCACGGTCTTCGAGCGGCTGTGGCGCCTGGCGATCCCGCTGACGGCCCCGCTGCCCGACACGGGCATCGAGGGCATCTCCCACCGGGAGCAGTCCATCGCGGCGCTGCTGGCGGAGGGCCACCAGGACGCGGTGATCGCGGAGCGCCTGGGCATCAGCGTCCGTACCTGCCGGGCGCACATCGCGCGGCTGTCGGAGACGCTGGGGGCGGCGAGCCGTACGCAACTGGGCGTGCGCATCGCCCAGGCGGGCCTGGACGGGCCGCCACGGGGGGCCGCCGCCCGGCAGGTCAGTCTTCCCGGTCGAGAATCCCGGACTGCCCGATGAGGTACCCGAGCTGGGCCCTGCTCTGACTGCCCAGCGTGGCGGCGAGCTTGGCGATGTGGACGCGGGCGGTGCGGATGTTCATCCCGAGCCGGTCGGCGATGACGGCATCGGTGTGCCCTTCGACGAGGAGGGCCGCGATGGCCCGCTGGCGGGGGGTGATGCCGTCGCGGGAGGGCTGGGGGGCGGCTTCGGGGAACACCGGGGTGGCCAGGCGCCAGAGGCGGTCGAACGTGGTGGCCAGGAACCGCACGATGGCCGGGTGACGGATCTCCAGGGCGAGGTCACCGCTGCCGTCGGCGGGCATGAACGCGACCTCCCGGTCCACGACGATGAGCCGGTCGGTGATCTCGTCCAGGGCCCGCGCCTCGACGTCGCCGTCGAGCCGGTCGTGGTAGGCGGCGGTCGTGGGGGAGTGGCGGAGCGTGTGCTGGTAGAGGGTGCGGATGCGGCCGCCCCGGTCCAGCAGCGACTGGTCGCGGCTCAGGGCCAGGGCGTAGGCCGCCTCGACGCGCTGCGGCGGGAGACCGGCGCGCGGCTGGATGGTGAGCAGTTCGCGTGACGCGTCCGTCAGCACCTCGGTGAGCGTCCTGTTGATCGTCTCCTTGCCGCTGAGGAGCCGGAGCGTCGGGGTGGTGTCCGCGGCCGTGCCGTGCCCCTCGGCGGCCCCGAGGGCTCCGAAGGTCTCGGCCAGCCGTTCCTCGCGCCGCCGTTCCCGTGCGATGCGTTCGGCGGTGGTCCGCAGCAGCCGGTGCAGGGCGACGGCCGGGGCGACGGGCTCCAGCCGGTGCGGATCGTCGACGGCGGGCTGCAGCAGGCCGAACTCCGCCAGACAGGGCGCGGCGTGGGCCTCACCGGCGTCCACGCGGCCTTCCCGCAGGGCACGTTCGTACAGGTCCGTGCCGGCCCGGCACAGGTCCTCCGGGGCGTGCGGGGGGTGTGGCGCCGAAGTCACCCGGGGATTCCTCCTGTTCAGTGGTCCTGCTGCAGGATCCCCGACTGGGCGATGAGATAGCCGAGCTGGGCCCGGCTGCCGCTGCCCAGGGCCGACGCCAGCTTGGCTATGTGGGCCCGGCAGGTGCGGACGTTCATGCCGAGGCGGCGGGCGATGGCCTCGTCCACGTGGCCCTCCACCAGGAGCTTGGCGATGGAGTGCTGGATCTCGGTGATGCCGTCGGAGGCCGCCTCGTAGGGCGCGCCGGTGCTCATGGGCACCGCACGGTCCCAGAGGTACTCGAAGACCTTGATGAGGTAGCGCACGAGCCCGGGATGGCGCAGCTCCAGGGCGATCTGCTGGTCGTCCCGCGCCGGGATGAAGGCGACCGTCTCGTCGCAGATGATCAGGCGCTCGACGAGCTCGTCGATGGTGCGGTACTCCACCTTCCCCTCGGACAGCCGCGCCACGTAGGCAAGTTTCTCGGGGTTGTAGCGGGCGGTGTGCTGGTACAGACTCCGGACCTTGACCCCTCGGTCGATCAGGGGCTTGTCGCGTTCGAGACTGCGCAGCAGGCTCCGCTCGGAGACACGGTCGCTGGGCTGTACCGTCAGCAGCTCCGCCTGGCACTGGGCGGTGGCCAGGTTGAGCGCGGCGTTGATGCGTTCACCGCCTTCGAGCACGGTGATGGAGTCGCCGGACGCCGTGTGGGTACCCATGGCCATGAACGGCTGGAAGGTCTCCGCCAGATCGACGGCCAGGCGCCTGCGCTGGGCGATCTCGTTCTCCAGGGGACCGAGCTGCCGGGACAGGGCGATGACCGGGGGCACCGGACGCAGCCAGTCGGGATCGTCCGGATCGGGGTGGAGGAGGTCGAACTCCACCAGGCAAGGCGCCGACTCCACTTCCGCGCGTGCGATGCGTCCGGTACGCAGAGCGGAGGCGTACAGACGGCCTCCCTCCTCGCACCACTCGGTCATCGCATGGGGATGTGTCTCCTTTGTCGGATTCGTTGCCAAATCTCCACCCCCCAGGGTCCTGAACATGCAGGAACATGATGCATCGATTGTGTGGCCATGACGTGCCCGAATGAGCCATCGTCGTACTCGACGGGGGAAAAGGGGACCTTCAAGTGAGGACGAAGCCGACTATGCGTAACAAAATGCTTCGCTCGGTGCTTGTCGCCGCCTTCTCCGCCGTCGTAGCCCTCGGTGCGCTGAGCGGCTTCTCCGATGAGGAGAGCGGAACCCGGGCGAACACGCAGTGGCCGGCGGTGGCTGTGAACGCGGCAGTGGCTGACAACACCCAGTGGCCGAGCCCCGGGGTCGACGGAGCGGGGAGCTGACCGTGACCACTCCACCCGACGACCGCTCCTTCCGCCGTGAAATGGCCACCGCCTACCGCTCCGGCTGGCACTTCATCGACCTGGTCACCGCCATCCCCCACAGCGGTGACTCGCTGATGGTGACCGTGTTCGGTGAGCCGGTCGTCGTCACGCGCGACGAGGACGGAGACGTGCGGGCGTACCGGTGTCTGCGGCGGCCTCGGGGGGCGCCGCAGCCAGTGCGATGTGCCGTGCGGTACGGAATGATCTTTGTGAACCTGGACCAACGGGACCACCAGCAGGTGGAGGCCGACTCCCCTGTCCCGCGGACCATCTCTGCCACCCCCCGCAGTGCCTGACGCGATTCCCCCGTCGTAACAGATCGCTCAGGTGCTTCCCCCCGCAGCGGCGTCACCGTGACCTGAACACGGTGACGCCGCTGCAGTTTGTGGGGACATTTCCGGGTATCGGCCCGCTTCCCTTGTGGCCGGAACCGGTCGATCACCGGTGTGGATGTTCACTTCGCTCAACCGCGCCCCAGCGCGCGGGTCAGCTCTATCTCGATGACCACACGTGACGGGTTCGGCGACGGCGTCCGCCCGTAGCGCTCCGCGTAGCGGCGCTCCGCCTCCGCCACCCGCTCCGGTTCCGTACGGACGAAGGCCCGGCCCTCCAGTGTCGCCCAGCGTCTGCCCTCCAGCTGGCAGACGGCGACCGCCGCCCCCTCGTCCCCGGCGGCCAGCACGTGCCGCACCTTCGCGCTCGTCCTGTTGGTGATGACCCGAGCGAGCCGGGCCGCGGGATCGTATGTCACCCCGGCGGGTACCACGTGCGGAGTGCCGTCCGGGCGGAGCGTCGTCAGGGTGCACAGGTGCCGTTCCCGCCAGAAGCCGAGATACGACGGGTCCGGGGCGCCCGGATCGACGGAGTACTTGGTCGCCATGGCCCGGAACTTAGCTCCTGCGCCTCCCCGGCACCGCCTTGAGTGGAGTAGACTCAACTTTGTGTAAGTCGTTCGGGTCAGTGCAAGGAGGAGAACGCGAACGTGGACGCCGAGCTGACCAACCGGAGCCGGGACGCGATCAACGCTGCCAGCAACCGGGCCGTGACCGAGGGGCACCCCGACCTCACCCCCGCCCACCTGCTCCTCGCACTGCTCCAGGGGCAGGACAACGAGAACATCACCGACCTGCTCGCCGCGGTCGAAGCCGACCAGGCCGCCGTGCGCTCCGGCGCCGAGCGCGTGCTCGCCGGGCTGCCCAGCGTGACCGGGTCGACCGTCGCGCCGCCCCAGCCCAACCGCGAGACGCTCGCCGTCGTCGCCGACGCGCAGGCCCGCGCCAAGGACCTCGGCGACGAGTACCTCTCCACGGAGCATCTGCTCATCGGCATCGCCGCCAAGGGCGGCGCGGCCGGCGAGGTGCTCTCCCGGCAGGGCGCCGACGCCAAGAAGCTTCAGGCCGCCTTCCAGAAGACGCGAGGACAGCGCCGCGTGACCACCGCAGACCCCGAGGGCCAGTACAAGGCCCTGGAGAAGTTCGGGACCGACTTCACCGCCGCCGCCCGCGAGGGCAAGCTCGACCCGGTCATCGGCCGGGACCAGGAGATCCGGCGCGTGGTGCAGGTGCTGTCGCGGCGCACCAAGAACAACCCCGTGCTGATCGGCGAGCCCGGCGTCGGCAAGACCGCCGTCGTCGAGGGGCTCGCCCAGCGGATCGTCAAGGGCGACGTGCCCGAGTCGCTGAAGGACAAGCGGCTCGTCGCGCTCGACCTCGGCGCCATGGTCGCGGGCGCCAAGTACCGGGGCGAGTTCGAGGAGCGCCTGAAGACCGTCCTGGCCGAGATCAAGGACTCCGACGGGCAGATCATCACCTTCATCGACGAGCTGCACACCGTCGTGGGCGCCGGGGCCGGCGGCGACTCCGCCATGGACGCCGGCAACATGCTCAAGCCCATGCTGGCCCGCGGCGAGCTGCGCATGGTCGGCGCGACGACCCTCGACGAGTACCGCGAGCGGATCGAGAAGGACCCCGCCCTGGAGCGGCGCTTCCAGCAGGTGCTGGTCGCCGAGCCGTCCGTCGAGGACTCCATCGCGATCCTGCGCGGACTCAAGGGACGCTACGAGGCCCACCACAAGGTGCAGATCGCCGACAGCGCGCTCGTCGCCGCCGCGTCGCTCTCCGACCGGTACATCACCTCCCGCTTCCTGCCCGACAAGGCCATCGACCTGGTCGACGAGGCCGCCTCGCGGCTGCGCATGGAGATCGACTCCTCGCCCGTCGAGATCGACGAACTCCAGCGCGCCGTCGACCGGCTGAAGATGGAGGAGCTGGCGATCGGCAAGGAGACCGACGCGGCCTCCCGCGAGCGCCTGGAGAAGCTGCGCCGCGACCTCGCCGACAAGGAGGAGGAGCTGCGCGGCCTGACCGCCCGCTGGGAGAAGGAGAAGCAGTCCCTCAACCGCGTCGGCGAGCTGAAGGAACGCCTCGACGAACTGCGTGGCCAGGCCGAACGCGCCCAGCGCGACGGCGACTTCGACACCGCCTCCAAGCTGCTGTACGGCGAGATCCCGGCCCTGGAGCGCGACCTTGAGGCCGCGTCCGAGGCCGAGGAGGAGGTTGCCAAGGACACCATGGTCAAGGAGGAGGTCGGCGCCGACGACATCGCCGACGTCGTCGCCTCCTGGACCGGCATCCCCGCCGGGCGCCTGATGGAGGGCGAGACGCAGAAGCTGCTGCGCATGGAGGACGAGCTGGGCAAGCGGCTCATCGGGCAGAGCGAGGCCGTGCGCGCCGTGTCCGACGCCGTACGCCGCTCACGCGCCGGGATCGCCGACCCCGACCGGCCCACCGGGTCCTTCCTCTTCCTCGGCCCGACCGGCGTCGGCAAGACCGAACTCGCCAAGGCCCTCGCCGACTTCCTCTTCGACGACGAGCGGGCCATGGTCCGCATCGACATGTCGGAGTACAGCGAGAAGCACAGTGTGGCCCGCCTCGTCGGCGCCCCGCCCGGATACGTCGGTTACGAGGAGGGCGGCCAGCTCACCGAGGCCGTGCGCCGGCGGCCGTACTCCGTCGTCCTGCTGGACGAGGTCGAGAAGGCCCACCCCGAGGTCTTCGACATCCTGCTGCAGGTGCTCGACGACGGCCGGCTCACGGACGGACAGGGCCGCACGGTCGACTTCCGCAACACGATCCTGGTGCTCACCTCGAACCTGGGCAGCCAGTTCCTGGTCGACCCGATCACCAGCGAGGCGGAGAAGAAGGAGCAGGTGCTGGAGGTGGTGCGCAGCTCCTTCAAGCCGGAGTTCCTCAACCGCCTGGACGACCTGGTCGTCTTCGCCGCGCTGACCAAGCCGGAGCTGGAGCGCATCGCCAAGCTCCAGATCGACCGCCTGGCCAAGCGCCTGGCCGAGCGGCGCCTGACCCTCGACATCACGCCGGAGGCCCTGGCCTGGCTCGCCGAGGAGGGCCTGGACCCGGCCTACGGGGCCCGGCCGCTGCGGCGGCTCGTCCAGTCGGCCATCGGCGACCGCCTCGCCAAGGAGATCCTCTCCGGGGAGATCAAGGACGGCGACACGGTCCGCGTCGACCGCTTCGAGGACGGGCTCCTGGTGGGCCCGGCCACGGGCAAGACCCTGTAGGCGGCCCGGACCCGGGGGTCACATCGTGAACGCCGAGAAGCGCACCCGCGCCGTCTCGGCGTTCTCGTACTCCACCCGCACCTGCACCACGTGCGCCTGCGGGGTGCCCGGCAGGCCGTCCTCGTGGGTCACGTCGAGGCAGAGCGCCCCGCAGACCCCGCCCCCCGTGCGCGGCTCCGGGGCGTCCGGGTAGGTCGTCCGCAGCCAGCCGCGCACGTCCTCGCGGGGCATCCGCAGCACCGCCGAGTACGCGGTGTCGATGCCCCGCTGCACCGTGCAGTCCCGCACCTCGGCCTCGCCGGGAGGTGCGGCGCCGCCGAAGGCCAGGGCCTCGGCGCAGGGGACACCGGCCGCCGCGCCGGAGCGGTCGTCCCCGTTCTCGTCGGACCAGGCCCACATGAAAAGGCCGAGGACGAGGAACCCGAGAACGAGCACCGGCAGCGCCACGAACGGCAGGACCAGCCCCCACCGGGTACGTCCTCGCTCCGCTTCCACCACGGCCACCGCCCCCTGTCGTCCACCCTTGGGGGAGACGGGCTGCGGCACCCGGAGGTTGCGGTTGACCGGATCGTGTCAGCCGTGGGCTGACAGGGTCTGTCGGGGCTTGCCACCCCCCTCCCCGCATGGGGGAGGATGGCGGAATCCGTACGAAGGGAAATTCACGGTGACCATCGACCCGTCCTCGATTCCGAACTTCGGGGGCCAGCCCGAGCCGCAGCCGCAAGGACCGGCGGGCCCCGTCGTCCCGGATCAGGACCTCGTGAAGCAGCTCCTCGACCAGATGGAGCTCAAGTACGTCGTCGACGACGAGGGAGACCTCGCGGCGCCGTGGGAGCAGTTCCGCACCTACTTCATGTTCCGTGGAGAGGGAGACCAGCAGGTCTTCTCCGTGCGGACGTTCTACGACCGGCCCCACGAGATCGAGGCCAAGCCGCAGATCCTGGAGTCCATCGACGACTGGAACCGCCGCACCCTGTGGCCCAAGGTCTACAGCCACACCCACGACGACGGCACGGTCCGCCTCATCGGCGAGGCCCAGATGCTGATCGGCATGGGCGTGAGCCTGGAGCACTTCGTCTCCTCGACGGTCAGCTGGGTGCGCGCCGCGATCGAGTTCGACAAGTGGCTCGTCGAGCAGCTCGGTCTGGAGCAGGAGATCAACGAGGCGGAGAAGCCCGAGGACGGCGAGTAGGCCCCGAGGGCCTCGCACGGCGCGTCGGCGCGTACGCACACGGTGCGCGCCGCACGCGCCGTCTGTCTTTTCCCGCCGTTCCCGCTGCTCCCGCGGTTCTGCCGCTCCCGCTCCTCTCGGCAGCCCGGCGCCTCAGCCGCCCGCGACGCCCTTGAGCCGCCCCACCGCCTCCTCCAGCACGGCCGTCCGCTTGCAGAAGGCGAAGCGCACGAACGGCGCGCCCTCCGCGCGATGGTCGTAGAAGACCGCGTTGGGGATGGCGACGACGCCCGCGCGTTCCGGCAGGGCGCGGCAGAAGGCGGTGCCGTCGCTCTCGCCGAGGGGGCGGATGTCGGTGGTCACGAAATACGTGCCCGAAGGGCGGAAGACCCGGAACCCGGCTTCCTCCAGACCCGCCGCCAGCAGGTTCCGCTTGGCCAGCATGTCGGCGCGGAAGTCCGTGAAGTACGACTCGGGCAGGGACAGGGCCTCGGCGACCGCGTACTGGAACGGGCCCGCCGAGACGTACGTCAGGTACTGCTTCGCCGAGCGGACCGCCGTGACCAGCCCCGGGGCGGCCGTCACCCACCCCACCTTCCAGCCGGTGAACGAGAACGTCTTGCCGCTGCTGGAGACGGTGACGGTGCGCTCGCGCATCCCCGGGAAGGCCGCCAGCGGCACGTGCTCGGCGTCGTCGAAGACCAGGTGCTCGTACACCTCGTCCGTCACGACCAGCAGGTCACGCTCCACCGCCAGCTCGGCGATGGCGGCCAGCTCCGCACGGGTGAGGACCGTGCCGGTCGGGTTGTGCGGGGTGTTGATCAGCAGCAGGCGGGTGCGGTCGGTGACGGCGCCGCGCAGCTCGTCGAGGTCCAGCCGGAAACGGCCCTCCTCGACGTCCGCGCGCAGCGTCACCGGCACGCGGCGCCCGCCGGCCATCGCGACGCACGCCGCGTACGAGTCGTAGTACGGCTCCAGGGCGACCACCTCGTCACCGGGCTCCACCAGTGCCAGCAGGGCGGCGGCGATGGCCTCGGTGGCACCGGCCGTGACCAGGACCTCCGTGTCGGGGTCCCAGGACAGGCCGTAGCGGCGCTGCTGGTGTGCGGCGATCGCGGTGCGCAGCTCGGGGACGCCCGGGCCCGGCGGGTACTGGTTGCCGCGGCCGTCCCGCAGCGCCCGCACGGCCGCCTCCCTGACCTCCTCGGGTCCGTCGGTGTCGGGGAAGCCCTGCCCGAGGTTGATGGCCCCGGTGCTCAGGGCCAGGGCCGACATCTCGGCGAAGATCGTCGTCCCGAACTCGGCGAGCCGGCGGTTGAGGAGGGGGCGCGCACTGGAGGTCATGCGGGCCATCCTCCGCCGAAGCTCTGGAGTTCCTCAACTCACCTTCGCGGATTAGCACCTGTGCCGGCGCCCGGGGCCCCATCTCTGAGCAGGGGTAGGGCTGTCGTTGACTGTCGTCATCTGTCGTCGTTGGCCGCCCTCGGACGGCCCACAGACGGCCCGGCCCGCGAAGTAGCGGGGCCTGCCAAGTGGTGCATCTGGTCTATGGACGGGTGCAGAGGATGCGACGTTGATTACACGAGTGCAGGTCGGACTGGAGACCTGTTTGTTCCAAAGTAGTTTGGGCCCGTCTTGTGGCCTGATTGGTGTTCTGCTCACAGCAAGCGATAATGTGGGTGATTTTTGGCAGCGGGGTCAGGTTATGACGGTGCGCATGTCGGAGAGGCGCGTGTAGTTACTTATAGCTGGGAGAGGGTGCTTGCCGAGAGCCTGATCACCACTGTTGTCAGTACCTTGCTGTAGGCTAGTTGTCTGAGAAAAATGAACGCTGTCTGTAATCGGGGTGTGGAGTGAACGCAAATATCACTGATACGGCGAAGCCCCGCGCGGGGAAACGATTCCAGCCGACGAAAGAGCTCGCTCTTCATGCCCCAGCCCTAAAAGCATGTGCCGATCTGGCTGCTCCTAGGCGGGATTTGAGTATTGTTCGAGAGATGACAGGTCCGTACGGGATCCCTGATTTTACGGCAATTATTGGTGGGCGGGATGCACTCGATGCACGCCTCGATTGTCCGGTGTCCCCGCTGCTGAATGAAATTGACGCTGCGATTGTAGCGGTAGCTCATGCCAATGCGCCTCGCACAGTAGATTCTCTCGCTCGCGCGATTGGATGGCCAATTTCGACGATCACGCGAAGGGTGCCGCATCTCATCAAGTCGGGTGGCCTAATCGAGGTCAGGGCTAACCTTTATGTAAGACCGGCGACCATCAAGCCACATGGCAGTGTTATCGCTGTCGAGGCCAAAGTAGATGATTGGCGAAAGGCCCTGCGTCAGGTTCGCACTTACGCAGTTTGGGCGGATTCGTACGTTGTTGTGATGGGTGACCTGACAGATAAGGCAACGCGACGAGTGGCGGTTGAGGTCGAACGTGACCAAGGTGGCCTGATGGTCGCCGGAGAATGGGTTATTCGCCCTCGACTTGAGTCGCCTCATAGCCGTGAAAGGCGAGTATGGGCGGCGGAGCATGTGGTCGCGGCCCTCCGTAACTACCAACCTTCACCTTCTCCGTAAAGGCGCAAGCCACGCTGTAGTGGCTCGATCCAGTGAGAGGCGTTCAAGGGTGACCCTGTCGTAGCCGCCACCTGAGGCCAGAGTCGGGCGGCATCACGATACATGTTCAGCAGGGTCGTGTAGCGGGCGTAATAGTTGTCTCCGTTATCCGCAATGGCATTTATGGCGGAGCGCAAGCCAGACACATGGTGGCGGAAAGCCTCCTGCGGGCCAGGTGGCGGGAATTCCCCGAGCGTTTGGTAAAGTGCCGGGTTCTGACTTCGAAGAACGGCCACTTCAGATGGCCGCAGCGAACCCAACAAGCTTCGGATCGTTACCCGCTCATACCAACCGCCACCGCCTCCCTCTCCGTTCTCGCGCTCGGCGTAGCTCGCGTAGGCGCATGCTCGCTGGCGCTGATCCCAGCCAGATCCCACACTTGCGGCCCCGGCGGCAACCCCCGGTAGGCCGGCGAGGTCACCGTGCGAAATGTGCACTGGAGCGTTTTCGCTCAAGGCCCTAATCGTCCGGCAAATTCCATGAGTTTCCTCGACCTCAGCCTCGACCGGCAGCGTCGCGAGTGGCCGCACTGGAACGATAAACCACCCAGCGGGCTCAAGTTGGGCGAGGGCCCCGATATGGGCGTCGAGTGCGAGACCACTTTCCCAGAAGGGAGCAGTGCCAGCGATTGTCATCCAGCAATTTGGCGCTTGGTCGATCGCATCTTTCGCCAATTCTAGTGCCAGCTCGCTACTCTGGGTTTCGGCATGATGGAGCAAAATCGTAGGAGCGAGCCTTGTTGCCTCCAGGTGATCCTGAAATGCAAAGACTCTAGCGAGATGGCCTTCTCTCAAATCCGCGCTAGAGAGATCTCCTCTATTGCCGACCCAAAAGTCATATTCTTGGTAGTAGCGGAAATCGCCAACTCCGGCCATCTGGAGGGCATGAGTCTGAGCATCAAACCAAACTTGAGCACCTTCATTGACAAGTCCGCGAGCCATGACTTCTGCGCTGCGCCTGTGACGCAAAGCGTGAAGCGGCGAAGCGAACGGGGAGATGATGGCGCCATCCGCCTCTCCGGCCTTTACTGCCTGGACTATCCAGGAGAGTAGGTTGCGGGGGCTGTCTTCAATCAAGATACTCACATGAGCTCCTCGACTGCCTGCGCCAGACGATTTCCGTTCAGATAGCGCCGTGCGGGTTGGGGATGCAAGCACTTGCGAATCAAAGAGCTTTGCTGGTCTGTGAGATCTGGCCTATGTTCGGCTATATCTACGGTGCGAGCGTTTATCAGACGGAGGGCGTAGTCTGCGTCATCGCCCGAGTATGGGATCGGGTTCTGGCCACTAAGGGCCGTATACATAAGAATCCCAACGCAGAAAACGTCAGAGGCGGCTGTCGGAGCTCCGGAGAAATTATGGAGATGCTCCGGACTCGCAAAACCAGGAGTTCCCGGTTGCCCTGCAATGGTCAGTCCTGAGCGCAATGTATGGCGAGCGAAACCGAAGTCCATGACCTTGTAGCTGCCGTTCGAGAGCCGACGGATATTGTTTGGGCTCAAGTCGCGGTGAACCACCCGCTTCGCATGAGCTGCCCCCAAACCCTTCGCTACATCCCTTGCCATCCTCGCTGTTTCATTCCAGGTCCACGGCCCGGATTGCAGGCTAGGCGTCAGGTCATCGCCGTCAAGGAACTCCTCGAGCCAGGCAGCACCTGTCGGGGGGGTGCCTAGCTCGATCAGCTCAGATGCAACTGCTACGACGTATGGGCTACTAATGGCGGAAAGGAGCTCCACTTCCCGTTCTGCCCGTTTAATGCTGTCCGGGTTGGAAGCGCCTATTGATATGACCTTGAGTACCAGGCGTTGTCCGTCGCGGTCGACGAGACTTACTGCCTTCTGTGCGCCACCCCGAAGTGGGGCAAGCTCTGTCACGCCAAGGGTAGTTAGAGCCTGTTCGACCAGTACGCGCGGCACGTCGTCCATGGCATGGATGGTAGCTCCAGGTAACGCTTTGTGCAGGGTGAGTGACCAAGTTACTTGATGGTAGTGATCTGCCTCGGCGCGTTGCATGCCCCTATACGGGCACTATCAGGAGATTCGCGATATGGAGTGGGTTGGGGCGGGTGGCTTGCTTGGTCCAGCAGGACCCAGGGCACGTACTGGCAAGGTTGCCAAAGTTGCGGAATCGGCGGCCTCGGGCGCAAAGGGTCCACCCTGCCCACAGCCCGCCACCCCCTGCGGGCCCGCCTGTCTTCTGTTTCATCCGGACTGCGCTGCTCGGCGGCACGTCGTGCTGTGAGCAGGGAGATGTGAATGGAAGCCGAGGGCGGGCTCGCGGCCTACCCGGGCATCATGTGCCGGGGGTTGCAGTCACGTCAGCTGGCATGAGGCGGCTAGTGAAGCCTTCGATGCACAGGCGCTCAAAGGCGGCTATGACGTCGTCGGGTACATGTTGCTCGATGGCCAGACCCAACCTCGGGAAGACGAGCACGCGTTGCAGGGCGCCCACGATCATGTCGATCACCATGCGGGCGTCTCCAATGGAGTCGGCGTACTCCTCCAATCCCATCGGCGTAGATGCGCACACCACTTCGACTCCGGGCCAGAGTTTCCGCATCATGCCGTATGAGCGCCGCTCTTCGTACGGCTTGCTCACCAGCAGAACGGACGAGACCTTGACGCCGGCCTCTGCCAGCACCGCTTTCGAGAACTCGATGTTCTCGCCGGTGTTTGTGGCGCGCGGTTCCAGGAGTACCGCGGACTCGGGCACCCCTAGCTGCAACGCCCGCTCTCGGTAGTGCACAGCTTCACCGCGCGGCATGCGCGCCCGGGTCGTGGGGCTGGTGGCCCCCGTGAAGACGATGACCGGCGCCATGCCCTGGTGGTACAACTCCGCTGTCACGTCAGCCACACCAAGGTCGTGACTGCCCAGCCCCACCGCCGCCGAACACGGCCGTGGGTCATGGTGCATGAAGTGGTAGTCCCACAGGAGTCGAGCATCCGCCCATGCCTGTGCCGAGATCATTCCTGCGCCTTCCTGTCCTGTGCCGAGTCGGGAACCTTGAAGTCGTACTCCCACGCGAAGCGAGAAGCCGCGTGAATGCCCACCGCGAACTCAACCACCGTGCCATCTGCGGTGTACGTGGTCCGGTGCAGCTCGACCACGGGTTCACCGGCGGGGAGCTGTAGGAGCTGCACTTCGTCCGTTGTCGGGACGCGGGCGAACAGGGCCTCCCTCATGTGGTCGATCTCGTATCCGGCGTCGTAGAGGACCCGGTACCCGCCGCCACGGCCGGCAGGCCCCGGGGTGGGGTCGACGATGCGTGTCCCCTCGACGTGCTCAGGCCGGTAGTAGCTGGTCAGAGTGTGAGTCGGCTGCACCCCTTCCTTCACGAGTCGGGCGCGTGCGTATACCTCGGAGCCGACTGGGACTCCCAGCCCCTCCGCAACGAGGTCGTTCGCCTCGACACGGCTCACGGTCTGCGTCTGCTCGTTGCGCTTGTACGTGCGTCCCGACGCGACGCGGTCGGCGATGAACGCGACTTCGTCACCGTCGCGCCACTTCACCTTGTCGTACCGGGCGATTCCCAGGCGCTTGAGCGCGGCGCGCGGACGCACAACGGTGCCATGTCCGCGTGTCGACGTCACAAGGCCTTCAGCCTCCAGGGCCTTGTAGGCCTTGTGGACGGTCTCCTTTGAGCCTTCCCCTGCCTCCACTAGCTCTCTGATCTGGGGCAACTGGGCGCCCGGCGGCAACTGACCGCTCTTGATCTGCTCCGCGAACCTGTTCGCCAGGTCGCGCCACTTCGGTGCCACGCAGAACTCCTCTCGACCAAGCCAGTGAACCACATAGTCCTAGGACTGTTGACAGTCCTAGGACAGCGTGGCACTGTCATCTCAAGCCGCTCGCAGTCCTAGGACAGCGGGTCGGAAGGGTCTTCTTTGGGCTGCTTCCAGGCCGTACCGGTTCGGGATAGCTCGCCTTTCGAGGCGGGCCCCTTGCCGGAAGCTCCTTGACAACTCAATGGGGATTACGCCGCCTCTCCTCGGCCAAGTAGGCGGCCACACGGGTTCCCCGTGTGAGGTACAGCGCAACTCGATCTCCGCAGCCTCGCTGCGGCCGGTTGCCTCCGCTGCTCGTCGCGCACGAGCAGCGCTGAGGGGAGCCGCGTGGGGCTTCACCCGTCATCCATCGAGAGGACTGTTCATGGACCGCCTGAAGGCACAGGCCTCGAAGAACCGTGAGGCAGCGAAGGTGCTGCGCAGCCGGGGCAAGGACACCGCCGCGCAGCAGATGGAGACCCGGGCCGACGAGCTGGAGTCGGGCCGTGTCACCGACGTCACCGACTCGGTCGTCGGCCTGTTCCGCTGGGCGCAGGGCCGCTGACCTAGGACTTGCCCATCCCGTAAACGGCGCGCCCCCGGAGTTGCACCTCCGGGGGCGCTGTCGGGCCGTACCTGTTGAGAGGACACACGACCCAATGAGCCACATCGTTACTGTTCAGGACGCTGTTACCGCGTTCGCCGACTTCATGGAGCCGACGAACGCGGAACTGGACGCCATCGAGCAGGAAATGCCCGTCATCCTGGCGGACGTTGACCTGCTGGACGCGCAGATCGTCACGCTGGACCGCGTCCCGACTGAGCTGGACAACCGGCGTCTCCGTCGGGCCCGCCGCCGGGCGCTGGCCGCGCGTCTCGCCCTGGTCAACCGCACCACGGCCGCGACCATGCCCGGGGGTGCCGCGTGAGCGCCGCCCGGAGTCTGACCGCCGCGCACGCCGAGGTGAAGGCGGAGATCACTCGGACCGACACCAAGACCGGCCTGCTGCTGGCGTTCGTCGGCGCGGTCCTGGCCGGCGCCTGGACGGTCGCCCGCGACCTCCCCCTGACCCTCCCCGCTTACGTGGCGGGCGTGCCCGGGATGGTGCTGCTGGTCGCGGCGGCCGGCATGCTGCTGCGTTCGACCCGGCCGAACCTGCGCGGCCGGCACGGTTTCCCGCTGTGGGCCACGCTCACCGCCGAGGAGATCACCGCCGCCGTGGCCACCGACTTGGCCGCCGACATTGCCGGACTCTCCCGGCTCGCGGTCGCCAAGTTCACCTGCCTGCGTCGCGCGGTCGACCTCACGTTGACCGGAGGGGCGCTGCTCATCCTCGCCGCGCTGATCATGACGGGAGGTGCGCTGTGAGCACGCTGACCGCGCAGATGTCGAGCGACGGCGGGCCGTGGCGCCTGTACGTCGTCCTGTACGGCGAGAGCGAGTGGCCCACCGCCCGGTTCGCGTCCGGCCCGGTGCCCACCGGCGCAGACCGCCGGGAGGCACTGGCCGCCCTCGGTTACGAGGTGGTCCCCGGTGCCGAGTGGGCGTGGATCGAAGACAGCCAGAAGCCCGACGACGACAGCACGCCGGTCGTCCTGATCGCGGCCGTGGACGTGCGGGAGCAGGAAGAGGTCACCGCATGAGCGCCAAGACTGTTCTGCCGGCCGTGGCGATGACGGCCGTGTCCATGGTGCTGACCCTGGCCGTGGTCGTGATGTGGCTGGGCACGGCGGTGCCGTGGCCGGTGGCGGTGGTCGTGGGTCTCGGCATCGATGGCGGTTGGCTGGCCACCCTCGCCTACGAACGCCGCCTTGCCGCGCAAGGCGACCACGACCGCACCGTCACCGCTGTCGGCTGGTCTTTCGGAGCGGTGGCAACCGGCGTCCTGGTCGCCCACGCCCTCACCGCCGAGGACTCCGCCGGTGCGTGGCTGGCCGTGGCCTGGCTCCCGATCGCGGCCAAGGCCCTGTGGCTGATTCACTCGATGTGGGAGCGCACCGCGCTCACCCCGAACGCGCTGGACGCCATCCGCGGCATTCAGCAGGAAGCGCGCGACGAGGCAGCCGTGGCCCGCGCCCGGCTGCGGGCCGAAGCGGCGACAGAGGAGACCCGCCTGACGGCCGTGACGGCTGCCGGTGCCCGCGTCGCACACGTCCAGGCGAAGACCGCACAGACGCTCTCTTCCGCGTGGTCGACGCTGGAGGCGGCCCGGAAGGGCGAGGAGACCGGCAGGGCCCTGACCAGCGTGACGAGCCCCGTCACACCCGGCGTCACGGCCCGCTGGGAACTGCCGGTGTGGGGCCCGAGCGAGCCGACCGGAGCACCCGCCCTGGAAGCCTCACCCGCCCTCACCGACGACGTGCTTGACGTCCTGGTCGACGGGATCCGTCACAGCCAGACGCCACCCCTGTCCTACCGGGAGATGGCGGCCCGTTTCCGCACGGCCGGTCACTCCGCTTCCGAGGTCCGCCTGAGGGCCGCTTGGAAGCGGGTGGTGGCGTGAGCAGCGTCAGCAACATGTCGGTGAAGTCGTTCAGCTTCGGTGGGGGTGTGCAGTCCATGGCGGCCCTGGTCCTTGCGGCCCGGGGCGAGCTGGACTTTCACACGTTCCTGATGGCGAACGTCGGGGACGATTCCGAGCACCCCGGCACTCTGGCCTACCTGCGCCAGTTCGCCATCCCCTACGCCGAAGCGCACGGCCTTGAGCTGGTCGTGCTGGATCGGGTGATGAAGCGCTCGGGTGAGGTCCGCACGCTATATCAGGACCTCACCCGCGAGGGCTCGCGGTCGCTAAAGATCCCGGTGCGGATGTCCAACGGGGCCCCCGGCACCCGCTCGTGCACGGCCCCAGTTCAAAATCAAGGTCGTCGGCGACGAACTCAAACGCCGTGGGGCGACGAAGGACGCGCCCGCCACGGTCGGGATCGGCATCAGCCTGGATGAGATCCACCGGGCGAACAAGCGGCGCTGCGAGCCGCACGAGCGCATCGAATACCCGCTGCTGGAGCGCGGGATCCGGCGTATCGACTGCGCCCGCATCATCCGTGAGGCCGGTCTGCCGGTGCCGCCGAAGTCGTCGTGCTGGTTCTGCCCGTTCCACCGGCCCGAGACCTGGCACGACATGCGCCGCGACGAACCCGAGCTGTTCGAGAAAGCGTGCCAGCTCGAAGAACTCCTCAACCGCCGCCGCGACGAACTCGGCAAAGACCACGTGTGGCTGACCCGCTTCAACCGGCCCCTTCGCAAGGCAATCCCGGACGGTGTCGACACCCTGCCGTTCGACGAGTGGAACTCCGGCTGTGACTCCGGCTGGTGCATGACCTGACCAGGAACTTCCCGCCTCTCACCCACCGAGGAGAAACCTCGTGAGCAAATCCGACATCCGACGCTTGGACCGCGAGATCCAGGCGACCATGAAGAAGCTGGAAGCGGTCCGCCGGGGTGAGTGGTGGCCGCTGAACGGCAGCGAGCGCCGGGCCATGGCCCGGGCCCTGGCCGGTGGCGCCTACAAGGTCGCCCGGGGCCGCAGCGCGAACCGTTCCGAGGAGCGCATGGACGCCACCGGCAACGCGGCCGAGATGCGGCTGATCGCGGAACTGACCGCCCTGCACGGCGAGCGACAGCGGCTCATCATCGAGGCCGCCCGCGCCAAGGCCGCCAAGAAGTCGTCCGGCTGGTTCTGACCAGCCATCACGCCGGGGTGGCCGGGACTTTCCACGGACACGGCCACCCCGGCTCTACATCACTCCCGCCCCCAGCGGGGGCAGTCAGGAGCCCTTCCAGCATGTCTGAGAACGTCGTCCACCTCCACAAGCCCACCGACCCCCCGACCCCCGACACCGCCCCCACCGTGCTCACCGTCGTACCCGACACGCCGCCCGCCAGGCCCGTGCCGCTGTGGGTGCGCTCCGGACGCGCCGTGAAGACCGCCGCCACGCACGAGCGCACGCGGTCGACGGGACGGGCGGTGGCCCGGCACGCGTCCTACACCTTCAATGGCGGGCGGATCGTGGCCCGCCGCACGTGGGACGGCCGTACCGGGTCCCGGTACGAGCGGATGATCCGAGCGGCGGAAGCGGCGGGGAACCTGGAAGCTGCCGAGGAGTGGGAGGAGCGGTTGCAGCGCTTCCGCGCCGCCCGACACCACCGCCGCATGGACCTGCTGCACTCGCCCGTGGAGGCCGCGAAGGGTGTGGCCGTCGGCGCCGGGATGAGCATTGGTGTCCTGGTCGCCCTCGGGGTCGTTATGGCCATCAACACCGGTCACGTCGACGACGTCATCACCCCGCTGTCGGCCACCATCGACTTCATTGCCCTACTGATCCGGATCGTGCAGATCGTGTGGGGTCCGGCACTCACGATCGGCCCGTTCCTGGCCCTGCTCGCCCTGTGGTCGGTCGGCCGCAAGCAGCAGGCCGCACCGAACTGGGCCCTCCCCGCGAACGTCCGCAACGGCGAGGGGGAGCCGATCACGCCGTCCATCGTGGTCAAGGCCCTGCGCGACCTCGGCGTGCCCGCCCTGCGCAACGCCATCAAGGAAATGGGCGATGCCGGCGCCTCCATGCTCGGGCCCATCACCATCGCCGGATGCGGCGTGGAAGTCGACGTGACCCTTCCCTCCGGGGTGTCGACCAACGAGGTGCAGAACAAGCGCCGCAAACTCGCCGAGAACCTCACCCGGCACGAACACGAAGTCTTCATCACCATCCCCCAAGCCGCCCGTACAGTGCGGCTGTGGATCGCCGACAGCGGGGCGCTGGACGAGCCGATCGGCCCGTCCCCGCTGGTCACCGACGAGACGATGACCGCCGACTACATCAAGGGCAAGGCGCCCTGGGGACAGGACCTGCGCGGCGACGCTGCCGCCCTGAGCCTGTATCAGCGCCACCTGCTCATCACGGGCCTGTCGAACCAGGGCAAGACCGTGGCCCTGCGCTCCCTGGCCCTGTGGCTCTCGCTGGACAAGTCGGTGCAGTTCCTCATGGGCGACCTCAAGGGCGTGGGCGACTGGGCCATGTTCGACGGGCTCGCCACGACCCTGATCCAGGGGCCGACGGATGAGCACGTGATCCAGGTGACCGAGATGGTCGAGGGCGCGGTCGACGAGATGAACCGCCGTATCCAGGCTCCGCCCGGCAGCGTGTTCCCGCCGCTGATCGTGCTGGTCGACGAGGCGCAGGTGGCGTTCATGTGCCCGGCCAAGGACGAGGACAAGCGGCCCTATGGCGGGTCGAAAGCCAACTCCCGGTACTTCATGGCCGTACGGAAGATTCACAACCAGGGGCGGGCCGTGAACGTGCTGATGTGGCAGGGCACCCAGGACCCGACCAACGAGAACCTTCCCAAGCTGGTCCGCGAGGGCGCCCACACCCGCGCCTCCCTCGCCCTGGGCACCGAATCACAAGCCCGCATGGCCCTCGGGGACAAGGCCGTCGACGGCGGCGCCGCTCCGAACCTGCTGCGTCCGGGCCTGGACCGGGGAACCCTGGTCGTCGCCTCCGACGGCATCACCATCCCGGCCGGACAGTCGTCCATCACGGTGCGCACGCACTACATCGACGACGACGCAGCCGATGCCATCACCGCCCGGGCCAAGGCCCTGCGCGACGGTGTCACCACCCTGCACGCCATCGAACGCAGCGAGGAACACGACTCCCTCGCCGACATCGCCGCCGTCATCGGCGACGCACCCCGCGTGCGGACCAAGGACGTCCTGGCACGGCTCGCCACCCGGAACACGGACGCCTACGGCGGCTGGTCGTTCATCGACCTCAAGCGCGTCCTGGACGACGCCGGCGCGGAGCCCTACAAGTCCGACGGCGTGATGGTCGTCGCCCGCGACCGCGTCGCCCGCGCCCTCGCCAACCGAGACACCGACGGTTCCGCTTCCGCCGACGGATGACAGGGAGCGCACCGCCGACGGGTCAGGGAGGCAGGGAGAACTCCCTGACCGCCTCCCTGACCCGCCTCCCTCGCCCTGACCTGCACGAATGATCGTTCAGGGAGTCAGGGAGGCACGCAGGTCACACCCCCCCAAACACCCCTCCACAACGCCCCCGGCGGGGGGTGGGTCCGCCTCCCTGACCAACGTTCGGAAGGAATTCCGCATGTACCCCGACAACACCCCGAACGTGCCCGTACAGCGGGCCGTGGAAGTCCACCAGCCGACCCCGCTTCCGCCCGCCGTCACCGTGTCGGCGCCGGTCGTGCCGGTGCAGCCGGACAGCGTCCCGGCGGTGGCGAGCGTGGTCCTGCCCGACGGCCGCGTCGTCACCGGCTACGCCATCAACCCCGCCCAGCCCGAACCGGTCGTCGCCAAGCCGCCCGTCTCCCGCACGGCCGTGAACGTCGCCCTCGGCGGTGTCGGATTCCTCGCCGTCTGCGGCGGCCTGCTGCTGCTCACCACGTTCATCACCGCCCTGACCGCGCTCATCACCCAGCTCATCACCCTCGCCGCCGTCGTCTTCGGCGGATGGATCGCCGTGCAGGTCTTCGGCGCGAGCGGCCACAAGGGCGGCAACACCTTCAACATCCGCAAGGCCGTCTTCAAGCGCAACCACTTCAACGGCTGATCACAATGCGGTGGCAGGGTTAGCATTCCAGTGCTTCACCAACGCCGGGTAAAAGCCGGGGTTTTCCTTGACCGCGTGAACGAGAGCGGGACAGTCCCGGCGCATTACGACAGCGAACTCCCGCCACCCCTCGTACCCAAGGACGGCAGGGGTAACTGCGGTGGTCATCAGCCCGTAGTCGATCGAGTCGGCCAGGATATTGACCAGGGCCATCACACGTGCCCGCTGCTCCGGATCCTGCGGGATGGGCGCTCCACCGTAGAAGTACTCGTACAGCGAAGGGTGCTCTGCAATGAAGCCGTCCACATAATGCAGCCGCTCAAGCCCGTTGTAGGTAGCTGTCGCTCCCGCAAGCCCATTGTTGAGCTTTGTCTGGCGTGTGAGCTCTCGCGTCTGCCAAGCAGCAATGAGTAGTGACGACACCACGCCGACCGCCGCAATCACTTCGAATATGTCGGCCATTCAGTCCCCCAGGTCGGAAGTACCGGGGCACTACCCAGAGCCAGTGATCCAGTAACGAACCACTCATCAACCTCCGGCTACGCCAAGGGCGACCCCCGCACCTCGCCAAAGAACCGGGGCCGCCCTTGCCCACCTGCCTACTACTGACCTGTGGAGGTCCCCCAGCATGACGCAACCGACCCTGATCCGGCGAGGGCACGGCAGCACGAGTGCACTGCCCGAACCCCTGCGGACCGCGCTGACGCTGGCCGCTGCCGGTATGCCGGTGCTGCCCCTGCGCGCGGGCAAGTCACCGTTCGGCAACTGCCGTACCTGCGCGGGCAACGCGTGCGGCGGCCGACCGAACATGAAAAGCGCAGGCCCCTGCCAGTGCCCTGGCGTCTGCCACGCATGGGCCGCCGCCACCACCGACCCGCACGTCCTCACCTCCCCGGCCTGGACGGCCGCGTGGCGACGAGCCGTCACCGTGGCCTACCACCCCGGGGCCGCCGGAGTGACCGTCGTGGACCTCGACGACACGGCGGCCGTCGCATGGGCTCACGAGACCCTGCCCGCCACCCGGACCGTGGAGACGACGCGCGGTGAGCACTGGATCTACCGGGGCGCCATGACGTCACACAACGCAGTGCGTCCCGGTGTCGATATCAAGTCGACCATGTCCTACGCACGGTGGCTCGGGCCCGGCACCGGCACGCTGGCCGCCCTGCCCGATGTCGTCCGCGCGCTGGCCGTGAAGGAACCCGTCCGGCCGGCGCCTCGTTCCGTCTCCCTGCCGGCAGGGTCCGGCGGCGGGCAGTGCCCGCACCGCATGCCCGCCTTCCTGGAACGCGGCATCGCCATGGCGGAGCAGCGCATCACGGAGGCGTCCAGCGCGGTCCACGCAACCGTGTACCGGACGTTCCTAGCCGTGCTGTCGAAGCACGGCCGGTGCGGCTGCCTCACCGACACCCACGTCGCCCGGCTGTTCACCGCCGCGCAGGCCAAGGGCGAGACGGCCCGGCACTGCACGGACGCGTGGACCAACGCCCGCACCACATTGGGACTGTGACCATGTCCGACGACGACAAGAGCCCCGCCCGCGAAGTCATCACCGACTACGCGCAATCCCACTTCCGGTACTTCCGCACCGCTGACGGCACCGTGTACGCGCAGAAGAACGGCCACCCCGTGGCCCGCCCGATCCGCTCGCAGGGCACGACGGGCAGCCACCGGCAGGAACTCATGGTCGGCCTCTTCCGCGACGGACATGGCGTGTTCAACGGAACGGCGCTCAAGGAGGCGTTGGACTTGATCGAAGCGCTCGCGCTGACCGAGGACGTGCAGCCCGTTCACATCCGCGTCGCCCCCGGGTTCGACGGGGCCACGTGGCTGGACCTGGGCCGTAGCGACGGGCAGTCGGTGCGTATCCACCCCACCGGCTGGGACATCGCCATCCCCGACCCGCGCGAAGTGTGCTGGCGGCGCACCCAGCTCACCGGCGAACTGCCCCTGCCCGCCAAGGACACCGACGGCAAGGGCATCGATCTCCTGCTGAGGCTCACCAACTTCGCCAATGCCGAGGCGGAGTGCCTGGCCATCGCCTGGCTCATCGGCAGCCTCGGACCGTCCGTGCCCGTCCCCGCCCCCTTCCTCACCGGCCCCCAGGGCGCCGGCAAGTCCACCGCCGGACGCATGCTCGTGCGGATCATCGAGGGCATGAGCAGCGACCTGCGCCGCGCCCCGAAGGATGAAGAGAACCTGATCGCGGCCGTGGCCGCCGGGTGGGTCACCGCCCTGGACAACCTCTCCCACATGACCCCGGACCTGTCCGACGCGATGTGCTGCATCGTCACCGGCGCCGAGAACGTCAAACGCGCGCTCTTCACCGACGGGGACGTGTTCCGCGCCCGCTACCGCCGACCCCTGCTCCTGACCGGCATCGACGTCGGCGTCATCCGCCCAGACCTTGCCGAACGCCTCCTGCCGCTGCGCCTGGAACGCCCCCGCGTCCGGCGGACCGAGGCGGAACTGTGGGCGGAGTACGCGGAGGTCCTGCCCGTCGTCCTCGGGTCCCTCCTGGACCTCACGGTCAAGGTCCGCGCGGTCGAGGCGGAGACCCCCACCGATCTGCGGATGGCGGACTTCGCGCACCTGTGCGCGCAACTCGACGCGGCGACCGGCTTCGGAGCGCTCACGGCGTACCGCGCCAGCCTGGACGACCTCAACGACGACGTGATCGAGGGCGACTTGCTCGCGCAGACCGTCCTCAGGCACGCCGCCGACATCGAACCCGGCGCAGAGCAGCGGATGACCTCCACGGAGTGGCTGCACTGCCTCACCCGCCTCTACACGGGCGAGGACTTCCGCCCCCTGCCCAAGGGGTGGCCGACCACCGGCAAAGTCCTCTCCGACCGCCTCAAGCGGCTGCAGCCCACCCTGGCCGCCCGGGGCGTCCTCATCGACTCGGGCCGCACCAGGGAGGGCCGCTACATCGAGATGACCCGCTCACCGGCCATGCCCTCGCACGAGCAGCAGACACTCTGACCGGCCCGCCTGGCTGAACAGCAAGAGGAGCACCACCGGCCGGGCGTGCTCCTCTTGCTGTTCGGCGGCGGCGCCGCCCTGCGATGGCGCCGCGCAGCGGCTCCTTCTTCACCACTTAAGCCGCACTGCACCACCACAGACACCCCCTTTTCCTAAGTGGGAGACGCTGCGTCACCCGCGTCACGGGCGCCTCAGAAACGCCGCGTGACCTGCGCAGACGGCCGTGACGCAGACGGCCGCGCTCTGCGTCACGCCGCGTCACCCGCGTCACCGGTGACGGACAGTCTGCGTCACCGGTGACGCACCCCAAGCGTTCTGCGTCACCCAAAACGCGCAGGTCAGACCGTATGGATGACGCACGTGACGCTGTGACGCAGAAATCCGCACCTCGGACAGACGCAGGCTCCGGGCCCCTCCTGCGCCCACACGGCCCAGAACCCACCGCAGGACACCTCACCCCACCTCGCAACGGACATGAGGAGTCACCAGCCATGGTCACCGAAGAGCCGACCGACCCGCGCGCCCTGCTCCGCGGCGGACTCCCGGACCGCTACCTGACCCCCGAAGACCTGGTCACCATGTTCAGCCTCCCCAGCGTCGAGACCGTCTACCAGTGGCGACGCAAGCGCATCGGCCCGGCCGGCTTCCGCGTCGGCCGCTACCTCCGCTTCAACCCCGCCGCCGTACAGGCGTGGGAGGCCGAACGCACCGCCCTCGACGACGCGGCCTGAGCCTGCCGCATCCGCACCACCCAACACCCCGGGGAGGGCCACACGGCGGCCCTCCCCGTCCCATGCCCGGAAGGGATTACGCCCCACATGGCAGGTCACATCCAAGACCGCTGGTTCAAGACCGAGACCAATTCCGCCGGCAAGACCGTCCGCGTCAAGACCGACCGCCACGGCACCGGCCTGCGCTACCGCGCCCGCTACATCGGCCCCGACGGAACCGAGAAGTCCAAGAGCTTCCCCGACGGCAAGAAGCGTCTCGCTGAGAAGTGGCTCAGCGCCGTTGAGACGGACATGACGCGCGGTCAGTACACCGACCCCAAGTCCATGCAGATCACGTTCCGGCAGTACGCCGAGAAGTGGTTGGACAGTAAGACACCCAGCCCGATGACCCGGAAGGAACTCGGCCGGCGCCTGCGGCTGCACGCGTACCCGGTTCTCGGCTCCCGTCCGATCGGGACCTTCCGGCCGGAGCACATCAGGGAGTTCGTGGCCGCACTGGAAGCGAAGCCAGGCATCGGCCCGTCCTACGCCCGGAACATCTTCGCCGACGTTCAGTCGGTCCTGTCTGCCGCTGTCGACGACACGCTTTTGTCGCGCAACCCGTGCGGTGCCCGGACCGTTCGGCGTCCCAAGCCTGACCTGCATCCCGTAGTCCCGTGGGTGCCCGACCAGGTATTCGCCGTTCGTGCGGCTCTTCTGGAGCGGTACCAAGCCATGGTCAACGCCGGGGCCGGATGCGGCCTGCGCCAGGGCGAGGTGTTCGGGCTCGCTGAGGACGCCATCGACACCGACGGGCGCACGCTCCACGTGGTCCGGCAGATCAAGCATGTGGAAGGACACCCGGTGTTCGCACTCCCCAAGGGCGGCAAGAAGCGGGCGGTCCCGCTGCCCGACTCCGTGGCGGAAGCCCTCCGGGCTCATATGGACGCCTACAAGCCCGTGGAGATCACGCTGCCGTGGGATGTGCCGGAGGGGCCGAAGGTGTCTGCCCGGCTGATCTTCACGGCTGAGCAAGGGGGCATGGTGTGGCGCAGCAACTTCAACGGCAAGGAGTGGAAGCCCGCACTGGCGGCCGCCGGCCTCATCCCGGAGGCGGACGACGACGGCAAGTACGTGTCGGCGCGCGAGCACGGCATGCACGCGCTACGGCACTTCTACGCATCCGCGTTGCTGGACGCGGGTGAGAACATCAAGGCCGTCAGCGAGTACATGGGGCATGCTGACCCAGGGCTCACGCTGCGGGTGTACGCCCACCTCATGCCCGACAGCCGCCAGAGGGCACGCCGCGCCATCGACACGGTGTTTCAGCGCGTCTCTCAGGAAGATCACGGCCCACAGGCGGCCCGGTGAACCACGAATGGCCCCTGACCTGCCTTTCTGTGCAGGTCAGGGGCCATCACCCCTACGGAACCCTCTGAAGTTCCTCAACTCTGCTTTGGCTCGGTCGGGGGGTGGGAATCTCCCGGTCACGCTAGAGCGAGGCGCCCACGGGGGGCCGCTTCGGGGGAAACGGAAGGAGGGTGACGCCATGTTCTTCGGCATCATCCTGGCGGTGATCGGGGTCCTGTTCGTGGGGGCGCTGGTGTCGCTCGCCCGCAGGGGCGGTTCCCGCCGTCCCGCGGGAACGACGCGGAACCGGGCGCGGACGTCCAGCAGGTCGTCCAGCGACAGCGGCAGCACGAGCTGGTGGGCGGGCGGGGGCGACTCCGGCTCGTCCGGCGGCGACAGCCACCACGGGGGAAGCTCCTGCGGCGGAGGCTCGTCCTGCGGAGGCGGGTCGTCCTGCGGCGGGGGCGGTGGCTGCGGCGGCGGGGGCAGCTGACCCCGGTCGGCCGCTCACCCGACGGGGAAGCCGCAACCACCGCGCGCGGGGTCCGCACCTGGGGCGGGCCCCGCGCTCCGCTGTCCGGGGTTCCCGTACGGAGGATCCGTCGCACGGCTGTCGGGCGGAATCGCGTGCGCTCGGGCACGTTCGCATGCCTGTAGGACAAGACAGCCCGGGCGGGGCCGGGTTCCGTCGCCCGGCGCGCAACTGGCGCCTTCAACAGGTGACTTCCGCGGCCGGCCGCGTGCTGCCGCGACGGTCCGGGCCGGTGCCGGGCGCGGGGCGGGGCGCACCGGCGCACGCCTCCCCGGCACCGGCGCACGCCGTAGTTGAACAGTTGAGCTGTGGAGCCCTCTGAGGGATGGAAACCCTACGAACTTGGGTAAAAACGCTGTGGCGGCACCACGGTTCATGATTCCCTCTCCCTTACCAACGCAGCCTCTCGGACGTCTGGCGGACACCTCCCCGAAACCGGCCGACCGGGCTGACCCGGGCCGAATCACCCGGTGCGACCGGGGCGCGGCGGACCCACCTCCCTCTCCTTGTGTGCTTGCGGAGCCGATCCATGCTCACGACCCTGAACACCTCCTACACCGATACGCGCGCGGCCGACCTCGCCTGGGCCCTGGGGCGCGAGCCGCTTCCCGCTCTGGCCACCCTCGACCTCGAACTGACGGGCACCCGACTGCAGTTGCGCCTCCTCGGCGCGTCCCACCAGGTGCTGCTGGAGGAGGAGGGAGGCATCCGCTCCGAGACGGTGGCGTGCATCCCGGGCAGCAGCACACCGCTCCCGCTCGGCGTCGCCAAGCGGGTGGACGACTGGGAGTACGAGTTCGCGGCGCGGGTCGAAGTCCTCTCGCCGGGCTCCTTCGCGGGCCGCGCCCAGGAGTTGCTGGCCCTGGTCTCCGACCATCCGCACGGTCTCGCCGGCGTCTTCCCCGGCAGCCCGCACGCCTTCACGGCCCTGCTCGCCCAGCACCACGAGGGACAGGTGCACTGGCGGACCTGGCACGCGTACCCGCAGGACGGGCAGTTGGTGGCGACCCGGACGAGGGTGGGCGTGCGCGTCCCGGCGACGGCCTCCGCCAACTGAACCGCCCTCGAAGTGAGCGGTTCCGGTGCCCGACCCGATCTCGTACCGGCATCGGCCACCCGTAAACCGGCACCACACGTGTGGGTGACGAACCGCGGTCGAGGCGTGACGTAACGTCGCAGCGTGATCGAGCCGCACGCGCCCGCCAAGCCCGGTTCCCCGCCGCACCGGAGCGCCCGGGGCGGCCCCGGTGGCCCGGCGCTCCTGCCCGTCCGGCCCGGCACCGGACGGTTCCTCGTCCTCGCGGGCGTGTTCGTCTGCGCGGCCTGCGGACTCGTGTACGAGCTGGAACTCGTCGCGCTCGCCGCGTACTTGATGGGCGACTCGGTCACCCAGACATCCGTCGTGCTGTCCGTCATGGTCTTCGCGATGGGCCTCGGCTCCCTCGCCGCGAAGCGGCTGCGTCCCCGCGCCGCGGCCGGCTTCGGTGCCGTCGAGGCCGCCCTCGCCCTGGTCGGCGGGTGCAGCGCGATGGCCCTGTACGCCGTCTTCGCCTGGACCGGCGACTGGGGCGGCCTGTGGGCCGACGGACCGCGCTGCGTGCTGGTCGCCTTCTCCCTCGCCACCGGGCTGCTCATCGGGGCCGAGGTCCCGCTGCTGATGGAGCTGATCCAGCGCGTCCGCCGCCAGGACGCCGGCGGCGCGGTGGCCGACCTGTTCGCCGCGGACTACGTGGGCGCGCTGGTCGGCGGACTCGCCTTCCCGTTCCTGCTGCTGCCGTTCTTCGGGCAGTTGACGGGCGCGCTGCTCACCGGCGCGGTCAACGCGGTCGTCGGCGGTGCGCTGGTGCTCGGGCTGTTCCGCCGCGATCTGAGCCGCCGGGCGCGGTGGCTGCTGCTGCTCGGCAACGCGCTCGTGCTGGCGGTCCTCGCCTCGGCCGCCGTCCTCGTCGACGACTTCGAACGGGCCGCGCGGCACGCCGTGTACGGCGGGGATGTCCGCGTGGCGCTGCAGAGCGGGGTGCAGGAGGTCATACTCAAGGGAGGGACGCAGGGCCGGCCCCTGGACCTGTTCCTGGACGGGCGTCTGCGGGTCAGCGGGCGGGACGAACGGCGCTATCACGAAGCCCTGGTCCACCCCGCGATGGCCGGGCCCCACGCGCGCGTGCTGATCCTCGGCGGCGGGGACGGACTGGCGGCCCGCGAGGTGCTGCGCCATCCCGGCGTGGACCGGGTCGACGTCGTCGAGCTCGACGCGGAGGTCGTCCGGCTGGCCCGCACCGACCCGGGCCTGTCCGCGCTGAACCGGCACGCCTTCGGCGACCCGCGCGTGCACGTGACGATCGGCGACGCCTTCGGCCGGATGCGCGGCGCGCCCCCGGCGGCGTACGACGTGGTCGTGTCGGATCTGCCCGACCCGGGCATCACGGCCAGCACGAAGCTGTACTCGCAGGAGTTCTACGGCCTGGCGCGGCGCGTGCTGTCCCCGGGCGGCCGGGTCGTGGTGCACGCCGGGCCGGTGGAGTCCAGCCCGCGCGTGTACTGGACCGTGGAGTCGACCCTGCGCGCGGCCGGCTTCGACACCGCCCCCTACCGGGCCGGCGGGCGGTACGCCGGATTCGCCGTCGGGCCCGACCGTACGCCCGCGGATCGCGCCCGCGCGCCCCGGGACTGGGGTTTCGTCCTGGCCGCCGGCACACGGCCCCGGCCACGACTCGACCCGGACGGGCCACGCCCCCTCGTCCTCACGGACGCGTCCCTCGCGGCGGGCGAACGAGCGGCACGCGAGACGCGGATCGCCGGCCTGCCGGCGTCGACGCTGGTGCATCCCCGGTATTGACCGCCGCGTTCCCGCGGGGCTGACCGCCGCGTTGCCGCGGGGCTGACCGCCGCGTCCTGGGGGACTGGCTGCCGCGTCCCGCGGGCGCGGCGCGTCCGGCAGGTCGGGGTGGGCTTCGGCGGGCACCGGAGCGTACGCCTCGTGGGGATGGATCAGGGGTTAATTCATCAGGCGCGGGTGCGAGGCGGCCGTGGCTGGGTAGAGTCCGTCGACATGGAGCACGAGGTGTTCGTTCCGGTTCCGGCCGAGCGGCTCAGGGAGGTGCTGGACGACCCCGCGCGGGTCGCCCGGGCGGTGCCCGGGCTCCAGCAGGACGCCGGCGCCGAGCCGGTCGCCGGGCGGCTGAAGATCCGGGTCGGCAGCCACTCCGTCACCTACCGGGGAGCCGTACGGGTCTCCCGGCGGGGCACCGACACGTACGGCGTCGAAGGGTCGGCGCAGGAGTCGCGCGGCAGCGGCTCGGTCACGCTCGCGCTGCGGATCGCGCTGCGGGAGGCGGAGGACGGCTGCACCGTGCTGTTCGACGCCACGGCCACGGCCGACGGCCGCATCAGGGACCTGCCGGCGGACGCGGTGGAGGGCGCGGTCACCCGGCTGCTGAACCGTTTCGCGGAGCACCTCGCACAGGCGGCACCGGAGACGGCCACGCCGCCCGCACCGGAGACGGCCACGCCCCCCGGCCCGCAGGATGCCGAGCCCCGGGTCACCACGGACCACGAGACGACACCCGACGCCGACGATCCGCCGCCGCCACCGCCGGCGGACGGCGGGGCGGGCGGCAGCGGTGAGGAGAAGGGCGCCGGCCGGGCACCCCGCCCCGAGCCGGGCCTGACCGAAGGACCCCGCCCCGGCGCCGGGATTCCGCCCTCCCCGCTCGACCCCGGGAACGAGCGCGACGAGGGCCACGGCATCGAGGACGACGAGGACGACGAGGACGTCGCCGAGGCGGCCCACGCGCGACGGACCATGATCGGCCGCAGCGCCGAGGAGGTCGACCACGCCCCGCCCCGCGGCCGCTACGCCCCCGTGCCCGCACCCCAGACCGTCACACCCCCGGCCCCGCTGCGCTGGGCCGCTCCCGCCGCCGCCCTCGCCGTGGCCTCGGCGATCGTCGCGGTCCGGGCCCTGCGCCGGCGCCGCTGAGCCGCCCGGCCGCGGCCCCGGAGGAAGCGAGCCACCGAGGGCCCTCTTGATCACCCCAGTAGGGTCGTCCCGTGAGCGACGAAGACATCACGCTGACCGCGGGTGACGCGGAGGTGACCGTGCAGCCGGGCAACGGCGGCCGGGTCGGAGGGCTGCGGATCGGCGGCGTGGAGCTGCTCCGGCAGGGCGAGCGGTTCGGCTGCTTCCCGATGGTGCCCTGGTGCGGACGGATCCGGGACGGCCGGTTCCTGGACGGCGCCGTCGTGCGGCAGATGCCGCTGAACGCCCCGCCCCACGCCATCCACGGCACCGTACGCGACCACGCCTGGCGCACCGCCCGCACGAGCGCGGACGAGGCCGTGCTCACCTACGAGCTGGTCGAACCCTGGCCCCACCACGGCCGCGTCACCCAGATCGTCGCCCTCACCGAGGACAGCCTGACGCTGACCATGTCCGTGGAGACGTACGAGTCGTCCTTCCCGGCGCAGATCGGCTGGCACCCCTGGTTCAACCGCAACCTCGGCGGCGAGGACGTGACCCTCGCCTTCGACCCCGCCTGGCAGGAGGAGCGCGGCGACGACCACCTGCCCACCGGCAACCGCCTCGACCCCAAGCCCGGCCCCTGGGACGACTGCTTCGGCATGCCCGGCGGCGTCGACGTGACCCTCACCTGGCCGGGGCAGCTGGAGCTGAAGGTGACCAGCCGGGAGGAGTGGGTGGTCGTCTACGACGAGCAGCGCGAGGCCGTGTGCGTGGAGCCGCAGACCGGCCCGCCCAACGGCCTCAACACCCTGCCGCGCCTGGTCACGCCCCTGGAGCCGCTGGAGGCCGCCACCACCTGGAGCTGGCGCCGCCTCTAAGCTGGGCGCCATGACGGACACGCGCGGCGCGCTGCTGCAGCAGATCAAGGACAAGGCCGTGGTGCACGGCAAGGTGACCCTGTCGTCGGGTCTGGAGGCCGACTACTACGTCGACCTCAGGCGCATCACCCTCGACGGGGAGGCCGCCCCGCTGGTCGGGCAGGTGCTGCTGGACCTGACCGCCGACCTGGAGTTCGACGCCGTCGGCGGCCTCACCATGGGCGCCGACCCGGTCGCCGCCGCGATGCTGCACGCGGCCGCCGCGCGCGGCAAGCGCCTGGACGCGTTCGTCGTGCGCAAGGCCGCCAAGGCGCACGGGCTGCAGCGCCGCGTGGAGGGCCCGGACATCGCCGGCCGCCGCGTGCTGGTCGTCGAGGACACCTCCACCACCGGCGGTTCCCCGCTCACCGCCGTCGAGGCCGTGCGCGAGGCCGGGGCCGAGGTCGTCGCCGTCGCGACCATCGTCGACCGGGCGACCGGCGCCGACGAGAAGATCCGGGAGGGCGCCGGGGTGCCGTACCTGTTCGCCTTCTCCAAGGACGAGCTGGGCCTCGACTGACCGCGGAGTGACCAGGGCGTGGACGGTGGCCTGGACCTTCCGGCCAAGTCTGGAAAGATGGGGCCGACGATGACGTCGCACCCCAAGGTCTAGGTCAGGGCCGTTAGACACAGCAGTACGTCAACCCGCAGATACAAGGAGCGGACGCATGCCCATCGCAACTCCCGAGGTCTACAACGAGATGCTGGACCGGGCGAAGGCAGGAAAGTTCGCCTACCCGGCCATCAACGTGACCTCCACCCAGACCCTGCACGCGGCCCTGCGCGGTTTCGCTGAGGCGGAGAGCGACGGCATCGTCCAGATCTCCACGGGTGGCGCCGAGTTCCTGGGCGGTCAGTACAACAAGGACATGGTGACCGGCGCGGTCGCCCTGGCCGAGTTCGCGCACATCGTCGCCGAGAAGTACCCGGTGAACATCGCGCTGCACACGGACCACTGCCCGAAGGACAAGCTCGACGGGTACGTACGCCCGCTGCTGGCCCTGTCCAAGAAGCGCGTCGACGCCGGGCTCTCCCCGCTGTTCCAGTCGCACATGTGGGACGGCTCCGCCGAGACCCTCGCCGACAACCTCTCGATCGCGCAGGAGCTGCTGGAGCAGGCCCGCGCCGCGAAGATCATCCTCGAGGTGGAGATCACCCCGACCGGCGGCGAGGAGGACGGCGTCTCCCACGAGATCAACGACTCCCTGTACACCACGGTCGACGACGCGATCCGCACCGCCGAGGCCCTCGGCCTGGGCGAGAAGGGCCGCTACCTGCTCGCCGCGTCCTTCGGCAACGTGCACGGCGTGTACAAGCCGGGCAACGTCGTGCTCCGCCCCGAGCTGCTGAAGGAGCTGAACGAGGGCGTCGCCGCCAAGTTCGGCAAGGCCTCCCCGTTCGACTTCGTCTTCCACGGCGGCTCCGGCTCCACGGAGGAGGAGATCCGCACCGCGCTGGAGAACGGCGTCGTGAAGATGAACATCGACACGGACACCCAGTACGCGTTCACGCGCCCCGTCGCGGACCACATGTTCCGCAACTACGACGGTGTCCTGAAGGTCGACGGCGAGGTCGGCAACAAGAAGACCTACGACCCGCGCACCTGGGGCAAGCTCGCCGAGGCCTCCATGGCCGCGCGCGTCGTCGAGGCCTGCGGTCACCTGCGCTCGACCGGCACGAAGATCAAGTAAGTCCCGGTCAGCCGGGGGTTCGGTCCGGTCCGGCCCGGGTTCTCCCCGGCTCGCGCCCGGTCCGCGTCGGGTTCGCCCCGGTTCGCTCGTGTGGAGCCCGGCACCTGCTCAGGTGCCGGGCTCTTCCGTATGCTCCCTGCATGCCCGACGTCCGGCTGGCCTCACCGCAGGGCAAGTGGATCCTGCTGACCACCGTCCTCGGCTCCTCCATGGCGCTGCTGGACTCGACCGTCGTCAACGTCGCCCTGCCGCGCATCGGCCGTGACCTCGACGCGGACATGGCCGCCCTGCAGTGGACCGTCAACGCGTACATGGTCACGCTGGCCGGGCTGATCCTGCTGGGCGGTGCGCTCGGGGACCGGTTCGGGCGGCGGAAGGTCTTCGTCGTCGGGGTGGTGTGGTTCGCGGTGGCGTCCCTGCTGTGCGGGGTCGCGCCGAACGCGGAGGTGCTCATCGCCGCGCGCGCCCTGCAAGGGGTGGGCGGTGCGCTGCTCACGCCCGGGTCGCTGGCGCTGATCCAGGCCTCCTTCCATCCCGACGACCGGGGGCGGGCCGTGGGCCTGTGGTCCGGCTTCGGCGGGATCGGGGCGGCGGTCGGGCCGTTCGTCGGGGGCTGGCTGGTGGACGGGCCGGGATGGCGGTGGGTGTTCCTGCTGAACGTGCCGCTCGCGGCGCTGTGCGTGCCGGTCGCGCTGCGGCACGTGCCCGAGTCCGGGGACGGCAGGGCGCACGGGCGGTTCGACGTGCTCGGGGCGGTGCTGGGCGCGGTGGCGCTGGCGCTGGTGACGTACGGGCTGATCGAGGCCGGGCAGGACGGTGCGGTGGCGGCGGTGTCGGCTCTGGCCGGGGTGGCCGCGGCCGTCGCCTTCGTGGCCGTCGAGCGGCGCCGGGCCGAGCCCATGATGCCGCTCGACATCTTCGCGTCCCGGCAGTTCACGGCCGTCAACCTCGTCACGCTGTGCGTGTACGCCGCCCTCGGCGGGTTCTTCTTCCTCGCGGCGCTGCAGTTGCAGGTGGTCGTGGGCTACTCGGCCCTCGCGGCCGGTACGGCGCTGCTGCCCACGACCGTGCTGATGCTGCTGCTGTCCGCGCGCTCCGGGGAACTGGCCGACCGGATCGGGCCGCGGCTGCCGCTGACGGTGGGACCGCTGCTGTGCGCGGCCGGGATGCTGCTGATGCTGCGGGTCGGGCCGGGCGCGTCGTACCCGGGCGACGTGCTGCCGGCGCTGCTGGTGCTCGGGCTGGGCATGGTGACCCTGGTGGCGCCGCTGACCGCGACGGTGCTGGGCTCCGTCGACGTGGCCCGGGCCGGGCTGGCCAGCGGCATCAACAACGCGGCGGCCCGGGCGGCCGGGCTGGTGGCGGTGGCGGCGTTGCCGCTGCTGGCGGGGATGGGCGAGGAGGCGTACCGGGAGCCGGCGGCCTTCGACGCGGCGTTCGGCCGGGCCATGGTGTGGTGCGCGGGGGCACTGGTCGCGGGGGCGCTGGTGGCGGCCGCGGTGGTGCGCAGGCCGCCGCCGGGCTGCAAGCGCCCGGAGTGCCTGCGCCACGCCGGCGTCACGTCCCCACCGCTGGAGGGCGAGCCGGCCCGCAAGCGTCTGGCGTAGCACCGGCTGGCCGGGTCCTGCTGCGGTTCGGTGGCGCGGCTGGGTTCCGCTGCGGTTCGGTGGCGCTGCCGGGTTCCTCCGCGGTTCGGCGGCCCGGCCGGGTTCCACTGCGGAGGCCCGCCCGGATCCCGCGCGGCCCGGCAGCACGGCCGGTTACCCCCGCGGCCCCGGCCACCCGGCGGCGGGTGCCCCCGCGGCCCCGGGGGCGTAGGTACCCGGGGCGGGGCCGCTGTCGTCGGTATGGCGCAGACTTGGGGCATGTCCATTCACGAGAACCTTCTCGGGGGTCCGCCCCCGACTCACCTCCCCGACGACCCCGGCCCCCGGGACATGCTCGCGTCGGGCGCGGCGCCCGTCGACGTCGCCGCCGCGCACCCCACCTCCTCGCTCGCCTGGGCGCAGCTCGCCGACGACGCGTTCGAGCGTGGCGCGGCCGTGGAGTCCTACGCCTACGCCCGTACGGGCTACCACCGCGGCCTGGACGCGCTGCGCCGCAACGGCTGGAAGGGCCACGGCCCGGTGCCGTGGGAGCACGAGCCGAACCGCGGCTTCCTGCGGGCCCTGCACGCCCTCGCCCGCGCCGCGCAGGCGATCGGCGAGCAGGAGGAGTACGAGCGCTGCTCCCAGTTCCTGAAGGACTCCTCGCCGACGGCGGCGCAGGTCCTCGGCTGACGCGTCCGCGCACGTGAGGCCCGTCCCGTCCGGCGGCGGGCCTTGCGGTCGGGGAAGCGAGACCGCAGGATGCGGATGGGGACCGGGGCCCCCGTGCCGGCATCGGCAGGGGCGGACCGCTACCCGGAGTTATCTGCAGGAGACAGCGATGTCCCACGAGGCTCACGAGCCCGAGACCCCGCATCTCGATTTCCACGGCACGACGCCGTACGAGGACTACGTCAAGGCGGACGTGCTCACGCACCTCCAGCACACCCTCTCCGACGACCCCGGAGAGATGGTCTTCCTGGTGACGACCCAGGTGATGGAACTGTGGTTCACCGTCATCGTCCACGAGTGGGAGACGGCGGCACACGCGCTGCGGGGCGACGACGTCCCCACCGCCATCGCCGCGCTGAAGAGGTCCGTACGGGAACTGGAGGCGCTCAACGCCTCCTGGAAGCCGCTCGCCCAGCTCACGCCGGCCCAGTTCAACTCGTACCGCAGCGCCCTCGGCGAGGGCTCCGGCTTCCAGTCGGCGATGTACCGGCGGATGGAGTTCCTGCTCGGCGACAAGTCCGCGTCGATGCTCGTCCCGCACCGGGGCGCCCCGCGCGTGCACGCCGAGCTGGAGAAGGCGCTGCACGAGCCGAGCCTGTACGACGAGGTCGTGCGGCTGCTCGCGCGGCGCGGGTACGACATCCCCGAGTCCGTGCTGCGGCGCGACGTCGCGCAGCGCTACGAGCCCTCGCCGGAGGTGGAGGCGGCCTGGACGGCCGTGTACTCGGGCGACGAGCAGGACGAGGTCGCCCGCCTCGGCGAGGCGCTGAGCGATGTCGCCGAGCTGGTGTGGCGCTGGCGCAACGACCACCTCGTCGCCACCCGCCGCGCGATGGGCGCCAAGACCGGCACGGGCGGCTCCGCCGGGGTGGCCTGGCTGGAGAAGCGCGCGCGGAAGAACGTGTTCCCCGAGCTGTGGACGGCGCGGTCGTATGTCTGAGCTGAGCATGCGCGCGGAGAAGCTGGACTCCGTCGACGAACTGGCCGGAAAGCGGGCGGAGTTCGTCACCGACGACGTCGTCTACCTCGACGGCAACTCCCTCGGCGCGCTCCCGGCCGTCGTCCCCGGGCGGGTGGCGGACGTCGTCCGCCGCCAGTGGGGCGAGCTGCGCATCCGGTCGTGGGAGGAGAGCGGCTGGTGGACGGCGCCCGAGCGGATCGGCGACCGGATCGCCCCGCTGGTCGGGGCCGCGCCCGGGCAGATCGTGGTCGGGGACTCCACGAGCGTCAACGTCTTCAAGGCACTCGTGGGCGCGGTGCGGATGGCCGGTGAGGGGCGGGACGAGATCGTCGTCGACGCCACGACCTTCCCGACCGACGGGTACATCGCCGAGTCCGCCGCCCGGATGACCGGCTGCACGCTGCGGCCCGTGGCCCCGGCCGACGTGCCGGACGCGCTGGGCCGCCGTACCGCCGCCGTGCTGCTCAACCACGTGGACTACCGCACCGGCCGGCTGCACGACCTGCCCGGACTGACGGACGCGGTGCACGCGGCGGGCGCGTACGTCGTCTGGGACCTGTGCCACAGCGCGGGCGCGCTGCCGGTGGGGCTGGACGCGCACGGGGTGGACCTGGCGGTCGGCTGCACGTACAAGTACCTCAACGGCGGCCCCGGTTCGCCGGCGTACCTGTACGTGCGGCGGGAGCTGCAGGACCGCTTCGACTCCCCGCTGCCGGGCTGGAACTCCCACGCCGAGCCCTTCGGTATGCGCACCGGCTACGAACCCGCCGCCGGGGCCGTGCGCGGCCGGGTCGGCACGCCGGACATCCTCTCCATGCTCGCCCTGGAGGCGGCCCTGGAGGTGTGGGACGGGGTGTCGGTGGAGGCCGTGCGGGCCAAGTCCCTCGCCCTGACGGACTTCTTCCTGGAGTGCGTGGCGGCATACGTGCCCGAGGGCCGGGTGGAGTGTCTGACGCCGGTGGCGCACGCGGAGCGGGGCAGCCAGATCGCGCTGCGCTGCGCCGACGCCGGTGACGTGATGAAGCGGCTGATCGAGCAGGGCGTCGTCGGCGACTTCCGGGCACCGGACGTGCTGCGTTTCGGCTTCACGCCGCTGTACGTGGGCTTCGCCGACGTGGAGCGGGCCGCGCGGGTGCTGGCGGGGACGCTGAGCTGAGCGGGGATGTCGGGCGGGGCCGGGACGTTGGGCTGGGCCGGGACGTTGGGCTGGGCCGGGATGTCGGGCTGGGCCGGGACGCTGGGCTGAGCCGGGACGCTGGACTGCCGTGATGTCGGGCTGAGCCGCGGTGGGCCGGGAACGCCCGGGCGCCTCGGGCGTTCCCGGCCCGCCAGCGCCGAGACGGGGGCACCGGCCGGGCCTCACCCAGCGTGACATCCCCGTGTCCCCGCATGTCACGGGCCTGGTACCGTCCCGGCCAACGGCTGAACTCCCCTGGTCCGCCGCGTACGTTACTTCGCTGAGAGGTTGGAGCATGACGGACGACGCCGCAGCAGCACGGGCCGCTGCCGAGGAGAAGTCGGCCCTCTCCCACGCGCCCGTCGAACCCGACGCCACCGCTGCCTACGGCGACCACCCCGACCAGGTGATCGACTTCTACGTGCCCCGCGCGCAGGGCGGCCCGGGCGGGCCCGCCCCGGTGGTGGCCGTGCTGCACGGCGGTGCCTGGCGAGGTCCGTACGACCGGCGCCACATCAGCCCCTTCGCAGCCTTCCTGGCCCGACGCGGGTTCGCCGTGGCCAATGTCGAGTACCGGCGCGGGGGCGACGGCACCTCCGTCGCGGGCCGCTGGCCCGACACGTTCGACGACGTCGCCGCCGCGCTGGACGCCCTCCCGGCGCTCGTGGGTGAGCTCCTGCCGCAGGCCGATCCGCGCCGCACGGTGCTGACCGGTCACTCGGCGGGCGGGCACCTCGCGCTGTGGGGCGCCGCCCGGCACGTCCTGCCGGCCGGCTCGCCCTGGCGCGGCGGTGGCTCGGCGACCCTGCGCGGCGTGGTCGCCCTGGCCCCGATCGCGGACTTCGCGGTCGCCGACAAGCTGGACGTCTGCGACGGTGCGGTACGCCAACTCCTGGGCGGCGACGAGCACTTCGCCGAGCGGCAGGCGCTGACGGACCCGGCGCTGCTGCTGCCGACCGGCATCGCCACCACCCTCGTCCAGGGCCGCGCCGACCTGGACGTGCCGCAGATGGTCGCCGAGTCCTTCGCGGACGCGGCGGCGAAGGCGGGGGAGATGGTGGGTGTGACACTGCTGGAGGACGTGGGGCACTTCCCGCTCATCGACCCGGCGGCGGACGCGTGCGCGGTGGTGGCGGAGGAGATCGCGCAACTGGCCTGGTAGCGGGCCTGTCGTGGCCGTCCCCGGTCATACCCCTAGTACTTGAGAGCTACCCCGCAGGTGAGTCCCCCGGCGGGACGCGGACGACGGCTCGCGCTCCGTAACTTCCCTTCCACGCAGCCCCGATGGCCGGGCGCGCTGGAGGGGGACGACCGTGGGATGCGCAGCGAAGGCCTGCCGTGACGACGCCGTGGGGTGCGCGGCGAAGGCCCGCCGTGCCGATGCCGCGGGCTGCGCCGAGAAGGTCCGCCGCTGTGACGACGCCGTGGGGCGCGCCGCGATGGTCCGCCGTGACGATGTCGTGGGGTGCGCCGCGAAGTCCCGACGTGACGACGCCGTGGGCTGCGCCGAGAAGGTCCGCTGTGACGACGCCGCGGGGCGCGCGAAAGCCTGCCTCGACGATGCCTTGGGGGGCGTCGCGAAAGCCTGCCTCGACGACGCCGTAGGGCGTGCGGCGAAGGTCCGTCGTGACCACAAGGCGCGGCGCTCCCGTGCCGGGCGGTGGTGTCGGGCCGTGCTCGCCGCCCTCGTCACCGCCGCGGTGGTGTTCCCGCTGTCCGCCGCCGCGCGGCCGGAGATACCCGCACCGGCCCCCGCCGTCCTCGCCCCGCTCGACGCCTCGACACTCGACGAGGCCTACGCGGCCAACCGCGCCAACGCCGCCGAGGCGGCCCGCATGGCCGCCGCCCACCACGACCGGGACCGGGCCGCGGCGGACCGCCGACTGGCCTCCCCCGGCCGGCAGTTGCTCGCGTTCGACGGCCGCGGCTCCGGCCGCGTGACGGAGGTGCTGGGCGACCTCGCCCGGGCCGACCGCGTCGCCGTGTTGGTCCCCGGTTCCGACACCGGCATCGACACCTACGGCCGGTTCCACGCGGCGGCCGCCGCCCTGCACGCACGGCTCGTGCGGCAGACCCCGAAGGGCACGCGCACGGCGGTCGTGGCCTGGCTGGGCTACGAGACGCCGGGCACGTTCAGCACGACGGTCACCACGACCGGCCGGGCGGACGAGGCCGCCCCGCACCTGCGGGCGCTCGTGAGGCAGCTGCGGGCCGTCGCCGGCCGCGAGACGCACGTGGCGCTGCTGTGCCACTCCTACGGCTCGGTCGTGTGCGCACGGGCCGCCCCCCATCTCGCCGTCGACGACATCGCGCTCGTCGGCAGCCCCGGCACCGGCGCCGGCTCCGCAGCCTCCCTGCACACCCGGGCCCGCGTCTGGGCGGCGCGCGGCGGCGACGACTGGGTGGAGAACGTCCCGCACCTCAGCGCGGACCTGTTCGGCACCACCGTCGGCTTCGGCACCGACCCCGTCTCCCCGGCCTTCCGCGCCCGCGTCTTCGCGGCCGGCGACGGCGGCCACAGCGACTACTTCCGGCCCGGCTCGACCTCCCTGACCAACCTGGCCCGGATCGTCCTGGGCGAGAGGAAGGCGGTGACCCATGACTGACCTCCGCGTACGAGACGTCCGCGGCCGGCTGCGACGCGGTGCGCGGCGGGTCGGCGCGGCCACCCCGCCCGGCCGCGACCGGGCGGTGGACGCCCTGCGGGCCGCCGCCGTCCTCGGCGTCGTCCTCGGACACTGGCTGGTCACGGCCCTGGTCGCCGACAGCGGCACCCTGCGCACGGCCAGCCCCCTGCAGCACCTGCCCTGGCTCGCGCCCGTCTCCTGGCTGTTCCAGACCCTCGCCGTGTTCTTCCTGGTCGGCGGGCACGTCGCCACCCGGGGACACGCCTCGGCCCGCGCCCGGGGCATCCCGTACCGCAGCTGGCTGGCGGGCCGTCTGGCCCGGCTGGGCAGGCCGGTCCTGGCCGTCCTCGGGCTGTGGACGGTCGCCGCGACGGCACTGCTGCTGTCGGGCGCGGAGTTCGGCACGGTCCGCACGCTGGTGAAACTGGCCCTGTCCCCATTGTGGTTCCTCGTGGTGTTCGCCGTCCTGACGGCGGCGACCCCGCTGCTGGCCCGGCTCAACCCGCTGTGGCCGCTGGCCGTCGTCCTCCACGTGGACCTGCTGCGCTTCGGCCTCGGCGGCCCGGACTGGCTCGGCTGGGTGAACGTGATCGCGGGCTGGCTCGTGCCGTACACCCTGGGCGCGGCCTGGACCCGGGGCGAACTGGAACGCCCGCGCGCGGGCTGGATCCTCTTCGGTGCGGGGGCGGCGGCGACCGCGGCGCTCGTGGCGTGGGCGGGCTACCCCGCGTCGATGGTGGGCGTCCCGGGCGAGGGCGTGTCCAACCTGGACCCGCCGACACTGGCCGTCGTCACCTTCGGTCTGGCCCAGTGCGGGATCGCCCTGCTGCTGCGCGAGCGGCTGCGGCGGGCGATGCGCCGGCCGGTGGCCTGGGCGGCGGTGGCGCTGGTCAACCTCTCGGCGATGACCGTCTTCCTCTGGCACCAGACGGCCCTGATGGCCACGACCGCCACCGGCCTCCTCGCGGGCCGGCTCCCCGGGCTGCACACCCCGCCCGACGGCCTGGGCTGGATCGGGGCCCGGCTGCTGTGGCTGCCCGTGTTCGCCGCGGCCCTGGCCGTCTGCTGGGCCGCCTTCCGTTTCCTGGAGCGGGGCAGGGGCGGGGGCGGGGTCGAGGGCGGGGGCCCGGACCGCCGGTCGCGGGTGGTGCGCGAGCACCGTCCGTCCGACCGGGGGACGACGGCGACGGCGCGCCATGTCTAGGCTGGGCCGGGTGAGGGACACGGGGGTGGGCCGCGCGCTGCGAGCGCGCGTCACGGGGTGGCTGCGCGTGCTGCGCGCGGACCTGTGGACCGTCCGGGTGGATCCGCTGCCGCCCTCCACCTGGCTGCGCTGGCTGCCGCACGGGATCGTGTGCCTGGCGGCGTTCGGGGTGACGGTCGGCGGCGCCGGCGACATGACCGACAACGGCCATCTGGCCGCCGGCTCGGCCCTGTTGATCGCGGGCGCGCAGGGCGGCGCCATGGTCCTGGGCCTGTGGCGGCCGGTGCCGGCGTGGTGGCTGTCCCTGGGCGCGTTCCTGGTGGGCGCCGTGGCGGTGCGCGGCCGGCTCGGCTTCGACCCGGAGACCTACACCTGGCCCTGGACCGCGGCCGGCCTGATCGCCGAGATGTTCGTGCTGCTGCTGCTCGCGCTGCGGGTCCCCACCCGCGCCGCGACGGCGGCCCTGGCCCTGACCGCGCTGCTCACCTACGTGCTGGAGAGCCTGCGGGGCGCCGCGCGGTACGACACCACCGGCGTGCTCGCCCTGTCCCTGTTCACCGTCGTGGTGATAGTCGGCACCGCCCTGCGCGGCCGCCGCGAGGCCCGGGCCCAGCTCGTCGAACAGACCACGCTCACCGCCGAGGAACGCACCCGCCGCACGCTGCTGGAGGAGCGCAGCCGTATCGCCCGGGAGCTGCACGACGTGGTGGCCCACCACATGTCGGTCATCTCCATCCAGGCGCAGGTCGCCCCGCACCTCGTGCAGGACCCGCCCGACGAGCTCAAGGAGAACCTCGCCGGCATCCGGCAGAACGCGCTGGAGGCACTGACGGAACTGCGCCGTGTGCTGGGCGTGCTGCGCGCGGAGCACCCCGGGCCGGGGGAGTCCGCCGCCCCGGGCGACACGACCGGCGCGCACACCCCGCAGCCCACGCTCGACCGGCTCGACACGCTGGTGGAGAACACCCGGGCCGCCGGCCGCGAGGTCCTGACCGAGATCAACGGTGAGCGGCGTCCCCTGCCGCCCGGGGTGGAGCTGTCGGCGTACCGGATCGTGCAGGAGGCGCTCAGCAACGCCCTGCGGCACGCGCCCGGCGCGCGCATCACCGTCCGGCTCACCTACGAGGCGGACGGCCTGGAGGTGGAGGTGGTCAACGGCCGCCCCACCGCGCCTCCGCCGCCGTCGACCGGGGCGGGACACGGGCTGCTCGGCATGCGCGAGCGCGTGGCGATGCTCGGCGGCACCATGACGGCCCACCCGTGGCACTGGGACGGCTTCAAGGTCACCGCCTTCCTCCCGGACACCCCGCCCGCCGACGCCCCGGGCACCGACCGCAGCGCGGACCGCATCACCGGCCGCGTCACCGACCGCGTCACCGACCGCGAGGGAAGGACCCCATGACGAGCGGCACCGGCGACCCCATCCGGGTCCTCATCGTCGACGACCAGGGCATGGTCCGGCAGGGCTTCACCGTGCTGCTCGGCACCCAGCCCGACATAGAGGTCGTCGGCGAGGCCCGGGACGGCGAGGAGGCCGTCGCCAAGGCCGCCGAGACCGCTCCGGACGTCGTCCTCATGGACATCCGCATGCCCGGCGTCGGCGGCATCGAGGCCACCGAGCGCATCACCGCCGCGCACCCGCAGATCCGGGTGCTGGTGCTGACCACCTTCGACCTCGACGAGTACGTGTACGACGCGCTGCGCGCCGGGGCCTCCGGGTTCCTGCTGAAGGACGCCTCGTCGGAGCAGCTCGCCGAGGCGGTCCGGGTGGTGGCGGCCGGGGAGGCGCTGCTCGCCCCGGTGATCACGCGCAAGCTGATCGCCGAGTTCTCCCGGCTGGACGGCAGACCCCGGGCCCCGCTGAAGGAGCGCGTCGGCGACCTCACCGAGCGGGAGACGGAGGTGCTCGCCCTGATCGCGCAGGGCCTGTCCAACGCGGAGATCGCCCGGCACCTGTTCGTGGCGGAGCAGACGGTGAAGACGCACGTGGGCCGGATCCTGGTGAAGCTGGGCCTCAGGGACCGCACGCAGGCGGCGGTGTTCGCGTACGAGTCGGGGCTGGTGCGGCCGTCGGGGTACTGAGGGACGCGGGCTAGTGCTGACGGACGGGCCGGTGTTGACGGACGCGCCGGTGTTGACGGACGGCCGGTGTTGACGGACGGCCGGTGCCGACGGACAGACCGGTGCTGACGGACGGGCCGGTGCCGACCGTGCTGACCGCCGGCCCCCGTAGTACCTGAGAGGGACCCCGCGGAACCCCTCTCACTGGGGACGACCACGACCGGGGCCGACGCCTACCGTTCTGTACGTGACCGAGACGACTCACCTGCAGACCACGCCGCCGGGGAGCGGGGCCAAGCCGCGCAGCCCGGAGTTCCGGCTGGCCGCGAACGCCCTGCGCGGACTGCGGCAGGACCTGATACACGACGCGTTCGCCTACCGCCTGCTGCCACGCATGCGCGTCGACGGCCCCCTGACCAGGCGGCTGCCCGGGCGCCTGCGCGAGTACGCGGCCTGGACACCGCACGCGGTGATCTGCGCGATCGCCCTGCTCACCCTGGCCATCGCCACGGTCGACCAAGGCGTGGCCCTGATGCTCGGGCTGCTCGCCGTGGTCCCGGTGCTGCTGACCATGGTCCGGCCGGTCGGCGCGTTCTGGCTGTCCATGGCGGCCACCCCGCTCGCGATACCGTTCGGCGACACATGGGGCGACTGGCCCTGGCTGCCGGGCAGCTTCGCATGCCACCTGTCGGTGCTGACGATCGTGGCCCTGCGCACCAGGCCGCGCACGGCCGCCTGGATGTGGGCGCTGACCGCGCTCTACGGCACCCTGGTCATGACGCTCATCGGCTCTGCAGGCCGCTTCGGCATCAACCTCGGCCCGATGCTGGTCGTCTCCGCGCTCGTCCTTCTCGCCGTCACCGTCTGGCACGTCCGGCGGGACGCGGAGCAGGAGGTCACCGCCCAGCAGACGGTCACCGCGCACGAGCGGTCCCGGCGCACGCTGCTGGAGGAGCGCACCACCATCGCCCGCGAGCTGCACGACGTGGTGGCGCACCACATGTCGGTCGTCGCCATCCAGGCGGAGGCCGCGCCGTACCGGGTGGAGAACCCGCCGCCGGAGCTGGAGAAGGCGTTCGCCACGATCCGGGAGAACGCGGTCGCGGCACTGACCGAGCTGCGCCGCGTCCTGGGCGTCGTCCGCGCCGAGGACTACGAGGCCCCGGACGCCCCGCAGCCCACCCTCGCCGACCTGGACAGGCTGCTGGCCAATGTGCGGGAGGCAGGGCTCGGCGTGGAGAAGGCCGTGACCGGGGCGGTGCGGGAGCTGCCGCAGGGCGTGGAGCTGTCGGCGTACCGGATCGTCCAGGAAGCGCTGAGCAACAGCCTGCGGCACGCCCCGGGCGCGACGGCCCGGGTGGAGATCGGATACGTCCTTGGCGGCCTGGGCCTGCGCATAGTCAACGGCCCGCCGCCGAACCCGAGCCTGATCAAGCCCTCGCCCGGCGCCGGGCACGGCATCACCGGCATGCGCGAGCGCGTGGCGATGCTGAGCGGCGAGATGACGGCGGGCGGCACGGAGGACGGAGGCTACGAGGTGACGGTGTTCCTGCCGGTCTCCCTGCCGGACGAGGGTGAGGCATGACCATCCGCGTACTGATCGCGGACGACCAGATGATGGTGCGCGAAGGCTTCTCGGTCCTGCTGAACGCGATGCCGGACATCGAGGTCGTCGGCGAGGCGGTGAACGGCCGGGAGGCCGTGGCCAAGGTCCGCGAGCTGGGCCCGGACGTCGTGCTGATGGACATCCGCATGCCCGAGCTGAACGGCATCGAGGCGACCCGCGAGATCGTCGCCGCCGACGGCGCGGCGAAGGTGCTGGTGCTCACGACGTTCGACCTCGACGAGTACGTCTACCAGGCGCTGCGCGCCGGCGCCTCCGGCTTCCTCCTCAAGGACGCCTCGGCCCGGCAGCTCGCGGACGGGGTGCGCGTCGTGGCCTCCGGGGAGGCGCTGCTGGCCCCCTCGGTGACCCGGCGCCTGATCACCGAGTTCTCCAAGCTGTCCGAGAGGCCGCGCCTGCTGCCCTCCGCCCAGGCGGCCTACGGCGATCTCACCGAGCGGGAGACGGAGGTGCTCGTGCTGATCGCACAGGGCCTGTCGAACTCGGAGATCGCCGAGCGGCTGGTGGTGGCCGAGTCGACGATCAAGACGCACGTCAGCCGGATCCTGGTGAAGCTGGGCCTCAGGGACCGCACACAGGCGGCGGTGTTCGCCTACGAGGCACGGCTGGTGACGCCGGGGTGACGCGGGGTGCCGCCCCTGGTCAGAGTGGGGGGAGCCGGGCTAGCGTCCGTTCATGGCAGCTGTTTCCGATCTCGGCTTCGACCCGTGGGACCCGGCCTTCCTCGCCGACCCGTACCCCGCCTACGCCGAGCTGCGTGCCCGGGGCCGCGTGCACTGGTTCGAGCCCACCGGCCAGTGGCTGGTCCCGCACCACGCGGACGTGTCGGCGCTGCTGCGCGACCGGCGCCTCGGCCGGACATACCAGCACCGCTTCAGCCACGAGGAGTTCGGCCGCACCCCGCCCCCGCCGGAGCACGAGCCGTTCCACACGCTCAACGACCACGGCATGCTCGACCTGGAGCCGCCGGACCACACCCGCATCCGCCGCCTGGTGTCGAAGGCGTTCACCCCGCGCACGGTGGAGCGGCTGAAGCCGTACGTGCGGGGCCTGGCCGACGAGCTCGCCGCGGCCCTGGTCGAGCGGGGCGGCGGGGACCTGCTGAAGGACGTCGCCGAGCCGCTCCCGGTGGCGGTGATCGCGGAGATGCTCGGCATCCCCGAGTCCGACCGGGCCCCGCTGCGCCCCTGGTCGGCGGACATCTGCGGGATGTACGAGCTGAATCCGTCGCGGGAGACGGCGGCGCGGGCGGTCCGGGCGTCGGTGGAGTTCTCCGACTACCTGCGCGCACTGATCGCGGCCCGCCGCAAGGAGCCGGGCGAGGACCTCGTCTCGGGCCTGATCGCGGCGCACGACGAGGGCGACCGGCTCACCGAGCAGGAGATGATCTCCACCTGCGTCCTGCTGCTCAACGCGGGCCACGAGGCGACGGTGAACGCCACGGTCAACGGCTGGTACGCCCTCTTCCGCAACCCCGCCCAGCTGGAGCGGCTGCGTGCCGACCACACGCTCGTCCCCTCGGCGGTCGAGGAGCTGATGCGCTACGACACCCCGCTGCAGCTCTTCGAGCGCTGGGTGCTGGAGGACATCGAGATCGGCGGCACGACGATCCCGCGCGGAGCGGAGATCGCCCTGCTCTTCGGCTCGGCCAACCACGACCCGGAGGTCTTCGCCGACCCTGGCCGCCTCGACCTCGCCCGCGCCGACAACCCGCACATCTCCTTCAGCGCCGGCATCCACTACTGCATCGGCGCGCCCCTGGCCCGTATCGAGCTGGCGGCGTCGATGGGGGCGCTGCTGGAGAAGGCGCCGGCACTCCGGCTCGCCGCCGAGCCGCAGCGGAAACCGAACTTCGTGATCAGAGGCCTGGAGGGCCTGAACGTCGAGGTGGACTGACCTCGACAGGTTGATCACGGGGGCGTGCTGAGCGGGCCGCGTGGGCCCAGTGTCCTGAGCGGACCCGGCGGACCCGCGGGACCTGGCGGACCCCTGGGACCCGGCCCGCCGGACCTGCGAGACCTGGCCCGTGGGACCCGGCGGACCCGGCAGGCGCTGAGCGGCGAACCGAGTGAGCTGGGCGGGCCGGCTCAGCCCGGCCCGGCCGGCTTGGTGAGCCAAGCGGGCCGAGTGACCGGCCTGCCCGTCACGTCGACAGGTCCCTCCTGCGCAGCCCGGTCAGTCCCGCGGCCACCAGGGCCGCCGCCAGTGCCGTCAGCGTGCCCACCGGCCCCCAGGCCATCGTCCCGCCCGGCAGCTTCGGCAGGTGACCGAACGGCGAGAGGTCCAGCACCGCCTGCGGCACGTCCAGAGCGGGGCCGACCCAGCCGAGCAGCAGTACCGCCCCGGCGACGCCCCAGGCCGCCGTCGCCGCCCGGGGCAGCATGCCGTGCAGCAAGACCGTCACCCCGCCGATCACCCACACCGCCGGGAGCTGCACCAGGCAGGCGGCCAGGACCGGCCCGGTCTGCCTGCCGTGGCCGACGGCGAGGCCGAGGCCGGCCAGGAGCATGATCAGCGCGGCTCCGCCGAAGGCGATGACCAGGTGGCCGGCGGCCCAGCGCAGGCGGCCCACCGCGTTCGCCAGGACCGGTTCCGCCCGGCCCGAGGTCTCCTCGCCGTGCAGGCGGAGCACCGAGGCGACGATGTACAGGGCCGCGACCAGCCCGAGCATGCCGGCCATCGACGCCAGGAACGCGTCGGTCAGGCCGGACCGGCCGCCCATCCGCTCGATGACGCGCCGGGCGTTGTCGTTGTCGCCGACCAGGTCCGCCACGCTCTCGGTCATGCCGCCGTAGACCACACCGGCGAGGAAGAAGCCGATGCCCCAGCCGAGCACGCCGCCCCGCTGCAGCCGCCAGGCCAGTGCGCCCGCGCTGCCCAGGCGGCCGGTCGCCGGACCGGGCCGGGTCGGCAGGAAGCTCATGCCGATGTCGCGGCGGCCGGCCAGGACGTAGGCCGCCGTCCCCTGGAGCAGCACGGACGCGGCCGGCAGCGCCAGCACCCACCAGCGTTCGCCCGCGTAGGGGCGCAGGTTCTCCAGCCAGCCCAGCGGTGACAGCCAGGTGAGCACCGAGGAACCGTCGTCGGTCGCCGAGTCGCCCGCCGCGCGCAACACGAACGCGGCGCCCAGCACCGCCGCCGTCAGCCCACGGGCCAGCCGCGCGCTCTCGGTCAGCTGCGCCACGATCGCCGCCGTCGTGGCGAAGACCATCCCGACGCCCGCGATGCCGGCGCCGAGAGCGAACGCCCCGGTCACTCCCTGACCGGCCAGACCGGCCGTCAGCAGCAGGGCCAGGGCCCCGTTGGCGACCGCCGCCGTCAGCAGCGCGGCCGTCAGGGAGGCCCGGCGGCCCACCATCCCGGACGCGATCAGCTCCTGACGGCCGCTCTCCTCCTCGTCCCGGGTGTGCCGCACGACGACCAGCAAGCCCAGGACGGCGGCGAGGACACCGGCGTAGACGCCGACCCGCCAGGCCGTCAGGGCGCCCAGGGAGTCGCCGAAGACCGGGCCGACCATGGCGCGCAGCGAGGAGTTGGTCTCCATCTGGCGGATCAGTCCGGCCCGCTCGGCAGGGGTGCCGTACAGGCCCTCCAGGGTGCCCGGCATGGACAGGACCATGAGCGCGTTCACCCCGGTCCACACGGGGATCATCAGCCGGTCGCGGCGCAGCGCGAACCGCAGCAGTGTGGTGGTCCCGGTCAGCTGCCGGGTGCCGCCGGAGCGGACCGCGAGGGTCGTCATCGGACGGCCGCCTCGTCCTGGTAGTGGCGCAGGAACAGTTCTTCCAGCGTGGGCGGCGTCGAGGTCAGCGACCGCACGCCCGACGCGGTCAGCGAGCGCAGGACGCCGTCCAGCCGGTCGGTGTCGACCTGGAGCCGGACGCGGCGCCCCCGCACGTCGAGGTCGTGCACGCCGGGCAGGCCCGCCAGCCCGTTCGGCGGGCCCGCGAGTTCGGCGACGACGCTGGTGCGGGTCAGATGGCGCAGATCGGCGAGGGACCCGCTCTCGACGGTGCGGCCCTTGCGGATGATGCTCACCCGGTCGCACAGCTCCTCCACCTCGCTGAGGATGTGGGAGGAGAGCAGGACGGTACGGCCCCGGTCGCGCTCCTCGGCGACGCACCGCTGGAAGACCTCCTCCATCAGCGGGTCCAGGCCCGAGGTCGGCTCGTCCAGGATCAGCAGGTCGACGTCCGAGGCGAACGCGGCGACCAGGGCGACCTTCTGGCGGTTGCCCTTGGAGTAGGTGCGGCCCTTCTTGGTGGGGTCGAGCTCGAACCGCTCGACCAGCTCCGCCCGGCGCCGGGGATCGAGGCCCCCGCGCAGGCGGCCGTAGAGGTCGATGACCTCGCCGCCGGAGAGGTTGCGCCACAGTGTCACGTCGCCGGGGACGTAGGCGATGCGGCGGTGCACCTCCACCGCGTCCGACCACGGGTCGCGGCCCAGTACCCGCGCGGCACCGGAGTCGGCGCGCAGCAGGCCGAGCAGGACGCGGATGGCGGTGGACTTGCCGGCGCCGTTGGGGCCGAGGAAGCCGTGGACCTCGCCGGAGGCAACCTCCAGGTCCAGTCCGTCGAGCGCGTGCGTCCGTCCGAAGGACTTGTGCAGTCCGGAGACGGTGATGGCCTTCGTCATGCCGGCGAAGTTACGCTTACTTCAGAAATTTGTGAAGTTAAGAAAGCGTATGAATCGCGGATAGGGTGAGCCGCATGACGGAATCAGCCGGTGGCGGCCGGGACGTGGAGGCGGTGTCGAGGTTCGTCGAGTCCTTCGCGGCGCAGCTCGTCGAGGCCGGGATGGCGCGGATGCCCGCCCGGGTCTTCGCCGCGCTGCTCTCCTCCGACAAAGGCGTGCTGACCTCCGCCGAGCTGAGCGAACAGCTCCGGATCAGCCCCGCGGCGGTGTCCGGGGCGGTGCGCTACCTGGCCCAGACGCACATGGTGTCGCGCGAGCGGGAGCCTGGCTCGCGACGGGAGCGCTACCGGGTGCACGGCGACCAGTGGTACGAGGCCCTGACCAACCGGGAAGCCGTCATCAAGCGCTGGGAGAGCGCCCTGCGTGAGGGCGTCGCCAGCCTCGGCCCCGACACGCCCGCCGGCCGTCGGATGGCCGAGACGCTGGCGTTCTTCGAGTTCGTCGAGGTCGAGGTCGTGGCGATGATGGAACGCTGGCGCGCCCACCGGGAGAAGACGTTCGGCCCGGACCGGGGCTGAGACCGGGTCCGAGACCTGGGCCGAGTCCGAGCCCGCGCCCCGCGAGTCACGCCCCCGGTGGCAAGGTCAGCCCCCACGCCCCTTCCCTCACCACCCACGTGCGGGTCCGCACCGGGCCCGACACCACCGCGTCCGCGCGGTAGCGGAAGTGCGCGCCCGAGACGGTCACCGTCCGGCCCTCCGCGAGCAGGGGCGAGGCCTCCGCCCCCACCGACACCGGCCTGACCTCCACCGACGCGGTCCCGTCGGCGCCCGGTGCCACCGACACCGCCTCCACCGGCTGGTCGAGGTCGACGAGGGTCTCCCCGTCCACCTCGACCCGCAGCCGGGACGGCCCGGGCCCGGGCTCGGCGGCGAGCCGGGACGGGCGGGCGGCCGGCACCAGCGTGCGGACCAGGGACTGGCAGGTGCGCAGCCAGGGGCGGCCCGGATCGGCGGCCTCGGGCTCCGCCTCCTGCGGCGCGGCCGTCACCGGCGGTATGCGCAACGCGCCGAGCACCACCCCGTCGCTGTCGTCGACCAGCAGGTCCATCCGCCGCTCCGCACCGTCCAGCACGGCCCGGGCCGCCGCCACCGTCCCCGTCGGCACCCCGAGCGACCTCGCCAGGGAGAGCGCGCCGCCGACGGGCACCACCGACAGTGCACATCCGGCCAGCTCCCGGTGCCGGTGCAGCAGCGCCACCGCGCGGATCAGGGCCCGGTCGTCGCCCACCACCACCGGGCGCCGCGAGCCCCGGCGGCGCAGTGCCCGCGCGAACTCCTCCGGGTCGTCCGGCAGGCACACCTTCATCGACGCACCCGCTCCGAGCACGTCTTTCGCGATCCGTACGGACTCGCCGTCCGACCGACGGGCGACCGGGTCGACCACCACCAGCAGCTGCTCGGACGTCGCGGAAGTCGCCACCTCGGCCATGCCTCGCTTCCTCGGGTAGCATCTTTGTGCAAGAGCCCCTTGCGCTATTGCGCCAGGGGCTTCGTCTATTCCGGGGCATCCGGTCCGACGGTTGGCGGCCAACGGCGGTCGCGGTGCACGCGGCTGCTCAAGCTCCGCGTTCGCCCTCGACCATGGACATGCCCCGCCCGGAAGGGGTGTACGCGCGTGCCCGCACTTGTGCTGCTCGGTGCTCAGTGGGGTGACGAAGGCAAGGGAAAGGCGACGGACCTGCTAGGCGGATCCGTCGACTACGTGGTGCGTTACCAGGGCGGTAACAACGCAGGCCACACGGTGGTCGTGGGCGACCAGAAGTACGCCCTCCACCTCCTCCCTTCCGGAATCCTGTCCCCCGGCTGCACGCCGGTCATCGGCAACGGCGTCGTCGTCGACCCGTCGGTCCTGTTCTCCGAGCTGAACGGGCTGAACGAGCGAGGCGTCGACACGTCCAAGCTCCTGATCAGCGGTAACGCGCACATCATCACGCCGTACAACGTGACGGTGGACAAGGTGACCGAGCGCTTCCTCGGCAAGCGGAAGATCGGCACCACCGGACGCGGTATCGGCCCGACCTACGCCGACAAGATCAACCGTGTCGGCATCCGGGTCCAGGACCTGTACGACGAGTCGATCCTGACGCAGAAGGTCGAGGCGGCCCTCGACGTCAAGAACCAGATGCTCACCAAGCTCTACAACCGGCGGGCCATCGCCGTGGAGCAGGTGGTCGAGGAGCTGCTGGGCTACGCCGACAAGCTCGCGCCCTACGTCGCCGACACCGTGCTGGTCCTCAACCAGGCGCTGGACGAGGACAAGGTCGTGCTGTTCGAGGGCGGGCAGGGCACCCTGCTCGACATCGACCACGGCACGTACCCCTTCGTCACCTCGTCGAACCCGACCGCGGGCGGCGCCTGCACGGGCGCGGGCGTGGGCCCGACGAAGATCAGCCGCGTGATCGGCATCCTCAAGGCGTACACGACCCGGGTCGGGGCCGGTCCCTTCCCGACCGAGCTGTTCGACGAGGACGGCGAGGCGCTGCGGCGCATCGGCGGCGAGCGCGGTGTCACCACCGGCCGTGACCGCCGCTGCGGCTGGTTCGACGCGGTCATCGCCCGCTACGCGACCCGCGTGAACGGCCTGACCGACTTCTTCCTCACCAAGCTCGACGTCCTCACCGGCTGGGAGCAGATCCCGGTCTGCGTCGCGTACGAGATCGACGGCAGGCGCGTGGAGGAACTGCCCTACTCGCAGACCGACTTCCACCACGCCAAGCCGGTCTACGAGATGCTCCCGGGCTGGAACGAGGACATCTCCAGGGCGAAGACCTTCGCCGACCTGCCGAAGAACGCCCAGGCGTACGTCAAGGCGCTGGAGGAGATGTCCGGCGCCCCGATCTCCGCGATCGGCGTGGGCCCGGGCCGGGACGAGACGATCGAGATCAACTCCTTCATCTAGCCCACGCTCCACCCTGATGTGCGCGCGTCCGCCGGCCGCCCCCGAGCTCACGGGGGCGGCCGGCGCCGTCCGTGAGGAGAGTCGCCGGGAACGGGCATAGGCTGAAATCCACACCCCTCACGTGCGTCGACGAGAAGAAGGTGAGTGCGATGCGCGTACTGCTCAAGGCCCGCATGGACACGGAGAAGGCCAACGAGGCCATCCGCAACGGCACCATGGGCAAGCTGCTCCAGGAGTCGCTGGAGCAGATCAAGCCGGAAGCGGCCTACTTCACCTCCGACCAGGGCAAGCGCACCGCCTACCTGGTCTTCGACATGCAGGACAGCTCGCAGATGCCGGTGCTCAGCGAGCCGTTCTTCCTCCACCTGGGCGCGGAGATCACCTACACGCCGGTGATGAACGTCGACGACGTGCAGAAGGGCCTGGCCCAGCTGGGCCGCTGACACGCCGGCTCAGCTGAAGACGATCATCGACCCCTGGGCCAGACTCCGGGTCACGGCCGCGTGCAGGCCGAGCCAGACATGCCGTTCGCGGGCGAAGGGGCTGGGGTCGTGCGGGGCCGGAACGGCGGGCTCCTCCAGCTCCGTCGGGGCGAGCGGCGGCTGCGGGGCCGCCGGCGGATTGGCCGGGTCGATGCCGATCGCGGGCGCGACCACCTCCAGCTCCCGCAGCAGCGCGTGCGAGGAGCCCAGCGGGCCGCCGCCCGCGAGGAGCTCGTCGTCGGCGAGCGGGCTGGGGAAGTCGACGGGGACGTACGCGCCCGCGTGGTCGTAGTGCCAGACCAGGTGGGACTGCTGGGCCGTCGACTCGAACATCTCCAGCAACTGCTCGTAGTCGCCGCCCAGTTCGTCCACCGGCGTCACCGGCAGGCCGCACACCTGGAGCAGATAGGCGCGGCGCAGGAAGTGCAGCGCGTCGTAGTCGAAGCCCGCGACCGGGGCGACGTCGCCCGACAGCCCCGGCATGTACTGGTACACCGGCACCGGCGGCAGCCCGGCCTCGGCGAGCACCTTGTTGTATTGCGCGAGTTCCTCGGCGAAGGGGTTGTCGGGCGTGTGGCACAACACGTCGACGAGCGGTACCAGCCACAGATCACAGGCCAAAGAAGGCTCCTCGCTCAGCGCGGTGGTCGGGTAGCACGGTGGTCGGGTAGCACGTGGTCAGGGAAGAGTAGCGGTGCGGCACGGTCACGGCGCCTGCCGTGCATGTCCCATACCCATACGAACAGCTGCGACGCGGGTCATCCGGAGGCAAGACGCTCGATCAGGGCGAGCGAGTGGGTGTTGTAGCCGGCGATGATCGCCCGGGCGGTGTCGGTGTCGCGGGCACTCAGGGCGTCGACCAGTTCGGTGTGGCCCGCCCACAGCTCGCCGCGCAGGTCGCTGAGCCGGCGCAGGTACTGCACCGCGCACACCCAGGTCCGCACGCGCAGCCGGTGCAGGAAGTCGCCCAGGTAGGGGTTGCCGAAGACCGCGGCGAGCTCGCGCCAGAAGCGCAGGTCGTAGCCGATGAGCACGGTCAGGTCACCGGCCGCGGCGGCCCGCTGGGCCTCCTCGCCGCGCCGCCGGACCCCGGTGAGGGTCGCCGCCACGCGGGGGTCGTCGGTCCGTATGGAGGCGCGCTGCCCGGTGAGCAGGGCGTGGAACATCCCCTCGATGACCAGGTCGCGGGCCTCGATCATGCCGCGGAAGTCCTCGACCGAGTACTCGTGGACCCGGAAGCCGCGGTGCTGGTCCGCCTCCAGCAGCCCTTGGGCGGAGAGGTCGACCAGCGCCTCCCGGACCGGTGTCGCGGAGACGCCGTACTGCTCGGCGATCTCCTTGACCGTGAACTCCTGGCCCGGCTGGAGCCGTCCGGCGAGCACCTCGTCACGAAGGGCGTCGGCGATCTGCTGGCGCAGGGTGCTGCGCATCACGGCGCCGGTGCCGGTGCTGCCGGGCATGGTCAGGGCGTCTCCTCGTCGCGTTCGGGTGGCGTGCGCGTATATGTCTACGAGCACGCCACCTTACGCGTTCGAATGGGACGCGAGTATGTCGGTTACTGACGGGTTTACAGCTGCTTACGCGGTGTACTCGTCGGCGACGGAGAGTGCCGCGTCCAGGACCGCCAGGCCCTCCTTCAGCTCCGCCTCGCTGACCGTCAGGGGCGGCACCACATGCGTCCGGTTCATGTTCACGAACGGCCAGATGCCGCCCGCCTTCGCGGCGGCGGCGAAGGCGGCCATCGGCGCGTTCGCCTCCCCGGCCGCGTTGTACGGCACCAGCGGCTCGCGCGTCTCGCGGTCGCGCACCAGCTCCAGCGCCCAGAACATGCCCACGCCGCGCACCTCGCCGACGCTCGGGTGCCGCTCGGCGAGCGCCCGCAGCTCCGGTTCGACGACGGACGCGCCCAGCCGGGCCGCGTTCTCGACCACGCCCTCCTCCGCCATGACGCCGATCGTCGCCACGGCGGCGGCGCAGGCCAGCGGGTGACCCGAGTAGGTCAGACCGCCGGGGTAGGGCCGCTTCCCGAAGGTGTCCGCGATCGCGCCGGAGATCGCCACGCCGCCCAGCGGCACATAGCCGCTGTTCACGCCCTTGGCGAAGGTCAGCAGGTCGGGCGTGACGCCGAACAGGTCGGCGGCGAACCACTCGCCCGTCCGCCCGAACCCGGCCATGACCTCGTCCAGGACGAAGACGATCCCGTGCTGGTCGCAGAGCTCGCGCACCCCGGCCAGGTAGCCGGGCGGCGGGACCATGATCCCGGCGGTGCCCGGGACGGTCTCCAGGATGATCGCCGCGATGGTCGACGGGCCCTCGAAGGCGATCGTCGTCTCCAGGTGCTCCAGCGCCCGGGCGCACTCCTGCTCCTCGGTCTGCGCGTAGAAGCGCGAGCGGTAGAGGTAGGGCGCCCAGAAGCGCACCACCCCGGCCGTGCCGCTGTCGGAGGCCCAGCGGCGCGGGTCGCCGGTGACGTTCACGGCCTGCTGGGTGCCGCCGTGGTATGAGCGGTAGGCCGAGAGCACCTTCGGGCGGCCCGTGTGCAGCCGGGCCATCCGGATCGCGTGCTCGACGGCGTCGGCGCCGCCGTTGGTGAAGAAGATCTTGTCCAGGTCGCCCGGGGTCCGCTCGGCGATCAGCCGGGCCGCCTCCGACCGCGCCTCGACGGCGAACGCCGGCGCGAAGGTGGCCAGCCGGCCCGCCTGCTCCTGGATCGCGGCGACGACCTTGGGGTGCTGGTAGCCGACGTTGGTGTAGACGAGCCCGCTGGAGAAGTCGAGGTAGCGCCGGCCCTCGTAGTCCCAGAAGTACGACCCCTCGGCACCGGCGACGGCGAGCGGGTCGATGAGCTCCTGGGCGGACCAGGAGTGGAACACGTGGGCGCGGTCGGCGGCCTTCACGGCGGCGCCGGCTTCGGGGTTCGGCTGAGGGGTCATGCGGGCGAGCGTAGGCGGGCGGGGGCGGGCGGTGGTATCGGCGGCCTGTCTGGCGTCGGACGCAATCCGCGACAGGTTGTCCATGCGGGGAGCGATGCGCGGGGCGATTGATTGACAGCCTGCTGTCGAGATGTCAGGATGCTGTCATAAGGCACAGGGTCCGAGGAGGAACCATGAACGCCACCGCAGGCCGCAAGCCCGTCCATCTCGCCGTCTACGACACCCTCGCCGACTGGGAGACCGGCCACGCCACGGCCCACCTTGCCCGCTCCGGCCACGAGATCCGCACGGTCGGCCCGTCCACTGCCCCCGTCACCAGCATCGGCGGCCTGCGCATCCGGCCCGACCTGGCCCTGGACGACGTGCGGCCCGAGGACAGCTCCCTGCTGATCCTCTCGGGCGCCGACCTCTGGGACACCTCCGACGACCTCGCGCCCTTCGCCCGCACGGCCCGGGCCTTCCTGGCGGCGGGCGTCCCGGTCGCGGCGATCTGCGGCGCCACCGCCGGACTGGCCCGGGAAGGCCTGCTCGACGACCGGGCGCACACCAGCGCGGTCTCCTTCTACCTCGCCGCGACCGGCTACGCGGGCGGCGCGCGCTACGTCGAGACCGACGCCGTCACCGACGCGGGCCTGGTCACCGCCGGCCCGACCGAGCCCGTCGCCTTCGCCCGGGAGATCCTGCGGCTGCTCGGGGTCTACGAGGGCGAGGTGCTGGACGCCTGGTACCGGCTCTTCCACGACTCCGACGCGTCGGCGTACGCCGTGCTGGAGAAGGCCGGGGCGCTGTGAGCCGGGAGCGTCAGGAACTGCTCAGCCGCAGCGCCCTCGGGGCGTTCCGGCTGAACGGCCAGTTCCTCGCCGTCGCGGAGGAACTGGCCCGGCCGGCCGGGCTCACCGCCGCCTGGTGGCAGGTGCTCGGCGCGGTCCTCGGCGAGCCGCTGCCCGTCTCGGGCATCGCCCGCGCCATGGGGATCACGCGCCAGAGCGTGCAGCGCATCGCCGATCTGCTGGTGGAGCGCGGTCTCGCGGAGTACCGGCCCAATCCGGCGCACCGCCGGGCCAAGCTGCTCGCCCCGACCGGGGAGGGCCGGGCGGCGATCGCCCGGATCGACCCGGGGCACGCGGCCTTCGCCGACCGGCTCGCGGAGGAGTTCGGGGAGGCGGAACTGGCGGAGGCGGTGCGGGTGCTGGAACGCCTGTCGAAGGTGCTCGACGGGACCGGTCCGCCTGTTACGGAACCGTAGACGTCTCCCAGGTCGTCCGGCCCGGGCCCCGCACCGGCCGAGGTGTGCCCCGCCCGGCGAACGAAGGCGCCGGAAGCGACCAGCAAGCCCGGACGGCTCGGTCGTGATCGTGCTCGAACTCGGGTCGGTGCGTGCGTCTTCCGGCCGGCCGCGATCATCACCTGCGTGATCTCTCGCATGTGGGCGGGATCGGCTCGCGCGGGTTGGTTCGCTACGCCGGTCGCCGACGCGACCGCCCTGGTGCTCGGCCCAGGCTCACGGAGCGGGAAACGCCTTCTCGCCGTTCCTCGCCCGCGAGGGGTGGGCGTACCGTGACGACGTGGCAAATGACGACCTGGGGCGCACGCTGCGCCGTCTGCGCCGGCTGGCCTCCCTGACCCAAGAGGAACTGGCCGACCGTTCCGGCGTATCCGTCGATGTGATCCGTCAGCTCGAACAACGCCGGAAGCACTCGGCACGGCTGCCTACGCTGCACGCCTTGGCCAACGGGCTGGGGGTGGAGCTGACCACGCTCCTGGGCGATCCGCCGGCAGTCTCCTCAAGCGGTGAGAACGACGGACCACGCTTCGTGGCCGTGCGGCGGGCCCTCATGCCTGTGCTCTGGGGCCCGGAACCACAGGCGCCGGGGCCCGAGTTCACCCTGGACGAGTTGCGCGGGCGCATCGCAGACGGCTGGACGCAGTACCACGCCGCCGAGTTCGACGCCGTGATGAAGGCACTCCCGGATTTGATCGCTGACGCGCGTTCTGCCACAGCGTGGGGCGAAGAGCACGACCGCCGCGCGGGTTTCGCGGCCCTGGGCAAGGCCCTCCAGCTCGCCGGGCACGTTGCGGTACGGATGGGCAAGACGGACCTCGCGCTGACGAGTCTGGAGCGGGCGACAGATGCGGCGAGGCAATCGTCTGACCCTCTGCTGCTACCGATGGTCGTCAACTCCATCGCATGGACGTACCAGAGGCAGGGACGTCTGGAGGACGCGTTGCACATCGCCCTCCGTGCCGCCGCCGACATGGCGGCAGCGGGCCACGGCGGAACAGCCGACGGCCTGAAGGTCTGGGGGGCTCTCACCATGAGCGCCGCCACCTCGGCCGCACGGAGCGGCGACTACGAGCGGGCAGCGGCGATGATGGAGACAGCGGAGAAGGAGGCCGCGCGTGTCTCTCAGCTCCCCGAAAGCGGCGACAACCGCATGGTGAGCGTGTTCAGCCCTTCATCGGTCCGCATCGAACGCGTCCGGCTTGCCGTCCAGTACGGCCACCCGCATGACGCGTTGGCGATCGCCAAAGGCATGCGACTCAGCAAGGACACGCCTCCGTCATGGCGAACGTGGTTGCTGCTCGACGTCGCCCGCGCTCACACGGACATCGGTGACGCCGCCGGCGCAGTGAAGACCCTGGAATCCCTGCGCCGTGTGGCCCCGACCTGGATGCAGCACCACACGTTGGCCGTGGCGATCGTTCGAGATCTGTGGGCGCTGCCCAACCACCCCACAGGACTTGCAGCATTGGCGCAGTTCCTGGGCGTCGACGAATAGCATCGCGAAACTGGGACGTCACATCCCTGTCACTCTGTGTAGCTCGGCGATTCCATAGCCGGACAGCGCCCCGGCGACCGCTGACACGGCCCCGGGGGATGGCCGACTGCAAGGAGTCGACGCGATGCACCGTACCGCCGCAGCAACCCAGCCGTCAGGATCGCCCAGAGCTTCCCTCGAAGTACCCGCCGGCGTGGTAGCCGCCCTGCTGCCCGCCGCCGCGGACGCGACCGAGGACCAGCTACGCGGCGCCTGCTGCGTCTGGTGCGAGGACGGGCCGCTGAACGCCGAGACGGCCGTCGACCTCGGCGGGCAGAAGTCACCGGCAGGCAGCTGGTTCCCTCGCGCCTGCCAGTCCTGCGCATCCGCATGGGCGCACCGCGGCCTGTTCGAGCACGCCCCGATGTGCGAGCAGTGCACGGACGACGCGAGCCGCTGCGAGGTCGGGCTGATCCTGTACCGGCTGGTCCGCCAGGGGCGCTGGCCGTAAATCTCAAGCTCCCCGCCCGGCCGGTGAGTCCCGCGAAGAACCCCGGCCGGGCGGGGCCGTCCCCATCCGCTACCAGCGAAGGAGATCACCGTGAGCGTACCTTTCCCCGAGCCCGGCCCGACGCCTCCCGACGCGTTACCGGAACTCGCCCGCATGCTCATCACCGACGAGCGGTTCGCCGGCGTCCGCGGCACGGTCATGGACGCCAACCCGGACATGTCCGAGGAGATGGCCGGCCGGATCGTCGACGAGGCGCTGAAGTTCGTCGCGGCCTGCGCGAAGAACCCCGGCGTGGGCCTGGCCCCGTCGCGCATCGTGGACGAGGGCTGGCACGCCCTCATCCTGCACACCGCGACGTACGCCGAGCTGTGCGAGGCCCTCGGCGGCTTCGTGCACCACTTCCCGGGCTACGACCCCACGAACTACGATCCACCGATCCTGGACCGGACCCGCGAGAAGATCGCCGCGCTGGGGTGGGAGGCGGACGCGGAACTGTGGGGGCCGCCGTCCGACGAGACCCTGACGTCGGTCGCGGCCAAGTGCCAGCACGCCCCCGAGTGCACCATCGTCGTCACGCCGAAGCCGAAGCCCGGCGTGGCATAGCCTGCCCGTGAAGGGAGGCACCGTGTCCGAATGGATCGACGCGCGGTACGCGGAGATGGTCGCAGCGTGGAAGCGTGCGCAGCAGCCGGAATCCCGTGACCCGCAGCCCAGGCCCGTGCGGGGGTTCGTCATCCCGCCGAAGTCTGACCGGCAGTAGCCCTCGCGAGACGGGACAGCACAGGGAACGGCCCCCGGAACTCCCGGGGGCCGTTGCCGTGGGTGACTGAGGTGGGCAGTTCCTCACGCACCAGCCGCAGTGCTCGCGGTAGGTACGCGGCGGCGAGAAGTTGACGGCGGACCACCGGTCGGCACACGCGTCTCGCGGATGACGCGCCACGGGGTGGACCTGAAGTCTCCGGCCTGGACTGGATGGACGGTGAGAACTGCTGCTTCTCGCCTCTGGACGGCCGGTAGAGTCCTCGGTCAGTTGCTCGCGTTTTGGGGGGAAGGCGGCTGCGCGATGGAGACGTTGGGGCCGGGGGATCCGCAGGGCATCGGCGCCTATCGGCTGCTGGCGCGGCTCGGGGCGGGCGGCATGGGACACGTGTACCTGGCCCGCTCGGAGCGGGGCCGTACCGTCGCCGTGAAGCTGGTCCGCGAGGAACTGGCGGCGCAGGAGGAGTTCCGGGAGCGGTTCCGGCAGGAGGTGCGGGCCGCGCGCCGGGTCGGCGGGTACTGGACCGCGCCGGTGCTGGACGCGGACACCGAGGCCCCCGTGCCCTGGGTCGCCACCGGGTACGTCGCCGGGCCGAGCCTGCAGCAGGTCGTCGGGCACGACCACGGGGCGCTGCCGGAGCGGACGGTCCGCATCCTCGCGGCCGGGCTCGCGCACGCGCTCAAGGACATCCACGCGGCCGGCATCGTCCACCGCGACCTCAAGCCGTCCAACGTGCTCGTCACCATCGACGGGCCGCGCGTCATCGACTTCGGTATCGCACGCGCCCTGGAGACGGTGACCGACGGTGGGCTCACGCGCACCGGTGCGCTCGTCGGATCGCCCGGGTTCATGGCGCCCGAGCAGGTGCGGGGCGACCGCATCACCCCGGCGTGCGACGTCTTCTGCCTCGGCTCGGTCCTCGCCTACGCCGCCACCGGCAAACTGCCGTTCGGCACCGCCAACAGCGGTGTGCACGCCCTGATGTTCCGCATCGCCCAGGAGGAACCGGATCTGGAGGGCGTGCCGGAGGGCATCGCCGACCTGGTCCGCGACTGCCTGCGCAAGGACCCCGCCGCCCGGCCGACCCTCGACCACGTCCTGCGGCGCACGGGCGCGGACGACACCGTCTCCGACGGCCGCGCCCTCGACCCGTGGCTCCCGAGCGCCCTGGTGGCCCAACTGGGCCGACACGCGGTCCGCCTGCTCGACGCGGAAAACCCGGAGGGCGCCCCGGATCTGGCCGGGGCGGGCCCGGGGGACGGGGTGTGGTCCGGGCGTGACGGTGAGGGGTCCGCGGACCCGGGCCGCCGTGGCCCGGGCGGGGGCCCCGGCCCCCATGGCGCGAGCCACCGGGACCCCGGCCTCGGCAGCGGCGCCGACGCGGCCGGCCGGCCACGCTCCGGTGCAGCCGCTCAGCCGGGCCCCGTTTCCGCCCCCGCCGGCTCTCCTCGCCCCGCCGCCCCGCCCGCCGCCGGGCCAGTCCCCCCGCCGATCCCCGCCCAGGGCCCCGCACCCGACCAGACGACAGCCCCGACCCCGAGCCCACCGAACCGCCCCGCCCCCAACGCCGCGACCCCCTCGACTCCCGCCGGCGTCGGGGGGCCTGGAGGTCCTGCGGGCCACGGCGGTCCTGGCGGTCCCGGGGGACCTGCGGGTCCTGCCGGTCCTGCGGGTCCTGCGGGTCCTGCGGGTCCTGCGGGCCACGGTGGTCCCGGCGGACTTGTCGGTCCGGCCGGCCACGGCGCTCCCGCTGGCCATGGCGCTCCGGGCGAACCTAGCGGTCCTGCCGCCCACGGCGGCCCCGGCGGACCTGCCGGTCCTGCGGGTCCTGCGGGCCACGGTGGTCCCGGCGGACCTGCCGGTCCTGCGGGTCCTGCGGGCCACGGTGGTCCCGGCGGACTTGTCGGTCCGGCCGGCCACGGCGCTCCCGCTGGCCATGGCGCTCCGGGCGAACCTAGCGGTCCTGCCGCCCACGGCGGTCCCGGCGGACCTACCGGTCCTGCCGCCCACGGCGCTCCCGGCGGTCCTGTTGGCCACGGTGGTCCTGGTGGTCCTGGCGGTCCTGGCGGTCCTGCGGGTCACGGCGGTCCCGGGGGACCTGGCGGTCCCGGCGGAGCTGTCGGTCCCGGCGGCCACGGCGGTTCCGGGCCCGGCCCCGTTTCCGGTGGAGGCTTCGGGGCTGTTGCCGGCGGAGGCAGTGGGCCCGGTGCCACGCCTGAGCATGCGCCCGTCGCCGACGCGTCGGGGCCTGGTGCTGTCCCCGGGCCGCCTCCGCCCGCTCCGCCGGGGGCCGGGACGCCTCTCAGTCATCTGCCCACCCTGGTCGCGGGCCAGGGCCGGGCCGCCCCCGTGCCGCCGCCGGCCGCGTCCCCCGGCCCGGGCGTCCCGCCGCAGGCCCAGACGCCCCCGCCGCCGTATCCGGCCTACGGCTACCCGCAGCAGCACCCCCAGCCCGGCCCTCCGGGCGGTGCGCCGTACCCCGGCTACGGCGGCCTCGGCCCGACCCCGCCGTACGGCCCCGGGCAGGAGCCGCACCGGCGTGACGGCCGGTCCACCGCGCTGCTCGTCGTGATCGCCCTGGTCGTCGCGCTGGCGGCGGGCGGGACCGTGTACGCGCTGATGCAGGGCGGCGCCGACCGGGGCGACGGGGACGCCACGCCCACCCCGACGCCGACCGTGAGCACCGACGTCTCCCCGACGACCTCCCAGGACCCTTCGCCCCCACCGTCCCCTTCCCCCTCGGACGGGGCCGTCCCGGCGGCGTACCTCGGCACCTGGAGCACGACCATCGACAACGCCGACGGACAGCACAGCCGCCGGCTCACCCTCCAGCAGGGCGAGCCGGGCGACACGGTCCTGTCCCTCGTGGCGGACGGCCCGACCAAGGACGGCGGCACCTACCACTGCGTCTTCGAGGGCGAACTGACCACCGCCCCCGGCGCCGACGGCCCGCTGAAGATCGGCCCGTCCACCGTGACCGTCGGGCAGCCGCGCACCGCCTGCACCCCGGGCGCGGCCACCGAGATCACCGTCCTCCCGGACGGCACGCTCCAGCGCACCAACACCAGCACCGGGGAACGGCTGACGTACACGAGGCAGTGACGAACTCCCGCACCGCGGCGCATCCTTGACGGGCCGGCACCCCCAGCCCCGGGAGGACACATGCGCCCCAGCAGGAGAACGGTCCTGACCGCGACGGCGGCGACCGCGACGGCGGGAGCGGCGGTGACCGGCCCGGCCGAGGCCGCACCCCGCCCCGGCACCGGCCGCCCTCCCGCGACCGCCCAGCGCCCCGGCCGCGAACTGCGCGCCCTGTTACGGGAGATCGACCCGCGCCGCATCGAGGCGACCATCCACAAGCTGGTCTCCTTCGGCACCCGCCACACCCTCTCCTCGCAGGACGACCCGGTGCGCGGCATCGGCGCGGCCCGCGACTGGCTGCTGTCCGAACTCCGCTCGTACGCCGCCGCGTCCGGCGGCCGGATGACCGCCGAACCGCAGTCGTACGTCCAGGAACCGGCCCCGCGCATCCCCACCGCCACCCGCATCACCAACGTCGTCGCCACCCTGCGCGGCTCGGTCACGCCCGACCGGGTCTACGTCGTCGCCGGGCACTACGACTCCCGCGTCACCGACGTCATGGACGCCACGTCCGACGCGCCCGGCGCGGACGACGACGCCTCGGGCGTGGCCGTCGTCCTGGAACTGGCCCGGGTGCTGGCCCGCCGCCGCCCGGCCTCGACGATCGTGTTCGCGGCGGTGGCGGGGGAGGAGCAGGGCCTGTACGGCTCGGCCCACCTGGCGCAGCGGCTGAAGGCGGCAGGGGCGGACGTCCAGGGCATGTTCACCAACGACATCGTCGGCAGCTCCACGGCGGACGACGGCACACGGGACCCGTACACGATCCGGCTGTTCGCCGAGGGCGTGCCGTCCTCGGAGACCCCCGAGCAGGCCGCGGTGCGCCGCTCGGTCGGCGGCGAGAACGACTCCGCGACGCGCCAACTGGCCCGGTTCGTCCGTGACGTGGCCGACAACGACGCGACCGGCATGCGCGTCCGCGTGATCCACCGCCGCGACCGCTACCGCAGGGGCGGCGACCACATCCCGTTCCTCGAACGCGGCTACCCGGCGGCCCGCTTCACCGAACCGGCCGAGGACTTCGCCCACCAGCACCAGGACGTGCGCGTGGACGAGACGGGCAAGCAGTACGGCGATCTGCCCCAGTTCTGCGACCCGGACTTCACGGCACGCGTGGCCCGGGTCAACGCGGCGACGCTGTGGACCCTCGCCCAGGCCCCGGGCACCCCGCGCGGCGCGAGGATCCTCACCTCCACCCTCACGAACGCGACGGAACTGGTGTGGACCCGGGGACCCGAACCCGGTCTCGCGGGTTACGAGGTGGTCTGGCGGGAGACCACGTCGCCGGAGTGGACCCATGTCGTCCCGGTGGGCGACGTGACGAGCCACGAGATGGACCTGTCCAAGGACAACGTGTTCTTCGGGGTGCGTGCGGTCGGCACCTCGGGCCTGCGCAGCCCGGTCGCCTTCCCCGACCCGGCGTGACGCAACCACGTCCCGGCCGCCCGGGCCCTCACCGGGGCTCCGGCGGCCGTTGCCGGGGCATGTTCGGCCGGGCCCCGCCGTGCGGCGGCACGGCGAACCTGCCGTTCACGCCGCCCGCGTCCGCCGGCCGGCCCCCGCCCGGGAACACCACCGCCTGCACCCCCACCGGCGCGCACCCGCCGCGGAACTCCCCCATCCAGTCGGCCGTCTCCACGCGCACCAGCTCGGTGACGTCCTCGGAGAACCTCCGCAGCACCCCCAGGCACCGCTCGGCCGCCTCCCCGGCCGTGCCCTCCGTCGGACCCAGCACCTCCCGCACGCTCTCGGCCGCCCAGTCGAACTGCAGGGCCTGCAACCGCCGCTGCACGGCCTGCGCGGTCGCCACGTCCCGCATCCACCCGGACGTCAGCCCGAAGCACCGGTCGACCGCCACGCACGCCACCGCCAGCAGCAGCGCCAGACACCCCCAGGGCGCGATCCCGCCCGCCACCCCGGTCAGGTCCAGCAGGGGCAGCGCCACCCCGGTCACCGCCCCCGCCGCGGCCCCGCAGCGCAGCCCCCGCGCGCACCGCCGCTTCCACACCCGGTCCGCCAGGTACCAGGCCGCCGTGTGCAGCGCCCCGCGCTCCACCCACCGGTACAGCTCGTCCAGCCGGGCCGCCGGCTCGCCCCAGTCACCGAGCGGAAGGGGCCGCCCGGTCAGATCGCCCGGCCGCGGCCGGGCCGCCTGCTCGCCCCGCCCGTCCTGAGGCGGCCCCTCGGGCTGCATCTCCGGCTGACCCACCCGGCACTCCCTACTGACCACGAACGACCACGCACCGTGCGCTCATCGATCACGCTGCGCGACCCACCGACCCGACGACCGACCCACGTGACACACCTGACACGCACGACACGTGAGGTCCGCGTCCGGAACGCGCCGGACCCTTCCTACCCCCCTATGGGTGGCGAAGGCGTGGCTTTCGCCGCTTTTCCGCCCGGAAGTATTCCTTGATCGGTTATGGGGCGCGAGGGGGAGTCACTCGAAAGAGTGCTGGGGCGACGGCAGGCCCGACCACGTAGGCTCGTGCCGAACGGGAAAACCCGTACCGAGCAAGGAGCTGATCGTGATCCCCGGTGGTGGCCAGCCCAACATGCAGCAGTTGCTTCAGCAGGCCCAGAAGATGCAACAGGACCTGGCGCGGGCGCAGGAGGAACTGGCGCAGACGGAGGTCGACGGGCAGGCGGGCGGCGGTCTGGTGAAGGCCACCGTCACCGGCTCCGGCGAGCTGCGCGCCCTGAAGATCGACCCGAAGGCGGTGGACCCGGAGGACACCGAGACCCTCGCCGACCTGGTCGTGGCGGCCGTGCAGGCGGCCAACGAGAACGCCCAGGCGCTCCAGCAGCAGAAGCTGGGCCCGCTCGCGCAGGGCCTGGGCGGCGGCATCCCCGGCCTGCCGTTCTGACCCCGCGTACCGCCTTCCTCGGACAGGCGGCTGACAACTACGGTACGTACGGGAGGTCGCGTACCGGCCTCGAAGACCCAGAAAGGGCAGTCCGTTGTACGAAGGCGTGGTCCAGGACCTGATCGACGAGCTGGGGCGGCTGCCCGGCGTCGGTCCCAAGAGCGCCCAGCGGATCGCCTTCCACATCCTCCAGGCCGAGCCGACGGACGTACGGCGTCTCGCGCAGGCCCTGATGGAGGTCAAGGCGAAGGTCCGCTTCTGCGCGACCTGCGGCAACGTCGCGCAGGAGGAGCTGTGCAACATCTGCCGCGACACCCGCCGCGACCCGGCCGTCATCTGCGTGGTCGAGGAGCCCAAGGACGTCGTGGCGATCGAGCGCACGCGTGAGTTCCGGGGGCGGTACCACGTCCTGGGCGGCGCGATCAGCCCCATCGACGGGGTGGGCCCGGACGACCTGCGCATCAGGGAGCTGCTGGCCCGGCTCGCCGACGGCACCGTCACGGAGCTCATCCTCGCCACGGACCCGAATCTGGAGGGCGAGGCGACGGCGACGTACCTCGCCCGCATGATCAAACCCATGGGCCTGAAGGTCACCCGCCTGGCCAGCGGCCTCCCGGTGGGCGGCGACCTGGAATACGCGGACGAGGTCACGCTCGGCCGCGCCTTCGAGGGGAGACGACTCCTAGATGTCTGACGCCACGCTGCACGCGACCGACCAGAACCCGGACGACTTCGCGGTCCAGATCGCGGACCAGGTCGAGAGCTTCCTGGTCGCCGTCACGGAGGTCGCCAAGGGCGACGAACCGGAATCCGCCGTGCCGTTCCTCCTGCTGGAGGTCTCCCAGCTGCTGCTGGCCGGCGGCCGGCTCGGCGCGCACGAGGACATCGTCCCCGACGAGCGCTACGAGCCGGACACGGGCCCGGACGCGGACGTCGACGAACTCCGCGAGAACCTGGCCCGGCTGCTGGACCCGATCGACGTCTACTCCGAGGTGTTCGACCCCTACGAGCCCCGCAAGGCCCCCGTGCCGGCCCGGATCTCCGACGACCTCACGGACGTCATCACGGACCTGCGCCACGGCATGGCCCACTACCGCGCGGGCCGCACCACCGAGGCCCTGTGGTGGTGGCAGTTCTCGTACTTCTCCAACTGGGGCTCCACCGCGTCGGCCACCCTCCGGGCCCTGCAGTCGGTCCTCGCCCACGTCCGTCTCAACCAGCCCCTCGCCGAGCTCGACGGGCTGGACACGGACCAGGGCATGGGCGACGACACGCTGGAGTTCGAGGCGGGCCGGGTCATGGCGGAGGAGATCGCGGGCCCGCTGGGACTGGACCCGGCCAAGTAGCCGGTCAGATCCGAACGGCCGTACCCGTGACGGCGATTCCGGTGTCCGCGCCCTCCGGCACGGACACCGTGATCACGCTCGGCCGTCCCATGGCGACGCCCTGATGGATCGTCAGGGTCGCTGGCGGCGTGACGAGTCCGAGCTCCCTGAGGTAGCCGCCGAGCGCGGCGGCCGCCGCCCCCGTCGCCGGGTCCTCGACCACACCGCCGGGCGGGAACGGGTTGCGGGCGTGGAAGACGGTGGGGGACTCCCGCCGGATCAGATCGATCGTGGTCCAGCCTTCGCGGGCCATGAGGGCGGCCAGCGCGGGCATGTCGTAGTCCAGGTCGGCCAGCCGGTCGCGGCTCGTGGTGGCGAGGACCGGGTGCCAGGCCCCGCCGAAGGCCGCGCGCGGCGGCAGGTCCGGGTCGAGGTCGGCCGTGGACCAGCCCAGGATCGCCAGGAGTTCGGCCAGTTCCGCCTCGCCGATCGGCGCGGTGCGCGGCGCCACGCTCACCAGGGTCGCCACGAGCGTGCCGTCGGCCGCCCGCTCGGTCGTGACGGGGACCGGGCCCGCCGCCGTGCGCAGCAGCAGGCGTCCGGTGCCGTGCCGCTCGGCGTGGGCCACGGCCGTCGCGACCGTCGCGTGGCCGCAGAACGGCACCTCGGCGAGGGGGCTGAAGTACCGGACGGCCAGGGAGCCGTCGCGGGCCTGCGTGACGAACGCCGTCTCCGAGTAGCCCACTTCGGCCGCCGCCGCCAGCATCGCCGCGTCGTCGGCACCGTCCGCGTCGAGCACCACCCCCGCGGGATTGCCGCCCTCGGGATCCGTGCTGAACGCCACGTAGCGCAGTATCTCCATGGCGCCGAAGGTAACGGGCGTCCACCGAGTCCGCGCCCGGTTTTCCCGCGCCGCGGCCGCCGGGGCGCGATGATGGCCGTATGACGACGGGGCGGGCGAAGGCGTTGACGTGGACGGGGATCGGGCTGTGTGTGGCCGGGGCCCTGGGGCTGCTCGTGGGGGCGGTGCTGGACGTCGAGGCGGCCGACCCCTGGGCCAGTGTGGCCGGCGGTGCCGCCGCGCTGATCGGACTGGCGCTGGTGCTGTACGGGGGGACGAAGGGCGCGCCCGGCGGGACGTCGGTCAGCGCGGGCGGCGCCCGGTCGGTCGCCGCCGGCGGGAACATCGGCACGGCCTCGACGGGCGACGGCCCGCGCACCCCGCCTCCCGCGACCCCGCCTCCCGCGACCCCGCCTTCCGCAACCCCGCCGTCCCCGCCTTCGTCCGGCCCGGCGGTCCCGCCCTCGTCCGGCCCGCCGGCCCCGCGGACCGTGACCGCCTCCGGTGAGCGTGCGATCGCCGCGGGCGGTGACATCGGCTCCGCCTCCACCGGCGACGATCCCGGCACCGGCGGCGACGGGACCTCACCCTGAGTGAGCCGGCGCCACGCGCCGCGGGGTGCTTGTGACGCCGGGCACTTTCTCGCGTGGCCCGTGCCCAGATGGGCATGAGCCCCTCTGGACGGGCGCCGGATCTCACGATGCGATATCGCGGAGGGGTTTTTCGGACGCTCGTTAGACTGAGCCGACCGCGGTACGAATGCGTATGAGCGGATAGAGACGGATTGAGCGAGGAGCGCACGTGGGCCTTGTCGTGCAGAAGTACGGAGGCTCCTCCGTAGCCGATGCCGAGGGCATCAAGCGCGTCGCCAAGCGGATCGTGGAAGCGAAGCAGAGCGGCAACCAGGTGGTTGCCGTCGTTTCCGCGATGGGCGACACGACGGACGAGCTGATCGATCTCGCCGAGCAGGTTTCCCCGATGCCTGCCGGGCGCGAGCTCGACATGCTGCTGACCGCCGGAGAGCGGATCTCCATGGCCCTGCTGGCCATGGCGATCAAAAAGCTGGGCCACGAGGCCCAGTCGTTCACCGGCAGCCAGGCAGGTGTCATCACCGACTCGGTCCACAACAAAGCCCGGATCATCGACGTCACGCCGGGTCGCATCAAGACCTCGGTGGACGAGGGCAACATCGCGATCGTCGCCGGTTTCCAGGGCGTCAGCCAGGACACCAAGGACATCACCACCCTCGGCCGCGGCGGCTCGGACACCACCGCGGTGGCCCTCGCCGCCGCCCTCGACGCCGACGTGTGCGAGATCTACACCGACGTCGACGGCGTGTTCACCGCCGACCCGCGTGTGGTGAAGAAGGCCCGGAAGATCGACTGGATCTCCTTCGAGGACATGCTCGAACTGGCGGCGTCCGGGTCCAAGGTGCTGCTCCACCGCTGCGTGGAGTACGCCCGCCGGTACAACATCCCGATCCACGTCCGGTCCAGCTTCAGCGGACTGCAGGGCACGTGGGTCAGCAGCGAGCCGATCAATCAAGGGGACAAGCAGGTGGAGCAGGCTCTCATCTCCGGTGTCGCGCACGACACCTCCGAGGCCAAGGTCACGGTCGTCGGCGTGCCGGACAAGCCGGGCGAGGCGGCCTCGATCTTCCGCACGATCGCCGACGCCGAGATCAACATCGACATGGTCGTGCAGAACGTGTCCGCCGCCTCCACGGGCCTGACGGACATCTCCTTCACGCTGCCGAAGACCGAGGGCCGCAAGGCCATCGACGCGCTGGAGAAGAACAAGGCCGGCATCGGCTTCGACTCCCTGCGCTACGACGACCAGATCGGCAAGATCTCCCTCGTCGGCGCCGGTATGAAGACCAACCCGGGCGTCACGGCCGACTTCTTCACGGCCCTGTCCGACGCGGGCGTGAACATCGAGCTGATCTCGACTTCCGAGATCCGCATCTCGGTCGTCACGCGCGCCGACGACGTGCCCGAGGCCGTCCGTGCCGTGCACTCCGCGTTCGGGCTGGACTCCGACAGCGACGAGGCCGTCGTCTACGGAGGCACCGGCCGCTGATGGCCGGATCCGGGCAGACCGGCCGATCGGGCCGGCCCACGCTCGCCGTGGTGGGAGCGACCGGAGCCGTCGGCACGGTCCTCCTCCAGATCCTCTCCCAGCGGGCGGACATCTGGGGCGAGATCCGACTCGTCGCCTCCCCGCGCTCGGCCGGCCGCAAGCTGGCCGTGCGCGGTGAGGAGACCGAGGTCGTCGCGCTCACCGAGGAGGTCTTCGACGGGGCCGACGTCGCCCTGTTCGACGTCCCCGACGAGATCGCCGGGCGGTGGGCGCCGCTGGCCGCCGCCAAGGGCGCGGTGGTGGTCGACAACTCGGGCACGTTCCGGATGGACCCGGACGTGCCCCTCGTCGTGCCCGAGGTCAATCCGCACGCGGTGCGGATGCGCCCGCGCGGCATCATCGCCAACCCCAGCTGCACGACCCTCTCCATGATCGTGGCGCTGGGCGCGCTGCACGCCGAGTTCGGGCTGCGCGAGCTGGTCGCCTCCTCGTACCAGGCCGTCAGCGGCGCGGGGCGCGAGGGCGTGGCGACCCTGCGCCGGCAGCTGTCCCTGGTCGCCGGGACCGAGCTGGGCACCAGCCCCGGTGACGTACGGCGGGCCGTGGGCGACCGCACCGGGCCGTTCCCGGAGCCGGTCGCGCTGAACGTCGTGCCGTGGGCCGGTGAGCCCCGGGACGACGGCTGGTCCTCGGAGGAGCTGAAGGTGCGGGACGAGTCCCGCAAGATCCTCGGACTGCCTGAGCTGCCCGTCGCCGTCACGTGCGTGCGCGTCCCGGTGATCACCACGCACTCCCTGACCGTGCACGCCCGCTTCGAGGGCGAGGTCACCGTCGACAAGGCCCGCGAGATCCTCGCCACGGCGCCCGGTGTCGTGCTGTTCGACAACCCGGCCGCCGGGGAGTTCCCGACCCCCGCCGACGTCGTCGGCACCGACCCGACCTGGGTCGGGCGGGTGCGGCGGGCCCTGGACGATCCGACCGCGCTGGAACTCTTCGTGTGCGGGGACAACCTGCGCAAGGGCTCCGCGCTCAACACCGCCCAGATCGCCGAGCTGGTGGCGGCCGAACTTCCCTGACCGGACGCGCCCGGGCCGCGGGGATCCACCCCGCGGCAAAAGCCCGGGCCGATGTCAGAGGCGGTTTGTAGGATCTGTGGACGACATGTGAGCTGGTCGATGATCCAGACCACTTGTCCCGAGCCCGTCGGCAGCAGAGGATTTATCTCCCCGCTCTCCGCAACCGCGCGGAGGGCGGGGAGCGTCTTTGCGGTCGCCTCTTCGGCCGTGGGAGCGCTTCATCGGGCGTGGGGACGCCTGGAACCGGACGTGGGGACGTCCGTTCACATCTGGACATAGGGGAAGAGCGGGACGCATGAGGGCATGGAATGCACCATCGGTTGTGCTGCCTGACGCGGGTAGACCGCCGACGGCGACGGTCGGCGCGAAAGTGATGCCCGGCACGTACAACCCTCACCGGGGTCAGCGTGTCCAACAGGCGTGGCAGAGGTACTCGACTTCAGCGCGGCACGCGGCACGGTCCTTCGACCGCCCCGTCCGGCGGCTCTCCGACCCCGCATGCCCGGTACGCCCGGTGGCATGCCGGTGATCGCGCCCGTGCCCGCAGCGCGGCCGGCCCGCATCCCGAACCAGCGTGACGGCGCCGAGGACGGTGTCGCGGCCGGTACGACCGTCGACCACCTCACCGAGACCTACCGGGCGCACTACCGCTCGCTGCTGGGTCTCGCCGCCCTCCTCCTCGACGACACGGCCTCCTGCGAGGACGTCGTCCAGGAGGCCTTCATCCGTGTCCACTCCGCGCGCAAGCGGGTCCGCGACCCCGAGAAGACCCTGGCGTACCTGCGCCAGACGGTCGTCAACCTCTCGCGCTCGGCGCTGCGCCGCCGCATCCTCGGCCTGAAGCTGCTGTCGAAGCCCATGCCCGACATGGCCAGCGCCGAGGAAGGCGCCTACGACCAGCTGGAGCGCGACTCCCTCATCAAGGCGATGAAGGGCCTGCAGCGCCGCCAGCGCGAGGTGCTGGTGCTGCGCTACTTCGCGGACATGACCGAGGCGCAGGTCGCCGAGACCCTCGGCATATCGCTGGGCTCGGTCAAGGCGTACGGCTCGCGCGGGATCGCGGCGCTCAGGGTGGCCATGGAGGCCCCGGTATGAGCGCATCGGACGGCGCGCGCCGTGACGGGCGCGACCGGCACGAGCCCTTCGAGTGGCACGAGCCGACCAGGCTGCACGGGCAAGATCCGAAGCAATCGCACGCTGGGAACGGAACTGTGAACCACGGCCCCGACGACCAGGGCCCCCTGGGGCTCGACTCGGACGAGCTGGACCTGCGCACGATGCTGCACCAGGCGGTGCAGGAGGTGGAGCCGCGCGACGGCACGCTGGAGTACCTGCGCAAGGCGGTGCCCCAGCGGCGCACCCGCAAGCGGCAGGCCGTCGTGGGCATGGCCGCCGCCGCGCTCTTCATCGGCACCGCCATTCCCGCCCTCGTCCACGTCTCCAACGTCACCGGCTCCGACGCCAACCCGTCGGTCGCCGGGCACGCCTCGCAGACCCAGGGCGGCGCGAGCGAGGGCAAGGGCCCGGACGGCGGCGAGAGCACCGCGGGCGGCTCCTCGGGCAAGTCCGAGGGCAAGGAGAAGGACGACAAGAAGGAGAAGGAGAAGGGCCAGGGCGGCTCCGGCTCCGGCACCGGCGCGTCCCAGGGCACCGGCCCCTCCTCCACCACCACCGCCGGCATCCCCGCCTGCACCGCGGCCCAGCTCGGCCCGGCGTCCGGGAGCAGCAACGCCCCCGACTCCACCGGCGCCGTCTCCGGCTCCTTCCGCGTCACGAACGTCTCGGGCGCCGCCTGCACGGTCACCGCCCCGGGCTCCGTGAGCGCGCTGGCGCAGGGCGCGGCCGACATCAGCAAGGTCGGCTCGGCCCGGCACACGGCCGGGGACGCGGCGGCGGGCCTGCTGCCCGACCCGTCCCTGGAGGCCGCCGAGCTGGTGCTCCAGCCGGGCCTCGGCTACGACGTCAGGTTCGCCTGGGTGCCCTCGGAGACCTGCCAGCCGGCCGGCGGCAGCGTCGGCGGCCCCGACCCCACCCCCGACCCGACGCCCTCGGAGGACCCGTCGACTACGGCCGGCACCTCCACCGGCGGCGACACGGGCACGGCCCCGCAACTGGCCCGGGAGGACGGCACGGTCGACGGCAGCGTCGCCGTGACCTACACCCCCGGCACGGGCTCGGGCGCGTCCTCGGTCGTCGTCTCCAACGCCTGCGCGGGGACGGTGTACTGGACGGGGATGCTGACGGGGGCGTAGCCGCTCCCGCGCCGGTTCGGTTCGCCCCGGGCCCGGTGCGGGCGGCCGCTACTTCGCGGAGGCCTCCACGGCGACCGGTTCCTCGTCCGGGACCAGGCCCAGGGCCGCGTCCCGGGCGAATTCCACCTCGCGGCGCAGCAACCGGAACCACATGAAGATCACGAAGCCCACGAAGGCGAACCACTCGGCGGTGTAACCGAGGTTCTGGAACGCCTTCAGGTCCAGCCCCGTGTCCGGCGGCGCCGCCGCCGGCACGGCCTTCATCCCCGCGTCGCCCCGCGCCAGCGTGACCCACGCGTCGTACACGTCGTACGGCACCAGGTTCACCAGCGACGCCGCGCTGATCGCCCCGGTCTGCCCGGCCGGCAACCCGCCCTGCGCGCTGACCCCGTTGTCGCCCGGCGTCTCCGACGCCTGCAGCGCCCCGGTCACCGTGACCTCGCCCCGCGGAGCGGCCGGCGCCTTGGCCGGGTCGGCGGTCCCGGGCAGCCATCCGCGCACCACCGGCAGCGCCTCGCCCGAGTCGGTGCGCAGCAGCGTGAGCACGTAGAAGCCCTCGCTGCCGTCGAGCTCCCGGCCCGGCACCAGCAACTGCTTTCCGTAGCGCCCGGTCGCGGTGACCTGCTTGCCGGAGGTCGCCTTGGTCACCGGCAGCATCTCCGCCAGCGGCCGCGGCGCCTCGCGCGCGGCGTCGGAGACCTGCTCGGTCGCCGTGCGATGGTCCTGCACGCGGTCCTCGAACCGGCCCAGCTGCCAGGACCCCATGAAGACGCAGAAAGGGATCGACAGCAGTACGAAGATGTTGATCCCCCACCAGCGGGGCGTCAGCAGAAACCGGTACACACCCCCACGGTACGGGGCTGTCGGCCCGGTCCGGCCCGCGGGGTGGGCGACGACCGGCGGGGGACCGGTGGAGGTTGTCCACAGGCTGGGGACCTGGCCAGCGAAAAGGCCCCGAAGGCGGGCAGTATGGGGCCATGACTGAGAGCAACGGGCCCGGCGCACGGGATGAGCGGGACCAGCAGGAGCATGTGGCACGGGCGGGACAGCAGGAGCGGATGCCCGACTGGGAAAAGCGCTTTCGGGCGCCCCGGGTGTCCCTGCCCGACTGGGCGGAGGACGCGCCGGACCGCTCCCTGTTCGTGTCGAACGCGACGGGGACGTACGAGCTGTACGCCTGGGACCGGTCCACGGGCGAGCAGCGCCAGGTGACGGACCGGCCCAACGGCACGACGGACGGTGTGCTGTCACCGGACGGCGCGTGGATCTGGTGGTTCGACGACAAGGACGGCGACGAGTTCGGCGTGTGGCGCCGCCAGCCCTTCGAGGGCGGCGCGGACGAGCCGGCCGCCGAAGGGCTTGCGGCCTCCTACCCGGCGGGCCTGGCCCTCGGCCGCGACGGCCGCACGGCGGTGGTGGGCCGCTCCACGGACGAGGACGGCACGACGATCCACCTCGTCCGCACCGGCGAGGCCCCGGTGGAGATCTACCGGCACCGTGAGTCGGCCGGCGTCGGCGACCTCTCCCACGACGGTTCGCTCATCGCCATCGAGCACACCGAGCACGGCGACGCGATGCACTCGGCGCTGCGCGTCCTGCGCCCGGACGGCACGGCGGTGGCCGATCTGGACGACACCGAGGGCGGCACCCGCGAGCTGGGCCTGGAGGTCCTCGGCTTCGCTCCCGTCGACGGCGACACGCGCCTGCTCATCGGCCACCAGCGCCGCGGCCGCTGGGAGCCCCTGGTGTGGGACGTGGCCACCGGCGAGCAGACGGACCTGGCGCTGGAGCTGCCCGGCGACGTCAGTGCCGAGTGGTACCCGGACGGCACGGGCCTGCTCATCGCGCACAGCTTCGAGGCCCGCAGCGAGCTGTTCCGCTACGACCTGGCGAGCCGCGCCCTGGCCGAGATCCCGACCCCGCCCGGCACGGTCTCCGGCGCCACGGCCCGGCCCGACGGCAGCGTGGAGTACCTGTGGTCCTCGGCGGCCGAGCCGTCGGCGGTGCGCTCCACGGCGGGCGGTGTCGTCCTCGACCCGCCCGGCCTGAAGTCGCCCGGCTCGGTGCCGGTGGAGGACGTGTGGGTGGAGGGGCCGGGCGGCCGCATCCACGCCCTCGTGCAGAAGCCGCGGGGCGCCACCGGTCCGCTCCCCACGGTCTTCGACATCCACGGCGGCCCGACCTGGCACGACAGCGACTCCTTCGCGGCCGGCCCGGCGGCCTGGGTCGATCACGGCTATGCGGTGATCCGTGTCAACTACCGCGGCTCCACGGGGTACGGCCGTGCCTGGACGGACGCCCTGAAGCACCGCGTGGGCCTCATCGAGCTGGAGGACATCGCCGCGGTCCGTGAGTGGGCCGTCGCCTCGGGCCTCGCCGACCCCGAGCGGCTCGTCCTGACCGGCGGGTCCTGGGGCGGCTACCTCACCCTCCTCGGCCTCGGCGTCCAGCCCGACGCGTGGGCCGTGGGCATCGCGGCGGTGCCGGTCGCGGACTACGTCACGGCGTACCACGACGAGATGGAGGCGCTGAAGGCGATGGACCGCACGCTGCTCGGCGGCACGCCGGAGGAGGTGCCCGAGCGCTTCGAGGCCTCGTCCCCGCTGACGTATGTCGACCAGGTCAAGGCGCCGGTGTACATCTCGGCCGGGGTCAACGACCCGCGCTGCCCGATCCGCCAGATCGAGAACTACGTCAAGCGGCTGGAGGCGCGGGGTGCGGTCCATGAGGTGTACCGGTACGACGCGGGGCACGGGTCGCTGGTGGTGGACGAACGCATCAAGCAGGTACGTCTGGAACTGGAGTTCGCGGAGCGGCACCTGAAGGGTGTTTCGGGCGCCGAGTAGTTCGGAGGGGTTTCGGGCGCGGAGTAGCTCGGGGGCCGCTTGGGCTCGGGCGCCCAGGAGCTCTGGGGGGCTCGGGCTCGGGCGCCCAGGAGCTCGGGGGGCCGGGGGGTGTGGCGGCTGCGGGTGTTGTGTGGCTGGTCGCGCAGTTCCCCGCGCCCCTGGGGGCGCTTCACCACCCGTGTTACCCGCGGGCAGTCGTGCCGCTGGGGCGGCACGGGTGGGCGCGGGCGGTGCCCCGCTGCGCCGGGTTGCGCGACGCCCCGGCCCGGGCACCGACCCCGCGCGCCCTGTCACGCCGAGCCGTGAGAGACACCGCCCGGCGTCACACCCCCCGGCGTCACGCCCCGGTCCGTTCCCGCCGCCTGCGGCCCAGCAGCTCCGCCAACCCCCGCCGCGTCGCCGCCAGCACCACCCGGTCCCCGGCCCCCAGCACGTACGTAGGAGGCAGATCCCACACCAGCCCCGACGCCCCCACCCGCTCCTCACCCGCGGTATCCCCGTCCCGCCGCCCCCCGGACGGCGCCGTGTTGAGCGCCAGCACCCGCCACGCCCCGGCCCGGAACGCCTCCCCGACCGTGCGCCCCTCCAGCTGCGGATGCCCGCCCACCTCCAGCTCCGCGAACAGCAACACCCGCCGCTCCACCGGAATCGCCCCGAGGATCTGCCGCCCCATCATCGCCCCGGCGAACGCGGGCGCGGCCAGATGCGACACACTCCGGCTCCGGGTCAGGGCCGACGGATGCGCGGCCCGCAGCGTGCGGTACACGGCGGTCGCGAAGTCGTCGTCGTACAGCCGCAGCACCACCCGCAGATCGGGCCGCACGGACCGGGCGTACAGCGACGCCTCCAGGTTCGTCGTGTCCGCGCTGGTGAGCGCCAGCAGCGCGGACGCCCGGTGGATCTTCGCCGCCTCCAGCACACCCTCCTGCGTGACGTCCCCGAGCACCACCGGCACCCGCAGCCGCCGTGCCGTGGCGAGCCCCCGCGCCTCCGGGTCGGCCTCCACGCACACCACCGGAATGTGCAGCTCCCGCAGCCGCGCCAGCACCCGCGTCCCGATCTTCCCGAGCCCGAGCAGCACCACGTGCCCACCGAGCCCCCGCGGCGGCTTCCGCAGCGCCGACGCACTGCGGAACGTCCCCAGCGCCTCCAGCACCGCGGCCAGCAGCACCGGCAGCAGCAGCAACCCGACCAGCCCGGACAGCAGTTGGAGAACCTGCCGCCCGGTCGAGGCGTGGTACGCGGGATCGTTGATGCCGAACAGATCGAGCAGCGTCACGTACGTCGCGTACAGCGGATGTTCCCCGGTCACGACCATCAGCGCGACGGCGAGTGCGAGCACACACCCCACCAGCCCGGCCAGCGACCACCGCAGCCGGCGCGAGAACAGCGAGGCGAACGGCGGCACACCACCGCGCCCCGAGGGCAGGGACGGCCCGGAGTACGAGACCTGCTCCAGGACCACGGTCCCGCGCCCGGTCGCCGACGCCACCGCCGCCTCGTCCGGCAGCAGCCGCGGCCCGTGCTCCCCGCTGCCCTCGGAACCGTCCGCCCCGGCCGGGTCGCTGCTCGTCGCGGACAGCAACGCCAGCGTGCACAGCCCCGGGTCGGCCACCTCGCCCGGCCGCGGTGGCTGCCGCTCCACGGCCCGCAATACCAGGCCCTCCGTCTGGACGACCTTGCTGGTGCCGACGAGGGCGGTGGCCGCCAGGGCGGGCGCGGCCGTGTCCGCGTCGGACAGCACGGTCGTCGACGCGTCGAGTCCCGCGGACCCCGGCCCGGATCCGGAGGCCACGGCGGCCGTCTGGTCCAGCAGTTCCTCGATGTGCTGGCCCAGCCGGCGGTTGTACAGGCGCAGGACGAGCCGCAGGCGGGGGTTGAGCCGGCGGGCGGTGAGCGCGGCGCGGATGTTGGTCTCGTCGTCGTCGTACACCAGCGCCAGTGCGGCCGCCCGGTCGGCGCCCGCCTCGCCGAGCACGGCCTCGGTGATCTCGGCGGCCTCCACGACCTGTTCGGCGGGGGCGGGTTCGGGGCCGGCCGTGCCGGTGCGGCCGGCGGTCGCGCTCACGAACCGGTCGAGCAGCGCGGCGGACGCGGCCCGGGCCCGTCCGACCACCGGCTGCCGCACCCGGCGCCCCGAGGGCGGTACGACGAGCGTGACCTGTTCGCCGTAGACACCGCGCAGTTCGGCGGCCAGTCGGTGCGCGAGTCCGTCGTCGCCGCACACGATCATGTGCGTGGCCGGATGACCTGGCTGCCCTTGGTTCGGAACGCTCCCCACGGGGAGAAGACTGCCCCACCGGGACCCCTGGTTCCAGAAGGGGCCGGTGCCGTGTGAACGGCGGGGCCGCCCCGGCCGTAAGCAAGGGGAGGGGAGGGACATGCCCTCGCGCACCACCGGAGGTACCGGGCCCGTGGCCACCACGAAGACCGCCCCCACCGACCCCGACAGCACGGCCACGGCCGGGGACGAGAAGGAGGCCGGCCACCTCAACTCCCCGCTCGTGCTGACCCTCCTGCTGCTCACGGCGGTGATGTTCCAGGACCCGATCCGCGGCGCCCTGTCCGCACCGGTGATGCAGAGCTGGATGACCGTGTTCGTCGCGGTGCTGGTCCAGGCGCTGCCCTTCCTGGTGCTGGGCGTCCTGCTCTCGGCGGCGATCGCGGTGTTCGTGCCGCCGTCGTTCTTCGCCCGGGCCCTGCCGCGGCGCCCGGCCCTGGCGGTGCCGGTCGCGGGCGCGGCGGGCGCGGTGCTGCCCGGCTGCGAGTGCGCGTCGGTGCCGGTGGCCGGGGCGCTGGTGCGCCGGGGCGTCACCCCGGCGGCGGCCCTGGCGTTCCTCCTGTCGGCACCGGCCATCAACCCGATCGTGCTGACGGCGACGGCCGTGGCGTTCCCGGGCGACCCCGAGATGGTGCTGGCCCGTTTCGTCGCGAGCCTGCTGGTGGCCTGCGCCATGGGCTGGCTCTGGCACCGTCTCGGCCGCACCGACTGGCTGCGCACCCCGGCCCGGACCCCCTACGACGGCCAGGGGAAAGGCGCGGCCTTCTGGGGCTCGGTCCGCCACGACGTGACGCACGCGGGCGGCTTCCTCGTCATCGGCGCGATGGCGGCGGCGACCCTCAAGGCGGTCGTGCCGGCCCAGTGGCTGGTCCTCGCCGCGGGCCATCCCGTCCTGTCGGTGCTGGCCCTCGCCGTCCTGGCCGTGCTGCTGTCGATCTGCTCGGAGGCGGACGCGTTCGTGGCGGCCTCCCTCACCCAGTTCTCCCTGACGGCCCGTCTGACGTTCCTGGTCGTCGGCCCGATGGTCGACCTCAAGCTCTTCGCGATGCAGGCGGGCACCTTCGGCCGCGCCTTCGCCCTGCGCTTCGCCCCCGCCACCCTCGCCCTGGCCGTGGTCGTCTCGGCCCTCACCGGAACGGTCCTGCTGTGAACCGCCTCGCCCAGTCGGCCCTGCTGTTCCTGCTCGGCGCCACCCTGCTGCACGCCGGCACCACCGATCTGTACCTGCGCTACGTCAAGGAGGGCCTGCGCCCCCTGGTCCTCCTGGCGGGCGCGGTCCTGATCGCGACGGCGGCGGCGACCCTGTACTACGACCGCCGTGCCCCGGCCGGCGGCCACCACCACGAGCCGCGCGTGTCCTGGCTGCTCACCCTCCCGGTCCTCGCCCTGATCCTGGTCGCCCCGCCGGCCCTCGGCTCCTACAGCGCGTCCCACACGGGCACGGCCCTGACGAAACCGTTCGGCTTCCCGGCCCTCCCGGCCGGCGACGGCCCCCTCCGTCTGGCCGTCGCCGACTACGCGGGCCGCGCGATCTACGACAAGGGCCGCTCCCTGCGCGACCGCGACCTGAGGATCACGGGCTTCGTCACCCTGGACCGCGACGGCACCCCCTACCTGGTCCGCATGGGCCTCAACTGCTGCGCCGCGGACGCCCAGCCGGTCAAGATCGCCCTCACCGGTGACGTCCCGCCGGTCCTGCGCCCCGACACCTGGCTGGAGATCACCGGCCGCTACACCCCGCGCCGCACCCGGGACCCGGTCAACAACGGCCCCGTCCCGTACCTCGAGGTCACCGCCTCCCGCCCGGTCCCGCCGCCCCACGACCCCTACGACGAGACGTGGAACACCTGAACCGCCGCGTGACGCCGCCGATTCGGGGTACCCGAAGGACACCGCTGATCAGCGAGGGGTACGCATGACCACACTCCACGGCGAGCGCACGGCGGAACTCGACCGGCCGTTCCCGCCCGAGGCGGTCCGCGAGGAACTGGCGCGGGCCGACCGCCGGGCCGGCCTGACCCTGGCCACCCTGGGCGCGGCCCTGACCGCCCTCCTCACCGCGATCACCGCGGGCGTCCTCACCCCCGGCCAGTACGCCGCGATCCCCCAACTCCTGCTGTGGACGGGCTGCGCGGCCTGCGCCCCCGCGCTGTTCCTGCTCAGCCTGGCCACCCGCCTCCAGCCGACTTCACGCCCCGGCACACCCCGCCCGCTCCTGGCCCGTACGACCACGGTCAAACACCGCCGCATCCGCCACGCCATGGCCTGGGGCACGCTGTTCCTGCTCCTGACCCTGGCGGGAACGCTGACGGGCTCGCTGACTTAGGTCCGTACCGGCGGTCCGTACCGGACGTTCGTACCTGCGGTCCGTACCGGCCGGTCCGTAGCGGCCTGGAAAAGGCGCGCCATCCGTTTCCTGAATTACTCGCCGGTATTCCGAATCCCGGCGCTCCTGGGAACGTCCGTTCGGTCAATTCCGGCTCGCAGGCGAGAAATCAGGACACATCTCTTCCGGTCCGTTTGCCGAGGCACGGCTCGACGGCAGCATGGTCAGGCTTGAACGGCGCGATGCGCCGCGCACGTGCGACCGTCGGAGGTGCTGGTGAATCACGCGTGGCCGCCGTCCACCTTTCTCGGCCGGTTGCGGAACGCCACACGCCAGGAACTCCTGAGCCAGGGCACCCCGATCGCCTACCCACCCCATCGGGCGCTGCTCCAGCAGGGCGACGACAGCCGCCACATCCTGCTGATCACGAGCGGCGTCGTGAAGGTCGTCGCCAGCGCGGAGAGCGGCTACGACATGCTGCTCGCCGTCCGCATAGCGGGCGATCTGGTCGGGGAGATGGCCGCGTTCGAGGAACGGCCCAGGTCCGGCACGGTCATCGCGTGCAGCGACGTCACCGCCCGCATCATCCAGATGCGCGCGCTGGAGTCCTTCCTCACGCGCCACCCGGACGCCATGCGGGCCATCCTCCACATGCTCTGCGCCCGCCTGCGATGGGCGAACCGCCGCCGCGTCGACTTCCAGGCCTACGACTCGATGACCCGGCTGGCCCGGGTCCTCGCCGAGCTCTGCCAGGCCTACGCCCAGCCGGCGCCCGACGGCGACGGCAAGCGGTGCGACCTCGGGGTGACGCTCACCCAGAAGGAACTGGCCTCGCTGGCCGGACTCGCCCTCAACACGGCCGAAAAGAGCCTGCGCGCACTGGCATCCAGGGGACTGGTGGAACGCAGTTACAGAAGCATAACCATCTGTGACGTTCCGAAACTGCTGGAATTCGCCAAAGTAGTGGCCGACAACCCGTATTAGTACGGGGTCGCTTATCGCCCCCTCTCCTAGCCTCTCGGGCAGCACTTCGTGAGCGGTGTCCGCTCACGGCACGTCCAGAGAGGAATGATCGGGTGGTTGAGTGGTCCGGTTTCCGTCCGTGCGCTTGCATAGCCGTGGACGCGGAGGCCTACGGGGGAAAGAACGACCGCAGACAGTCCCAGACGCAGCATGATCTGCCGCGGATTCTCGACGCCGCCGCCAGGGGCGCCGGCCTGGACCGCGCGCAGTGGCAGATCCAGCGCAAGGGCGACGAACAGCTCGCGGTGCGACCGCTGGACGGCACCGAGCCGCGACTGGTCGACGACTACATCCGCCATCTCGTCGCCGAGTTGCGCGCGTACAACGCGCAGCGCGTGCCGGAGGCGCGGATGCGGCTCAGGGCGGTCGTCCACCAGGGCCTGGTCGAACTGGCCGACAACGGCTTCGCCGGCACGGCCGTCGTGGCCACCGCACGGCTGCTGAGCGCACAGCCGCTCTACGACGCCCTGGCCGGGCACCCCGGCGCCGACCTGGCGCTGCTCGTGTCCGACGACGTCTTCCGCTCCACGGTCGAGGGCGGACACACGACCCTGTCCACCGAGGACTTCACCCGCGTGACCGTGCGGGTGAAGGAGTACGAGGCCACGGCCTGGCTGTGGGTGCCCGCGCCGGCCACGGCCTCACGAGAGCCCGGGACCGCGCAGCGGGGGAAGCACGCGGTCCCGGCGCCGGGGGAGCCCGCGGCGGACCGGCCCGAGCCGGCCGCCGCGGGTGCGGCGGGAATCAGCAACGAGTACCGCGGCGACTCCATCAGCGTCACCAACATCACCGGCGCGGTGGACGCCCGGGGCGCCGTCTTCGGCTTCGGGAGCAGCGGTGGCTGACCCCACGGACGCGGGCGACGGGTCCGGCGTCCCGCCGGTCCCCGCTCCCGAGGCGGACGCCGAGCCGCTCGCACCGGACGACCTGCTCGGCGCACCGCTCGCCGAAGACGAAGACGAAGACCAAGGCGAAGAAGAAGACGGGGACAGAGACAGAGACAGAGACAGAGACAGAGACGGAGACGGGGGCGCGGGCCCGCACCCGGCCCCCGAGCAGCGCCGGGAGAAGGACGAACGCGAGGAGGACGACCGCGGATACGACGATCTGCGCCGCGTCCACCAGCTCGTCAGCAACAACTTCTACGGCACCGTCGACGCCACGGGAGCGGCGTTCGGCTTCGGCACCGCCTCCTCCCCGGGGCTCAGCCCGGGCACCATCGAGCCCCGGGAAGCGGACCGGGCCCTGCGGTTCTTCCTGCCGACGCAGCCCTGCTTCGACGAGGCGCTGGCCAGGCTGCGGGCGGACGGACTCGTCGTGCTCACCGGCCGCGACGGCTGCGGCCGCCGCGCCGCATCGCTCGCCCTGCTCAGGACCGTCCTCGGCCGGGCGGCACGGCTGCGCAGCATGTCACCGGCCAACGCCCTGGCACAGCTGGCCGCGTCACAGGACCTCAAGCCCGGGCAGGGCTACGTCATCCTCGACTACGCCGGTGAACTGCCCGACCAGGCGGTGCAGACGTACGAGGTGGGCCGGCTCGGCGAGGAACTGCGCCGCAAGGGCTCGTACTTGGTGATCACCGCCGGCGACACCACCCGAAGGCGGCTGGCCCTGCGGGACCACTGCGTTCCATGGCAGGCTCCCGACCCGGTGGCGCTGTTCGCCCACTGCCGCGCGGAACTGCCCGCCGCCCGCCTCGACCCCGGCACCGAACAGGAACTGCTGGCACGCATCGGCGAGCAGCCGAGACCGGCGGACGTCGTCGCGGCGGCGGAGGCGCTGGCCCGGGACGGTGCCGAGAAGGCCCTGGAGACCCTGCGCGACCGGCACCGCGAGCTGGTGCAGGAGCACTTCCGCAAGCAGCCGTCGGCGGACGACCTGCTCCCGCTCGCCGCGCTGGCGTTCCTGGAGGGCATCCCGGAGCGGACGTTCGAGAAGGAGTGCGCGGCGCTCGCCGCCCATGTGCGCAACTGGGAGCAGAGCGGCGAGACGCCCGTCGGCGAACCGGACGGCACGGGCCGGACGCCGTTGCGCCCGACGGTCGCCGAGCAGTCCCGGGCCCGCTGGAAGCAGCGGGCGGCCGGCCTCGTGACCACGGAGCACCGGCCCGGACCCGGCCGCGACGCGGGGCGCAGCGAGCGGCGCCTGGTCTTCGTCTCCCCGCGCGTGCGCGAACTCGTCATCGCCGAGCTGCACGACCTGTACGGCTACGAACTCTGGTACCCGCTGCGCCAGTGGCTGGGCGAGCTGGCCCTGCGCGGCGACCTCGACACCCGTACGGAAGTGGCCCGGGGCGTCGCGCTGCTCGCGCGGTACGCGCTCGTCGAGGTCGACGAGAACCTGCTGAAGGTGTGGTCCGACGGCATCACCAGCCAGCGGGTGACCGCCGCGCTCACCCTGCAGTTCATGTGCGAGGTCGAGCACCTCGCCCCGCAGGCCCTCACCATCGTCCTGGGCTGGACGGCCAACAGCGGCCCCGGACGGGCCGTGACGGCGGCCATGGCACTGACGGGCCGTCTCGGCTCGCTGTACCGCCTGGAGGCGCTCAACCAGCTGTGGTTCCTGACGCTGCGCGGCGAGCGGATCGCGTTCTCGGCCCGTCGCTCCCTGGCGTTGCTGCTGCAGACGGCCGAGCAGGACCCCGAACGCGTCCGGTTCCTGCTGCGCTGGGTCCGGACGGTCGTCAAGAACACGGCGCCGGCATCGCGGGAGCGGTCGATCGCGCTGCGCACCGCCGTCCAGCTCCTGGAGGCGGTCCGGCTGGAGGCTCCCGAGCCGGTCACCGCCGCTGTGCTGCGTACCGTCCCGGACAGCGCCCGTCATCTCGGCTCGCTCTGGGCGGACGTCCTGCACAGCACCAACCGGAGCCGGGCGGTCGGCGCCCTGTGCCGCACGCTGGTGCAGCTGCGGGACGACCCGTCCGTCACCGGAGCCGTCCGCGAACTCGGCGAGGCCATGCGGAACGCCATGACCGAACGCCAGTGGGCCGCCCTGTGCCACCACCTGTCCATCGCCCTGAGGCACCCCGACTACGCGATCCCCGGCGCCCGCCGGCTCGCCCAGGTGCTTCTCGGCTCACTGCGCGGGCGGGCGCCGGCGGACCCCCGGCGGGCCACCGCGCCCCTCCTGCCCACCACACCCTTTCCTTCCGCTCAAGGAGGCCGAAGCAAGTGAACTACCCGGTCATCGCCGAGCACATCCTGCCCACGGTGCAGGGGACCTGGTGGTCTCGGCGCCGCCGCCGCGAGGACGTGCCCCCGCTGCCGCCGGGCGCGGCCTATGTCTTCAGGGTCGGCGGGAACTACCGCACCTTCCCCGAGGGCATGGTGTTCGACCCGTCCCACCCGGACGTGCTGGACGCGTCCTCGCTGAGCCTGGTCGACACCCGGGCGCGCCTCGTCGACGTGGAGCGGCCGCTGCCCTCCATGAGCGAAGCGGACAACTTCACCCTGCGGGCGTCCTTCACCTGCCAGGTGACCGACCCCGTGGTCATAGCCCGGCAGGGCATCATCGACGTCACCGTTCCGCTGCGCGCCTATCTGATGGGCGACAGCGACCTGCCCAGGGTGAGCGCGGGACACCGGGTCGAGGAGATCAACGCGGTGCGCACCGAGGCCGGTCACCGCATGACGGCCTACAGCGCGATCGTGCCGCCCCGCGTCGCGGGCATGAGCGTCGAGTTCGTCAGCGCCGAGGTGCACGCCTCGGACGACCTGCGCACCTGGGAGCAGAAGCTGCGCGACGAGCGGCGCTCCTGGGAACTGCAGCAGGGACAGCGCGCCTTCGAGACCCAGGACGCGATGCGCATCGCCGAACTGCTGTCGCAGGGGTCCGACCACGTGGACGCCTTCGGCATCGCCCGCAAGGAGATCGACGTCACCGACGTGGCGGCTCGCATCCACCGGATCACCGACGAGGAGTCGGCCCGCCGCGACAGGGCGGAGACGACGGAGCGCGCCCACGCCCAGGCGCGGGAGACGGCGGAGGCGCAGATGCGCCGGGACATGCTCCTGACGCTGCTGCGGCAGATGGGCGGCAGCGAGTACGTCGACTACCACCAGGTGCTGGAACAGGTCCTGCGCGAGACCGGAGGCCAGGCCGCGCCCGGCATCCAGGCCGCCGCCGACCCCGCCCGCATGGTGGAACCGGGACCGGCCCGCCCCGGCCGCACGGCGGCGGGCCGGGACGGATCGCGCGACGCGGCGGGCGGCTTCGTCACGGACGAGGACGACCTCGTTGACTGACACGCCGACCGACCCCGCGAACACCTCCGCCACCGCGGAGGACGACAAGGCCCCCGGCGGCACGCCCCGGGCCGGAAGAGGCCGGGCCCCTGCCCGCCCCACGGTCCGCTCGTTCGACACCGCGCGCCGGCTGCGCGCCCTGACCGGCGTCGACGAGCAACTCCTGGCCCGGGTCAGGTACGAGCGCAGCAAGTACACGGCGCTCGGCGGCGTGGTGCTCGGCACCTCCGTGATCGCGGCGTTCTCCATGTGGAACTTCGCGACCGAGGCGCTCGGCAGGGTCTCCCTGCTGGCCCTGATACCGACGGTCATCTGGATGCTGTTCGTCCTCAACCTCGACCGCTGGCTGGTCACTCCCCAGCCCAACGCCAGGCGCCGGACCGGCCCTTTGGTGATGCGCCTGCTGATCGCGCTGCTGCTGGGCGTGGTGATCGCCGAGCCGCTGGTCCTGCGCATCTTCCAGACGGCGATCGAGGAACGCGTCGCGGACCAGCGCACCGACGCCGTCGACCGGCTGCGCGCCGACCTGGTCCGCTGCAATCCCGTCCCCGCCACGACCCAGCCGGTCACACCCGAAGGATGCGCCCGGACGTACGTCCTCTCCTTCGGGGCGACGCCCGGTGAACGGGGCGAGGAACTGGACGCCCTGCGCTCGGACGCCGCCGCCCTGCAGAAGCGGGTGGACCGCGACACCGGCAGGCTGGAGGCCATCGACGCCGAGGTGCGGGACGAGTGCCGCCGGCTGATCCGCATCGCGGCGACCGGCCTGTACCAGCGGACCTCCGAGTGCGGGCGCCTGCGCGACAAGGCCCGGGACTACCGCACCACGCACCGTACGAGCGAGAACGAGAAGCGGCTCGCCGGCATGCACGACCGCATCGCGACGATCGAGGCCGAACTGACGTCGTCGCGCGGCGCGTTCCTCAAGGACCGCGCCGAGGCCATCGAGCGGCGCCTGGACGACGAACGCGCCCAGCAGAAGGAGATCGGAGTCCTGGAACGGATCCGGGCCCTCGACGAACTCGCCGGCGGCAACGCGGTGCTGTTCGCGGGCGTCTGGCTGGTCCGTCTGCTGTTCGTGCTCCTCGACATGCTGCCCGTGCTGGTGAAGTACCTCGGCGGAGAGACCACCTACGAGCGGATGCTCAGCACCGAGAGCAACAGCGCGGTCAAGATCCACGGCGAGCAGGTCCGGCTCGCCGAGCGCCGGGCCATGGCGGACCTGGAGATCGCGCAGGACGCCATCGAACAGGACATCCGACGCCATCGCGCCGAGTCGGAAGCGGCCTCCAGGGAGCACACGGCGGCCATGAACATCCGGGTCCGGCAGGCGGTGAACGCGCTGGAGGACGAGATCCGCCGGTCGTCGGCGGTCTGAGGAGGGAGACATGACCACACGAGGAGACGGTGCGGGCCAGGGCCCGGACCACACCGGAGCCGACCGCGGCGCGGAGCTCGCCAGGATCCTGCTGACCGAGGCCCGTGAGGAACTGGTGCGGGCCGACAACAAGGCCGGCCTCATGCTGGCGTCCCTGGGCGCGGCCCTGACGGCCCTGCTCGGCGCGATCGGCAGCGGGGTGATCACCCCACGCCAGTACCCGGCGGTCCCGCAGCTTCTCCTCTGGGCCGGCTGCGCCGCGTGCGTGCCGGCCCTGGTCCTCCTGGGCCTGGCCGTGACCCCACGGCTGGGTCACCCCGACCACTACAGGACGCACTACTTCGGAGACATACGGCTGGCGACATCCCTGGCCCACCTGGAACGCACACTCCGCCACACCGACCCACTCGCCCGCGACCTGAGCCAGCTGGCGATCCTCTCCCAAACCGCCTGGACCAAATACCGCTGCATCCGCCACGCCCTGGCCTGGGCCACAACGTTCGCCACACTCACCCTCCTGGGCATAGCGACGGGCACGTCGACGTAGTCCCTCAACCTGCCCCACACATAGGGCAGTTAGGCACTCACCCCGGGGAGGTTGCGGGATGACGACGAAGAAAGCGCCGGGGTCGCCCTATAGCCCGTCGACCTTGTGCTGGGGTCAGTGCGGCCTTCGGCCCGTACGGATTTCAGAAGTCGTCTTCGTCGACGGGTTCGGGCTCGCGGGTGTAGGCGAGGTCGAGGACATAACGTTCGGTGACGGGGCAGTTGTTCCAGGCTTCGGTGAGCTGGTCTTCGGGGGATTCGTCCGTGAGTTGGTCGAGGCTGGTGTTGTAGTAGTCGGCTGCTGCTTGACGGTTCTGCCACCAGGCGTGGCCTTCATAGACGCCGGGGCGGGGCAGGGTGATCTCGTCGGCGGGTCCGCGGTCGAGTTGGCCGACGACCAGGACGCCTGTCTCGGATTCGAGGCTGACGTCGGTGTGGCCTTCGGCCTCTGCGGGCGGGGTGGGTGGAGTGTCCCAGATGCGGATCGTCATCTGGACTTTCATGTCCGGTTGCAGGCTGAGGAGGTACAGGTGGTAGCCGTTGCCGGCCACCACCTGAGTCTCCGCGGCATCCATGGCTGCTTCGTCGCCGGGGTAGGCGTCCGCGTCGTAGACCTCCAGCACACGGCGGCCGGGTGTGGCGGTGACGTTGTGTTCGGCGAGAAGCGCCATGGTCAGTGGTGTCTTCCTGCTAGTTGGTGATCTTCACGTAGAACGGATCCCCGTCCAGGACGCGGTTGAGGGTGTACATCTCGTTGAGGCGCTCTCCGCCCTTGCGGTTGTCCTTACCGTCGATCAGCCGGACGGAGAAGCGGTTGTCACCCTTGGTGGACCCTTCCTTGGTCGAGGCGAAGGGGTACTCGTCGCACTCCAGGCCGCTGCCGGCGTAGTCGCCCCAGACCTTCTTGCATTCCTTGATGGACTTCTTGCGATTGTCCTCGATCTTCTTCGTAGCGACGACTCGGCGCAGGGGTTCCTTCGATCCCGGAACGCTCTTGCCGGGCCAGGAGGGGAAGGTGCGCTCGGGGCGGTTCAAAGCGTCGTAGACGTGCACGGCGCTTTCGTTGACCGCCGGGTCTTTCTGGCTCATCACGAGTTCCACACGGGCCTTGCTGAAGACGGTGCCCTTGTGCTTGCCCGCGACCGGTCCGGCGTAGTCGTAGCGGACGCTCGAGTGGTAGAGGTTGCTTCCCCCCGTGAAGGGAGCGGAGTTGGGGGAACTGGCGCTGACGTCCATCGCGACGGTCAGGAGGACGCGCTGCTGGTTGCCCTGGTCGAACAGGGCGCCCTTGTCCGGGGATGTGTAGGTGAGGTTCCAGTGGGGCTGGGTGTCCCACACGCCGAGCAGTTCGTCACGGTTCACCGTCTGCGGTGCGGTCACCAGAGGGTCCGCATCGCTGCTGGAGGCGTTGACGCTGTGGTGGAAGTGCTGGCCGATTCTCCACTTCTTGGCGTCCTCGGTGGGTATCGGCTGGACGCGTATGTTCTCGATGCTGGAGACATAGTCGACGCGCCGGCTGCCGTCGTAGGCGAAGCCGAGGACCCATTGGTCGAACCAGAGGCGACCGAGTGTGGTGGTGCCCCTGATGTCCCGCAGGACCAGGTCGAATGGACGTTTCTGGCAGCTCTCGAAGCGGGACTTGAGCCAGCCGGTGGCGGTTTTTGCCTGCGCCGCGTGGTTGGTGCACTCCTGGCGTAGGTCCTGTTGGTCTCCGGGAGCCGGGTCGGCCGCCGCCCGCGGCGCCGCGGACTTCGAGCCGTGGAATCGGGCGTACTCGGCATACGGGATGGGCTGGTCGAGGCCGCGCAACTCGTCGGCGGGAAGCGAGGCGGCATCGACGAACACCGTGTCCTCGGGGGCCGGGTCGTTCGTGGTCGCCGCGGCGGGGGTGGCTGTGCTGGTGGCCGCGGTGAGCAGTGTCAGCGCCATGGTGGTGGCGGTGGCGCGGGCGAGACGTATGAGTGCGGTGCGTATGTTCACCAGTGGACTCCTTGCTGGCGTGCGGAAGCGGCCGGGTATCTGCGGCGTGTGGGGATCACGAGGCATCGCAGAGGTCGCCCCAGCACGCCTCCAGCAGTGCGCCGGAGGGTGCGGAGTAGCGGGCGGTGAAGCCGTCGAAGCGGCGGTCGGTGCGCTGCAGTCCGGGGGTGGAGCTGGTCGAGGTCACCGTCCAGGCTGCGTCGCCGTTGCTGCTGTCGGCCACGTTCGAGTGAGCCTTCAGCGCGGAGGGTGAGGTGGGCGGCTCGACGGCGAGGGCGTCAGCGGGGACATCGAAGGCGGCTGCGGCCCGGGCCCGGATGTCGGCGGCTGATACGTCCGCGCCAGTTAGGGCGTCCTCCGATGTTCCGCCCGACGGCAGGGCGGCGGCGTTGCAGACCCGTACGGTGACCACGCACTCGGATAGGCCAGGCACCCTGGCCAGGCAGCTGTCGGGGTCGTTCTCCAGGCAGGCTTGCAGAGCCTGCTGGTCCACGCCGTTGAACGTGGCGGGCAGGCCGGCCGCAGCAGCGTCCCGGCTGTGCGTCGGGGCAGCGGTGGCGGCGAGCGGGGAGGCAGTGGCGGCGGCCTGCCGGCGCGGCTTGCTCACGGTCCACTGGGTGAACGTGTTGTTGTCGGTCAGCTTGGTGGTGAAGCAGTTCGGCGGCTTGTGGGTCGTGCTGCACACGGGGAGCGTGACGGACTTGGCCACGTTGGGCGTCGCAACCTGCTGCCACACCTTGTTCCCGGTCATGAACTGCATGCGGTTCGCGATCGAGGGGATGTTGATGTACTTCGGTCCCATCACCTCGAGACCGACGTCGATGCGGTTGGTGTTGCCGCCCAGCACCTTGAGCTGTTTGGTGGTGGAGCCGACCTTGTTGAAGTCGTAGAGCACGTCCCACTGGTTGCCGCTGTCCTGGCGGATTGTCATGTAGGTGTGGTTGCGCTTGTCGGACTTGGCCGGGTTGACCCCGGCCTTGATGGCTGTCGTGCGACCACCGCTGGTGGTCAGCTCCGACCAACGCGGCCCGTAGGTGTGGGTAGTCTTCCCCGTCTTCTCCGCGTACAGGCCGATCTCGATGTTGGGAGCGAGCGGACCGCTCGACGTGTTCGGGCTGACCCGCAGGTAGTTGGCCACCTGCACGGTCGTAGACCCGGTTTCGACCTGATCGAAGGTGATCGGTATGTTGCGCCAGGTGGCGAAGCCGCCGATCATCGGCTCGCCCGGCTGGCTGCACGTCATCGCCCAGAAGGTGATCCGGGCGTTGTAGAGGCCGGTGCAGGCTTCCTTGGGCGCGGCGGCACTCGCGGACGGGGCGGTGCCGAGGATGGTGAGTGCAGTGACCCCGGCGCATGCCGAGGCCAAGTGTCTCGCGCGCGAACGCGACAAGGTTCCCCCTAGGAACGATCAAGAGTGGTCACAGGGGAACCTACAGGGCTCTTTCTCTGACAAATCTACTTATAAGGCAAGTTGGCTGAGTTGCTACACGTGATCACGGCCACGTCTGTCGTCGGCTCACCGGTACCTACACCGGGGTGAGGGACGTTGCCTTGGAGCGAACCCACACGGTCCGCAGCCAGCGGCCGAGGATTGTCTCGCTTACGGCGCGGCCCACGCGGTTCCAGCGAGGAAGTGGCGTCGCTGTCGTCTCCCGTCTCATGGTGTCCTTGCTCGAAACGCTCCGGTAGCGGGACGCCATCTGCGTCGCTTCAGCAGTTGCCGACGCAGCTTCTGAAGTCCCCCTGAAACTCCGGCAGGCGTTCGTCACTCACCGAACAGACTGTCCTGTACGTACTCGACGACCTCCCGCTCCGGGTAGAAGAGGGCCAGCAGCATGAACGTCTTGGGATGGGCCGCGATGTTGCCTACAAAGAAGTGAACGGCTCGGTTCGAGGCACAGATCCGGTTGTACCAGCGCTCGCGGAGCGCATCACGGACCCCTCGCCCGCCGTACTTGCGCAGGAACTTGCGGTACGACTGGCCGGCCTCCCAATCCTTCAGTCCCATGTCGTGGGTCGGGCAGTCGTCGTCGGCACAGCGAAAGCTGTAGCGGAAGTCGAGGGGCACCCACTCCAGTGGGTCCAATTCCTGTTCGAAAAGGTCGAGTTGGTCGGCAAGCGCGGCTTTGGAGACTGACCAGGGCTCGGCGGGCTCCAGTCGGAAACGGGCGATCTCGGCAGGCCGGAAGACGCCGAGGGAGGTCCCCCGCTGCTCCTGATCCCGCTTGATGGCGCAGAGCGACGGTGCGACCAGCGGCTCGACATACCGGTACCGCTTCTTCCAACCGCCGTCGGACGGCACCTCACCCACGATCTCCAAGGTTTCGAGGTCGGGCCGGAGACTCTCCGGGCGGGAGTCTCGCTCCGGACGGTGCGGCTCGACGTCGACCTCGATGATCGAGTATTTGGAGAACTGGGCTTCCTCGCTCAGAAGCCGGAAGGGCACCGGGAAGAGCCGTACGTGCTGTGGCTCGCCCTGGTCCAGGCGTATGCCGGCCACACAGCTGGTCTCGCGGTACTTGTTGGACAGCTCGGGATACGTCTTGACCGTGATCATGATCGTTGCGCGCTGCCGATTCCGCGTTCCCATGGTTGCCCCCTCCACGGATCTCCCGGATCCGATTGGAGGAGAGGCATGCGCCACCGGCAAGAGCGCATGCGGCGGCGAGGGGTGAAGTCAGGCCAGCGGAATCACGGGCACGGCGGCCCGCTTGCGGACCGTCTCCAGGACGACCTGCCGGTGGCAGCGGCTCTCGTCCTTCTCGAAACACAGCACGGCGACACGCGACTGCCGAGCTTGCTCGGCAAGGCGATCGAGATCGGACTGTGCCTCATCGGACCGCAGCAGACCGCGGAAGCGAGCTCGGCCCACGTCGAGTCGGCCGTCCCAGAACGGCGCCCGGTTGTCCTTGGGATTTCCCAGGCCCCGCAGGTGGGTGTACACGATGCCGGCCTCAGCGAGCGCCTGCCCGAGCCGAGTCTTGCTGAAGCCCTTCTTGCGGCTGATGGGCGTGAGTCGTACGTCTGCCACGACGTCGATACGGCTGTCGAGGAGAGAGGCGACGAAAGAGTCGATGTCCCGGCCTTCGTATCCAGCGGACCATAGACCCGGGGTGACCTTGGCCTCCCGGAAGAGCTCATCGAGGGAGACCTCGAGTGCCTCGGCGACCGCTCCGACAGTGAAGAAACCTGGCTGGATCGCTCCCTCGCTCTCCAGGCGGGCCAGCGTTCCCGCGGCGATGCCGGCTTCTTTCGCGAGCCGCTCCCGTGACCACCCACGGGCCTCCCGCAGCGCACGGACCCGCTGGGCGAGTGCTCGGGCGCGGTCGTGGGGACGCGCTGAGTGATGGCTTGCCATGGGCCGTGATCCTAATGGCGGTTGAGGCGGGCGGGCATGGTGTTCCCAGCCCGACTAGAGGCCTGATACGCGAACGCGCAGGTCCGAGTGCCCGCAGCCGCTGCACTTGCAGACAGCCTTACCAGTAACCCTCTGGGAGAACCCGACCAAGATCTTCTTCCGATTTCTCCCAAACGATCTCCGGAAACCCGTCAGGGGCCTGATCCATTGACTGGATCAGGCCCCTGGCCTGGTACTTCACTGTCGGGGTGGCGGGATTTGAACCCACGACCTCTTCGTCCCGAACGAAGCGCGCTGCCAAGCTGCGCTACACCCCGATGTCGCTGCTGTCGCGGCGACGACGTTTACTTTAGCCCACCGGTGGCTAGAGACGAAATCCGGTTTTGCCGCGGTGGCGCATCAGGGCCGGGCGGGCGTGGTCCAGGGCCACCAGGAGCAGGGCCAGGGCGTACATGGACAGGCCCAGGAGCAGCGCGTTGCCGAGGACGCGCTTGTAGCCGTCCTGGCCGACGTCCAGGAACGGGTAGAGGTAGCGGTCGGTCGTGCCCGGCAGGAGCAGCTCTCCCCGGGTGAGGGAGAAGGCCAGGTAGGCCAGGGGATAGAGCAGCCAGGCCGGGGCGTGGCGCAGGTGCAGACGGCCCGGGGTCGTGAGCAGGAGCCAGTCCAGTACGGCCGCGATCGGCGTCACCGTGTGGAGCGTGTGGTGGGCCAGGGCCTGCCAGCCGGTCGGGGCGGCGGCCTCACCCGTGAGGGAGAAGGGGCTGGCCTCGTTCGCGAGGAGCAGGTGGTGCACCAGGGCCGCGACGACGACGTAGAGCAGGGTCGCGCCCAGGAGGGAGCCGGGCAAGGGGCGGGCTGCCGTCCATGCCCGGCGGGCCGAGAAGAGCATGACCACGGCCAGGAGCGCGTTCGCCTGGACCGCGAAGTAGCCCGCGACCCGGGACGGGTCGCCGAGGAGCAGTTCGAGGGTGACGCCGGCGGCCGCCGCGAGGGCGATCAGCAGGCGGTAGGCCGCCGCCGCGGGGCGGCGGACCGGCGTGACGACGGCCGTGGCCGGGACGGGGGAGGGCAGGAGCGCCGGCTTGCGCGGGATCGCGGGGAGGTCCGGGATGTCCCTGGGTATCGGGGCTGTCATGCTCTCAAGCTGACAGAACCGGATAAAGGGGGCTATTCGGGCGCCGCTGTGTGGGTTATCGCCATCACTTCACGTGCTTCATGCCCCCGGTGTTCCGGTCGGCGGCCCTCCTCTTGGCCGCCCCTGTTACTCCCGCCCCACCAGCGTCAGCAGCGTCGCCTCCGGCGGGCAGGCGAACCGTACCGGCGTGTAGCGGTTCGTGCCGCAGCCCGCCGAGACGTGGAGGTAGGACGTACGGCCCTGCGAGGAGTGAGTGGACAGGCCCTTCACGCGGTCCGTGTCCAGGTCGCAGTTGGTGACGAGGGCGCCGTAGAAGGGGACGCAGAGCTGGCCGCCGTGGGTGTGGCCGGCCAGGATCAGGGGGTAGCCGTCGGCCGTGAAGGCGTCCAGCGTGCGCAGGTACGGGGCGTGGACCACCCCCATCGAGAAGTCGGCGGACTCCGACGGGCCGCCGGCGACCCGCTCGTAGCGGTCCTTCTTGATGTGCGGGTCGTCCAGGCCGGTCAGCTCCAGCGACAGGCCGTCGATCTTGAGCGTGCCGCGCGTGTTCGTGAGGTTGAGCCAGCCCGCCGCGTCGAAACCGTCCCGCAGGTCCTCCCACGGGTTGTGCACCGCGCCGACCGCCGGCGGGTTGCCGTTCAGGCCATGCCGGCCCTGGGCCTTCTCCAGCAGGTAGCGGGCGGGGTTGCGCAGCTTGGGGCCGTAGTAGTCGTTGGAGCCGAAGACGTACGCGCCCGGGAACTCCATCAGCGGGCCGAGCGCGTCCAGGACCTCCGGGACGCCCTCCGGGTCGGAGAGGTTGTCGCCGGTGTTGATCACGAAGTCGGGGCGCAGGCCGGCCAGGGACCGCAGCCAGCGCTGCTTCTTGCGCTGGCCGCCGACCATGTGGATGTCGGAGACCTGCAGCACACGCAGGGGGCGCGTTCCCGGGGGCAGGACCGGGACGGTGACCCGGCGGAGGCGGAAGGAGCGGGCCTCGAAGCCCGCCGCGTACAACAGACCGGCGGCACCAGCCGCCGCGATTCCCAGGGGGACTCCGTATCGCGCGCGCATACGACCATCGTGTCAGACCGCGCGGGATGCCCGTGTCCGGCGGTGCGTGAAATGGCCCGTCGCAACGGGTCCTTGCGCTGCCGCCCCGTAAATGGAGGGGCACCTTTCCCGTCGCACCTGCGACAATCGACCCCATGACCACGCTCAAGTCGAAGCTGCAGGATGACCTCAACGCCGCGATCAAGGAGCGCGACGAGCTGCGCTCCTCGACGCTCCGGCTGACGCTCGCCGCGATCACCAAGGAGGAGGTCGCGGGCAAGGAGAAGCGCGAGCTCTCCGACGACGAGGTGCAGAAGGTGATCACCCGGGAGGCCAAGAAGCGGCGCGAGGCGGCCGAGGCCTTCGCACAGGGTGGTCGGCCCGAGCAGGCCGAGCGGGAGAAGGCGGAGGGCGAGGTGCTTGCCGGCTACCTGCCCAAGCAGCTGTCCGACGACGAGCTCCAGCAGATCGTGGCCCAGGCCGTCGAGGAGGCGAAGGCGGCCGGTGCGGAGGGGCCGCGGGCCATGGGCGCTGTCATGAAGATCGTGAACCCGAAGGTGGCGGGGCAGGCCGAGGGCGGCCGCGTCGCCGCCGCGGTGAAGAAGCTGCTCGCGGGCTGACCGCCCGGGCCCCGACACGCCGGTCCAACGGGAGCGGCCTCCTCCGACCATACGGTCGGAGGAGGCCGCTCCCGTTTCGTCATCCGGCCAGGTCAGCCGAAGCGGCCTCCGTTGCCGTTCCCGTTGCCGCCGCCGTTGTCCTGCCCGCGGAAGAAGCCCTCCGGGATGGAGAACGACGGAGTCGGGAAGGGCTCGCCGCCGCCTCCGCCGCCGTTGTTGTTGCCGCCCACCAGGCCGCCGATGAAGCCGTCGTTGCCGCCGTTGTCACCGTTGTTCCCGTCGTCACGGCCGCCGTCGCCACCGTCGTCCCCGTCGCCGCGGTCGCGGTCGATGCCGTCGGGGATGTGGACGTCGTTGAACCGCTCGACGGGCTTGCCCTCCAGCGCGCCGGACATCATGTCGCGCCAGATCGGGCCCGGGACCTCACCACCGAAGACCTTGCTGTGCGAGCGGCCGCCGATGGTGATGTTGACCATCTTCCGCTTGTGCGCGGGGTCGCCGACCCACACCGCGCCGGCCATGTTCGGCGTGTAGCCCACGAACCAGGCCGCGTAGCGCTCGTCCGTCGTACCCGTCTTGCCCGCGCTGGGCCGGCCGTCCAGGCCCGCCTTCGAACCCGTGCCGTCCTCGACGACGCCCTTCAGCAGCCCGTTGATCGTGTCGGCGGTCTCCTCCGACATGGCGCGCGAGCACGTCGACTTCGGGACCTCGAGCTTCTTGGACGCGTCGCCGACCCGCTGGCTGACCGACTCGATGGCCACCGGCGTGCAGTACATGCCCCGCGAGGCGAAGGTGGCGTACGCGTTCGCCATGGTCAGCGGGGACATCTCCTGCGTGCCGAGGGCGATGGAGGGGACCTGCGGCATCTTGTCGCCGTCGGCCCGCACGACGCCCATCTTCTTCGCCATGGTCGTCACCGGGCAGATGCCGATGTCGCTGATCATCTGCACGTAGTAGGTGTTGACCGACTTGGCGGTCGCCTCCTTCATGTCGTACGGGCCGACCTCGGACTCGTTCTCGTTCTCCAGCCGGGCCGGGTTGCTCCGGTCGTTCTGCCAGGTCTTGCCGTCACAGGCGGAGACCGGCGAGGGGTAGGCCATCCGGTACGGCGACGAGTACACCTTGTTCGACGGCATGCCGTCCTCGAGGGCGGCCGCGGCCACAATCGGCTTGAACGTCGAACCGGGCTGGTAGCCCATGCCGCCGCCCATGGACTGGTCGACGGAGAGGTTGATCTGCGTCTCGTTCTTCTTGAAGCCGTACGGACGCGACTGGCCCATGGCGAGGATCTTGCCGGTGCCGGGCTGGACGACGGTGGCGGCGGTGGCCACGTCGTCGCTCTTGTAGACGTGGTCCTTGATGGACCGCTGGGCCGCGTCCTGGGCCTGCGGGTCCATCGTCGTGCGGATGGTGAGGCCGCCCTGGTTCCAGATCTTCGCCCGGGCCTTGCGGGACTTGCCGAAGACCGGGTCCGTCAGGAAGACCTCGCGCACGTAGTCACAGAAGAAGCCCGCGCCCTTGACCGCCGTGATGCAGCCGTTGCGGGGCTTGCTGACCTTCAGGCCCAGCGGGGCCTTCATCGCCTCGGCGGCCTGCGCCCGGGAGATGTCGCCGACCTCGGCCATGCGGCGCAGCACGATGTTGCGGCGCTTGGTGGCCTCCGCCTCGTCGTTGACCGGGTCGTAGCGGCTGGGCGACTGGACGATGCCGGCGAGGAGGGCCGCCTCCTGGACGTTGAGGTCCTTGGCCGACTTGGAGAAGTAGCGCCGGGCCGCGGCCTCGACGCCGTAGGCCTGCTGGCCGAAGAACGTGATGTTCAGGTAGTTCTCGAGGATCTTCTTCTTGCCCAGCTCCTCCTCGACCTGGATCGCGTACTTGAGCTCGCGGATCTTGCGGCCGATGGTCTGCTGGGTGGCCTGCGCGACCTTCGTCGGGTCGTCGCCGGCCTCCTCGACGAAGACGTTCTTCACGTACTGCTGGGTGAGCGTCGAGGCGCCCTGGGCGACCTCGCCGCTGCGCGCGTTCTTGTTGAGGGCGCGCAGCACGCCCTTGAGGTCGACCGCTCCGTGCTCGTAGAAGCGCGAGTCCTCGATCGCGACGATCGCCTTCTGCACGTACGGCGACATGTCCTTGAGGGGGACCACCGTGCGGTCGCGCGAGTAGACGGTGGCGATCTGGCCGCCGTCCGCGTCGAGGATGCTGGTGCGCTGACTCAGCGGCGGGGTCTTGAGGTTGGCCGGGAGCTCGTCGAAGCTCTCGACGGATCCCTTCGCCGCCAGCCCCAGCGCGCCCACCGCGGGCAGCGCGATGCCGGCCAGCACGGCCCCCGCGAGGACACTGACACCGAGGAACTTGGCGGCCTGCTGCGTGGGAGACAGACCACCGCCCGAGCGCTTCTTTGGCATGAGGGCAGCCTACGTTCTCATTCGCCGGACAGGCGTATATGCCTTGGCCTAAGCTGCTCCCAACTGTCACAACAGTGAGGCCACGTATCAATACGTCCGGCGACCCCGAATCGTTCCGGATGTTCCCCGACTTTTTTGGTGGGGTCGTGTCCGAATCCGCCTTGTGTGTCATGCGGCGTCCGGTGTGACGCAACTGAACTGTCCCGTTTTGACGGGAAAGTCACGTATGTCACCAGCTCACTCCCCCGGGTGATCTGCCGCTTACCCATAGTCCGTTCGGGCCATTCAAGATTGGGCCCGCTGGGGGTGTTGCGCTGTGCCCACCTTCCGTAACGTCCTCAACTGGCGGCGGTGAATATGCCGCTGCCGCCGTGGGGGAGCCTCGATTCGGGAGAGGACGGCGCCGGTATGGGCTGGGTAACCGACTGGAGTGCGCAGGCGGCCTGCCGCACTACCGATCCGGATGAACTGTTCGTTCAAGGAGCAGCGCAGAACAGGGCCAAGGCGGTGTGCACCGGATGCCCGGTGCGCACGGAGTGCCTGGCCGACGCGCTGGACAACCGCGTCGAGTTCGGCGTGTGGGGAGGCATGACGGAGCGGGAGCGCCGCGCACTGCTGCGCAGGCGGCCGACGGTGACCTCCTGGCGCCGGCTGCTGGAGACGGCGCGTACGGAGTACGAGCGCGGCACGGGTGTCGTGCCCCTCGACGACGACGAGATCTACGAGAACTACGCGGCGGTGAGCTGAGCGCCTCCGGGAGCTCCGCAGGTCCGAGGGCCCTTCGGCGGGCCCTTCGCCATCACCGGGCCCTTCGCCATCACCGGGTCCTTCGCCGTCACGGGCTTCGCCTGGGCGTGCTCAGGCCGGCCGGCAGTGCTCAGGCCACCGGACCGTGCTCGGGTCACCTGGCCGTGCTCAGGCCACCTGACCTGCTCAGGCACTTGCCCCGGGCATCGCGGACGGGTCGGGCAGCTCGCGTTCGTCGGCGGCGAGGCGGTCGCCGATGGCGCGCAGGCCCGCGAGGTCGTGCACATCGCCGGCCAGCGCGGCCACTTCCGTCACGGCCACCTCGGGGTGGAGCGCGGTGAAGCGGTCACGCGTGCGCTGCTCGCGGGAGAGCAACTGCATCCGGTCGGCGTGCAGCCGCAGCAGGCCGGCCGTGAGCTGGTCGACGGACCGCTCGGCCGAGCCGGGTGCCTGGGCGTCCTCGATGCCTTCGGTGTCCTCTGCGTCCTCGGCGTCCTCGGCGGGGGAGCCACCGTCGGATGCCGGACCAGCGGCACGAGCTGGTGTTTCGGGCGTGGGAGAGGTTGAACTGTCCTGTGTGTCGGGGGAGTTACGAAGTACTGCTTTCCCGCCCTCCTGATCCACAATGCGGGGCTCTTCAAGATTTTCCGCGGCGGCGAGCGCCCGCTCGGCCGACAGCCGGTCGGCGCCGCTGCCGTGGACCCGGTTGAGCACCAGACCCGCCAGCGGCATGTCCTCCGCGGCCAGGCGCTCCACGAAGTAGGCGGCCTCGCGCAGCGCGTCCCGCTCCGGGGCCGCGACCACGAGGAACGCCGTGCCGGGGGCCTGGAGGAGCTTGTACGTGGCGTCCGCGCGCGTGCGGAAGCCGCCGAACGTCGTGTCCATCGCGGAGACGAACGTCTGGACGTCCTTCAGGAGCTGACCGCCCAGCAGCTTGCCGAGGGTGCCGGTCATCATCGACATGCCGACGTTCAGGAACTTCATCCCGGCGCGGCCGCCCAGCTTCGCCGGGGCCGTCAGCAGCCGGATCAGCCGCCCGTCCAGGAACGACCCGAGCCGCTTGGGCGCGTCCAGGAAGTCCAGCGCCGAGCGGGACGGCGGGGTGTCGACGACGATCAGGTCCCACTCGTCCCGGGCGCGCAGTTGCCCGAGCTTCTCCATCGCCATGTACTCCTGCGTGCCCGCGAAGCCCGCCGAGAGCGACTGGTAGAAGGGGTTGCCCAGGATCGCGGCCGCCCGCTCGGGGTCCGCGTGCGCCTCGACGATCTCGTCGAAGGTGCGCTTCATGTCGAGCATCATCGCGTGCAGCTCGCCGCCCGCGGAGTCGTCGATGCCCTTCACCCGGCGCGGGGTGTTGTCCAGGGAGTCGATGCCCATGGACTGGGCGAGCCGGCGGGCCGGGTCGATGGTCAGCACGACGACCTTACGGCCCCGCTCGGCCGCGCGCAGGCCCAGCGCGGCGGCCGTCGTGGTCTTGCCGACCCCGCCCGAGCCGCAGCACACCACGATCCGGGTCTTCGGGTCCTGCAGCAGCGGGTCGATGTCGAGCAGGCGCGCGGGGGCGAGGTGGGGGCGGGCCGCGTCGTGCGTGTGGGCCGGGTCCGGACGGCTCATGACATCCCCTGCTTCCGACTCGTGACGGGCCATGCGTGTCGCGACTCCCTGACGGGCCTTGCCGACCCCACCGGGCTCGTGCTCGTGGCGGGCTTGGCCTGCCCCACCGCGCTCGTGCCACTGGCGGGCCTTGCTCGTCCCTGGCTCATGAGACGCCCTGTTCGCGCAGCTCGCGGGCCAGTGCGTACAGCCCCGCCAGGTCCATGCCCTCGGCGAACAGCGGCAGTTCGTGCAGCGGCAGGCCCAGCTCGGCGAGGACCGCGCGCTGCTCGTGCTCCAGCGCGTACCGCTCGGCGTACTCCTCGGCCTGGGTGAGCAGCGGGTCCACCAGCCGCTCCGCGTGCCCGCCGCGCCGCGCCCCGCCGAGCCCGGCGGACGACAGCGACCGCGCGACCGAAGAACGCGGGACCGTCCGTACGAGTTCCAGGTCGGCCGCGTCCAACACCTCCGGGCGCACCATGTTCACGATGATCCGCCCCACCGGCAGCCGCGCCGACCGCAGCTCGGCGATGCCGTCCGCGGTCTCCTGGACGGGCATCTCCTCCAGCAGCGTGACCAGGTGCACGGCCGTCTCGGGCGACTTCAGCACCCGCATCACGGCCTGCGCCTGATTGTGTATCGGGCCGATCTTCGCCAGCCCCGCCACCTCGTCGTTGACGTTCAGGAAACGGGTGATGCGCCCGGTGGGCGGGGCGTCCATGACGACGTAGTCGTACACGAACCGGCCGCTGCGCTCCTTGCGCCGCACCGCCTCGCAGGCCTTGCCGGTGAGGAGGACGTCCCTCAGGCCGGGCGCGATGGTGGTGGCGAAGTCGATCGCGCCGAGCTTCTTCAGGGCCCGGCCGGCGCTGCCCAGCTTGTAGAACATCTGGAGGTAGTCCAGAAGGGCCAGTTCGGGGTCGATGGCGAGTGCGTACACCTCCCCGCCCCCGGGAGCGACGGCGATCTTCCGCTCCTCATAAGGCAGCGCTTCGGTCTCGAAGAGCTGCGCGATGCCCTGACGGCCCTCGACCTCGACGAGAAGCGTCCGCTTCCCCTCCGTGGCCAGGGCCAGCGCTAGGGCCGCGGCCACCGTGGTCTTGCCGGTACCGCCCTTGCCGCTGACGACCTGGAGCCTGCTCACGTATTCGAGCCTAACCAGTCCGTGCCCGGGCTACGCGGGAGGCTGTGGACAACCCGTGCCGGGGCCGGCCCCGGACCGCGGCCGTGACCCCGTACGGACAGGGGCTAAAGTCGGCCGCATGACCAAGTGGGAATACGCAACCGTGCCGCTGCTCGTCCACGCCACGAAGCAGATTCTGGACACCTGGGGCGAGGACGGCTGGGAGCTCGTCCAGGTCGTGCCCGGGCCGAACAACCCCGAGCAGCTCGTCGCCTACCTGAAGCGGGAGAAGCAGTAATGGGCGCCGTCGAGGCGAAGCTGGCCGAGCTCGGCCTGGCCCTGCCCGACGTCGTACCGCCGCTCGCCGCGTACCAGCCGGCCGTGCAGTCCGGCCCGTACGTCTACACCGCCGGGCAGCTCCCGATGGTGGACGGCAAGCTTCCGGTCACCGGCAAGGTCGGCGCGGAGGTCACCCCGGAGGAGGCCAAGGAGCTGGCACGCACGTGCGCGCTGAACGCCCTGGCCGCCGTGAAGTCCGTCGCCGGTGACCTGGACCGCATCGCGCGCGTGGTGAAGGTCGTCGGCTTCGTCGCCTCGGCCTCGGACTTCACCGGCCAGCCCGCCGTGCTGAACGGCGCGAGCGAGCTGCTCGGCGAGGTCCTCGGCGACAAGGGCGTACACGCGCGCAGCGCCGTGGGCGTGGCCGTGCTGCCCCTGGACGCCCCGGTCGAGGTCGAGATCCAGGTGGAGCTCGCGTAGCACCCCGCACCCGTCCGAGCTGCGCGATCCGTACCCGGGGGCCACTCGAACATCCGCCCGTCACGGGATAGCCTCGCGCCCATGGCGAACGGTCAGTGGTACCCCCCGGAGTGGCCGGACCGCATCCGCGCACTCGCGGCCGGCACCCTCACCCCGGTGACCCCCAGGCGCGCGGCCACCGTCATGCTCCTGAAGGACACGGGCAGCGGCCCGGCCGTCCACATGCTGCGCCGACGCGCCTCCATGGCCTTCGCCGGAGGCGCGTACGCGTATCCGGGCGGCGGTGTCGACCCGCGCGACGACGACCACCACGTCCGCTGGGCGGGCCCCACGCGCGCGTGGTGGGCGGACCGGCTCGGCGTCGACGAGACGGCCGCCCAGGCGATCGTCTGCGCGGCCGTGCGGGAGACGTACGAGGAGGCGGGCGTGCTGCTCGCCGGCCCGGCGCCCGACGCGGTCGTCGGGGACACCACCGGCGCCGACTGGGAGACCGACCGCGCCGCCCTGGTCGCGCGGGACCTGTCCTTCGCCGAGTTCCTGGACCGCCGCGGGCTGGTGCTGCGCTCGGACCTGCTCGGCGCCTGGACCCGCTGGATCACCCCCGAGTTCGAGGCCCGCCGCTACGACACCTTCTTCTTCGTGGCCGCCCTCCCCGAGGGGCAGCGCACCCGCAACGCCTCCACGGAGGCCGACCGCACGGTGTGGATCGCCCCGCGTGAGGCGGCCGCCGGGTACGACCGGGGCGAGCTGCTGATGATGCCGCCGACCATCTCGACACTGCGCCAGCTGACGGCGTACGGGACGGCCGCCGACGCCCTCGCCGCGGCCCCGGGCCGTGACCTCACGCCCGTGCTGGCCACCGCCCGGCTGGTGGACGGCGAGATCGTGCTCGCCTGGCCCGGCCACGACGAGTTCACCAAACACATCCCGACCGCCCCGACCGGTGGAGCCCCCGCATGACGGACGCAGCAGCCCTTCCCGGCCGCCCCCGGGGCGGGGTCCTCTCGGGGCCCGCCACCGCGCGGGCCGTCAACGTCCTGGCCCCCAACCCGTCGGCGATGACCCTCGACGGCACGAACACCTGGATCCTGTCCGAGCCGGACTCGGACCTCGCCGTCGTGGTCGACCCGGGCCCGCTCGACGAAGGACACCTGCGCCAGGTCGTCGCCACCGCCGAGCAGGCCGGCCGGCGCGTCGCCCTGACCCTGCTGACCCACGGCCATCCCGACCACGCGGCGGGCGCGGCCCGGTTCGCCGAGCTGACCGGCACGCGCGTGCGTGCGCTGGATCCGGCGCTGCGCCTCGGCGACGAGGGGCTGGCCGCCGGGGACGTCGTCACCACCGGCGGGCTGGAACTGCGCGTCGTCCCCACGCCCGGCCACACCTCGGACTCCCTCTGCTTCCACATCCCGGCCGACGGGGCGGTGCTGACCGGCGACACGGTCCTGGGCCGTGGCACCACGGTCGTGGCCCACCCGGACGGCCGTCTCGGCGACTATCTGGACTCCCTGCGCCGTCTGAGGTCCCTCACGGTCGACGACGGCGTCCACACGGTCCTGCCGGGCCACGGGCCGGTCCTGGAGGACGCCCAGGGCGCCGTCGAGTACTACCTCGCCCACCGTGCCACCCGCCTCGCCCAGGTCGAGACCGCCGTCGAGGACGGCCACCGCAGCCCGGCCGAGGTCGTCGCCCACGTCTACGCCGACGTCGACCGCTCCCTGTGGCCGGCGGCGGAACTGTCCGTACGCGCGCAGCTGGACTACCTGGAGGAGCACGGGCTCATCTAGGAGCTCCCCGGCCGGGCCCGCAGGCGCCGGCTAGGACCAGCCGGGAGGGCGGGGAGCTTTGACGCCGTGCACGCGCGCGTACTCCCCGGCGAGCCAGGGCCCGAGATCGTCCACGTACGACCTGAGGACTACTGCGTCACCCGTCGGCTCCAAGCCCAGAACGGCCGCGTCCCGCATCTGACCGGCACGCTCCGGGTAGAACCCGGCGAACGCCTCGGCCATCTCCCGCAGATCGCTCGTCCAGCCGTTCCAGCGGGGCATGACCAGGGTGAAGCCGGTGCGGACGAGGTGCCGGGACAGGGCACGCACCAGCGTGCGGCGGGCCCCGGCCGTGTCCTCCGCATGGTTCGCGTCGTCGATCCGCCGGCGCCAGCGGGGCAGGAGCAGGTGCAGATCGCCGTTGGTCTCGCGGGCCAGCAGGGTGTGGGGGCGGTAGCGGGGCAGCCGCGCGGCCAGGTCCTCGCCCAGCAGCGGTGTGCACAGACAGGCGACGAACCAGCCCAGGTCGTACCGCTCCAGGTCGCTCAGCAGCCGCGCCCGGCTGAACAGCAGGGTGCCGCACCCGTCGATCTGCCCGAACTCGCCGTCCAGCGCCGCGCCGAGCGCCAGGGCGTCGGCGCGGTCCGTCCCGGTCGGTTCCTCGTGCAGGGCGAGCAGCAGGTCGAGATCGCTGCGGCCCACGCGCGCGGTGCCGCGCGGAACGGACCCGTAGAGGTACGCGCTGTGCAGCCGGGGCCCGAACACGTCCGTCAGGCGCTTCCCGGCCGCGTCGACGACCGGGCGGAAGGAGCGGGGCACGCACGCGAGGGAGCCCTCCCGCATGAGGCGGCCCTGCGCATCGACCCCGGGTCGGCCCGCCGCGCTGCCGGTCGTACGGTCACTCGTGTCGCCGGCCATGCGGTGACTCGTGCCGCCGCTCACGTGGTCATTGGTGCCGCCGGTCATGGGCTCGTTCGTACCGCCGCTCGCGCGATGACTCGTGCTGCCGGTCATGCGTTCGCTCGTGCTGCCGTTCGCGCGGTCACTCGTGCTGCCGGTCATACGGTCACTGTGGCGTGGGCGGGATTGCGGCGCCGCCGGTTTTTTCGAGGCGCCAGGGACCGGTGGGCCGGGGCGTGCACGACGTCGGGCCCCGTCTCCCGGGGAGACAGGGCCCGATGACGTACGGCGGGCTCGCGTCAGCGCGAACGCTTGGCGAGGCGCTCCACGTCCAGGAGGATCACCGCACGGGCCTCCAGGCGGAGCCAGCCGCGCTGGGCGAAGTCCGCCAGGGCCTTGTTGACCGTCTCGCGGGACGCGCCGACCAGCTGGGCGAGCTCCTCCTGCGTGAGGTCGTGCACCACGTGGATGCCCTCCTCCGACTGCACGCCGAACCGGCGCGACAGGTCGAGCAGGGCGCGGGCGACCCGGCCCGGCACGTCCGAGAAGACGAGGTCGGACATCGCGTCGTTGGTCTTGCGCAGCCGGCGGGCGACGGCGCGCAGGAGCGCCGAGGCCACCTCGGGCCGGGCGTTCAGCCAGGGCTGGAGGTCGCCGTGGCCGAGGCCGAGCAGCTTCACCTCGGTCAGCGCGGTGGCCGTCGCCGTGCGCGGACCCGGGTCGAACAGCGACAGCTCGCCGATGAGCTCGCCGGGGCCGACCACGGCCAGCATGTTCTCCCGGCCGTCGGGGGACGTGCGGTGCAGCTTGACCTTGCCCTCGGTGACCACATAGAGGCGGTCACCGGGGTCGCCCTCATGGAACAGCGAGTCACCGCGGGCGAGGGTCACCTCACTCATGGAGGCGCGGAGCTCCGCGGCCTGCTCGTCATCGAGCGCCGCGAAGAGCGGATTGCGCCGCAGAACGTCGTCCACGAGTTCTCTCCCTTTCGACCTGCTCAGGGGATCTTGCTCCCCCGCGTACCAGGGGACCGTGGTGCCCATTTTGCCGGACGGTCCAAACAGTGTGATCTGTCACAAGGATGCCGCACAGGTGTCCCGGGGTACGCGGCAGGGGTCCAATTGGGCGCCGATCTTCGAGGGCCGGGGCGGATGTCAGTCGCTGGCCTTAGGCTGGCCGGGTGTCCAAATCGCCGGTGAGAGCACAGGCCGAGGGGGCTGCGCGGGTGGTTGTACGTCGCGATTCCGCTGTGGGCGAACAGAGCCCCGATGGCGGTAGGAAAACGGCGAAAGCGACAGGGGCGGCTGCGAAGAAGGCCGCTCCTGCGAAGAGGCCCGCGCCTGCGAGGAAAGCGGCTTCTGCGAGTGGCGCCGCGCCTGCGAAGAAAGCGACTTCCGCCAAGAAGGCGGCCTCAGTGAAGAAGGCTGCCTCTGTAAAGAAGGCGGCCTCCGCCAAGAAGGCCGCACCCGCCAAGAAAGCCGCCCCCGCCAGGAAGGCGCCCGCCGCCAAGAAGGTCACCGTCGCGCCCCAGAAGGCCACCGCCCGGGTCAAGGGCGCGGCCCCCGCGAAGGCTGTCGTCCACCCGCCGGGCGACGAGTCGCGCACGGCGCTGGTGCGCCGGGCTCGCCGGATCAACCGCGAGCTCGCCGAGGTCTATCCGTACGCCCACCCCGAGCTGGACTTCGACAACCCCTTCCAGCTCGTCGTCGCCACGGTCCTCTCCGCGCAGACCACCGACCTGCGCGTCAACCAGACGACACCCGCCCTCTTCGCCAAGTACCCCACCCCCGAGGACCTCGCCGCCGCCAACCCGGAGGAGGTCGAGGAGATCCTCCGCCCGACCGGCTTCTTCCGGGCCAAGACCAAGTCGGTCATAGGGCTGTCGAAGGCCCTGGTGGAGGAGTTCGGCGGGGAGGTGCCCGGCCGGCTGGAGGACCTGGTCAAACTGCCCGGTGTCGGCCGCAAGACCGCGTTCGTCGTGCTCGGCAACGCCTTCGGGCGCCCCGGCATCACCGTGGACACGCACTTCCAGCGCCTGGTGCGCCGCTGGCAGTGGACCGCCGAGACCGACCCGGACAAGATCGAGGCCGCGGTCGGCGCGCTCTTCCCGAAGAGCGACTGGACGGACCTCTCGCACCACGTCATCTGGCACGGCCGCCGCATCTGCCACGCCCGCAAGCCCGCCTGCGGCGCCTGCCCGATCGCCCCGCTCTGCCCCGCGTACGGGGAGGGGGAGACGGACCCGGAGAAGGCGAAGAAGCTCCTCAAGTACGAGAAGGGCGGCTTCCCCGGGCAGCGTCTGCGGCCCCCGCAGGCCTATCTGGACGCGGGCGGCAAACCGGCCCCGCCACTGGGGGCCGGATGAGGCGCCCCACCGGCGGTACGGTCCGGGCGGGCCGTACGGGGCCCCGCAGCGGAGGGCTGACGGGGCGTGCTGCCGATCGCGCGAGCCGCCGCGTGCGTCCCGCGCGCTCTCCCGTTCACCCCGCAAGCCCCCCGCATCACCCCACGAGCCCCCCGCAGGGTGGATCGTGTGCCGTTCCGGAACGATCCCGTGGGTGCAGGGCGTTGGAAGCGGCAGGACGACGGGGGTGGCGATGACGCGGGCGAGCGGCACACAGGGCGGGCCGGTGACGGTGACCAAGGAGGGCATGCCCGCCTGGCTGGACCCGGTGGTGCACGCGGTGGAGACGGTCCGGCCGACGCAACTCAGCCGCTTCCTGCCGCCGAAGGACGGCGCCGGGCGGCAGTCCGCCGTGCTGGTCCTCTTCGGGCAGGGCGAGCGCGGGCCCGAGCTGCTGCTGATGGAGCGCGCGAGCTCCCTGCGGACGCACGCCGGCCAGCCCTCGTTCCCGGGCGGCGCCCTCGACCCGGAGGACGGCGACCCGCACGGTGACGGCCCGCTGCGCGCCGCCCTGCGCGAGGCGGAGGAGGAGACGGGCCTCGACCCGGCCGGCGTGCAGCTGTTCGGCGTCCTGCCCCGCCTCTACATCCCGGTCAGCGGTTTCGTCGTGACGCCGGTGCTGGGCTGGTGGCGCGAGCCGAGCCCGGTCGGCGTCGTCGATCCGAACGAGACCGCCCGGGTCTTCACCGTCCCCGTGGTGGATCTCACGGACCCGGCGAACAGGGCGACCACGGTCCACCCCAGCGGCCACCGAGGTCCGGCATTTCTCGTCGAATCGGCCCTTGTCTGGGGTTTCACGGCCGGAATCATCGACCGGCTGCTGCACTACGCGGGCTGGGAGCGGCCCTGGGACCGGGAGAAGCAGGTCCCGCTCGACTGGCGCGCATGACAGGGTGGCCTTCGTGAACGTGCTGGACATCTTGTTGCTGGTCGCCGCCGTGTGGTTCGCGGTCGTCGGGTACCGCCAGGGGTTCGTCGTCGGCATCCTGTCGGTGATCGGCTTCCTGGGCGGTGGCCTCGTCGCGGTCTACGTGCTGCCCGTCATCTGGGACGCGCTCACGGACAACGCGGAGGTGAGCACGACCGCCGCTGTCGTGGCGGTCGTCGTCGTCATCGTCTGCGCGTCCGTAGGCCAGGCCCTCACCACCCACCTCGGCAACAAGCTGCGCCGGCACATCACCTGGTCCCCGGCCCGGGCGCTGGACGCCACCGGCGGCGCCCTGGTCAACGTCGTGGCCATGCTCCTGGTCGCCTGGCTGATCGGCTCGGCCCTCGCGGGCACGACCCTGCCGACGCTCGGCAAGGAGGTCCGCAACTCCAAGGTGCTGCTCGGTGTCTCCCAGGCGCTGCCGGACCAGGCCGCCACCTGGTTCGCGGACTTCTCCTCCGTCCTCGCGCAGAACGGCTTCCCACAGGTCTTCAGCCCGTTCGCGAACGAGCCGATCACCGACGTCCAGCCGCCCGACCCGGCCCTGGCGAACAGCCCGGTCGCGACCCGCGCCCAGCGCTCCATCGTCAAGGTCATGGGCACGGCCCCGAGCTGCGGCAAGGTCCTGGAGGGCACCGGATTCGTCTTCTCCGACCGCCGCGTCATGACCAACGCGCACGTGGTGGGCGGCGTCGACGAGCCCACCGTGCAGATAGGCGGCGAGGGCAAGAAGTACGACGCCAAGGTCGTGCTCTACGACTGGCGGCGCGACATCGCCGTGCTGGACGTGCCGGACCTCAAGGCGCCCGCGCTGCGGTTCACCTCCGAAGACGCGACCAGCGGCGACAGCGCGATCGTCGCGGGCTTCCCGGAGAACGGGGCGTACGACGTGCGGGCCGCGCGCGTGCGGGGCCGCATCACGGCCAACGGCCCGGACATCTACCACCGCGGCACGGTCCGCCGCGACGTCTACTCCCTCTACGCGACCGTCCGCCAGGGCAACTCCGGCGGCCCGCTCCTCACGCCCGACGGCAAGGTCTACGGCGTGGTGTTCGCCAAGTCCCTCGACGACGCCGAGACGGGATACGCGCTCACCGTGGACGAGATCCAGGACGACATCACCAAGGGCCGCACCGCCAACCGGCAGGTGGGCAGCGACAGCTGCGCCCTGTAGGGACGGTCCTGGAGCCGGGTGCGCCGGCGCGTCCCGCGCAGGTCACTCGCGGGGGTGACGCGTCAGTCGCGTGTGTGGCGCAGCCGTACGGAGACCCAGCGGGCCCGGCGGCGGAGGATGCGCGGGATCCCGACCCGGGGGTCGGCGGTCGCCATCTGCGGTGCACCGCTGCGTTGGTGGGGGTTCGCTCCGCCCGCCGAGCGGCGATTGCGGCTTGCGTCACTGTAATCGTGCGTCCAGCCCATACCCCGACGTGTGCCCCCGCCGCATGGTCGATAACCGCCTCCGGCGGGTCCAATTGGCCTATGCGCCGGGCAAGTGGCCGTTCGTAGGACAAGCGTTCAGGCGGGGCGTACTGGACGGGGTCGCGCGGTCACTGATTGGGGTTCAGCCGGTCACCGGCCGGGGGTCGCGCGGTCACCGGTCGGGTTCGGGATCCCGCAGCCAGTTGATGAGTTCCGCGGAGAAGGCGACCGGGTCCTCCTCGTGCGGGAAGTGGCCGAGACCGTCGAACAGCCGCCAGCGGTAGGGGGCTTCGACGTACTCGCCGGAGCCGGCCGCGCTGCGCGTGCGCATCACCGGGTCGAGCGAGCCGTGCAGATGGAGCGTCGGCACGCGCACCGGCCGCTTCATCCGCCGGTTGAACTGGATACCGTCCGGGCGGGCCAGGGAGCGCACCATCCAGCGGTACGGCTCGACCGCGCAGTGCGCCGCCGAGGGGATGCACATGGCGCGGCGGTAGTTCTCCAGCGCCTCCTCCTCGGGCGGGCGCGGCCCGGACCACTCCTGGATCAGCTCGGCCACCAGCGCCCCGTCGTCGGCGGTGAGCTGCCGTTCCGGGATCCAGGGCCGCTGGAACCCCCAGATGTGTGAACCGGCGCGGGTCTGCTTGACGTCCCGCAGCATGGCCGAGCGCCAGCGCCGCGGGTGCGGCATGGAGGAGACCGCCAGCCGCCGCACCAGCTTGGGGCGCATCGCGGCGGCCGTCCACGCCAGGTATCCGCCCAGGTCGTGACCGACGAGCGCGGCGTCCGGCTCGCCCAGCGAGCGGATGACCCCGGTGACGTCGAGCGCGAGGTTGGCGGGGTCGTAGCCGCGCGGTGTGCGGTCGCTGCCCCCGACACCGCGCAGGTCCATCGCGACGGCCCGGAAGCCGGCGTCGGCGAGCGCCACCAGCTGGTGCCGCCAGGTCCACCAGAACTGCGGGAAACCGTGCAGCAGCAGCACCAGCGGCCCGTCGCCCAGCTCGGCGATGTGGAAGCGGGCGCCGTTGGCGGCGACGTCGCGGTGGCTCCAGGGGCCGTCCAGGAGGACGGCCGAGGCCGGTTGTGCCGGGGCAGGGGCGGGGTCCGTCATGACGACGAGCGTGCCACAGCCTCGATGGCCTCGGGGACCCGGTCCTGCGTGAGCTCCGGACGCGGGTGCGGCTTGGCGTTCTGCAGGACGACCGCGCTCTCCTTCATCGAGGCGGCGACCTTCTGCGGGCCCTTGCTCTTCTTGGCCTTCTTCGCGAAGACCACGCCGATCAGCGCGAGGACGAGCGCGACCAGCACGTTCGCCGCGAAGGACAGCAGGAAGCAGACGGCGAGGTTCCACTCGCTCCAGGTGCGGATGCCGTACGCCAGCGCGAAGTTCAGCATCGGCAGGGAGAAGATCAGCACCGCGCCGGCCAGCGAGAACGCGCCGCCGCTGGTCGCGCCGCGCTTGACGTCCTGCTTGAGCTGGGCCTTGGCCAGCGCGATCTCGTCGTGCACCAGCGCCGACATGTCCGCCGTCGCCGAGGCGAACAGCTGGCCGATGCTGCGTTCGGCGCCGACCGGGCTGCCGTCGGGTGCGCTCATCGCGGTCTCCCTCTTCTGCGTACGGTCCGATTTCCGCGTCCTGTGCCTGACTCGCCACAGTCGTCCGACTGCGTACGGCCTGACTGCGTACGGTCCCGTCTTTTGTACCGTCTCGTCAGATCATGCCGGACCGTCGCGGTCATCGCCTGCCCCGCCCGGCACTTCGGCAAGCCCGTGGCGCGCGTCTGCCTTCTCCTGGGCGATCCGGCGGTGCTCGGCGGCCTTGCGTTCGTAGCGCTCGGCCAGGCGCAAGTGGTAGGCCGGGTCGTCCTCCTCGTAGATGTCCGGGATGCCGTCGGCGTCCTCGTCGCGCTCCTCTTCCTCCCACAGACGGCGGTACTTGGCGTTCCGGATCTTCAGCAGGACGGTCGCGAGGACCGCGGCGACGAGCGAGCCCGTCAGCACCGCGGCCTTGACCGCGCCGGTCATGGCCTGGTCGCCCTCGAAGGCGAGTTCGCCGATGAGCAGCGAGACCGTGAAGCCGATGCCGGCCAGGCTCGCCACGGCGAACACGTCCGCCCATTCCAGGTCCTCGCTGAGCGAGGCCCGGGTGAAACGGGCCGTCAGCCACGTCCCGCCGAAGATGCCGAGCGCCTTGCCGACGACCAGCCCGAGCACGACCCCGAGGGTCTCGGGGGTGGTGAACACCTCGGCGAGCGCCCCGCCGGACACGGCGACACCCGCGCTGAACAGCGCGAACAGCGGTACGGCCAGTCCGGCCGACAGCGGCCGCACGAGGTGCTCGATGTGCTCGCCGGGGGAGTGGGCCTCGCCCTCCTTGCGGTGGCAGCGCAGCATCAGGCCCATGGCGACACCGGCGATGGTGGCGTGGACGCCGCTGTTGTACATCAGCGCCCAGATCACCAGCGCGAGCGGCACGTACACGTACCAGCCGCGTACGCCGGCCCGCAGCAGCAGCCAGAAGACGACCAGGCCCGCCACGGCACCGCCGAGCGCGGCGAAGTTCAGCCCGTCCGTGAAGAACACGGCGATGATCAGGATCGCGAAGAGGTCGTCGACGACGGCGAGCGTGAGCAGGAACGCCCGCAGCGCGCTCGGCAGGGACGTGCCGATGACGGCGAGCACGGCGAGCGCGAAGGCGATGTCGGTGGCGGTCGGCACGGCCCAGCCGGCCAGGGAACCGCCGCCGGTGACGTTGGTGAGGGTGTAGACGAGCGCCGGTACGGCCATGCCGCACAGGGCGGCCACGACCGGGAGCGCGGCGGCCTTGGGGTCGCGCAGATCACCGGCGACGAGTTCGCGTTTGAGTTCGATACCGGCGACGAAGAAGAAGATCGCGAGCAGTCCGTCGGCGGCCCAGTGCGCGACCGACAGGTCGAGGCCGAGGGCGGCGGGGCCGAAGTGGAAGTCGGCGACGCTCTCGTAGCTGTCGTGCAGCCCGGGGATGTTCGCCCACAGCAGCGCGGCGACCGCGGCGACGAGCAGCAGCACCCCGCCGACCGTCTCGGTGCGCAGCGCGTCCGCCACGTAGGTCCGCTCGGGGAGCGAGAGCCGTCCGAGGACCTTGCGGGGGGTGCTGGAGCGGGGCGCGGTCACGGGGAGGACCTCCGGTCGGTGGGCAGGGCTGAGCGCTTGCCGACCAGACTTCCCGGCGCACCATGGAGCACTTGTTTTTCTTAGTTTAGCTAAGGGTGTGGTCGCCCGCACCCCCTGATCTGCGCCGGGGGTGTGCGGCGGAGTGTGCGAAGGGCACCCGGCGGACCGACCGCCGGGTGCCCTTGCTGGCCTGCGCCATGCGCGTGGGTGATCAGTCCTCGCTGGGCGCGGCCGGCAGCTTGGCCTGGATGAGGTCCATGACCGTGGAGTCCGTCAGCGTGGTGACGTCACCGAGCTGGCGGTTCTCGGCGACGTCCCGGAGCAGCCGGCGCATGATCTTGCCGGAGCGGGTCTTGGGCAGCTCGGCCACCGGCAGGATCCGCTTCGGCTTGGCGATCGGGCCCAGGGTGTTGCCCACGTGCGTGCGCAGCTCGGCGACCAGGGTCTCGGTCTCGGCGGCCGTCCCGCGCAGGATCACGAACGCGACGATCGCCTGCCCGGTCGTCTCGTCCGCCGCGCCGACCACGGCCGCCTCGGCGACCGACGGGTGCGAGACGAGGGCCGACTCGACCTCGGTGGTGGAGATGTTGTGCCCGGAGACGAGCATGACGTCGTCGACCCGGCCGAGCAGCCAGATGTCGCCGTCGTCGTCCTTCTTGGCGCCGTCACCGGCGAAGTACCTGCCCTCGAAGCGCGACCAGTACGTGTCGATGAACCGCTGGTCGTCGCCCCAGATGGTGCGCAGCATCGACGGCCACGGCTCGGTCAGCACCAGGTAGCCACCGCCGCCGTTCGGCACCTCGTTCGCCTCGTCGTCCACGACGGTCGCGGAGATGCCGGGCAGCGGCGTCTGCGCCGAGCCGGGCTTGGTGGCGGTCACGCCCGGCAGCGGGGTGATCATCATGGCGCCGGTCTCGGTCTGCCACCAGGTGTCGACGATCGGGGTGCGGTCGCCGCCGATGTTCTTGCGGTACCAGATCCAGGCCTCGGGGTTGATCGGCTCGCCCACCGAGCCCAGCACGCGCAGGCTGGACAGGTCGAACTTGGCGGGGATGTCGTCGCCCCACTTCATGAACGTGCGGATCGCGGTCGGCGCCGTGTAGAGGATCGTGACGCCGTACTTCTGGACGATCTCCCAGAAGCGGCCCTGGTGCGGGGTGTCGGGCGTGCCCTCGTACATGACCTGGGTCGCGCCGTTGGCCAGCGGGCCGTAGACGATGTACGAGTGGCCGGTGACCCAGCCGACGTCGGCGGTGCACCAGTAGACGTCGGTCTCCGGCTTGAGGTCGAAGACGGCGTGGTGGGTGTAGGCGGTCTGGGTGAGGTAGCCGCCGGAGGTGTGCAGGATGCCCTTCGGCTTACCCGTGGTGCCCGAGGTGTACAGGATGAACAGCGGGTGCTCGGCGTCGAAGGCCTGCGGGGTGTGCTCCGCGCTCTGGCGGCCCACCAGGTCGTCCCACCACACGTCGCGGCCCTCGGTGAAGGCGACCTCCTGGCCCGTGCGGCGCACGACCAGGACGTGGTCGACGTTGCCCGCCTTCGTCACGGCCTCGTCCACGGCCGGCTTGAGCGCGGACGGCTTGCCGCGCCGGTAGCCGCCGTCGGCGGTGATGACCACGCGCGCGTCGGCGTCCTGGATGCGGGTGGCGAGGGCGTCCGAGGAGAAACCGCCGAAGACGACCGAGTGGGCGGCGCCGATCCGGGCGCAGGCCAGCATCGCGATCGCCGTCTCGGGGATCATCGGCATGTAGACGGCGACCCGGTCCCCGGCCTGAACTCCCAGCTCCAGCAGCGCGTTGGCCGCCCTGGAGACCTCGTCCTTGAGCTCGGCGTAGGTGAGGGCGCGGCTGTCGCCCGGCTCGCCCTCGAAGTGGATGGCGACCCGGTCGCCGTGGCCGGCCTCGACGTGCCGGTCGACGCAGTTGTAGGCGACGTTGAGCTCGCCGTCCTTGAACCACTTGGCGAACGGCGGGTTCGACCAGTCGAGCGTCTCGGTGGGCTCCTTGGCCCAGGTCAGCCGGCGGGCCTGCTCGGCCCAGAAGCCGAGCCTGTCAGCCTTGGCCTGTTCATACGCCTCCGCGGTGACGTTGGCGTTCGCGGCCAGGTCGGCGGGGGGTGCGAACCTGCGCTCTTCCTTGAGCAGGTTGGCCAGGCTTTCGTTGCTCACGGCATCTGCCTTTCCCAGGGTGTCCGTTGTGTCCCAGGCCACAGCTCATCAGACCCGGGGGTGCGATGACAAGGGCCGACCGCCGATTGGTTTAGACCTGTCCGGCGGTGCTGTCGGCGGCCGGGGTCATCCGTACCCACGGACGCCGACCAGGGAAAGTTCAGCAAATGTAACGACGGTCACGCGGGAGCGGCCGGGGGCTGGGAGGTGGTGGGAGTGGCTTGGGGGCGGGGGGCCGGGCCGGCGCCCGACCCTGGGGCGGGCGTCGGTGGGCAGGGGCTCGGGCGGGAGGCTCCGGTGTGAGGGCGTCGGTGGGCGGGGCCCGACTAGAGGACTCCGGTGGGTGGCAGGGTGCGCGTGCCCCAGGCGCGGGGGCCCGCGCACCCGGCCCGGCGGCCCGCTGGCCGAGTGCCGGACTGTTGGGTCGACCGGCTCACGTCGGTGCGCCGCTGCCGGTCGACCCGGCTCATGCCGTCAGGTCCGTCATGCCGTCAGGTCCGTCTCCCGGACCCGGTCGAAGGCGCCGCCGCCCTCCGCGTCGGTGAGCAGGTACGACTCGGCCTCACCCACGTGGAAGTACATCCCGTGCAGCTCCAGCGTGCCCTCCTCGATGGCCCGGGCCACCGAGTCGTGGGCGCGCAGGTGTTCCAGCTGCTGGACGACGTTGATCAGGCAGAGCTGCTCGACCGGGTCCTCGGGCGCCCGTCCGGCCAGGCTGCCCCAGGGCCGGCTGCCGTCGGCCATGCGCTCCACGCTCGGCCGTCCGTGCCGCAGCCACCGCTCCAGTGGGGTACGGGTGCCTCCCGGCTCGGAGTTGAGCAGGGCCTGCATGGCACCGCAACCCGAGTGCCCGCACACCGTGATGGACCGGACGCGCAGGACGTCCACGGCGTACTCGATCGCTGCTGCCACCGAGTCGTCGCCGCTCTCCTCGCCCGGACGCGGCACGAGGTTGCCCACGTTGCGCACGACGAAGAGGTCGCCCGGACCACTGGAGGTGATCATCGACGTGACCAGTCGTGAGTCGGCGCAGGTCAAAAAGAGCTGCGACGGCCGTTGTCCCTCGCGCGCCAGCCGGGCCAGCTCGCTGCGCACCAGGGGCGCGGTGTTGCGCTGGAAGGCGCTGATGCCACGCGCCAGTTCGTGCCCGCGGCCGGCGCCGGTGGGGTCCGGCTCGGGCCCGTCCGATCCGTCCTCGTTCTTCTCGGGCGGGGGCGTGGACTGCGGGCCTTCGCACTGGTGGTTGCGCCAGGCCGTCCAGGGCCGGCAGCGGCAGTCGGAGACGGTGGAGGGCTCGGAGATGCGCGTGCCGGGGTGCCGGCCGGTGATCTCGACCGTGCCGCCCTGGGCGGTGTGCGTCTTCTGCCAGTCCTGCAGCGTCTCGTACGCCGCGTGGTCCATGAACGACCCGTCCAGCTCGACGACGGTGTCCGCGCCGTGCGGGACGAGATGCAGGGCACGGCTGAGCCGCGGCACCGCGAGGAACGTCAACTGCCCTCTGACGTGTACGTGATGGACTCCTTCCCTCTCCTCGTGCGTGATGCGGGTGCGGGTGAGGCGGTGCAGGGCGACCGCCACGGCCATGGCGATGCCCAGGGCGACGCCCTGGAGGACGCCGAGCGAGACCACGCCCAGGGTGGTGACGGCGTAGACCCACACCTCTCGGTGGCGCGTGACCGTGCGGATGTGGTTCAGCGACACCATCTGGATGCCGACGGACATCACCAGGGCGGCGAGCGAGGCGAGCGGGATGAGCTCCAGGAGCGGGACCATCAGCAGCGTGGCGATCACTACGAGAACGCCGTGCAGCATCGTGGAGTTCCGGCTCACCGCTCCCGCGTTCACATTCGCCGTCGTCCGCACGGCCACGCCGGCGATGGGCAGGCCGCCGAGCGAGCCGGAGACGATGTTGGCGGCGCCCTGCCCGAGCAGTTCCCGGTCGAGGTCGGAGCGGCCGACCCCGGCGGGCAGGCCCGGGCGGCCCGCCACCAGCTTGTCCACGGCCACCGCTCCGAGCAGCGACTGCACGCTGCACACCAGCGTGGTGGTCAACACGGCGGCGACCAGGCCCAGTACGGGGCCCTCGGGCAGGCCCGCCAGGGCGTGGTTGCTCCAGGACGGCAGATCGACCTTGGGCAGGCGCAGACCGGCCAGGGCGGCGGCCGCGGTGGCTCCGGCGACGGCGATGAGCGCGGCCGGGATCTTCCGCAGCAGGCGTCCGGCCCGCCCGGGCAGTCTCGGCCAGAGCAGCAGCAGCGCCAGCGTGAGCGCGCTGACCGATACCGACGCCGGGCGCATCTGCGCCAACTGGGCGGGCAGTGCGCGCAGGTTGTCCGGGACGGAGCTCTGCGGCGTGCCGCCGAGCACGATGTGCAGCTGGGCGACGGCGATGGTGACACCGATGCCGGCGAGCATGCCGTGCACGATGGCGGGGCTGACGGCGAGGGCGCCGCGGGCCACGCGCAGGCAGCCGAGCCCGAGTTGGGCGAGTCCGGCGAGGACGGTGATGGCGCAGGTCGTCCGCCAGCCGTAGCGCTGGATGAGGTCGGCGGTGACGACCGTGAGTCCGGCGGCGGGGCCGCTCACCTGGAGCGGGGAGCCGCCGAGCCATCCGGCGACGAGTCCGCCCACGGCGGCGGCGACGAGGCCGGCCTGGAGCGGGGCGCCGGTGGCGAGGGCGATGCCCAGGGACAGGGGCAGGGCGATCAGGAAGACCGCGATCGAGGCCGACACGTCGGCACCCGCGATGCGGAAGCGGCGGGGGCCGGACGGCGGCGGACTGTGGGGTGGATGAGTGCGTTCGGTGCGGTTCGGGTCGGTGGTACGCGTGGGGACGCAGGCTGACATCGTTTCCCGTCTCCTCCGGGGCTGCGCGGTCGCGTGACTGGGGTCCCGCACGGGGCGGGGCGGTCGCGGCCGTGGGTCACGGCGTATTTCGGCGGGATAAATCAACGCTCGGTAAACGGATCGTAATGCAGAGTAAAGGGTGAGCATAGACATTACGGGCAAATGGGCGAATAGATCACCCCGAAGAGTGAAGTGGCTATCTGATCGGCTTGTCGTACTAATTCCTTCTTCGTCCCGTGCGACTTTGGCGGCGCTGTCGGCACCCGAGAGAAGGAAGAAGGTGGACGGAACATGGCCGCCACCCCCAGGATCGCCGCGTGCTCCGTGATCGCCGCGGTCTGCGCCGCATCGCTCGCCGGTTGCGCGGCCGGCACCCCCCGCCAAGCCGCCCCCGAGCCCTCCAAGGCGAAGCCCGCCCAGGCTCCCAAGAGCATGGTCCGGCTCATCGGAGACGGCTCCACCGCCTACACCGGCGCCCAGCCCCACCTGCCCAGAGCGGAGCGGCTGCGCCCCGGCCAGAAGCCCCCGCAGTTCGTCGTCTTCTCCTGGGACGGCGCCGGCGAGGACAGCCAGAAGCTGTTCTCCCACTTCCGCAAGGTCGCCCGGAAGAACAACGCGACCATGACGTACTTCCTGAGCGGCGTGTACCTGCTGCCGGAGGAGAAGAGGGACCTGTACCGGCCGCCCCAGCACTCCCCGGGCCGCTCCGACATCGGGTTCAACGACCGCCGCGGCATCGCCGCCACCGTGAAGCAGCTGCGCCTGGCGTGGCTGGAGGGCAACGAGATCGGTACCCACTTCAACGGCCACTTCTGCGGCAGCGGCGGCGGGGTCGGCGAGTGGTCGGTGAAGGACTGGAAGGACGAGATCGCCCAGGCCAAGCAGTTCGTGAAGACCTGGAAGAGCAACACCGGCCTGAAGAACGCCCCGCCGCTGCCCTTCGACTACGACAAGGAGCTCATCGGCGCCCGCACCCCCTGCCTCGAAGGCCAGCGGAACTTCATGAAGGCGGCCCGCGACCTGGGCTTCCGCTACGACACCAGCGGCGTCACCGACCAGGTCTGGCCCCAGCGCAAGCAGGGCCTGTGGGACCTGTCCATGCAGCTCGTGCCGTTCCCCGGCCACTCCTTCGAGCAGCTCACCATGGACTACAACTTCATGGTCAACCAGTCGGGCACCAGCACCCAGGGCAACCCCGCGATGCACGACTTCTGGGGCGACCAGATGCGCGACGGCCTGCTGAAGGGCTTCCAGCGCGCCTACGACGGCAACCGAGCGCCCCTGATCATCGGGAACCACTTCGAGTCCTGGAACGGCGGCACCTACATGCGGGCCGTCGAGGAGGTCATCGAGACGGTGTGCACCAAGGAGGAGGTGCGCTGCGTCTCGTTCCGGCAGCTCGTGGACTGGCTCGACGCCCAGGACCCGGCCACGCTGGAGAAGCTGCGCACCCTGAAGGTCGGCGAGGCGCCCAAGCAGGGCTGGGCGCCCTTCCTGGCGGCGCGCCCGGCCCCGGCCCCGAAGGGCGTGCCCGGCGCTCCCGCGGCGAAGGGGTGACACCGAGGAAGGACAGCCGTGCCCGGCACGCGCGCGTGGTCGTGCCGGGCATGCGCCCGCAGTCGTACGGGGTCCGCGTATGCAGCCGTACCGGGCATGAGCGCGCAATGGTGCGGGGCACGCGTGTGCAGCAGTACCGGGCTTGGGCGCGCAATGGTGCGGGGCGGCGCGCGTGAAGAAGGCCACTCCGCCGTGGGGCGGGGCCCTCGGGTGCGTAGGGTCGTACTCATGAGTACAGCAGGCGCGACCGCCGATCCCCTCGCGGCCCTGGGGGCGCTGCCCGGAGTGGCCGATTCCGTGGAATCCGTGCGCAAGGCCGTCGACCGGGTCTACGGGCACCGGATCATGCGGCGGCGCAGCAACGCGATCACCTCCGAGGCCGCCCTGCGCGGCGCCCGCGGCTCGGCCGCCCTGTCGGGCGCGGACTGGGCCCTGGAGGAGGTGCGGCGGCGCACGGACTTCAGCGGCGACGACGAGGCGCGCACCGTCGGCGCCGCGCTGCGGCTCACCGCGGAAGCGGGCCAGCTGCTGTCGATCTGGCGGCAGTCGCCCCTGCGGGTGCTGGCCCGGCTGCACCTGGTGGCGGCCGCCGACCAGGCCGACCAGGTGGGACGGCCCCGCCAGGAGGGCGAGCCGGTCGACGAACCGCTGGTGTCCCTGCCACTGCCGAGCGCGGCCGAGGCACACGGCAGGCTGGACGGGCTGGCGGAGCTGATCATCGCGGGCGGCTCCGCGCCGGCGCTGGTCACGGCCGCCGTCGTGCACGGCGAACTCCTCGCCCTGCGCCCCTTCACGTCCCACAACGGCCTGATCGCGCGCACGGCCGAGCGCATCGTGCTGGTCGGCAGCGGCCTGGACCCGAAGTCCGTCTGCCCGGCCGAGGTCGGCTACGCCGAGCTGGGCCGCGAGGCCTACCTCCAGGCCCTCGACGGGTACGTCTCCGGCACCCCGGAGGGCATGGCCGCCTGGATCGCCCACTGCGGCAGGGCGGTCGAACTGGGGGCGCGCGAGTCGACGGCCGTGTGCGAGGCGCTCCAGCGCGGAGCCGCCTGAACCTCCCCCGGCACAGAGATGCGGCGGTACGAGAACTCGTACCGCCGCTGGCATGAGCACCGGGTTACCAAGCGTCCTCGAAATATGCCCATCAGGTCGGGAACTTCGCCCGTCACCTGGTGCGGCTGGCCCGTAATCGACGGGTCGACGTCGCGTGGGTGCCCGGTGTTCATGCTCGGTCCGTGGGGCCAAATGCGTTGTAAAAGGTGATCCTCGCGGATGTCCTTGGTCTCGCGGGCCGTTGACTCCTTTGTACTCCTGCCCCCGGACAAGCGGAAGTCCGGACTGCACTTCTTTACTTTTACCCTCAAACAGGACACGGCCCAGTCGCCGGGCGCAGCGCTGGTCAGGCGACCGTTGGGCGGCGCCGGCTGGCGTACCAGACCAGTCCCGCGGTGGCCGCGGCGGCGCCTATCGCGGCGACCGCGACGAGGGCCGGGCGGGGCGGCACCGAGAACGCGGGAAGGCGCTGCTTGAGCCGGACCGGACGGTGGAAGTCCAGGATCGGCCAGCCCCGCGCGAGTGCCTCGCGGCGCAGCGCGCGGTCCGGGTTCACGGCGTGCGGGTGGCCGACGGACTCCAGCATGGGCACGTCGGTCGCCGAGTCGCTGTAGGCGTAGCAGCGGCTGAGGTCGTAGCCCTCGGACTCCGCCAGCTCCCGGATGGCCTCGGCCTTCGTGGGGCCGTACGCGTAGTACTCCACCTCGCCGGTGAAGCAGCCGTCGTCGCCCACGACCATGCGGGTCGCCACCACCCGGTCCGCGCCGAGCAGTTCACCGATCGGCTCGACGACCTCCGCACCGGACGTGGACACGATCACGACGTCGCGGCCCGCGGTATGGTGCTCCTCGATGAGGGAGGCGGCCTCGTCGTAGATGATCGGGTCGATCAGATCGTGCAGCGTCTCGGCCACGATCTCCTTGACCTGCTGCACGTTCCAGCCGCGGCACAGCGCGGACAGGTAGGCGCGCATCCGCTCCATCTGGTCGTGGTCGGCGCCCCCGGCCAGGAAGACGAACTGGGCATATGCGGTACGCAAGACGGCCCTGCGGTTGATCAGACCGCCTTGGTAGAACGACTTGCTGAAGGTGAGCGTGCTCGACTTCGCAATGACCGTCTTGTCCAGGTCAAAGAAGGCCGCTGTGCGGGGCAAGGAGTGGTTTTCCACGCCCTTGAGCATAGGGGCAGCCCATTCGGCGTAAGGTGGGGCGCGTGGGTTTGCCTGAGAAGGCTCTCGGGTACACCATGGAAGTCACGGATCGTTCGCGACCGTGCTAACCCGGCCCGACTCCTCCCCCCCCGAGTCGGCCGTGGGGACGACCCCCGCTCTCCCCCCCGGCGGGGGTCGTCGCATGTCCGGATGGGTTTTCCCCTTCTTCTCGCGGCCTGAGCGCCGCGCTCGGGGCGGCTGCGGCCGCCCCTTTCTCATGCCCACGATCCGTCACTCTGCGTAGCGGTCGGGCTGCTCTGTGGACGTCGCGCAGGGGGTCCGAGGGCGTCACCGGTATGGGTGACGGCGATATTCACAACCCCCGGGGCGTCCACAGTTTTCCACCAAGATCCACACGATTTCCGGGATCGCTGCACCGTGATTCCAGCGCATCCCGCTCGCGGTCCGATCAGGGCTGGTTCCGATTGCCGGGGGGCGTTTGGCCGGTTTCTGCCGGCCGGTCAAAGGGAGGCCGCCTTGCCGGTTCTTCCCACGTTTGGGAATCGCGGGACCGCAGGGGTCACGCGAGTCGAGCAGCGAAGGGGGATGGACACCGTGACCGGAGCCGTCACACACGATCCGCCGCCGCCCGCCGGAGGGCGGCAGGGCGGACCGCTCATCGTCACCGAGGACACCGAACTCCTCGACGACCTGCTGCGCCTGTGCGCGGCGGCGGGGGCGACACCGGAGGTGCACCACGGGGTGCCCGAGCGCAGAGGCAGCTGGGAGGCCGCGCCGCTGGTCCTCGTGGGCGACGACGCCGCGCGCCGGGTCCGCGGGGCGGCGCGCCGCAGGGGCGTCGTCCTGATCGGGCGGGACCAGGACGACTCGGGGGTGTGGCGGCGGGCCGTCGAGATCGGCGCCGAGCACGTCCTGATGCTGCCCGACGGCGAGCAGTGGCTGGTCGACCGGATCGCCGACGTGGCGGAGGGCGTCGGCAGACCCGCCCTCACCGTGGGGGTGATCGGCGGCCGGGGCGGCGCCGGAGCGTCCACGCTCGCGTGCGCCCTCGCCGTCACCTCCGCGCGGGAGGGACTGCGCACCCTTCTCGTGGACGCCGATCCGCTGGGTGGCGGACTCGACGTACTCCTCGGCGGGGAGACGGCCGAGGGGCTGCGCTGGCCCGCCTTCGCCTCCTCACGAGGCCGGGTCGGCGGAGGCGCCCTGGAGGAGTCGCTGCCCGAGCTGCACTCCTTGCGGGTGCTCAGCTGGGACCGCGGTGACCGGATCGCCGTGCCGCCGCAGGCGGTGCGCGCGGTGCTGGCGGCGGCCCGGCGCCGGGGCGGCACCGTCGTGGTCGACCTGCCGCGCCGCATCGACGACGGGGTCGCCGAGGTGCTCGGCCAGCTCGACGTCGGGGTGCTGGTGGTGCCCGCCGAGCTGCGGGCCGTCGCGGCTGCCGGGCGGGTCGCGTCCGCGGTGGGCATGGTCCTGCGCGATCTGCGGGTGGCGGTGCGCGGGCCGTATCCGCCGGGGCTCGACGACCGGGAGGTGGCCCGGCTGCTCGGACTGCCCCTGGTCGGCGAGGTGCCGGTGGAACCGGGGCTGCTGCGCCCGGACGGGGGCACGGCACCGCCGGGTGCCCGACCGCGCGGAGCGCTCGCCCGGTTCTGCAAGGACTTCTGGGAGCGGGCGCTGGTCGAGGCGGGTGCGGCATGAGCACCCCGGCCGGGCCGCAGGGCGTGGAGCTGCTCGACGGGGTGCGGCGGTGGCTGGCCGAGAGCGGCGCCGAGCCGACCCCCGCGCGCGTGGCGCAGGCCCTGCGGGAACAGGGGCGGGTGCTCGGGGACGCCGAGGTCCTGGGAGCGGCCGCGCGGCTGCGCTCCGAGCTGGTGGGCAGCGGGCCGCTGGAGCCGCTGCTGGCCGATCCGTCGGTGACCGACGTGCTGGTGTCGGGCCCGGACCGGGTCTGGGTCGACCGCGGCGGCGGCCTGGAGCTGACCTCGGTGCGGTTCGCCGACGCGGCGGCCGTACGGCGGCTCGCCCAGCGTCTGGCCGCCGTGGCCGGCCGCCGTCTGGACGACGCCCGCCCATGGGTCGACGCCCGGCTGCCCGACGGGACCCGGCTGCACGCGGTGCTGCCGCCGGTGGCGGTGGACTGCGCCTGTCTGGCGCTGCGGGTCGTACGGCCGCGTGCCTTCACCCTGGGCGAGCTGGTCGCGGCGGGCACGGTACCGCCGGGCGGCGACCGCGTGCTGCGCGCCCTGCTCGACGCACGGCTGTCCTTCCTGGTCAGCGGTGGCACGGGGACCGGCAAGACGACACTCCTCAGCGCCTTGCTCGGGCTCGCCGGGCCGGAGGAGCGGATCGTCCTCGCCGAGGACTCGGCGGAGCTGCGGCCGGATCATCCCCACGTCGTGCGGCTGGAGACCAGACCCGCCAACCAGGAGGGCGCGGGCCTGGTGACCCTGGAGGACCTGGTGCGGCAGGCGCTGCGGATGCGGCCCGACCGGCTGGTCGTGGGTGAGGTGCGCGGACCCGAAGTGGTGCATCTGCTGGCCGCGTTGAACACCGGCCACGAGGGCGGCTGCGGGACGGTGCACGCCAACGCCGCCGCCCAGGTGCCGGCCCGCCTGGAGGCGCTCGGCACGGCCGCCGGGCTCGACCGGGCCGCGCTGCACAGCCAGGTGGCGGCCGCCCTCTCCGTGGTGCTGCACCTGGTGCGCGACCGGGCCGGGCGGCGGCGGATCGCCGAGGTGCATGTGCTGGAGCGGGACCCCTCGGGCCTGGTGCGGACGGTGCCGGCGCTGCGGTGGGGAGAGGCGGCCTTCGTGCGGGAGCGGGGCTGGGAGCGGCTGCGGGGGCTGCTCCGAGGCGAGGGGGACGGGCTGTGCGAGGACGGGACGAAGGGGGTGGGTCATGACGGGCGCGGCTGAGATGTCCCTGGGCGCGGCCGTGGCGTGCGCGGGAGCCGCGGTGTGGCTGCTGCACGAGCGGGACTCGGCGGCGCGCCGGGCACGACTGCTGCTCGCGGCCGGCGGCACGGTCGGTGGCGATCCACAGGCCGGACGCCGGTGGACGGCCGAGGCGCTGCGGCAGGTTCCCGGGCGTCTGCCGGCCGAATGGTGGTCACCGGTGGCCGGGCTGGTCCTGGCGGTCCTGGGGGCGTCGGTGCTGCCGATCCTGCTGGGAGCGGCCGGGGTGCCGCTGCTGCGCAGGGCCCGGGTGGCCGGCCGGGCGCGGCGGGACCGCGAGTCGCGGGCCGACGCGGTGATCGCGCTGTGCGGGGCGCTGGCCGGTGAGGTGCGGGCCGGACGCCAGCCGGGTGAGGCGCTGCTGCGGGCCGCGCGGGAGTGCGGTGGCCTCGCGGACGCGCAGGCGACGGTCCTGGCGGCGGCGCGCTTCGGCGGTGACGTGCCCGAGGCGCTCGCGACGGCGGCACGGCAACCGGGCGCCGAAGGGCTGCGAGGGCTCGCGGCGTGCTGGCGGGTGGCCGTGGACCAGGGCGCCGGGCTCGCGGCCGGACTCGACCGGCTGGCCACCGCGCTGCGCGCCGAACGGGACCAGCGCGCCGACCTGAGGGCCCAGTTGTCCGGTGCCCGGGCCACGGCGGTGATGCTCGCCGGCCTGCCGGTCCTGGGCCTCTTCATCGGCACCACCCTCGGCGCCGACCCCCTGCACGTCCTGCTGCACACCCCGGCGGGACTGGCCTGCCTGCTCGCCGGAGGTGCGCTGGAGGGCCTGGGGGTGTGGTGGGTGCTGCGGATCGTGCGCGGGGCGGAGGGCGCCGTATGAGCGGGGGAGTTGTCCACAGCCTGGGGGTGGCGGCGGGGATCGCGCTCGGCGTCGGGTGCTGGGTGCGGTGGGCGGTGGAGGCCCGGCGCCGGCGGAGGATGCGGCGGCGGCTGGCGGAGCTGTCCGCCCGCGAAGCGGCTGCTCCGGTCCGGCGTCCGGCCTTCCGCCGGGCAGCACGCACATGGCTGGCTCCCGTGGGCGTGGGGTGCGCCGGGTGGGCGCTGGTCGGTGGGCTCGCCGGGGTCGCCGTGGGCGTGGCCGGTGCGGTGGGGACATGGCGTTGGCGGCTGCGGCAGGAGACGGCGGCCCGGGCGGACGCGGGCGGGCCCGACCTCGCCGAGGCCGCACGGCAACTGCCCCTCGCCGCCGACCTGCTGGCCGCCTGCATCGCGGCGGGCGCCGGCCCGGTGGTCGCGGCACAGGCCGTCGGTGAGGCCCTGGGCGGGCCGGTGGGTGACGCCCTGGCCCGGGGCGCGGCGGAGGTGCGGCTGGGCGGTGAACCAGGGGCGGCCTGGCGGAGGCTGGCCGGCCTGCCGGGGGCCGGAGGGCTGGCGCGGCTGCTCGAACGGGCCGATGTGTCCGGGCTGCCCGCTGCCGTACCGGTCGCGCGGCTCGCCGCCGAGGCCCGTGCCGACTGGGGCCGGGCCGCGACGGCCAGGGCCCGCCGGGCGGGCGTCACGGTCAGCGCACCGGTCGGGCTGTGCTTCCTGCCCGCGTTCATCGCGGTCGGGGTGCTGCCCGTGGTGATCGGGCTCGCGGGCGGGGTGCTGGGAGGAGGTGGTGGCTAGAGGCGGGGGAGCGGGAGGCAGGGACGGAAGCGGGTCGCGGTGACGCGCGAGCGGCGCGACAGGCGAGCGACGAAACAAGCAAGTGACGCAGCAAGCAGCAACGAAACAAGTAAGCGACCGAAGCAAGTAAGCGGCGTCCGACAGAGGTTCGGGCTCTTTCCCACGGGGGTTGAGATGGTTCAGATGGTGCGGGCACGGCTGCGGGTCCTGGTGCGCGGGATGCGTGCGGCGCGGCGGGACGCGGGGATGGTCACCTCGGAGTATGCGACGGGGATCGTGGCGGCCGTGGCGTTCGCGGTGGTGCTCTACAAGGTCGTCACGAGCGGGGCGGTCAGTTCGGAGCTGCAGAGCATCGTGAAGGAAGCCCTCAATGCGCGGATGTGATCGGCGCGGGGACCGGGGGTTCGTGACGGCGGAGTCGGCCGTGGTGCTGCCCGTGCTGGTGATGTTCGCGATGGCACTGGTGTGGGGTCTGCTGGTCGTGGCCGCGCAGATCCAGTGCGTCGACGCGGCGCGGACGGGTGCGCGTGCGGCGGCCCGGCAGGACCCGCCCGGCGCGGTGGTGCGGCTGGCCCGGGAGGCGGCGCCGCCGGGCGCGAAGGTGACGGTGAGCCGGGACGCGGAGCACGTGCGGGTGGTGGTCGTGGCCGAGCCGCCGGTGCTGCGCGGGCTGTCGTTCGCGGTGCGCGAGGAGGCCGTGGCGGCTGTGGAGGAGGCGGTGGGCACATGAAACGTCCGTCGCGCGCCGCCCCCGACCAGGGGTCAGCCACGGTCTGGAGCGTGGGAGCGATCGCGGTCCTGTGTGTGGTGTTCGGTGTCGTCCTCGCGCTGGGACAGGCCGTCGTGGTCCGGCACCGGGCGGCGGGCGGAGCGGACCTCGCGGCGCTGGCGGCGGCGGACCACTGGGCCGAGGGCGGTCCGGCGGCCTGCGCCCGCGCCGGCCGGGTGGCCCGGGCCCAGGGTGTGCGACTGGTGCGGTGCGAGGTCGCCGGGGAGATCTCGGATGTGACGGCGGCTTCCGGACGGGGGCCGTTCACGGCGCAGGTCAGGGCGAGGGCCGGTCCTCCGACAGCACCTCTGGATCTCCCGGCCGTGAGCCCTGGCCACCGGGCGGATGCCCCACCCGGACCTCCGGCGGCCGCTCTGCCTCTGCCGTGACCCGCGGTGGACGCTCTGCCGTCACCTCCGGCGGTGCTCCATCCACCTCCGGCGGTTCCTCCGCCGCCACTCTTCACTCTCCCGTCGGCTGCCCCGCCCCCTCCTCCGTCGGCTGCTTCTCCTCCGGTGCCCCCTCCAGCAGCACCGTGAGGAGGCGTACCGCCCCCCTCTTGTGCAGTGGGTCGTTGCCGTTGCCGCACTTGGGGGACTGGATGCAGGACGGGCAGCCGGCGTCGCACTCGCAGGAGGCGATGGCCTGGCGGGTGGCGGTCAGCCAGCTGCGGGCGGTGTGGAAGGCGCGCTCCGCGAAGCCCGCGCCGCCGGGATGGCCGTCGTAGACGAAGACCGTGGGCAGGAGCGTGTCGGGGTGGAGGGGGATCGACACGCCGCCGATGTCCCAGCGGTCGCAGGTCGCGAAGAGGGGCAGCAGGCCGATGGAGGCGTGCTCGGCGGCGTGCAGGGAGCCGCCGAGGATCTCCGGGCCGATCCGGGCCCGGTCCAGCTGGTCCTCGGTGACGGTCCACCACACGGCCCGGGTGCGCAGTGTGCGGGGCGGGAGGTCGAGCTTGGTCTCGCCCAGGACCTCACCGGTCATGAGCCGGCGGCGCAGGAAGGAGACGACCTGGTTGGTGACCTCGACGGATCCGTAGCACAGGCGGCCGTCGCCCCAGGGGATCTCGACGTCGGTCTCCAGGACGGAGATGGCCGTCGTGTCGCGGGCGACGGTGGAGTAGGGCGGGGATGCCTCTTCGACGAGGGCGACGGAGTCGTCGAGGTCCAGGGACCGCACGAGGTAGGTGCGGCCCTGGTGGAGGTGGACCGCTCCCTCGTGCACCGTCGAGTGCGCGGCGCCGGCGTCGACCGTGCCGAGCAGCCGGCCCGTGCCGGACTCGACGACCTGGACCGGGCGCCCGCCCTCACCGCGGATGTCGGTCAGGTCGGCGGCGCGCTCGCGGCGGGTCCAGTGCCAGGCCTTGGTGCGGCGGCGCAGCAGCTTCGCCGCCTCCAGCTGGGGCAGCAGGCCCTCGCTGGCCGGGCCGAACAGGTCGAGGTCCTCGTCCGTCAGGGGCAGCTCGGCGGCTGCGGCACACAGGTGCGGGGCGAGCACGTAGGGGTTGTCCGGGTCGAGGACCGTGGACTCGACGGGCTGGTCGAAGAGGGCCTCGGGGTGGTGGACGAGGAAGGTGTCCAGGGGGTCGTCGCGGGCGACCAGGACGGCCAGGGCGCCCTGCCCGGCCCGCCCGGCCCGGCCGGCCTGCTGCCACAGGGAGGCGCGTGTGCCCGGGTAGCCGGCGATGACGACGGCGTCGAGGCCGGAGATGTCGATGCCGAGTTCGAGGGCGTTCGTCGCGGCGAGGCCCAGCAGTTCACCCGAATGGAGGGCGCGTTCGAGTGCGCGGCGTTCTTCCGGGAGATAGCCGCCCCGGTACGCCGCGACACGCCGGGCCAGCGACCGGTCGACCTCGGCCAGCCGCTCCTGGGAGATGACGGCGATCAGCTCGGCGCCGCGCCGGGACCGGACGAAGGCGACCGAGCGCACGCCCTGCACGGCGAGGTCGGTCAGCAGGTCGGCGGCCTCGGCGGTGGCCGTGCGGCGGACGGGGGCGCCCTTCTCGCCGTGCAGCTCGGTCAGCGGCGGCTCCCAGAGGGCGAACACCAGTTCACCGCGTGGGGAGGCGTCGTCGGCGACCTCGACGACCGGCAGGCCGGTGAGGCGGCGGGCGGCCACCGCGGGCTCGGCGGCGGTGGCGGAGGCCAGCAGGAACACGGGCGAGGCGCCGTAGCGGGCGCACAGGCGGCGCAGGCGGCGCAGCACCTGCGCGACGTGCGAGCCGAAGACGCCGCGGTAGGTGTGGCACTCGTCGATGACGACGTACCTCAGCGACTTCAGGAAGGAGGACCAGCGGGGGTGGGACGGCAGGATGCCGCGGTGCAGCATGTCCGGGTTGGTCAGCACGTAGTTGGCGTACTGGCGGATCCATTCGCGTTCCTCGAACGGAGTGTCGCCGTCGTACACGGCGGCGCGCACCGAATGGCCCAAAGGATGTGAAAGTTCCTTCACTGAGCGGCACTGATCCGCCGCGAGGGCCTTGGTGGGGGCCAGGTAGAGGGTGGTCGCGCCGCGGCCGTTCGGGGCCTCGGCGCCGTCCAGGAGGGCGGACAGGACGGGCACGAGATACGCCAGGGACTTGCCGGAGGCCGTGCCGGTGGCGACGACGACCGAGTCGCCGTCCAGGGCGTGCTCCGCCGCGCGGGCCTGGTGGGCCCAGGGATGTTCGATTCCGGCGGCCTGCACGGCCGAGACGACCTCGGCCCGGATCCGGTCCGGCCAGACGGCATGCCGACCCGTCCGCGGGGGCAAGTGCTCCGTATGAGTAATGCGCGAAGCCCTGCTCGGACCGGACGCGAGCCGGTCCAGGACCGCGCCCGGCGCGGGCCGGGAGGCGGGGTCCGTCGGGGTTCGATCGGATCGGTGATTCTTGGCCATCGGCACCGAGTGTGTCACTGGCGTGACGGACAATGGAGCCAAGGCGTCGTGCACGCCTGCCGGTAAGTGATTGAATGCCATCGCGGCTGGCGAAGCGTCCAAGGGCTGAAGCCGAGATGCCCCAAGGGCGACCGCTCGATAGCAAGGTGCTGGAGGATCCGTGGACCTGTCCCTGTCGACCGAGACCATGGGCGATCGCACGATCGTCAGGGTCGGTGGCGAAATCGACGTATATACCGCGCCCAAGCTGCGCGAGCAGTTGGTCGAGCTGGTGAACGACGGCAGTTTCCACCTTGTCGTCGACATGGAGGGCGTGGACTTCCTCGACTCCACCGGGCTCGGCGTGCTGGTCGGCGGCCTGAAGCGTGTGCGAGCCCATGAGGGCTCCCTGCGCCTGGTCTGCAACCAGGAGCGCATTCTGAAGATCTTCCGCATCACCGGCCTCACCAAGGTGTTCCCGATTCACACCTCGGTCGAGGAAGCGGTTGCGGCCACCGACTGAGACCGGTCCCGGGCCCCGTGCCCGGGCCCGGCCGCGGTGCGGCACGAGTTCGACAGTAGTGAAGACCGAGGGGGCCCGGGCTTTCGGCGGCCCGGAGCCCCTCGACAGCACGCCCGTAGTTGCGAGGGGGATGCATGGCCACCGTTGAGCTCCGCTTCAGCGCGCTGCCCGAGCATGTCAGGACCGCCCGGCTGGTGGCGGCGGCGGTGGCGCGCAGGGCCGGAGTGGACGAGGCCGTCCTCGACGAGGTCAGGCTCGCTGTCGGCGAGGCCTGCACACGGGCCGTCGGACTGCACCAGCTGGGCGGCATCTCCGCACCGGTGAAGGTGCTGCTGATCGAGGAGGAGAAGCAGTTCTCCATCGAGGTCGGCGACGAAGCCCCGCACGCGGTGCCCGGTGACCGTGCCGGCGCGGGCGATCCCGACACGGAGGCCGAGGAGGACGAGATGGGCCTCGCGGTCATCAGCGGCCTCGTCGACGACGTGGAGGTCAGCGCGGGGGAGCACGGCGGATCGATCAAGATGACGTGGCCGACCACGCCTCCGCCGACGATCCTGGTCTGAACCGGCCACCGCGCACACCGTTCCACCCGAAGGGCCCCACCCGTGGGGCCCTTCGTCATGTGCGGGTGTCAGTGCTCGCCTTTACAGTAGTTCCTGTGCCGTTCATCGCGTGAATTCGTTCACGATCATTCGCGTGCTCCACGGTCGCGTCAGAATGCTTTCAGGGCATTACTTCAGCAGGCCAATTCCGTTTATCGCGCTCTGTTTTGATCAGGTTCCGGTACCTAGAATCCCGTCCACATCTTGAGCTCAGCCCAAGCGTCAAGGAGGACGAATGGCGGGGCTTTCTCTCTCACAACAGTCGGGCCAACCCACAGATCTCGCAGCCGCCGTACTGACCGATGGCAACCGCGTCCTCGTCGTGGTCATCGCGGTCGTGGCACTGGCGGCACTAGCGGTCGCGGGCGTCCTGGTGCGCCAGGTCCTCGCGGCCGGTGAGGGCACCGACAGCATGAAGAAGATCGCGGCCGCGGTCCAGGAAGGCGCCAACGCCTATCTGGCACGCCAGCTGCGCACGCTCGGCGTATTCGCCGTGGTCGTGTTCTTCCTGCTCATGCTGCTGCCTGCGGACGACTGGAATCAGCGGGCCGGACGGTCGGTGTTCTTCCTGATCGGAGCGGCGTTCTCGGCGGCCACCGGCTATATCGGCATGTGGCTCGCCGTGCGCAGCAATGTGCGGGTCGCCGCGGCGGCCCGCGAGGCCACTCCGGCGGCGGGCGAGCCGGAAAAGGATCTGACCGCCGTCTCGCACAAAGCGATGAAGATCGCATTTCGCACCGGCGGCGTGGTCGGCATGTTCACGGTGGGTCTCGGCCTGCTGGGCGCGGCCTGCGTGGTGCTGGTGTACGCGGCCGACGCGCCGAAGGTGCTGGAGGGCTTCGGTCTCGGTGCCGCGCTGATCGCGATGTTCATGAGGGTCGGCGGCGGCATCTTCACCAAGGCCGCCGACGTCGGCGCCGACCTGGTCGGCAAGGTCGAGCAGGGCATTCCGGAGGACGATCCGCGCAATGCCGCGACCATCGCCGACAACGTGGGCGACAACGTCGGCGACTGCGCGGGCATGGCGGCCGACCTCTTCGAGTCGTACGCCGTGACGCTGGTGGCCGCGCTGATCCTGGGCTCGGCGGCCTTCGGCGACGCGGGGCTCGGCTTCCCGCTGCTGGTGCCGGCCATCGGTGTGGTCACGGCGATGATCGGCATCTTCGCGGTGGCGCCGAGGCGTTCCGACCGCAGCGGCATGAGCGCGATCAACCGCGGGTTCTTCATCTCCGCGGTGATCTCGCTGGTGCTGGTGGCGGTGGCCGTGTTCGTCTATCTGCCGGGGAAGTACTCGGAGCTGGACGGCGTCACCGACGCGGCGATCCAGGGCAAGGACGGCGACCCGCGGATCCTGGCGCTCGTCGCGGTGGCGATCGGCATCGTGCTGGCCGCCCTGATCCAGCAACTGACCGGCTATTTCACGGAGACCTCCCGCCGGCCCGTGCGGGACATCGGCAAGACCTCGCTCACCGGCCCGGCCACCGTCGTCCTCGCCGGTATCTCCGTCGGTCTCGAATCGGCCGTCTACACCGCCCTGTTGATCGGTCTGGGCGTGTACGGAGCGTTCCTGCTCGGCGGTACGTCGATCATGCTGGCGCTGTTCGCGGTGGCGCTGGCCGGCACCGGCCTGCTCACCACGGTCGGTGTGATCGTCGCGATGGACACCTTCGGGCCGGTTTCCGACAACGCGCAGGGCATCGCGGAGATGTCCGGTGACGTCGAGGGCGCGGGCGCGCAGGTGCTCACCAACCTGGACGCGGTCGGCAACACCACCAAGGCGATCACCAAGGGCATCGCGATCGCCACGGCCGTGCTCGCGGCGGCGGCGCTGTTCGGGTCGTACCGCGACGCGATCTTCACGGGCGCGCGGGACGTGGGCGAGAAGCTCAGCGGCGAGGGCGCGCCCATGAGCCTGATGATGGACATCTCGCAGCCCAACAACCTCGTGGGTCTCATCGCGGGCGCCGCGGTCGTCTTCCTCTTCTCGGGGCTGGCGATCAACGCCGTGTCGCGGTCGGCGGGTTCCGTGGTCTTCGAGGTGCGGCGGCAGTTCCGCGAGAAGCCCGGGATCATGGACTACAGCGAGAAACCGGAGTACGGCAAGGTCGTCGACATCTGTACGAAGGACGCGCTGCGGGAGCTCGCCACCCCGGGTCTGCTGGCCGTGATGGCGCCCATCTTCATCGGGTTCACGCTCGGCGTGGGCGCGCTCGGCGCGTTCCTGGCGGGCGCGATCGGCACGGGCACGCTCATGGCGGTGTTCCTCGCCAACTCCGGTGGCGCCTGGGACAACGCCAAGAAGCTCGTCGAGGACGGCCATCACGGCGGCAAGGGCAGCGAGGCGCACGCGGCGACCGTGATCGGCGACACCGTCGGCGACCCCTTCAAGGACACCGCCGGCCCCGCGATCAACCCGCTGCTGAAGGTCATGAACCTGGTCGCGCTGCTCATCGCGCCCGCGGTGATCAAGTTCTCCTACGGCCCGGACAAGAGCGTGGGGGTGCGGATCCTGGTCGCGGTCCTCTCGTTCCTGGTGATCGCCGGGGCGGTGTACGTGTCAAAGCGGCGCGGAATCGCCATGGGTGACGAAGGCAACGCCGAGCCGAAGCCCAAGTCGGCCGATCCGGCGGTGGTTTCGTAGGGAGGTTCGAGGAGCCCCAGCTCAAGGTGCGGGCGGGCGGTGCGCGTTGGCGCGTCGCCCGCCCGCTCTGTCTGGGTGGACGATCACGCGTGAGCCTTCTCTCTCTTGGTGCAAAAGGTTACAAAAAGGTCTTAATAGGCGTTCGACGTGCGGTTGCCGTGCATCCGGCGTGTAAGTTCCGGGGCCGAGAGCCATGGAAGGGACCAAACCGGTGAACAAGAAGCTCGCGGCCGCACTGTCCGGCGGTGCGGTACTGGTACTGGCGCTGTCGGGCTGCGGCGGCGACGACGGCAACGAGAAGCTGGACTCCTGGGCCAAGCAGGTCTGCGACGCCGTGCAGCCGCAGGCGAAGAAGATCGAGTCGGCCAATGCCGCGATCCAGAAGGAGACCTCCGACAACAGCACGCCGGAGGACGTCCAGAAGACCGACGCCCAGGCCTTCCAGGACATGTCCGACGCCTACAAGGCGATCGGGAGCGCGGTGGACAAGGCCGGGGCGCCGGACGTCGAGAACGGTGAGAAGAAGCAGCAGGACGCGGTCAAGGAGCTCAACTCGATCTCCGCGTCCTACGCCTCCCTGAAGAAGCAGGTCGACGGGCTCGACACGAAGGACCAGGGCAAGTTCGCCGACGGCCTCAAGGACATCGCCACCGAGCTCGACAAGCTGAGCAAGAGCGGCAACGACGCCCTGCGGAACCTGGAGGAGGGCGAGGTCGGCCAGGCGATGGCCCGGCAGCCGAGCTGCAAGGCGGCCACGGCGTCGGCGGGCGCGACGCAGAGCTGAGCGGCCGAGCGGCCGAACGAGGTCCCGCCTCACGCCGTGAGGGGGGCCTCGGCCGTATCCGCGCCCCGGCGCGGGCGGGGGCACGGGCACGTGCGGCGGCGTCCCCGGCCGCCACGACACGGGCACGTGCGAGGGCGCCCCCGGCCGCCACAATGGGGGCGTGAGTAACGCCAGCCAGTCACCCCTGCCCCCGCTGCCCGCCTCCGACCGCCCCGAGGTCGCCGCCCGGCTCCGGGACGCCCTGCTCGAGGCCTCCTTCACCGCCGACGGACTGCTCGAACTGCTCGGCGCCCCCGCGTACGCGGCGCTCGCCCGGAGTGAGACCGTGCCCGCGCTCCGGGCCACCCGCGGTGACACGCCCCTGGAGGTGCTCGTCCGGCTGTTCCTGCTGCAGCAGCCCGTGCCGCACACGCGCGTGGCGGACGTCCTGCCCGTCGAGGCATGCCTGGAGAGCGGCTGGCTCGCCCGCTCCGGCGCCGACGCACTCTCCGCCACGGTGGACGTCCGGCCCTACGGCGGGCCCGGCGGCGAGGACTGGTTCATCGTGTCGGACCTGGGCTGCGCGGTCGGCGGGGCCGGCGGGATCGGCCGTCGTGACGAGGGCGTCGTCCTGGGAGTCGGCGGCGCCTCCACGACCCTCGCCGGCATCACCGTCCGCACGCCCGTCGCCTCCGCGCTCGACCTCGGCACCGGCTCCGGCGTCCAGGCCCTGCACGCCGTCCGGCACGCCACGCGCGTGACCGCGACCGACCTCAACCCGCGCGCGCTGCACATCACCGCCCTGACGCTGGCGCTGTCCGGCGCCCCGGCCGCCGATCTGCGCGAGGGCTCCCTCTTCGAGCCGGTCCGCGCCGACGAGACGTACGACCTGATCGTCTCCAACCCGCCGTTCGTGATCTCGCCCGGCGCCCGGCTCACCTACCGCGACGGCGGGATGGGCGGGGACGATCTGTGCCGCACGCTCGTTCAGGAGGCAGGGGAGCGGCTGAACGAGGGCGGGTTCGCGCAGTTCCTCGCCAACTGGCAGCACGTGGAAGGGGAGGACTGGCAGGACAGGCTCAGGTCATGGGTGCCCCGGGGCTGCGACGCGTGGATCGTCCAGCGCGAGGTGCAGGACGTCAATCAGTACGCCGAGCTGTGGCTGCGGGACGCGGGCGATCACCGCGAGGACGTGGCGGAGTACCAGGCGCGGTACGACGCATGGCTCGACGAGTTCGAGGCGCGCAAGGTGAAGGCCGTCGGCTTCGGCTGGATCACCCTGCGCAGGACGGACGCCGCCGTGCCGTCCCTCACGGTGGAGGAGTGGCCGCACCCGGTCGAGCAGCCGCTCGGCGACACCATCCGCGACCACTTCGACCGGCTCGACCACCTGCGCGAGCACGACGACGCCGCCCTGCTGGAGGGGTACTTCCGGCTGGCCGACGAGGTCGTGCAGGAGCAGGTCGGGATGCCCGGCGCGGAGGACCCCGAGCACGTCGTGCTGCGCCAGAACCGCGGCATGCGCCGGGCCACACGGGTCGACACGGTCGGCGCGGGCTTCGCCGGGGTGTGCGACGGCACGATGAGCGCGGGCCGCATCCTCGACGCCATCGCCCAGCTGCTCGGCGAGGACCCGGTCCTGCTGCGCGACCGCACGCCGGCGCAGATCCGGCTGCTGGTGGAGCAGGGGTTCCTGGTGCCGGTGCGCTGAGAAGAGTCCGGAGGGCCAGAAGGGGCCGGAGGGCCGGGAAGAGTTCGAGGGCCGGGAAGAGTCCGAGGGCCGAGAGGAGTCCGGAGGGCCGAGAGGAGTGTGGTGGGGCGTAAGAGATGTGGAGGGGAGCCGTCCGTCCCGGGAACCGGTTCCCCTGGCGCCCCGTCGCGGAGGCCCGCCAATAATTTCGAGTCGATTTGGACACCTCGCCCGGAACAGGTGGTGAAGGGCCGGACGCCCGCAACCGGCGGCCGTGTCGTCCTGGCGTTCACCTCGGGTTCGCCTCCCCGAAGCCCGCGCGTGTCAGCCTCCCGTGGCTGGGACCGTTCGGACAGGGGAAAAGGGGCGCGGCGAGCCATGGAGAGCGAACCGGCGATCTTCGCGGGAACGGTGTTCTCCCTGTTCGGAGGGGGGCTGCTGGCGTGGACCGTGACGCGCGTGCGCCGGCAGCTGCCGGTCGCCCAGGGTGTGCGGCCGGTGGCGTCGGCGACCGTCGCGAGCGTCGTCGCGGTGCTCGCCCTGGCCGTCGGAACGTGGTGCTTCACCCGGCTGTGAGACCCGCTCCGGCGAGGGCGCCGGCAGGTGACCGGGAGGTCGCGCTCCGCATCGGGCCGGGCCGGGTCCGGGCACTCCGGGCGGCAGGAATGGTGGTAGTCGGGTTACCGTTCGAGTGGCCGTTGCGGGCTTTTCCCGTTTGACACGGGGGCGGGATGTACCGTCACACTCCGCAGCGTCAGCACGTACCCCAGCCCCGGTGAGCGACTCCGGGGAGGCCCCAGCGTCGACCGGAGAGAAGAGCGAAGTTGTCCCCGACCAGCGAGACCGCGAAGGGCGGCCGCCGACTCGTCATCGTCGAGTCGCCTGCCAAGGCGAAGACGATCAAGGGCTATCTCGGCCCCGGCTACATCGTCGAGGCGAGCGTCGGGCACATCCGCGACCTTCCCAACGGCGCCGCCGAGGTGCCCGAGAAGTACACCGGCGAGGTCCGCCGCCTCGGTGTGGACGTCGAACACGACTTCCAGCCGATCTATGTGGTCAACGCCGACAAGAAGGCCCAGGTCAAGAAGCTCAAGGACCTGCTGAAGGAGTCGGACGAGCTCTTCCTCGCCACCGATGAGGACCGCGAGGGCGAGGCCATCGCCTGGCACCTCCAGGAGGTGCTCAAGCCCAAGGTCCCGGTCAAGCGGATGGTCTTCCACGAGATCACCAAGGCCGCGATCCAGGCCGCCGTCGCCAACCCCCGCCAGCTCAACCAGAAGCTCGTCGACGCCCAGGAGACCCGCCGCATCCTCGACCGCCTCTACGGCTACGAGGTCTCGCCGGTCCTGTGGAAGAAGGTCATGCCGCGGCTGTCCGCCGGGCGTGTCCAGTCGGTCGCCACCCGGCTCGTCGTGGAGCGGGAACGCGAGCGCATCGCCTTTCGTTCCGCTGAGTACTGGGACCTGACGGGCACCTTCGCGACCGGCCGCGCCGGAGACTCGTCGGACCCGTCGTCGCTGGTCGCGCGCCTGCAGACCGTCGACGGCAGGCGGGTCGCGCAGGGCCGCGACTTCGACTCCCTGGGACAACTGAAGAGCGCGAACACCCTCCACCTCGACGAGGCGAACGCCCGCGCCCTGGCCGCCGCCCTGGAGCAGACGCGGTTCGCCGTGCGCTCGGTCGAGTCCAAGCCCTACCGCCGCTCGCCGTACGCCCCGTTCCGTACGACGACGCTGCAGCAGGAGGCCAGCCGCAAGCTCGGCTTCGGCGCGAAGGCCACGATGCAGATCGCGCAGAAGCTGTACGAGAACGGCTACATCACGTACATGCGTACGGACTCCACGACGCTGAGCGACACGGCGGTCGCCGCCGCCCGCGCCCAGGTCACGCAGCTGTACGGCGCCGACTACCTGCCGCCGCAGCCGAGGACGTACGCCGGGAAGGTCAAGAACGCGCAGGAGGCCCACGAGGCGATCCGCCCCTCGGGTGATCGTTTCCGCACTCCCGCCGAGACCGGACTGACCGGCGACCAGTTCAAGCTCTACGAGCTGATCTGGAAGCGGACCGTCGCCTCCCAGATGAAGGACGCCACCGGCAACAGCGTTACGGTGAAGATCGGCGGCACCGCCTCCGACGGCCGGGACGTCGAGTTCAGCGCGTCCGGCAAGACGATCACCTTCCACGGCTTCCTCAAGGCCTACGTGGAGGGCGCCGACGACCCGAACGCCGAGCTGGACGACCGCGAGCGCCGCCTGCCCCAGGTCTCCGAGGGCGACCCCCTGAGCGCCGAGGAGATCACGGTCGACGGGCACGCCACCAAGCCCCCGGCCCGCTACACCGAGGCCTCCCTGGTCAAGGAGCTCGAAGAGCGCGAGATCGGCCGCCCGTCGACGTACGCGTCGATCATCGGCACGATCCTGGACCGCGGCTACGTGTTCAAGAAGGGCACGGCCCTGGTGCCGTCCTTCCTGTCCTTCGCCGTGGTCAACCTCCTGGAGAAGCACTTCGGGCGGCTCGTCGACTACGACTTCACCGCCAAGATGGAGGACGACCTCGACCGCATCGCCCGCGGCGAGGCGCAGGCCGTGCCGTGGCTCAAGCGGTTCTACTTCGGCGAGGCCAACGGCATCGGCGGCGCGGCGGAAGCCGGCAACGGCGACGGGGACCACCTCGGCGGCCTCAAGGAACTGGTCACCGACCTGGGCGCGATCGACGCCCGCGAGGTGTCGTCGTTCCCCGTGGGCAACGACATCGTGCTGCGCGTCGGGCGCTACGGCCCCTACATCGAGCGCGGCGAGAAGGACACCGAGCAGCACCAGCGCGCCGACATCCCCGACGACCTCGCCCCGGACGAACTGTCCGTGGAGCTGGCCGAGGAGCTGCTGGCCAAGCCCAGCGGCGACTTCGAGCTGGGCACCGACCCGGCCACCGGCCACACGATCGTCGCCAAGGACGGCCGCTACGGCCCGTACGTGACGGAGATCCTCCCCGAGGGCACCCCGAAGACGGGCAAGAACGCGGTCAAGCCGCGCACGGCGTCCCTGTTCAAGACGATGTCCCTGGACACGGTCACCCTCGACGACGCCCTGAAGCTGATGTCGCTGCCGCGGGTCGTCGGCACGGACGCCGAGGGCCAGGAGATCACCGCGCAGAACGGCCGCTACGGCCCGTACCTGAAGAAGGGGACGGACTCGCGCTCGCTGCAGTCCGAGGACCAGCTCTTCACGATCACGCTGGAGGAGGCGCTGGCGATCTACGCCCAGCCCAAGCAGCGTGGCCGGGCCGCGGCCAAGCCGCCGCTGAAGGAGCTCGGCACCGACCCCGTCAGCGAGAAGCCGGTCGTGGTCAAGGACGGCCGCTTCGGCCCGTACGTCACCGACGGGGAGACCAACGCGACCCTGCGCTCCGGCGACAGCGTCGAGACGATCACCCCGGAGCGCGGCTTCGAGCTGCTCGCCGAGAAGCGCGCCAAGGGCCCCGCGAAGAAGACCGCCAAGAAGGCGGCCAAGAAGGCCCCGGCGAAGAAGACCACGACGGCGAAGAAGACGACGACGGCCAAGAAGACCGCGGCGAAGAAGACCACGACCGCGAAGAAGGCCACGACGGCGAAGAAGACGGCCGCCAAGACGGCGACCGCCGCGAAGCCGACGGAGGACTGAGTCCGCCTGCCTCCCGGACCGGCCCCTGAGGCGCGGTCCGGATCTTCGCCCAGGGTTCGGAACGCGAACGCCCCGGCAACACTTCGGTGTCGGGGCGTGCGCATGCCAGACCGGGCCCTCCAGGGTGTCGGCGCCTGCCGATAGGCTGAACGCATGACGCGAGCCGAGCATCCAACGGCCCCTCAGCCGGCCCCCGACGACGCCCTGGTCGCGGACTCCCGCGAGCGTGCCGTCCGCGCCCTGCTGCGCCGCCCGCAGCTGAAGCGGTTGTGGAGCGCCCAGCTCGTGGGTGGTGTGGGGGACACCCTCGCCCTCCTCGTGCTGGTCCTCCTCGCCCTCCAGGCGGCTGTCGCCGAGGGCTCCTTCGGGGGCGGTTACCGCGGCGTGGCGTTCGCAGTGGCGACCGTTTTCGGGGTGCGCGTCCTCGCGACGCTGCTGTTCGGCGCCGTGCTCCTCGGCCCGCTCACCGCCCTCACCTCCCAGGACGGCCCGCTCGACCGCCGCTGGACCATGGTCGGCGCGGACGGGCTGCGCGCCGCGCTGCTCATCGTCGCGCCGCTGTGGATCGACTGGACGCCCGAGGACGCGCTGGCCGTGCTCCTCGTCACGGCCTTCGTGACGGGGGTCGCCGAGCGGTTCTGGACGGTGTGCCGGGAGAGCGCGGCCCCCGCCCTGCTGCCCGCCCCGCCCCCCGAGGGCGCGACGGTCCGGCCGCTGCCCGACCACATGGACGCCCTGCGCCGGCTCTCGCTGCGCACCGGCTTCGTCGCCATCCCGCTCGCCGCCGTCGTGCTCGTCGTCGCGGCCCTGTTCAACAACCTGCTGGGCGCCGGCATCGAGTGGTTCGCCCAGCACCAGGCGGCCCTCGCCTCCTATGTGGCGGCCGGCCTGTTCGCCGCGTCCCTGTCCGTGCTGACCTTCCTGGAACTGCCCGGCACGCGCACCCCGCGCGCCCGGTCGCCGCTCGAAGGCCTGCGCCGCCCCAAGACCGGCACCGGCACCGACAAGGGCCGCACCGGCGCGACGCCGCTGCTGGTGCCGGCCTGCGCGGCCGTCGCCGCCGCGGTGTCCGCCGCCGTCGCCGTGGCCGTGCTGCATGCGAAGGACCTCGGCGGCGGCCCGGTACTGTACGGGCTGTTCGTGGGCGCGCTGACCGGCGGTGTGGTGATCGGCATCCGCACGGCGCCCGCTCTGCTGCCCGCACTGTCGCGCCGCCGGATGCTCGCCCTGGCGATCGCCTTCACCGGTGTCGCGCTGCTGGCCGCCGGCCTGGTCCCGGACGTCACCTCGGTGCTGCTGATCCTCGCCCTGTCCGGCGCCGGCGCGGGCATCTCCGCCAACATCGGGCACACCCTGCTCGACCAGGAGACCGAGGAGTACCGGCGCCCCCGCACGACGGAGCACCTGCACGCGGTGGTCCGGGTCTGCGTGGCGCTCGCCGCGGTGATCGCCCCGCTGGTGGCGGCGGGCATCGGGCCGCACCGGCTGGAGAGCGGCAAGTTCGTCTTCGCGCACGGCGGCGCGGCCTTCACGCTGATGCTGGCCGGCGCGCTGCTGCTGCCGGTCGCCGTGCTGGTGCTGGCCAAGGTCGACGACCGTTCCGGCGTGCCGCTGCGGCAGGACCTGAAGGACGCGCTGCTCGGCGGCGACGACCCCGACCCGGCGCTCGCCACGTCCGGTTTCTTCATCGCCCTGGAGGGCGGCGACGGCGCCGGCAAGTCCACGCAGGCCGAGGCGCTGGCCGAGTGGATCCGCGCCAAGGGCCACGAGGTCGTGCTGACCCGCGAGCCGGGGGCGACGCCGGTGGGCAAGCGGCTGCGGTCGATCCTGCTCGACGTCTCCAGCGCGGGTCTGTCGCACCGCGCGGAGGCGCTGCTGTACGCGGCCGACCGGGCCGAGCACATCGACACCGTCGTACGGCCCGCCCTGGAGCGCGGCGCGGTCGTCATCTCCGACCGGTACATCGACTCCTCCGTGGCCTACCAGGGAGCGGGCCGCGATCTGTCGCCGACCGAGATCGCCCGGATCAACCGCTGGGCGACGAACGGACTCGTGCCGCATCTGACCGTGCTGCTGGACGTCGCGCCGGAGACCGCGCGGGAGCGGTTCACCGAGGCGCCCGACCGGCTGGAGTCGGAGCCGGCCGAGTTCCACGCGCGCGTGCGGGCCGGTTTCCTCACCCTGGCCGCGGCCGACGCCGGGCGGTACCTGGTGGTGGACGCCGGGCAGGAGCCCGAGGCCGTCACGACCGTCATCCGGCACCGGCTCGACCAGGTGCTGCCGCTGTCCGAGGCCGAGATCAAGGCGCGCGAGGAGGCCCGCAGGAAGGCCGAGGAGGAAGCCCGCCGCAAGGCCGAGGAAGAGGCCGCCCGCAAGGCCGAGGAGGAGCGCCTGGAGCGCGAGCGCCAGGAGCAGCTGGCCAAGCTGCGCGCCGAGGAGGAGGAGCGCAAGCGCCGCGAGCTGGAGGAGGCACAGCGGCGCGAGGCCGAACGGCAGGCGGAGGAGGCCCGGCGCCGGGCCGAGGAAGCGCGCCGGAAGGCCGAGGAGGAGCGGGCACGGCTCCTCGCGGAGGAGAAGGCCCGCGCCGAGGAGGAGGCCCGCCGCAAGGCGGAGGAGGAGCGGCGCCGGAAGCAGGCCGAGGAGGAGGCGCGGCTGCGCGCCGAGGCCGAGGCGCTCCGTCTGGAGAAGCAGCGCAAGGCCGAGGAGGCCCTGCTGCGGGCCGAGGAGGCGCGCCGGCTCGCGGAGGCGGCGGCCGCCGCGGCCGAGGCCGGGCCGAAGATCTCCATGTCCAAGAGCCCCGCGCCGGAGCGCCCCTCCGGCCCGGTGGCGGGACAGGACGCGGCGACCGTGCCGACGCCCGTGGTGACGCCGGGCCGTTCGGCGGACGACACGACCGTGCTGCGCCCGGTGCGCGACGAGGAGCGTGGCCCGGGCCGTGCCTCCGGTGACTCCGAGGCCGAGGTGACCGCCGAGCTGCCCCTGCCGCCGGCCCCGCCGGCGGCCGGTGAGCAGACGGAGGTACTGCCGCCGGTTTCCTCGCGGACCGAGGACGAGCCCTCGGTGGCGTCCGACGCGGCGGACGAGACGGCCGTGCTGCCGCCGGTCCGGCCGGCGGACGCGGAGGAGACGGCCGTGCTGCCCCCGGTCCGGCCCGGTGACGCCGAGGAGACGGCGGTCCTGCCGCCCGTCCGGCCGGGTGACGCCGAGGAGACGGCCGTACTGCCCCCCGTGCGCGGGGGCGGATCGGCGGACCGTGTGCCGCCCGGCTACTTCCGGGACGACGCCCCGTCCGCCCGCCCCGACGGGAGGGAGGACCGGACGCGGGAGCTGCCCCAGGTCGACGCCGAGGGCACGCCGCGCCGCCGGTCCGACTGGGCCGAGGAGACGCCGCTGGACGACCTGCCGTCGCTGGCGGACGAACTCCTCGGACCGCACGACGACGAGCCGGGCGAGGGCCGCGGACGCCGGGGGAGGGGCGGCCGGGGCCGCTGAGGCCTCCGGCGTGAGCCGAAGGAGGGCGGAAAGGGGCTCTGGGCCGGGTCGGTCCGGGCCCCTTTCCGCCTTTCGCGCGCATCTCGTGCGGAGCAGGGACGGGATCGGCTGTCTCTGGGGACCCCACCCGGTTGCCCCTCGGAAGCCCACCCCGTCGGGCGCTGTCAGTGCTCACCCCCACAATGGATCCCGCACCGCAGAACGTATGGAAGGGCGGCGTGACCCATGACCGTGTGGGACGACCTCGTCGGGCAGGAGAGGGTGACCGAGCAGCTGGCCGCAGCCGCGCGGGACGCCGACGCCCTGGTCACCGCTGCCGCCTCCGACGCCCCGCCGCCGGAGGCGTCGAAGATGACGCACGCGTGGCTGTTCACGGGCCCGCCCGGAGCCGGGCGCAACCAGGCGGCGCGGGCGTTCGCCGCGGCCCTCCAGTGCGTCAGCCCCGACCGCGCCCTCGGCGGAGCCCCGGGCTGCGGTTTCTGCGACGGCTGCCACACGGCCCTCGTGGGCACGCACGCCGACGTCACGACCGTCGCCGCGGTCGGCACGCAGATCCTCGCCGACGACATGCGGGACACGGTCCGCAAGTCGTTCACCAGCCCGGCCAACGGCCGCTGGCAGATCATCCTCGTCGAGGACGCCGAGCGGCTGAACGAGAAGTCGGCCAACGCCGTCCTCAAGGCCGTGGAGGAGCCCGCCCCGCGCACGGTCTGGCTGCTGTGCGCGCCCTCCATCGAGGACGTTCTGCCGACCATCCGCTCCCGCTGCCGCCACCTGAACCTGAGCACGCCGTCGGTCGATGCCGTCGCCGACATGCTGGTGCGCCGCGAGGGCATCGAGCCGGCCGTCGCCGCCGCGGCGGCCCGCGCGACGCAGGGTCACGTCGACCGGGCGCGCCGGCTGGCCACCGACCCGGCCGCGCGGGAGCGCCGGGCCGCCGTGCTGCGCCTGCCGCTGCGCGTCGAGGAGATCGGCGGCGCGCTCCGGGCCGCGCAGGAGCTCGTGGACGCGGCCGCCGAGGACGCCAAGCAGCTGGCCGAGGAGGTCGACGCCAAGGAGACCGAGGAGCTCAAGGCCGCCCTCGGCGCGGCCCAGGGCGGCCGGATGCCGCGCGGCACGGCAGGCGTGATGAAGGACCTGGAGGACAAGCAGAAGCGCCGCAGGACACGCACGCAGCGCGACAGCCTCGATCTCGCCCTGACCGACCTGACCGCCTTCTACCGCGACGTCCTCGCCCTCCAGCTCGGCTCCCGCGTGGCCATCGCCAACGCGGACGCGGAGGAGGCCCTGGAACGGCTCGCGCGCGGCAGCTCCCCGGAGGCCACGCTGCGCCGCATCGAGGCGATCGCCGCCTGCCGCGACGCCCTCGACCGCAACGTGGCGCCACTGCTGGCGGTGGAGGCGATGACGATGGCGCTCAGAGCGGGCTGAGAGCGCGGACGTACGGGTCGGGCTGAGAGCGCGGGTGCCCGTGCCGGGCCAAGAGCACGTGCGCACATGCTGGGCTGAGAGCGCGGGTCCACGTGCCGGGCCAAGAGCGCGGGTGCACCTGCCGGGCTGGGAGCGCGGGCGGCCGTGCCGGGTTGACGCGGTAACTCGTACGGGGCACGCCCCGCACGCACGGCACTCATTCCGTCGCGCAGAGTTACGCTCGCTGGATGGACACCAGGCGCACTCCACGCACCGTCTCGTCGCCCGGCCCCGCCGCGTCCCGCTCCCGCGGCGCCCACCGCAGGGCCCGCAGCGGAGCCAGGACGGCGGCCGGCCTGCTCGCCACGGCCGCACTGCTCGTCTCCGCCTGCTCCTCCGGGAGCTCGACGACGTCCACCGCCTCGGCGGCCCAGGAGGCGGCCCTGGTGGCGCTGCCGCGGTCCACGCCCGCGGCGCTCTCGCCGTACTACGCGCAGAAGCCGGCCTGGCGCGGCTGCGGCGTACCCGGCTTCCAGTGCGCCACGATCAAGGCGCCGCTGGACTACGCGAAACCCTCCGCCGGTGACGTCCGGCTCGCCGTCACCCGCAAGAAGGCCACGGGGCCCGGCGAGCGCCTGGGCTCGCTCCTGGTGAACCCCGGCGGGCCGGGCGGCTCGGCGATCGGCTACGTGCAGGCGTACGCCGGCATCGGCTACCCGGCCGAGGTCCGCGCCCGCTACGACATCGTGGCGGTCGACCCGCGGGGCGTGGCCCGCAGCGAGCCCGTCGAGTGCCTGGACGGGCCGGCCATGGACACGTACACGCGGACGGACACCACGCCCGACGACACGAAGGAGACGGACGGGCTGGTCGAGGCGTACCGGACGTTCGCGGAGGGCTGCGGCGCGGACGCGCCCCGGCTGCTGCGGCACGTGTCCACGGCGGAGACGGCCCGCGACATGGACATCGTGCGGGCGGCGCTCGGCGACGAGAAACTGAACTTCGTCGGAGCCTCCTACGGCACGTTCCTCGGCGCGACGTACGCCGGGCTGTTCCCGGACCGGACGGGCCGGCTGGTGCTGGACGGCGCCATGGACCCGTCGCTGCCCGCGCGGCGGCTGAACCTGGAACAGACGGCGGGCTTCGATACGGCGTTCCGGTCGTTCGCGCGGGACTGCGTCCGGCAGGCCGACTGCCCGCTGGGCGGCAAGGGCACCTCGCCCGAGCAGGTCGGCGAGAACCTCAAGGCGTTCTTCGAGAAGCTGGACGCGCGGCCGGTCTCCACCGGCGACGCCGACGGCCGCAGCCTCACCGAGTCGCTCGCCACGACCGGCGTGATCGCGGCCATGTACGACGAGGGCTCCTGGGAGCAACTGCGCGAGGCGCTGACCTCCGCGATGAAGGAGAACGACGGCTCCGGGCTCCTGCTCCTGTCCGACGGCTACTACGAGCGGGACGCCGACGGCCGCTACAGCAACCTGATGTTCGCCAACGCGGCCGTGAACTGCCTGGACCTGCCGCCCTCCTTCGACACCCCCGAGCAGGTGCGCGGGGCGCTGCCCGAGTTCGAGAAGGCCTCCCCGGTGTTCGGCGAGGGCCTGGCGTGGGCGGCGCTGAACTGCGCGTACTGGCCCGTCGGCGCGACGGGCGAGCCGCACCGCATCGAGGCGAAGGGGGCGGCGCCGATCGTCGTGGTCGGCACCACCCGCGACCCGGCGACCCCGTACCGCTGGGCCCAGGCCCTGGCCGGGCAGCTCTCCTCGGGCCGCCTGCTCACCTACGACGGCGACGGTCACACGGCGTACGGCCGTGGCAGCGCCTGCATCGACCGGACGATCAACGCGTACCTGCTGCGCGGCACCCCGCCGAAGGACGGAAAGCGCTGCTCGTAGTGGGTGCGCCCGGCCCCGGAGGGACCGCCTCCGGGGCTGGTACGGAGCACCCCCGGAAACTGTGTAGACTTACCGTCGTTGCTGATCGCACCATAGTGCGGACAGCGCGCCGCCTTAGCTCAGATGGCCAGAGCAACGCACTCGTAATGCGTAGGTCTCGGGTTCGAATCCCGAAGGCGGCTCCACTGAAACCCCAGGTCGGATGGAATCCGACCTGGGGTTTTGTCGTGCATGCGGGGATGGGCGGCCGGGGTGCGGCTAGTCGTCGCCGCTGCCGTTGCGGCGGGAGTGTGAGCTGGGGCTTGCGGCGTCGGCCAGTTCGCCGGCGAGCAGGGTTGCCCTCGATACCCCGCGGGCCCAGCGGGGGGCGTCGCCTCGGGCTGTCCAGAAGCCGCAGGCGCAGCCGCCGATGACGAGTAGGACGACGGCCGACAGTATGAGCACGAGCATGCTCGATCCCCCGTTTCTCGCTGTGCTGGTCCGCGTCATCCTCTCAGGCGCGGGCCGTCCTACTGCCAGGTCGCGCTGTCCGGGTCGATGCCGTGGGCGCGGGCGCTCGCGTCGATGATCTGGCGGAAGTACGAGGCGAGGCCGGTGCGCACGTCGTCGTAGTGGGCGGCGAAGCCGGGGTCGGACTCGAACATGCGGCCGAGGCAGACCTGCATCTGCCGGGTGAGGGGGAAGTACGCGGCGAAGACCTCCCGGTGCCGGTCGACGAGCGCGTTCGCCTCCGGGTCGCCCGGTGCGACGCCGGCGTCCATCGCCTGGGCGAGGGCGCGTTCGAAGCCGGCGACCGTGTCGGCGACGGTCTGCCATTCCTCCGGCGTGCGGGAGGCGGAGCGTTCGGCGTACTGCTGCCACTGGGGTGTGCCGCCATAGCGCTCGCGGGCCCTGGCGGGCCAGTCCGGGTTCCACTCCGGGCCGAAGATCGCGGACTGGTCCTCGGCGGTGAGCAGCAGGCCGCGCTCGTGCGCGTCGATCATCCGGTCCAGGCCGGCGCCCAGTTGCCGGAGGCGGTCGATCCGTGCGCCGACCTGGGCGCGCTGTGCGCGCAGTGCGCCGGTGACGTCCGCGGCCGGGTCGTCCAGGACGGCCCGGATCCCGTCCAGGCCCAGGCCGAGTTCGCGGTAGACGACGATGCGGTGCAGGCGTTCCAGGTCGGCGGCGGTGTAGAGCCGGTATCCGGCGGCCGTGCGCAGGGACGGGCGGGCCAGGCCGATCTCGTCCCAGTGGTGCAGCGCGCGGACGGTCACGGCCAGGCGCGACGAGACCTGGCCGACGGTCAGGCCGTCGGCGTCGGTGGTGTCAGGCATGCTTCCCATGGTCGGTGCCGTCGGTGCCGTGTCCGGGGGCGGGTGGGGTGATGCCGACGGCCGCGAGGTTGCGTGCCTCCGCACTGGCCGGGTCGAAGGGCTTCGCCGCGGTGACGACGATCCGGGCGTTCTCAGGGGTGATCACCTCCAGGTCGCGGGTGTTCCAGGGCGTGTCCCGCGGGCCGTCGACCGAGTCCGGGCGCAGCGCGCGGCACGCCTCGGCGACGGAGTCGACTTCGGTGAGCACGCACGCGAAGCTGAAGCTCATGGCCGGCGCCTGCTCGGGCACGTCCGCCGCGGGGACGAGCAGGACGTCCTGGAAGGCCCAGCGGCGCAGATGCACCAGTCGGCCGGGGATCGTGAACAGTTCGAAGAAGCCGAGGCCGCGGGTCCAGAAGTCCACCGACGCGGGCAGGTCGGTCGTCGGGATCGTCACGAAGGCGGGCATCCCGTAGATGCCGCGGAACGGCTCCGGCGGCACCGCGTCCGGGCCGGGAGGGGGGACGGGGCTCATCTCGAACGCGTCGTAGTGGTCGCTCATGCGGTCCACCGTCCGGCCTCACGCCGCGTGAGGGTCAAGTCCGTTCGTGCGGCGGGCCGGTGCGGTGTCCGGATCTTTGTGGGTTCCGCCAGTGCGCGGGTTCGTCGGGGCGCGGGGAGACTGCCGCCGGGGTGCGACGCGACCGAGTACCGGGAGGCGGCACGATGAGCGTGCAGCAGCACGACGAGATCGGTGAGGCGTTCGAGGGGTTCAAGGACCTGCCGCTGGCGCGCTACGCCGAGGTGCCCGGCTTTCTGGCCCTGGTCGGGGACGTGCGTTCGTGGCCCCGCGCCGGCGGAACTCCCGGCTGTAGAAGCCGGTGCCGGAGGCCAGGTCGAGCACCGACCTGCCGCGGACGTGTCCGCCCTGCGGCCCCTCGGCCGGCGCTTCGACATCGCCACGGCGGTCCAACTCCTCGACTACGCGCACGGCATCGCCGCCATGGAACGGATGTGCCGCACCGCGCACCGGCATCTGAAGCCCGGCGGCACGTTCTGCGTACTCGCGCAGACGCCGGGATTCCGCTTCGACGGACCGTCCCCGGAGAAGTACGGCTTCCGCTGCGAGCCGACCGGTGAGGAGGCCGAGACCGGACCGCGCGTCCGGGTCACCGCGCTGCTCGACCCGCCCATCGAGTTCGTCACGGCCTGCCCGCGCCGCGAGGTCTACGAACAGTGCCTGCGGGCAGCCGGGTTCGAGGAGCTTCAGTGGGTTCCGCTGACGGTGTCCGAGGCGGGCGTGCGCGCGTTCGGTGCGGACTTCTGGGCGGATTTCCACGCCAACCCGCCACTGGTGATGCTGCGCTGCCGGGCCTGATCGCCGCGCGGGAGGCGGCGGGGCGCCCGCACCGAAACGGCGCGGGCGAATCGCCGTCCGGCAGGCGTACGGCGAGGGTCCTCGCCGTGAACGGCTAGCATCGCCCGTCAACCGTCAGTTGCCGACCGGGACGAGGTGAGGACATGGGGGCACCCAGGATCGCCGTCGCCGTGGTGACCATGGGCAACCGGCCCGCCGAGGTCGACGCCCTGCTGGAATCCGTCGCCAAGCAGGACGTGCCGCCCGAGCGGATCGTCGTCGTGGGCAACGGCTGCCCGCTGCCGGAGTTCGCCCGGCGGCTGTCGCTGCCCGGCGAGGTCACCACCGTCGAACTCGACGAGAACCTGGGCTGCCCCGGCGGGCGCAACGCCGCGCTCGACCGGCTGCGGGAGTTCGGCGACGTCGACGTCGTGGTCGACCTGGACGACGACGGTCTGCTCGTCGACGCCGATGTGCTGCGCCGGGTGCGGGACCTGTACGCCGCCGACGAACGGCTCGGCATCGTCGGCTTCCGCATCGCCGACGAGGAGGGCGTCACGCAGCAGCGGCACGTGCCCCGCATCGGCAACGCGGACCCGCTGCGCGGCGGCTACGTCACCGGGTTCCTCGGCGGCGGGCACGCGCTGCGGATGGCGATGCTCGACGAGGTCGGCGACTGGCCCGCCGAGTTCTTCTTCGCGCACGAGGAGACCGACCTCGCCTGGCGTGCGGCCGACGCGGGCTGGCGGATCCTCTACGCGCCGGAACTGGTGCTCCGGCACCCGCGGACCTCGCCCGCCCGGCACGCCATCTACTACCGCGTCAACGCCCGCAACCGGGTCTGGCTGGTCCGCCGCCGGCTGCCGCTGCCGCTCGTCCCGGTGCATCTGGGTGTCTGGGTGCTGCTCACACTCGCCCGGATCCGGTCCCGTGCGGGGCTGCGGGCGTGGTGCGGCGGATTCGTGGAAGGCGTACGGGAGCCGGCGGGGGAGCGACGGCCGATGCGCTGGCGCACGGTGTGGCGGCTGACGCGGCTGGGACGGCCGCCGGTCATCTGAGCGTCAGCTGAGCCGGGCTTCGAGGAAGTTGGCCCCGGGAGCCGGGCTCTGGAGGAGTCGGGCTCCGGGGAAGTCGGCTCCGGAAGCCGGGCTTCAGGGAAGTCGGCTCCGCAAGCCGGGCTTCGGGGAAGTTGAGGGGCCCCGGCCGTTCACCTCCGCCGGCCGGGACCCGGATCCGGCCGCGGCGGCGACACTCCCCCGAGTTGCGCGTCCATACGCGCGCGCCGCCGGGCCAGATCCGATGTAGTGATCACATCAGGCTTTGCCAACGGATCGCTAACATATGGCCAACGGTTCGCCGTTGCGTCGTTCGTCGATTGGCGAGAAGTCGCCGAACCAGGATCGAGGGCGGCCGGAACAGCGGTGGATTCCGGTGGAGGCGTACGGGCCAAGGTGACGGAAAACCACTGCCCAGGGAGCGGAAACTCGTCAAGGGGGCGGTCCCGCCGGGGCGGTTGCGACAACACGGGGGCGTGGCGGGATGGGGGCATCTGCATCTTCCGGTGCGGGCGGCGGGGACGCCGGCGCGGCGGGCGAGGGTGTGGGTACGGGAGGCGAGGGCGTCGGCACGGGCGGCCAGGGCGTCGGTACGGGCGGCGGGGTCCGGGCAGGACTCGCGTTAAGGTTCGGGCTGCTGGGACCGACCGTGCTCTACCACGACGCCCCCGACGGCACCGGAAACGGCGTCACGCCCGGTACGGCCCGGGCCGTCGGGATCAGGAGCCCCAAGTCCCGTGCCTTGCTGACCGCGTTGCTGCTGGACGCGGGGCGGGTCGTCTCCGTCGAGTCGCTCAAGGACGCGCTGTGGGGAGAGGCACCGCCCGTCTCCGCCCAGGCCTCACTGCACAACCACGTCGCCCGGGTGCGGCGGCTGCTCGACGACCCCGAACGGTTGCGCACCACACCCTCCGGTTATCTGCTGCGGGTCGACGACGGCGAACTGGACGTCCACGTGTTCGACGCCCAGGTCGCCGCGGCCCGGACTGCGCACACCGGCCGGGACTGGGAGGGCGTTCTCCGCGCGTGTGCCGACGCGTTCGCGCTCTGGCGGGGCGCGCCGCTCGCCGGGCTCCCGCCCGAGGTGGGCGGCTACGCCTTCGCCCAGCGGCTGCGCGAGGCCCGGCTGCTGCTCCTGGAGTGGCGCCACGACGCCGAGCTGGCGCTGGGCGGGCCGCGCCTGCACGCGCTGGTGCCGGAGCTGGTGGCGCTGACCGGGGAGCATCCGCTGCGCGAGGCGTACCACCGCCAGCTGATGCTCGCGCTGCACCGCACCGGCCGCCAGGCGGAGGCCCTGGCCGTCCACCGCGATCTGCGCACCCGCCTCGTCGGCCAACTCGGCATCGAGCCGGGACCGGGGATGCGTGCGGCACACGTGGAGGTGCTCCGGGAGGCCGGGGGGAGCGGGTATGGCTCGAATGCGCCGGGGGTGAGGGCACGGGGTTTGGGCTTGGGCGCGCCCAGGGCTAGGGAGCAGGGCTCGCATACGCCGGGGCCGAGGGCACAGTGTTCGGATGCGCCGGGGGTGAGGGAGCAGGCGGCGAATGAGCCGGGAGTGAGGGCACAGGGCTTGGATGTCCCGGGAGCGAGGGAGCGCGGCTCCGGTGCGCCGGGGGCCAAGGAGTACGGCACGGGTGAGTACGGGTCGACGGGATACGGCGCCCAACTACCGCCTCCTCCCTCAGCCCAAGTACCGCCGCCCCCCGTCCAAGTCCCACCCCCTGCTCAACTGCCACCATCCCCCGCACAACTACCACCACCCCCCGCCCACTTCACCGGTCGCGCTGCCGAGCGCCAAGCCCTGCACCGCGTGCTCACGGCCACCGGCCCCCGCCCCACCGCGGTGATCAGCGGCATGCCCGGCGCCGGCAAGAGCGCCCTCGCCCTGCGGGTCGCACACGATCTGGCGGAACGTTTCCCCCAGGGGCAGCTCCACCTCGACCTGCGCGGTGCCACCCCCGGTACGACCCCCCTCACCCCGGGTCAGGCGCTCACCGCCCTGCTGCGTGACCTCGGCGTCGAACCCTGCCGCATCCCGGAGTCGCCGGACGCGGCATCGGCGCTGCTGCGGTCCCTGCTCGCCCGGACCCGCACGCTGCTCGTCCTGGACGGCGCCGTCAGCGCCGCGCAGTTGCGGCCGCTCCTGCCGGGCGGTGCCGGCTGCGCGGTGATCGTCACCAGCCGTTCCCCGCTCACCGCCCTCGACGGTGCGGCGCGGTTCCCGCTCAGCCCGCTGTCGGACGATGAGAGCACCGGGCTCCTGCGCGTCGCCTCCGGTCGCGACGACCTGGACGGTTCGCAGGCCGCCCGTCTCCTCGTCGAACGCACCGGCCGGCTCCCCCTGGCCCTACGGGCCGCAGCCGCGCGGCTCGCCGCCCGGCCGGCCCTCACCCCGGACGCCCTCGCCGCTCAACTGGTATTCGGCGAGGGCAGGTTGCGGCACCTGGACTACGACGACCTGAGCGTCCGCCGCACCCTGGCCGGCGCACACGACTCCCTGGCCGCTTCCCCGCACGAGACCGACCGGGACGCGGCCCTGACGCTCCGCCGCATCGGCGCGCTCGACCTCCCGGCGTACGGCGCCCCGCTGCTGGCCCGTCTCACCGGCACCGGCGTGCCCCGTACGGAGGCCGCGCTGGACCGGCTCGTCGACGTGGCCCTGCTGGAGGAGCCCGCGTACGGCCGCTACACACCCCACGTACTCGTCCGCGACCTCGCCCGGGAACTGGCCGCGGGAGAGCTCGAGGGGGAGACAACGGGAGAGACCGAGGGGGAGACAACGCGAGAGACAACGGGGGAGACCGGGGGACAGGCTGCGGGGCAGGCCGAGGGGCACGCCGGCGCCGGCCGGACCACTGCCCCCGGCCCCGCCGACATCGCCCTGCGCTGGTACGCCGCCGAGGCCGAGCGCGCTGCCGCCGCCGTTCACGACCCGGTCACCGGCCGGGGGCTCGGTCACCTCGCCCCGCCCGCCCCCGAGTCCGCCCCCGGCCGGACCCACCGCTGCCGTCCCGCCGCGCGTCAGCCGGAACGGCACCCGGCACGCACCGGTCCCACCGCCCCCTTCGCGAGCCCCGAGGAGGCGTTCGCCTGGGCCGATCTGGAGCTGGCGAACATCGTCGTGCTGGTGCAGCGGCACGTGGGTGACCCGCGCGGCGACCGTGCGGCCCTCGTCTCCACGCTCGTCCGGCTGTTGCTCCCCTACGCGCGTAGCCGCGGCCGGACCACCGAGGCGGAGGTGCTCGAACGGGCCGGGAACAGCGGTCGTCCCGACGGTGACGCCGACCCGCCGGTCACTTGGCGTCGGCGTAGCACCGCACCACCGCCGTCGTGAACGGGAACCGCACCGGCGTCGGTCCGAAGGTGAGCCGTCCGGCCAGGTCCGCCGCCTCGCGGATCGCCGCGACGACCGTCTCCGTCTCCTCCTCCGGGCAGTGCACGATCACCTCGTCGTGCTGGAAGAAGACCAGCTCGGCGGCGAGGTCCGCGCACGTTCTGCGCAACGCGGCGAGCATCAGCAGGGCCCAGTCGGCCGCGCTGCCCTGGACGACGAAGTTGCGGGCGAAACGGCCGCGGGCCCGGGTGTTGGTGGAGGCGTAGCCCGGCACCCACTGCTGCGCTTCGTCCTCGGAGAGGGGGATGCCCGCCTCCTCCGCGCCCTCGTCGGCCGCCCGGGCCGCCGGGGGACAGGTGCGGCCCAGCCAGGTCCGCACCAGCCGGCCCTCCTCACCGGCCTGCGCCGCCTCGTCGACGTACGCGACCGCCTTGGGGAAGCGGCGGCGCAGCGCGGCGAGGTTCTTCAGGCCGTCGCCGGAGGTCTGCCCGTAGACCGCGCCGAGCACGGCGAGCTTGGCCTGGGCGCGGTCGCCGGAGAAGGCGCGGTCGGAGACGGACTGGTAGAGGTCGGTCTCCCGGCCGGCCACCTCCATCAGCCCGGGGTCGCGGGAGATCGCGGCGAGGACGCGCGGTTCCATCTGGTCGGCGTCGGCGACGACGAGCCGCCAGCCGGGGTCGGCGACCACGGCCCGCCGGATCACCTTGGGGATCTGCAGCCCGCCCCCGCCGTTGGTCACCCAGCGCCCGGTCACAGTCCCGCCCGCGAGGAACTCGGGTCTGAACCGGCCCTCGCGCACCCAGTCCTGGAGCCAGGACCAGCCGTGGGCGACCCAGATGCGGTACAGCTTCTTGTACTCGACCAGCGGCTTCACGGCCGGGTGGTCGACGGACTCGATCTCCCAGCGGCGGGTCGAGGAGATCTTGATGCCGGCCTGCGCGAAGGCCTTGATCACGTCGGCCGGCAGATCGGGGCGGACCCGGCGGCCGAACGCGGCGGACACCTCGTCGGCCAGCTCGGCGAGGCGGCGGGGCTCGCCACCGCCCGCGTACCGCTCGCCGAGCAGGTCGTGCAGCACCGCGCGGTGCACCTCGGCGCTCCAGGGCAGCCCGGCCCGGTTCATCTCCGCGGCCACCAGCGTGCCCGCCGACTCGGCGGCGGTCAGCAGCCGCATGCGGTCGGGGTGCTCGGCCCGCTCGTGCCGCCGCTGCTGCTCGGCGTAGACGGCCAGGAGGTCCGGCAGGGGCAGCCGGACGCCCTGGGGTTCGAACAGGGAGGACTGGGAGCCCGGTTCGGCGGAGCGCAGCGGCGGATCGGGCGGTACGGGGCCGCCGCGCAGCCGGGCCAGGGCGGCCGCCGCCGAGCGTGGTTCCCCGTACCGCCCCTCGTGGCCGAGGAGGAGCGTCTCGGCGGCCTCGATGTCGTAGCACCGCTCGACTCGCACCCCCGTGGCGAGCAGGCGCGGGTAGACCTCGGCGGTGGAACGCCACACCCACCGCGTGACGCCGGGACGGCTCCGGACGGCCTCGGCGGGGTCCGCCTCGCGCCGCACGGGTCCGGCGGGCAGCCCGTCCGGACCGAGGGGGGCGACGTCCACGCCACCGTCCTCGGCCGGAGCGAGCGCCCACCGGTCGGCCATGCCGCGAGTGTGGCACCAGGGTCTGACATCGCCCCCTTCGGCGACACCCCCGCGCCCGCCCTCGCGCGGCTCCCGCCCTCGCGCCCGCCCTCGCGCGGCTCCCGCCCTCGCGCCCGCCCTCGCGCGGCTCCCGCCCTCGCGCCCG